>CAWGRH010000013.1:222500-256525 GCA_963824905.1 uncultured Alphaproteobacteria bacterium
CCCCCTATTTTATTCGGGGGTTCATACCTTCTTTGGATACCAGAGATCAGAAATCAGATGCGCGGTCGTGAAAACCCGTTTCGAAAAACGGTTTCCAATACCGACACTGACCTCTGAACCCTGGTATCGAAGGTGGGTTTCCCCATTCGGAAATCCGCGGATCAAAGCTTCTTCGCAGCTCCCCACGGCTTATCGCAGCGTAGCACGTCCTTCATCGCCTCTCAGCGCCAAGGCATCCGCCGAATGCCCTTAAGACACTTGATCGTTCTCATTATCAATGCCCATCCCGCTCGGCGCGGTGCCCGGACCTCCCTCGAATGATCGAAGGCGACCAGGCAGACATTGACGTGTGTGTTCCAGGCTTTGAGATCGAGCGCCGTCATTTGCATGAAGGCGATCGACTCCTGCAGGCCTGGAACTTTTAGAAAGACCAGCTTGCTTCGAGATCGTCCCAATGGCGACGCGGTCAGGCGTCAGCCGACAAATCCGCACCGCTTGCAGCCTCGCCGTCATGCATCCCCGCGAACGGGGAATTACGACGGCGCGCTCACGCGCGCATGCGGGGAGATTGTGCACCGTCCCGGATTTTGGCCCAGGCGGGCTTGGAGCGATCTCCTCTTCACGATGTCAGACAACACGCACCCGCCGGGGAGAACCCCTCGCGGGTGCGAATAGATGTACTTCTGGACGAGCCGCGCCGCTGCCGGATGCAGCGTCGCGAAGGCATGCACGCGCGCAAACGCGCGAGCGGCTGTATGAGCGGGCATTGCGAGCGGACCAATCCGATCGACCGGCCGCCGGTCTGGTGGAGCCAGACGGGATCGAACCGACGACCTCCTGCTTGCAAAGCAGGCGCTCTCCCAACTGAGCTATGGCCCCGTCAGAAGTCAGCGTGCGGCACTCGGGCAATCAGCGGACATATCATCCGATTACCGACGACCGATTACCGATCTCTGAAAACTGGTGGGCCTGGGAAGATTTGAACTTCCGACCTCACGCTTATCAAGCGCGCGCTCTAACCAGCTGAGCTACAAGCCCATGCCAGGAATCAGTCCTCAGTGATCAGCAATCAGCGATACCAAGCGATCTTGCGGCGTCGCCTCGAAGCATCATTGCCTCAAAGCGTCACCTCAAAGGGTCGCCAGCGGCCATCACATGACCGACTGCTGATAACTGATTACTGACTTCCGATTCCCGTTCCGGGCTCGTCCAAGAAGAAAGAGAAGCGTAGACGGCGGTGTCCCGCGAATGGGCACAAAAGACGCGTGAGCGAGCTTCTGCACCCTGATGTTTCTAAGCGCCGGGAAGAGCGAACTACCGGCCGAGATCATGACGATCGCGGCACCCGAGTTCTGACCTCTGAGTTCCTGGCATCCTTAGAAAGGAGGTGATCCAGCCGCAGGTTCCCCTACGGCTACCTTGTTACGACTTCACCCCAGTCACTGACCCTACCGTGGCCGGCTGCCTCCTTGCGGTTAGCGCACCGTCTTCAGGTAAAGCCAACTCCCATGGTGTGACGGGCGGTGTGTACAAGGCCCGGGAACGTATTCACCGTGGCGTGCTGATCCACGATTACTAGCGATTCCAACTTCATGTGCTCGAGTTGCAGAGCACAATCCGAACTGAGACGGCTTTTTGAGATTTGCGCAGGGTTACCCCATTGCGTCCCACTGTCACCGCCATTGTAGCACGTGTGTAGCCCAGCCCGTAAGGGCCATGAGGACTTGACGTCATCCCCACCTTCCTCGCGGCTTATCACCGGCAGTCCCCTTAGAGAGCCCAACTTAATGATGGCAACTAAGGGCGAGGGTTGCGCTCGTTGCGGGACTTAACCCAACATCTCACGACACGAGCTGACGACAGCCATGCAGCACCTGTGTTCCCGCCAGCCGAACTGAAGAGTTCCATCTCTGGTACTCATACGGGACATGTCAAGGGCTGGTAAGGTTCTGCGCGTTGCTTCGAATTGAACCACATGCTCCACCGCTTGTGCGGGCCCCCGTCAATTCCTTTGAGTTTTAATCTTGCGACCGTACTCCCCAGGCGGGATGCTTAAAGCGTTAGCTGCGCCACTGACGGGTAAACCCGCCAACGGCTAGCATCCATCGTTTACGGCGTGGACTACCAGGGTATCTAATCCTGTTTGCTCCCCACGCTTTCGCACCTCAGCGTCAGTATCGGGCCAGTGAGCCGCCTTCGCCACTGGTGTTCTTGCGAATATCTACGAATTTCACCTCTACACTCGCAGTTCCACTCACCTCTCCCGAACTCGAGATCGCCAGTATCAAAGGCAGTTCTGGAGTTGAGCTCCAGGATTTCACCCCTGACTTAACGATCCGCCTACGTGCGCTTTACGCCCAGTGATTCCGAGCAACGCTAGCCCCCTTCGTATTACCGCGGCTGCTGGCACGAAGTTAGCCGGGGCTTCTTCTGCGGGTACCGTCATTATCTTCCCCGCCGAAAGGGCTTTACAACCCTAAGGCCTTCATCACCCACGCGGCATGGCTGGATCAGGCTTGCGCCCATTGTCCAATATTCCCCACTGCTGCCTCCCGTAGGAGTTTGGGCCGTGTCTCAGTCCCAGTGAGGCTGATCATCCTCTCAGACCAGCTACCGATCGTCGCCTTGGTGGGCCATTACCCCACCAACTAGCTAATCGGACGCGGGCCGATCCCTCGGCGATAAATCTTTCTCCTTACGGACGTATCCGGTATTAGCCCAAGTTTCCCTGGGTTATTCCGAACCGAAGGGTACGTTCCCACGTGTTACTCTCCCGTCTGCCGCTCCCGTATTGCTACGAGCGCTCGACTTGCATGTGTTAAGCCTGCCGCCAGCGTTCGCTCTGAGCCAGGATCAAACTCTCAAGTTTGGATGAGAACTTGTCTCGGCTGATCACAACGTTTGACGAGGTCCCACCTTCTCCGCGCACGACCGATATGGAACGGCTTGCACCGCACCACACCTTCCGCATCGCGGCATTGGTGTTGACCTGAAACGTGTACCGCCGAAGTCTCGTCCGACCGCCTCTGCGCCAAGCCCGATCCTCGAGGTCTTGCGACCTCTAATATCGAAACCTTCGCTGGAAGCGGCCCGCAAGGACTCCGCCGTCCACGTTTCTCTTTCTTCTGATTCACCTGTCAAACAGCCCGGAACCGCGAGGGTCCCGTCTCTTCGTGGCCACCGTCTCTTCGTGACCGAAGAGCCGTCGAAGTCTCCCACCCCGACTCAGCGTCGGGGCTGGCCACCTTCACATCAGTGAGGAGCTTCGCACAGGCGCGTCATCGCGCCGAGCGGCGGCGCGCCGTGTGTGGTGGCTATATAGGCGAGGCCCCCGAACCTTGTCAACGCCTTCGTTGCAGTTTTTTTACCGTCGGGGTCGTCGCCGGAACCGGCGCGAATAGCGGGAATTCATGCCCTTGCTGGAACCGGATGGGGCGTTCCGCCGCACTAGAGCCACATTCTTCACCCTTCTTTAACCGACGGGGTATGCCGGACGCTCAGTCCGGTTCTAAAGGGGAAATTCGACCCAAAGACATCGCCCAGGAGTGCTCTGGGCAGATCGAGAAGCGGCGTCGGCCACGTGCCGGCACGTAATCCGTATCGGCTTGAACCACAAGTGGTTTCCGGCCGGCACGGCGGGGCGAAATGGGGGCGGCGGTTCAAGGGGTTGAACGGCCGGGACGGGGGAACGGGCGTTTTGGATCACGGCAAGGGGCCCAAGGGGGTAGCGTCACCGGGATCGCACCCCGGTGCCATCGAGCTCGGCAACGAACCGCCGTTGTCGGTGGACGGTGGACCGCGCAAGGACCTCGACCGGCGCCGCGTATCGGTGCGCTGGCTATCGGGCACGATTCTCGCCGGGCTGTGCGGCGCCGCCCTGATGGGAGGCGCTGTTTTCGCAGCGCTCGACGGCGAGGCTCATTTCGCCGCGACACCTGAACGCGCCGAGCCGCGTGCCGTCCAGAGCAATCGCACCGCTCGCAAGAGCGACCGCCTGCCGCCTGCGATCGAACCCAACTCCGCCCGCCACGTCTTCCGCATCACCACCATGACCAAAATGGGCGAACGCGAGGTCCCGCGGGTCCGCCCGTTCGTCAAGGTCGCGAGCAACCTCGCGCTCTCGGCGACGGAACTGTCGGCGAAAATACCGGCCTATAATCCGCAGCGCATGCTCGCCAGCATGGTGGATGTCGAAACCCCGGCTGCCGAGGAGGCGACCGGAGCGGCCGCGACCAATGCCGAAGTCTCGTTCGTGACCCGCGATCTCCTGAGCGCGATGCCGCGTCTCAAGCTCGCCGCCCTCGTACCGATGGACGAGGTCATGAGCAAAGTGCGCGACGCCGCGAACTACACCGGCTCGGTGCCGCTGACCTACGCGCTCGCCAGCATCAATCCGGGCAAGCTCGCCTATGCCTCGCCCGATGCGCCGCTCGACCCCTATGCGGGCTTCGAGGCGCGCATCATTCCTGAAAACATCACCATGCTGGCAAAGACCACCAGCCAGACGACGACCGGCTCGAACAGCGCGAACGAGCGCAGCATCGTCATGAAGAAAGGCGAGACGCTGGGCGCAATCCTGCGCGACCTCGGGGCGTCGCCCGACGAGGTCAAGGCGATCCTCGCCGCCCTCGGGCCGCGCGGCCGCGACGGCGCGATCAAGGAAGGCCAGAAGATCAAGGTGCTGCTCTCCCCGGTGCGCGGCTCACAGCGCATGCAGCCGGTGCGCCTCACGCTTCTCGGCGACACCACGGTCGATGCGGTGGTCGCGTTGTCCGACCTCGGCAAATATGTCGCCGTCGACGTCCAGAGCGCCCAGACCCAGGTCGCCGAAGCCGACGACGACGATGACGACGATGACGGCACCGGCATCAGGCTCTATCAGAGCGTCTACGAGACCGCGCTGCGCAACCAGGTGCCCAAGGCGGTCATCGAGGAGTTGATCCGCGTCTATTCCTACGACGTCGACTTTCAGCGCAGGGCGAGGCCCGGCGACTCCTTCGAAGTGTTCTATGCCGGTGACGAGGAAAATGCAGACGCCAAGACCGACGTGATGTTCGCGGCCCTCACCGTCGGCGGCGAGAGCCGGAAATTCTACCATTTCGTCACGCCGGACGACAACATTTCCGACTACTACGATGAGACCGGCAAGAGCGCGAAGAAGTTCCTCGTGCGAAAGCCCGTGCCGACCGCGATCATGCGGTCCGGCTTCGGCTCACGGCGCCATCCGATCCTCGGCTACACCAAGATGCACACCGGCGTCGACTGGGCAGCACCCATGGGCACCCCGATCTACGCGTCCGGCAACGGGATGATCGAGAAGGCCGGCTGGGAATCCGGCTACGGCAAGTACATCCGCATCAAGCACAACAACGGCTACGAGACGGCTTACGGCCACATGACCGCGTTCGCCCGCGGCATGGAGCCGGGCGCCCGGGTCCGCCAGGGTCAGGTGATCGGCTTCGTCGGCTCGACCGGCGAGTCGACCGGCGCCCATGTGCACTATGAAATCCTCGTCAACGGCCGCTTCGTCGACCCGATGCGCATCAAGCTGCCGCGCGGCCGGGTGCTCGAGGGAACGGTGCTCACCGGGTTCGAGCACGAGCGAGACCACATCGACGCGATGATGAACCAGCCAGGATCGCGCGCCGTGCAGAGCGCAGCGCGCTGAGGGCTTACGAGTTGGGGAGAGTGGGGGGCGCCATGGCCGGGAGCAATCCCGGCCATGGCTGCCAAGGCTTCCGACCCCGGCTCATCAGACGAAAATCAAGGGGATTTAGTTCTTGCGCAAATCCATGCCGACCTTCTTGTTGACGAAGCGCAGGGTGTAGGCCTTCCGGTAATCGAGGCTCGCCTTAACTACGCCGGCCTTGACCATCTCCTCGAAGAACGCCGCGAAATGAGCATCGGTCATGGCACCGATGCCGAGCTCACTTGCCTCCCCGGAATCGACGATGCCGTGCTCCTTCATCGTCGCGACGGTGTAGGCGAGGAGGTCGTCGGTCATCTCGGGATTGTCGCGCTTGATGAGCGCGTTGGCGGCACGGTTGTCGCCGTAAAGATAGTTGTACCAGCCGATGATCGAAGCATCGACGAAGCGCTGCACCAAGTCGGGCTTGCGGTCGACGATTTCGCGCCGCGTCTGGATCAGGGTGGAATAGCTCTTGAAGCCGTTGTCGGCGAGCAGAAACACCTTCGGCTTCCAGCCGGTGATCTTCGCGATAGCGTAGGGCTCGGAAGTCACGTAGCCCTGCATGGCGCTGTTCGCATCGACGATGAACGGCTGCGGATTGAAAGTGTACGGTCGCACCTGCGAATCGGAGAGACCGAACTCGCGCTTGAGCCACTGGAAGTAGGTGGTGACGCCTTCCTGCGAGATGAACAGCGTCAGCCCCTTGAGGTCGCGCAAATCGTCGATGCCGCGATCGGGGTGGGCGATCATCACCTGCGGGTCCTTCTGAAACATCGCCGCCACCGCGAGCGTCGGAATGCTCTGCGCCACCGCATCGAACGACTGCAGCGTGTTCGTGCTCATGAAGAAGTCGAGCCGGCCGACCGCAAGCAGGAGCTGGTTGTTCACCTGCGGACCGCCCTGAACGATCGTCACGTCGAGGCCGTGCTTGCGGTAGGTGCCGTCGGCCAGCGCCTGGTAGAAGCCGCCGTGCTCGCCTTCGGCGACCCAGTTAGTGCCAAACGAGACTTTGTCGAACGCGCTTTGGGCGAATGTCGCATTGCTCGCTGCGAGGCAGGCGACTATGACACTGGCGGCCGCAACGGCGATCGCGGTGATCGATATTCTCTGCAGCGGCATGAATCCGTTCTCTCCCGTGACGGCGGCGAGATTACGCGAGCGCGGTCGGAAAGGCGAGTTACCGGGACATGCTGCCACGACGCCACTGGATGGAAATGACATGGACCGACCTCGCCGGCGCCGACACCCAGCGATGGATCGCGGTGCTGCCGGTCGCGGCGGTAGAGCAGCACGGGCCGCACCTTCCGCTCGGCGTCGACAGCTACATCGCGCAAGCCTATCTCGACCGCGTTCATGAGATCCTCCCGGTGGGGCTGCCGGTGACGTTTCTGCCGGTCATGAAGCTCGGCCAGTCCGACGAGCACAAGGCGTTTCCCGGTACGCTGTCGCTCTCCGCCGCGACCGCGATCGGCACCTATGTCGACGTCGGCGAAAGTCTCGCCCGCGCCGGCGTGCGCAAGCTCGTGATCGTGACGAGCCACGGCGGCAACGTGGCGGCGATAGAGATCGCCGCCCGCGATCTGCGGGTTCGCCACCGCATGCTGGTGGTGACCGCGGCCTGGCACCGCTTCGGCTATCCGCCCGGCACATTCGAGCGCGCCGAGCAGCGCCACGGCGTCCATGCCGGCGACGTCGAGACGTCGCTGATGCTCGCCGGCCGCGGCCGACACCGTGCGGATGGAGAGCGCCGAGAACGCAGTGCCGGCGACGGTCGGTATGTCGAACGAGTTCAAATGGCTCAGCGCCTTCCGGCCCGTCGGCTTCGGCTGGATGACGCAGGACCTGCATCCGTCGGGGGCACTGGGCGACGCCACGCTCGCGACCGCAGAGAAGGGCGAAGCCGCGCTACGCTACGGCGCGCAGGGCTTCGTCGAGCTCATCGCCGACGTCGACCGGTTCGATCTCGCCCGCCTCGCCGATGGCCCGCTCGACGGCGCGACCGACGGGCGGCCGCTGCAGGCGGGGAATTAGCGCCCCCTACCCCTTGACCTCGTCCTGAGTAGCGCCCGCAGGGCGCGTCTCGAAGGACGGCCACAAAACCGCAGTGCGTGTGGCCACCCTTCGAGACGCCTTGCTGCGCAAGGCTCCTCAGGATGAGGTTTATGGCAGAATCGCCAGCGCCCGCGCCGGGAAGCCGAGGCCGTCTTTCACCTTCGGCCAGGTGACGATGATGAGCGCGCCGCGCGGCGGCACCTTGTCGAGATTGGCCATTACCTCGATCTGGAAATGGCCGTTCTGCAGGATGTAGGTTTCCGACTCCATCTTGTCGGTCGTGTCGGTGTCCATGGACTCGTGACCGATCGCGGTGACGCCGCGCTGCTCGATCAGGAATTTGATGGTGTCGAGCGACCACGCCGGGAACGGGCTGCGCTTGAAGCGCTCGGGGTCGCGGTCCCAGTCCTTGTACATGTCGGTGCGCAGCGCGACGAACGAATCCTTGGGCACCCGGCCGTTCTTCTTCTCCCAGGCGCGCAGATCGTCGACCGAGAACGCGTGGTTGGGGTCCTTGGCGAGATAGCGCGTGTCGTCGAGCACGATCAGCGGCAGCACCATTTGCTTGAGCGGAATGCGGTCCATGGTGATGCCGTCCTCGGCGAAATGCGCAGGCGGATCGACATGGGTGCCGTACTGCCCGACCATCTGGTAGTACGTCGCGCGGAAGCCGTCCTTCGGAATCGTGTAGGACTGGCCGGTCTGCGGATCGACGGCCGGCGTCATCTTCGCCTGACCGAAGCCCGCCCACACCGGCGAGTCCGGCCCGAAGCTGTGGGTGAGGTCAACGAAGGTTTTTCCCGCGAGAATGCGAGCGACGGTGTCGAGATCGTTCGCGGCAGCAGCCGGCGCTGCGAGCATGGCGAGGCACAGAGCCGCGGGCTTGAGTCGCGCAACGTTGCGGTAGAACTGACGCGGTGGACTCATGCCCGATGCTCCGGAAATAGGCCGACTAATTTCTTGCGGAAAGTGAGAGCAGAGCCCCCTCCCCACCCTCCCCCGTGTATGGACCGGGGACATCGAGGACAGTTTAGGCGGCCCGTTCGGACACATCGAGGACATGGTTTGCCGTGTTCAAGGTTGTGTGTCGATGGGCTGTCGTTGGGTCTGTGGGTTTGCGGGCATCGCCTTGAGGATGTCGACCCATCCGTAGGCCGGCGTCGTCCGCAGATCGATGGTGCCGATGCGGTGGGTGCAGAAATGCACGCTGAACACGCCGTCCTCGGCTGTGTGACGCAGCACGATCGGCTGGCGGCGGAACGGCCTGCCGAGCCGCAGGCGGCGGTTCTTGAACGAAACCCGGCCGTTGCAATCGGCGATGCGGACGAGATCGTCGCGATCATGCTCGATCGGAGGCAGCGTCTCCGGAAACGATCGTCGGCTCGCATGGTAGCGCTCGCCGGGCTTGGCGAGATCGAGGGCCTGGTGCGGGCGATGGTGATTGTAGAGATGGCGCCAGCGCTCGAAGGCACGCTGGCACGCAGCGAGATCGGCGAAATGGTGTCCGGCGAGCACCTCGGCCTTAAGGGTGCGGTGGAAGCGCTCGTCCTTGCCCTGGGTCTGCGGATGATAGGGCCGCCCGTGGGCGACCCGCACGCCGAGCCGCATCAGCCACACCGCGAACGCAGTGTAGGGCCCCCCCGCATCGCCCCATGGCGGCCCGTTGTCCATCAGCATCGCATCGGGCAGCCCGTAGCGCCGGAACACCGCGACCAGCCGCTCGCGCGCGGTGGCGTCGCGCTCGTCGCCGCACGCCTCCAGCCCGAGCGCATAACGCGAATGATCGTCGAGCACGGTCAGCGGATGGCAGCGCCCGCGCCCGGTCTCGAAATGCCCCTTGAAGTCCATCTGCCACAGCTCGTTCGGCTGGGACCGCTCGAAGCGCCGGAACGGGCCGGGATGTTCGGCGCCGCGCTCCTCGAGCCTGCCGTGCCGGCGCAGGATCTCGGTGATCGTGCTCGCCACCGGCGCCGCGCTCTCGCCGGCATCGCGCAGCACCCGTGCGATCTTGCGCCCGCCCCAGGCGTTGTTGCTGTCCTCGCGAACCCGCAGCACCGCCGCTTCCACGGCGCCTGCCGTTCGACGCGGGCCGCGATGCGGCCGCCGCGATCGCTCCGCAAGCCCGTCTCGCCCTTCACTCAGATAGCGCTGCAGCCACTTGTATCCATTGCTGCGGCTGATTCCGAACCGCCGGCACAGCTCCTGCCGGTTCGCTCCCGGCGCCAGCGCCAGCCGCGCGAACTCCTCCCGTTGATCAATCACCGAAACCTCCCGCCAGGCCATCGAACAGACCCCTCGTGCCAGTCGCAATTGCTGGACGAGTGTCCTCGATGTGTCCGAACGGGCCGCCTAAACTGTCCTCGATGTCCCCGGCCCATACACCCCGCACGCGGGAGAGGGAGTCCACCGCCGTGCCTCCATAACCGCCCGCCACACACACCGGGGATTTCTCCCGCCGCATGTAATCGACGTCGGCCTTTGTCACCCTCCCCCGCTCGCGGGGGAGGGTGGGGAGGGGGAACGCGCCCGCGCGGCTCACGCAGGCCGATAGTCGGCAGACCTCCGATAGCACCTCTCGCAAGTGGGGAGGGAAGCACGCCTACATCTGCGGCGGCAGCTCCTTGAGGAACTGCGCCACGTGCTCTTTCCAGAACTCGGCGTGCAGATGGGTAAAGTGGCCGTACGTCTTCTCGCTCGCGGGGACGAGGACGTATTTGGCGTTGGGAATGCGCTTGATCTCGCGCTCGGTGACGCCGAGCTGCGGCGGATTGGTCTCGTCGTCGCCCGAGTTGATCGCCATCAGCCGCGCCTTGATCTGTTCGAGATGTGGCGCGGGATTGTAGTCCATCACGGCCTCGATGCCCCACAGCGTGTCGTTGGCGTCGCGCTTCTTCGCTTCTTCGAGCTGCTTGAAGTAGAGCGCGTCGCCGGCTTCGCGGGTCGGCGCGAGCTCCTGGACGCGCCGCACATTGCTGGTCTGCAGGAAGCCGTAGGGCGCAGTCACGACCCACTGGGTCGGGTTCTTCTCGTAATTGCCGTTGTTCCAACCGGGATCCTGGCGGATCGCCTCAGCAGCGATGCGGCGCTGGATCCAGTTGCGGCCGCTGATCGCGATCGGCTGGCTGGCGATCGGGATGAGCCCGTCCATCAGGTCGGGGTACATGTAGCCCCACATCCAGGTGTGCATGCCGCCCATCGACGAGCCCATGACGAGGCGCAGGTGCTTGATGCCGAGCCCTTCGGTGACGAGCTGGTGCTCGGCGGCGATGATGTCCTCGTATCGGAAGTGAGGAAACTTCGCGCGCAGGCCGTCGCTCGGCTTGCTCGAGCCGCCGCGGCCGATGCCGTCGGGCAGGATGATGAAATACTGGCTCGCATCGAGCGCCTGGCCGGCAGCAAACAGCTCGTCGCCGAGCGTCGGCATCAGCCAGGCCTTGCCGGTCGAGCTCGTGCCGTGGAGCAGGATCACCGCATTGATGATCTCACCCGCCGCGTTTCGCTTCGCCGTGCCGAGCGTCATGTAGTGCTGCTTGAGCTCGGCGATGGTCTCGCCGCTCTTGAAGCGGAAGTCCTTGATGATGAAGTCGCCCTCGCGCTGGTTCGGCCAGCTGCTTCGAGTGATCTCGGTCTGGGCGAAAGCCGACGGGGCGGCGAGCACGAGGAACGCAGCGGACAGGGCACGAATGATCATTTCGGTGTTCTCCCGAGGTTCGGCCGACCAGTCTCGAAGTCGGTGGAAGATCAGCAAAGCTACGCCGTTTTTCAGCTCCCCCGCAAGCGCGGTAGCTGCCATGCGCCGGTCTTTGCGCGCTTGCGTCGCGACATCAAAACGCTGGCTGCTGCCAGGGATTTTTCATAGAACGATCCGCATCACCACATGGAGACGTTGATGAGATACCAAGCACCGGGCGCCGCGCTTTCGGCCCTGATTGCGACGCTCATGTGCGCCAGCGCGGCGCTGCCGGCCTGCGCCGCCGAGCCCGCACAGCCGCCGAACTTCGGGCCGGACCCGACGACCGGCTGGCTTGCGCAGGACGACGAGTTCATTGCACCGCCAAGCGGACCGGGCCCGGTCGCCTCCGATCCCACGCATCCCTACGTGAGCTTCTACAAGCAACCGCGCAACACGCACCCCGCGTTCCGGATCGCCGATCTCGCGAACCCGATCCTCCAGACATGGACGCGGGACCGCCTGCGCCAGGTGAACGAGCGCGTGACGTCGGGCGAAGTCGTCGCGATTCCCAAAGAGCGATGCTGGCCGGTCGGGACACCGGCCTTCCTGCTGCTGCCGGCGACGCCGGTCTATTTCCTGCAGACGGCGAAGGACGTGCGGATGATCTGGATGCAGGATCACCAGATCCGCGACATTCGCCTCGATGCGGGGCATCCCGCCAACCTCAAGCCGTCCTGGTACGGCGATTCGGTCGGCCATTACGAGGGCGACACGCTGGTGGTCGACACCGTCGGCATCACCACAAAGGCCTATGTCGACAATTATCAGACGCCGCATACCGATGCGCTGCACGTCATCGAGCGCTACCACCTGATCGACGGCGGCAATACGCTCGAGGTCAACATCCATGTCGAGGACCCCGGCGCCTTCACCACGCCGTGGAACGCGATCCAGCGCTACCGCAAGGTCAACCGGGGACCGTTCGCCGAAATGGCCTGTGCTGAGAATAACGACGATCACTTCCATCACGGCCTGGAGCCGATGCCCGAGACCGACAAGCCGGATTTCTAGGCGCCGTTACCTCTGAAATGGTCATGGCCGGGCTCGTCCCGGCCACCCCGATCATAAAGCACCGCTGTGCCAAGATTGTCGGGGTCGCCGGGCCAAGCCCGGCGATGACGCTCGGGTATGTTGTCCGGTCCGAGAAAACGAAATCGCCGGGAACGAGCCCGGCGATCCACCAATAGAAGCTGCTTGCCGAGCGTCGCTGCTACTTCGCCTTGCCACGCGGCGGCTCGGGAGCAGCGGCGGCCATGGTAGCGTGGATAGTGAGCGGCTTGCCGTCGCGCAGCACCGAGAGCTCGGCAACCTCACCGATCCGCAGCAAAGCCATCCGGTTACGCAGGGCACCCGAGTCGCGGACCGCCGTCTTGCCGACATCAGTGACAATGTCACCGGATTTCAGGCCGGCACGAGCTCCCGCCGATCCGGCATCGACGCTCACGACCACCGCACCGACCGGGGCCGCTGCCGTCGACACCTGCATTTTGAGCTCACGGAACACACTCGGCGTCGGATCGTCGATGGTGATCCCGAGCGAGCCGCGGCTGATCTCGCCGTACTCCAGGATCTGATCGGCCACGCTGCGCGCCATGTTGATCGGAATGGCGAAGCCGACGCCCGGGTTGGTGTTGCTCGAGCCGACGAACGCGGTGTTGATGCCGATGAGATCGCCGTTGAGATTGACGAGCGCGCCGCCGGAATTGCCGGGATAGATCGCAGCGTCCGTCTGGATGAAATCCTCGAACTGCTCGATGCCGACATTGTTGCGGCGCAAGCCGCTCACGATGCCGGAAGTCACGGTCTGCCCGAGCTGCAGCGGATTGCCGATGGCGAGCACGAAGTCGCCGACTTCCAGCTGATCCGAATCACCGAAGGTGATAGCGGACAGGTGATCGGGCGCGATCTTGATCACCGCGATGTCGGTATCGGGGTCGCCGCCGACCCGTGTCGCCGGCACGTTGCGGCCATCGGACAGCGTCACCGTGATCTCGTCCGCATGGGCGATCACGTGGTTGTTGGTGATGATCAGGCCCTGATTGGCGTCGAAGACCACGCCGGAGCCCGAGGCACGGACGTCGCGCTTCTTGCCGCCCTCCGTCGTATGGCCCTTGATGGCGATGCTGATGACGGCCGGGGTGATCTTCTTGAGCACTGGCGCCAAGGTCGGCACGCCGACCTGCGCGATCACCGGCAATGGGACGCTCGCCTGGGCAGCGGGGACCGCGATCAGTGCGGAACCCGCAAATCCTGCGGCAAGCAGCATCGCCGGAACAAATCGATTCATCTGGCAAAACCCCAAGTTCCCAAGCTCGGGAACTATAAGCGTCTTATATTGACATTTTAGTGCCAGGACGGCGGTGCACAAGGGTACCCGGGCGCCAGCCACGCAAATAGACCGCTGAAAAGATATATTGTTTATAGGAATTTAATGCACTCCCCCTGAGCGCATACGCCGCGTTTATAAGATGCCGATGGCTCGTTTTTATTGCACCGCAGCATCGCGACGAAGGCAACCCACCCGATTCATGAGAGGTCGCAGACCTTTCGGGCAACATCATGCTGTTCCAGGAAAACACCCTCCGTCCCTGTCAGGAACGAAGGTGCGGCTCTTTGGCGCGGCAATAGGTGGGAGAAAGACTCCATCGTGCCCACTCCGCGGACAGACAGCGGGGAATAGAAGCCTATTTGATCCCGTAGCGGGCGAATTCTTCAGCGATTTCAGTGCGCAAGGCCTTGGCCCGGGCGAGGTCGGTCTCGCCCCCGGCAGCATCGCCCTTTTTGCGCTTCGCCATGCCGCGGCCGTAGAGCGAATCAGGGAAGTCCGGAACGGACTTGAGCACCGCGTCGTAGTCCGCAATGGCGTCGTCGTAGTGGCCGAGCTTGAGATGAACGAGCCCGCGGCTGTCCAGCGTGTAGGGGTCGGTCCGCAAACGCAACGACTCGTTACAGTCGGCCAGCGCCTGCTCGAGCTGGCCGATCATCGCGCGGGCCCAGCACCGGCTGTTCCATGTGGGCGCGTTGTTGGCATCGAGCTTGAGCGCCTGGTCGAAATTGGGGATGGCGCGGCCGTAATCGCGCTTGGCGGAATAGGCGCTGCCACGGGCGAGGTAGGCGATGGCATCGTTCGGGTCGGCCTTGATCGCGTCGGTGTAGTCGGCGATCGCGCGGTCGAGGTCGCCCCTGGCGCGATAGGCGTTGCCGCGGTCATAGAGGGCGATGACGTCGGAGGCGTTGAGCTTGATCGCCTGGGTGTAGTCGGCGATTGCCTTGTCGAATTGCTTCTTCTCGCCCCAGGCGAGCCCGCGGTTGACCAGCGCGTTGGCGAAATTCGGGTTGAGACCAAGTGCCTTGTCGTAATCGGCGATGGCCTGGTCCTGCTGGTTGGTGTCACCATAGGCCAGGCCGCGGTAGTAATAGGCGACATCGAGATTGGGCGCGAGCCGGATCGCTTCGGAATGATCGGCGATCGCCCGGCTGGGATCGCCCATCATGCGATAGGCCATGCCGCGCATATTGAAAGCGTAGGCGTAGCTCGGATCGAGTTTCACCGCTTCGCTGTAGTCGCTGACCGCATGGGCTGGATCGCGCTTGGCGAAGTAGGCGAGGCCGCGGTCGACATAGGACGAGCGGCGCTGCGGGTTGATCCGCAGGCTCTGGCCGTAGTCGGCGATGGCGCGGTCGAAGTCGCGCTTGAGGTAATAGGACCTGCCGCGGTTGAAATAGGCGATGTCGTAGTCGGGATCGAGCCGGATGGCCTCGCTGTAGTCGGCGATGGCGCGATCGATATCCCCCTTGACCCGGTAAGCGATGCCGCGGTTGTTGTAGATGACGGGAAGGTTTCCGGCTGCCGCGTGGCCGGCTTGGATCAGCGCGGTGCAGCCGGCGATCGACTGCTCCACCGTCGCGGTCCCGTCCTTGTTCTCGCACCAGATCCGGTTCGGATCTTGCTGCGCGCGTGCCGGCACGGCGACCATCAGGGCCGTCGCGCAGAAACCGACGCCGATGATGCGCGGGATCGCTCTCCCGTCCATCGCCCTCCGTCCACTGCGGTTACGATGTCGGGTATCTTGTCCCAGTGCTCGGCCTTTTGACAATGGCTCAGACAGCCGCGACGCACCCGCGAAGGTGAAAAGGCCAACAGGTACGCTTGCGACATGAGGTCCCGTCCGGCCATTCCGGGGTGACCCAGGAGCTAGCGGGTCAGATCGATCCGCCTCACGCCGACCTGCCGGAGCTTCTCGGCGTCGAGTTTGATGGAGGCGGCCTCGGCGGACCCGCCAGCGGCCGTGAACGTCTGGTCGAAATCGACGGTGGTCTGATAGGAGGCCACGGCTCGGGAGCGCGCGATATTGGCGGCGACGACGGCCGAACTCAGTGCGGCTGCGGCAGCGATGAGGACGACGGACTTGCGCGGCATCGGCGGTTCCTTCGAGGGGCACTTCCTTTTGGTCTGCCGGCCCGGGAAAACGGTTCACTGCCCAAAGGTGCCGACGGAGGCTAGCCAACGGCGTGAGCATCAGCGTTCGGCGCCGCGATTGCCGATCGTGGTTGCGACAACATGCACCTGCCGAGAGCCGGGCAGGTTCGGGTGTTTGGGCTTGGAGAAGGTCGCGAAAGGCTGCCATACTCGACGCCAATGCCGGCCCGACGAGGGACCGAGGGGGACCGGCGCAGGATTCTTGCGAGGGAACGTCCATGCGCACCAAACTTGTTGCGGCGCTCGTCGCCGCGTTCGCCGGTTTCGGCTTCGCCGGTTCTGCCGAGGCGCAGCAACCGATCGTCATCAAGTTCAGCCACGTGGTCTCGCCCGATGCCCCCAAGGGCAAGGCCGCTATCGTGTTCAAGGACCTCGTCGATAAGTACACCAACGGACGGGTGAAGGTTGAGGTCTACCCGAACTCCTCGCTCTACAAGGACAAGGAAGAGCTCGAAGCGCTTCAGCTCGGCTCGGTGCAGATCCTGGCGCCGTCGATCTCGAAGTTCGGCCCGCTCGGCGTCAAGGAATTCGACGTCTTCGACTTGCCGTTCCTGATGAGCGACGACGCTCGCGCCCGCCAGATGATGGCGAGCCCGATGATGGCCGACCTCAACAAGAAGCTCGAGGCGAAGGGTGTCGAGCCGCTGGCCTATTGGGACAACGGCGCCCACGTCTACACCGCCAACAAGCCGCTCATAAGACCCGAGGACTTCCGCGGCCTCAAGATGCGCATCCAGGGCTCCAAGGTGCTCGATGCGGCGGTGCGCGAACTTGGCGCCATTCCCCAGATCATGGGTTTCGGCGAACTCTACCAGGCATTGCAGACCGGCGTTGTCGACGGCGAGGACAACGTGCCGTCCAACATTCTGACCCAGAAGTTCTATGAGGTGCAGAAGAACCTGACCGTCTCCTATCACGGGCGGCTGACCTACGCGCTGGTCACCAACAAGAAGTTCTGGGATGGCCTGCCGGCCGATCTCAAGGCGCCGCTCGCCCGCGCGGTGAAGGAATCGACCGACTACTTCAACGAGACCGCGGCGAAGGACAACGCGGAGGCGCTCGAGAAGATCAAAGCCTCCGGCAAGATCCAGGTCCATTATCTCACCGACGACGAGAAGAAGGCGTGGGTCGCCAAGCTGATGCCGGTGCACAAGGAGATGCAGAGCCGGTTCGGCAAGGACTTCATCGACAAGATCTACAAGGCCTCCGGCTTTACCCCGCCGCAATCTTAAAGATCGCGGCGCGCCGCGTCGGCACGGCGAGGCACGAGGGTTCGGGTTCTGAGCGGAGGGGAACATCGTGCTCCACGTGCTCGACCGCATTCTCGATCGGCTCGAAGAGTGGATCATCTGCGTCCTGATCGCCTCGGCGACGATCGTCACCTTCGTCGCCGTGGTGCATCGCTACGGCGCCAGCAATTCGGTGACGGTCGCCACCTGGGCGAACGCGCACGGCCTCGTCTGGCTCGCGCTCGTTGCTGATTGGGTCTACGAGACCCTCACCGCGATCAACCTCTCCTGGGCGCAGGAGCTCGCCACCTACATGTTCGTGTGGATGGCGAAGTTCGGCGCGGCGCTAGGGGTGCGCACCGGCATCCATGTCGGCGTCGACGTCTTCGTGAAGCAGCTCTCCCCTGCCGCGCGCAAACCGGTGATCGTGTTTGCGACGCTGTGCGGGGCGCTGTTCACCGGCGTCATCGGCACGCTCGGGGCGATCTACGTCTACGAGCTCGACCCCGACCAGGTGTCACCCGAGCTCGAATGGCCGAGCTGGATGATCTATCTGTGCATCCCGCTGGGCTCTTACCTGATGTCGTTCCGCTTCCTCCAGGTGATGTGGCGCTATCTCAAGACGGGCTACACACCCCACACCGGGCACCACGGGCTCGAATACGAGGCGCCGGTGGACACGACGCCCGCGCCTCTCGCCGAGCCGGCGCGATGAGCGGGCTGTCCCAAACGCTCGCGCCACGGTCTCGCGCAGGCGAGGTCAGCGCCTGGCTGATTGTTCTGACGCCAGTCGTGCTCGCCCTCATCTGCGCGCTGGCGCGCTTCGACATCATCGAGCTGTCGCAGACATCGCGTGCCGCGCTCCTGTTCGCCATGCTGCTCGGGCTGATGGCGACCGGCATGCCGATCTCGATCGCGCTCGGCCTCTCCGTCCTCACCTATCTGTTCATCCTGTCGAACGTCGATCCCAAGATGGTCGGGCTGAAGCTGTTCACCAGCATCGACCGCTTCGAGATCATGGCGATCCCGTTCTTCATTCTCGCGGGTAATTTCCTCACCTCCGGGGGGGTGGCGCGGCGGATGATCGACTTTGCGACCTCGATGATCGGCCACTGGTATGGCGGCCTCGGGCTCGCCGGCGTCGTCGCCTGCGCGCTGTTCGCCGCGATTTCCGGCTCGTCGGTGGCGACCGTGGTCGGGATCGGCTCGATCATCCTGCCGGCGATTCTCGAGAACGGCTATCCGCCGCGCTTCGGCGCCGGCGTGATCGCCACATCGGGCGCGCTCGGCATCTTGTTTCCACCGTCGATCAACCTCGTGATCTTTGCGGTGGCGACGAGCGGCATGCAGCCCAAGGGGCCCGACGGCTTAATCGTCGATTCGGCCTCGGTCGGCCAGCTCTTCATCGCCGCGCTGGTGCCGGGGCTGATCCTCTCCACCATGCTCGGCGTCACGACGTGGTATCGCGCCTGGCGCAACGATTATCCGCGCATGAAGCGTGCCACCTGGGGACAGTGCCTGCGCGCCTTCCGCGACAGCTTCTGGGGCCTGTTCCTGATCGTGCTCGTGCTTGGCGGCATCTATTCAGGCCTGTTCACCCCGACGGAAGCTGCCGCCGTCGCCGCGGTCTACGCCTTCTTCATCGCCGTCTTCGTCTACAAGGAGCTCAAGTTCGCCGACGTGCCTGCGGTGCTGCTCAAGGCGGCGTCGATGAGCGCAATGATCCTCTACATCATTACCAACGCCGCGGTGTTCTCGTGGCTCCTCACCTCGGAGCAGATACCTCAATCGATGGCGGAATGGATGACGGCGCAGGGCTTCGGCATCGTCGCGTTCCTGCTCGTCACCAACATCGTGCTGCTCGCCGCCGGCAACTTCATGGACCCGGCCGCGATCGTGCTGATCATGGCGCCGATCCTGTTCCCGATGGCGGCGCGGCTCGGCGTCCACCCGGTGCATCTCGGCATCCTGATGGCGGTCAACATGGAGGTGGGCCTGTGCCACCCGCCGGTCGGGCTCAATCTCTACGTCGCCTCGAGCATCACCAAGATGGGCATCACCGAGCTCACGGTGGCGGTGCTGCCGTGGCTCGGCACCATGCTGGTGTTCCTGGTGATGGTGACCTACATCCCGGAAATTTCGCTGTGGCTCCCGCGCGTGCTCGGCATGGTGAATTAGGTCGCGTCGCGTAGCCGGGTTGAGCGAACGCGAAATCTGGAGCCGACGGCGCGACGGGCGTGAGGCCGCCCCCGGGTTTCGCTTTCATCGCCAGCGGCATACGGGGCCGATCGAGAACCATCGCACGCACGGCTGCCTCACCGGGCGAGCTATTCCGGCACGACGCCGGCCTGCTTGATGACGGTCGCCCACAGCTCGAGCTCGGACTTGAGATGCGTGCGGAGCGCGTCGGGCGTCGCCCCCGCGGCGGTCGCGGGGAACGAGCTCAAATCGGCCATGCGTGCCTTGAAGTTGGGGCTCGCGACCGCGACCTGGAGCGCGTGGTCGAGCGTATCGACGATCGGCTTCGGCGTTCCCTTGGGCGCCCACAGCCCGTACCAAACGAATACCTCGAAGCCCGACAGGCCCTGCTCGTCGAGAGTGGCAAGCTCAGGCATCGCGGAGAGTCGGCTCTTCGCGGTCACGCCATAAGCCTTGATGGTGCCGCCGCGGATCTGCTCCGTGGTGTTGGTGGTCTGGTCGCAGGTGAGGTCGATCTGTCCGCTGATGAGATCGTTCATCACTGGCCCGTTGCCCTTGTAGGGCACGACATTGAAGTTCATGTCGATCTTGCGCATGAACAGCATGCCGCACAGATGCGACGCCGACCCGACGCCGGCGGTGGCGATGGTGAGCTTGTCCTTGTTCGCCTTCGCGTAGGGAAGGAACTCCTGGAAGTTCTGCGGCGGCAGCGTCTTGCGGGCGACGAGCGTCATCGGCACGTCGGCGACGCGGCCGATCGGCTCGAGATCGTTGATGGTGTCGTAGGGGAGCTTGCGATAAAGCGCGGGCGCCGTCGCGATGCCGACATGCATCAGGAGCAGCGTGTAGCCGTCGGGCGCAGCCTTCGCCGCCCGCGCCGTCCCGATGGTGCCGCCGGCGCCGTTGACGTTGTCGATGATGAGCTGCTGTTTGAGCACGCTGCTCATCTCTCCGCCGAGAATGCGCGCCAGAAGGTCCGCGGGCCCGCCGGCAGCGAACGGAACGATCACGGTGATCGGACGGTTCGGGTAGTCCTGCGCGGCGGCTTCACCTGCGAACACACCGGCGAGCAGCAGCGCCGCGCACATTGCTTTCAGGGCCATCGGATGTCTCTTCCCTCTATCGAGCTTTTGCAGAACCGGCCGGAAACGCTCGACGAGGGGTCGATGGCACCGGCCAGGAACGACGGCATCGCGGTAAAACCACCATGAGCGTAGCATGGTGCCTGCCTTGCGTCGCGTGACAAGTCGGCCACCGGCCGCTATTGCCTTTTTCGCACAAGCGCGCCGTGACAACCCGTCGCGCCTGCGGCCGCGGGAAGGCTCATGCTCAAATATATCGGGATCATCCTGGCGCTGATGCCGTTCGTCGTCCTGGCGCAGCGAATCTTCATGCGCTCGATCAAGCGCTCGCAGGCGGGCGCCGAGTTCAAGAAGCAGCTCGACCTCGCGGTGACGCTGATCCTCGTCTTCATCGGCTGCGCCGTCGTCTTTTCGGTGGCGAGACTGATTTTCAAGTTTTGAAGCGCTTCCATCTGCACCTGTCATTGCCCCCTGCGGCTGAGCGAGCTGAGCGATTGGGCGAGGTTCTCGACCGGAGTTTGCGGCGCCAAGGCGCACATCATCTACGATCCCGATGCCGATCAACCGCTCTACCTGATAGTGACGCCGTCCAACGTCAACGACATCACCGCCGCCAAGCAGATGCCGATCGAGGCGGGCGCGACCTACGTGTTCGACCTCGGCTACTACGATTACGGCTGGTGGGCCGAACTCGACGCAGCCGGCTGTCGCATCGTCACCCGCCTCAAGTCCAACACGCCGTTCGAGGTGGCGCAGCATCGCGCGGTGCCGCCGGGATCGGCGATCCTGAGCGATCGGACCGGATATCTTCCCAAGCGGCTCGCCGCATCGCGGTGCAACCCGATGCCGGGGCTCGTCCGCGAGGTCCGGGTTGCGATCGAGACCGGCAAGGTGCTGCGCATCTTCACCAACGACATCGAGGCGAGCGCGCAGGAGATCGCCGACCTCTACAAGCGGCGATGGGCGATCGAGCTGTTCTTCCGATGGGTCAAACAGACCTTGAAGATCGGCCACTTCCTGGGAACCTCGGAAAACGCCGTCCGCATTCAGATCACGGTCGCGCTGATCGCCTTCGTGCTGCTGCGCCTCGCCCACGAGGCCACCAGGATCGTCGCCAGTCCGCTCACCTTCGCACGGCTCATCCAATCCAACCTGATGCTCCGCCGCGCCGTCGCAGAGCTGCTCAAGCCCCCGCCATTGCCCGAGCCCCGGCAACCCAAATTCGACTTCGGCCCCCGCGCCACGCGCGCCACCAGGCGACGCCGCGAGCATCGCGCCGCCAACGCTCCCGCCGCGGTCGCCAAGGTCGCATGAAAAGCACAAACCGTGCCGGACACTCGGGGCTTGAACGGGCAATCCAGTAACCCCTGTGCTGTCGATGTGGCCGAGTATCTGCCCCACCGGAGTCCGGTGGTTACTGGATTGCCCGGTCAAGCCGGGCGATGAGTGCGTCCGTGAGTTCGTGATGTCAGCACGGTGGGAGTCTGTGCCATGTGAAGTCACCGCACACGTAGCTGACGGCAACTGCGTCGCCGCGAGGCGGGGTGGAGAGCAGCCGGAGGCGAACCGACAGCCCGTAGGATGACGAACCCGATTCGGCGGCGTGCAGAGGCGAGCTTGCTCATTGATGGCGAAGTCTGGCCCGCGAGGGCCGACCGGTGGCACGAGGTGATAGGCACGTGACCGCCGGGCTGCATAACGTGGTTGGGGACGGGATGCCGGGAAGGCAGACGAACGGAACGGAGAGACCTTGTTGGCGTGTGCGAGTCGGCAAGGAGTCAGAGCCCGCATAGTACCGATGTGGTCTGGTGCACGGACCATGAGAGGAGGGGCTAGCAAAACCCCGTCCGAGGGAAGGCAGGGCAGGAAGGTGGATGCGTGAAGACCAAACCGGAGCAGAGCAGCACCGCGAGTGCCGAAAAGGCTAAGCAATGGTTGCAGAGATCCAGACGACAGACGCAACTGGGCGGGGATCGAAGCCGAGGCGTGGACCGATCGCATGCTGTCGGCGCTGGGCAACGGCGTCAAAGGGGAAACTAGCCTTCTTCGCGAATGCCAGGCGGGTCGCGTTTCACACCGCTTGGCAAGCAGCGAGACAGTCTCGATGAAGAAACCACCGACTGGAGAGCCGTATGCGGGAAAACCGCACGTACGGTTCGGAGGGAGGGGAGGCCAACGCCTTCCCTACCCCTATCAGGGACGTGGATATAGGCGCGAGTGACGAGGCCCCAGTCTGCATTCCGGGCTCCGGCCTGCGGCCGGCCCCGGAATGACGGCGATTCAGAGGAAGCCCGCCTATTCCTCGCGCAGCCAGCGCGCGATCCGCGGCCAAGTGCCCGAGATCGTCTCGGCGCCGAGGAACAGGCTGAGATGGCCGCACGGCTCGGAGACGGTGACGACACTTTCCTTCGGCGTGCCGACCCGATTCGCGGTCGCGAACAGCTGCTCGGGGGCAACGATCTCGTCGTCACGTGCGCCGAGCAGGAAGATCGGATGACAGAGGCGGGTGAGATCGATTTTTCGCCCCAGCGCGACGAAGTTGCCGGTGGCGAGCCGGTTCTGCTGATAGAGCCACGACACGACCTGGAGATAATAGGTGCCGGGCAGGTCGACCGTGAGGTCGTACCACTCCTCGAAGCGACGCTGCACCTCCTCGGCGGCGCGGGAATTGTCTTCGGGCGCGAGCTGGAGCACGCGCCGCGCGTCGTCGGCGATCAGCGCCGTACCCCAGATCTGAAGCACGCGCTGCCCGAGCACGCGGCCGCCCTGCGCGGCCACGAACTCCTCGAACGCGGCGAGCGGGAGTTGCACCGTCATCTGCGAGAGCTGCGACTGCCCGGCCGCGATGTCGACCGGCGCGCCGGCGAGCACCAGGCGCCGCACCTTGCGGGGAAAACGCGCAGCATAGACGAGCGCCATCCAGCCGCCCTGGCACAGCCCGATGAGATCGACCGGCGCCCCGAGTTCGTCGACCGCGACGTTGAGCTCGGAGAGATAGCTGTCGATCGAAAGGAACCGCATGTCGGGTCCGGCCGAGCGCCAGTCAGTGACGAACAGGCGCTCGATACCGCCGCCGCGCAGCGCCTCGACGACGCTGCGGCCGGGCGCGAAATCGGCGATCGTCGCCGCATGCAGCGCAAACGGCGCGCAGATCAGCGTCGGGGTACCGCCCTCGCCGCAGGAAAAGTCGCGCAGCGCCATGGTGCGGAGCTCGAAGTGAACGCCATGCTGCGTGGTCCAGAACGGGCGCCGCTCGGCAGCGGGCTCATGCTCGGCGGGCCGCCTCGCCAGCGATGCAGCAAAGGCCTCCCCGACGCTCGCCGCCATCATGGCCGGCCAAGCGAACAGGCTCGCCGGAAACTCCGGCACCTGCGGCTTCCGGGACTCCTGCTTCTTGTCCATGGCCGAATTGTCCATGAACGAGAGTCGTCCATGGTCCAGTTGTCGATGGTCGAAGCTAGCTGCCGCACACGGCGGCCGTGTTGACCGGAATCAAACTCCGACCCGGCCGCCATCCTGCCCCGAAAGGCCCGCCTGTTCCAACGATTTTCGGAACCGAAGGATGCACAGGGTCAGCAGAACCGCCGCGATTTCGTCGCGCCGCGCCCCGCGAATTCGCGCGGCTGCACTTCGAACATCCGACTACATCTTCGATCGGGGGAAAAGCCAAGTCTCCGCGCTCACACCTCGACATTCACATCACGACGGAGTGACGTTTGGCCGCGTGGTTAGGAAATCCTTGCCGCACGGGCTTAACGCTTGGTGCGCGAGCTTGATGATTGCGTTGCGATCCCCCATGCGGCTCGAGTTTCGGCCGCCGTTCCCATCTGTTCACGGTGAACGAATCGAGGCTCCCGCTCGAGTCTCGGCGTGATCCTTTACGCGCGGTTAGTACGCGGGGTTTGGCAGGCGCGGCATTCGATCGATCGAGGACGCGAGATCAACGCCGCGTTCCCATCTGTTCTCCGTGAACGAATCGAGGCGCCCGCCGAATCCTCCGGCCGATCCTTCACGGCGGGTTAATCGGGGCTTCTAGCGCTTGACGCCCAACGTCTTCTCGGCCGCATCCATGACGGGCGTCTTCAGATTGAGCTGGCAATAGTCCATCACCTTCTTGCCGGCCTCGCGAAATTCCTGGACGTCGAGGACGGTGTTGCTGCGCTTGGCGTTGTAATAGCCGCTCAGCCACATGGCGATGTCTTTCGGATCGCCCATGGTGAAGAGGATGTACTGCTCGCAGGTGATCTTCGACATGTCGACGGTGACCTGCGCTCGCGCAGGCAGGACCGCGACCGCCGACAACGAAAGCACCAACCAAGCCTGACCCAACCTGCTCATTTCCGTCTCCTGTGTCCGGTGAGGACGCGATCCTACCCGCCTTACGGCGAAAAGTTGCCGCATGATGACTTCGCCGATGTGCGCTGGCGAGATGAAAGCGGCAGAAATCTCAGGTGCAGGTTACAGCATTGTTTCGCCGCCTGGGAAACGTCGCCGCATCGTTGCGGGCCAGGGGAACTGCCCGCCCTCATTCGTCGTTTGCTGAATCGTAAGCATGCCGCCCTAACCTGTTGCGTCGCCTATCGACCCGGGGGGGTCGGATGGTTATCATATCGTTGAAAAAGCTTCTCGCGCGCGATCAAAACCAGAACGTCGGGCGTGCGCTTGTCGTGCAGGAGTAGCTCATGGCACCGCGTGCGTATTGGAAGGGCTATCTCAAGCTCTCCCTCGTGTCCTGTCCGATCGCGCTTTATCCGGCCGCATCGAGCGCCGAGCGCGTGTCGTTCAACCGCATCAACAAGAAGACCGGCAACCGGGTCAAGCAACAGAACGTCGACGGCGAGACCGGCGAGCCGGTCGACAAGGAAGATATCGGCCGCGGCTACGAGGTCGCCAAGGGCCAGTACCTCCTGGTCGAGGACGAAGAGCTCGAGAAGGTCCAGATCGAGAGCACGCACACCATCGAGGTCGACAGCTTCGTTCCTCGTCCCGAGATCGACGACCGCTATCTCGAGAGCCCCTATTACATCGCCCCGACCGACCAGGTCGGGCAAGAGGCTTTCGCGGTGATCCGCGATGCCATCCGCGACAAGAACATGGTCGGATTGGGCCGCGTCGTGATGGCGCGGCGCGAGCGGGTGATGATGCTCGAGGCGTTCGACAAGGGCTTGCTGGCGACCGCGCTGCGCTACGCCTATGAGGTTCGTGACCCGGCCGTCTATTTCGAGGACATTCCCGACCTCAAGCTGCCGGCCGAGATGAAGCAGCTCGCCGGTCACATCATCGACACCAAGTCCGGCCACTTCGATCCGAAGAAGTTCGAGGATCACTACGAGAACGCGCTCGTCGAGCTGCTGCGCAAGAAGCAGGCGGGACGCGCGCTCGAGCCGATCAAGGACGAAGGGGCGGCACCGCAGCGGGTCATCAACCTCATGGATGCGCTACGCGCGAGCATCGGCGCCGAGCAGCAGAAGAAGCCCGCTGCCGCGAGCACCAAGACGCGCGCCCGCGCGCCCGCTGCTGCCGGCGGCAAGAGGAAGGCCGGACGCTGACGCAAGCCGCCGAACCCGACCGCGTTCTGCTGCAAGGCGTCGTCGCCTTCACGGGTCGGCTCGCATCGATGAAACGGGCGGACGCCTTCGCCCTCGTCGCGAAACACGGCGGCAAACCCCGCGAAGGCGTGACCAAGAAGACCGACGTGCTGGTGGTCGGCGAGCTCGGCTGGCCGCTGCTCGATGACGGCCGTCCCTCGAACAGCCTCGCCCAGGCAAAATCCTACGGCATCCCGGTCACCAGCGAGCGGCAGTTCCTGGAGTGGGCGGGACAGAGCATCCCAGACGAGCAGGCCAAGACCTACACGGCCGCTCAACTCGCGTCGCTCGCCAAGCTGCCGCCGCCGGTGGTCGACCAGCTCACCATGTTCGGCCTCATCGAAGCGCGTGGCGGCCTCTACGGCTTCCGCGACCTCGCCGCGGCGCGACAAGTGGCAAACCTTTTCGCCGCCGGCGCCGCGCTCTCGACCATCACGAAGAGCCTCGTCGAAATCCGCAGATGGCTGCCGGATGTACGGCTCTCGAATCTCAAGCTGTTTCCGGAATCCTCGGACCGGCTGATGGTCGAGCAGATGCAGGGGCGCACCGACAGCCGCGGGCAATTCATGCTCGACGTCGATGCGCCGGCCGATGACGCCGAGGCGACTTTCGTCACGGCGCAAGCGGCCGAAGAGGCGGCGACCTCGAAACCGCCGAGCGGCTCTATCACCGCGTCATGAAGCTCGATCCCACCGAACCCACCGCGGCATTCAATCTCGGCAACGTCTTGCGAGCGCGCGGACGCAATCTCGAAGCGGAGGCGGCCTATGGAGCCGCCGTCAGGGCCGACCCGCACTTCGCCGCGGCCTGGTACAATCTCGCCGACATGCTCGACGATCAGCGCCGCACGGCCGAGGCCATCACCTGCCTGCACCGCGCGCTCGATGCCGATCCCGCTTATCTCGATGCCATGTTCAACCTCGGGCTGTTGCTCCAGCGGCTCGAGCGACACGTCGAGGCGGCCCAATGGTGGCGGCGCTATCTCGCGGTCGATGCGAGCTCGCCGTGGGCGGCACGGGCGCGCCGCGCGCTGAAGTTCTGCGAAATCCAGCTGCTCGGATCGTCGTGAGGCCGTCATGGCGCTCCCGAAACGGGCAAAGACAGGCACCGCGAAAGCCGGCACCAAAAAGCGCACCAGTGCGAAGACCGCCGCCACGAAGGCGACGCCGCGCAAGAAGCTCGCGGAATATGCGCGCAAACGCGACTTCGCCCGCACGCCCGAGCCGACGCCGCAAGCCGCCGGAGACGCGGCCGGCGAGTTCGTGGTGCAAAAACATGCGGCGCGACGGCTTCACTACGACCTGCGGCTGGAACTCGACGGCGTGCTCAAGAGCTGGGCGGTCACCCGCGGCCCGAGTCTCACGCTGGGCGAGAAGCGCCTCGCGGTAAACACCGAAGACCATCCGATCGAGTATTCGAGCTTCGAAGGCAATATTCCCAAAGGCGAGTATGGCGGCGGCTCGATGATCGTGTGGGATCGCGGCCGCTGGACGCCGGTCGGGGATCCCCACAAGGGTCTCGCCAAAGGCCATCTCGAATTCATGCTCGACGGCGCGCGACTCAAGGGGCGGTGGCATCTCGTGCGAATGAAACCGCGCCGCGGCGAGAAGTCCGAGCCGTGGCTGCTCATCAAGGCGGAGGATGAATTCGCCCGCCAGCCCGGCGAGCCCGAGATCACCGACGAAGAGACGACCTCGCGCATCAGCGGCAAGACCAACGAGCAGCTCGCTGCCGCCGGGGCATTGCGCTCAGACCACGAAGCGCGCGCGGGTGCCGGCAAGCGCCGCAAGATGCTGCTGCCCGATATCGGTAGGATCGCCGGCGCACGCAAGGGTTTGTTGCCGGCGTTCCTCGAACCGAGCCTCGCCGCGCCGTGCGACAAGCCGCCGACCGGGCCTGACTGGATCCACGAGATCAAGCATGACGGCTATCGCATCCAGGCGCGCATCGACGGCAACAAGGTGCGGCTGCTGACGCGACACGGGCTCGACTGGACGGCGCGCTTTCGCGGCATCGCCGACGCGCTCGCCGAACTCGGGCTCGGTTCGGCGTTGATCGACGGCGAGATCGTCGTCGAGGACGATGGCGGCATCACCAATCTCAGCCATCTGCAGGCGGATCTGCAGGCCGGCCGGCGCGACCGTTTCCGCTACTTCACGTTCGACCTGCTCTATTGCGACGGCTACGACCTCACCAAAGCGAGCCTCGTCGACCGCAAGGACCTCCTTGCGCAGATCATCGCGGTGCTGCCGCCGACCTCGCCGATCCGGTTCAGCGAGCACCTCGACGGCCGACGGCCCGACGATGCTCGCGCACACTTGCCGGCTCGGCCTCGAGGGCATCATCTCGAAACGCAGGGATTTGCCGTACCGGCCGGGGCGCGGCCACCACTGGTTCAAGGCGAAGTGCATGTTGAGCCAGGAGTTCGTAATCCTCGGTTATGTCGCTTCGACCGCCGCAAGCGGCGCCATCGGATCGCTCGCGCTCGGCTATCACGACGGCGGCAAGCTCACCTATGCCGGCCGGGTCGGCACCGGCTGGTCGGAGGCGCTGGCGAAATCGCTGCGCAAGGAGCTCGACAAGATCAAAGGGACGAAGCCCGCTCTGGCGAAGCCGCCGCCGGCCGGTGCTGAAAAAGGCGTAGTCTGGGTCGAACCGCGCCTCGTCTGCGAAGTTGAATACCGCGACTGGACCCGCGACGGGCTGATCCGAAACTCCTCATTCAAGGGATTGCGTGAGGACAAGCCGGCGACGGAGGTCACGCTGGAGATGCCGCAAACCACGAAAGAGCCGCGATCGAAGGCGCGCGCTGCCGCGCCGGCCGTGAAGCTCACCCATCCCGAGCGCATCCTGTGGGAGGAGCCCGGCATCACCAAGCAGGGCCTCGCGGACTTCTACACCGACATCGCCGATTGGATTTTGCCCCACATAACCGGGCGCGTGCTGAGCCTGCTGCGCTGCCCGAGCGGCACCAGCGCCAAGTGCTTCTTCGCCAAACACCCCTGGGCGGGCCTCGCCAAGGAGGTGGAGCGGATCGACGTGGGCGTCGACGAGCCGATGATCGCGATTGACGATCTCGACGGCCTGCTCAATCTGGTGCAGGCCAGCGTCGTCGAGATTCATCCCTGGGGCTCGCGCGCCGACCGGCTCGACGAGCCGGACCGCCTGATCTTCGATCTCGATCCCGGCGAGGACGTGCCGTGGAGCGCGGTGATCGCCGCTGCTCGCGAGGTGCGCGGCCGGCTCGATGCGCTGGGCTTGAAGAGCTTCGTCAAGACCACCGGCGGCAAGGGGCTCCATGTCATGCTGCCGATCGCACCCGGCGCCGGCTGGGACGAGGCGAAGACGTTCACCAAATCGATCGCCGAGGGAATGGCGAAGGCGGCACCAGACCGCTACGTCGCGACGCTCGCCAAGAAGGCCCGGCACGGACGGATTCTGATCGACTATCTGCGCAACGATCGCGGCTCTACTGCCGTCGGCGCCTATTCGACCCGCGGCTTCGCGCAGGCGACGGTGTCGACCCCGCTCACCTGGGACGAGCTTTCCGAGCGCATCCGCTCCGACCATTTCACCGTCGGCAATCTGCGCAACCGGCTGCAGTTCCTGCAGCAGGATCCTTGGGACGGTTTCTTCAAGCTGCGGCAACGCATTCCGAAGAAGGGGTGGTGAGACGTTGGTGCCGTAGCCTGGGTTGAGGTAGCGAAACCCAGGAAGGCGGTTGGTCC
Source organism: uncultured Alphaproteobacteria bacterium (assembly GCA_963824905.1). Classification (GTDB taxonomy): domain Bacteria; phylum Pseudomonadota; class Alphaproteobacteria; order Rhizobiales; family Xanthobacteraceae; genus JAJPKK01. The sequence continues at coordinate 252,281 of CAWGRH010000013.1, forward strand.
GCATCGCAAGGCTGCCCTGGGTTTCGCTTCGCTCAACCCAGGCTACGGAACAGCGGGACGGACGCTTTCGCTGAGCATGAACCCATTCACTGTCATCGTCCGGCTTGACCGGGCGTGGCTGGGGCAAAGGCTCGGAAACACCGATAGCACAGGGGTTACTGGATTGCCCGGTCAAGCCGGGCAATGACAGTGAGTATGAGAGCGACCGAGTGACGAAGACAGTTCAATCGAGCCGAATGTCGAACTGTTTCACCAGCGCGCCGTACCGCTCGTAGTCGCGGCGGATCAACGCCTCGAACGCCGGCGGATCGAGAACCAGCGGCTCGAGGCTGCCGGAGACGTTGAGCTTCTCGGCGATGTCGGGGCGGCGCAGCGCGCCGTGCACCGCCTCGCGGATTTTGCGAATGACCGGCTCCGGCGTGCCGGCCGGCGCGAACAGGCCGAGCCAGATGTCGACCTCGAAGCCGGGATAGAACTCGCCGATGGTCGGGAGATCGGGAAACCGCTTGGAGCGCGCCTTGCCGCTCGCTGCAAGCGGTCGCAGGTTGCCGGCTTCGAACTGACCAGCACTCGATGCGCCGGCGAACAGCACCTGGGTTTCGCCGCCGATGGTCGCGGTCGCCGACGGCGTGCCGCCGCGATAGGGCACGTGCAAGAGCTTGATGCCGGCGAGGTGCTTGAGTGCCTCCATCGCAAAATGCTGCTGGCTGCCGACGCCGCCCGAGGCGTAGGCGAGCGGCGGATTGGCTTTGCGGGCATACTCGACGAACTCGGTGAGGCTGTGCACCGGCACCTTGGGGTTGACCGCAAGAATGAACTGGTTGGTGGCGACGCTCGCCACCGGCACGAGGTCCTTCAACGGGTCGAAGCCGAGCTTCGCATAGACGTGGGGATTGATGACGATGCCGCTGTCGGCGCCGGACAATAGCGTGTAGCCGTCGGGCGGCGACTTGGCGACCGCGTCGGCGGCGAGATTGCCGTTGGCGCCGGGCCGGTTCTCGACGACCACCGCCTGGCCGAAGGCCTCCGACATCGCCTGCGCAACGAGGCGCGCCACGAGATCAGGCGCGCCGCCCGGCGGAATCGGAACGAGCAGCTTGACGAGGCGGTCGGGATACTCGGCCCGCGCGGGCAACGCACCGGCCGCCACGAGCGACATCGCCGCCGTAACCTTCAGGACATGCCGTCTCGACGGATGCATGGCGTGCTCACGCGTGAGGTTTGAGCCCGAACAGGATTTCGGCATTGCGATGACAGATCTTCTCGCGATCCTGCGGCGTGAGGTCGAGGCTTTCGATCACGGCAATGGTGTCACGGATATACCCCCTTCCCTTCTCGGGATCGAAGGGACAATCCGACGCAAACACCACGTGGTCGGCGCCGAAGAACGAAATGCCGCAGATGGTCGGTCCACGGGCGCCGGCGAGCGCGGTATCGCCGTAGAAGTCCTTGAAGTAGTCGAACGGCCGCTTCTTCAGGCGGTTGAGCAGCGAGGCATAGTCCTCGTCCGAGGTGCGGGCGCCGAGTTGGTCCCAGCTGTGGCCGACCCGCCCTTCGAAATAGGGAATGATGCCGCCGAGATGGTGGGTGATGACCTTGAGCGTCGGGAACTTGTCCATGATTCCCGAGAACACGAGGCGCGCAAGCGCCGCGCCGGTCTCGAACGGCCAGCCGATCACACTGTTGATCTCGTATTTCGAAACGGTCTCGGTGCGGTAGTCCGCCATCTCGCGGGTGCGGATCGGATGCAGCAGGATCGGCCGCCCGGACCGCGCAATGACGTCGTAGATCGGCAGGAACACGTCCTGGTCGATCGGCGCGCCGTCGACATTGGTGTGGAGCTGGATGGCGTTGGCGCCGTTGCCGAGCACCCGCTCGGCTTCCCGCACCGCCGCCTCCGGCGCATTCATGGGCAGCGACGCCGCGTAGCCGGGAAACCGCTTCGGGTATTTGGCGACGAGTTCGGCAAGCTCGTCATTGCCGATGCGCGCCCATTCCGGCGCCTTGTCGGCCGGCCATAGCCGGTCGATCGCGGGCATCGCGAGCGAGAGGATCTGGCTGTAGTCGGGGAACGAGTTCGACGATCTCGAGCCGCTTCTCGATATCCCACAGCGCGGGGATGTCGCGGATGCGCTTGCCCATGTCTTTCTGGGCGGCGGGCGTCTCAAGCACGCCGTGGAAGAAGCGCTGCGGAAAGAAATGATTGAACGCATCGATGTAGCGCACGGCGGTCCTCCGGGCGCGCAGATTGCAGGGCCTCGGGTCGCCGTCAAGCCCGCTGACGCTTCGCCGGGCGCCAAGCAGCGACCTCGGCGAGAAGCGCCGCCGCATGCTCGCTGCCGGCATCGACCGCGCCGCGATGGATGTCGCCTGTGTTCTCAAAAAGCGGTCGCCGCATTATGCCCGAAACGACTTTTGACACCGCAGAAAGCGATCAAGGTCGATCAGGCGAAATGCGCTGCTCCGCCCGCGGCGCAGCAAAGCGAGCGCACGGAGCAGTGGCGCGCCCGGCTCAGTGCCGGTGGCGGCGCTCGGGCGGATCGGGCGGCTCGGCCTTGGCCGCGCCCACAAACAGGCGCCGCACCGCGCCAACGCCGAGAAAAAGACAGATGACGGCACCGAGCCCGAGCCACAGCACGCCTGAATCGAGCAACACCCCGAACGCGTTGGTCATGACGGTTATCCTTGTCGCCTGTTCTTGTCAGGGGCCACGCCGAGGCGTCGCCGCGAGCGCCCGAACAACTCGGGGGCGAAGCTCGACCTTTTCCGGCAAATGAAGGATTTGCAACCCAATTGCATCGACTTTTGAAATCTCGAAACCCGGCATGTCTGCCCCGAGAAATCTGCCGGATTTCGAAAATCCCGCTCCTTAAGTGGTCACACACCAACAGCGAAACGGGCTGCAACGCGCATAATAGCCGCGCGGACAAACCGAGGGCCAACCCGGGGGAAAACCTGCTCTAAACATCCTGTGCTCTCTAGCCGCACGCGCGTAGTCAGCCTTCGCGGCCACGGACCCGCCACAGAGCAGAACCGCCGCCACGGTGATTGAAACAAAATGTCGCACTTCGTGCTCCCGTTCGCCCGCAGCGCCATCCGATCTCGACCTGCGCACGCTTGCGCCAGGACCATCGCACATGCGCCAGCGGGGTCGCAACGCCCGGTCGATAGCGCCAGGGTTGCGTCTCAGACTCAGCTCTGGCGAACCGACGCCTTCCGCGCGCAATGGCCCGATCGCACGGCATCCGATCGCACCAAATCCCTCACGAAGGAATCGTCAACTCCAGCGGATCGGGACTGATGCAACCGTCGGGATACATGCGACACGCATTGGGATCGTGTCGCACAAAGCGCGATCGGTCAAATGTTCGGCTAGTATCCAGCTACGAATGTGCCACGAAGCATCGGCGAATCTTGCTCATGTAATGAAAGCTTGGTAAGCACGTACCCACAAATATTAACCGACAGGGGGAAGGACAATGCGATCACTTGCATTTCTGTCTTCGTTCATTGTGTTGGGGTTCCTCGCTTTTGCAGCAACTCCCGCGAGCGCACAGGCGACCCGCACATGGGTCTCCGGCGTCGGCGACGATGCCAATCCGTGCAGCCGCACGGCCCCATGCAAGACGTTTGCGGGAGCCATCTCGAAGACGGCGCCGTCGGGGGAAATCAACTGCCTTGATCCCGGCGGCTTCGGCGCCGTCACCATCACAAAATCGATCAGCCTGTTGTGCGAGGGCGTCATCGGCGGTGTGCTCGTATCCGGCACCAACGGCATCGTCGTCGCCGCCAACGCGACCGACGTGATTACCATCAGGGGACTGGATATCGATGGTATCCTCACCGGCCTCGACGGAATCAGGTTCAATTCAGGCGCCGCCCTGCACGTGGAAAAAACCAGGATCTACGGCTTTGCCCAGAACGGAATCAATTTTCAACCGAGCGCCACCTCCAAGCTCTTCGTTGACGACAGCTACATCAGCGAAAACGGAAATTCCGCGACGTTCGCCGGCATTCAGATTAGGCCCAGCGGTGGGTCGGCGATAGTTGCGATCAACAACACCCAGATCCAGAATAAGTGTTTCGGCATCATCGCTGACGGCTCGGCAACGAGCGGGACAATTCGGGGCACGGTACGGAACAGCATGATCGCCGGAAACGTTCACAACGGCATCACGACCAGCAACGGTTCGGCGCCAATCATCTCGTTACTGGTCGATGCTCGTCGTCGGTCGGCAACGCCTT
>CAWGRH010000014.1:0-608814 GCA_963824905.1 uncultured Alphaproteobacteria bacterium
GGGACCATGCCTGCGCTGCGGCAGCGAGTCCAGCACATGCGAATAAAACTCGAACGGATAAAACCCGATCACCGACGTCCCGCGGCTCCGACGTCTCGCAGCGGCTTCAGCACGATCCGTGCCTCGTCGATTGTTCTATTTTGAAACAGGAACAAAAAAGAGCCGCCATTTTCAGGCGGCTCAAGTGATAACAGGGAGGCGTCAAACAGAGTGGACAGGAGCCACTCGGTGTCCACGAAATGGACAGTTAAATGTAATAATCGAGAAAGCTTAATAAGCCGTTACGCATTTTTTTCCTTTGCTGTGGGCGCCGCGCAACAGCAGCACCGCGCAACGGCGGCGCATCAGGGCGCAGGCAGGCGCGGCGCGACATCGGCGCGGCGCGACATCAGCACGGACGAGATGTAGTACCGGCCATGTGGATCGCCGCGACGCGAGCAGCCGGCAGAAGTCGTCAGCGTTTGAAGAACTGATCGGCCACGCTACGCGACGCCTGTTTCTTGGTGCGCGCCGCCTCGAGCCTTTCGATTTCGCCCGTAAGCAATGCAATGCGCTCGCCGAGCTCTTCGATCGACAGCAGCGCGAGATCCTGCCCGATCTCGTGGACAAGTTTCTTTTTCGGCTTATCCTCTTCGTCGTGCGCCGCCATCTCGTGCATGCCTTTCGTCGAAAATCATAGCTATTGCGCGACCCGTTGTCACATTCGGTGGGACCGTCTAAACGAAGCCCGGTTTCTACACGCATCCGATAGGGCCTGATGACTTCAATTCCTGCTCGCATGATCGCCATTGCAATTTCGGTTCCTGGAGGCCCTGAGGTCTTGCAGCCGCAGGAACGTCCGGTTCCTACGCCGGGAACGCGAGAGATTCTGGTGAAGGTCGAGGCGGCCGGCGTGAACCGCCCCGATGTCATGCAGCGTCTCGGGTTCTATCCGCCGCCGGCCGGCGTGACCGATATTCCCGGCCTCGAAATGTCCGGCGAGGTCGTCGCCTGCGGTGCCGAAGTGAACCGCTGGAAGGAAGGCGATCGCGTCACGGCGCTCGTCGCCGGCGGCGGCTATGCCGAGTACTGCATCGCCCATGAAAGCCACGCGCTGCCGATCCCGTCCGGCCTGTCGATGGCGCAGGCCGCCGCAGTTCCCGAAACGTTCTTCACGGTGTGGCACAACGTCTTCGAGCGCGGCCGGCTCAAGGAGGGCGAGACCCTTCTCGTGCACGGCGGCAGCTCCGGCATCGGCACCACCGCGATCCAGCTCGCCAAGGCGCGCGGTGCGCGCGTGATCGTCACGGCGGGCAGCGCCGAGAAATGCGAAGCGTGCCGGCGCCTCGGGGCCGACGTCGCGATCAACTACCGGAGCGAAGATTTCGTCGCCGTCACCAAGAGCAGCACGGACGGCGCCGGCGCCAACGTGATCCTAGACATGGTCGGCGGCGACTACATCGAGCGCAATTACGAGGCTGCCGCGGTCGAGGGCCGCGTCGTCCAGATCGCGTTCCAAGGCTCGCCGCGCGCCCACGTCGATTTCCGCCGCATCATGCTCAAGCGTCTCACGCACACCGGCTCGACGCTGCGCTCACGTGCAGTCGCGGACAAGGCCGCGATCGCGCGCGCGGTCGAGGAGTACGCCTGGCCGCTGCTTGCAACCGGGCGGATCGCCCCGGTGATGGACCAGGCTTTCCCACTGAAAGAGGCCGATAAGGCCCATGCGCGCATCGAATCGAGCGCCCATATCGGAAAAATCGTCCTCACGGTGTGATTGCGCCCGTCGCGGCGACCACACCAGGGGCTCAAATTCGCCGCTGCAGTGCCGCAAAGACCAGCGGCTGCGCCCTCCTGCCGCTGCGATTTCTGCGCGACATTCTTGCGCTGACCCGGGCGTTTCGGTACTCAGAGAGGGGGTCGGCCAGCGTCTCCACCGGCAGACGCGGGGCGGTGTATCTTGGCTTTTTGCGAAGTGCGTTTTTGCTCGGCACGGAGGATCGCCGCTTGAGGGCTCTGCACGTCGCCATGGCTGCAGCCGTCGCGGTGGCGTTGCTGGCATCTCCCGCTCGCGCCGTCGAAGCGGTCAACGTGCGCGTCGACATCGCTGCAATCGATCTCACCGATGTCGTCGAGCGGCTGCAGAGCGACAGCGACCGCGTCCAGGTTTCCACCGCACCAGGCAACGACGGCATCGTGCGTCGTATCGAGGTGCGCGCCCGCGAAGCCGGCGCCAACTGGGCGGTGTTCGCGCTCGCCAATTCGAGCGACGAGCAGATCGACCGGCTGATCGTGGTGCCGCATTATCAGATGGTCGGCTCGCGTATCCTGTGGCCCGACCTCGGCATGTCGCGCATCGTCAACATCACGCCGAGCGCAGGCGACCGTCCGGACCGCGACGACAGCGCGACCGCGGACATCTTCCGCATCACCCTCGATCCCGGCGCCGTCGTCACCTATGTCGCCGAGCTGCGCACGCCGAAGCTGCCGCAGATCTATCTGTGGGAGCCCGACGCCTACAAGGACAAGGTCAACAGCTTCACGCTCTACCACGGCATCGTCATCGGCATCGCCGGCCTGCTCGCGCTGTTCCTGACCATCCTGTTCGTGGTCAAGGGCAGCGTGATGTTTCCGGCGGCCGCAGCGCTCGGATGGGCGGTCCTCGTCTACATCGGGGTCGACTTCGGATTCTGGGGCAAGGTGTTCGACATGTCGGCCGGCGCCGAACGGATATGGCGCGCCTCCGGCGAAGCGATCCTTGCGGCGACGCTTCTCGTTTTCCTGTTCGCCTATCTCAATCTGAACCGCTGGCACGTCCGCTATGGCCATATCGCCATTGCCTGGCTCGCCTTCCTCGGTGCCCTTGTCGCCGTCGCGCTGGTCGATCCGGCGATCGCCTCGGGGATCGCACGGCTGTCGCTGTTGTTCGTCGCCATCGCCGGATTTGGCCTCGTGATCTACCTCGCCTCGCAGGGCTTCGACCGCGCGGTGCTGCTGATCCCGACTTGGTTCCTGCTGGTGACCTGGGTGTTGGCCGCGGCCGTCGCCGTGCTCGGCTGGGTGACGAACGACATCGTCGCGCCGGCACTGCTCGGCGGGTTGGTGCTGATCGTCATGCTGATCGGCTTCACCGTGATGCAGCACGCGTTCGCCGGCGGCATCACCCACGGCATCGTCTCCGACGTCGAGCGGCGAGCGCTGGCGCTCACCGGCGCCGGCGACCTGATCTGGGACTGGGACGTCGCCGCCGACAACGTGTTCACCAGCGCCGAGACGGAGAGCGTTCTCGGCCTCAAGCGCGGCACGCTCGAAGGCCCGGCGTCGCAATGGCTGGCGGTGCTCCATCCGCTCGACCGCGACCGCTTCCGCGCCTCGCTCGACAGCGTGCTCGAGCAGCGCCGCGGCCGGCTGGTGCAGGACTTCCGCCTGCGCGGTCCCGACGGACACTATCTGTGGTTCACCATGAAGGCGCGGCCGGTGGTCGGCTCCGACGGCGAGGTGGTCCGCCTCGTCGGCACCCTGACCGACGTCACCGACGCCAAGGTGTCTGCGGAACGCTTGCTCCACGACGCGGTGCACGACCATCTGACGGGACTGCCGAACCGCGAGCTGTTCCTCGACCGCCTCGAGGCGGTGCTCGCCTTTGGCAAGGCCAACACCGACATCCGGCCGACGGTGATGGTGATCGACCTCGACCGCTTCAAGCAGGTCAACGATTCCGTCGGCATGGCGGTCGGCGACTCGATCCTGCTGACCTTGGCGCGCCGGCTCACCCGACTTCTCAAGCCGCAGGACACGCTGGCGCGGCTGTCCGGCGACCAGTTCGGCCTCATCCTGATGTCGGAGAAGGACGCGAACCGCATCGCCGGTTTCGCCGACGCGATCTGCAAGGCGATCCGCGCACCGATCAGCTTCAACGATCGCGAGATATTCCTGACCGCCTCGGTCGGCATCGCGGTGCCCGAAGCCCAGCCTGCGCGCGGCGAGGAGCTCGTAAAGGATGCCGAGCTCGCCATGTATGCGGCCAAGCGCGCCCGCGGCGACCGCTTCGAAGTATTCAAACCGACGATGCGCGCGCGCAAGACCGATCGGCTGACGCTCGAATCCGAGCTGCGCCGCGCGCTCGAACGCGAAGAGATCAGCATCGTGTACCAGCCGATCGTGCGGCTGGAGGATCGCGCGGTGGCGGGTTTCGAGGCGCTGGCGCGGTGGGACCATCCCGAAGATGGGCCGCCTGTCGCCGTCCGAGTTCATCTCGATCGCCGAGGAGATCGGCCTCATCACCGATCTCGGGCTGTTCGTGCTGGAGCGCACGGCACGCCAGCTCGCCGTCTGGCAGCGCTCGGTGCGCACGCGCGTGCCGTTGTTCGCGAGCGTCAACGTGTCGTCGCGCCAGCTGCTGCGCAACGACCTCGTCGACGACCTGCGCGGAGTGCTCGCGCGCTCGGGCCTGATCCGTGGCACGCTCAAGCTCGAGATCACCGAATCGGTGGTGATGGAGAATCCGGAGCAGGCGACCCAGATCCTGGCGCGGCTCCGCGAGCTCGGCGCCGGGCTCGCGCTCGACGACTTCGGCACCGGCCACTCCTCGCTCGTCTATCTGCAGCGCTTCCCGTTCGACACCATCAAGATCGACCAGTCCTTCGTGCGCACCACCTCGAGCGGCACGCGGCCGGTGATCCTGCGCTCGATCGTGGGTCTCGCCCACGACCTCGGCATGGACGTCGTCGCCGAGGGCGCCGAGACCGAGGCCGATGTTGCCGACCTCTACCAACTTGGCTGCGAATACGCGCAGGGCTACGTGTTCGGCCATCCGATGACGGTGGAGCAGGCCCACGAGCTGCTCGTCGGCGACCGTCTGGAAACGGCGCGATGACCGGCTCGGTGCGGCGCGATACGTGGAGCTTCGCAAGTAAAGACGCGACTTCGGCCGTGGTCAGGCGTGCCCGGCTTCGCTCGAGAGCATGCCGGCATGGATGCCGAGCTTGCGCAGCGCGCGCTCATATTTGTGCATGAGGTCGTCGCCGAAGATCAGGTCGGAGTTGGCGCTGCAATGAAGCCAGCCGTTCTCCTGAATCTCGGTCTCGAGCTGCCCCGGCGCCCATCCGGCATAGCCAAGCGCGAGCAATGCGCTGACCGGTCCGTTGCCGTTGGCGATCGCCTTGAGCACGTCGAGCGTTGCGGTGAGGCAGATGCCGTCGTCGATCGGCAGCGTCGAATTCTCGATGAAGAAATCGCTCGAATGCAGGACGAAGCCGCGGCCGGGCTCGACCGGGCCGCCCTTGAGAACCTGCACGGCGCCGGCGCGGCGCGGCAACTGGATGAGGTCGGAATCCTTGATGACCTCGAGCTGCACCAGGAGGTCGGCGAAATTGACGTTGGCCGCGGGCTGGTTGACGATGATGCCCATCGCGCCTTCCGACGAATGGGCGCAGACGTAGATCAGCGTGCGGGCAAACCGCTCGTCGCGCATGGTCGGCATCGCAATCAGCATCTGGCCGTCGAGATAGCCGCGCTGCGGCGGGCTTTTCGCCTGGCCTTTGAGAATTTGCTTTGCTGCCTTCATATTGGGAAAGGTAACCTCATCTCGGCGGGACGGCAACGCCGCGACCGCGGTCACGACGAATTTAATGGCCAGACGGTGTCACAATGGCTACACGGACCGCCATGATTGCACCGGCAATGCGGCATTGGGTCACTGCGGCGGCACTCTCGGCGCTCGCCACGGTGCCGCGCGCCGCGCCGGCGAATGCGGCAGATGCATCGATGTGGGATGGCGACGCACGCGCCGCAATGCGTCTCGTCGCAGGCAGTGCCGGCGCCGACCGTGCTGCGCTGCATGCCGGCATCGAGCTCCGGCTCGGCGCCGGATGGAAGACGTATTGGCGGTATCCCGGTGATTCCGGCGTGCCGCCGCGTTTCGATTTCTCGAAATCGACCAACGTGAAATCCGTCGCGGTCCGATGGCCGGCGCCGCATCGTTTCACCGACGAGAACGGCGCATCGATCGGCTACAAGGGAGGCGTGCTGCTGCCGCTCGACATCGTGCCCGCCGATCCGAAGCAGCCGGTGACGCTGCGCCTGACGCTCGAATACGCGATCTGCGAAAAGCTCTGCATTCCCGCCGTCGGTGCGGCGACGCTCGCTGTGCCCGCGCCGTCGTCGTTCGACCGCGCGATCGCTGCGGCCATGTCGCATGTGCCCCGCGAGGCGGCGCTCGGCGGCGCCGGTGCGCTCGTGGTGCGCAGCGTCAGGCACGAGCCGGGGACCCCGCGGGTCATCGTTGATGTCGCGGCGCCCGACGGGGTGCCGCTCGATCTTTTCGTCGAAGGTCCGACCGATGAGTGGGCGCTTCCCCTGCCCGAGCCAGTCGCGGGTGCCGCGCCCGGCACGCACCGCTTTTCCTTCGAGCTCGACGGCCTTCCGCCGGGCGCAACTGCCGCCGGCGCGACATTGCGTTTCACCCTGATATCGGGCGATAACGCGATCGAGGTCACGACCGTACTCGACTGAGCGTTCCTTCCGCATTTCCTGCAGAGCAACGAGGTTCAAGCCATGGCCATCAAGGTGGGCGACAAGATTCCTGAAGGCAAGTTCCGCGTGATGACGGCGGAAGGTCCGGGCTGGAAGACCACGGACGAAGTGTTCAAGGGCAAGAAGGTCGTGCTGTTCGCCGTGCCCGGCGCGTTCACGCCGACCTGCCACAAGAACCATCTGCCGGGCTTCCTCAAGAATGCCGACGCCATCAAGGCGAAGGGCGTGGACGGGATCGCGGTGACCGCGGTCAACGACGTCTTCGTGATGACCGAATGGAAAAAGGCGTCCGAGGCCGAAGGCAAGATCGAGTTCCTCGCCGACGGTAATGGGGATTTCGCCAAGGCGCTCGACCTCACCATGGACGGCTCGGCCGGCGGCCTCGGGCTGCGCTCGAAGCGCTACGCGATGCTGATCGAGGACGGGGTCGTGACCAAGCTCAACATCGAAGAGGCGCCCGGCAAGGCGGAGACTTCGAGCGCCGAGGTGCTGCTGAAGCAACTGTGACGGGGCGCAGGCCCAGCGCCGCTGTTTCATCGCGCGTCGCCATTCTAATTGAGCGTCATGGCCGGGCTCGTCCGGCGGCCACCCCGATCGTGAGGCACGGCCGTGCCAAGCTTATCGGGGTCGCCGGGACAAGCCCGGCGATGACCGCGGAGTAAATTTCCGAAACCTCCTCTACTTCCCGCCGGCCCTGAGCTCCGCGATCGCTTCACGCGCGAGCTCGTCGGCGCGCTCGTTGAGATCGTGGCCGGAGTGGCCGCGGACCCAGTGCCAGCGCACGGTGTGGCGCCCGATCGCCGCCTCGAGGCGCTGCCACAGGTCGACGTTCTTCACCGGCTTGCGGTCCGCCGTCTTCCATCCGTTGCGCTTCCAGCCGTGGATCCAGCTGGTGATGCCCTGGCGCATGTACTGGCTGTCGGTGTGAAGGTCGACGTCGCACGGACGCTTGAGCGTCTCGAGCGCGGAAATCGCCGCCATCAACTCCATGCGGTTGTTGGTGGTGTGGGCTTCGCCGCCCTTGATCTCGCGGCGGTGATCACCCCACTCCAGAATGGCGCCCCAACCCCCGACGCCGGGGTTGCCGGAGCAGGCTCCGTCAGTGTGGATGACGACCCGGCCGCTCGCCTGCTCAGTCCTCGGCCGTTCAGCCCCGCCCTGCTCAGTCAATGCCGTAGTCCCGTGCGCTGGCGTTGGTCTGGTGAAAGCGCAGCTTGCGGTAATATTCGAGCGGATCCTTGGGACGCACCAGCGCGCCGGGCGGCACCGAAAGCCAGTCGACGAGCCGCGTCAGCAGAAACCGCAGCGCCGCACCCCGGCACAGCACGGGCAGCGCCGTGGTCTCCGGTGCCGACAGCGGCCGCTTGCGCATGTAGCCATAGAGCAGCGCGCGCCCCTTGGTCATGTTGTAGGAGAGGTCCGGCTCGAAGCACCAGGCGTTGAGACACACCGCCACGTCGTAGGCGAGCGCATCGGTGCAGGCAAAGTAGAAATCGATCAGGCCGGACAGGCGATCGCCAATGAAGAACACGTTGTCGGGAAAGAGGTCGGCGTGGATCACGCCCTGCGGCAGGTCCCGCGGCCAATCCCGTTCAAGCTTCGCAAGCTCGGTCGCGATGGTGTCGCGAAGTCCCGACGCCACGGTGTCGGCCCGCGCTGCCGCAACTTCGAACAACGGGCGCCAGCCCTCGACCGAGAGCCCGTTGCGCCGCGTCATTCCGAAGTCCGCCCCGGCAAGATGAAGCTCGGCGAGTGCGGTGCCGACGGCGCCGCAATGGGCCGCGCTCGGCCGCCTGATCCACACGCCGTCGAGAAAGGTGACGATCGCCGCCGGGCGCTGGGCGAGCCGGCCGAGCGCTTCGCCGCTGCGGCTGCGCACCGGCTGCGGGCAGGTAAGCCCGCGCGCCGCAAGATGCTCCATCAGATTGAGAAAGAACGGCAGGTCAACCGCCGCGACCCGCTTCTCATAGAGCGTGAGGATGAAATAGCCCTTGGTGGTGTGGAGCAGGAAATTCGAGTTCTCCACTCCCTCCGCGATGCCCTTGTAAGACAACAGGGTGCCGAGATCGTAGCCGACGAGGAACTCGTTGATCTCCTCGTCGGTGACATCAGTGTAGACGGCCATGCCCCGACCGGCGTCCCCTTCAGGATTATTCTGCGGCTTCGCCGCTGCGCACGTTGCGCGGCAACGGGAAGAAGATTCCGGTCTCCTCGACCGCGGACACCGTCTCGACGCTCACCTCGTAGCGCGCCGCGAAGGCATCGATGATCTCCTCGATCAGCACCTCGGGCGCGGAGGCGCCCGCCGTCAATCCGAGCCGGGTGATGTTGCCGAACTTCGTCCAGTCGATGTCGGCGGCACGCTGCAGCAGGTCGGCATGCGGACAGCCGTTGCGCAGCGCGACCTCCTTGAGCCGCTGCGAATTCGAGGAGTTGGGCGAGCCGACCACGATCAAGGCATCGACCACCGGTGCCACTCGTTTCACCGCCTCCTGGCGGTTGGTGGTGGCGTAGCAGATGTCTTCCTTATGTGGTCCGGCGATGTTGGGAAACCGCTCCTTGAGCACCGCGACCATCTCGGCGGTGTCGTCGACCGAAAGCGTGGTCTGGGTCACATAGGCGAGCTTGTCGGGGTCGCCGGGCACGAAGGCCGCCGCCTCCTCGGTGGTCTGGACGAGGCGCACGGTACCGGGCGGCAGCTGGCCCATGGTGCCCGTGACCTCGGGATGGCCGGCATGGCCGATCAGCACGATCTCGCGGCCGCGGCGAAAGTGAATCTCTGCCTCGCGGTGGACCTTGGTCACCAGAGGGCAGGTTGCGTCGATGGCAATGAAATTTCGACGGCCAGCCTCCTCGGGGACCGACTTCGGCACCCCGTGGGCGGAAAACACCACGGGAGCCGTGGTGTCGGGGATCTCGTCGAGTTCCTCGACGAAAACCGCCCCTTTCTGGCGCAGGCTGTCGACCACGTATTTGTTGTGAACGATCTCATGTCGCACATAGACCGGCTTGCCGTACATGGCGAGGGCCCGTTCGACCGTATCGATGGCGCGCACCACGCCGGCGCAGAACCCGCGCGGCGAGCACAGCGTGACTTTCAGAGGCGGCTTCGGGGCTGTCATGGCTTAAGTCCGATTGGTGTCCGTGCCCAGGATGTGGTTTCGCGCGGACGTGCCTGTCAAGCATGAGAGCGCCGGAAAGGCAAAAAGGTTCTTTATGCCGGTGCATCTCCTCACCGAACGTCCGCTCTTCGCGCCCTCCGACCGAACTGTGGCGTCCGCTTTAGGACGCTCGCACGGGGGTTGCGCCGCGGCGAACGGTGCGCCTATATATGCGACATTCCGGTCATCTTCGATGGCACCATAGGCCCCGCCTCCGGTCGGGTGGGGCGCAAGGAGAATTTATCATGTCAACGCAGCCACTTATGCCGAAAGGAACGGCCGTCTGGCTGGTCGAGAACACGGCGCTGTCGTTCGAGCAGATCGCCAATTTCTGCAAGCTGCACCCGCTCGAGGTGAAGGCGATCGCCGACGACGAAGGGACGCAGAGCATCCTCGGTCGCGACCCCGTCGCTTCCGGACAGCTCAGCCGCGATGAGATCGCCAAAGGCGAAGGCGATCCCAACTACCGGCTCAAGCTTTCCGAAGCCAAGGTCCATTTGCCGGAAACCAAGCGCAAGAAGGGGCCGCGCTACACGCCGGTGTCGCGCCGTCAGGACCGTCCCAACGCCATTCTGTGGCTGGTGCGCAACCATCCCGAGCTCAAGGACAGCCAGATCATGCGCCTGGTCGGCACCACCAAGTCGACCATCGACGCGATCCGCGAACGAACACATTGGAACGCAGCGAACCTCGCGCCGATGGACCCTGTGACGCTCGGCCTGTGCTCGCAGATCGACCTCGATTTTGAGGTTCAGCGCGCCGCCAAGGAGAAGCCCGCGGAGCCCGACACCGGCGCGACCCTGCTTCCGGCTGAAGTCACCACGACCGAGCGGGAGCCCGAGCCCGAAGAGCTGGCCGAGGAGGACGAGCACAAGGAGCTCGACGTGCAGGCGGTGCTCGCCAAGCTCAAGCGCATCGGCGGCAAGACCGAATCCGAATAGCGCCGGCTCGACGCCGCGGTTGCGTGACCCCACTTTCTGTCATCGACCGGGCGATTCAGTAACCACCGGACTCTCGGTGGAGCAAAGTCCCAGCCACATTGATACGCAGGGGTTGCTGGATTGCCCGGTCAAGCCGGGCAATCCAGTGACTGCGCTCGTGCAATTGGAAAAATGCTCTACGCGGGCGCGGCGCATCCCTGCGCGGCGATCGGGCCCTTGACCTTTGTGAGCGTCTGCGACGGCAGCTCCCCGAAGGCGAGCCGGTAGTTTCCAGAAAAATGTCCGGGATTGTCGAATCCGCAAGCGAACGCCACCGCCGTGACCGAGGTGTGCTGGGTCGGCGAGGTGAGCATCTGCCGCGCCTGCTTGAGCCGAACTCGCTTGACGTACTCTGTCGGCGAGCAGCCGCGCGCCCCGCGGAACGCCTTGAACAGGCTGCGCGCACTCACGCCGGTCGCCTCCGCGATCATCCGCAAGGTGAGCGGCCGTTGCCAGTTGACCTCGATGAATTCTTCCGCGCGCCGCACCTGCCATGGCGTGACCCGTCGCCCACCGCGCTCCAGCAGCCGGCTGAAATTGTGCGTGTTGGCATGAAGGAACGACACCAGCACGCTCCTCTCGAGCTCGGCGAGCACGGATGTCGAAAGCGCAGCGTCGTGGTCGAGCTCGGAGACGAGGAATTGGATGAGTTGTCGCAGACGTCGCAGCTCTGGTTTGCTGGGATTGGTCGGTGTTTCGAAAATCAGATTCTGGCTGACCGGAACTCCGATCACCGCGCTGAGCACGCCGCGCAACGCGGCGGTATCAACGTAGAGAACGATTTGCGAAAAGTTGTCGTCGAAGTCGTAGACAGCTTCGTCTTGCGCAGGAACGAGGCACGGTCGATCCGCATCAATGCGACAACGCTGCGAACCGAGCCACGCCGTCGCGCTGCCGGTGATGCAGAACTGTTGGCGCACCGTGTTGATGGCGCCGCAACGAATCCGCGCTGCTGCGCCGTATGACAGGTACGCGAGAGCTATGCTGTTGAGGCGAATGAAGTTACCGGTGGCGGTAAATTCGCCCGGATGACCGCCGAGTTCGAAGCCGGATGAATCCGGCAACACGCTGTTGCACGCCGGTTCCACGCTGCCGGAGCCCAACAACGGATACCGATGCAGCGGCGTCGTTCGTGCAATGATCTCAGGCAGCATCTGATCCCCAAGCACGCAACTGTGATCACAGTCACCGGTCCCGAACCGTCGCAAGTGATTCGCTTGGCTGAAAGAGACATGATGCCGCAGCGATCTCACACCGCCGCGCGCTTGAATTCGTACGGCGCCGTGAACACGGGGTTGGCACCGCTCTTCGCTGCGACGACGGGGATCGTCATGCGCCCGACATCGTCGACCTCGATCGTGACCTCGTCGCCGGCGTGGAGTGGGCCGACGCCCGCTGGCGTGCCGGTGGCGATGAGGTCGCCTGGATAGAGCGTCGAGGCCGAGGACGCGATCTCGATCATCCGCGGAATGTTCACGACGAGATCTTTCGTGCTCGCCTCCTGCCGCTTCGCGGCGTTGACCCACAGCCGCATCCCGATGTCCGCCGGATCGGGAATCTCGTCCGCGGTGGTGATCCATGGGCCCACCGGAGTGAAGGTGTCGAAGGATTTGCGCATGACGCGCTCCTCCTTGCCGCGGATCGTGATGTCGAGCAGGCAGGCATAGCCGAACACGTGATCGAAGGCGCGCGCAGCCGGAATGCTCCGGCCTTCCTTGCCGATCACCAGCGCGATCTCGCATTCATGATGGATCTCGCGGCCGGGAATATCCGGCAATTCGATTGCGTCGTTCGGGCCGGAGAGCGAAGAGTTCGCCTTGAGGAAATAGCCCTGGAGATCTGCATGCGTCGTCGTCGACATCTCGGCGGCGTGGTCGCGATAATTCGTCGGATAGGCGATGATCTTGTTGGGCCACGGCACCGGTGTCTCCAGCCGTACGTCGGCGAGGGGAAGTGCAGGCGCGGAACGCGCTGCTGCCGCGAGCTTGTCGCGCAATCCGGAGAAATGCGCGATCACGCGCACCATCCCGACCGGAGGCCATTCGGCGGGGTCGACGTCCGCCGCTGCGGTGACATCGCGGATGGTATCGCCGATCACGATGCCGATCCGCCCGCCGTTGAACCTCGCGATCCTCATCGTCCTGCTCTCCGTGCCTCGCAATGCGCGAACGGGCCGCGCGCGGTGTCGTCCGCTGCGCGGAGCCTTCTCCCGCCCTGCTGTCGCACGCTCCGCAGGCCTGCGTTGGGCGCAACCATCGCATTCGCCTACGACGAATGCCAGCTTGATCCGGCCGCCCGCGGCGGGGAACATGCCGCACGCTGTCGCCACAAGGATCGCGCCCCATGAAGATTATCGATATGAGCCACGTGATGAACGTCCACACGCCGGGTTGGGTCGGCTATGCGGGCAACAAGATGTATTACGCACAGAACCTGCAGACCCAGATGATCGTGGCGCAACGCATCGATACCGCGCTGCATGTCGGCACCCATTTCGACGGCGCAATGCACGCGACCGACGACCGCAAGGGCGACATGGCATCGCTTCCGCTCGATTATCTCGTCAACCGCGGTGTGGTGGTGGACATTTCCAAGTGGGTCGACGACTGGTCGGTCATCACACCCGAGATCATCGAGCGCGCCGGCGCCGACATCCGGGAGGGCGATATCCTCATCCTGCACACCGGATGGCATCGCCACTACGAGGGCCAGAAGCAGCAGGACCTCGTGAAATACTTCTGCTACCACCCGGGCCCCAATCTCGACACGCTGCATTGGATGCTGGCAAAGAAGATCAAGTGGTGGGCGATGGACACCGGCTCCTGCGACCACGCCATGAACACGTCGATCCGGATGATGCGGCCCGATCTCGCCGCCGAGTTCACCCGCCGCCACGGCAAGACGCCGGGCGAGTTCTTCGGCACCTTCGAATACACCCACAAGAAATCGGGCCGCAAAGTCGTGTCGGACATCTTCCCGTTCCACAACTGGGCGTTCCAGGAGGGGCTGTTGCATGCCGAGAACCTCGGCGGCGACATCGAGCTGATGCTCAATAAGCGCGCATTGATCGGCGCCTTCCCGTGGCGCTACGAAGGACTGGAAGGCTGCCCCTGCCGCATCGTCGCCTTTCTCGACTGCGGCGAGAACGTCGAGGCGGTGGGCGATGCCGCGAAGGCGATCATGGGGACGTGACGCGGGCCTGCCCCGCGCCCATCGCGGTTGCTTGCGGAGGAGGTTTCGCTGACTTAGCGTTCCGCGCGGGTGGCGACTTTCAGGGAACCGACATGGATCTTCAGCTCAAGGGCAAGACCGCGCTCGTCACCGGCGGCAGCGAGGGCATAGGCAAAGGCATCGCGAGGTTGCTGGCGAAAGAAGGCGTCGACGTCGCGATCTGCTCGCGCCGCAAGGACGTTCTCGATGCGGCCGCAGCGGAGATCGCCAAGGAAACCGGCCGCAAGATCATCGCTATTCCAGCCGACCTCACCAACGACGCCGACGCCAGGAGCTTCGTCGAGAAGGGCCATGCCACGCTCGGCCGCGTCGACATTCTGGTCAACAATGCCGGCTCCTCGCCAGGCGGCGTGATCGAGCACCTCACCGAAGCGGATTGGGCGCAGTCGCTGCAGCTCAAGTTCATGGGCTATGTACGCTGTCTGCGCTACGTGCTGCCGATCATGGTCCAGCAGGGCGGCGGGCGCGTCGTCAACCTCATCGGCAATGACGGTGTCAAGGCGTCCTACTGGGAGATCGCGCCCGGCGCCGCCAATGCCGCCGGCCAGAACCTCACCATGTCGCTCGCCGGGCAATACGGCAAGCACGGCATCAGCTTCTGTGCGGTCAATCCGGGGCCGGTGCGCACCGAGCGCTGGGAGGGGCTCGTCAAGGCGATGTCACGCGACATGAAGCTCGGCTACGAGGAGGCGGACAGGCTCGCACCGGCCTCGATACCGCTCGGCCGCATCGCCGAGGTCGACGAGGTCGCGGCGCTGGTCGTCATGCTGGCATCGCCGCTCGCGCACATGGTCAATGGCACCCAGATCGAAATCGACGGCGGCCAGGAAAAGGCGTTGATGGACCGCGCGCGCGATCGCAGGTGACTTGATCTTCTCCCTCCCCGACTTCGGGGAGGGCGGGGTGGGGTCCGCGAGCGCAGCGAGCAAGGAAGAAAGAACCCCACCCTCCCCTCCCCGAAGACGGGGAGGGAAAGAATGCTGCCGCTCGGCAGGCAGGTAAGGCTCGCTCTCGCAACAGCTGCGCCGAAGTCGCAGTCACCCGCCGTCGCCTTGACAAGGGTGCAGCGCAACAGGACTATTTGCGCGAGACAATTTCGTCGCCGCCGCATGCAGAGTCGTCTCGCCGCGACGAACGTTCCTGGAGCATTCCCATGACCTCGTTGCAAAGGATTTTGCTCGCGTTGATCGCCGGCGCGGCGCTGACGGCACCTGCGACGGCGCAGAGCATCAAGATCGGCGAGCTCAATAGCTACAAAGCGGCGCCCGCCTTTCTCGAGCCGTACAAGAAGGGCATGGAGCTCGCGGTCGAGGAGATCAACGCCAAGGGCGGCGTGCTCGGCAAGAAGCTCGAGCTGATCTCGCGCGACGACGGCGGCAATCCCGGTGATGCCGTGCGCGTCGCCGAAGAGCTCGTCACGCGGGAGGGCACGAACCTCATCGCCGGCACCTTTCTCTCGAACGTCGGCCTCGCGGTCACCGAGTTCGCCGGCAAGAAGCAGGTGTTCTTCCTCGCCGCCGAGCCGCTGACCGACAAGATCACCTGGCAGAACGGCAACAAGTACACCTATCGCCTGCGCTCCTCGACCTACATGCAGGTCGCGATGCTGATGCCGGACATCGTGGCGGCGAAGAAGAAGCGCTGGGCGCTGGTCTATCCGAACTTCGAATACGGCCAGTCGGCGGCCGAGCGCTTCAAGGAGATGCTCAAGAAGGCGCAGCCGGACGCCGAGATCGTCACCGAGCAGGCGCCGCCGCTCGGCAAGGTCGATGCCGGCGTGATCGTGCAGGCGATCGATGACGCCAAGCCCGATGCGATCTTCAACGTGCTGTTCGGCCCCGACCTCGCGAAGTTCGTGCGCGAGGGCAACATCCGCGGCGTGTTCAAGGACCGCTTCGTCGCGAGCCTGCTCTCCGGCGAGCCCGAATACATCGACCCGCTCAAGGACGAGGCGCCGGTCGGCTGGCTCGTCACCGGCTATCCGTGGTACGCGATCAAGCTGCCCGATCATCAGACCTTCCTCGACGCCTACCGGAAGAAGTTCAACGACTATCCGCGGCTCGGCTCGGTGGTCGGCTACGTCACGGTGAAGTCGCTCGCCGCGGGCATCACCAAGGCAGGCTCGACCGACACTGCGAAAGTCGCTGACGCCTTCAACGGCCTCAAGGTGGACAGTCCGTTCGGTCCGTTCGTCTATCGCGGCAGCGACCACCAGGCGACCATGGGCGCCTTTGTCGGCAAGCTCGCGCTCAAAGACGGCAAGCCGATCATGGTCGATTTCAAGTATGTCGACGGCGCCGCGGTGTTGCCTTCGGACGCCGAGGTGAAGAAGCTGCGTCCAGCGGAATGAGCGTCGTCCCGGCTTCTCCCGGCACGAGGAGAGACCGGCCATGACCTTCCAGTCGATCCTGTTCCAGGCCCTCAACGGCCTCGCCAGCGCCTCCGGGCTGTTCTTCGTTGGCGCCGGATTGTCGCTGATCTTCGGCGTGACGCGGGTCATCAACATGGCCCACGGCTCGCTCTACATGCTCGGCCTCTATCTCGCCTACACGATCGCGACGGCTGTGGGCGGCGGGCTCGGCTATTGGGGCGGCGTCGTTCTCGCGGCACTCGGGGTCGCGGCGGTTGGCGCGGTGATCGAGATGCTGCTGCTGCGCCGCATCTATCATGTGCCGGAACTCTTTCAGCTGCTCGCGACATTTGCGCTCGTGCTCGTGATCAACGACGCGGCGCTTTGGTTATGGGGACCGGAAGATCTGCTCGGCCCGCGCGCGCCCGGCCTGCGTGATGCCGTCGACATCCTCGGCCGTCGCTTCCCGAGCTATGACCTGATGCTGATCGCGGCAGGGCCCGTCGTGCTGCTGATCCTCCATCTCGTACTGTGGCGCACGCGGTTCGGGCGGCTGGTGCGGGCGGCGACCCAGGACCGGGCCATGGTCGGCGCGCTCGGCGTCAACCAGGCGCTGCTCTTCACCGCGGTGTTCACCGCGGGCTCCTTCCTCGCCGGGCTCGGTGGCGCGCTGCAACTCGCCCGCGAACCCGCCAATCTCGGCATGGACCTCACTGTGCTCGGCGACGCCTTCGTCGTCGTGGTCGTCGGCGGCATGGGCTCGATTCCCGGCGCCTATCTCGCCGCGGTGCTGATCGCCGAGATCAAGGCCCTTTGCATCAGCATCGGCACTGTGCATTTCGGCGATTTCGCCTTGAATTTCACCAAGCTCACGCTGGTCGCGGAATTCGTGGTGATGGCAGTGGTGCTGATCGTGCGGCCGCACGGGCTGCTGGGCAGCGTCGCCGTGACCCCGCGGGCGGTGACCGAGACCGAAGCGCCGCTGCGGCCGGCTTCGCCCCTGTTCAAGGCCGCAGCCGCGGCTGTTCTCATCGCGCTGATCGGGCTTGCCGCGGCGGCAAAGGCTTCGCCCTATGCGCTGGTGCTCGGCACCGATGTGCTGATCGCGGTGATCTTTGCGACCAGCCTGCACTTCATCATGGGGCCCGGCGGCCTGCACTCGTTCGGCCACGCCGCCTATTTCGGTCTCGGCACCTATGGCGCGGCGCTGCTCTTCAAGTCGGCGCACGCGCCGATGCTTCTCGCGCTCGCCGCGGCGCCGGTCGCAGCGTTGCTCGGCGCGCTGCTGTTCGGCTGGTTCGCGGTGCGGCTCTCCGGCATCTATCTTGCGATGCTCACATTGGCATTCGCACAGATCGTATGGTCGATCGTGTTCCAGTGGCAGGACGTCACCGGTGGCTCCAACGGCATTCTCGGCGTGTGGCCGACGCCGCCGTTCGAGGCGCCGTGGAGCTACTATCTCCTCTGTGTCGCGCTCGCCGCGCTCGTCGTCGTCGCACTGCGGCGCGCGCTGTTCGCGCCGTTCGGCTATGCCATGCGCGGCGGACGCGACTCGCCGCTGCGCGCCGAGGCGATCGGCATCGACGTCAAGCGCGTGCAGTGGCTCGCCTTCGCGCTCGCTGGCGCCGCCGCCGGGATTGCCGGCGGCCTGTTCGCATTCGCCAAAGGCTCGATCTCGCCCGAGACAATCGCGGTCGGACGTTCGATCGACGCCATTGTGATGGTCTTGCTCGGCGGGCTCGAGCAATTGAGCGGGCCGATCGTCGGCGCCGGCCTGTTCACCATGCTGCAGGATACCGTGATGCGCCAGACCGAATACTGGCGCGCGCTGCTCGGCGCCATCATCCTCGTGCTGGTGCTGGTCTTTCCGGGCGGCATACTCGGGGCGGCGTCGCGCTTGATCACCTCGCGGCGGGCGACGTGAACGTCCTCGCCGTCCGCGATCTCGAGAAAGCGTTTGGCGGCGTCCGCGCGGTCGACGGCGTGAGCTTCGACATCGCGAAGGGCGAGTTCCTGGCGCTGATCGGCCCCAACGGCGCCGGCAAGTCGACCTGCTTCAACATCATCAACGGCCAGCTGCGCCCCGACAAAGGCGACGTCCTGCTGGAGGGCCGCAGCATCGCCGGATTGCCGCCGCGCGCCATCTGGCGGCGCGGCGTCGGCCGCACCTTCCAGGTCGCCGCAACGTTCGGCTCGATGACGGTCGTCGAGAACGTGCAGCTCGCGCTCGCGAGCTACCACCACGAGATATATCGTCTCGCCGGGCCGCTCGCCGGGCGGCACCGCGAGCGGGCGCGCGCACTGCTCGCCGAGGTCGGCATGGCGGAAACGGCGGAGCGCGCCTGCCGCGAGCTCGCCTATGGCGACGTAAAGCGGGTCGAGCTCGCGGTCGCACTCGCCAACGATCCACGGCTCCTCCTGATGGACGAGCCGACTGCCGGCATGGCGCCACGCGAACGCCTCGACATGATCGCGCTCGTCAAGCGTCTCGTCACCGAGCGCAGCATTTCCGTGCTGTTCACCGAACATTCGATGGACGTGGTGTTCACCTACGCCGACCGCATCATCGTGCTCGCGCGCGGCCGGCTGATCGCCGCCGGCACCGCCGCGGAAATTCGCGACAATGCCGAGGTGCGCGCGGTCTATCTTGGCACCGGCAAGACTCTTTGCGATGGCCGGGCGATGACGGCAGTTCCGGACGGGCGCGCCGGCGCGGAGGCGATGCTCGAGGTCGAGGGCCTCGACGCCTGGTACGGCGCGGCGCGCATCCTGTTCGACCTTTCGCTTCACGTCGGATACGGCGAGGTCGTCGCGCTGATGGGCCGCAACGGCGCCGGCAAGTCGACCACCATGAAGGCGCTGATGGCGCTGTTGCCGCGCCGCCGCGGCACGGTGCGGTTCTGCGGCGAGGAGATCTCGCGGCTGCGACCCTTCGAGATCGCGCGCCGCGGCCTCGGCTTCGTCCCCGAGGACCGGCGCATTTTCGGGGCGCTTACCGTCGCCGAGAACCTCGACGTCGGCCGCCAGCCGCCGCGGCGCTTCAGCGACGGCCGCGCGGCGCCGGTGTGGACCGAAGAGCGGCTCTACGCGCTCTTTCCGAACCTCGGCACCATGGTCGACCGGCGCGGCTCCGACATGAGCGGCGGCGAGCAGCAAATGCTCACCGTCGCCCGCACGCTGATGGGAAACCCCCTCCTCGTCCTGCTCGACGAGCCGTCGGAAGGCGTCGCCCCGGTCATCGTCGAGGAGATGGCGAACACCATCCTCGCGCTCAAGCACGAGGGCATTTCAGTGCTCCTCTCCGAGCAGAACGTGCACTTCGCGGCGCTCGTCGCCGACCGCGTGTACGGCTTGGAGAAGGGTCAGGTGCGTTGGCACGGCACGATGGCGGCGTTCGCCCAAGACGCCGACGCGCAGCGCGCGCTGCTCGGGATGTGAATTCATCACACCGTCATTCCGGGGCGCGCGTCAGCGCGAACCCGGAATCCAGACTGCTTGCGTGTCGGAACAGAATCTGCGATTCCGGGTTCGCCGCTGCGCGGCGCCCCGGAATGACTGCGCGTGTTAGGACCCTCGCCACGGTAGCGCGGCCGCGTCCTCGACGAACGCCCAGCATCCGTCGCCGAGCGGCGCGGGGAACGGGGCAACGAGGCAGCCGGGCCGGCGCATGAAGGCGATGCCGCCGGCGTCGAGGCACGCCGCGGTCGCGGCGAGCGAGCGCACGGCGATGCCATAGGCGCAGATGAACGGGAATGCCGGGATTTCGAGCCCGGGCAAACTTTCACGAAGCATCAGCGACGACATGAGCTGAACGCGCCCGCGATCGAGCGTGATGCTTTGGCCGAACCGGTCGAACGCCGCGGTCCGGCCGAGGAACCGCGCGAACCGCGCCGCCGCCTCGGCGACATCGGGCTCGACGATGGCGACGTCGAGGAGGCCCATTGCACCGTTGCGGTGGCTGAGCCAGCGCTCCTGCCATACCGTGGCTTCGGTGCGGTGGGTCAGCGCCTGTATGCGCCCCTCCGGCATCTCGCCGGGCTGCAGCCGCACGATCGAGAACGCGGCGAAGCCCGCACCCGTAGGCGTCTCGACCGGCCGCCGCATGTCGACTACCGGCTGCAGTGCGAATCCGTCAGTGGCCAGCCGCGCATGGGTGCCGGCGGCGTCTGCTACCGCGAAAGCGATGAGGTGCAGTCCCCGGTACCGCGCCATGGCGATATCGAACTGCTTGGCGAGCGGCGTGTCCGCCGTCTTGAACAGAAACTCGATGTAGCCGCGGTCGAGCATCGCCGTGACGTTGCCCGTTCCCGTCGGCTGCGGTGGGCCGCCGCCGGCATCGGGGTTCACCTGGATCGATTGCGGCGTGGTGGTGAAGCCCGCCAGCGCGAGAGCCCGCGCGGCCGCATCGGCATCCGCGACGAAGTGCGCGACGTGATCGAGGAAGATTTCATCACCGGCCGGCAGCCGGCGATCGACGCCGGTCATCGCGCCGCCTCCGTTTCCTTGAGATGCTCCGTCGCCATCCGCATCAGGGCCCCGCGGTCGATCTTGTTGGTGGTGGAGAGGGGCAGGCGGTCCACGAACCACACGAAGCGCGGGTGCTGATAAGCCGGCGCGTTGGCGAGCGCGAAGCGCTTGATCTCTTCGGCATCGACCGCGCCCTTGGCGATGATGAAAGCGACCGGCTTCGTGCCCTTGATGTCGTCGTCGATCGGCACGACGGTCGCCTGGGCGACCGCGGGGTGGCGCTCGAGCATGCGCTCGACGTCGCCGGGATAAATGTTCTCGCCGCCGGAGACGAACATGTCGTCGGTGCGGCCGAGGAAGTAATAGAAGCCGTCGGCGTCGCGGCGAAACACGTCGCCCGTGCGGTAGAAGCCGTCGCCGGTGATCGGGACCGGCAGGTCGGGCCGGTTGTGATAGCCGAGCATCATCGCCGGGCATTTCATCTCGAGCTCGCCCTGGGTCGCCGCGCGGTCGCCACCGTCGACGAGGCGCACCGCCACCTTGGGATGCGGATAGCCGACGGACGCTTCCGGCTGCGGAAGCCCGCGCGGGTGCGGGCCGAACACCACCGGCCCCGCCTCGGTGGTGCCGTAGGCGTTGGTAACCTTGGCCTGGGGCAGCGCGCGATGCAGCGCCTGCATCAGGCTCTGGCTCACCGGCGCCGAGCCCATGCGCACGAACTGCACGCTGGAAAGATCGGTGCGCGCCATGAGGTCGTACTCGCGCAGCATCATCGCGATCATCGGTGGCACCGCGGTGAGGAAAGTCGTGCGGTGGCGCGCGATCGCCTCGATATAGGCGGTCGCCGTGAACTGCGGCAGCAGCACGATGGTCGAGTGGCCGGCGCAGGCGAACGCGCTGACCGCGAGCGCATTCATGTGATAGAGCGGCGCGGCAACGAGGAAGCGCTGGGACGCGATGTCCTGCCCTTCGAGCCGCGTCTCGACGACCCAAATGTGACTCTGGTGCGAGAGCACCACGCCCTTCGGCGTCCCCGTAGACCCGGAAGTGTAAAGAAACATCGCCGGCTCGTCGGGCGCCGCGGCGACCGCGTTGAACGGGCCAGCATCGAGAAAGTCCGCGAAACTCTCCGCGCCATTGTCGCCGAAAGCCACAAGCGGGAGCCCGGGCGGGCATTGTCCGCGGCGCGCGGGATCGCAGAACACAAGCTTGGCGCCGCAGTCGCGCAGGATGAAGGCGATGGTCGCGGCGGGGAACCGGTAATTGACGGGCACCGCGACGAGACCGGCGCGCATGATGCCGTAATAGGCGGCAAGATATTCGCTGCGGTTCGCGGAGAGAATGGCGATTCGTTCGCCCCGCGCGTATCCCCGCGCCCGAAGCCCGCGGGCGACGGCCATCGCCATGCGGTCGAGCTCGGCGAAGGTGACGCGGCGCTCGCTTTCGCCGCCGAGATCGATGACGGCGAGCTTTTCCGGATCGCGATCGCGCGGGATGAGATCGCCGAGATTGGTGAAGGCGGACGTCACGGGGTCCTTTTCACGCTTTGATCTTCACGCTTCATCACGTCTTGGGTGGCGCGGTGAAGTAGGTGCCGCGGCCGCTCGCCACCAGCTTGCCGTTGCTGTCGTAGATATGGGCTTCTGCGGTCGAAAACTGGCCGCCGAGCCGCACCACCTTGCCCCGCGCCGTGAGATCGCCTGGCATCGCGGCGGCGTGGTAGTCGACCCGCAGGTCGATGGTCGGCACGCCGCGCCCGAGCTTTTTCACCATCGCCCAGTCGGCGGCGAGATCGACGAGGGCGGCGAGAACGCCGCCGTGGGTATAGCCGCGGTCCGGGTTGACCACCCATTCCTCGCGCCAGGTCGCGGTGAGCTCGATGCCGTCGTCGTGCACCGCGACCACCTTGAGGCCCAGCCAGCGGTGGAACGGCCCGCGCGTGACGAGCTCCTGGACGCGTTCCGGCGTGATCTCTTCGGTCATCGGGGCTCCTTCTGGCCGGACACAGCGCCGTGTTCGCTGAAAAGCGGTGAGGCCATCGTCCCCTCTCCCGCTTGCGGGGAAGTGTCAGGGAGGGGGCCTTCTGAGGTTTCGCGCATTGCGGCGCTATTGTCCGGCACGGTGATGTCTACCTATTGGTCGAACGCTTTGCGTTGTGGCACGCGCCCCCTCCCCACCCTCCCCCGCATGCAGGGGAGGGAGTCGGAGGCCGTGCCCCGTAAGCCAAAAAAGGGCGCTCACGGCGCCACGATCACCTTGCCGAAGACCTCGCGGTCCTGGATCAGGCGCAGGCCTTCGGCGGCCTCTTCGAGCGGCAATACCTTGTCGATCACCGGCTTCATCTTGCCGGCCGCGATAAGGTCCATCAGGCCCTTGAGGTCGTCGTCGTAGAAACTGTTGGAGCCGATGATCTTGAGTTCGAAGGTCCAGACGTAGCGCAGGTCCTCCTTCGGATCGTGGCCCGCGGTGGCGCCGCAGACGAGCAGTTTGCCGCCGCGCTTGAGGCTGCGCAGCGAAGGCTGCCAGGTGTCGCCGCCGGTGAAATTGATCACGACGTCGACGCCGCCCTCGTAGCTGCGCCGCTGCGGCTTGCCGTAGCGCTCGATCGCCCACTTGGAGAAGTCGACCTCCTGGTAGTTGATCACATGGTCGGCGCCGAGCTCGGAGAGTCGCCTCATCTTGTCCGCGCTGCTCGCGCAGGCGATCACCTCGGCGCCGAGGTGCTTGGCCAGGATCACGCAGCCGGTGCCGACCCCGCCGCTCGCGCCCAGCACCAGGACGCGCTCGCCGGGGCGGATGGTATCGTGGGTGATCAGCATGCGGTGCGCGGTGCCGTAGGCGACGGGCAGCGCCGCGGCCTCGGCAAAGGTGACGTCGTCCGGCATGGCGACGAGCTGGTCGGCGGCGACGCTGCAGTATTCCGCCATGCCGCCGTCGAGCATCTCGCCCATCAGGCCCTTCTTCTTGTTGAGCGGATTGACGAGGACCCGGTCGCCTTTCTTCCAGCCGATGACGCCGGTGCCGACCTCCGTGATCTCGCCCGCCATGTCGAGGCCGAGCACGACCGGCAGCGGCACCTTGATGCCGGGCATGCCGCGCATGGTGAACACGTCGTGGTAGTTGAACGAGGAGGCCTTCACCCGGATCACCACATGGCCCTCGGCCGGGCGCGGCATCGGGTGATCGTCGACCAGTTCGAGGTCCGCCAACCCGCCGTGGCGGCGCAACAGCAAAGCTTTCATCGAGGTTCCGTCAGTCGAGTGTCCAGCCTGCCTTCTAGCATTGCCGCCGCGACATTCCAGCGTAAATCGCCCGCGCCTGCGCATGGACTCGGGCCAGTCCCCTCTCCCCGCGTGCGGACCGCGTGCCGGGAAAAGTCGGATCGCGTCAGCGATACGGGTGGCGGGGCCTCACCGCGAGTTCTGGGCGTCGGAAGAGGCTCGGAGGCTCAGAATCGTGGCGCCGCCCCCTCACCCGGGCCCTCTCCCCGCACACGGGGGGAGGGAGCGATGCGGCATGCCGAGGGCAGCCAAGAGTTGCCGGCGCGGCGCGTGGTCAGTAACGTCGTTCGTTCCTCTTGCCCCACCCCGGAGCCTTGATCGATGCAGGAAAACTTCCGCCAGTTCCTCGACCGCCTGCGCCAGAACGGCGAGCTCGTCGACCTGCATCAGCCCGTGGATATTCGCCATATCGCGACGCTGGTCGACCAGGCGAATACGGCGCTCTTCTTCCACAACGTCATCGGCTACGACGTTCCGGTGGTGTCCGGGATCATCCGCTCGCGCGAGCGCGCCACCATGGCGCTGGGCTGCGAGACCTATGGCGAGATCGAGGAGAAGCTCAAGGCGGCGATCGACCGGCCGATCCCGCCGCGGCACGTGAAATCGTCGCCGACCCGCGAAGTCACCTACGTCGGCGAGGACGTCGACCTCTACAAGCTGCCGATCCCGATGTCGTCGATCTATGACGGTGGGCCGATGATCACCGCGGGCGTGGTGATCGCGCGCGACCCCGAGCTCGGCTTCAACAGCGGCGTCTACCGCTTCATCGTCAAGGAGAAGAGCCTCACCGGCATCGACATCGTGACGCCGAACAACATGCGCCTGTTCGCCCAGCGCGCCCTCGCCCGCGGCGAGCCGCTGCCCATTTCCATCAGCATCGGCACTCATCCGATCGAGATCACCGGCTCCGGCTACCGCGCCCCGCTCGGCGTCGACGAGATGGGGATCGCCGGCGGCCTGCGCGGCGTCCCGGTCGACCTCGCGCCCTGCGAGACGATCGACGTGCCCTACATTGCCGACGCCGAGATCGTGCTGGAGGCGGAAATCCTCCCCACCGGCTGGACCTGGCCGGAAGGCCGTTTCGGCGAGTTCACGCGCCTGATGGGCGGGCTCCATTGGAATCCGCTGGTGCGCATCAAGGCGATCTCGATGCGCAAGGACGCGATCTACTACAACCTCCACATGCCCTGGGAGAACACCTGGCTCGCGGCGCCGACCCGCTATGCGGCGATCCGCCAGGCGCTGCGCACCGCCGGCGTGCAGGTCAAGGACATCAACGTGACGCTCGGCGGCTGCGCCTTCTGGCACGCGGTGATCTCGATCAAGAAGAGCCCCGGCGAGGGCAAGAACGCGCTCCTCGCCGCGCTCTCAGTGATGGATTTGAAGCATGTCGTCGTGGTCGACGACGACATCGACATCTTCGATCCGATGGACGTCGAATGGGCGATCGCGACGCGGGTGCAGGGCGACAAGGACATTATGATCGTCGGCAATGCGCGGGCGAAGCCGCTCGATCCAAGCCTTCCCCAGGGCTTCGGCGTGGTACCGACCGGGGCCAAGGTCGGCATCGACGCGACGATCCCCGAGGGCATCCCGAAGGAGCATTACGAGCGCATCACCTATGCCTACGCCGATCGCGCCAAGGTCGCCGACTACGTCAAGGGCAAGGCGGACGCCCGCGGCACTCCCGGAGACGAGGCGGCGGTGGCGAAGCTCGCCGATGATATTCTCGCCGTGATCGCCAAGGAGCCGCTCTACTACACCGACGTCGCCGAGCGTTTTGCGAGTTTCGACTTCCGCACTGTCGCCCGCGCGCTGGGTCATCTCCACGCCAGCGAAAAACTATGGCAGGACTCTCGCGGTCGCATGTGCCTGCGTGGCTCGCAGTTTGCGGCGAAACCGCCGGTGAAATGAGGCAAAGCACACGTTGATCCCCTCGGCGCACAGGAAATTCGTCGGGAGGCCAGTGGGCTTACCTCTCCCCGCGTGCAGGGAGAGGTCGGATCGCCAACGGGTCCGGCCTTTGGCCGGCCCGATGACAGGCTCCGCGATCCGGGTGAGTGGGCGGTTTCGCGATTCTGAGCGTCGGAGGTCACTCTCGGAGGCTCAGACTCGCGAAACTGCCCCCTCACCCCGACCCTCTCCCCGCACGCGGGGAGAGGGAGCGCAGACGCCGTGCGCAGCGTCCTTTGTCGTTGCTGCGTGTGCGCGACGGGACGAGCAAGCTGTAGCCAACCCATGACCACCCACGAGCACAAGCGCGGGTTCGTCGGCCGGCCGATCCGGCGGTTCGAGGACCCGGCGCTCGTGACCGGTCGCGGTCGGTTTTCCGGCGATCTCGCGGCGACCCATTGGGTCCGGTTCGTTCGCAGCCCCGTCGCGTCGGGGCGTATCTTGGGCATCACCGCGCCGACCGGCGCGCGCGTGGTCACCGCGGCCGATATCGGCGAGCTGCCGCCGATCACGCCGATGCTGCACAAGTTCAACTATGTGCCGATCGCCCAGCCGATTCTCGCCAAGGATGTCGTGCGGTTCGTCGGCGAGCCCGTCGCTGCGGTGGTGGCGCCGTCACGGGAGGCAGCGGAGGATGTGGCCGACGAGGTCGTCGTCGAGATCGAGGAGACGCCGCCCGTCGTCGATGCGATGGCGGCGCTCGATGCACACGCCGTGCGAGTCCATCCCGGCACCGCCGGCAACGTCATCGTCGAAGGCCGCATGAAGACTCCGGGCTTCGACGCGACGGCATCCGCGCGCTCGGTAGAAATCGCGCTGCGCTCGCGCCGGCAGAACGCCTCGCCGATGGAGCCGCGCGCTGCCCACGCCGCCTATGACCCCACTGAGGACCGCATCACGCTCACCTGCGCGACCCAGATGCCGCATCTCGTGCGCACTGCGATCGCCGACGTGCTCGGGATTGCGGAGTCGAGCCTGCGCGTCATCGCGCCGGATGTCGGCGGCGGTTTCGGCCAGAAGATGTCGCTCGGCCCGGAGTTCGTGCTGGTGGCGTGGCTGGCGCGACGGCTGCGCGCGAGCGTCGCGTGGAGCGAGGATCGCCGCGAGAACCTCGTCGCCTGTTATCACAGCCGCGACCAGCACATCGTGCTCGAAGGCCGCTTCGACGACGAGGCACGGCTCGTTGCGCTCGAAGCGGATATCGTCGCCAATATCGGTGCCTATTCCTGCTATCCGACCACCTGCGGGGTCGAGCCGCTGATGGCGATGGCGGAATTCCCCGGGCCCTACGACGTGCGCGAATACGCCTGCCGTGCGCGCGGCGTCACCACCAACACCTGTCCGATGGCGCCGTACCGCGGCGTGTCGCGCCCGGTGATCACCTTTGCGCTGGAGCGGCTGTTGGACAAGGCAGCCGCCGCCTTCGCGATCGACCCCGTGACCATCCGCCGCCGCAACCTGATCCGGAAATTTCCCTACGTCTCCGCAACCGGCCTCACCTTCGATGAGGCGAGCTACGTGGAGACCCTGGAGGATGCCGTCGCGGCCGTCGACATCCCCGCCTTCCGTGCCCGCCAGGCAAAAGCGCGCGCCGCCGGCCGCCACCTTGGGCTCGGGCTCGCGACCTTCTCGGAACGCACCGGCTATGGCACGCCGGCCTTCGCCGCGCGCGGCATGGCGGTGACGCCGGGGTGGGAAACCGTCGACCTCGCCATGGACCCCTCGGGCTTCGTGGAAGCGCGCATCGGCGCTTCACCCCACGGCCAGGGCCTGCGCACGACGCTCGCGCAGATCATCGCCGACGAGCTCGGCGTGACGCCCGACCGCGTGAAGATCGTGCACGGCGACACCGACCGCACGCCCTATGGCTGGGGCACCTTCGCCAGCCGCTCGCTGGTGATCGCCGGCGGTGCGAGCCTGCTCGCGGCGCGCAAGATCAGCGCCAAGCTGCGGGTCATGGCCGGCCATCTCCTCGAAACTGCGGTGGACGACATCGTGCTGGAGCACGGCAGCGCGCGCGTCGTCGGGACCGACCGCAGCATCGCGATTTCCGCGCTGGCGCGCGCGGCCTATCACCAGACCCAGCGCTTCGGGGCCGACATGGCGCCCGGACTTGCCGAAAGCGCGACCTACGACCCGCCGGGCACGTTCTCGAATGCTTGCCACGTCGCCATCGTCGAGGTCGACGTCGAGACCGGACGGGTGCGGATCGACACCTATCTCGTCGCCGAGGATGCCGGCCGGCTGATCAACCCGATGATCGTCGACGGCCAGATCCACGGCGGGGTCGCCCAGGGGCTCGGCAATGCGCTCATGGAGGAGATCATCTATGACGACACCGGCAACATCCTCACCGCGACGCTCGCCGACTACATCATGCCGACGGCGCGGGAGATGCCGACGATCGACATTCATCACCGCGAGACGCTCACGCCGGCATCGGTGACCAAGGCCAAGGGGCTCGGCGAGGGCGGCACCATCGGCGCGCCGGCGGCGATCGTCAACGCGGTGAACGACGCGCTCAGCCCGTTCGGCGTCTCGATCGACGAATTTCCGGCGACGCCTCAGCGCATCCGCGCCGCACTGCGGGCCGCTGCGGCGAAGTCCTGACGCCATGGGTTTCGTCGGCCGTTCGGTCAAACGCCTCGAAGACCGCCCGCTGGTGACGGGACGCGGCCAATTCGCAGCCGACATCGGCTTTCCGCATCAGCTCACGATGCGCGTGGTGCGCTCGCCGGTGGCGAACGGCCGGCTCGTCGCGATCGACGCCCGCGCCGCCCGCGCGCTCCCCGGCGTCGCCGCCGTGTGGACTTTTGCCGATGTCCGCGCCATCCCGCCGATCGATTTCCGGCTCTCGCGAATCGAAGCCCTCGCCGCCTACCGCCAGACCATCCTCGCCACGGATCGTGTGCGCTATGTCGGCGACCCCGTCGCCGCCGTGTTCGCGACCGACGCCTATGTTGCCGAGGATGCCGCCGATCTCGTTGCGCTCGACATCGAGGAAGCGCCCGCGGTGCTCGATCCTACGGGCCCCGTCGGCGCCTTTGACGAGCGCCACCCGACCGAAGCGGCGGTGATCGAGAAGGGCTACGGCGATCTCGACGCCGCCTTCCGCTCCGCGCAGGCAGTTGTCGACATCGCGGTCGAGATCGGACGGCACTCCGGCGTGCCGATGGAGACGCGCGGCGCCATCGCACGCCACGATGCGGCGCGCGACGTCCTCGAGCTTCACGGCGCCGCGAAAGTGCCGCACTGGAACCGCGATACGCTGGCCCGCATGCTCGGGCGCCCGCCGTCCTCCGTGCACCTTTTCGAGGGCCACGTCGGCGGCGGCTTCGGCATCCGCGGCGAGCTCTATCCCGAGGACGTGCTGGTGTGCCTTGCCGCGCTGCGGCTCGGCGTTCCGGTGAAATGGATCGAGGACCGCCGCGAGCATCTCATCGCGGCGAACCATTCGCGCCAGCAGGTTCACCGCCTGCGCGCCGCGGTGGACATGGAAGGCCGCGTGCTCGCGCTCGACGACGAGTTCTTCCACGACCAGGGCGGCTATGTGCGCACTCATGCCGCGACGGTGCCCGACCTCGCCGCCTCGATGCTGCCGGGACCCTACCGCCTGCCAGCCTATCGCGCCGTCGGTCACATCCGCCTCACCAACAAGACGCCGGGGGGCACCTATCGCGGGCCGGGCCGCTTCGAAAGCACCTTCGCGCGTGAACGGATGATGGACGCCGTCGCGGCGCGCCTCGGTCTCGATCCCATCGAGGTGCGCCGCCGCAACCTGATCGACGCATCGGATATGCCCTATGCGCGGCCGTTTGCGACGCTCGGCGCCGATATCGTGCTCGACTCCGGCGATTACGCCCGCCTCCTCGACACGGCGCAGCAAGCGATCGGCTGGCAGACGCTGCAGGCCGACCTGAAGCAACGCCGCGCGGACGGCGAAGCGGTCGGTGCCGGGCTTGCGCTGTTCGTCGAGAAGAGCGGCCTCGGGCCGTTCGATGGCGTGCGCGTCGTCGTCGATCACGCTGGCGCCGTCGAGGTCATCACCGGGGCCGCCTCGGTCGGTCAGGGCGTCGAGACGGTGGTGGCGCAGATCTGCGCCGATGCGCTCGGTGTGGATTATACCCGCGTGCGGGTGACCCACGGCCGCACCGACCGCATCGATTTCGGCATGGGCGCCTTCGCCTCGCGGGTCACGGTGATGACGGGGTCGGCGACACGCATCGCCGCAATGGACGTGCGCGCGAAGGCGCTCGACGTCGCTGCCGAAATGCTGCAGCAACCGATGGACCGGCTCGACGTTCGCGACGGCGAGGTCGTGGTGAAGGAGGGCGGCGGCCCGTCGGTGAGCCTTGCCGCGGTCGCCCGCGCGCTGGCGCCGACCTCCAAGTTGCGCGGGGCACGCGCGCCAGGGCTCGCTGCCGACGGCTGGTTCTTCTCCGACCACATGGTTTATCCCTACGGCGTTCACATCGCCGTGGTGCGGGTCGATCGCGAGACCGGCGGCGTCAACGTCGAGCGCTATCTCATCGCCTACGACATCGGCAAGGCGGTGAACCCGATGCTGGTCGAAGGCCAGATCGCCGGCGGCTTCGCCCAAGGAATCGGCGGTTCGCTGTTCGAGGAATTCCACTACGACGAGCGCGGCGAGCCGCTCGCGGTCAACTTCGCCGATTATCTCATGCCGACGGCGCGCGAGATCCCGGCGCTCCAAATCGTCATCACCGAGGACGCCCCGAGCCCGCTCAATCCGCTTGGCCTGAAAGGCGCGGGCGAAGCCGGCGTCAACGCGGTGGGCGCAGCAATCGCCAGCGCCATCGACGCCGCCATCGCCATGCCGGGCGCAGTGACGCGGCTACCGGTCACGCCGCAGCGGATGCGGGAGATTCTGCGGAGAGGGTGAATGCGTCCGGCGTGTGCCAATTCTCGGCGGCATCGGCCGGACTCAACCCTGCGAGATTTACAAATTGCGGTGCGGCCCGGGATTACCTCGCCCCGCGCGCGGGGAGAGGTCGGATCGCGTCAGCGATCCGGGTGAGGGCCGCGTCGCGAGTTTGAGCGTCAGGAGAGATTCTCGGAGGCTCAGACTCGTGAAACCGCCCCCTCACCCCGACCCTCTCCCCGCGCGCGGGGAGAGGGGGCAGGGCCGCTTGCTCCGGGCATCCAAGTAGATGCCCGTAAGTTTACCGCACCTGGATCTTGACCAGCTTCGCCGGCGGGCGATAGGCCGGCACCCACACGGTCGGGCGCTCGGCCGCGGTGTCGACCTTGAGGTCGCGCACCTCGTAGTTCGACGGCGTCATGTATTCCGTCGAGTGCCCGCTGTTCATGTCGATGCGATAGAGCCGGCTGCTGCTGAAATCGTGGGTCCACACCATCTGGTGCTTGTCGTCCGCGCTCGCCGAATAGGGCTCGGCATAGGGCGCCGCATACGGCTTGGCGCCGTTGATCAGCGGATACTCTTTGAGCACCTTCTTGTCAGGATCGAACATCAGGAGCTGGCCGGCATAGAACTCGCCGGCCCACAGCCGATCCTGGGCGTCGATCTGCCCGCGCCGCGGCCCTGCCATGGGCGTCGGCGTCAGGAACTCACTGTACTTGACCGTCGCGGGATCGAAGTGGCCGATCTTGCCCTCGGTCCAGATGTAGATGTCGGTGCGGCCCTTGGAATTGGTGTCGGTGTCGTAGATCCCGCGGTTCTTCGGGAGTTGGAAGGTCGTCTTCTTGAGCTCTTCGCTGCTGGTGTCAATCTTGGCGAGATCGCCGTTGCGCTGCAGGTTCCAGACGTTGCCGTCGGGATCGAGGCCGAACATGGCGCGGCCGGACGACCAGGCGGTGAACTTGCCGGTCTCCGGATCGTATTTCACCGTGCCGTTGTCCATGCCGACGATCACGTTGCCCTGGCGATCGAACTGCAATTCGTGGGCGCCGCCGCCGGGTGCGCCGGGACGGGTGTCGCCGTCGCCCATCATCTCGCGGCCTTCGCGGCCGGCGCCCTTCGGCACCGGGAACGGCAGCTCCTTCGCTTCGCCGGTCTTCACGTCGACGCGGCCGAGCACGTAAGAGAAGTGGTCGGTGTAGTAGGCGTATTTGTCGTTCATGATGACATCGTGCGGCCACACGAACCGCCGGTCGCCGCGCAGCATGAAGAGCTCGCGCTCGCCGCCGCGGGGCAACGCGTATTCGGTCACCACGATATTGGTCGAGGCCGCATCGGTCGGACGCGGACGCGGCGTGAACGGAACGGTCTCGGAGTCCGGCCCGCGGATCGAGGTGAGATAGTCGGCGAGCGGCTCGATGAACTGCTTCTGGCCGAATGCATAGGTTCCGGGCGTCTCGGACTCGGCGGGGCGGCCGGCCATCTTCTTGACGACCCTGATCCAGTCCTCCTTGGTCCGTCCCGCCTGCAGCGCCCATTGCAGCGTGTGGCAATTGCTGCACTGGGAGAACAGGACCTTCTGATGGTCGGTGCCGGGCAGCCCGGCGATGATCTCGGAGTTGGTCGCGTCCTCATAGGCGACCGGCTTCGATTTCAGCGTAAAGTCGATCTGCGCGGGCTTGCCGTTCGATACGACCACGGGCTTTGCCGCGTGCTGGAAATCCGGGAGCTCGACGCCGACCGAATAGGAACCGGGCGTCAGGTCCGACCAGGTCGGAAACGAATACTCGCCCTTGGCATCGGTATAAACCGCGACAGTGACGGCGCTGTTGTCGCGATGCGCCTTGATCGGAATTCCGGCCAATGCCTCGCCGGTCGAGGACACCACCTTACCGGCAAGGAGCGGCGTTCCTTCTGCGGCGCGGCTGGCGGTGGTGAGAGAGGCATAGGCGGCGGTCATGGCAACAACCGTGAATGCCGTTCCGACGTAGAGACTGGCTTTCATCGTGGTGACCTTTCCGGGGTGCAGGATGGGGCATTGCGAACGCAATGATACGCCTGTGCCAGTCCGCATCAAGACGCGCGGCAGTCTGTTCCGGGCGAAAAAAGAGCAGCGTGCACCGCAGCGAAAATAGCGCGACCGGTTGCGGCGAAAGGTTCGGCGCGAAAACTCACCACATCCTCAGGCGTCATCGCCGGGCTCGTCCCGGCGACCCCGATCGATGAGGCACGGCCGTGCCACATGATCGGGGTGGCCGGGACAAGCCCGGCCATGACCATTCCCTTGTGGCTACGATTGCCAACAGACATCGGCTTCGAGCGCTGGACAAGCTTGCTCGCCCTGAGTAACGCTCGATCGATGGACAAGACACAATTCTCAGTGCGCGAAATTCTCGCCGGCGCGGCGCCGAAGGACGTGCCGGTCACCGTCAAGGGCTGGGTGCGCACACGGCGCGACTCCAAGGCCGGCATTTCCTTCGTGCACCTCTCCGACGGCTCGGCGTTTCATCCGCTCCAGGTCGTCGCGCCGAACACGCTCGCGAATTACACCGACGACATTCTCAAGCTTACCGCGGGCTGCGCGATCGCGGCGACCGGCACCATCGTGCCGTCGCCGGCGAAGGGCCAGCCGTTCGAGATGCAGGCGAGCAGCATCGAAGTGATCGGCTGGGTCGACGATCCCGACACCTATCCGATCCAGCCGAAGCCCCACACGCTCGAGTTCCTGCGCGAGGTCGCGCATCTGCGGCCGCGCACCAACGTGATCGGCGCCGCGACGCGGGTGCGGCACACGCTCGCCAAAGCCATTCATCGCTTCTTCGACGAGGACGGGTTCTTCTGGGTCAACACGCCGATCATCACGTCCTCCGATGCCGAGGGCGCGGGCGCGCTGTTCCGGGTGTCGACGCTCGATCTCGCGAACCTGCCGCGCACGCCGCAGGGCAAAATCGACTTCGAGAAGGACTTCTTCGGCCGCGAGGCGTTTCTCACCGTGTCCGGCCAGCTCAACGTCGAGGCCTACTGCCTCGCGCTCACTAAGGTCTACACCTTCGGGCCGACCTTCCGCGCCGAGAACTCGAACACCAGCCGCCATCTCGCCGAGTTCTGGATGATCGAGCCGGAGATCGCCTTCGCCGATCTTTCCGACGACGCGACGCTCGCCGAGCGCCTGCTCAAATCGGCGTTCGCAACGCTGCTCGCAGAGCGCGCCGAAGACCTCGCCTTTTTCGACGAGCGGATCGAGAAGGGCCTCGTCGCCAAGCTCGAGGGCATCGTCGGCTCTGAATTCGTGCGGATGGATTACGGCGAGGCGATCGCGGTGCTCGAAAAGGCGAAGCAGAAGTTCGAATTTCCGGTGCGCTGGGGCGTCGACCTGCAGTCAGAGCACGAGCGCTATCTCACCGAGCAATACGCCAAGAAGCCCGTCATCGTCATGAACTACCCGAAGGACATCAAGGCGTTCTACATGCGGGTCAACGACGACGGCCGCACCGTCGCGGCGATGGATGTGCTGGCGCCAGGCATCGGCGAGATCGTCGGCGGCAGCCAGCGCGAGGAGCGGCTCGACGTGCTCGACGCCCGCATGACCGAGCGCGCGATCGACAAGGAGCACTACGGCTGGTACCGCGACCTGCGCCGCTACGGCACCGTCCCCCACGCCGGCTTCGGCCTCGGCTTCGAGCGCACCCTCGCCTACGTCACCGGCCTCGCCAATGTGCGCGATGCGATCCCGTTCCCGCGCACGCCGGGACATGCCCGGTATTGAGGCCTGCGACCTGCAAGACCTTGTAACGATTCCAAGGTCGCGCCCCGGAAATCGCCACGATTGCCCTCGCTCTTGCCCAAGGTCGGGCGGGGTGGTCGATGACGGGTTGGAAAACCGGCTTGATTGCGAAGGCGCACGCCGATTCCGGTGGGGGCGCCCGGTGCTCTTTACCGCTTCGTGGCGCAATCCTCGTGTGCCTCCTCGGCGCGTTCCTGGCCGGCTGCCTGAACCCTCAGGATCGGACCGATCAATCGATCCAGAAAATGGAAGCCCTCGACGACACCGCCTGCCGCCAGCAAACCGCAAGCGTCGAGGAACCGATGCGGGCGCAGGCCTACGCCGAGTGCCGTCGCCTCCGCGTCGCCTATTGGCAGGTCGGCACGAGCCCGAACACCTCGCAGCAGCAGTCCGTGGCCGCCAGCGCAAGCAGTTGCGGCCGCGCCACTGAATCGCGACGCAGGCGCGGCAAGGTGCGGCGTGGCGTACCTGCTCGGTGACACCTTCGCTCCGCAGTGCTGATCCGCGGGCTCTCGCGCACACGAGCCATGCGCGGCATCGAGCCGGCTGGAAAACTTCATCGCAGCGAAATAGGCTCCGCTCCCGATAAGTACACGAACGGGAGGATGAGCATGAATTGGCGCGTGGCGATCATCGCCGGCCTGGTGCTGGGCTGCGCAGCCCGGGGATTTGTGCCCCAGGCCGAGGCGCAGACCAACCGACTCACCGCCGTGGCCGATGCCATGGGTGCGACCAACCTCAACTCGATCGAGTACAAGGGCAGCGGCCTCGTGTTCAGCTTCGGGCAGGCCTATGAGCCCGGCGAGCGCTGGCCGCGCTTCATCCAGCGCGTCTACGACGCCTCGGTCAATTACCAGACGCCGGCGATGCGGCTCGTGCAGGTGCGCTCCCAGGGCGAGCATCCGCCACGCGGAGGCGGCGCGCAGGCGGTCGCGGCCGACCAGCGCACAGTCCAGGCGGTGAGCGGCAAGTTCGCCTGGCAGGAGGCCGGCAACCAGGCGGTGCCCAACGCGCCCGCAACCGCAGAGCGCCTGCAGCGCCTGTGGGCGACCCCGCACGGCGTCGTCAAGGCGGCGCTCGCCCATGGCGGCAAGGCGGACGGCAACACCATCACGGTGAGCCTCGACGGCACCGAGTACAAGGCGTCGATCAACGCCCAGAACCTCGTCGAGAAGGTGAGCTATCTCTCCACCAACGAGGTCATCGGCGATTATCCCGTCGAGATCGCCTATACCGATTACGCCGACTTCGGTGGCGTGAAATTCCCGCGACACATCGTGCAGACCGAGGACGGATTTCCGACCTTCGACATCACCGTCGCGGAGGTGAAGCCCAATGCCGCGGTCACCATCGACGTGCCGGCCAACGTGCGCGACGCGCCGGCGCCGGCGCTGCGCGTCTCCGTCGACAAGCTCGCCGACGGCGTCTGGTATTTCGGCACGCCGAATGCGCGCAACTGGGCGGTCGAGTTCCGCGACTACGTCGTGGTGGTCGAAGGCATCGGCAGCGAGGCCCGTTCGCTCGCGGTGATGGACGAGATCGCGAAAGTCATTCCGAACAAACCGATCCGCTACGTCGTCAACACCCACGCCCATTACGACCACGCCGGCGGCCTGCGCACCTACGTGGCGAAGGGCGCGACCGTGGTCACCCACGAGCGCAACAAGCCGTTCTTCGAGAAGGTGTGGGCGCGGCCGCGCACCATCGCCCCGGACATGCTGTCGAAGTCACCGCGCCCCGCCGTCTTCGAGACGGTCGCCGACAAGAAGGTGATGACCGATGGCGACAAGACGATCGAGATCTACTTCATGCAGGGCACGAGCCACAACGTGAACAATCTCCTCGTCTACATGCCGAAGGAGAAGCTCGTGTACTGGGGCGACGGCTACAATCCGCCGGAAGGCAACGACCCCCGCGATTTAGCGCGCACGCCCGAACAGACGATCGACCTTTATCGGGTCATCACCACGAACAAGCTCGACGTGGCGACGATCGCGCCCGCACACGGCGCCGGAGCGCGACCGTTCGACAATCTGCGAAAGGCGATCGGCCTGATCCCGCCCTAGATGTCTGCGTCATCGCCGGGTGCGACCAGGCGCGACCCGGCAATCCCGGGCCGCGCCCCTCTAAACGCGGTGGCCGGGGCTTGACCGGCCGACGGCGGCAGGCTCCACGCCCGCCGCAAGCTCAGCGCTTGTCGCCGCAGCCCGCGCGATCGCCCGCACCGCACACGGCGGTTACGCCGATGCCGCTGATCTGGATCTCGTAGCCGAACGGGTCATCCACGTAGACGCTGTACGGGCCGCCGTCGCGCACGTTCTTGACGCCGAGCGCGGTAAGCTGCGCCTTCGCCCGATCGCGGTCGAAATCGGCGACCGTCAGTGCGATGTGGTCGATCACCGCGGTCGGCTTCGGCCGCGTCGATGCCCCCGCGCCGCTGTCCTGCGGCCGGGTACGGCAGATGATGTGGGTGAGCGGCACGTCGTTCGCGGTGATGCCGAGGGGCTTTTCGCCCTTCTTGCCGAACGGTAGCGCGACGTCGCGGTTGGTGGCGCCGACTTGGTCGAGATTGAACACCTGCGAATACCAGTCGGCGGCGCGCCGATAATCCGGGCAGGTGTAGGAGACGTGATTGACGAGCGCGACGTCGAGACCCGACGGCTCGGCGGCGGCGGCTTTCCCCGCATAGGCCGTGGTGGCGGCGAGGGTGAGAATCTCGATGAGCCGGCGGCGGTTGATCTTGCCGTGCTGATAGTCATCGACGTGCTTTGCGACGAAACCTTCCATTGTTTCCTCCCCCTTCAGCGCTTGAACGCGTTTTCTTCTGCCGCGGATGCGAGCTGAACGTCGTAGTTGAAGGGGTCGAAGACATGCAGGCTGCCGTCACGACCCGACACCTCGAGCCCTTTGGCTTTCAGGTTGGCGCGCACGCGGGCTTCGTCCCAGTTGGGCACCGTGTAGCAGACGTGGTCGATCACCGCCTCGACGCCGGGCTTGGTCATCCCGGTGGCACCGCTTGCGACGCTCTTCGGCGTGCGCGCCACCAGGAACGTACCGCCCTTGCCCTGATCCGGGCCGAACATCATGTTGGCGCGATTGCCGTCGTCGCGCGTCTGCTCGCTCTTCATGTTGAGGACCGAGGCGTACCAGTCGCGCGCCTTGAGATAGTCCGGACACGTGTAGGACATGTGGTTGATGCCGATGACCTTGAAGCCGCGCGACGCCTGCGCCTGCGCGGCTTCGCCCGCCCCGTAGATCGCGGCGGCGAGCGCCACTGTTTCGCAGAATTCGCGGCGATTGAGCTTGCCGTTGTCCAGACCGTGGACGAGATCGGCGATGAAACGTTCCATGCAGAACCTCCCTGTCCGGCGTCTCCTCGGACGCCGTTGACCGGAAAGGCTAGCAGCATCGTTGCACGTGCGAAAGCATGCGCGCACTCTTCCTCGTCGTCATCGCCGGGCTTGGCCCGGCGACCCCGATAGTAGAGCACGGTCGTGCCATATGATCGGGGTGGCCGGGACAAGCCCGGCCATGACAGCCAACATATTCTCGCGCTCGCGGATCGCTCCGCGCAGCACGCCCCTCATTTGCGCGAGGTGTTGTCCCTGCGGAAATAGACGTCGGCCTTCATGCCCGCGGTGAGCGGACCGGGCTCAGAGAGGGCGACCAGCACCTCGACGATGCCGGTCTCGGTCGAGTTGGGGCGCACGTTCTCGCGTCCGGGCTCGACCATTCGCGAGATGAACGACACCTTGCCCGGAAACTCGCGCCCGCCGAACGCGGCCGGGCGCACCATCACCGGCTGCCCGATCTTGACGTCGCCGATGTCGCGCTCATCGACCTTGGCGCGGACGCGCAGCGCGGTGAGATCGGCGAGCACGACGAGCGGCTGCGGCGAGGCGGGCGACGCGAGCTCGCCTACCTTGGCGTTGACCTGCAGCACGGTGCCGGCGATCGGGGCGCGGATCGTCAGCTTGTCGACCGCGGCCTCGACCACCGCGAGGTCGCTGCGCGAAATGTTGTACATGCCCTCGGCCTGGGTCGGCGGCGTATCGGCCTCGACCTTGCGCAGCTCGGCCTTGTAGGCGACGAGGCGCTCCTGCGCTTTTGTCAACGCGGTGCGCGCCGCGTCGACCTCGGCGGCGGAGCTGCCTTCGGTCCGCCGCGCAATGGCCGTGCGGTCGAGCGCCGCCCGCGCCTCCGATACTCCCTTCTGGGCGTCGGCCACCGCATCCTCGGCCCGGCGGCGCACTGCGGCCTTCGGCGTCGGGTTCTCGTCGTTACGCACCTTTCGGCGCAGCGCGACCTGGGTCTCCGCAGCCGCTAACCGGGCCTGCGCCTCCTCGTCGGCGAGGCGGACCATCGGCTCTCCCGCGAACACGGTGCCGTTCGCCTTGACGAAGACCTCGCCGATGACCCCGGCGACGGAAGCCATGATCTTGATCTCCCCCGACACCGGCTCGACCCGGCCGGGCGCGACGACCAGCCAGCGCTCGTCCTCGTCCGCCTCGCCTTTCGACGGCTGCGCCGCGGTCATGTGCGAAGTGGACAGCGCCAGCGAGGCGGCGACCGCGCCGAGACACAGGACCGTCAGAAAGGCCGGCGCGAGCTTCCGCATGACCATGAGCAGCACACTCCAATTCCGATGTCGTGCGCCGCCGTCGCAGGCGAACGCCGCGCAATGAATAATCGAACCGCCGTTCGACCTGTCGCCGGCATGCCGCCGGCAGCCGTTCACCGACGGCCCATATAATGGTCGCGGGTCAAAGAGCCAAGTTCATTGCGTCGCAAGGTTTATTTGGCCGCAACGTCTCCAGACCACGCACGGGAGGCCGCGGCCGCCTCGGCAAGCGCGGCGGCCGGATCCCGGTAGCCCCGTTGCCGCGCCATCGGTCTCGAGCCCTCAATGTCAAGCGATCGGCGCGGCTGGCGATGACGAAAAAGCTGTGCTACCCCCCGCTCGCCCTCATCGCCAGCCGCGCAGTGTCTGGGGTCTCGAGGCGCGAAGAGGGAACCGCATGAACGTGAATTGCAGCCGCTTGCCTCGATTGCTCGCCTTCTTCCTTGCCGCATCGATGGGACTTGCGCTTGCCTCGATCGCGCCTTCACTCGTGGCCGCCCAGGGCACGCCTGAGCAGCGCGCCGCCTGCGAAGAGGAAGCCAAGTACCTATGCGCCAATTACATCCCCGACGAGCAGCAGATCACCGCCTGCATGGTGCGGAACGTTCACTCGCTGAGCCCGAAGTGCCGCGCCACGCTCGAGAAGAAGAAGCCGCGCAAGCACAAATAACCCACCTTCGTCATCGCCGGGCTTGACCCACGAGTGTCCGGCACGATCTGTGCTTGAATAAGCGCACGACATTGATTCTGCTCGCTTCCAGCTGGTTACGAATCATCTGGACGGGAAAGGATCAACGTCGTGCCTCATCAGAATATCGTTTTTCATGAGCTG
Source organism: uncultured Alphaproteobacteria bacterium (assembly GCA_963824905.1). Classification (GTDB taxonomy): domain Bacteria; phylum Pseudomonadota; class Alphaproteobacteria; order Rhizobiales; family Xanthobacteraceae; genus JAJPKK01. The sequence continues at coordinate 40,053 of CAWGRH010000014.1, forward strand.
CTGAAGCATATTCCATGGGCGGTGTTCGATCGGCTTGTGGACGAGCACGATGCCGACTGGGACGGTCGGGTGGTGAAGTCCAAGGCGCATCTGATCGCGATGCTGTATGGGCAGCTTTGCGGGGCGCGAAGCCTGCGCGAGATCGAAACGAACCTGAAGAGCCACGCCGGCAAGCTTCATCATCTCGGGGGCCGCCCGGTATCGAGATCGGCGTTGTCGAGCGCCAACGCCGATCGTCCGGCTGAAGTGTTCGCCGGGCTGCTGGCGGCGTTGATGCGATCCTTGCAGGCCGGCTATCGCCGCAAGATCGCCGACTGCATCCGGCTGATCGATTCGACCTCCCTGCGGCTGAGCGAGCTGAGCGATTGGGCGAGGTTCTCGACCGGAGTTTGCGGCGCCAAGGCGCACATCATCTACGATCCCGATGCCGATCAGCCGCTCTACCTGATAGTGACGCCGTCCAACGTCAACGACATCACCGCCGCCAAGCAGATGCCGATCGAGGCGGGCGCGACCTACGTGTTCGACCTCGGCTACTACGATTACGGCTGGTGGGCCGAACTCGACGCAGCCGGCTGTCGCATCGTCACCCGCCTCAAGTCCAACACGCCGTTCGAGGTGGCGCAGCATCGCGCGGTGCCGCCGGGATCGGCGATCCTGAGCGATCGGACCGGATATCTTCCCAAGCGGCTCGCCGCATCGCGGCGCAACCCGATGCCGGGGCTCGTCCGCGAGGTCCGGGTTGCGATCGAGACCGGCAAGGTGCTGCGCATCTTCACCAACGACATCGAGGCGAGCGCGCAGGAGATCGCCGACCTCTACAAGCGGCGATGGGCGATCGAGCTGTTCTTCCGATGGGTCAAACAGACCTTGAAGATCGGCCACTTCCTGGGAACCTCGGAAAACGCCGTCCGCATTCAGATCACGGTCGCGCTGATCGCCTTCGTGCTGCTGCGCCTCGCCCACGAGGCCACCAGGATCGTCGCCAGTCCGCTCACCTTCGCACGGCTCATCCAATCCAACCTGATGCTCCGCCGCGCCGTCGCAGAGCTGCTCAAGCCCCGCCATTGCCCGAGCCCCGGCAACCCAAATTCAACTTCGGCCCCCGCGCCACGCGCGCCACCAGGCGACGCCGTGAGCATCGCGCCGCCAACGCCCCCGCCGCGGTCGCCAACGTCGCATGAAAAGCACAAACCGTGCCGGACACTCGTGGGCTTGAATAAGCGCACGACATTGATTCTGCTCGCTTCCAGCTGGTTACGAATCATCTGGACGGGAAAGGATCAACGTCGTGCCTCATCAGAATATCGTTTTTCATGAGCTGCTGAAGCATATTCCATGGGCGGTGTTCGATCGGCTTGTGGACGAGCACGATGCCGACTGGGACGGTCGGGTGGTGAAGTCCAAGGCGCATCTGATCGCGATGCTGTATGGGCAGCTTTGCGGGGCGCGAAGCCTGCGCGAGATCGAAACGAACCTGAAGAGCCACGCCGGCAAGCTTCATCATCTCGGGGGCCGCCCGGTATCGAGATCGGCGTTGTCGAGCGCCAACGCGGATCGTCCGGTCGAAGTGTTCGCCGGGCTGCTGGCGGCGTTGATGCGATCCTTGCAGGCCGGCTATCGCCGCAAGATCGCCGACTGCATCCGGCTGATCGATTCGACCTCCCTGCGGCTGAGCGAGCTGAGCGATTGGGCGAGGTTCTCGACCGGAGTTTGCGGCGCCAAGGCGCACATCATCTACGATCCCGATGCCGATCAGCCGCTCTACCTGATAGTGACGCCGTCCAACGTCAACGACATCACCGCCGCCAAGCAGATGCCGATCGAGGCGGGCGCGACCTACGTGTTCGACCTCGGCTACTACGATTACGGCTGGTGGGCCGAACTCGACGCAGCCGGCTGTCGCATCGTCACCCGCCTCAAGTCCAACACGCCGTTCGAGGTGGCGCAGCATCGCGCGGTGCCGCCGGGATCGGCGATCCTGAGCGATCGGACCGGATATCTTCCCAAGCGGCTCGCCGCATCGCGGTGCAACCCGATGCCGGGGCTCGTCCGCGAGGTCCGGGTTGCGATCGAGACCGGCAAGGTGCTGCGCATCTTCACCAACGACATCGAGGCGAGCGCGCAGGAGATCGCCGACCTCTACAAGCGGCGATGGGCGATCGAGCTGTTCTTCCGATGGGTCAAACAGACCTTGAAGATCGGCCACTTCCTGGGAACCTCGGAAAACGCCGTCCGCATTCAGATCACGGTCGCGCTGATCGCCTTCGTGCTGCTGCGCCTCGCCCACGAGGCCACCAGGATCGTCGCCAGTCCGCTCACCTTCGCACGGCTCATCCAATCCAACCTGATGCTCCGCCGCGCCGTCGCAGAGCTGCTCAAGCCCCCGCCATTGCCCGAGCCCCGGCAACCCAAATTCAACTTCGGCCCCCGCGCCACGCGCGCCACCAGGCGACGCCGCGAGCATCGCGCCGCCAACGCTCCCGCCGCGGTCGCCAAGGTCGCATGAAAAGCACAAACCGTGCCGGACACTCGTGGGTCAAGCCCGGCCATGACGAATCCAGGAAATCATCGCACGAGCGATTGCTGGATTCCGCGTTCGCGCTTGCGCGCGCCCTGGAATGACGAGGGTGGCTCCGCACACTCCGAAGCCAATCAAGCCGCTGTCGCCGATGGCCGCGCCGTGCATTGGGCGAGCGTCTTCTGCCACGACGGCAGCGCGGCAAGCGTGGCGTACCACCGCTTGATCTCGCCATAGGGCGCGAGGGGCAGGTGGACGGTGTCGGCATAGATCAGCGGCGCGCCGAGCGCGAAGTCCGCGAGCGTCAAGGTGTCGCCGGTAACGTATTTGCGTCCCTTGAGCTGGCCGTCGAGCACCGCGGCCGCCCGGTTGAACAACTCCGTTCCCTTGGCAAGGGCCGCCGCGTCCTGCTCCTTGATGCCGAGCAGCACGGGCTTCACCAGGTACTCGAACACGAACACCGCGCAGGCGGGATCCCAATGGGCGAGGTCCCAGAACTGCCATCGCGTAACGTCGAGCCGCGCCTTCTCGTCCTTCGGCAACAGGCCGCTCTCCGGCTTTTGCGACGCGAGATATTGATTGATCGCGTTCGATTCCCAGATCACGAAGTCGCCGTCCTTGAGGGTCGGCATCCGCATGTTGGGATTGAGCGCGACGTATTCCGGTGACCTGTGCTCGCCCTTGCTGAAGTCGATCATGCGCATCGCGCAATCGAGGCCGAGATGGTTCGCCACCGCCATCACCTTGAAGGCGCGCGGGCTCGGCGGGAAGACATAGAGTTCGATGCTCATCGGCGTGCTCCTTTGTCGAGGTGAGGTTTGCGGCCGCGCTGCAGAACTCTGTTTTGCGGCCGATATCTTACGAAGCGATGACGCGGCGAGCGGGCTTACGCCTCCGCTTCGCGCCGGAAATGCTCGAGCACGCCCGGCCAACCGCCATCGACGTCGCGGCGCATCTTTTCGCCGGCCTCCTCGCCCATCCGTTCGAACTTGCGATGCTCGAGCTCGATGGTGGTCGCATCGGGACCATCTGCGACGAAGCGCACTTCGACCTCGGAGCCGAGGGCGACGGCCTTCCAGTGACAGCTGATGTCCCAGCTGACCACGAAGCGATGCGGCGGCTCCCATGCCTGTATCTTACCAATGACCGCCTCGGAGCCGTCCTCGCAGAGCTGGTACCACCGGCCGCCGAGATGCGTCTCCATCACCACGGTCTTCACCGGCGCGTTGCCGATCGAATGGTTGCGCGGCCACCACTGCCCTATCCCGGACGTAAAAACCTCGAAGGCATGGGCCTGGTCCGCCTTGACGCGTAGCGTCTTGCGCACCGGCGCGATGGTGGTGGTCCGCGTCATTCCGCTCATTTAGGTTCCCCTTTGTCCTTCGGTTCACGTTCGACTTCTTGCTGAAAGGCCGCCAGCGCCTCGTCCCAGAACTGATCGAGCCAGCGGCGCAGCTCGCCGAGCCCATGGGGGTCGATCGAGTAAACGCGACGCGTTCCCTCCGGCCGGTCCGTCACGAGACCCGCCTCCTTCAAGACCTTGAGGTGCTGCGACACCGCCGGGCGACTGACGGGCAGCCCGCGGGCAATCGCGGTGACCGGCTGAGGGCCCGGCCGCAGCCGCTCGAACACGAGGCGGCGGGTCGGGTCGGCGAGGGCCGTCAGCGCAGCATCGTAAGCCATAACTTACCGTAAGTCATAACTAACGCAAAGTCAAATGCGCGCTTCCGGACGAGCGTGCGTCGCAAAATTCGCCGCCCACGGCTGCCGCCGGCTCAGCAGCAGTCGTCCTCGCCGGTGAACACCAGTGCGTCCTTCATCCAGGCGAACGGCAGGTCGTCCTGGACGACCTCCGTGACCGGCTTGAACAGCTTGAACTGATGGCGCCGGTCGTCCGCGGTCCAGAAGGCGACCACGGTTTCGATCGGCGGACAGCCCGGCAGGCCGCAGGCGACCTCCGCGACCACCACCGGCAAGCGCCTCGGCGAGCTTGAAACGCTCCCGCGTCCATGCCCTCACCCGCTCGAGCGCCTCGACCTGCGCAGGGCTCCGCTTGAAGCCGAGGCCGGGGCGCGCGCCGCCGGCGCTTTGCGCCTGCCCCGCGCTGTCTCGCTCGCTGGTCTCCTGGTCGGTCATCTCGTCGGCTTGCCCGTGCTCCGGCAAATTGCGCTTGTCCGCTCCGGGATGCTAGCAACCCACGCAAACAGGAGGAGACCCGCCTTGGCTGAAAAGGTCCTTGCCGCCGTCCGGGTGGCGCCGAGCACGACCGAGATCCGCGAATATCCGATGCCGGACATTCCGGAGGATGCCGCGCTGATGAAGGTCGAGGTCGCCGGCATCTGCGGCACCGACGTCAAGCTCTACAAGCATCCACCCTCGGCGGCGCCGGTGATCATGGGCCATGAGAACATCGGCACCATCGCCAAGGCCGGCCGCGAGTTCACCCGCCGCAAGGGCTTCAAGGAAGGCGATCTCGTCTTCGTCGAGCACTATGTCGCCTGCGGCAAGTGCGAGTGGTGCCATCTCGGCCAGTACCGCCACTGCGAAAACACCGACTGGCGCTACAATCCCGATGCGATCCGCTACGGCTACACCTCGGCCGAACGCGCCCCGCATTTGTGGGGCGGCTTCAGCCAGTACGTCTATCTGCCGTGGAACGCGGTGCTCCATCACGTGCCGAAGAACGTGACGCCAGAGCTCGCCGGCATCGTCACCCCGATGGCGAACGGCATCGAATGGTCGCTGTTCGAGGGCGGGGTCGGCTACAATTCCACGGTGCTCATCCAGGGACCGGGCCAGCAGGGCCTCTCGCAGACCGTGATCTGCAAGCAGGCCGGCGCCTCCCTCATCATCATCACCGGCACCACCAAGGACGCAGCGCGGCTCGCGGTGGCGAAGAAGCTCGGCGCCGACTACGTCATCGACGTCCAGAAAGAAGACCCGCTCGCCCGCATCATGGAGATCACCGGCGGCAAGGGTGTCGACGTCGCGCTCGACTGCACCGCCGGCGCCGGAACGATGCCGGTGCTGCTCGGCATCGAAGCGCTCAAGCGCAAGGCCGGCACCATCGTGGTGCAGGGCGAGATGGCGGATTTCCCGAACTTCCCGATCGGCCGGATGACGGTGAAATACGTCACCGTGCGCAGCGCGCGCGGCCACAGCTTCAAGGCCTGCGAGCTCGCACTCGCGCAGCTCGCCTCGCACCGCTTTCCGCTCGAGCTCGTGACCACCCACACCTTCGGCCTCAAGGACGCCGACTACGCCATCAAGTCGGTCGGCGGCGAAGGCGCGAAGGACGTGATCCACGTGTCGCTGTTGCCGTGGGCGTGAGAGACGCGCGTAGCCCGTAGCCCGGGTTGAGCGAACGCGAAACCCGGCGGCGGCCTCGCCTATCTCGACGTCGGTCCCTGGGTTTCGCTTGCGCTCAACCCAGGCTACGGGGAACCCGAAACCTAAAACGCGACCTTGTCGCCGCCCTTGAGCGAGAGCATCTCGCGCGCCTCGTCGGGTGATGCGATCGCAAGGCCGAGCCCCTCGACGATCTTGCGGACGTTCGTCACCTGCTGCGCGTTCGACTCCGCGAGCTTGCCGGGGCCGATCCACAGAGAGTCCTCGAGGCCGACCCGCACGTTGCCGCCCATGGCCGCAGCCATCGCCGCGATCGGCATCTGGGCGCGGCCCGCGCCGAGCACCGACCAGCGATAATTGTCGCGGCCGAGCAGCCGGTCCGCCGTGCGGCGCATGTGCGCGACGTCCTCGGGGTGCGTACCGATGCCGCCGAGAATGCCGAACACCGACTGCACGAACAGCGGCGGCTTGACGAGCCCGCGGTCGAGGAAGTGCGCGAGATTGTAGAGGTGCCCGATGTCGTAGCACTCGAACTCGAACCGCGTCTGGTTGTTCTGGCAGGTCTTGAGGACGAATTCGATGTCCTTGAAGGTGTTGCGGAAGATGAGGTCGCGGGTGCCCTCGAGATAAGGCCGCTCCCAGTCGAACTTGAAGGTCTTGTAACGGTCGAGCATCGGAAACAGCGCGAAGTTGATCGAGCCCATGTTGAGGCTCGCGACCTCCGGCTTGAACACCTCCGCCGGTTTCACCCGCTCCTCGACGCGCATGGTCGGCGAGCCGCCCGAGGTGAGGTTGATCACCGCGTTGCAGCGCTGCTTGATGATCGGCAGGAACGGGAGCGAACGCCTCGGGCCGCTGGTCCGGGCGGCCGGTCTCGGGATCGCGGGCGTGCAGGTGGACGATCGCGGCACCCGCCTCCGCCGCGCCGATCGCGGCGTCGGCGATCTGCGCCGCGAGTGATCGGCAGATGGGGCGACATGGTCGGCGTATGGATCGCGCCGGTGACCGCGCAGGTGATGATGACTTTGTTCGGTGTCGCCATGGGGTTCCCTCGGGGAAAGGGGCTCGTGTCGTTCGACGGAAAGACCGGGAACTTTTCCCGGCTCTGGTCACAAGCTTATGATCTTTCTACTCTTTCGTTCCGCGCCGCGGAGCGCGCGGGGCAAAATGCGCTACCGCGGCGCCCCGGTCAACACGAGGGCGCAAAAGCTTTGAACCTGCGGACGCCCCCCCGCTACCAACCTTTGCCGGCCCGTTCGTGGGCCACAGGGTTCAAAGGGTTCAGAGGGGTTTTCCATGTCCATCACCAACAAGATCGCCGCCGTCGCGGTGGCTGCCCTCACCATGGGCGCCGTGATGACCTCGGGCAGCGAAGCGCAGGCACGCGGCTGGGGCCTCGGCCTCGGAATTGGCCTTGCCACCGCCGCCGTGGTCGGTGCCGCCGTCGCCTCGAGCCGCCCGGCCTATGTCGTTCCCTGCCACTGGGTCCGCAACTTCGACGCCTACGGGAATTATCTCGGCAAGACCTGCGTCTACTGAGCATACGGTTTTTCCGAACCGGTCGATGCTGCGCCCCCCCATCCACCCTGCATCGATCTGGTAGGCCCGCCCGGGTGTTCCCTGCCTGGGCGGGCCGCTTTTTTAGCGATTAGACTGCGCTTCGCCGCTTGTTTCTCTCTTGCAGAGAGGCACACTGTATCGCATTTGTGGTACAATACATTTTGCGAGCGAGAGCTGAAGCCCTTGGGTAAGACCGCCTACATAACGGCCCGCATCGAGCCGAAACTCAAAGCGCAGGCCGGTCGGGTGCTGGCCAAGGTCGGGGTGAGCACTACCGACGCGATCACCATGTTCTTGCGGCAGGTCGTACTTCACGAAGGGTTGCCGTTCGAAGTGCGGGTTCCGAATGCCCGCACGCGCAAGGCGATCGATGAGCTCGAAGCGGGCAGCGGCGAGGTCTTCACCGGTAGCACAACCGAGCTGTTCGATAAGCTTCAAAGCCCTCGCAAGACGCGAAAAGCATGAAGGCTGTCCGGTTCAGCGGAGCCTTCACCAAAGACCTGAAGCGCATCGCCAAACGAGGTTACGATCGCCAGCGACTCGAATCTGTCGTCGATGCGCTGCGACGCGGAACACCGTTGCCAGCGGCTGTGCGGCCGCATCCGCTCCGGGGCGAGTGGAAAGGATACTGGGAGTGCCATGTCGCGCCGGACTGGTTGTTGATCTACAAGGTGTCGGAAGACGAGGTCCTTTTCGCCCGAACCGGAACCCATTCCGATCTATTCAAGCTTTAGGGCCATGGTCTCGCGAATCGGCCGAGTCTGAGCAAGCCGTTCGTAGTCGATCGAGTCTCCGCAACCATGCCCCTCGACCTCTCCCTCAATCTCGCGACGGTGCGCAAGCAGTGGAAGCTCGCCGAGGCGGTTGCTGCCGCCGCGCGCCACGGCTTTGCCGGCGTCGCGCCGTGGCGCGATATGGTGGAGGAGACGGGCATCGAGGAATCTGCGCGCATCCTCAAGGACAGCGGTCTGCGCGTAACCGGCTATTGCCGCGGCGGCCTGTTCGCGGCTGCGGGGCGGGAAAAACTCAAGGCTGCGATCGACGACAACAAGCGCATGATCGACGAAGCCGCCGCCATCGGCGCGGAGAACATCGTCATCATCGGCGGCGGGCTCGCGCCCGACTCGCGCGACCTGCCGCAGGCGCGCGCGCTCTTCATCGAGGGGCTCGCCGCGATACTGCCGCATGCGCGCGCGGCTGGCGTCCTGCTCGCGCTCGAGCCGATGCATCCGATGTATGCGGCGGACCGCGGCTGCATCACCACGCTCAAAGAGATGCTCGATATCGCCGATGCGCTCGGCAATGACGGGCTCGGCATCGCGGTCGACTGCTATCACGTGTGGTGGGACCCGGACCTCGCGCCGCAGCTCGCGCGCGCCGGCAGGCGGATCGTCGCGCACCACATCTGCGACTGGCTGGTGCCGACGCGGCACCTCCTCACCGATCGCGGCATGATGGGCGACGGCGTCATCGACTTTCCCGCGATCCGCCGGATGGTCGAAGCCGCCGGCTACACCGGCATCCAGGAGGTGGAGATATTTTCCGAGGACTGGTGGGCGAGGCCCGGCGACGAGGTGCTGGCGACCGCGGTGGAGCGCTTCAGGACTGTGTGTAGTCCGTGAGGGACCGGCCGAAACCTCTATGATGCCTTGCCGGCCAGAGTGCCCAACACCCGCCGCGCCCGGTCGAAGATGCTGCCGATCACCGGCCAGAACAGCAGCACGAGGGCAAGTGTGGTGATGGTGCCGACCAGTCCGTTGGACCAGAACACCCGCAGGTCACCGCTCGCACCGATCATGGACAGGCGGAAGGCGTCCTCGGTTCGGCTGCCGAGCACCAGCGCCAGGGTGAGCGGGGCGAGCGGGTAGTCGAGCTTCTTGAAGACGTAGCCGAGCACGCCGAAGCCAAGCATCAGCCAGATGTCGAACATGGCGTTCTGGATTGCGTAGGCGCCGATGGCACAGGACACCACGATCATCGGGGCGATGGCGGCAAACGGCACCCTCAGCACCGCCGCGAACAGGGGCACCGTGGAGAGCACCAGCACCAAGCCGACCACGTTGCCGAGATACATGGACGCGATTGTGCCCCAGACGAATTCCTTATGCTCGACGAACAGCAGCGGGCCCGGATTGAGCCCCCAGACGAGCAGCCCGCCCAGAAGGATCGCGGCGGTGCCGGAGCCGGGAATGCCAAGGGCCAGCATCGGCAGCAGGGCCGAGGTGCCGGCGGCATGAGCAGCGGTCTCCGGCGCCAGGACGCCGTCAATGCGACCGGTGCCGAACGTCTCCTTGTCGCGGGCGAAGCGCTTGGCGAGATTGTAGCCCATGAAGGAGGCCGCAATTGCGCCGCCCGGGGTAATGCCAAGCCAGCAGCCGATGAAGGCCGAGCGCGCGATCGTCGCCCAGTAGCGCGGGAAAGTCTTCCAGGTGTCCCACACCACCTTCGGGTTGATGTGCGCCGCGTGTCCGCGCAGCGCCAGGCTTTCCTCCATGGTGATCAGAATTTCGCTGATGCCGAAGAGGCCGATCACGGCGACGAGGAAATTGACGCCGCGCAGAAGGTCGGTGAAGCCGAACGTCATGCGCAGCTGACCGGATACCGTATCCATGCCGATGCCGGTCAACAGGAGCCCGAACGCCATGGAGATCACGATCTTGTGCTTCTCCTCGCGCCCGAGGCCGACGAAGGAGCAGAAAGTCAGAAGGTAGACGGCGAAGAATTCCGGCGGCCCGAAGCGCAGCGCGAAATCGGCGATGCGCGGCGCGAGGAAAGTAATGAGGATCACCGCAATCAGCGAGCCGATGAAGGACGAGGTGAAGGCGGCCGTGAGGGCCTGTGCGGCCTGGCCCTTCTGGGCCATGGGGTAGCCGTCGAAGGTGGTCGCAACCGACCACGCCTCACCGGGAATGTTGAACAGGATCGACGTGATGGCACCGCCGAACAGCGCGCCCCAATAGAGGCACGACAGCATCACGATGGCCGAGGTGGGGTCCATCGAGAAGGTCAGCGGCAGCAGGATGGCGACGCCGTTCGGGCCGCCAAGGCCGGGAAGCACGCCGACGAACACCCCGAGCACCAGCCCGACCATCATCAAGCCGAGCTTCTGGAACGTCATCAGGGTGATGAACCCCTGAAACAGCAACTCGAAGGCCTCCATGGAGTTTTCCCCGCTACACAGCCGGTTGCCGTCGTCGCATCAAAAGCCGAAGGCCGCTTCCAGCGGTCCCTTCGGCATGATCACATTGAAGGCGATCTCGAACGTCCCGAACATCAGCGCGGTGAAGAGAAAGCCGGTGAGCAGCGACTTCCACAGCGCGATGCGTCCGATCCACCACATGAACCCCGTGACCAGCAGGAAGCTCGCGACATAGAGACCGAGGTAATCGGTCAGGATCACGAAGCCGAGGGTCGGCAGGAACACCTGCATCACCCGCCAAAGCTGCTCGCGGGTGATGAACCCTTCCGATTCGGCATGGGGAGACGCCAGCAGGCGAACGAGGCCATAGATGCAGGCCGCACCCAGCAGCATCGACAGATAGAATGGGAAATATCCGGCCTCCGGTCCATCATCGGCCCAAGATCTGCCGATGCGGGCACTGTCCCAGCCGAGCAGGCAGGCCAGCGCAAGCAACATAAGCAGAACGACGATGTCGACGCTGCGGGATTTTACGATTGGGCGATCGTCTGATCCCGCCGGAGGGGGGGCATTTTGCGACATGGAAGCTCGAATTCAGGGCATCCCATCCGGAAGCTGCAACCCCTGCGGACAGGACGGGCTCGAGATCAAGACCCCGGGGCGTTCCGGCGAGACCGCAGACCGGCCGCCGGAAAAAAGTCGTCGGAACGCTGCCGCAGTCAGTGCGTCGTGTTGACGAAACCGGCCTCGGTCATGAGCTGCTTATGAAGCGCCTCGTCCTTCTCCAGAAACTTTACCATGTCCGGGCCGGTGAGGAAGCTCGGCTTGAGCGCCTGCTTCTCCATGTAGTCCTTGAACTCCGGCGTCGCGGAAATCTTGCGGAACAGATCGACGTAGAAAGCCTGGGCATCCGCCGGGACCTTGCCCGGCAGGAACATGCCGCGCAGCATGGTGTACTGCACGTCGAGCCCCTGCTCCTTGCATGTCGGAATGTCGTTCCACGACAGATCGGGCGTGATCTTCGCCTTGTATTCGATGCGCACGTCGTCGAAGACGCAGAGCGCGCGCACTTGGCCCGCCCGCCAAACCTCGGCGTTTTCGGACGGATTGTTGACATTCGCCTCGATGTGGTTGCCGACCAGCTGGGTCGCCGCCTCGCCACCGGACTTGTAGGGCAGGTAGTTGAACTTCGCGCCGGTGCGTTTTTCGATGAAAGCGGTGAGAATCTGGTCTTCGCGCTTTGAGCCGGTGCCGCCCATCTTGAAGGTCGGCGATGCCGACTTCGCGGCGTCGGTGAATTCCTTCACCGTCTTGTACGGCTTTTCGGAGTTCACCCACAGGCCGAACTGATCAAATGCCACGATCGAGACGGGCGTCAGCTCGCGCCAGTCGAACGGGATCTTCGCGGAGAGCGGCAAGGTGTAGATCAGCGAATAGGCGATCAGGAACTTATTCGGGTCGCCTTGCCCGGACTTCATGTACATCAGCGCCTCGGCGCCGGAAGCCCCGCCCTTGAGGGACACCACCATGGGCTGCTTCATCAGGCCGTTCTTCTGGACCGCCAGCTGCAGCATGCGCGCCATCTGGTCGGAGGCTCCGCCGGCCCCCGCCGCCACTACGATTTCGACCGGCTTGGTTGGCTCCCACGCCAGCGCCGCACTGCCGAAGGCCGGAGCCGCCAGCGCGACCGCACCAAACACGCGCAAGCGATTGCAGATGTTTGCCATCTTCATCTCCTTGGGAAAGCTCACAAGACCAGCCCTGGCGGCTGTGTTCGATATTCAGGCAGCATTTTGCGCGTTTGCAACGTCGGTTCAAGGAAAAACCCGTCCTGCCGCCGGCCATTTCGACGCGTACTGAGGGGCACCCTTGGGATCGGCGCCGCGAAACCGCGGCTGCCGATCGCTCAGCCTCCCGACTTCGCCATCGTGAGACAGCGCTCGATGACCCGCGCCACGTGAATCGCGGACCGCCCGGTTCCGTCCTTGATCTGGTGCCGGCAGGAGGTGCCGTCGGCGACGATAATGGCATCGGCCGGCGCGGTGCGCACCGCCGGCAGCAGGGAGAGCTCTCCCATGGCGAGCGAAACGTCGACGGTGTCGGCGTGATAGCCGAAAGCGCCGGCCATGCCGCAGCAACTCGACTCGATCGTCTCGACTGCGAGCTCGGGAACGAGCTTGAGCACGCTCGTCACCGCGCCCATGGCGTCGAAGGATTTCTGATGGCAGTGGCCGTGGAGGAGTGCGCGGCCACGCAATGGCGCGAGCGGCAAGGAAAGCCGCCCCGCCTGCGCCTCGCCGGCGAGGAATTCCTCGAACAGCACCGCCCGGCCCGCCACCTCGGCGGCGCGGCCGTCCTTGATGATCGCGGGGATCTCGTCGCGGAACGAGAACAGGCAGCTCGGCTCAAGGCCGATGATGGGCACACCGCGCGAAGCATAGGGTGCGAGCGTCGCGAGCGTGCGTTCGACCTCTTCACGTGCCTTGTCGACACGGCCCACGGCGAGAAAAGTGCGACCGCAGCACAGCGGCCGCGCGCTGCCGTCGGCGGGGGTCGCGATCTCGACGCGGTAGCCGCCCGCGCGCAGCACCGCGAGCGCGGCGCGCAGGTTTTCCGGCTCGAAGTAGCGGTTGAAGGTGTCGGCGAAGAGGATGACTTCGCGGCGAGTTAGTGGGCATCGCGCTTCCATCGCGTGCAGCGGCTCCTTCAGACGCCGCGGCCCCCTCCCCGACCCTCCCCCGCAAGCGGGAGAGGGGGTTGTGGCGGCGCGGGCTTCGGCGTCGCGGAACCAATCGCCGCGCCAGCGCGGCAGGGTCCGACGCGCAGAGAACTCGGCGAGGCTTTCGGACAGCGCCGCCGCGCCGGGGATGAGGTCGCGCAAATTGAACAGCCAGGGGAAGCGCGCCGCCATCGGCGCGTAGCGCGGCAGCCAGCCGACGAGGCGGCTATGCAAGGTGAGCCCGTGTTTCGCCGCGCGCGCGGCGAGCACCTCGATCTTCATCCGCGCCATGTCGACGCCGGTCGGACATTCGCGCCGGCATCCCTTGCAGGAGACGCAGAGCTTCATCGTCTCCGCCATCTCGTCCGACGTGAGCGCGTCGGGACCGAGCTGCCCGGTGACGGCGAGCCGCAATGTATTGGCGCGGCCGCGCGTGACGTCCTTCTCGTCGCGCGTCGCCCGGTAGGACGGACACATGACGCCGCCGACGAGCGCGCGGCAGGCGCCGTTGTTGTTGCACATCTCGACGGCGCCCTGGAAACCGCCGCCGACGCCGGGATAGGCCGACCAGTCGAGCACCGCGGTCATCGGCTCGCCGTGATAGCCGGGGCCGTAGCGGAAATTGGTGCGGTCGTCGAAGCTCGGCGCCCGCACGATCTTGCCGGGATTGAACAGGCCACCGGGATCGAAGCGGTCCTTGACCTCCTCGAACGCATGCACCAGCTGCTCGCCGAACATCGGACGATGGAACTCCGAGCGCACCAGCCCGTCGCCGTGCTCGCCGGAATGCGAGCCCTTGTATTCGCGCACCAACGCAAACGCCTCCTCGGCGATCGCGCGCATCGCCGCCTTGTCCTTGTCGAGCCGCAGGTTGAGCACCGGGCGCACATGCAGGCAGCCGACCGAGGCGTGCGCATACCAGGTGCCGCGGGTGCCGTTCTTCTCGAACACCTCGGTGAGCCGCGCGGTGTATTCGGCGAGATGATCGAGCGGCACCGCGCAGTCCTCGACGAAGGACACCGGCTTTCCCTCGTCCTTCATCGACATCATGATGTTGAGGCCGGCGGTGCGCACCTCGGTGATCGACGCCTGCAGCTTGGGATCGAGCACCTCGACGACGCCGCCCCACTTCGCCCCTGAGTGACTCCAGGCGAAACCGAGATCGCCCATCAGCTGCCCGAGCTGGCGGAGACGTGCGAGATTTTCCTCCCAATCGTCCTCGGCGAACTCGACGAGAAGCACTGCATCCGGCTCGCCGCGCACGAAGGCGTCGATGGTCGGGCGGAACATCGCGATGTCGCGGGCGAGCTCGATCATGGTGCGGTCGACGAGCTCGACCGCGATCGGCTTGAGCTTGACGATATGCTGCGCCGCCGCCATCGCATCGTAGAAGCGCGCGAAGTGGCAAGCGCCGACCGCGCGCCGGCCGAGCAGCGGCCACAGCTTCAGCTCGATCCCCGTCGAGAAGCCGAGCGTGCCTTCCGAGCCGACGAGGATATGCGCGAGGTTGTGGACCGGCGCGTTGGGCGCGAGCGCATCGAGATTGTAGCCGCCGACCCGGCGCTGCACTTTCGGAAAGCGCGCCGCGATCTCGTCGGATTCGCGCAGGCCGATGGCGAGCAGGTCCTCGGCGAGCGGGCGCAGCTTTTCGTCGGGCGCCGGGTCCTTCAGGCCAGGACCGACGAGGCCGAAATGCGCCTTCTCGCCGTCGGCGAGGATCGCATCGATCGAGAGGACATTGTCGCGGGTGACGCCGTAGCGCAGCGACCGCGCCCCGCAGGAATTGTTGCCGGCCATGCCGCCGATGGTGGCGCGGGACGCCGTCGAGATGTCGACCGGAAACCACAACCCGTGGCGCTTGAGCTGGCGATTGAGATCGTCCAGCACGATGCCGGGCTCGACGACGCAGCGCTTTCCGGCGACGTCGAGATCGATGATGTGGTTGAGGTATTTCGAGCAGTCGATCACCAGCGAGCGGTTGACCGTCTGGCCGCTCTGCGACGTTCCGCCGCCCCGCGCCAGCACCGTCACCTTCTCGGCGCGGGCGATGGCGATGGCGCGCTCGGCCTCGGCGATGGTGCGCGGGGTGACGACCCCGATCGGCAGCATCTGGTAATGGGAGGCGTCGGTCGCGTAGCGGCCGCGGGTGAAGTGGTCGAACCGGACCTCGCCCGCAAGCTCCGCCCTGCAGCCGTCGCTCGAGCCCGGGCGCCACCGTCACCGCCATTCCCATCACGTCACCTGCCGCACGCCCCCCTGCCGCATAGCTTCTGCCGACTTGGCGGCAGCCGGACCGCCGCCGTGACCCATGTCCCTTTGCGAAACATGTCGCCTTGCGAAAGAGGTGCGTCACTCATAGGCGAGAGCGCGTCCGGAAGCAAAATCATCGGCTTCGCCATGCCGCCGACGGATACCGGCCGGGCTTGACTGGGCCTTGTATTCGTCCTTCATGGCGCCACATCTGGCATTCCAGCCGGATTGCAGCACCGGATCAGCGAATTTTCGATCAGAGGTCAAACAATAGCCATGCCTAAGAATTCGTCCCGCAATGCCGGCCGTCATTTCCTGCAAATTCCCGGGCCGACGCCGCTTCCGGATCGCGTTCTGCGCGCCATGGACACTCCGATCATCGACCACCGCGGGCCGGAATTCGGAAAGCTCGCCAAGCGCGCCCTCGATGGCGTCAAGACCATCTTCAAGACCGCCAATCCGGTCATCATCTACACCGCGACCGGCACCGGCGCGTGGGAAGCTGCCCTCGTCAACACGCTCTCCCCCGGCGACCGCGTGCTGATGGTCGAGACCGGCCAGTTCGCCACCTTGTGGAAGAACATGGCGACCAAGCTCGGGCTCAAGCCCGAGTTCATCACGACCGACTGGCGCACCGGCGCCGATCCCGCGGTCATCGAGGCCAAGCTTCGCGAGGACAAGGGCCACGAGATCAAGGCGGTGTGCGTGCTGCACAACGAGACCGCGACGGGCTGCCTGTCGCCGATCGCCGAGATCCGCAAGGCGATCGACCGCGCCGGCCATCCGGCGCTGCTTCTCGTCGACACCATCTCCTCGCTCGCCTCGACCGACTATCGTCACGACGAGTGGGGCGTCGACGTCACCATCGGCGGCGCCCAGAAGGGCCTGATGCTGCCGCCGGGCATGTCGTTCAACGCGGTGAGCGACAAGGCGATCGCCGCGTCGAAGAATTCGAAGCTCGTGAAGTCGTTCTGGTCGTGGGAGGACATGCTCAACGCCAACAAGAACGGCTACTTCCCCTACACGCCGGCGACCAACATGCTCCAGGGCCTCGTGGTCGCGATCGACATGTTGCACGAAGAAGGCCTCGAGAACGTGTTCGCGCGGCATGACCGGCTCGCCGAGGCGACGCGGCGCGCGGTGCGGGCCTGGGGCCTCGAGATCCTGTGCCGCGACGCGAAATATTATTCGCCGACCATCACGGCGGTGGTGCTCCCCGAGGGCCACGACGCCGACAAGCTGCGCAATCTCGCGCTCGATCACTTCGACATTTCCTACGGCATGAGCTTCGGCAAGTATCTCGGCCGCTATTTCCGCATCGGGCATCTCGGCGACACCAACGACCTCACGATCCTCGGCGCACTCGCCGGGACCGAGATGGCGCTGACCCTCGCCGGCGTGCCGATCAAGAAGGGCGGCGTACAGGCGGCGATGGACTACATCACCTCGGTGCACGGCGCGGCACAGCGGGTCGCTGCAGAGTAAGCGGAATTTAGAGGCCTCACCGGCGCGATGGCCTTCACGCTCTACAACGCGCCGCAATCGACCTGCAGCCAGCGGGTCCGGTTCGTGCTCAACGCCAAGGGACTCGCCTTCGAGGAGAAGAAGCTCGATCTCCTCGCGGGCGACCAGCTCAAGCCGGACTATCTCGCGCTCAATCCCAACGGCGTGGTCCCGACGCTCGTGCATGACGGCGAGGTGATCACCGATTCCTCGGTGATCATCGAATATCTCGACGAGGTCGCGCCGGAACGCGAGAGCTTCACCCCGCGCGAGCCCGGCGAGCGCGCGCGCATGCGCTCGCTGATGCGCTTCATCGACGAGATGCCGGCGGCTGCCGTGCGGGTGCCGACGTTCAACCTCGCCTTCCTGCCGCGCTTCGCGAAGATGAGCGAAGAGGAGTTTCTGGCGTTCGCGGAATCGAAACCGCTGCGCAAGGAATTCATGCTCGCCATGGGGCGCACCGGCTTCCCCGAGAAGGACATGAACGCCTCGCTCGACCGCATGCGCCGCACCTATGAGCGGATGGATGCGGCGATCGACGAGAGCGGCGGCCCGTTCCTCCAGGGCGGGCAGCCGACGCTTGCCGATGTTTCCTTGATGCCGGCGCTGGTGCGCATGGACGATCTCGGCCTTGCCGGCATGTGGGCCGACCGGCCGGCGATCGGCCGCTGGTATGCGGCGATCCGCGCCCATCCGGCCTTCACGCCGACCTACTATCCGGGCTCGCTGCTGACCGAGATTTTCCCGCACCTGCGGGAGAAGCAAAAGCTTGCCCACGCGGGCTGACACCGCGCCGCCCACCGTAAAAGCGTCTGTCCACTGATTCGGCGGCGGCCGTACCGCGTCGTCCACGCCGACGTGGGCTGCGTCCCGGCGCGCGGAGGCGGAAATCGGGGCGCGACACGTCAGAAGCACATCTTTTCTTCGCAGAAGCCGCGTCAGATCGTCCACGAGCGTGGAAATCGTCCGGCCGATGGTGACGGTATCGTGACTGGAACACGAATTGCTACTATGCTGGGCACTGCTGGCTTTCCATGCAGAGGAGGCGGTAAATGCAGGGCGTTTGCCTGATTGGGGTCACGCGTGCCTTAACCGCGGTCACAGCCGCAGCTTTCTTGGCCCTCGTGGTCGCCTTCGGCAGCGCGCCGGCCCAGGCGGGGGAAAGCCTTTCGCTCGACGAGTTGCTCTCGGGCGTCGTCCAGATCAAGACCTTCATCAATCCTGACGGCTACACCCGCGAGAGCCTTGGTCGCGAGCGCGAGGGCACCGGCATCGTGATCGACAATGCCGGGCTCGTGCTGACCATCGGCTACCTCATGGTGGAGGCCCATGCGGCCGAGATCACCACCAGTTCGGGCCGCACGGTGCCGGCCAATATCGTCGGCTACGACAACGAGTTCGGCTTCGGGCTGTTGCAGGCGATCACGCCGCTCAACGTGCGCCCGCTGCAGATGGGCAAATCCGCCGACCTGAAGACCGGCGATCGGGTGCTGGTCGCCGGGTCCGGCGGGCAGTCCGGCATGATCGCCGCCCATGTCGTCTCGAAGCGCGAGTTCGCCGGCAACTGGGAGTACCTGCTCGACGAGGCGATCTTCACTGCGCCGCCGCATCCGGCCTGGAGCGGCGCCGGACTGATCGGCCATGACGGCAAGCTCATCGGCATCGGCTCGCTCATCGTCGGCGACGCCTCGGGCAAGGGTGAAGGTCCGCGCGGCAACATGTTCGTGCCGATCGACCGGCTGTCGCCGATCCTTGGCGACCTCATCGCCGAGGGGCATTCGCTCCAGCCCGCGCATCCCTGGCTCGGGCTGAACACCGACGAGGTCGACGGCCGGCTGGTAGTGAGCCGGGTTACCCCCGGCGCGCCGGCGGAGAGGTCCGGCCTGCGCCGCGGCGATGTCATCGTCGGCGTCGGCGCCGACAGCGAGAAACCGAAGGACTTGCCCGATCTCTATCGCAAG
This sequence comes from uncultured Alphaproteobacteria bacterium, assembly GCA_963824905.1. Classification (GTDB taxonomy): domain Bacteria; phylum Pseudomonadota; class Alphaproteobacteria; order Rhizobiales; family Xanthobacteraceae; genus JAJPKK01. The sequence goes on from CAWGRH010000014.1 coordinate 59,054, forward strand.
ATCTGGGCCCAGGGATCGGCCGGCGCCAACATCTCGCTCGACGTCCTCCAGAACCACGAGCGCCGCCACTTCGACGTGCCGTCGATCAACCGGCTCGACCGGCTGAAGCTGAAGAGCACGTTTTAGGGCTGAGGCCGACGTCATCCGCTGTAGCGGTCATCGCCGGGCTTGTCCCGGCCACCCCGATCATCGGGGCGCGGCTGTGCCTTATTATCGGGGTCGCCGGGTCAAGCCCGGCGATGACGTTGGAATGTGAGAAAGCGCCATCGTGGCGACCGACCGTCCGGCGCCCTCGACTTTACCCCGCCACGCTCCCCCACGCCCCCGCAAGCTGCTCCGCCCCACGCAGCGACAGCGCGTTGAGCGTGAAGGTCGGGTTCGCCGCGCTCTCGGTCGGGAAGATGCCGCAGCCGGCGACGTAGAGGTTCGGCAGGTCGTGGCTCTGGCCGTAGCTGTTGACCACCGAGTTCTCCGCCGCGGTGCCCATGATGGTGCCGCCGAGGAGATGCTGCGGGCCGATGCCGCGGCCGGGCCAGACCTCCTTGGCGCCGGCGGCCTTGGCGATCGCCTCGCCTTCGGCGATGGCGGCGTCCCACAGGCCGTGGACGTCGCGATCATAGGTGTGGACGATGCGGGCGAGCGGCATGCCGAACTCGTCCTTCTCCTCGGCGAGTTCGACGCGGTTGTCGATATTCGGCATCTCCTCGATGATCGCGGTGATGCGGGCGAGCCCGCGCGCCTTCACTTTCATGAACTCGTCGAGCTCGCGGCCGAACAGGTCGGGCCGCACGCCGGCCATGCCGCGGGCGTCGCTCTGCTTCATCGCCGCGGTGGTGCTCCAGAACGTCGAGCCGAAGGCTTCCTTGCGGATGGTTTTGGGATGCCGGTCGTAGGTGACGAAGTCGTAGCCCGCCGAGCCCATGTAGTTCTGCACGTCCTCGGGAAAGATCGCGGCGATGGTCGCGCTGCCATGCGCCATCAGATATTTGCCGACGAGGCCGCTGCGGTTGGCGAGCCCGTCGGGATGCTTGTCGGTGCGCGAGTTGAGCAGGAGGCGCGGATTGTTCGAAGCGAAGGTCGCGAGCACGACCACGCCCGCCTCCTGCACCTGGCGCTCTCTCTTCTCGTCATAATATTCGACGCCGGTGACGCGGGTGCCCGAGGGATTGGTCAGTACGCGGGTGACGTAACTGAAGGGCCGAACCTCGGCGCCCCGCTCGCGCGCTTCGCCGAGCCAGGTCGACTGCGGATTGGCGAGCGCCCGGGTCGGGCAGCCGGCGGCGCACCAGCCGTCATAGATGCAGGCGTCGCGGCCCTTGTAGGCCTGGCTGTTGATGCCGACGGCGCCGCGGATCATGTGGAGACCCTGCGCCTCGAAGCCGGGCAGCCACACCTCGCCGTAGCGGAAGGATTTCAGCGGCGGCATCGGATAGGGCTCGCCCGCCGGACGCCAGCGCTCCTCCGCCTTGGCGTCGCCGGAGACGCCGATCTCGCGGGCGACCTTGTCATAATAAGGCGCGAGGTCGGCATAGGAGATCGGCCAGTCGAGCGCGCGGCCGTGGTCGCTCTTGACCGTGAAGTCGTCGGGCAACAGGCGCGGAAAGTTCGCGGAGTAGTGCAGCGCGGCGCCGCCGGTGCCCCACCCGTGGTCCCCGGTGCGGCCGACCGCGTCCTTGCCCGCGTAGAGGATGGTCGGTCCCGCGCCCTTGAGCCGCCGGCCCCAGATGTCGGACGAGATGAGGTCGGTGAGCTTCCAGTCCGGCCCCTGCTCGAGCAGCACGACCTTCTTGCCGGCCCGCGCGAGCACGGCGGCGAACACCGAACCGGCGGCGCCGGCGCCGACGATCACGGCATCGACTTTTTCGAGCGCCATCTCACCACCTCTGCTCAGGAAGGATGTGGGGCAGGTACGGCACGCCGACCCGGGCGAAGCCTTCGACGGTTCCATAGACGACGTCGACGGCATCGTTGCGCAGATTCGCATAAACGAGCGGCTGCGGCGGGCCGTCCCAGCTCTTGAGCTCGCGCCGGCTCATCGCCGCGATGAACCGGATTCGCGCCGCCTCGTCGAAGTCGCCAAACGGCCGGCCTTCCGCTGCCTGCGCCGAGCGCACGATGGCGCCGAGCGCGCTACGGTAGAAATTCACATAGGGCGGCGGCATCTCGCTCACGCGCACGCTCAGAAGCGCGAGTGGCGCCGGCTGAGTAAGCTGCTGGTCGACGAAATGGGCGATGCCGGCCTCGCGCGCGCCGATCGCAAGCGTGTCGCCGACCGCTTCGAGCGTCTCGACCTCGGCGGGGCTCAGCACCTTGAAGGCCACACCCTCTGCGCGGGCCTGCCGCGGGGTGAGCAGCACCTCGACACCGCCCACGCTGAAGGCGAGCGCACCGATCGAAGCGCTTTTGATGAAAGCCCTGCGGGCCATGTCGTCCATGAACGCGTCCTCCGATGTTCCGCAGCGGAATGCCGCGCGGGAAACGCGGGCAGCCTAGAGCGAACAGGGACTGAAATGAACAGGGGTCTCGGTACACAGGTGTCCTGAACTCGCGACATCGTCATTCCGGGGCGCGCGCCAGCGCGAACCCGGAATGAACGGCGGTGAGAGAGTCTCGAGTTCGCGATGCAGGAATGCAACAGCGCCTTACAAGAAATGAATTGGAGCGGGCTTCGTCACTGACGGGCACCCAAATCTCCGCTATGCTGCTCAATCGGTTTGCACCCAACGCGTGTCAGCCCTTTTCAACCCGTGGCGGGCGCGGGGACGGCGATGCGGTTTCGCAGCATTTCACTGTTCGCGGCAGCGCTGTTGGTGCTGCTGGAACTGGCTCGTGGGAGCGCGCCTGCGGCGGCGAAGGACAGGGATACCCAGGACAAGACGACGTCCGACGAGGTCGAGACGTCCGTCGGCGCATCGTTGCAGTCCGACTACCGCTATCGCGGCATCAGCCTGTCGCGGCTCGGCCTTTCGGGGTCGTCGAGCATCGAGCTCGCGCGCGATGGTTTCTATGTCGGAGGCTTGCTCTACACCGTGCGGCTACCGGGCGATCCGGTCGCCGAGCTCACCGGCTCAGCAGGCATCCGCCGCACCTTCTTCGGCATCGACTTCGATCTATGGGCGGAGGGCTACTACTATCCCGCCGAGGCACCGCCGCCCGGCAGCGGCGCCACCAATTACTGGCAGGCGAACCTCAAGGGCTCACATAAATTCGACGGCTTCGAGCTGATCGGTCAGCTCGGCTATTCGCCGACCGTATGGAATTCCGGCGCCCCGGGCACCTACGGCTCGGGCGTGCTCAACATCGACATGCCGACCTTCAAGCTTCCGGTCGAAGACATCACATGGAAGCTCGTCGGCGAGCTCGGCTACCAGGCCTTCGGCACGACGTCGCTCGGCACGCAGCTCCCCGATTACGCCCATTGGCGGCTCGGCACCGTGTTCACACGCGGCAACTGGAGCCTCGAAGTGAATTATCAGGACACCAACCTGAGCAAGGAGAGCTGCTTCGTCCTCACCGGCGACACTTCTGCCGGTGGAACGATAGCAGCGGTGAGCGATACCAGATTCCGCCGCTTCACCGATAATACCGACGGCCTGCGCTCCGATCTCTGCGGCCGCGCCATCGTCGGCGTGTTGTCGTTCGAATTCAGCCCGCCGAAGAGGTAGTTCGAGCAAACGCAGCCGTCTGATTTCGCTGGGCTCAATTCGGCGACAGCCACTTCCGGAGTATGTAATGACGGAACCAACGGGCACGACGAGCAATCGCGGAAACGAAAATGGGAATCTGCGAGCCTGAGATTGTTCGAAGCAATCCGTGGATTGGGTCTCGTCTACCAGCAAGACTTCATCCTTCACGGCGAAGACTGGCCGGAGCGCTGCACTGGCATCGAAGTCCGCGAGGAGAGCCTGATAACGGCGGTTTTTTTGGTGGCCTGCCATCGTGCCCTGTCGGACGAGGGGGAATGGGCGGCACTCGTTGTCGTGCCCGATCCGACACGCAGAAACAAAATGCGCTCAATTGTGGAAGTCAGCAGCGGATCATTTGCCACAATAGGTGGCGACACGACAAGAACGAGGCGGGTTATATTTGAGGCTTATGACAAATTGGGAATGGGTCATCTCCTGTGGAAGCGGGAATAGTGGTGCGTCGCTAACGCTCTACACCCGCTCCTTCTCACGCGCCGGCTCGATCGCGCCGTCGGTCTTCCTCCACGCGTCGAGGCCGCCCTCGATGTGGCTCGCCGCAAGGCCGGAATCCTGCGCGGCGCGCACCGCCATCGCCGAGCGCTCGCCGAAGGCGCAGTAGAACACGAGGCGCTTGCCGGCGTCGGCGAGCGCGCGCAGCACGCCGCCGTCGCCGATCGCACCGACGAGATCGCCATAGGGCGAATGGATCGAGCCGGGGATGACGCCGTGGCGCTCGCGTTCGCGCGTCTCGCGCAGATCGACGAGGGCGACGTCGCGGCGCCCGATCGCGGCCTTCGCCTCGGCAGGCGTCAGCGCCCAGCCGTGACGGGCGATGTCGGCTTGCGCGAAGCCGACCCGCATGTTGGCCGGGATCGCGACGTCCATCATCTTCGGATTGCTGAGCTTGAGATTGTTCATCAGCGCGACGTATTCGTCCACCGACCTCACCTGGAGCCGCGGATTGAACGCGCGCTCCTCGCCGATGGTCGAGACCGTATCGCCCTTGTAGTCGTGGGCCGGATAGACCAGCGTCTCGTCGGGCAGCCTGAGCAGGCGGCCGAAGATCGACTCGTACTGCGCTCGCGCATCGCCGTTCTGGAAGTCGGTGCGGCCCGTGCCGCGAATGAGCAGGGTGTCTCCGGTGAAGACGCGGTCGCCCATCACGAAACTGTAGGAATCGTCGGTGTGGCCGGGCGTATAGACGACGTCGAGCTTCGTGCCTTCGATCTCGAGCGCGTCGCCGTCGGCGACGCGCATCGACACCACGTCGGCCTTGGTCTGCTCGCCCATCACGGTGATGCAGCGCGTGCGGTCGCGCAGCGCGCCGAGCCCGGTGATGTGGTCGGCATGCAAATGGGTGTCCACCGCCTTGACGAGACGCAGGTCGAGCTCGCCGAGGAGCTGGACGTAACGGTCGACCTTCTCCAGCACGGGATCGATGATGAGCGCCTCGGCGCCGCGGCGGCTCGCGATCAGGTAGCTGTAGGTGCCGGACACGCTGTCGAACAGCTGGCGAAAGATCATCGGCGCTCTCGCGTTATGGTTGGGCAGCACGGGATGCGGCCACTATAGGACCGCCGAAAACGACAAGTCCATGACAGGTCGTCGCAGCGCACGATCCCCCTTGCGCGAAAGCGGCCACGATGCGAAGAGCCGAAGTCACGGAAGTTCCAGACCGGGTATGCGGCGGAGCAGGAAACGATGCCTTGGACACTTCCGGTCTCCGTCGCCGAACGCCGGCTGACGCTCAGCCGCTGGGACCTGTTCGCCGTGCTCCTCGTGCTCGGCGTCATGGTGTTCCTCGCCGAAGCGAGCCGCCACCTGCTGGCGCCACTCTCCGAATTGAAGATGACGCCGATCTCGCTCGATCCGGCCAATCTTCCGGAATATGCGGCGCGCACCACGCTGCGCATGCTCGCGGCGCTCGCGCTCTCGCTCGTGTTCACCTTCACCTATGCGACGCTCGCGGCGAGGAACAGGCACGCCGAGCTCGTGCTGGTCCCGCTGCTCGACATACTGCAGTCGGTGCCGATCCTCGGCTTCATCTCGGTGACGGTGGTGTTCTTCATGTCGCTCGCGCCGGGGCGCGTGCTCGGCGCCGAGTTCGCCGCGGTGTTCGCGATCTTCACCAGCCAGGCCTGGAACATGGCGTTCAGCTTCTATCAGTCGCTGCGCACCGTCCCGGTCGAGCTCGTCGAGGCGTCGCAGGTGTTTCGCCTGTCGCCGTGGATGCGGTTCTGGCGGCTCGACGTGCCGTTCGCGATGCCGCAGCTCATCTTCAACATGATGCTCTCGATGTCGGGGAGCTGGTTCTTCGTCGTCGCCTCGGAGGCGATCAGCGTCGGCAACACGACGATCACGCTGCCGGGGGTCGGCTCCTACATCGCGCTCGCAATCGAGCAGCGCAGCCTCTCGGCCGTCGCCTGGGCGATCGGGACCATGGCGATCGTCATCCTGCTTTACGACCAGGTGCTGTTTCGGCCGCTGGTGGCGTGGGCGGATCGGTTTCGCTTTCAGAACGAAGCGGGCGCGCTGCCGCCGAAATCCTGGGTGCTCACCGTGCTGCGCCGCTCGGGCGCCGTCGAGACGCTCGGCGATGGGCTCTCGCTGGTGTGGCGGCGCTCGTTTCATCGCGGCGCCGCGCCGATGAAGCCGATGATCACCGCGCCCGATCGCGATAATGCGCTGCTCCTCGGCCTTTGGCGGGCAATCGTGATGCTCGTAGTGCTGATCGTGTTGTGGGAGATCGGACGTTTCATCATCGAAGCCGTCAATCTCGCCGAAGTCGGGAAGGCCGTGCTGCTCGGCCTCGCGACCCTGCTCCGGGTCACCGTTCTGATCGCGCTCGCGAGCCTCATCTGGGTGCCGATCGGCGTCGCCATCGGGATCAGGCCGCATCTCTCCAACGTGGTACAGCCGGTGGCGCAGTTTCTGGCGGCATTTCCGGCGAACCTGCTGTTCCCGATCGTGGTGTCGGGCATCGTCGCCTTTCGCCTCAATCCCGACATCTGGCTGAGCCCGCTGATGATCCTCGGGACGCAGTGGTACATCCTCTTCAACGTCATCGCCGGCGCCACCGCTATTCCGATCGAGCTGCGCGACGTCGGCACCAACCTGCAGGTGCGCGGCCTGTTGTGGTGGCGCAGGATCGGCCTGCCCGCGGTATTTCCCTATTACGTGACCGGCGCCATTACCGCATCGGGCGGCTCGTGGAACGCGAGCATCGTCGCCGAGGTCGCGAGCTGGGGGAACGTGCACCTCGAAGCCAAGGGCATCGGCGCCTATATCGCATCGGCGACCGAGGCCGGCGATTTTCACCGCATCGTGCTCGGCATCGTGGTGATGAGCGCCTTCGTCGTGGCGATCAACCGGGCGTTCTGGCGCCCGCTCTACTGGTACGCCGAGCGCAAGTTCCGGCTCGGATGACGAGGCAACGCGAGGCGATATCCATGAGCGCAGGCCTGCTCGAAATCGATTCGGTCCGCCAGGCGTTCCCGCGTCCCGACGGCGGCCAACTGCTCGTCCTCGACGATATCAACCTGCGGCTCGAAGAGGGCCAGATCGTCGCGCTGCTCGGACGATCGGGCTCCGGCAAGTCGACGTTGCTGCGATTGATCGCCGGCATTGCGCGGCCGACCAACGGCACGCTCACTTATCTCGGTGCGCCGATCCAGGGTCCCGCGCCCGGCATCTCCATGGTGTTCCAGTCCTTCGCGCTGTTTCCGTGGCTCACGGTGCTCGAGAACGTCGAGCTCGGCCTCGAGGCGCTGCGTCTGCCCGACGCCGAGATCAGGCAGCGCGCGCTCGCCGCGATCGACCTCATCGGCCTCGACGGCTACGAGTCCGCCTATCCGCGCGAATTGTCCGGCGGTATGCGCCAGCGCGTCGGCTTCGCCCGCGCGCTCGTCGTGCATCCGAACGTCCTGCTGATGGACGAGCCGTTCTCCGCGCTCGACGTGCTCACGGCGGAAAACCTGCGCACCGACTTCCTCGAGCTGTGGAGCGAGCGCCGCCTGCCGATCAAGGGCGTGATCCTCGTCACCCACAACATCGAGGAGGCGGTGCTGATGAGCGACCGCATCCTCCTGTTCTCGCGTAATCCCGGCCACATCACCGAGGAGATCAAGGTCGACCTGCCGCAGCCGCGCAACCGCCTCGATGCCCGGTTCCGTGCGCTGGTCGAGCGCATCTACGTCGCGATGACGGCGCGGCCGGCGGCGACACCGCGCACCGCGCCGGCGCCGGAGCGCGGCATCGATGCGGTGCTGCCGCGGGTGTCGGCGAACCTCGTATCCGGCCTGATCGAAGCGGTGGCCGGCCCGCCCTACAACGGTAAGGCCGACCTGCCGCTGATCGCGAGCTCGCTGCACATGGAGGTGGACGACCTGTTTCCGGTCGCCGAGACGCTGCAGATGCTGCGCTTCGCCGAGATCGAAGGCGGCGACATTCGCCTCACCGACACCGGCCGGCAATTCGCCGATGCCGACATCGACGACCGCAAGCGGCTGTTCCAGCGCCAGCTCCTCGCCTATGTCCCGATCGCCGCGCATATCCGCCGCGTGTTGCAGGATCGCGCCAACCACACCGCACCGAAGAGCAGGTTCCTGGACGAGCTCGAAGACCACATGATCGCGGAATCGGCCGAGCAGACGCTGCGCGCCGTCGTCGCCTGGGCCCGCTACGCGGAGGCCTTCGCCTATGACGACGAGACCGAGACGTTCAGTCTGGAGAATCCGAGCTGAGGTCAGCCCGCCGCGGACTGCGCGGCAGCCTGCGGCATGATCGTCCGGACAAGGCGGCCGATCGACGCGACCGAGGTGAAGTTCGCCGGCGTGATCGCGCGGTCGGGGATCTCGATTGCGAAATCGCCTTCGACCGCGAACACGAGGCTCGTCATGTCCAGCGAGGTCAGGCCGACGTCGCGCAGATTGTCATCGAAGGAAAACTCGCGATCGATCGAACGGTCGCCCAGCAGGCGATGCACGATTTCGGCGATCTGGGGTTCCGGTTCAAAGGCGTGAGGCGGCATGGGTGACTTCGCGATCGGGGACTACTCGGGGCACCGGGAACGGAACACCGCCCCCGGGGCGTTCGGATTGGATCATCAGGCCAGCCAGCACAAGGTTCCGGCCCACATCTGGTTAACGCGCGAGTTTCGTAACTCTTCGCCCTGTAAATTCAACGCAATTCGCGGGTTCCATACCAAGTGCGATGCGAAAAGTCGTTTCCCCCCGCCGCGCAAATCGTCGCACAGGGGGGTGTGAATCGATCTTTCTCGGTGTCAATCGGTACGATAATAACCATTTCGGCGGGAACAACGGGATGTCGCTTGCCGTCCGCACCACCGGACTTCAAGCTGCGACGACAGGCACGGTTCCGGCATGGTCCGTCCATGTGCCGAAAGGGTGTGGCTGCGGCAATGGATGACGTGACGGCTTTCGATACACCTCCGGTGCTCAACCTCGCCGTGGATCTCAGGCCGCGCATCGAAGCGGTTGCGAAGGTCGCCGCGGCGCATGCCGATAAGGTCGACCGCGATGCCCGGTTTCCCCGCGAGGCTTTCGAAGCGGCGCGCAAGGCGCGGCTGCTCGGCCTGCTCGTTCCCACAGAGCTTGGCGGCGACGGCGGCACCGTCTCGGATGCGGCGGAGGCCTGTCACGCGCTCGGGCGCGCCTGCGCCTCGACCGGCATGATCTTCGCGATGCACCAGATCATGGTCGCGATCCTGGTGCGCCACGGCCTCGCAAGCGCCTGGCACCGGGGAATGCTGCGCGACATCGCCGCGAACCAGTGGCTGCTCGCATCTTCCACCACGGAAGGAACCGGCGGCGGCGACTTGCGCGCCAGCGCTTGCGCGGTCCAGGTCGACGGCGCGCGCATGTCGCTCGCGAAGAATGCGACTGTCATCTCCTACGGCGCCGAAGCGGACGCGATCGTGACGACGGCGCGCCGCGCGCCCGATAGCGCGCCGTCCGACCAGGTGCTGGTCGCCCTCCTCAAGAAGGACTATCGGCTCGAGTCGCTGTCGGGCTGGGACACGCTCGGCATGCGCGGCACCTGCAGCGCGGGCTTCGCCCTCACCGGGACCGGTGAACCGGAACAGGTGTTGCCGGTGCCATACCAGGACATCCACACCCGATCGATGATGCCGATCGCGCATCTCACCTGGAGCGCGGTGTGGACCGGCGTCGCATCGAGTGCCGTCGAACGGGCCCGCGCTTTCATCCGCAACATACGGCGCAGCGGCGCGCCGCTACCGCCCGGCGCCGCGCATCTCACCCGCGCCACCGCGTCATTGCAGACGCTGCGTGCGCTCGTCGCGTCGTCGCTGCAGAGGTTCGAAAGCATCGCCGGCCAGCCCGAGGAGCTCGACTCCCTCGCCTTCCAGACGGCGATGAACCTTCTCAAGGTCAATGCCTCGGAGACCGCGCTCTCGACCGTGATGAGCGCGATGCAGGCCTGCGGGCTCGCCGGCTATCGCAACGACGGCGCATTCAGCATTTCGCGCCCACTGCGCGACGTTCTTTCCGCACCGGTCATGATCAACAACGACCGCATTCTTGCCAATGCCGCCGGCGCGCCGCTTCTGATGGAAGTTCCGGCAACGCTGCGCGACTAGACCCATCCGAGGTAACTGATGCACTTACCGTCGCAAGCCCGCGAGGCTTTGTCCGAAGACCGGCTCGATGTGCTCGGCCGTTCGCTGTTCGCGCAGACCGGCAGTCCCGGCGTTCACGGCCGCACGGCGCTGTTCGAGACGGTGATCGAAGGGCTCTCGGCGCTGATCACGCGGCACCGCGAGCCCGGCACCGAGGTGCTGCGGTTTCCGCCGGTGATGAGCCGCAGCCACGTCGAGAAAGCCGGGTACCTGACGAGCTTTCCCCACCTGCTCGGCTGCGTCTGCGGCCTCACCGGCGACGACCGCGAGATCCATGCGGCGCTCGCCCGCTTCAACGGGGGACACGACTGGACCGGCGCACTGCACGCGAGCGACCTCGTGCTTACCCCGGCGGCCTGCTACCCGCTCTATCCGCTCACCGCCGCACGCGGCGCGATCCCGGCGGGCGGGCATAAGTTCGACGTCGCGTCCTACTGCTTCCGGCGCGAGGCGACCCACGAGATCGACCGCCTCCAGGCCTTCCGCATGCGCGAATTCGTGTGCATGGGCACGCCGGAGGCCGCCGCCGATTTCCGCGACCGCTGGATGGCGCGCGCCCCCGCATTTGTGGAGAGCCTCGCGCTGCCACACAGCATCGCGCCGGCGAGCGACCCGTTCTTCGGGCGCACGGCGAAGCTGATCGCGCAGAATCAGCTCGATCAGGAGCTGAAGTTCGAGCTGCTCATTCCTGTCCGCTCAGCGGAACGGCCGACCGCCTGCATGAGCTTCAACTGTCACCGCGACCACTTCTCGTCGACCTTCGGCCTCGCAATCGAGTCTGGCGAGGCCGCGCACACGGCCTGCGTCGCTTTCGGCATGGACCGACTGGCGCTCGCACTGTTTGCGACCCACGGCCTCGACACTGCGCGTTGGCCGAAAGAGGCGCGAGAGAGTCTCGGGCTTTAGGGCACATTGGCGAAACGATCCACACACTGTCATCGCCGGGCTTGTCCCGGCGACCCCGATAAGTGTGGCACGGCCGTGCCTAATGATCGGGGTGGCCGGGACAAGCCCGGCCATGACCATTGTGGAAAGGCGGATCAAATTCGCGCGGTCACTCCGGCTCGATGCCGGCGTCCTTGATCATCTTGGCGTTCTTGACGAGCTGCGCCTTGACGAACTCGCCGAGCTCCTCCGGCGTGCTGGAGAACGCTTCGAAGCCGACATTGGCGATCTGCGCCTTGACCTTCGGGTCGTCGATGATCTTGCGCATCTCGGTGTTGAGTCGCTTGACGATGTCGGGCGACGTTCCGCCCGGCGCGAAGAATCCGGCCCAGGACTCGACCTCGAAGCCCTTGAGCCCGGACTCGTCGAATGTCGGCAGGTCGGGCAGCAGGGCGCTGCGCACGAGGCGGGTGATCGCGAGCGGGCGCAATGTCCCGGACTTCACATGGGGAAGGCCGGGCGTGAGATCGGAAAAGGTCATGGAGACGCGGCCGCCGATCACGTCGTTGAGCGCCGGCGGCACGCTCTTGTAGGGCACCTGGAGAATGTCGATGCCGGCGAAGCGCTTGAGCGTCTCGCCGGCGAGAATGCCCGAGGTGTTGCCGCTGCCATAGGTGAGCTCGCCGGGATGCGCCTTGGCGTAGGCAATGAGCTCAGGAAGCGACTTCACCGGGATCGTCGGGCTGATCACCATCATCAGCGTGAAGCTGCCGATCCGGGTGATCGGCGCAAAATCCTTCACCGGGTCGTAGCCGACGTTCTTGAGCAGGAACGGATTGGCCGAATGCGGCGAGTTGGTGCTGGCGAGCAGCGTGTAGCCGTCGGGTGGCGCCTTCGCCACGAAGGTCGCCGCGATGCCGCCGTTCGCGCCCTGCCGGTTGTCGATCACGATGCTCTGGCCGAGCGCGACTGACAGCGGCTGGCCGATGATGCGGGTGACGATGTCGGTGCCGCTGCCTGGCCCGAACGGGACGATGATGGTGATCGGGCGGCTCGGCCAGCTCTGTGCCCGCGCCGCAAGCGGCATCGCTGCCGCGCCACCGACGGCGCCACCGACCAGGGCGATGAAATCGCGACGCCGCAAGCGCATCGGCCCGCTCCTCCCAATGTTGGGCCGGCCTCCAGCGGACCGTGCCGGGCCCACGATACCATGATCGTCAGGCCGCCGGGACGGGCGCCGTCGTCGCGGGCAGGCGGTAGAACTCGCCATACTTGCCGCGCAGGTAGGACAGGTAGGGGGCGATGCTCATCGGCGCGCCGGTGGCCCGCTTGACGAGCTCGGCCGGGGTGAACTTGCGCCCGTGACGGTAGACCTGAGCGACGAGCCAGCCATGGAGCGTGTCGAACCGCCCGGCCGCGATCTCCTTCGGGATGTCCGGATGGGCGGCGACCGCCGCGGCGAAGAACTGCGCGCTGAGGACGTTGCCGATCGTGTAGCCCTGGAAGCCGCCGCCGAGGCTGCCGCCATACCAGTGCACGTCCTGCAGGCAGCCGTTGCGGTCATCCGCCGGCGAGACGCCGAGATCGCTCTGCATGCGCGCACGCCACGCCTCCGGCAGGTCTTCGACCCGCAGCCGGCCTTCGAGGAGCTCGATCTCGAGGTCGAAGCGCATCATGACGTGGAGATTGTAAGTCACCTCGTCGGCATCGGTGCGGATCAGCGAGCGCTCCACCTTGTTGATCGCGCGGTAGAAGGCCTCGAGCGGCACCGTGCGGAACGGGTCCGGAAACGTCTTCTGCAGCACCGGGAAGAAGTACTCCCAGAACGCCCGGCCGCGCCCGACGACATTCTCCCACAGCCGCGACTGGCTCTCGTGCACGCCGGCCGACGTGCCGCTGCCGAGCGGCGTGCCGTCGAGCGCGGGGGCGACGCCCTGCTCATACATGGCGTGGCCCGACTCGTGGATGGTCGAGAACAGCGCCTGGCCAATGTCGTGTAGATCGACACGCGTGGTGATGCGCACGTCGCCCGAGGCAAAGCGCGTGGAGAACGGGTGGTGCGTCTTGTCGAGCCGGCCGCGCGCAAAATCGTAACCGAGCCGCTCGACGACATCGCGGCCGAACGCGATCTGCGCCGGCTCGTCGAAGGTCCCGTGCAGGACGCGGTCGTCGATCGCGGGTTGCTCGGCAATCGCATGCACGATCGGCACCAGCTCTCGCCGCAGCTCGGCGAACAGGGCCTGGACCGATGCCGTGGTCATGCCCTCGTCGGCGCCGTCGATCAGGGGATCGGCGATATGCGCATAAGGCGCAAAGAAGCCGGCATATTCCCGCGACAGCGCGATGGTCCGTTCGAGATGCGGCACCATGGCGGCGAAGTCGTTCGCGGGCCGGGCCCGGGTCCAGGCATCGTAGGACGCCGACGCCCCGGCGCTGGCACGCGCGACATAATCGGGCGACACCTTGATCGCCTTCTCGAAGTCGCGTCTTGCGACCTCGATCAGCCGGGCATCATCGGCGTCCGCGGGAAGCGAGGCCGCAAAAGGCTCGAGCTGGTCGAGGAGCCTCCCCAACGCGGGATCGACCGACTTTTCATGGGCGAGCCGGCTCAGGATCGCGTTCTGCCGGCCTCGCGCCGCGGCGCCGCCGGGCGGCATGTAGGTCGCCTGGTCCCAGCCGAGCACCGCGCCTGCCGAGCCGAGATCGGCGATCTCGGCGAGCCGGCTCTTGAGCTCCGCAAGCTTGTCCTGATCCGACGCCATCGTCAGTGCCGGCCTTTCTGCGACATCATGTTGATCTCGGTATTGAAGCATACCGGCTCGCGGTAGCCGCGCGAAACGGTGACGAGGTTCGGGTTCGCATCCTTGAGCGTCTGGAACACCGGCTCGGTGGCGCGCCACAGCGGCGCGTGGCCGGAGAATGCGGCGTCGTGGTGGGCCGGCATGAAGACATCGGGCTTGTAAAGCGTCACATGCTCCAGCGCCCGTTGTGCGGTGAGGGAGGGAAGAAATTCGGCCGACAATGCGACGAGCGCGAGATCGACCCCGCCGATGCGCGCCATCGCAGATCTCTCGTGATCGGTCGGATGGCCGCCGCTGTCGCGATAGGCGATGCGGAAGCCGTTATCGAACGTGATGATGTAGGCGATCGTGCCCTCGCGGATGACGCGCGGGTCGGAAACGCCGCGCGCCCGGATCGCCCGCGCCTCCGCCTCCTGGGCAGGCGATGGCTTCGGACCGATTGCGTTGAGCGCATTCTCCATGACCTCGGTGATGACGGGGTCCGGATGTGCGTGGCGCGCGAGAATCGGCTCCACGGTGAAACCGTCGAACTGCAGAACCTCCCCATGCTTGCCCGTCACGGTGCGGATCTGCGCCGGAGGCACCGCTTGACTGATCAGCTTCTCGGTGGTGACCGGAGCGCCGACCACCAGCGCTCCGGTACGCACGGCAATCGAGGCCGCATCGGCCATATGGTCGAAATGACCGTGACCGATGATGATCAGGTCCGCGTGCTTGACGTCGCTCGCGGCGAAACCGAGCGGCGGATAGTTACTGCCGCGATCGATGAAGGCGTCGAGCAGGATGATCTTGTCGCGGTAAGCCAGCTCGAAATTGGAGAATCCGGTCCATCGCACCGCGAGCGTGTTCGGATTGCGCGGCGCCGATCCGCCGGTCGACACGAGCTTTGCTGTCGAGCATGCGGCATCGCGCGGGGCTGCGGCGAAACCCGGATCAGCTTCGACGGCATCGCTACGCTCGGCGCGCGGGTCGGTGAACGGACGGGAAAAGGCACCATGTGCCGCCAGGAGAACCGTCGTGGCAGCAAAAATTCGAACCACATTGTGCATCTTATACTTGTCTCCCCCGGATCGCCCCCGAAAGGAAACCGCGAACTTAGCACGTCCGCGCTTCGACGCTAGATTGTCGGTGCGATGCGCTTGCGGGAAACTTCGGCAGTCTGGCGCGGGAGCCCGACGCGCCGCGACAACAGCCGGCCGGCGAGAATCGGCAAGTCGGCGAGCGCCGGCCAGGGATCGTCCGCAGCCATGGCGGCGAAGGTCGTCCGCCGGCGCAGCGAGCGCACATAGTCGAGCGGCGCGAGCGAACCCGCCATGATCGAACGCGCCGCCGACACGATGTCGCGCGAGACGTGAGCCCAGGCGAAGCCGGCATGGCCGCGCAGGCGCGGAACCATCTCGCCGGTCGCGAGCGCGAATTGGATCGCCGGGAAGTCGACGCCTGCCGCAGCACCGAGGCCGATCCAGGTCCAGGCGCGCGGGTTGACGTCGAGGAGCTTGATGCGGCCGTCGCGGGCATCGAACTTGAATTCGATCTCCACCAGGCCTGAGAACCGCAGGTCGGCGAGAAAGCGGAACGCCTGCGCTTCTACCTCGGGATGCTCGATGGTTTCGACGAAGGTGCTGGTGAAGCCGAAGTCGACCGGATACTGGCGGGTCCGTCGCGCCACCAGCGAGGCCACCGGCCTGCCGTGATCCCACACACCGGCGTAGGAGAACTGCGCCTCGCCGCCGCCGGGAATGAACTCCTGCACCATGACCGCGTCGCGACCGACCAGTGCTGCCGCTTCATCGTAGCGCGCAAGGAGCGCAGCGCGATCGTTCACTCGCCACGCCTTCGCTGTGGTGAATCGGTTGCGGCCGGCCTGGACCGTGGGCTTGAGAACCGCCGGAAACGGGCAGGCGAGTTGAGCGACGTCGCTGCCGTCGATCGGAAAGGAACTCCACGGCGAGGAAACTCCAACCGCATCGGCGTGCTGATGGGTAAGCCGCTTGTCCAACGCGAAGCGTGTCACCGACCACGGCGCCGTGGTGAGCACGAAGGCCTCTCCGAGCAGGTCGTGGCGTTGCGCGACGAGTCGCGCCTCAGCGTCGCCGCCGGGAAACAGGACCCAGCGATCGAGGCGGTGATGCGCGGCGAAGTCGACCAGCCATTGGGCGGCGCCCTTGGCGTCCGGCCCGGCCCAGGCGCCTCTGCGCACGACGTAGCTCGAGTAGCTGGCGATCGGATGATCATGGGTCACGAACCAGACGGGGATGCCCTTGCGCCCGAGGCTGCGCGCCATCGCAAGGCTGCCGTGCGCGCCGCCGACGATGAGCGCACCGGGTCCGCGGGGGCGCGGATCGGCCGGCACGCTTGACGGGAGCGGCCGCGCGGAAAGTGTCATGGGCCGACCTTCTCCAGCGTGGCCGAGTCGGCGGGATCGCGCGCCAGCTTGCCTGCGGCCCCATCGCGATCGCTCGCAGCCGTGCGACTGCGCTGCCCCAGCACGCGCTTCGCCAGCGCGCGCGCTGCGAAGCCGGCGCCGGCGATGAAGCGCATTAGCGGCCCGTAGCTCGCGACAGCGCTGGCGCCGATGAAGTGGAGGCCCGGGACGCTCGAACTCGAAACCGGCACCGAGGATCGGTGCTCCGTCGCGGCGACCGAGCAAGGCCAGGAGATCCGCGTCGAGAATGCCGAGTTTCGTGACGTCGATCTTATATCCGGTGCCGAGCAAGACGTGGTCGAACACCGCCGTGCCGTGATCGAGCATCAGCGCGATGCGCTCGCCGGCGATCACCGCGCTATGAACGCGTTCTCCCGCGAGCACGCGCACGCCGGTAATGCGCGGACGCAGCCAGGCTGCGGCGCCGGGGTGCAGGCAGCGCGCGGCGAACCGCATCCGCATCTCGGCAGGCATCGCATGGGCGAGGTCCGGCCTCTCGGCGAGCCAGTTCAAGGGAAACGGCCCGACCCCGGACGGAGAAGCGAGCCGCTTGCGTAGCCAATCGACCGAAGCGCGCCCGCGCCGGGCGTTGCCGCCGAGCCAATGCACGTCGCCGCGGCAGATAAGCTCAACGTCGGCGCCCGCCTCGCGCAGCAGCACCGCGGATTCGCAGGCGCTCTGGCCGCGCCCGACCACCGCAACGCGGCGGCCGCGGAAGATGCCGAGATCGCTGTGCTCGCTGGCGTGGCTCGCAAACTCGGCGGGGATAGCGGCGAAGGCCTCCGGCCGGAATGCCTGTCGAGCGAGCCCGGTCGCGACCACGACCCGGCGCGCATGGACGTGCGCGCCATCCAAGGTCTCGGCGCGGAAACCGTCGCCGGCGGTTTCGAGCCGCGCGATCATCCGGGTATCTATGGCGGGGACGGCGGCGCGCTGGAACCACATGCCGTAATCGACGAAAGTTTCGAGCGGGAGCGGCTCGCGCCGTGCGAGGCCGCGCGCCGAAACGAAGGCGTCGAGAGTGAGATCGCCGCGCGAATCTGAGATGTTCGTTGCGCCCCACGGCGAGCGCAGCTTCATGCCCTGCGGCATATTGTGCCGCCAGAACGACATCGGCTCGCCGAACACCCGCGTCGCGACGCCCTGTGCAGCGAGATGAGCCGCCGCCGCCAGGCCGTAAGGCCCGGCGCCGATGACGATCACCTCGCAGTCATCGCCGCGGGCCGACCGATTGCTCATCAGAAACCTCGAACGGGCCGCGAAAATTTCGGGCGGCCGCGATAAGATCGAATCTATATCGATCGGACGATGAATGTCTTGTTATTCGCCGTGCGGTTGAACTGTTTACACCGCGTTATCATTAACGGCGCGTTGACCATTTCGCGCCGGGTTCCAGCGAGCCAGGGTACGTGACAAGATGCCGTCGAGTTCCCGCATGATCCCCACCCGCCGCAAATTCCTGGCCGGCCTCGCCGGCGCCGGCATGCTGATCCCGGGGCCGGCAACGTCCGCGTATCCCGAGCGGGCGATCCGCCTCATCGTACCGTTCGCGGCCGGCGGCGCGGTCGATGCTGTGGCGCGTGTGCTCGGTAAGGCGCTGTCGACGAATCTCGGCACCTCCGTCGTGATCGACAATCGCGGCGGCGCCGGCGGCATCGTCGGCATGGAGGCGGCAGCCCATGCGAGCGGCGACGGCTACACCCTGCTCCTCTCGCACAGCGGGTTCGCCGCGATGCCAGGCCTCTACCGCGACCTTCCGTTCGATCCGGTTCGCGATTTCACCGGTGTGATCACCGCTGGCGTCCGGTGCCTATGTGCTGGTGGTAAATGCGAGCGCGCCGTTCGCCTCGACCGCCGGCCTCATCGCGTTTGCGAAGTCCCGTCCCGGGAAGGTGACCTATGCCTCGGCGGGCGCGGGATCCACCATCCACCTCGCCAGCGAGTTCTTCAAACGGCAGGCGGGGATCGATCTTCTGCACATACCCTACAAGGGCGCCGCGCCGGCGATGACCGATCTCCTCGGCGGGCAAGTCGACATGATGTTTGCGCCGGCGGTCGCGAGCCTGCCGCTCGCCGCCGCCGGAAAGCTCAAAGCGCTGGCGGTGACGTCGGCCAAGCGCTCGGCGCTCGCGTCGGAATTGCCGACGATCGCCGAGAGTGGCCTTCCGGGCTTCGAAGTCTCCGGCTGGTACGGCCTTGCCGCGCCTGCTGCGACGGCGGTCGCGGCGGTCGAGCGGCTCAACGCCGAGACCAATCGGGCGCTCAGATCCGCCGCCGTGATTGCGGAGCTGCGCGGTCAGGGCCTCGAGCCGGTCGGCGATACGCCCGCCGAGGCGACGGCCTTCATCGGCGCCGAGGTCGCGCGCTGGACCGCGATCATCCGCGACGCCGGCATCAAGTCGCAGTGAGGGGAACCCTCGTCCTGAGGAGCCTGCGAAGCAGGCGTCTCGAAGGACCCACACGCCGCAGTGTCTGGAGCCATCCTTCGAGACGGCGCTTCGCGCCTCCTCAGGATGAGGTCGTTCAGTGATTTCACACGCTGCAGGCTTCGCGCACGCCGCCGCAACACTCACCGCAGCGGCGGCATTTCCGCAATCGCCTGGCCGTCCTTGCGCGGATCGGAGGCGCCGTAGTTGATGCCTGCGGCGTCGCGCATCACCGCCTGGCCGCCGCCGACGGCTTCGGAGAACGTGCCGACCGGCTGCGGCTGATGCCCGAGCTTGGCGAGCCCGGCGAGCACCGCCGTCGGCACCCGCGACTCGATGTAGAGGTCGCAGCCGGAGAAGCTCGCCTTGGAGAAGCGCGGCGCCTCCATCGCGGCCTGGATGTTCATGCCGTGGTCGACGATGTTCGACACGTATTGGGCATGCGCCTGGGCCTGGTTGAATCCGCCCATGATCCCGAAGGCGACCCGAAGCTCGCCGCGGTTCATCATCGCCGGAATGATGGTGTGCAGCGGACGCTTGCGGCCGGCGAGCTCGTTCGGATGTCCGAGCTCGAGGGAGAACAGCGAACCGCGATTGTGCAGCACGAAGCCGCCGCCCTCGACCGCGACGCCGGAGCCGAACAACCCGAAATTGCTCTGGATCAGCGACACCATGTTGCCGTCGCGATCGACGGTCGCGAGATAGGTGGTGTCGGAGCCCGGATAGGGCGGCTTGCCGGGGCCGACGCTGCAGTTCGCATGGGCGGGATCGACGAGCTTCGCGCGTTCGCGGCCATAGTCCGCCGAAATCATCCCCGCAACCGGCACCTTGGCGAAGCGGGGATCGGCGACATATCGCAGCATATCGGCATAGGCGAGCTTCTTCGCCTCGATCTCGAGGTGCAGCGCCTCGACCGAATTGTGTCCCCACTTGTCGAGCGGGGCGGTGCTCATGATGTTGAGCATCATGAGCGCTGCGATGCCCTGCTCGTTGGGCGGCAGCTCATAGACCGTCCAGCCGCGGTAGTCGGTCGCGATCGGATCGACCCATTCCGCGGCGAAGTCGGCGAGGTCGTCCGCGGCCATGGTGCCGCCGAGCCGCGCCGAGGTCGCAAGAATGCGCTGCGCGATCGCGCCCTTGTAGAAGGCGTCGCTGCCGTCCTTGGCGATCGCGGCGAGCGAGGCCGCGAGATCGGGGTTGCGGAAGATTTCGCCGACCTCGGGAGCGCGACGCCCCGGCAGGAAGACCCGCGTCGCCTCGGCATTGCCGAGGAGATAGTCGGCGCTGTCGCCCCAATCTTCGCCGAACAGCTCGCTGACCGGGAACCCCGCCTTGGCATGCGCGATCGCCGGAGCGAGCACATCGGCAAAGCTCTTGGTACCGAAGCGGCGCAGCAGCGCATCCCAGCCAGCGACCGCGCCCGGCACAGTCGCGGAATGGATGCCCGCGTAAGGCACGTGGCGGGCGCCGTTGGTGACGAGGAATGCAGGGGTGAGCGCCTTCGGCGCCCAGCCGGAGGCGTTGAGGCCGTAGACCTGCTTCGTCTTGGCGTCATAGACGATGGCGAACAGGTCGCCACCGATGCCGCTCATCATCGGCGCCACCAAACCCATGGCGGCGTTGGCCGCGACCGCGGCGTCGATCGCATTGCCGCCGCTCTCCAGCATCGCGGCGCCGGCGCGCGCCGCGATCGGATGCTCCGCCGCGACGATTCCGTATTGCGAGATCACCATGGAGCGGGCTTGCGTGCGGTCCTGCGCCATCGCCGCCGACGCCGCGACCATGAGCGCGCCGGTCAGCGCGAATCGCCATGCGTGCATGAGTATTCCTCGTGATGCGCGGGTCGCGCGGAAATGTTTTCACCGCGACGCTCTCCCCGCATGCGCTCACACGCGGGGAGAGGGAGAAGCGTTACACGAACGGCACGCCCTGGGTGCCGACGTAGAGCGCGTAGAGCGAGTGGCTCGCCGCCATGAACAGGCGATTGCGCTTGACGCCACCGAAGCAGAGATTGGCGGACCGCTCGGGTAGCGCGATCTTGCCGATCCGCTTGCCGTCGGGATTGAACACCACGACGCCGTCGAGCGCGGGCGAGGTGCCCCAGCCGCACCACAGATTGCCGTCGACGTCGCAGCGGAAGCCGTCCGGCGTCTCGTCGGCCTCGCAGGTGACGAAGGCGCGCGGGTTGGCGAGCTTGGTGCCGTCGTCGACCACGTCGTAGACGCGGATGAGCCGCGGCACGTTGGAGAAGTCGACGATGTACATCTTGCGCTCGTCGGGCGAGAAGCACAGCCCGTTCGGCCTGATGTCGCCGACCACGACGGTGGCGCGGCCGGTCTTCGGATCGAGGCGATAGACGTTGGTCGGCAGCTCCTGGGTCGCGACATGCCCTTCATAGTTTCCCAGGATGCCGGGCGGCGGATCGGTGAACCAGATCGTGCCGTCGGACTTGACGACGATGTCGTTCGGCGAGTTGAGCGGCTTGCCGTCGAACTTGTCGATCAGCACGGTGATGGTGCCGTCATATTCGGTGCGGGTGACGCGCCGTGCGTCGTGCTCGCAGGTGACGAGCCGGCCCTGGCGATCGCGGGTATTGCCGTTGGAATAATTCGAGGGAGAGCGGAACACGCTGGCGCGGCCTGTGGTCTCGTCCCACTTCATCATGCGGTTGTTCGGGATGTCGCTCCAGATCAGGCAGCGCGCATCGCCGAAATAGACCGGGCCCTCGCTCCAGCGCATGCCGGTGGCGAGCCGCTCGATGCCCGCGTTGAAGACGCGATATTTGAGGAAGCTCGGGTCGAGGGCGGTGATCGCCGGATCGGGATAGCGTTCGCTCGGCTCCCAACCGCCGAGCACTTCTTTCTGCATGAGCGTTGCGGCGACGGCCGCGCCGCCGGCGACCAAACTGCGTCGTGTCATGTCCATGGTCGTTTCCCTTCTCGTCCCGTCTTAACGGCGGTGTGCGGCGCGAGTTATAGCAGGCGCGGCAGGCCACGGAACCCGCATTTTCGCCGCGTCTCGCTATACGCGTTTCGCCTTATCGAGCGGCGGCGAAACGACAGCGGGAACCGCGGATTTTGCCGCTGCACTCTCTGTCCCTCTCTCCCAGGAGCGCCGCGCCATCCTTAACCCGTCGTCCATCGCCTCGTAATGTCTGAACCGCTACGTTCTCCCGATCACGATGGGGTGAATCATGCGGCTGATCGTCTGCCTCTTCGCAGTGCTCGTCGCCGGCACTGCGGTGCAGGCCCAGGGCTGGCACGAATATGCCTACCCGACTTACTCGTTCGGCGTCGCGTTTCCGGCCGAGCCGAAGGTCGAGACGACGACGTATCAGGCACCCGACGGCAGCGCCGCGCAAGCGCACGTCTACTCCGTCACCCAGAACGATGCGGTGTTCAAGATGACCGTCGTCGAGCTGCCGGGGATGGATGAGAAAGCGGTCATCGACCATGCGATCAAGACGCTCGCGCAGGGAGGCGAGATCAAGCTTGATATCCCGGCCCGCGTCGCCCGTGTCTACGGGCGGCAATTGAGCGTCACCGGCGCGGACGGCGCGCGCTCGTCGGACGCGATCTTTTACCACCTCGGTCGGCTCTATCAGATCGAAGGCAAGGCACTCTCGGGGAGCGAGGCCCCCTCCTATGCCATTCGCTTCCAGCAATCGCTGATCTTCACCGGCGGTGAGACGAACCGGCCGGATGTCGTTCGGGAAACACGGCGCAATTGCCGGAACACGCCGGACGGGAACACGCCGGACGGGAACACGCCGGGCGGAGCCGCGGCTGGCGGAGAGCAGACGGCGCAAGTCGACGAGCGGTGCCGACGCCGCGCGCGGTGATATCGCTTCCCGTGATCAAAGCAGCAGAAGGCAACCACCGATGAAGCTCGCAGCAATCATTCTCGCTTCCACAGCCGTCGCTGCGACGGCGCCGGCACTCGCCCATCACTCCTTTGCGATGTTCGATGGCGAGAAGAAGGTGACGCTGGAAGGCACGGTGAAGGACTTCCAGTGGACCAATCCGCACAGCTGGATCATGCTCACGGTGCTGGATGACGCTGGCCAGCCGCAGCTCTGGGCGATCGAAATGGGCGGCCCTGGCGGCCTTGCCCGGCAGGGATGGATGCCGACGACCCTTACTCCGGGCATGAAGGTCAGGACCGTCGTCCATCCGCTCAAGGACGGAGCGAACGGCGGTCAGTTCATGGCGATCACGCTGCCCGATGGAACGCAGATGGGCAATCCCAACGGGCGTGCAAACGGCAACGCCGGCGCCGCCCCGTAAACTTGGGAGCGCTTGCCGTCATCATGTCTTGCGAAAGGCGCGGCGTGCTGGGCTGGCCCGCAAGGCGACGTAAATGCGGGTCGAGATGCCGACGACGACGGGGCGTGCGTCGTGACGCACGCCCCGCTTGGTCGATCGTTACAGCGTAGACCGTCACTGCACCACCGGTCCGAGCGGGGCCCGCTCGATGATCTCGATACGGGTGCCCCAGGGATCCGTGATGTAGGCGATCTTGCTGCTGGCAGGGTTAGCTTGGCGTGGCCCCTCGTCCAGCTTGATGCCGTCGGCCTCGAGCTTCTTCATGAAGGCGGCGTGATCCTTCACATCGAAGCCGATGTGGTCGAGCACGCGATGACGGGTGGCGGCCTGCGCCGCGTCGGCCTTGTTGAAGCGGAGCTGGACGCCGGGAATGTCGACCACCGGGGCGCCGTTGCGCGTGGTGGCGACGCCGCCGAAGGTCTTGGCGTACCAGGCCTGCGCCTTCGGGACTTCAGCTTCGGGCAGGAAGAAGTGGACGTGCTCGTTCTTGATCGGGACGGTCTGGGTCTTGTCCTCGAGGATTTCGATGCGCACGCCGTCCGGAGTCACGACGAAGGCCTGGTCGGGCCGGTTGTTGGTGCCGGGCAGCACCGGGACGCCGGCGGCCTTCCATTCGGCGACGCGCTTTTGCACGTTGTCGACGATGAAGCCGACGTGATTGACCACCGAGCCCGGCGTACCGCCCTCGCCCTTCTCCTGGCCGAGGTTGAGGTTGATGTAGAGGCCCGGGAACATCATCAGCGGATTTCCGCCGGGCATGTAGACCTTGCCGCCCATGCCCTGGAACAGCTTCTTGTTCGCCTCGACGTCCTTCGAGATGATGTGCCAGTGACCCATGGTCACGCCGGTGTCGTTGAAGGGCGCGGGCTGCGCGGACGCACTCCCCACGGCCAGCACCGATGACAGCAGTAATGCCGCAAACAGACTCGTCTTCATTGTCTCCTCCCACTTGGGCTTTTGCTCATGTCGACGGCTGGGCGACGCATGGCGACGTCGCCTCCTGATCTTTTTGGGCGCGACGGATGTTCGCCTCACCGGCACGCACAATACATCGCGGGCATCCCGCGGGGAATGGCCCGCGCGCCGACGAAGACAAAATCGCCGAGCTTCCGCGAAGAGAGCAGCCGGGTCAGAACAAATTGTCGAAGCGGAACGAGTAGCCGATGCCGAAAATGTAGGACGGCGCGATGTCGTTGAGCCCGACGGCAACGTGGAAATCGATCTGCTGGGTGTTGGTGAGGCGATAGCCGGCGCCGGAATTGATCATGTAGCTCGGCCCGCCGTGCTCGCGGTAGTCGCCGACATATTCGACGAAGACGAAGGTCTTCTTGCCGAATTCGCGCTCGATCACGAAGGTGGTCTCGCCCGCGATCTTGGTGTCGGGGTTCGAGGGGCTGAAGAAGCTCGTGAACATCCCGCTCAGCCCCCAGCCGTCGGTAAGCTCGTACGACCACGGAAACTGCAGATAGGGCTGGGGCCCCTGCCCGACGATCGCCCGCGTCCCGGTCGGCAATCCGACGCCGACCGTTGCCGACAGGTCGAACTTCCCCGGCACCGGGCTGATCTGCCACTTCAGCGCCGGCGTCACATTGGTGAAGCCGGTGTCGCCGTGACCGGACAGGGCGTCGAAATAGGTGGGGATGTCGACCAGCATCTCGAAGCATTGCGCAACGCCGAAGCGCAATCGCGTGTTGGTGCCGTCGAGGATCTGCCCGCCGTCCCGGCCGGAGATGTTGACGCCGTTCTCCTGTTGGAAGCTGCCTCGGGGAATCACCAGGCTCGAATTGGTGACATCCGGCCGGTCGGTCGTGATCTCGCTCCCCGGCTGCGGGCAAGCGTCCTCCGCAACCGCCGCGCCAATCGGCAGGATGAGACAGCCCAAAAGCGCTGTCAGGGGTGCTGCCAGGGGAAGTCGCATGAGCGAGGTGATCTCGTCCGAATCCCGGGGACCCGCCCCGCATCATAGGAATTAAACCATGAGGACGCGCCCCCGCCAAGACAGAGCGGGCGCTTCCCCGGGCTGTTTCACGGCGTGACCACCACTTTTCCCTTCATGTGGGGATGGAGGCCACAGAAGTACTCGTAGGTGCCGGGCACGTCGAAGGTGAAGGCGTACTTGTCGTCGGTGTCGAGGGCCGGGGAGTTGAACTTGCCCCGGGTCTCCACGAGGTTGTGGGGGATGTCGTCCTCATTCTCCCATTCGACCCTGGTTCCCTTCGGGATCGTGATCACGTCCGGCTTGAACGTGAAGTTGTCGATGGTGATCCGGCTCTCAGCCGGCGGCGCGGCGACGGCGTGGACGGCATAGACGGCGCAAGTGACCGCCACGCCCGCCGCGAATGCGCGGAGGGATTGCTGCAACAGAGACATCTGGACACCTTGTTTGCTGGTTTTTTTGGTTTGCTGGCATTTTTGGCGAAAAGCGGCCGTCCCGCGGCCGCCGCCGCAGGTCGCCTCCTCCCACAGGGAGGAGGCCTCAGTGCCTCTGAAGCCTCGTTCAGGCCTTGACGAGCTCGCTGTCGGTGATGGCGAGCGGCTGTGTGCCCTGCTTCACCGCAACTTCGGTGATGCCCAGCACGGTGCGCAGCTTGTCATCGGCGACCTTCATCGGGCCAGGTGAGGGGGCGGTTCCGGGCGCCGGTTGCGGGAAGGCGGTCGAGCGGGCGGTATGGAAGGTTACCTTGCCTTCCACCTTCTGCATGATCTGGTGAATGTGGCCGTTGAGCACGGTCACCGAGCCGAAGCGCTTGACCTGATCGAGCGCGCGAGCGGAATCGTCGGTGCCCCACCCCCAATTCTCCGCCACGGTCCACAAGGGGATGTGGGCGAACAGCACAATCGGGGTCGAGGCCGACTTGCCCTTGAGGTCGTCGGCGAGCCAGGCGAGTTGCTCCTCGCCGAGCGCGCCCATGCCACCCGCCTTGAGGTTGGCGACATTGACGAGGCCGACGAAATGCACGCCGTGCTGATCGAAGGAGTACCAGCCGGAGCCCTTGGCCTTGACCTTCTGGCCGTAGCGCTCGAGGTAGGCCTTGCCGTGGTCCGGGTCGATGATGTCGTGCTCGCCAGGCACGTAATAGGTGTCGAGCCGCGCCTTGGCGATCGCCTGGTCGGCATTGTCGAATTCTTCCGGCTTCGACAAGTGGGTGATGTCGCCGGTGTGGATCATGAATGACGGCTTCTTCGGCAAAGCGGCGATCTTGCCGATCGCCTCGTCGAGCGTCGCCATCGGGTTCGGGTTGGCCGGCGCCTTGAAGCCGATGTGGCTGTCCGAGATCTGCAGGAAGCTGAAGCCGTCAGCCGCCTGGGCATTCGCCGCGGACACGCCGAGCAGCGATGACGACCGGGGGACCCCGCCGGCCATCGTCCACAGCACGCCCGTTCCTGCCCAAATCATGCATTCCAGCGCGCCGCGCCGGTCGATGCCGTCTTCTTTCCTCTCCGCCATCTGGTCTCTCCTTCGGTCTGGGGCCGACGCGGAGAAGACAGAGCGGGAGGGCGGTTTATTCCCTGGGGGATGAGCGAAAAATCGTTGGAGCGGCGGGCGTTGGTCAGCCGGCTTCGCCCGAACCGCTCGGTCTACTCGACGCACCTAATTCGCAAGCTTACTTCCGCAAGCTCGCGACGTAGGCTGCGAAGTCGCCGGCTTCGATGCGGTTGGTAATGGGTTGACTTCGCGCCCGATTTGGCGCCCTGAGGCGTCTGGTGGACTGCCGGGTTGAGTTGACCCCGGCCGGGCGCTATGTGCTTGTCCTCGTACATGGCAACCACTTCCCCGATAGCCACGCCCCCGATACCGGTGCTCGACAGCACGATGACGGGGGGCCGGCTCGACCTCGTCGCCGGCGGCGCCTGGACGGCTGCCCATGCCGACGTGCTGGAGCGCCTTGTCGACGGCGTCGCGCCGCAGGTCGCGGGCGCATCGCAGGTTTTTCTCGACATCGGCAAGGTCGATGGGCTCGACACCTTCGGGGCCTGGCTGTTGGAGCGCCTCGCCCGCCGTCCGGACCGCGACGGCAAGAAGGCCGAGCTCAGGGGGGTGTCGCCGCGCTACGACGGCCTCATCGAGGAGATGCACGCCGTCAACCTCGAGCCGAGCCCTCCCGCCAAGGCGCGGAACCCGGTGCTGGCCACGCTCGAGAGCGTCGGCCGGGCGGCCGTGGGATCGGGGTCGGACGTCGCCATGTTCCTCGGCATGTTGGGGGAGTTCGCCGCCGCTCTCGGCCGCGTGCTGGTTCACCCGCGCCGCTTCCGCCTCACCTCGACGGTCTACCAACTCTATCGCGTCGGCTGGCTCGCGGTGCCGATCATGGTGCTGATCACCTTCCTGATCGGCGGGATCATCGCCCAGCAGGGGATCTTCCACTTCCGCAAGTTCGGGGCGGAATCCTACGTCGTCGACATGGTCGGCATCCTGGTGGTGCGCGAGATCGGGGTGCTACTGGTGGCCATCATGATCGCCGGCCGCTCCGGCAGCTCCTACACCGCCGAGCTCGGCGCTATGAAGATGCGCGAGGAGATCGACGCGCTCCGCACCATGGGCTTCGATCCGGTCGAGGTCCTGATCCTGCCGCGGATCATCGCGCTCGTCTGCGCCCTGCCGATCCTGGCCTTCCTCGGCTCCATGGCCGCGCTCTATGGCGGCGGCCTCGTGGCGTGGCTCTATGGCGGGATGAGCCCGACCGTGTTCATCGCCCGGCTGCGCGATGCGATTTCGGTGACGCATTTCGAGGTCGGCATGATCAAGGCGCCGTTCATGGCACTCGCGATCGGCATCGTCGCCTGCAGCGAGGGCCTCGCTGTGAAAGGCAGCGCCGAATCGCTCGGCACCCAGACGACGGTCTCGGTGGTGAAATCGATCTTCCTCGTGATCGTGCTCGACGGCCTGTTCGCCGTGTTCTTCGCCTCGATCGGAATGTGATCGCCGATGGACGCGCCGGCCGACCAGATGATGATCAAGGTACGTGACCTCGTGGTCGGGTTCGGACCGCAGCGCGTGCTCGATCATCTCTCGCTCGACGTCAGGCGCGGGGAGATCCTCGGTGTCGTCGGCGCCTCGGGCGCCGGCAAGTCGGTGCTGCTGCGCACCGTCATCGGGCTTGTGCCGAGGCGCAGCGGCAGCGTCGAGTTCTTCACCGCCGGCGCGAACGGCCCGACAAAGCGCAGTGCGCGCGGCATGGCGCGACATTGGGGCGTCCTGTTCCAGCAGGGCGCCCTGTTCTCCTCGCTCACGGTGCGCCAGAACATCCAGTTCCCGCTGCGCGAGAACCTCGATCTTTCCGAGCGGCTGCTCGACGAGATGGCGACGGCCAAGCTCGAGATGGTGGGATTGAGCGGGCGCGACGGCGACAAGCTTCCTTCCGAGATTTCGGGCGGCATGACCAAGCGCGCCGCGCTCGCCCGTGCGCTTGCCCTCGATCCCGAGGTGGTGTTCCTCGACGAGCCGACATCCGGCCTCGACCCGATCTCGGCGGGAGATTTCGATTCGCTGATCCGGACCCTGCAGCAGACCCTCGGACTGACGGTGTTCATGGTCACCCACGACCTCGACAGCCTCAACACCGTATGCGACCGGATCGCGGTTCTTGCCGACGGCAAGGTCGTTGCGGACGGGCCGATGCCGGTGATGCTCGCCTCGGAGCACCCGTGGGTGAAGTCCTATTTTCACGGCCGGCGCTCGCGCGCCGCGCAGTCCACCTGAGAGCTCACGAAAGGCCGGCGCATGGAAACCCGCGCACCCTATGCCCTGATCGGGCTCTTCGTCCTGGCGGCGATCGGCGCCGTGTTCGGCTTCGTCTTTTGGCTCAACAATACCGGCGGCCTGGGCGAACGCACGGTCTATCGCGTCCGCTTCGAGAACAACGTCTCGGGATTGCTGAAGGGGGCCGCGGTGCTGTTCAACGGCATCCGGGTCGGCGAGGTCACGGGGCTCGCGCTGAGCCCGACCAATCCGCGCGAGGTGACGGCGTCGATCGCGCTGGCGGCGGGAACGCCGGTGCGGGCGGACACCAAGGTCGGGCTCGAATTCCAGGGCCTGACCGGAGTGCCGGCCATCTCGCTGCTCGGCGGCGATCCGGCGGCGCCCCCGCTCGCCTCCTCGCCGACGGAGCCCGCGGTGCTCGTCGCCGATCCCAACGCCGGACAGAGCATGACCGAAGCGGCGCGCCAGACGCTGCGCAAGCTCGACGCGCTGCTGTCGGACAACTCCGAAGCGCTGCATAGCGCGATCGTCAACCTCGACACGTTCTCCGGGGCGCTCGCCCGCAACTCCGATCGCGTCGACGTGATCCTCAACGGCCTCGAGCAGATGACCGGCGGCAAGCCCGCGAAGGAACAGGCGGTGCCCTACGACCTCAAGGCGCCGACCACGTTTCCGCCGCCGACGAAGGCCGCCAACGCCCAGCTCGTGATCCCGGACCCGACCGCGCTCGTCACCCTCGACACCCAGAAGATCATCGTCGATCCCGGCGCGGGCGATCCGCTCGAAAATGCGCAATGGAACGACAGCCTGCCCAAGGTGCTGCAGGAGCGATTCATCGAAGGCTTCGAAAAGTCGCGCTATGTCGGTGCCGTCGCGCGGCCGATGGACAGCATAACCCCCGACTTTCAGTTGCTGATCGACATCCGCAAGTTCGAGATCGAGGGCACCAAGGCGGCGCCGGTGGCGCACGTCGAATTGGCGGCCAAGGTGGTCGGCAAAGCCGGGCGGATCGTCGGCTCGCGCAGTTTCGAGGCCTCGGTCCCGGCCAAGGACACCACCGCAGCCGGGGCCGCGGCTGCCCTCAACGAGGCGTTCGGAAAGGTCGCAACCCCGCTCGTGATATGGGTCGGCGGAGTGATTTGAGGGCTGCCGGCGCCGAGGGTTACGTCGCTGAACGCCCATCACTGTCATTGCCCGGCTTGAACGGGCAATCCAGCAACCCCTGTGCTATCGATCTGGGCTGAGACTCCGCCCCAAGGAAAGTCCGGTGGTCACTGGATCGCGCGATCAGGCCGGGCGATGACAGCGCGATGACTGAAGCGCCCTACGGCACCTGAATCGACTTCAGGTAGGCAATGATGGCGCCGACGTCGCTGCTCTCGAATACGAACTCGGGCATGTCCGGGTGGCCGGAGATGATGCCCTCGCCCAACGCTTCCTCGAGCGACTCGATTGGATAGCGCTTGCCCAAGGTGCGGAATGCCGGCGCTTCCGGATGGGCGCTTTCGCCGGTGCGCGTGGTGGCGTGGCAGCGCGCGCAATCGCGGGTGACGAGCGTCTCGCCACGCTTGACGTTCGCGGTGCCCTGCGCCGAAGCCGCCGACGTGATGCAAACGGATGCAGCGAAGGCAAGGGTCACTCCGAGCGCCATCATTCTCACGAGCATCTCCCCGATATCCGTCGTTCGAATGCGTATCGCGGACACGCAGTATACGAACATACGTGGGCAAATTATGTTTGCCGCGTTTCACTCCGTCGACCGCACGTCGGTGATGATGCATCCGGCGTTGATCATTCATATCTTCGTCGTGAATTCGGCCGAGCTTGTGGAGAAACAGGGGCGTGCTGTACTGTCCCGCGACACGGGCAGCGCGCCTCATGACGGAGCAATCCACGGATCAATCCGAGGTCCTCGCGTTTCTGGGACGCGCGTCAACCTTCGGTGGCGCCCCCGTGCACCGCATCGACACCCACGCCGGGATCGTGTTCCTGGCCGGCGGGCGCGCCCTCAAGGTCAAGCGCGCCGTCCGCTTTCCCTTCCTCGACTTCTCGACGCTCGAGAAGCGCGAGGGCGCCTGCCTCGCCGAAATCGACGCCAACCGGCCCTTCGCGCCTGAGCTTTACCGCGGCGTCATCGCGGTCACGCGCGACCACGACGGCGTCCTCGCGCTCGGCGGCGAGGGCGAGCCGGTCGAGTGGGCGGTCGACATGCGGCGTTTCGACGAGACGAAGACGCTCGATCTCCTCGCCGACACGGGAAAGATCGATCTCGCGATGGCGGACGAGCTCGCGCGCGGTGTCGCGGCAGCTCATGCGCGGGCCCCGGTGGTCGAGGCCACCCCGTGGATCGACGCGCTCGCAGGATATATCGACCAGAACGATGCCGCGTTCCGCGAGTATCCCGCGCTGTTTCCACAAAGCGCTGTCGCGGAATTGACCGCCGCGAGCCGCGCGGCGTTCGCGCGCCTTCGTCCACTGCTGCTGGCGCGCGGTCGAGCCGGACTCGTGCGCCGCGGCCACGGCGACCTGCACCTCGGCAATATCGCCCTGATCGACAGCCGGCCCGTGCCGTTCGACGCCCTCGAATTCGATCCGCTCATGGCCTCCGGCGACGTGCTCTACGACCTCGCCTTCCTCTTGATGGACCTCATCGAGCGCAAGCTCGTGGCAGCGGCCAATGTCGTGCTCAACCGCTACCTCACACAAACGCGTCGGCTCGAGGACCTCGACGCGCTCACCGCTCTTCCGTTGCTGATGTCGATGCGTGCGGCGATCCGCGCCAAAGTGACGGCAGCGCGGACCGCGGTGGCGCCGGCCCCGGACCGCGCCGCGATCACGCGGTCCGCGACCACCTATTTCGAGTTGGCGACGGCGTTGATCGCGCCTTTGCCGCCGCGGCTCGTCGCGATGGGCGGCCTCTCCGGCACCGGCAAGTCTCTGCTCTCGCGCACGCTCGCGCCCGATCTCCCGCCCCATCCCGGTGCGGTTGTGCTGCGCTCGGACGTCGAGCGCAAGATGCTGTTCGGCGCCGCGGAGACCGATCGCTTGCCCAATGAGGCCTATGCCCCGGAGATGACCGCGCGGACTTACGCCGTGCTCGTCGACAAGGCCCACCGCACGATCGCGGCCGGCCATTCGGCAATCGTCGACGCCGTGTTCTCGGACGCCGCGGAACGCGACGCGGTCGCTACCGTCGCGCGCGCCAGTGGCGCGGCGTTTGCCGGCCTTTTCCTCACTGCGGATCTCGCGACGCGGATCGCGCGGATCGGCCATCGCACCGGCGACGCCTCCGACGCAGACGCGACAGTGGCGCGACGGCAGGAGGATTATGCGCTGGGCTCGCTCGACTGGAGAATGGTCGACGCGTCCGGCACGCCGGAGGAAACGCTCGCGCGAGCGAAAGCAGCGTTGGGACCGCCCACTCGGCCGACCTCGTCCTAAGGAGCGCGCTTTTGGGCGCGTCCCGAAGGACGGACAGAGGCCGCAGTGTGGGCCATCCTTCGAGACGACTGCTTGGCAGGCCTCTGGGGATGAGGTCGTTCTGGATCGCCCTCACGATGGAGTCGCATCGCGCGTTGTCTCGTCGGAAAACTCTACAGTGCTTAGAACAATGCTCCAGGAGCGCCCATGTCCGTCTATCGCCTCGACCGATTGCTCGCCCCGCATTCGCTCGCCGTCATCGGCGCGAGTCCGCGCGAGACCTCGGTCGGCCGCCACGTGGTCGCAAACATCCGTGCCGCCGGATTTCCCGGCGCCGTGCACGTCGTCAATCCGAACTACGCCGTGATCGAAGGCATCGATACCATCAAATCGCTCGACGCCATCACCGGACCGATCGATGTCGCGGTGATCGCGGTACCTCCTGTAGCGGTGCCGGACACCGTGGCGGCGGCCGGCGCGAAGGGGGCAGCGGCCGCCATCATCATCACCGCCGGCCTCGGCCACGGCGCGGGATCGCTCGCCGAAGCGGCGGACCGTGCCGCACGCGCCACCGGCTTGCGGCTCATCGGCCCGAATTGCATTGGCGTGCTGGTGCCGCCGGCGCAACTCAATGCGAGCTTCGCGCCACGGATGCCGCAGAAAGGGGACCTCGCCATCATCTCGCAATCCGGCGCGGTCGTCGCCGGCATGATCGAATGGGCGGCAAAGCGCGCGATCGGCTTCTCTGCGGTGTTTTCCGTCGGCGATCAGCTCGACGTCGATTTCGGCGATCTGCTCGATCTGTTCGCCGCCGATGGCGGGACCCGCGCGATCCTGCTCTATGTCGAGTCGATCAAGGACGCCCGCAAGTTCATGTCGGCGGCGCGTGTCGCGGCACGCGCGAAGCCGGTAATCGTCCTCAAGGCGGGGCGCCACACGCAAGGCGCCAAGGCCGCCGCGACTCACACCGGCGCGCTCGCGGGATCGGACGCGGTCTACGACGCCGCGTTCCGCCGTGCGGGCCTGTTGCGGGTGCTCGATCTCGACGAATTGTTCGACACCACCGAAACGCTCGGGCGCCTCAAGCCGTTTCCCGGTAGTCGTCTCGCAATCCTGACCAATGGCGGCGGGATCGGCGTGCTCGCCGTCGATCGCCTGATTGATCTCGGCGGCGCGCTCGCCGAGATTTCGCCGGACACCCGCGGAAGGCTCGATGCGGTGCTGCCGCCGACCTGGTCGAAAGCGAATCCCGTCGACATCGTCGGCGATGCCGATGCCGCGCGATATTCGGTCGCGCTCGAAGCGCTGCTCGCCGACCCCGCGAACGACGCCGTGCTGGTGCTCAACGTGCCAACCGCGCTCGCCTCGTCGAGTACGACGGCCGACGCCGTTGCGTCCGTCACCCGCGCCTATCGGACGGCAACGATGCAGCCCAAACCGGTGCTCGCGGTGTGGATCGGCGCCGACGAGGCCGACGGTGCCGCATTCGACGCGGCCGGCATTCCGGCCTACGAGACCGAAGCCGATGCGGTGCGGGGCTTCACCGAACTCGTGCGCTACGGGCAAGTGCGCGACGCGCTGATGGAGACGCCACCGAGCTTGCCGGAATATTTTTCTCCCGACGTCGCCGCGGCGCGCGCACCGGTCGAAACCGCACTGCGCGAGGGGCGGCGCTGGCTCGATCCGCTGGAGGCGGCCGCCGTGATGGCGGCTTATGCGATCCCAGCGGTGCCCACGATGCTCGCCCGCGACGCCGATGGGGCCGCCGCGGCGGCGCGGCCGTTTCTCAGCGAGGGCACGCCGGTAGTCGTCAAAATCATGTCGCGGGACATCGTCCACAAGTCCGACATCGGCGGCGTACGGCTCAATCTCGCCTCGGTTGACGCGGTGCGCGCCGCGACGACCGAGACGATCGCCCGCGCCCATGCCGCAGTGCCCGATGCCCGCATCCAGGGCGTGACCGTGCAGCCGATGATCGTACGGCCCAAGGCCCACGAGCTGATCGTCGGCATTGCCGACGATCCGACGTTCGGCCCGGTCATCGTCTTCGGCGCGGGCGGAACGGCGGTCGAAATGCTCGACGACAGGGCGCTGGCGCTACCGCCGCTCGACCTCAAGATGGCGAAAGAGATGATCGGACGGACGCGGATTTCGCGAATACTCCACGGCTATCGCGATGTGCCCGCAACCAACATCACGGATGTGGCGCTGACCCTCGTCAAGCTTGCCCAGCTCGCGGCCGACGTTCCGGAGGTGCGGACGCTCGACATCAACCCACTGCTCGCCGACGAGCGCGGCGTGCTCGCTCTCGATGTCCGCATCGCAGTCGCCGCGCTCGAAGCGGAGCCGAAATTCAAGGGGCCCGGCTACACCCGGTTCGCGGTGCGGCCCTATCCGAAGGAGTGGGAGCAGCATCTCGAGCTTCACGACGGCACGAAGGTCTTTGTCCGGCCGGTGCGCCCCGAGGACGAGGACATGCTGCGCGAGTTTCTCGGCCACATCACCGCGGAGGATCTCCGGCTTCGCTTCTTCGCTCCGATCCGCCATTTCAGCCATGCCTTTCTCTCGCGGCTGACCCAGCTCGACTACGCCCGCGCGATGGCCTTCGTCGCGCTCGACGAGGCATCGGACGAGCCGATGGGCGTGGTCCGGCTGCACGCCGATTCCAACTACGAGAAGGCGGAATATGCGGTGCTGGTGCGCTCCGACCTCAAGGGCCGCGGCATCGGCTGGATGCTGATGGAGTTGATCATCCGCTATGGGCGCAGCGAAGGCTTGAAGCGCATCGAGGGCCAGGTATTGCAGGAGAACACCTCGATGCTCGACATGTGCCGTCAGCTCGGGTTCGAGGTCGGCGAGGATCCGAGCGACTACACGGTGAAGCTCGTGCGGTTGGAGCTGCGGCCCTGACGTGCTTTCCGGCGCAGGGAAGTCGCAGCGACGCTGCAGCAGCGTCGCGCGATCGATCATGTATCTGATTTGGCGTTGCTTTTTCCCATTCGTTTCATTCACCCATAGATGAGAAACGTTCGTTTGAGCCGCGCTCCCGCACCATGCAGCATCCCCCGTACTGGAACAGCGTGCCGTTCATGGCCGCCTGGTCCAAAGCGATCAAGGAATGACTGCAATGAACGCAAATGCGGACCACAAGGTGCAGCGGCTCGCCACCGGCAAGCTCCTCGGCATCGACCATGGCGAAGGCTCCCGGGTGGAGTGCGTCGAGGGTGCCGTGTGGATCACCCAATCGAACGACCCGCGCGACATCGTCATCAAGGGCGGGGAGTCGTTCGTGCTCGACCGGCCGGGCCTCGCGCTCGTCTGTGCCGCCGCCGGCCCTGCTGTCGTTTCCGTGGACGTGCCGCGACCGCAGCTACCGGATCTCCCGCCCTATCGGTGGGACATGCGCAACGCTGCAAACGGCAGCACCGCGGCAGGCCTGTAAGGCCGGGGCAAAGCCATGAATGCACGTGTCGACATCGCGCGGAGCCGCGCGCCGCAGAGAGTATGCCTGGCGGGCGGTGAACGCATCACCATCCGGGTCTTGGGTCCCCAGGATGCCGGCGCGCTGCAGGCGTATTTCCGCGGGCTGTCGAACGAGACCCGGTACCGTCGTTTTCTCGGCGCCCTGGCCGAGCTCACGGCGAGCCAGCTCGCGCGGCTCGTTGCGATGGACGGGCCGAACGAGCTGGCGCTGCTCGCGTTCGCGGAAACCGCCGACACCTCGTTCCTCGTCGGCGAGGCAGTGCTGGCGGGCATCCCCGGCAGCGCGCGGAGCGAGATGGCGGTTTCGGTGGCCGATGCCTGGCAGCACAGAGGCGTCGGCGCGGCACTGCTCGCCGATCTCGAATGCCGGGCGCGGATGCGCGGGGCCCGCTATCTCTATGGTGACGTGCTGCGCACTAACACACCCATGAAGAATTTCGCCCGCAAGGCAGGCTTTGCGTTGCGAAGCCCGTTCACCGACGCGCGGTTGATCGAGATCAGCAAGGACCTCGCGATGACCGCGCCCGATCTGCCGTGCCGCGAGCGGTTCGCCCAGTTCATGCCGACGGCCGAGAGCGACGTCATGCGATCTCCTTCCGGCCCCGCTTGAGATAAAGAAATCATGACCGATCTCGCTCGTCGATCTGCGCCCACCGCCGCCGGCGCCTGGCGCACGCCGCTCCTGATCGTCGGCTTCGGTTGCTTGATCTCGATGATGTCGTTCGGGCCGCGCTCCGCGCTCGGCTTCTTCCTGACGCCAATGTCGGACGCCAATCATTGGGGGCGCGACGTTTTCGCTTTCGCGCTTGCCTTGCAGAATCTCCTGTGGGGTATCGGGCAGCCGCTCGCCGGCATTATCGCCGACCGCTTCGGCACCGTGCGGGTGCTTTGCGCTGGCGCCCTGATGTTCGCCGCCGGCCTTGCCCTGATGGCGCATGCGACGAGCGGGCCGCCGCTCGATATATCGGCCGGCGCGCTCATCGGCTTCGGGCTGTCGGGCACCTCGTTCATCGTCGTTCTCGCGACGTTCGGAAAGCTCCTGCCGCCGGAGTGGCGCTCGCTCGCCTTCGGCCTCGGCACCGCGGCGGGCTCGTTCGGGCAATTCCTCTACTCGCCGCTGTCGGTCTTGCTGATCGATGCGGTCGGCTGGCAGCAGACGCTTCTCATTTTCGCCGTGAGCATGCTCGCAGTGCTGCCGCTCTCGCTTGCGCTCGCGACACCGCCCGCCGAGGAGACGCGACAGGTGCCCCAACAGTCGCTGCGGCAAGCGCTCTCCGAGGCGTTCGTGCACCCCTCTTACGTGCTTCTCGTGCTCGGCTTCTTCACTTGCGGCTTCCAGCTCGCCTTCATCACCGTGCATTTGCCGGCCTATCTCGCCGACCGCGGGCTCTCCGCCCAGGTCGGCGGATGGACGCTCGCGACCATCGGGCTCTGCAATATCTTCGGCTCGGTAACCTATGGCTGGCTCTCCGACCGCATGCCGAAGCGCTATCTGCTCTCGTTCAACTATTTCATGAGGGCAGCCGCCATCTTCGCCTTCATCTCATTCCCGTTGACGCCGGTGACCGCCGTGCTGTTCGGCGCGGTGATGGGACTCGTCTGGCTTTCGGTGGTGCCGCCGACCAACGGCATCATCGCCGTCATGTTCGGCACGCGCTGGCTCGGGACATTGGCGGGCTTCGCGTTCCTGAGCCACCAGATCGGCGGCTTCCTCGGCGCCTGGCTCGGCGGTCTCGTATTCGAGCGCACCGGCTCCTACGATCCGGTGTGGTGGCTCTCGATCCTGCTCGGAATCATGTCAGGTCTGATCAACTTGCCGATCGTGGAGAAGCCGGTGGTGCGGGCTGCGCCGGTCATGGTTTCGTGAGCGACAACTCTATCGTCCTGCTCGCGGGGGCCGGAGCCCTCGCGATTCTCTCCGCCACCGCGTGGCTCTGGGCGCAGTACGGTGCGGCGCTGTTCTTCGAGATCATGCGCGCGGGCTTCGCTGCCTGTTTCGGGTAGTGCGCTCCGCCCGTGCCGCTCGTGTCGAAGCTTCATCCTTTGACACGGCTTTCGGCAGTTTATCGCTGCCGGTCAGACGAGACGCCGCGGTCCGTGCGGGTGACCGCGCCGGTTTGCGCTCGGCGTCGACGCCGAACTCGGAGAGCATCCACCGCCTGAACAGCTTGACCTCCGGCTTCTGGAAGTCCGTCTGCGACGTGACCAGCCAATAGCCCATGCCGCTCGGTATCGATTGGTCGAACAGCGGGATCAGGCGGCCGCTTTCAATGTCGTCATCGAGCAGGGGTCGCCGTCCCAGCGTCACGCCGAGGCCCCGAATGGCCGCGTCGGCGGCCATCTGCATGGTGTCGACGCGCAACCCGTCGTCGAGTGACGGCGGGACCTCGAGACCGCTGAGGCGGAACCAATGCGCCCAGTCTGCCGTGACGGTGACGTGGATGAGCGGCACCCGCGAGAGGAGACCAGCGTCCACCGGCTCGCCGAGCTGCTCCTTGAACCGTGGGCTGCACACCGGCACCAGCGTCTCGGTCGCCAGCAGGATCCAGTTCGACGCCGGCTTCTTCAACGGAGCGAAGCGGATCGCGACGTCGAAATCGTCGAGGGTGAGATCAACCAACCGCTGGGAGGTATCGATCCTCACCCGGATGTCCGGAAACTGCAGGGCGAAACGCTCCAGCCGCGGCAGCAGGATCCGGTGCGCGAAGGTCGGCGCGGCGCTGACCGACAGGGTTCCCGTGGCCTTGCGGCCGGGAAGCTGCTCGGTCGCCGTGGCGAGCACGGTGAGCGCCTGATTGACGAACGGCGCGTAGACCTCACCGGCGCCGGTGAGCCGAAGCCCACGCGTTTCGCGGTGAAACAACTCGACGCCCAGCCAGCTTTCGAGCGTCTGTACGCCATGGCTCACCGCACTGGCGGTGAGATTGAGCTCTTCCGCGGCCTTGCGGAAGCTGTTGTGACGGGCTGCAGCCTCGAAAACCCGAAGCGAGCTCAGTGGGGGAAGACGGAACGCCATGCCTTCGTCCGGTGCGATGGGCGCGCATTATAAGGCCGCCTGCAACGGACGCTACCGATTCGGCCGAAGTGACGAATTCGATAGCTCGCGGCTCAAATCCCACCGCGGTCACCAATCGTCAGAGCACGGCCTCAGGACAGGCCGGGCAGCAGAAGATATTCGACCAACGCGGTACCGCCGAAGCTGCCCAAGGGGAGCAGCATGGCACGCAACAGCGGTTGCTGGGTGAACGGCGTCAGCGCGCCCTCGTTCAACTCCTCGACCCGATGCGAGAGCAGCTCCAGCTGCGTCGCGCGATAATCCCCAGCCTGGGATTGCTTGGCTCGCATGATCTGATCGTTGAGGCGGCGATGGGCCTTGCCGCGCGAGGCTTCCGCGGCCTGACGGAGCGCGATGGCGCTGCCGGTGACGACCAACAATCCGAGCGCCATGACGAGCATCTCCGGCAGGCTGGGCGCATAATTGGCGAACAACCCGCTGCGCGAGATGATAACCAGGGCGACGACGATGAACGGAAAGTAGATGAGCGTGGTGATGCACTTGGTCCGCTTCGAGATGAAGACGAGGTCGACCCAGTGCTCGAGATCGCCCTGCGGCAGGCCGACTCGATCGTCGAACTTGCTCAGCGTTGCGTCCGGCCACACGTTTGGCCTGTTGTCCGTTTCCTCGACCAGGGCCTTTATGACCTGCCGGTACAGCAGCGTAGCGTCCGCGACGAACAGCGTCAGGAACAGCGTCGTGGCGTTGAGAAGCGCCGATATTCCCGTATAGAACCAGAAGCTCGTCGGCCCTCTCGTCGGCGTGGGCGGATTCCCGAACACCAGTTCGAGAACCCCCCACAATGCGAAGAAGGCGACCACGGCCGCCACCGTCCGCGAAATCCGCGCCGGCCAAGTGCCCTGGTAGATGTAGGGGCCCCAGAACCGCTCTTTGTAATCCGACGCGGTGCCTTTTCGCATGGGGTAGGAGAAATACCGCAAGAACCTTGTCCACGGCCGACCCTGACGATTTCGCTCCGTGTGTTCGAGGTGGTCCCAGAAATCCTTTACCCCCATGCTGGTGGCCACTCTGTCGAAGTCCTTGCTCAGCCACCGGAAGGCATGGACGAACAATACGAGGCACAGCACCCAGATCGCCGCACGCAGAACGATGGTCGGCCAGATGCTGATGCCGTTGAGCCAGATCATCGGCTGGCCGTCGCCGTCGTCGGTCAGCCATGCTGCGGCCGGCTGCCAACATTTCACTATGGTCCAGGCGATCCCGACAATGAGCAGACCGAGACCACCGAACAGGACCGCGGCACGCGCGATCAGCCCGATCCGCGAAGCAGGAGCTTCGAGGAACGGTTCGAGTAAAGACCAGGTCTTGCGCCTCAAGAACTTGCAGCTGGCGGTGACTCCTAATCCAAGAACGATGATCGCCGCCGCGATTGCGACGGGATAGCCGCGGCCGGGCGTCGGAAACATCTCCGATGCGTCCGGGTGGATCGCGTGCCTCCCCAGCGGCTCACACGCTGATTCGCCGAGCTTCGGCCTGTCGTTCGTTGCGGATGAAATCTGGAACAGGCTGGAAAGGCCGACTTCGAACAACAGAGCCGGCTCGTTCCAAGTACAGGGCTGACCGTCGGCACCCTGAACCGCTGCTTGTGCAGCCAAGAACGCAGCGGTCTGATAGCTGCTGCGAAATGGTGGAATCTCGCGCTGAAGGTCATCATCGAGGTGCAACCCGAAACTCGATGCGACCAGAAGATTGCGCGTATAAGGCCGTGCTGTCGGGTGCAACACCAGAGCGTCGAGGTCGGTCGTGAAGAACACAGCGTTCGGAAGGAGCGACCGAAGCGCCTGAAGAATGAGCAACTTGTCGTAGCGATCGGAGCCGAGGACTCCGACTGCGCGGATCCCGTTGCGACTCCTTTTCTGCGCCGCTTTGTCGACGCCGCTTCTCAGCCGATCATCGAGAGCTCCGATCTGCTCTCCCAAGCGCCGCAGGTAATCGTATTGGCCCTGCCCCTCGGGGCGATCGTTCGGTTTGGCGCCGGGCGTATTCTTCGCCCGATCCTTGTCGCCTTTGCCCTGATTATCGCTCGCATCCTGGCTCTTGTCGGAATTCCTGGTGAGGTTTCCCGAGTTCGGCCCATCGACGTTCGGCATCTGCCCGTCGAGACCCCTCAAATAGGAGTATCTGTGCACGAAGGGATCATCGGTCTCGTTGGAACTCGCTTCCTTTGCCGCTCCTTTTTCCGGCCTCAGGCATCCCGCCATGGCTTCAGGCAGCGACTGTCCGTAGAAGGTGTCCCATTCGGAAACGAGAACCACGTGATCCCGCTCCGGGTCATCGATGAACCCGAGTGCTTCGATCAGCGTCTCCGGCATTTGTCCTTTGACGTAGCCGAAGAAATTGACCAGAGGTCCGGGCAGCTTACGTCTTACTTCTTGCAAGAAACGGTGGGGGCGCCGCAACGACAACTCGTCCCGCAGCACGTGGGCGAGCGCGGCGTCGGTAGCCGTCATCCGGTACAATCCGACATTTTTGCCGCGGAAAAAGTTGCTCAGGTGATCGCCGGCCGCGGGACAACTCTTGTCATGAAGATCCCCCGAGTTTCGAATCAGCACGGTATCGGCCGCCGTCGCACTGAATACGTAGAATGTCGGAGGCGAGGGAAGCGGATCGCGCTTGTCTTGAGC
Source organism: uncultured Alphaproteobacteria bacterium (assembly GCA_963824905.1). Lineage (GTDB taxonomy): Bacteria > Pseudomonadota > Alphaproteobacteria > Rhizobiales > Xanthobacteraceae > JAJPKK01. The sequence goes on from CAWGRH010000014.1 coordinate 100,564, forward strand.
AGGAGCGGAATCCACTTTGTCTTCAATCAGATTCTGCGGGCAATTGTTGCTTCGCGTGCCATCGGCGATCTCGTCCGCCATCGCTCTGAGCGTGGTCGATGATTCCGGGCCCAGCACCAACGCCTTGCCCCAGCGGTATGCGGAAGGCACCCCGGCGCGGAGAATTCGACAGAAAAACTCGTCGTACCCCTTCAGGGGATGGGGCGGGCTTTCGCTGAATACACCCTCGTCGAACCAAAGCAGGAGGACCGGGCTATTCTTCAAATCAAACGGCTCTGCGGCGCCGTCTTTCGTGCCGACTCCATGAGCGCGACCCGTTTTTCTGTCGAACCACTCGAATGGAACGACATCCGGCAAGCGGGTGTGCGGCTCAGCGACGGCGCGCGGCCAAAAGAAGCCAAGATGCTCGGGATCCCTGGGGACAAAGCCCTGCCGATCGAGGCCGGCACCTATCGCGTAGCGTATGCGGCGGCGAAACTCGTGGTCCTCCGAATAGGGTGCCCCGGTCACCGACGCGGCAATGACGATCGGCGGAGGTGATGCAGGATCGCTCGCCGCGCTCAGAGGCGACACGCAATGGTCCCTGACCTCGATCTTTACGTCGCAGTTCTCGGGCTTGAGATCGGTCGACTTCGTCAGCTTATCGACGATCGCGGCGAACGGATCCTGCCAGAGCCGGGAGTCGACGTCTTGCACGCTCGGCGGCGCGCGCAGAAAGGCTTCCGTGGTCGGCGGCCGATTCCCCTCGAGCGGCGGCGTGTGCACGACGAAATACGTGCCCGCCGCAGCCAACAAGATCCAGGCGACCCCGCTGGCCCCAAGGTTCGAGGAGGACTGTTTTGATTCGGGCATGGCAAAACGACGCCGGCTGCAACAAAGAAAACAACGCTCGAAAGTTACGAGCTAATTCCTCTCGAGCAAAGCGCGGTCCGCTTCATCTCGCCGCGGAATGCCGAACAATCGAGTCTCAAATCTTCTCGCATTTGAACAAACGAAGCTACTGCAACGCGGCGCAACTGCCAACGGGTTTTGCGAAACCGAAACGAATCGGCCCTTCGCAAACGCAGCGACACCGCTACAGCACAGGCTTGCACTCGTTGAAAACCTGCCCGCGGACCGTGGTGACGCCCTCGACGCAGTGGGTGGGGTCGGTCACGTCGCCGGCGACGGTGAGGTCGTAGGCCTGCCCGCCCAGCATGAGCTCGTAGCGGCCGGGGGGAAGCGACAGCGTCGGGTCGTCGGGGTGCAGCTTGATCATCTCGCTGTTCCCCTCGATCGGCGATGCCCGCAGATCGTAGCCCAGCTCGCGGATGATCCAGGTGTCGGTTGCCGGCGTCGTCATGATCGCCTTGCCGGTCGAAATCGAAGTTCATCGCGTGGGCGACGCGGGCGGCGATGCGCAGCGGCACTTTTTCCGGCGTGTGGGACCCGACATCGCGGCGGAAGATCACGAAGGCGGGCTTGCCGGGCGCAACCACGGTGCGGCCAGGCTCGAGGATCTGGAGCTGGCCGGCGTTGCGCGGATCGACCGGCGCCGCCCGGACCTGCTGAAGCTCGATGAGTTTGTTGTCGACGAGAGCATAGACGCCATAGGCCGGCGGCTGCGGAAACGATAGGTCCGCCACGCGCGCCGCCGGCGCGACGGCCTGAGGCGGTGCGGCGGGTGGCGCAGAAGCCGCGGGAGGCGGCGCGGGCGATGGGAGCGGCGGCGGCGGCGCGGGCTCGGGTGGCGGCGCCGCGGCAGGCTCGAGCGGCGGCGGCGCCGCCGCGCCTATTGCCGACGGCGAGGCCGGCGCCGATGGCCCGGCTGCGAGAGCAGGAACGTCGGGCGCGGCGGCCACCATGGTATCCGCCGGTGCCGGAGATGCGCGCGGCGTTTCGCTTGCGGTCACGACAGGAGCGTTACGTCCCCACATCGCCACATAGAGGGCAGCGGCGGCGAGCGCCCCGACAACGAGCTGGAGCGCGATCACGACCCCTAACACGGCCCTGCCCGGGCCGTTGCGGGCGGGGCGCCGCTGGTCGCGGTCTACGAATTCCGACGGTTTGACGCGATAGGCCGGCCGCGCGGGATCGCGGGGGCGCTGGGGCCGCGGACGCTCACGGCCGGGCTGCGGCGCATGGGTCTTGGCAGCCGCAGCTTCGTCGAGATCGATCGGAGCGCCTGGCCGGATCGCGCCAGGCTGGATCGCGCCGAGGTCCGCCGACACCTTGCCAAGCCCACCGGGGTCCTCCGCGGGCGCGGCGGGCGCGAGGTTCAGGGCCGGTGATTTTCCCGCCTCTTCCGCCGGGGATGGCGGCGCTTCCCCCGACGGCTGGTCCGTCGCAGCGGCACCCGGCTTCCCCGCTTCCGGCGCAACCGATGCGGCCGGCGTCGCGGAGTCCGCGGGCACATCGGCGGCGGCTCCGGTCTCCACAGTCTCAGCGGCGGTGGTTACGGTGGCCTCGACCCCGCCCGCGGCGGGCGCGGCGGCCTCGGCTTCGAGGCGCGCGATCGCCTCTTCGAGCTCGGTCTTGAGATGCCGAGAATCGCCCATCTTCGAGAGTGAACCGCGCTCGGCGACCTGCCACCTCAGCGCCAGCCGCGCGGCCTCGTAGACGACCTCGCGCATCCGCACCGGGTCGTCCTGGACCTGCTGGATTTTGCGCGCCAAAGCCGAGTAAAAGTCCACCATGCTCGTCGATATATCAAAGGGCTCGGGGAGACGGGCTCAACCATAACGGATGGCCCCGGCGCGTGCCAACCGGCCGTTCATTGCTGGCGGAACCCTGCGCAAAGGCCGGGAAACTGGGACTCATGCGTGCAGCCCGATCAATGCAGCAGGATCGCCCATGCCAACAGCGCCGCGATAACCCATAGCGCGGCGGTCTGCCAACGCGTGCGCCGCGCCTGCGCTGCGCCCAGCGCAGCGACGGTTTCGGACGAGAGGACGACGCCGTCCCGGGTGGCATCGTCGATCTGGTCGGCCACCCGCGCGGCCCTGGTGAGGAGGCCGGGCACGCCGGACAGGAAATGGCCGAGTTCGCCCGCTCCCTGCACCGCACCTTCGACCCGTCCGATCGGTCCAAGATTGCGCGTGATCCATTCCCGCACCACCGGCTCTGCCGTGCTCCACATGTCGAGCTTGGGGTCGAGACTGCGCGCGACACCCTCGACGACCACCATGGTCTTCTGCAGTAAAAGAAGCTCCGGCCGGGTGCGCATGTCGAACAGGCCGGTGACCTCGAACAAGAGCGTCAGCAGCTTCGCCATCGAGATATCTTCGGCGGCGCGGTTGTGGATCGGCTCGCCGATGGCGCGGATCGCCTGGGCGAAACTCTCGACCGCATGATGCGACGGCACGTAGCCCGCCTCGAAGTGCACCTCGGCAGTCCGGCGATAGTCGCGGGTGATGAAGCCGAGCAGAATCTCGGCGAGAAACCGACGTTCCTTGGCGCCGAGCCGCCCCATGATGCCGAAGTCGACCGCCACCAGGCGGCCCTGCGCATCGACGAACAGGTTGCCGGGATGCATGTCGGCGTGGAAGAAGCCGTCGCGTAACGCGTGGCGCAGGAAGCTCTGGATCACCGCGCGGCCCAGCCGGGGCAGGTCGAACCCCGCGGCGAGAAGTGCTGCACGGTCGTTGAGGGGCGTGCCGTCGATCCATTCGAGCGTGAGGACGTCGCGCGCGGTGAGCGTCCAGTCGACTGCGGGCACACGGAAATCGCCGTCGTCCTTGGTATTCTCCGCCATCTCCGAGAGCGCCGCGGCCTCGAGACGAAAATCCATCTCGATCGCGACCGAGCGGGCGAGCGTGTCGACCACCTCGGCGAGCCGCAACCGCCGCGCTTCCGCCGACAGCGCCTCGGCGTTACGCGCGGCAAAGCGGAACGCCGCGAGATCGGCGGCGAATCGGCGCTCGACGCCGGGCCGCAGCACCTTGACGGCGACAGCGCGATGACCCTCCGCCGTCGCGATTTCGGCGCGATGCACCTGCGCGATCGAGGCGGCGGCGACCGGCGGACCGAAAGCCAAGAAGAGATCGGACAGCTTGCGGTCGAAGGCGGCGCACACCGTCGCTTGCGCGACCGCCTGCGGGAACGGCGCCATCTTGTCCTGCAAACTCTCGAGGTCGCGGGCAAGCTCCGGGCCGACGACGTCGGGACGCGTCGCCAGGAACTGGCCGAGCTTGACGTAGGAGGGACCGAGCGCGGTGAGCGCCGCCGAAAGCCGCGCCGCCTCGGAGCCGCCGTCGCGGCGCTCGATCAGCCGCGCCACCTTGATCCCGAAGCGTGCCGGTCCCGGCAGCGGCGCGAGGTCGGCGAGGCTGAGCACGCCTTCGCGGGCGAACACAAAGCCGGCCTTGCCGAGGCGCGCGAGATGGGCGAACGCGGAGATCACGGCCGCACGCGGGCTAGAGCCGCCAGGCGGAATGCAACGCCACTACGCCTCCAGTGAGCAGGCGGAAGCTGGTGCGGCGGAATCCCGCCGCCGTGATCATGTCGGCGAAAGCTTGCGGGCGCGGAAAGCGGCGGATCGACTCGACGAGGTAGCGGTAGGCTTCGCCATCGCCCGCCACCGCACGGCCGAGCGCCGGAATGACGTTGAAGGAGTAAAGATCGTAGAGCCGGTCAAGTCCGGGCACGTCGACGGTCGAAAATTCGAGACAGAGAAAGCGCCCGCCCGGCCGCAGCACCCGATGAAATTCGGCGAGGGCAACGTCGATCCGCGGCACGTTGCGGATGCCGAAGGCGATGGTGCAGGCATCCTGGCTGCGATCAGCGAGCGGCAGCGCCTCTGCATTGCCGGCTGCGAACCGGACGGCGCCATCGAGCCCGCGTTCCCGCGCCCGTTCCTGCCCGACCGCAAGCATGTCCGGGCTGATGTCGCAGACCGTCACGCTGGTGTCGGGCCCGCCCGCCTCGGCGATGCGGAAGGCGACGTCGCCGGTGCCGCCGGCAACATCCACGACAGCATAGCTGCCGCTGCGGGGCGGATTGAGCATCGCCACCATCGCGTTCTTCCAGAAGCGATGGAGCCCGCCGGACATGAGATCGTTCATCAGGTCGTAGCGGCGTGCGACCCGTTGGAAGACCTCGTCGACCATGCCCTGCTTGTCAGCGAGATCGACGGTTTGGAATCCGAAATGAGTTTCGCCGGTGCCCGGCATTGCAAGCCCTCTGTGCCGGCGCGACCATAGCCCGGGAGCGCGCGAGGCGCTATCAAATCCCCCTGCGCCGACGCGTAATGCTGGCGCCCGCGCTTTTCGCCGCGTCAGCGATCCGACAGGACATCATCGTGCCCGAGCTCCCCGAGGTCGAAACCGTGCGTCGCGGGCTCCAGCCGGTGATGGAAGGCGCCCGCATCGTCAAGCTCGATGCCCGCCGGCCGGACCTGCGGCGTCCCCTGCCGACGGACTTCGCGAAGCGGGTCGAGGGCAAGACCGTCCTCGGCATCGGCCGCCGCGCCAAATATCTCACCGTCGATCTGTCCTCTGGCGACGTGCTGCTGATGCATCTCGGCATGTCCGGTTCGTTTCGCGTCGGCCAAGAAGACAAGGCGGCGGACAAGCACGCAACGCCCGGCGTGTTTCACCATCCGCGGTCGACCGCTGCGGCGCACGACCACGTCGTGTTCCACATGTCGTCCGGCGTGACGGTGACGTTCAACGATCCACGCCGCTTCGGCCTCATGCTGCTGGTGCCGCGGGCCGAGCTCGCGGCGCACCCGGTGATGCGAGAGATCGGCCCGGAGCCGCTCGGCAACGAATTCGATGCCACGCTGCTGGCCACGGCCTGCGCCGGCCGCAAAACGAGCCTCAAGGCCGCGCTGCTCGACCAGACCGTGGTTGCCGGCCTCGGCAACATCTATGTCTGCGAGGCGCTGCACGGCGCGCACCTGTCGCCGAAGCGCCGCGCCTCGACCATCGCGACCCGCGGCGCGCCGAACGCCCGGGCCGAGGCGCTCGTCGACGCCATCAAGGCCGTGCTCAATGCAGCGATCAAGGCCGGAGGGTCGTCGCTGCGCGACCACCGCCAGACCGATGGCGAGCTCGGCTACTTCCAGCATCATTTCCGCGTCTATGACCGCGAGGGCGAGCCCTGCCCCACCCCGGGCTGCAAGGGGACGGTGAAGCGCATCGTGCAGAACGGGCGATCGACGTTCTTCTGCCCGGTGTGCCAGAAGTAACGGCGACCTTCGGTAAAGCTGCGCTCGCGTCCGTGCGTGGTGGCCGGCCCTAGGCCTGCAAACGCACCTGCATGGCGATTCGCACGAGCTCGGCGACATTGCGCGCGCCGATCCGCTCCATCACCCAGGCGCGATGGTTCTCGACGGTCTTGGGGCTGATATTGAGCCGGGCACCGATTTCCTTGTTGGACAATCCGGCGGCGGCGAGCTCCATGACCTGGCGCTGCCGCGCCGAGAGGAGCTCGACACGGGCCTGCATGCCGGCGAGCTCGGCCGTATCGACGGCGCGGCGGCGGTTCTTCCCCACCGCATCGCGGACGCTCGCGAGCAGGCGGCGCTCGTCGAACGGCTTCTCGATAAAATCGAAGGCACCCGACTTCACCGCCGATACTGCCATGTCGACATCGCCATGTCCGGTGATGAGGATGATCGGACACGACGACCCGCGGGCCGCGACGCGGCGCACGAGGTCGAGGCCGGAGATTCCGGGCATGCGTACATCGGTCACGACACAGTCGAACAGCTCGCTCGCGCTCACCGCCTTGAGGTACTGATCGGCGGCGTGAAAGCAGGTGACACTGACGTTGTGGCGGGCAAAGTAGAGCTGCAGCGAATCGCACACCGCCGCGTCGTCGTCGATCAAGGCGAGACGGATCGCATCATTCATGGTGCAACTCCTGCGCAGCGGGAAGGGTGAAATGGACGTCGCCGCCCCTCGCATGGCGATCGAGCCACAGCCGCCCGCCATGGGCTTCGATGATCGAGCGGCTCAGCGGCAGGCCGATGCCGAGCCCTTCCGCCTTTCGCGAGGTCAGCGGAAGGAACGGATTGTCGGCGAAGTCCGGCGGGAAACCAGGGCCGTTGTCGGCGACGCGGACCTCGACCTCGCCGGCGCCGTTAAGCGTCGCTTCGGTCGTGATCATGCCGCCGGCGTGCCGCGTCTCGGCGACGGCGTCGATCGCGTTACGCATCAGATTGAGCAGCGTCTGCCCGATCTGCAGCGCATCCGCCGCCACCAGGGGCAACCCGGAATCGACGGAAACGCGGACCCCGATGTGATGCTGGTCGAGCGCCGGCCGGCACAATGCGACGGTCTCCCTGATGATCCGCTCGATGTTGCACGGCGCTCGCGCGCTGCGGTCGAGACGCACGAGGGCGCGCAGCCGCCGCACCACTTCCGCGGCGCGCTCGATCTGAGCGGCGGCCTTTTCGGCGGTCGCGGCGAGTGCGGCCGGATCGGCGGAGCCTTCGCGCAGCGTGTCGTTGACGAGGCGGGCGTAGGTGCCCGCCGCCGCCAGCGGTTGGTTGATCTCATGCGCGACGGCGGCTGCCATCTCGCCAAGATTGCCGAGCCGCGCCACCTGCGCGAGCGATTCCCGGTGCAGCCGAAGCTGCTGTTCCGCACGGCGGCTCTGCGAGACGAGCGCGCCGGCGACGAGTCCGGTTCCAGAGAGGATGAGCATCAGCACCTGGAACGCCATCAGATCCTGTGGATCGTTGCGGAACAGCTCGACGCCGGCGATGAGGCCGAGCTGCGTCAACAGAATACCGACGCTGACACCCTCGAGCCCGGTCCGAACCGCCATCCACACGATCGGCAGGAACAAGAGGTAGAACAGCTGGAACTGCTGCTCCTCGGCGAGGCCGAAGATCAGCGCCAGCGCGGCCGCCACGGCGCCGATCTGCAGCGCCGCTTCGAGCGAGAAGTCGGGCATGGTCCGCCGCGTCAACGCGATCAGCGTGAACGGAGTGACGACCACGATACCGATGACGTCGCCGACCCAGTAATGGAGCGCCGCGGTCGGGAAGTCGGCGCCGGGAAGCAGGGCCGCCGCGATCATGATCGCCACGTAGCTCGACGCGACCAGTCCGGCGCTGATCACCGCAATGAGCATGAGGAGGACGAGATCGCGCAGCGACCGCAGCTCCGGATCGAAGCGCAGAGCCGGCCGCAGCAGGAACAGCGACGCAGCGGCATAGCCCGCGCCGATAGCTGCCGCCGAGGCCAGCGCCGCGCCGATCGGCAGCGGCGTCGCCAGGTTGACGACGTCGGAGAGCATCGGGGCGAGGAACAAGTAAGGGACCATCCGCCAGCCGAACAGCAGCACCAGGGCGAAGCTCAGCCCGGTGCCGGGATTCCACGGCGTGATACCGAATGATGCCAAAGGATGGATGAAGCTCACCCAATCGAGAAAGACATACGCCGCGAGATAGGCGACCCCGATCGCGAGCTTGGGCATCGACGAAAGCTGTCGCAGGGCGGCGGGCCGCGAGCGATCGGTCGCACCGGCCGTCGACAAGCTTCGCATCTCAGGCAGGTATCTGCTCGAGCCCGGAAGCCCGGATAGAGTCATCCAAGGACGCATGGTCCCGATTCAACTTCGCATGATGATCGAACGTAGCTCCAAGCGGCGGACAGCCCCTTGGGGCTTTCTCCCTAGATACTATCATGCTGGTCGAATTGGTGACGTCAGGCGACTCCCCCAGGGGTAACTACCTATGTGAAGCTTGCGGCAATTGTTCGCAGGCCGCGTGAGGTACTCACGTCCCGAAAGAGTTTCAGGCTGCGGCGGAGCTTCAGCGTCCCGCAGAGCGCTCGCCGACGATCTCGCGCGCCTGCCGTGCCCGCAACAGCCCGGCGGCGAGCAGGGTTCCGAGCGCGCCCACGATTGCGCAGGTCAACCTGATGTGCTCGTGCACGGCAAAGTCGAACGTCGAGACGTATTGCACCACCGCGGCATCGCTCGCAATCACGTCCCCCGCGATCCATCCGAGCAACGCCGCGCCGGCCCAGGCGATGGCGGGAACATAGTTGAGCACGGCCATGATGACGGTGGCACCAGCGACGATCACCGGGATGCTCATCCCGAGACCGAATACGATCAGCGCGAAGTTGCCGTCCGCAGCCGCGACGACGGCGATCACGTTGTCGAGACTCATGACGACGTCGGCGATCGCGATCGCCTTGACGGCGTCGAGCAAGTTACGGGACGGCGAGGTCGCCGTCTCGTTGCCGTTGTCGCCGCTCACCAGCAGCTTGGTAGCGATCCACAAGAGAGCCACACCGCCGGCGATCTTGAGATAGGGAATCACCATCAGCTTGGCGACGACGCTTGCGAAGATGAGCCGCAGGATGACCGCCGCCGCCGTGCCGAGCGCCATGCCGAAGAATCTCTGCCGTGGCGGCAGCGCGCGGCACGCGAGCGCGATGACGAGCGCGTTGTCGCCGGAAAGCAGAATGTTGATCCAGATGATTTCGACGACCGACGCCCAGAAGTGCGGGTGAAAGTCGGCGAACGCGCCGCGCAGAATTTCCATCATGCCCCGGCCTGGAGCTCGGCTTTCGGGAGTGCGGGCGTTGCGCCGCCGATGCGTGGCTGCTGCAGCGGCGGGAGCCGGTGAGCGGCGCGCCAAGCGGGATCACGCGTATCCCTCCAGCCGGAGTAGACAATGCTTCCCAGCCCCGAAACCCCGATGAACACCAGGGCCCATTGCACGAGCTCGGATCGCGGCATCGATTCGAGGCCAAAAACCTCGGCCAGCGCGAGGTAGATCGGCGCCCACAGCGCGACGATCGCCGCCCAGGTCTTGAGGGTCGATTTAAGCGAGGCAGACATGCTCCAACTCCTCGAGGTCTTGAGAACCGGTGCCCTGCAACGGCGCCTCACGCGATCAGCTGTTGCGTCCGCGACACGGGAAGCGACTGCAGGCGCGGCTTGACGCGCGGCCGCGAACCGAGCCCCGCCGCACGCAACACCGTGAACGCATATTCGGAATCGACCTCCCAGCCGATCCATCGCAGCTTGCAGAGATGCTTGCGCGCCTGGTCGAACGCCTTCTGCTCGGCCGGCACATCGGGGACTTGCGTTTTGGAGATCAAACTCATCAACCCATTCCCTTCGCGGATTCCAACGACGCGCGAGATGAGAATGAGGTTAGCTTCGCCGCACGCGCCGACAATCAGGATGTGTGCTTGAGGTGGATTCCCTGGGTGAGAGTCCCTAGGGCGCCGCGAGTGGCAGGCCGGTCACGCGCCGGCGTCAGTCGCGCAGACGAAGCGCGAGCCCGGCACCTGCCAGCGCTGAAACCACGACGAGCGCGAGCACGCCCGGGAAGCCGAAGGCGCCGAACAGAACGCCGCCTGCCGTCACGCCGACGGTACCGCCGAGAAAGCTCGAAGAATTGAGAATGCCCGAGCCCTTTCCGGCGAGCGTCTGCGGCAGCGCTGCAAGGCCGATCCTCGGCGCCGACGAATAGGGCAACGCGATACCGGCACCCGCTGCGAACAGGCCGATCATCAGTGCAGCGAATCCCACTCCGGAAAGTGCGAGCCACGCGACGGCACAACCGAGCGCGAGGAGAGCCGAGCCGCCGGCCATCATCGGCCTGATGCCGATCCACCTCGCGAGCCGATGCGACGTCCGCGCGAAGCCGAACAGGCCGGCCGAGAGCGGCATCAGCGAAAGTCCGGCTGCGACCGGTGTAAGGCCGAGCCCGTGCAGGGCCTCGTCCGGCGCTTGGGCGAAGATGTTGTAGTAGAGCAGGATCGCCATGATGTCGCCCATCAGCAGAAACGCCAGAATGCAGGCGAGAGCGAAGTTGCGGTCGCCGAACAGCGCGAGGTCGAGGAGCGGCGCGCTGCGACTCTTTTCCACCCTGACGAGGGCGGCCAACGCGACGACCGCGAGGACGAGCGGAACGATCACGACCGCCGGCGAAGACTTCGAGATGAGCCACCCCGTGCAGTCCCTGCACGAGGGCGACCATGAACATCGCGAGCAGCGCAAGCCCGAGCCAGTCGACACGGTCGGGGCGGGCGGCCGCAGCGGGCGGGCGCAGCCACAGCGCCAATCCAGCGGGCGCCATCAGCAGCAGGTTGAGCCAGAACATCGCTCGCCAGCCGGCTTAATGCGTGAGCACCCCGCCGATCAGCGGCCCGATGCTGAAGCCGAGCATCAGAAAGCCGGTCCATGCACCGATGACCCGCGGGTGATCGGACTCCGAATGCTCGTGCGTCACCGCAGCCAGCGTGCCGGGCACCGCGAAGGCGGCGCCGATCCCCTGCAGGGCGCGCGCGGCGACGACAGTGCGGCCGTCGGGGGCGAGGGCGATGACGAGCGACGCGAGGGCGAACAGCGCAATGCCGGCGGCCGACGAGCGCGCCGCGCCGAACCGGTCCGCTGCCTCGCCGCCCAGCACGATGAACACGGCGGACGCCAGGAGATAGGCGTTGACGATCCATTCGACCGTCGCGGCTTCGAGCTTGAGCTCCGCCGTCATCGCCGGCAGCGCCGCCATGATCGCGGTGCTGTTTTCGCCGACCCCGAGCATCGTCAGGCAACAGGCGGCAAGCACGAGCTTCGGACTGCGCGACATCTTCGCTCCTGCAGAATGCGTGGCCACGAATGTAGGGATCACGCCAAGGCGGCAGTTTGAGCGTAGGCGAACCCTCGAGAAATTTGCACTTCTTCGATTACCGGCGTGTCACAGGCGCTTGATCGCCACGACATCGGTGCCGGCGGCGCTGATCCGCGCGACGGCCTCGGCAAACGGCTCGGACGTGACGGCCATGTGGAACGCATTGGCGTGCAGCAGCGTCGCGGCATCGCGCATCATCCCGACATGGCCCGCCCAGAACACGAGATCGCCCCGCGCCAGCGCGGCGCGCGGAGCGACCGCGGTCCCGAGCGCACGCTGCATGTCGCTATCGCGCGGGCAAACGATACCGCAGGCGGTGAGCGACATCTGAACGAGGCCGGAGCAGTCGATACCGAGGCTCGTCTTGCCGCCCCACAGATAAGGCACGTCGATAAAACGCTCCGCGACGGCCACGAAATCCCCTGCCGCGGCGGCTTCAAGCAGCATGAGATGACGTGCCGGGACGTAACCGCCGGAGGCGAGCCGCGCGAGATCGCCGTCTTCTCCGGCGACCGCGAGGCGGCTCCCCAGCGGCAGTCCCTCGACCGGCTGCGCCTTGATGGAGTGGCCCGGAAACAGGATGGTGCGCGGCACCGCGACCTTGTGGGTCGGTTCCGGGCCCGGCGCCCGCAACGCATTCATCGGCAGCCAGCCGACATAACCGTCGCCGTGAAGCTGGCCCCAACCCCAGCCTTCGCCGTCCTCGTCGTAGATCGTCACCCGTTCGCCCTTGAGCGCCTCGGTTTCGAGCATCGCATCGGGCACCGGAGCCTTGCGCACCGGCGCGACCGCATCGAACACCTCGAAGGTCACGCCTTCGACGTAGCGCGGCGCCGCGATGATGCCGCGCAGATGTGCGGCGGCGAGGTCGGGCCTTGCCGGCGTGATGCGCGGATCGAAGCTCATCGGGAGAAGCGCTCCGAGATGAGCGCGTAGAGCGCGCGCGCCGCCTGGCATTCGCCGCCTTCCGGCCGGCCCGGCTTTGCCGCCGGCGTCCAGGCATAGATGTCGAAGTGCAGCCAGGTCTTGGCGGCGGCAACGAAGCGCTTGAGGAACAAGGCGCAGATGATCGAGCCGGCAAAGCCGCCGGTTGCGACGTTGTTGAGATCGGCCACCTTGGAATTGAGCATGGTGTCGTAAGGCCGCCATAGCGGCAGGCGCCACAGCGGGTCGTGCTCGGCGCGGGCATGGCGGGCGAGATCGGCGGCGAGCGTTTCGTCGTCGGTGTAGAACGGCGGCAATTCGGGCCCGAGCGCGACCCGCGCCGCGCCGGTGAGCGTTCCCATATCGACGAGAAGATCGGGGCGCTCCTCGTCGGCGAGGGAGAGCGCATCGGCGAGGATGAGGCGGCCCTCGGCGTCGGTATTGCCGATCTCGACCGCAAGCCCGTTGCGTGCACGGTAGATATCGAGCGGCCGGAAGGCGCCGCCGGAGATCGAATTCTCGACCGTCGGAATGAGCACGCGCAGCCGCACCGGCAATTGCCGGTCCATGATCATGTGGGCGAGCGCGAGCACGGTCGCGGCGCCGCCCATGTCCTTCTTCATCAGCAGCATCGCGCTTTCGGGTTTGATATCGAGGCCGCCGGTGTCGAAGCACACGCCCTTGCCGACCAGGGTCACCTTCGGTGCCGCCGGATCGCCCCAAACGAAGTCGATCAGGCGGGGCTCCCGGGCGGCCGCGCGGCCGACCGCATGAATGAGAGGAAAATTATGGTCGAGGAGATCGTCGCCGACGATCACGCTCGCGCTCGTCCCGTGGCGGCCGGCAAGGGCCGCGGCTGCATCGGCGACCTCTCGAGGCCCCATGTCGTTTGCCGGCGTATTGATGAGGTCGCGCGCGAGGTAGACGGCCTCGACGGTGCGCGAGAGCTCGGCGCCGTCGACGCCGTCGGGGATTTCGACGCGCACCTCGTTCGCCGCCTTGCCGTAGCGGACGAAGCGGTAGGCGCCGAGCGCAATCGCGAGCGCGGCCAGGCGCGGGTCATGGGGCGCGTTGGCGAACCGATAGATGCCGCGCGGCAGCACGCCGGCGAGCGTCCCGGGCAAAAAGGGATTGATCGCCTTGCCCACTTCTTCCAGTCCGAACAGCACGGCAGCGAGGTTGCCGTCGGGCCCGGGCAGAAACGCATGGCGCCCCGGCAACGGCTCGAAGCCCGCGGCCACGGCGAAGGCGGAGGCGTGCGCATCGAGGCGTGAGCGGATGGCGCCCCAGGTCGCTGCGGTCACGAACCAGACCGGAATGGACGCGGCCGCGCCGCGGGTCACGAAGGCAGGATGCATCGAGAAGCTTTCCGAGGTTTTGGCCCTGCTACCACGCCCTTCCCTCAAGTTGAAGGAGTTGGGGCCGCGGGGGACGCCTCACCGCGGCCATCCACGCGTGGTTCCAAATTAACCGATCGTTAGGGTTAACGTTCTATTGATGGTGATTGGAAGCCATGAAAGTGCGCCCACCGTGACCTCGATCCACCATCCCCTCCCCGCCCGGCATCGCTGGCCCAAACAGAGCATGGTCCTCGCCGCGCTCGGGCTCGCCCTGTGCGCCGGCGGCTGCCAGAACATCGCTTCGCTCGTGCCGTCGGCGACGGTGACGCCGCAGCCCAAATCGACGCCCAAGACCGAGGCGGAATGGCGGACGGAGGCAGAAAAGCTCGCGAGCCGCTACCGCGAGAAGCCGGACGATACGGCCGCCGCCCTCGACTATGCGCAGGCGCTGCGCGGCAGCGGACAGCGTACCCAGGCCGTCTCGGTGCTGCAGCAAGCCTCCTATTACCACCCGACCAATACCGAGGTGCTGGGCGCCTACGGGCGCGCATTGTCGGACGTCGGCAACCTGGAGCAGGCGCTGCAGATCCTCAACAGCGCGCACACGCCGGACCAGCCGGATTGGCGCATCCTCTCCGCGCAGGGAGCAGTACTCGACCAGCTCGGCCGTCACGACGAGGCGCAGGCGCATTATGCGAGCGCCCTCAAGATCAAGCCCGACGACCCAGGCGTCCTCTCCAATCTCGGCCTCTCCTACGCCCTTGCCAAGAATCTCAACAAGGCCGAGGAGACGCTGCGGCGCGCCGCATCGCTCGGCGGCGGCGAGCCGCGCGTGCGGCAGAACCTGGCCCTCGTGGTCGGCCTCGAAGGCCGTTTCACCGAAGCCGAGAGCATCGCCCGCGCCGACTTGCCGGCCGAGGAGGCCGCCGCCAACGTCGCGACGCTGCGCCGGATGCTCGCTCAGCAGAACGATTTCAAGGCCGTCCCGCAACGGCCGAAGCTCGCCTCCGTCGCTGCCGGCACCTGACGACCGTCAGCCGCAGCGCGCCGATCGCGCCACGACGACCGTCATCTGAACTGCTGGATCATCTTGATGATCGCCGGCCCGAGAATGACGATGAATAGCACCGGCAGGAAGAACAGGATCATCGGCACGGTGAGTTGCGGCGGCAGCGCGGCCGCTTTCTTCTCCGCCGCGGTCATCCGCTGATCGCGGTTCTCCTGGGCGAGCACGCGCAGCGTCGTCGCCATCGGCGTTCCGAACCGCTCGCTCTGCTGCAAAGCAAGGCATAGCGACTTCACGCCCTCGAGCGGCACGCGCCGTGCGAGATTTTCGAACGCTTGGCGGCGGTCCGGCAGGTAGGACAGTTCCGCCGTGGACAAGGTGAGCTCCTCGGCGAGCTCGATCGATTGCGGCCCGATCTCCTGGCTCACCCGCTGGAAGGCGGATTCGAGCGACATGCCGGATTCGACACAGATCAGCAGCAGGTCGAGCGCATCGGGAAACGCGCGGCCGATCGAGGCCTGCCGGCGCTGGATGCGGTTGTTGATGAAGAGGTTCGGGAGCTGCATTCCGAGCCAGGTCGCGCCGATGCAGATCAGGAGCTTCAACGTCCACGCGATGTCGAGCTGGACCACCAGGAACACATAGACCAGCGACAGGACGCACATGGCGATCGGCGCGACGAAGCGGAAGAACAGGAACCCCACATAGGGCCCGTGCCCGCGGTACCCGGCTTCGATGAGCTTGGCCCGCGCCGCCTCCTGCCCGACATAGTCCGACAGTTTGAATTTTTCGACGACGGTCTGCATGTACTGGCGCGGCGACGTGCGCAGACTCGCCTTTTCGCCGCGCGCCAGGCGGTCGCGCTCGCGCTGACGGATTCGCTCCCGTTCGCTCGCCACCGCCGCCATGCGCTTCTCGAGCTGATCGGTGGCGAGGAGCGGCATCGCGAGCGTGAGCACCGTCGCCGCGGCGGCGACGCCGGCGAACATCATCACCAGAAGCTGCCGGTTTGCGATGAGATCGACCAGAAACTCGAGCATGCCGCGTCCATCAGAAATCGAAGTTGATCATCTTGCGCATGACCAGGATGCCCATGAGCATCCACACCGCGGAGCCGGCGAGCATCAGCTGCCCGAGCCGCTCGGTCCACAACAGGGTGATGTAGTCGGGGCTCGTGATATAGACGATCGCCATCACCGCGATCGGAAGGGCGCCGATGATCGTCGCCGATGCCTTCGCCTCGGTCGACATCGCCTTGATCTTGCCCTTCATCCGCTTGCGGTCGCGCAGCACCTTGGAAAGGTTGCCCAGCGCCTCGGAAAGATTGCCGCCGCTTTTCTGCTGGATCGAGATGACGATGGCGAAGAAGTTCGATTCCGGCAGCGGCATGCGCTCGAACAGCTTGCCGCAGGCGTCGCCGAGCGGCACGCCGACCGCCTGGGTCTCCATGATGTGCCGGAATTCGGTGAGGATCGGCTCCGGTGCGTCGGTGGCGAGCGCGCGCAGCGAATCCCCTAGCGGCAGACCGGCCTTGATGCCGCGGACAATGACGTCGATCGCATCGGGGAACAGATTGAGGAACTTCGCCTCGCGCCGCTTCTTCAGATATGACAGCGCCCAGCGCGGCAGGCCGAAGCCGGCGGCAAAGGCCAGCAGGGCGGCCGGCATCAGCCCCGCATCGAGCAACATCACCCCCCCGAACACGATCGCGCCGAACACCGCGCTGAAGATGTAGAACTGCCGCTTCGACCAGGAGAGCCCCGCCTGCGCAAGGCGTACCGACAGCGGCGGCGAGTTCGACTTCTTACGCCGTTCCTCGAGGTCCTTGAGCGTCGCCTCCACCTGCTCGCGCCGGGTCTTGACGGCGCGCGAATTGATCTTGGAGCTCGCCGGCCCGGGCTTGGCGACGCTCAGCATCCGCTTCTCGGCTTCCTTCTCGCCCGAGAGATGGGGGTAGAGCAGCACCCACGCGACCGCTCCGGCGCAGAAGGCCGTGAGCAGAAAGATCGCGAGTGTCTGCAGCGTCACAGCCTCACCTCGGACGGCGCGTCCGCGAAGGCGGCATCGAGCGCTGCGGCGAGCCGCTTCTCCTCGTTGAAGTAGCGCGCCCGCTCCCAGAACCGGGGCCGGCCGATGCCGGTCGAGCGGTGGCGGCCCATCAGCTTGCCGTTCGCGTCCTCGCCGAGGAGGTCGTAGACGAACAGGTCCTGGGTGATGATGACGTCGCCCTCGAGCCCGATCACCTCGGTGATGTGGGTGATGCGACGGCTGCCGTCGCGCAACCGGGCCGCCTGGATCACGACGTCGATCGAGGCGCAGATCATCTCGCGGATTGTCCGCGACGGCAGCGTGAAGCCGCCCATGGTGATCATCGATTCGAGGCGGGACAGCGCCTCGCGCGGATTGTTGGCGTGCAGCGTGCCCAGCGATCCGTCGTGGCCGGTGTTCATCGCCTGAAGAAGGTCGAAGGCCTCGGGACCGCGCACTTCACCGACGATGATGCGCTCCGGCCGCATGCGCAGGCAGTTCCGCACGAGCTCGCGCATGGTGACCTCGCCGCCGCCCTCGAGGTTGGGCGGACGCGTCTCGAGGCGCACCACGTGCGGCTGCTGAAGCTGCAGCTCGGCGGCGTCCTCGCAGGTGATGATGCGCTCGTCGGTGTCGATGTAACGGGTGAGGCAGTTGAGCAGCGTGGTCTTGCCGGAGCCGGTGCCGCCCGACACGATGCTGTTGACCCGACAACGCCCGATGATCTTGAGCACGTCGGCGCCTTCCGGCGAAATCGTGCCGAACCGCACCAGCTGCTCGAGAGTGAGCTTGTCCTTCTTGAACTTTCGGATCGTCAGCGCCGGGCCGTCGATGGCGAGCGGCGGCGCGATGACGTTGACGCGGGAGCCATCCGGCAGGCGGGCGTCGCAGATCGGGGAGGCCTCGTCGACGCGCCGGCCGACCTGGCTGACGATTCGCTGGCAGATGTTGAGGAGCTGCTGGTTGTCGCGGAAACGGATGCCGGTGCGCTGGATCTTGCCGCTGACCTCGACGTAGACCGTGGTCGCCCCGTTGACCATCACGTCCGATACGTCATCGCGCGCCAGCACCGGCTCCAGCGGACCGTAGCCGAGCACGTCGTTGCAGATGTCGTCGAGCAGCTCCTCCTGCTCGGAAATCGACATCACGATGTTCTTGATCGCGATGATCTCGTTGACGATGTCGCGGATTTCCTCGCGCGCGGAATCCGCGTCGAGCTTGCCGAGCTGCGAGAGGTCGATCGCCTCGATCAGCGCGGTGAAGATGCTGCTCTTGACCTCGTAGAAGGCCTCCGAATGGCGGGTATCGAGCGAAGACTCGTACGCCTGTGGCAGCGCGGCGCTGCCGCCAACGTTGCGGGCCGGCGCAACCGGCGCCGCGGCAGCCGGCGCCGCAACCGGAGCAGAGGGGGCGACCGGCGCCGTCGATACCGGGGCGCCGCGGGCGTCGGCCGCCGTGCCGGTGCGCTTTCCGAACACTCGAACCCTCCGTCAGCGTGCAGCGCGTCGTGCCAACAGCCTGGTGAACGGCGCGAACAGCCCACCGCGCTGCAGCTTGTGGTCGCCGCGCCCGGTGAGGCTCTGCGCCAGCGTCCTGAAGGTCTCGGCGACACGGTGGCTCGAGGCGATCTCGGCGATCATCTGGCCGTTGTTGGCGGCGGTGCCGAACAGCTGCGGCTCGAACGGGATGATCGCCTGCGGCTCGTCCTCGATCGCGCGGGCGAAGTCGCCGGGCTTGATTTCCGGACGTTTCGGGACGCCGACCATGTTGAGGCAATAGACCGGGCGGCGGTCGTTGGGACGCGAGCCGCGCAGCAGGTCGAGGATGCTTTTGGCGTTGCGCAGGTTGGCGAGGTCGGGCACCGCGACGACGAGAATGTCGTCGGCGCAGATCAAGACCCGGCGCGCCCATGCGCTCCATTGGTGCGGCACATCGAGAACGACATAGGGAACCGAGGCGCGCAGGACATCGATGATCGGATCGAACGCTTCGGCGCCGAAGTCATAGACGCGATCGAGCGTCGCCGGCGCGGCGAGCAGGCTCAGGTGATCGGTGCATTTCGACAAGCAGACGATCGATGAACGCGGTGTCGACCCGGTCCGGCGCGAATACCGCGTCGGCGACGCCCTGGGGCGGATCCTGGTTGTAGTCGAGCCCGGCGGTGCCGAACGGCAGGTCGAGATCGACGATGACCGAATCGAGATGCATGTCGCGCGCGACCGCCCAGGCGATGTTGTGGGCGACGACCGAGGCGCCGGCGCCCCCCTTGGCGCCGACCACCGCGAGGATCCTGCCGACGGGCTTGGCATCGGGCGCGCTGAACAGCGAGCATACCGTGCGCACGACGTCGATCGTCGACACCGGCGCGATCATGTAGTCGCTGATGCCGCGGCGGATCAGCTCGCGATAGAACACGACGTCGTTGTGCCGGCCGATCACGATGACCCGGGTCCCGGCATCGCAGACATTCGCGAGCTCGTCGAGGCCGGCGAGGATGCCGGTTCCACGATCCTCCGATTCGAGGACCACCACGTTCGGGGTCGGCGAGGCGCGGTAGGCTTCGAGCGCCGCAACGATGCCGCCCATCTGCAAGCGCAGATGAACTTTCGCCAGCCGGCGGTCCTCGCCGGCAGCCTGGATGGTCGAGGCAGTCTCCGCGGTCTCGCAAAACGCCTGCACCGACACCCGCGGCGCCGGCGCAATGAACTCGTCGGCCTCGGCTATGCCGGGCGCCTCGATGTGGCCGGCGCGCTCGTGGTACCTGATCATTTGCCGATTTCGCTGATCTTGGACTTGTCGAGGTCGGGGTAGACCGTCGCCGGGCTTTCGCCCTTCCGATATTTCTCGAACACCTGGTCGCGGCGCGGCGTATACGGCGGCGTCTCGGCGCGCGGCTCGATGAAGTCGGACGGCTCGTCGACCATCGCAGCGAGGTTATGCTGCCCGGAGCAGCCGAAGTTGTAGTACGGGTCGTTCGTCATGTAATCGAGGCCCGCCGCCGGGCCCAGGTCGTTCGGCCAACGGCCGCACGGCCCGGCGCTCGCGACGATCTTCGGATATTCGAGCACGACCGGGACGAGCTGGTTCGGCGGGAACGGCGGCAGCTGGGGTCACCACGATGCCGTCGGCGGGGACGCCGGCGGCGAGGAGAATGGAGCGGATTTCCGGCACCGCGCGCCGCGCCGCCTCTTCGTTGGGGGTGGCGGTCGGCACGCGAATGGCGACGCCGCCGGTCGCATTGGCGTTCCAGCCCTGACCGAAGAACTTGACCTGGGCCCGCTGCGACGGCGTGAGATCGGTGCGGTGGCTGCCGATGAAGAGCTCGACCGCGCGGGTGCCCTCGCGCAGCTTGATGGGATGGCGCAGTCGATAGTCGGTCGGAATGCTCGGAGCGACCACCTCGGCCACCGGCGACGCCGGTTCGAGTGTCTGGCATGCCGTCAGCGCCGTGCCCGCGAGGACGACGGCCGCGGCGGCGCGCCAGCTCCTTCGCGCACGACGTATGGCGGGGGTGACGGACTGCATCGCCTTCTCCTCGCGGCCCATCTCAGTCGATGATGAAGCCGACATTGCCACGGTAGACGCCCGGAGTGCCGCGATAGGGAGTGGGACCGTCGGCGGCGCCGGGGCCGCCATAAATTCGATTGAGCCGGCCGAGGAGGACCGCGGATGGATCGGGCGAGTCGGCAAAGCCGTCGTCCGGCCGGGACAATTCCTTGTCCGTTACTGCGTGCACGATGTAAGGCGCCACCAGGATCATCAGGTCGGTCTTGTTGCTCAGATAGTCCTTGCTGCGGAACAGAGCCCCGAGGACCGGCAGGTCCATCAGGCCGGGAAAGCCGTTGAGCGCGATCGCTGTGTGGTCCTGGAGGATGCCGGCCATGGCGAGTGCGCCGCCCGAGGGAATTTCCACGGTGGTGTCGGCGCGCCGCACCTTGAGCGAGGGAATGGTGACGGTGGAATTGGTGCCGACATAGTTCAGCGTCAGCGAATTCTCGGCGGCGAGCTCGGAGACTTCGGTGACCACCTTGAGGCTGATCCTGCCCGGTCCCATCACCACGGGAGTGAAGTTGAGAGTGACGCCGTACTTCTTGTAGTCGACCGACGGCATGCAGGTCGACAGCGTGCCCGCGGTGCCGTAGGTGCACGACGGAATGCCGGGAATCGGGAATTCGCCGCCGGCGAGGAAGCTCGCGGTTTCGCCCGAGATCGCGGTGAGCGTCGGTTCGGCGAGGGTGCGCAGCACCTGCGCGCGCTCCATCGCCTGCAAGGTCGTGTTGATCGAACCGAAGGTCGCGGTGACGTTGGTGTTGCCGATCGGCGCGAGCGCCGCCGAGAACGGGTTGTTGGTGACGAAGTTGAGGACTGCCTGCCCCTGGCCGAGGCCGGTGCCAGTGGTCGCCATGTTGATGCCGAACTGCTTGACCACCTCGCGCTGCACCTCGGCGACCGTGACCTTGAGCATCACCTGCTCCCGGCCCTTGATCGCGATCTGGTTCACCACCTTCACGGCGTCGCCAACGAGCCTTGTGGCGATGTCGAACGCCTGCTGGGCCTCGACCGGGGTCGTCACCACCCCGGTCAGCAGCACGCTGTCAGGGCCGACGCCTTCGATGCGGACGTTGCCGGCGGGGAACATCTGACGCAGCGTGCCCCGCAGCCCGTTGAGGTCGCGCGTGACCGCGATGTCGAACGCGCCGAGCTGGCGGCCGTCGGCGTCGAAGAAGAAGATGCTGGTCTGCCCCACGGCTCCCCCGATCAGATAGGCGCGACGAGAGGTGCGGATCACCGCATTGGCGACCTTGGGATCGGAGACGAGCACGTCCTTGATGTCGCCCGGCAGGTCGACCACCACCGACTTTCCGACCCCCAGCGGCACGAAATTGGAGCCGAACTCCGAGGCCACCACTTTCACCGGGGGCGGCGGGGGCGGTTGCCCCGCCCACGCCAGTCCGGCACCGGCGATCGACGGCGAAGCAGGCGGAGAGCGCCGCGGCGCGGGAAAGCATGCTGTGGCTCATTTCAGGCGCCCTCATTTCGGTATCGTTGTCGTCGTCACGCCAAATCGGACAATGTTGAGCCGCGCGGAGCTCCCGCTGTCCGGGGCCGGCGCGGCGCGGCCCTTCGATGCGTCGGAGTCGGCAACGCTGCGCAGCGCGAGCGAGAGCGTCCCCATCAGCCGGCCCATGGCCAGCGTCTCGACCTGGCGGGGCGTCAGCTCGAGGGTGGCCGTCCTGCCGACCATTGGCCGGCCGTTCTTGTCCTCGACATTCTGGTCGATCGCGAGAACCTTGATGTCGCTCAACAGCGTTTCTGCGATTTGCGACTCGATCCCGGTCAGGCGTTCCGCCTCGCGGTCACGGCGCGACAGGATCACGTCGACGCGATCGTTGGGGAGGACGAATCCTGCAGTTGCGCTTTCCGGAGATATCTCGGTGGCCACCGCCCGCATGCCCGAGGGCAGAATGGCGGCCATGTAGCCCAGTCCCTTCGTATCGATGAGCGTGCTTTCCCGGATCGGCTCACCGCTCGAGATCGCCTCTTTCGCCATCAAGCCCGCGAGCTGCTCTACGGCATCGGGCCGGCTGGCTCGGCGCATATAGGCCGAGTTGGGCGCGGAGGCCGGCCACGCGACCCATCCGATGTCCTGCGGTTGGATCGACTGGCCCTTGAGGATGTCCTTCTTGGCGGCCAGGATATCGACGGTGTCGACCGGCGCTTGCGGCGGCGCCAGCCCCACGGTCACCGGAGGCGGGCCTTCGGACCGGCTGGCGAGGTATGCTGCCGCACCACCGGCCGCAATTGCGATGCCGAGCACGGCAAGACGTGCGGGCTTCATGACTTAACTTTCTGCGACTGAGGGGCGAACACGCTGCAAGGCGGATTCCATCAGCCAAACGTCAATTCATGGTTAACGCGACGTATCGAAATGGAGTTAATTAAACCTTTCATCAATTTTTCCGGCCGGTCTTTACGCTTCATTAACCAGTTGGGCACGGCTCGCGGCCGCGCGGGCGCCGGCAAAGACGAACGCGAATGCGCCGGCCGCGCCGCGTTCAACCGTCGGGAGAAGATCGGGAATCGGACGGCGACGCGAGCGTCAGCCCGCGCCCTGCATCCACACCGTCGAGGGGTAGACGAGAAGCGCGGCGATGGCGAGCGCGATGCCGTAGGGCACCCCGCCGGCCGGCTCGTGGAGCCGCACCACCCACGCCCGGCTGGCAAGCACCGGAGGCAGCGAACGCTTGCGAAACTCGAGGATCAGCAACGTCAGGGCGCCACCCAGGAGCGAGGCATAGAGAAGGTATTCGTAAAGGTGTCCCCAGCCGAGCCACAGCGCCGTCGCTGCTGCGAGCTTGGCGTCGCCGCCTCCGATCCAGCCGCGCGAGAAGAATACGAAACCCACCGCCAGCACGAGGAACCCCGCGGCAAAGTGCGAGCCGATGTCGACAAGCGGCATTCCCTGCAGCGCAGCGAGCAGCACGAAGCCCGCCGCGAGAATGATCGATACCCGGTTGGAGATCGTCATGGTGAAAAGGTCGGTCGACGCCGCGAAGGCCATCATGGCGGGGAACAGCAGCAGTCGGACGGCCTCGACGATCATCATCGTTTCTCCCGGCGACGGCGTCACCGCTCGCGGGCGATGGTAGGGTCGCCCGCTTTAGGAACGGTTAGCGGGAGGCGCCCGGTTGCAGATCGGCGCCACGTTGCTGCACGCGACATGCTCGCCCGCGTTAAAGTTAATTCGAAAATGGAATTCGGCGCGAGAACGCGAGCAAAGCGTGGTTAATTTGTCATTCCGGCGTTTACGCCGAAAATCTGTTTTGCAATTCGAATAAAACCAGAGATATTCGGGCGTATTCGCGCAGGCCAGCTCCGATATCAACATTTCGATGCAACTTTGCAAGACCACGACGGCGCGCGAACCCGCGCGACCCATGCGTTTGCGACATTCGATGCGGTTTGCGGCTCAAAATGGTTTCGAATTGATTCATCCATCGGCGGCTAGTTTGGCGCCGCGTCCTTTCTTCGCCTCGGCACGCGATGTCGAGGCGCTCCGTCGAGGGATATCATGCGTGGGTTCATCGCGGCTCGAGTGCGTCGAACCGCACAATTCGCAACGCTGGTCGTCGTCGCAGTCTCGTCCGCGGCCGGCGCCGAGACGATCATCGTCACGATGGATCAGGCGAAACTCGCGCGCGTGCCGCCGCGAACCGCCACCCTCGTCGTCGGCAATCCGCTGATCGCCGACGTTTCGGTGCAGGCCGGCGGGGCGATGGTGATCACCGGCAAGGGTTACGGCGTCACCAACCTGATCGCCCTCGATTCTTATGGTCAGAAAATCTACGAGCAGCTGGTCCGGGTTCAGGGGCCGGCGGAGAGCGTCGTCGTCTATCGCGGCGCGAGCCGGGAGTCCTACATCTGCGAGCCCAATTGCGAACGGCGGATCACGCTCGGGGACACTCCGGACTATTTCGATGCGAATCTCAACCAGAGCTCGGCCCGCAACAACCGCGCGATGTCGGGGCAGGCATCCGCGCCCGGTGCGCGCTGACCGGCGCCCGGCGCGCTTCCTAACAAAGCGTTATCCGCGCGTGTAGAAACCGAGAGACCGGGTCAACCCTTCCGACAACGCTTTGTGAAATCATCCGGGCTCTTCGCAGCTTTCCCGGACCTCCTCGTCATGAAGCCAGGCCAGATACCTATACGCACCGGCGCTTCGCGGCGGGGGGGCGCTTCCGAACGCCGCCGCTTCCAGCCCATTCGTTTCCTGCGCGATCGGCGCGCAGGTGCAGCGGTCGATTTCGCGCTGGTGTTGTTGCCGTTCCTGATCGTGCTGATGGTCATGATCAATTCGGCGCTCATCCTGCTGGCCGGTCAGGTCCTGCAGACGGCGGCAACGAGCGCCGGACGCCTCGTTCTCACCGGTCAGGCGCAGAACGCCAATTACACCGCCGCCCAGTTCAAGAGTACCGTCTGCGCGAGCCTGACGGTCATGTTCAACTGCGCGAGCAATCTCTACATCGACGTCGAAAGCACCTCCACTTCGAGCTTCAGCGGGATCAGCCTTGCGAACCCGACGAACTCGAACGGCACCCTCAACACATCGGGATTCGGCTACTCGCTGGGCAATCCAGGTGATCTCGTCATCGTGCGGCTGATCTACCAATGGCCGATCGCCGGGTCCGGGCTCGTGGGTGCGCTGATGAACCCGGTCTCGCCGAGCAACTACACGCTCGTAGCGACCATCGCCTTTCGCAATGAACCCTATACGCCGAGCACATGATGAGACTGCATCTCGCCCCATCGCCGTCGCGCCGCTTCGTCGGAGATCGTAGCGGCTCCTCCGTCGTCGAGTTCGCGCTGCTTCTTCCGCTCATGATGACGATGTATTTCGGCAGCATCCAGGTCACCGATGCCATCAGTGCCGATCGCCAAGTGACGCTGGCAGCGAGCACCGTGGCCGAGATAACGTCGCAATACAGTCAGGTCGCCACCTCCGACGTCACCAATATCCTGACTGCCGCAGCCTCCGTTATGGCGCCGTTCTCGTTCACCAGCGCCAACGCCACCGTCACGCTGTCGAGCATCATCGTCGACGGCAACGGCAATGCAACGATCGCCTGGAGTCGGTGCCTCAATGGCACTGCCCGGTCCGGCACCGTCACCAATCTCATTCCGGCAGGATTGCTCGTCGCCAATACCTCCGTGATTTGGGGCGAGGCGACCTACAGTTATCGACCGACGGTCGGATGGGGCCTCGTGGGGACCGTGCCGATGTATGACCAGATCTTTTTGCGGCCCCGTCAGTCGACCAGCGTCACTCTCAATGGGAGCAGTGGCTGCAGCACGAGCTCATAGCGGCAATACGGTCGTCGACTTGATCTTCTCCATGGCGAAGCGCGAGGTCACGTTCTTGAGCGGAACGGCGGCGATCATCTTTTTGTAGAGCCGGTCCCAGCCCTGGATGTCCGGCACCACCACGCGCAGCATGTAGTCGACGTCGCCCGCCATCCGGTAGAACTCCATCACCTCCGGCATCGCACCTATCACCTCGGCGAAGTTGCGCAGCCATTCCTCCGAATGGTCATCGGTTTCGACGGAGACGAACACCGTGACGCCGAGCCCGACCTTGTCCTGATCGACGAGTGCCACTCGCTTCAGCATCACGCCGTCCGCCTCGAGCCTCTGGATGCGCTTCCAGCACGGCGTCGACGACAACCCGACGCGTTGGCCGATCTCGGCGACCGAGAGCGCGGCGTCGACTTGCAGCACGGCGAGAATCTTGCGGTCGATGGCGTCCATCGCGTCGAGGTCCAGGGCGGTGAGAACGGGCGTCGATGACGCCAGCTGCAGCTATGTAGATGATTTTTGCTGTCCTCGCCACCTTCGGCAGATGCTAATAGAAGGAAATTTCTCGAAAAGAACGAAAAACGGCAGCGAAAAAATCCGTCTGGTCAATGACCGCCCAGCAGCGCCTCGACCTCGTGACGGCGCGGCGCCCCGGTGGCGCCGCCGAACCTCGTGCACTTCAAGCCGGCCGCGGCGGCAGCGAAGCGCATCGCTTCCGCGATCCCGCGGCCCTCCGCAAGTGTGAGCGTGAAGGCGCCGTGGAAGACATCGCCGGCCGCGAGCGTATCGATCGCCGCGATCTCGAACACTGGCATGACCCGGATCGCCTCCCCCTCCCGCCACAGCACGGGCAGTGGGCCGTCGGTCGCCGCGAGGAAGGCATCGGTGAACTGCGCCATGCGTGTGAGCCCGGCGGCGAGGTCGTCGAGCCCGGTGGTCCGCCGCAAGCAGTCGCCGGAGAAGATGACGTGGGTGCCGAGCGCGAACAGCGGATCGGTTTCGACCGTCGCCTTGTCGGCATCGATCACGACGGCAAGCCCGTGCCGGCGCGCCGCGCGGCAGATCGGCGTCACGAAAGTGGGGTAGCGGTTGTCCACCAGGAGCATGTCGACGTCCGCGACGAGGCGGTCGGGATCGGCGGGCGTCACCACATCGAGGCGCTTGTCGCGATAGTTCGCGATGGTGCGTTCGCCCTGGGCGTTGAGAAGGATCGCCGAGATCGGCGTGCGGGCGCCGGAAAGGCGCACGCAGCCGCTGGTGTCGATGCCCTCGGCGGCGAGGCCATTGATCACGCGATCACCGATCGCATCCTCGGCGGCTGGTCCGCCGATCGGCCCGGCGAACGCGACGCGGGCGCCGAGGCGGGCGATCGCGACGGCCGCGTTGGCGGCGTTGCCGCCGCCGACGGCGAAGAATTCGGTTGCCTCCGCCTTGGTGTCCGGTGCCGGAAATTCGCGGACGCGGAAGACCTCGTCGAGCACCGCCATTCCCGCGCAGAGAATGTGCGGCATATCAGACGAGGCTCCGGTCCGCCTCGACCCAGGCGCGGATGATGTGATGGGCGATGGCGATCGGGTTGGCCGCCGTCAGGCCGTCGGGATGCCGGCGCAACAGCATGGCGACGACCTCGTCGCGAGAGAACCAGCGCGCGTCCTCGAGCTCGCTGCGATCGACCGTGATCTCGGTCGAGACCGCCGCCGCGTAACAGCCGATCATCAGCGACATCGGAAACGGCCACGGCTGCGAGGCGAAATAGGCGACGCGTCCGCACACGATCCCGGATTCCTCGCGGGTCTCGCGGCGGACCGCCTCCTCGATGGTTTCGCCCGGCTCGATGAAGCCGGCAAGGCACGACCACATGCGCGGCGCAAACCTCGGGCTACGCCCGAGCAGGCAGCGCTCGCCGTCGATCGCGAGCATGATCACCACCGGATCGGTACGCGGAAAATGCTGCGTGCCGCAGGCCGGACAGTCGCGTCGCCAGCCGGCATCGACCACGCGGCTCGGCGTACCGCAATTGGCGCAGAAGCGGTGCCGCGCATGCCAGCCGAGCACGGCCTTCGCCTCGGCGAGCGGCGGCAGATGCTCCGGCGCGAGCAGGGAGCCGGTCGCGATCGACCGCAGGTCGGTGACGAGGAGGTCGCCGCGGGCCTTGAGCAATTCGACGACCGCCTTGTCGACGGCCGCCGCGAATCGGGGCGCGCCGTCGAGGAGGCCGAGAAACACTTTCTCGCGCCACGGCGCGAGCGCAGCCGCTTCGACAAAAGTGAAGGCGGGGTCGTCGCCACCGTCGCGTGCGTTGCGCGGCTTGTGCGCGACGACGATCTCGCCGCCGATGAGATGGATGCGCGCCTGCGGGTCGGCCTCGAGCGCCGCGATGGCCGCAGCGTCCTGCCGCCGATCAGCGGCGCGATCGAGCGCGTTCGCGGTGTAGCCGAGGAGCGGCGGGACCCCGAGATCAGGGCGTGACAGCATGAATCACTCCGGCAGGCCCGCGAAGACTCGCACGGCTTGTCGCTAGGTGCAATCAGCCTGCCCCGCAATGGCATTGAGGCACCGGCACCTCTTCTCCCTCTCCCCGCGCGCGGGGAGAGGGTCGGGGTGAGGGGGCGGTTTAACGAGTTCGAGCTTCCGAAGATTTCCTCAGATGCTCAACCGCGGCGAGGCCCCCTCACCCGGATCGCTAAAGCGATCCGACCTCTCCCGCACGCGGGGAGAGGTTGAGAGGCTGCCGTCCTGAGCCATAGCGAAAATCAGACCGGCACGAGCGGTCCCGGCCGCTTGAGATACTGGCCGGTGATCGCGGCAGCCGAATAATAGGCGAGCGCGCCGACGAGGCCGGTCGGATTGTAGGAGGCGTTCTGCGGGAACACCGAGGCGCCCATCACGAACAGATTGTCGGCGTTCCAGGCTTGCAGATAGCGGTTGACGACGCTGGTGGTCGGGTCGGTGCCGGTGATGGTGCCGCCAGTGTTGTGGGTCGATTGATACGGCACGACGTTGTAGTTGCCGCGCCGCACGTTGGGCGAGCTCATCGCCGTAGCGTTCATCGCCCGCGAGATCCGGCCGAGCACGCCGCCGACGTAGTCCGCGAGCTTGTGGTCGTTCTCGCGGAAATTATAGGTCATGCGCACCAGCGGGCGGCCGAGTGCATCGTGGTAAGTCGGATCGATGTCGAGATAGTTTTCGCGGTGGGCGTAGTTGCAGCCCGACGCGCCGATGTTGAAGGCGTGGTTGTACCACTTGGCGGTCGCCTTCTTCCAATCGCGGCCCCACCGCGGCGTGCCGGGAGGCACGGGTCGGGTCTGGATCGGCCGGCCGTTCGAGGTGCCGGCGGTAACCGTGGCGCCGCCGAAGAAGCCGAGCCCGCCGTGATCGAAATTATCGCCGTTGAAGTCGTCGATGGTCATGCCGAACGAGGCGCCGGCGGCCATGAACGGATTGATCTCCTTGTCCTCGAAGAACACCGTCACGTTGTTGCCGCTGACCTGGTAGCAGTAGTTGCGACCGAGCGAACCCTTGCCGGTCGCCGGGTCGTATTGCTCGCTGATGCCGGCCAACCGCATCAGCAGCACGTTGTTGAAGACATAGGCGCCGAGGATGACGATGCCGGCGGGCTGCTCGTATTCCTCGCCGCTGCGGGTGTCGACATAGCGCACCGCCTTCACCTTCTTCGCCGCCTTGTCGTAGACGAGCTCCTTCACATAGGCGTGGGCGCGCAGCTCGAAGCGATCGTCGGCGAGCAGAACGGGGAGAATGCAGGCCTGCGGCGAGGATTTCGCATTGGCCTCGCAGCCGAACCGCTCGCAGTGGCCGCAATATTCGCAGGCGCCGAGCGTCACGCCTTCGGGATTGGTGTAGACCTCGCTCATGTTGGCGGCGGGCGCGCGGAACGGATGATAGCCGAGCTCGCGCGTGGCTTTCTCCATGATCGAGCCGGCCATGCTCATGGCGAGGGGCTTGTTCGGATATTCGTTCTGGCGCGACCCTTCGAACACGTTGCCGCCGTCGACTTTCTGGCCGCGCAGGTTGCCGGCCTTGCCGGACACGCCGAGCAGCTTCTCGAAGCGGTCGTAATAGGGCTCGAGCTCGTCGTACGAGACCGGGTAATCCTCGATCGTCATCTCCGCGGAAATCGCATTCTTGCCGTAACGCGCTTCGAGATGGGTGCGCAAATTGTGATCGAACGGCGTGAGGCGCCAGGTGACGCCGTTCCAGTGCGCGCCGGCACCGCCGACGCCGACGCCGGGCAGGAACGATCCGAGCCGGCGGATCGGCAGCGCCGTCTCCGACGGCGAATGGCGCACCGACACGGTCTCGAGCTGCGTATCCTGGAACAGCTCCTGGCGGACCGCGTATTTGAGGTCGTCGCGCACGCTCGGCAGCGCGAAGTCCTCGCGCGCCGAACGGTTGGCCCCACGCTCGAGGCCCACCACCTTGAGGCCCGCCTTGGTCAGCTCGCGGGCGAGGATGCTGCCGGTGAACCCGACGCCGATGCAGACTGCATCAACTTCCTTGAGGACGATCATGGCGCGCTCCCTTACGTGAAGTCCGCGATCGAGCGCGGCGGCTTATCGTATTTCTTGCCGAAATAGGTCTTGATCTCCTCGCGATAGGTCGCGGGCAGGCCGGGGTAGCCGACCATCTTCCACGACGCCATGTCGCGGTTGCCGCCATAGATCGGATCGGAGAAGAAGCCTTCCATGGTGATCTGGAGCAGCGCATCGAAGAACATCCGGCTGCCGAGGCCGGCGAATTCCGCTTTGCCCTCCTCCATGGCCTTGAGCGCGGCCTCGCGGTCCTTCTCGGAGAGCCGGTCGAAATCCTTGCCGTAGGTTTTTCGCGACCACACGTTGGCCGCTTCGATGCCCGCGCGGAAGAACTCCCGCGGATTGAGGGAGAGCTGGTAGCCGAGTTCGGGCTTCGCCTTGGGGAACGGCCCCTGGCGGTAGAGCCGCGCTCCCATGCCGTAGGCACCCGCAAGCTGGCGGTCGATGAACGCGGCGACCCCGCAGGCACTGCCTGACGGCGAGAGTTCGTCGGCCGGGATGAGGGTATCGACGGCGGCGGCGACGAAGGCATGCTCGGCCGCGGTGAGCGTGAGCAGGGGCTCGTCGTCGGGAGAAGGCGCTGACGAGGCCGGAGCCGGCGAAGCGGCCGGCGCGGGCTGGGCCTGCGCCTGCTCCGATCCGACCGTGGTGATCGCGGCGGCGGTGCCGACCGCGCCGACCGCGCCTTTGAGAAAATCGCGCCGCGGAATCGTGTCGTCGGCCATCAGTGCTTCTCCCCTTCGCATCCCGGCGTTGGCCCCCGGGCTGATCGGAATCGTTCCAGACTAGGGGCACTTCTAGCGCATTCGGCACGCCGACGCGAGCGGAGACGGTTCGTCGCACCACGTCGCGTCACTTCTTCGCGCCTTGTGCGACGCCCCGCTCGTCGAGCGCAACCGTCTTCATGAGCGCGAACACGTCCCGCCCCGGGGCGAGGCCTAGATCGTCGATGGCCATCCGCGTGACCAGGGCCACCACGTGTCCGTGCACCGGAAGATCGATGGTGACCGCGGCGAGCGGGCCGTCCTCCTGCTCGATCGCGCCGACCCGGCCGGATAGAACGCTGCGGATGCTCAAATCCCGCGGCCGCTCGGTCGCGATCGTCACGTCGGTTGCCTTGACGACGAGGCGCACGTCGTTGCCGGGCGCGCCCGCCGCTCCGACGAGCCAGATGGTGCCGCCGGGATGCGCTACCTCGGTGAGCCCGAACTCCGGGTTCATGCCGACGATCCGACCGGCCACCACCGAGGAGCGTGCGAACCGGCTGTCGTCCGGCTGGACCCGCCGTGGCCCGAACACCTCGTCCGCCGGCCCCGTGGCGATGACATGGCCGCCACTGAACACCACCACGGGCGCGGCGAGCCGCGCCACCTCGTCGATCGAATGCGACACATAGACGATCGGGATCTTGAAGCCGTCGCGCAGCCGCTCGATCAGGGTCAGCACCTCCGCCTTGCGCTCGTCGTCGAGCGCGGCGAGCGGTTCGTCCATCAGCAGGAGCCGCGGCGACGATAGAAGCGCACGGCCGATGGCGACCCGCTGACGCTCGCCGCCGGACAGCCGGCCGGGACGCCTGCCGAGGATATCGCTGATGCCGAGCGTGTCGATCACAGCGTCGAATTCGACCGCGCGCCCAGCGCGTGGCGCAAACCAGCGGCCGAACAGCAGGTTCTGCCGCACGGTGAGATGCGGGAAGAGCTGCGCGTCCTGGTAGACGAGGCCGATCCGGCGGTCGTGCTTGGGCACGAAGACGTGCTTTTGCGTGTCCACCAGCACGCGATCATCGACGATGATCACGCCGCGGTCCGGCCGCAGCAGGCCGGCGAGCAAGCCGAGAGTGACGGTCTTGCCCGAGCCGGATCGGCCGAACAGCGAGACGCTCGCGGGACTCTCGAACGCCGCCTCGTAGGCGAAGGCGCCGAGCTTGATCGCAGCGTCGAAGCGGATCATTCGAACTGGGTCAGCCGGCGGTGCGCGAAGCGCTGGACCATCTCGGAAACGACGAGAGCGCCGAGCGCGATCACGATGGCGATGGCGGTGAGCCGCCAGGCCATCTCATCCCCGCCAGGCACCTGAGTGTAGGTGTAGATCGCCGCCGAGATGGTCTGGGTTTCGCCGGGGATGTTGGAGACGAAGGTGATGGTGGCGCCGAACTCGCCGAGCGCCTTGGCGAAGCACAGGATCGCGCCGACCACGATGCCGGGGATGGCGAGCGGCAGGGTGACCAGGGCAAAGGTCCACGGACCGTTGGCGCCGAGCGTACCGGCCGCATTCTCGAGACGCTTGTCGATCGCCTCGAAGGAGAGGCGGATGGCGCGCACCATGAGGGGAAAGCCCATGACGCCGCAGGCGAGCGCAGCTCCGGTCCAGCGAAACGAGAACACGATGCCGAAATGATCGGCGAGAAACGCGCCGAGCGGTGCACGGCGCCCCAGCAACATCAGGAGGATGTAGCCGGTGACCACCGGCGGCAGCACCAGCGGCAGGTGGATGAATCCGTCGAGCAGTACCTTGCCGGGAAAGCGCCAGCGCGCCAGCGCGTAGGCGGCGAGAACGCCCAGGGGCAGGCTGAAGACCGTCGCCGTCACCGCGATCAGCAGCGACAGGTGCACCGCGGTCCATTCCTCGGGAGAAAGAGCAAACACCGCCTATGATCCTGTCGAGACGCTTCGACGCGATGGAACCTTCGCCCCTGCGCCTCGCAAAGACAACGTCACATCGGCGCGGGATGAGGGGCGCAGGCCAAGACTCGATGTTCTCCTGCGAACATAACGCAGCGAAGTGGCCAATGTCACGGGCCAGGGCGGTGTCCTCGCCCGCCGCGTTTGAGCGGGCCTCGGAACAAGGCCAATTTCCCCGCCTGAAGTCCCATGCACAGGTGACCGCGCGAAGCTTGCAATCGCCGGCCGTTCCGCCGATATAGGGGTGGGAGGTTGGCGGTGGACGAGCCACTCGCCAACCGGGTCAGATCCGGAAGGAAGCAGCCCTAACGAGCTCCGGTTCGGGTCGCTCGTCAACCTCCTTTTAAGTCTCGGCGTTTTGCCTTGCGGTCGTCACCCGGGTGGTACCGGGCGCGCGTCAAGCAGAAGAGTGTGGCGTAGCTGCCCGGCTTGTCCGGCCACGACGCCGAAGCCAGAGAAACCCTTAAAGAGCAGAGCCGCGGGCTCGCGTTGAACATGCCTCGACTGCGCCGGCTGGAGTTGCCATGAGCCCCGATATGGCCGGCCGCCCCGAAGGTCTCGACCTCGCCGCCGATCCCGCCGCGCCGGGTTACCGCGTCCTGGCGCGCAAATACCGGCCCGCCACCTTCGACGACCTGATCGGCCAGGAGGCGATGGTCCGCACCATCTCCAACGCCTTCGAGACCGGACGCATCCCCCAGGCATGGATCCTCACCGGCGTGCGCGGCGTCGGCAAGACCACCACAGCCCGCATCCTCGCCCGCGGCCTCAACTACGAGCTGCCGGACGGCTCGGTCACCACGCCGACCATCAGGATGCCGGTGCTCGGCATCAACTGCCGGGCGATCATCGAAAGCCGGCACGTCGACGTGCTGGAGA
Organism: uncultured Alphaproteobacteria bacterium; assembly: GCA_963824905.1. GTDB lineage: Bacteria > Pseudomonadota > Alphaproteobacteria > Rhizobiales > Xanthobacteraceae > JAJPKK01. The sequence goes on from CAWGRH010000014.1 coordinate 134,412, forward strand.
TGGACGCCGCCTCCCACAACGGCGTCGACGACATCCGCCAGATCAACGATGCCGTGCGCTATGCGCCGGTAAGCGCGCGCTACAAGGTCTACATCCTGGACGAGGTGCACATGCTCTCGAACCAGGCCTTCAACGCGCTGTTGAAGACGCTCGAGGAGCCGCCGCCTCACGCCAAGTTCGTGTTCGCGACGACGGACATCGGCAAGGTGCCGGTCACCGTGCTGTCGCGCTGCCAGCGCTTCGACCTGCGCCGCGTGGAGGCCGGGGTTCTGGTCGCCCATCTCGAAGGCATTCTCGCCAAGGAGGGAGTGACCGCGGAGCCCGAGGCGCTCGCGCTGATCGCGCGCGCAGCGGAAGGCTCGGTGCGCGATTCGCTCTCGCTCCTCGACCAGGCGATCTCCCACGCCGCCGGCGTGGTGCGCGCCGAGGACGTGCGGCAGATGCTCGGGCTGGCCGATGCCTCCCGCATCATTGATCTGTTCGATGCGCTGATGCGCGGCGATGCCGCAAAAGCGCTCGGCGAGTTGCGCAGCCAGTATGATTCCGGCGCCGATCCGCTGGTGGTGCTCACCGAGCTTGCCGAGTTCACCCATTTCGTGACGCGGGTGAAGGTGGTGCCGACGGTGGTCGAGGACCGTTCGCTCGCGGAGATCGAGCGCAAGCGCGGCCGCGAGCTCGCGGCGAGCCTCTCGATGGGGACGCTGTCGCGCACCTGGCAGATGCTGTTCAAGGGCTTGCAGGAGGTCAAGGAGGCGCCCCGGCCGATCGCCGCCGCGGAAATGGTGCTGGTGCGCATCGCCTACGCCGCCGACCTGCCGCCGCCGGAGGAGGTCATCCGCAAGCTGACCGATCCCGCCACCCGCGCCGCGCCCGCGCGTGGTACGGCCGCGTCGTCGCCGGCGCAGGTCAGCGGACAGATGCGCCAGGAGCCGCTGCGGTCGGAAGCCGCCCGCTACGAGCCCGTCCGTGAGTCCGTGCGTCCGCCCCTGCGCACCGAGCTCCCGCGCAGCGAGCCGCTGCGGGCGTCCGCACAGCCGGCGCTTGCCGCGGTCCCGCAAGCGCCACAGCCGGTCGGCCGTGCGGCCGAGACGGGGCCGACGTTTGCGCGCTTTGCCGATCTCATTGCCTTCGTCGCCGAGAGACGCGACCTGCCTCTCAAGACGTTGCTCGAGCGCGACGTCCGGCTCGTGCGGTTCGAAGATGGCAAGCTCGAGGTGGCGCTCGAGCCGTCGGCCTCACGTGCGTTGATCTCCGACCTCGCGCGCAAACTCTCGGCGTTGACCGGCCGCCGCTGGATGGTCGTGGTGTCGACCGAAGCCGGCGAGCCAACCGTCAAGGCGCAGGCCGACGCGCGGCGCACCGAATTCATGGCCGGCGTGCAGAGCGATCCGCGAGTGCAGGACGTGCTGACGCGGTTTCCAGGCGCACAGATCGTCGCCGTGCGCGAACCCGACCGCAGCCTTGCGGCGGCACCGCCGCCGGCGCCCGTCGATGACGACGAGCCGCCGCCGGACATGCCGCCTTACGACGATGAATCGGCGTTCGGCGCGCATCGCCGGCCGGACGATGTGGACGATGATTTCTAAAACTTCGGCATTCCGGGGCGGGGCGAAGCCGCCAACCTGGAAGCCATGTGACGCCGGATCAAAGGGTCCGACCAATTCGATGGCCGGCCGCGGAACGACGTGAACATAGGAAAGGCAACGCCATGGACTTCATGGGCATGATGAAGCAGGCGGCCGAGCTCAAATCCAAGATGGAGGCGATGCAGGCCGAGCTCGATCAAATCGAGGTCGAAGGCGCGGCGGGCGGTGGCATGGTGACGGTAAAGCTCACCGCCAAGGGCGAGCTCAAAGCGGTCACCATCGATCCCTCGCTGATGAAGCCGGACGAGAAGGAGATCGTCGAAGATCTCGTGGTGGCTGCGCACGCCGAGGCACGGCGCAAGGCCGAGACGCTGATGCAGGAGAAGATGAAGAGCCTCACCGGCGGCCTGCCGCTGCCGCCGGGGCTGAAGCTGTTTTGAAAGTGACGAGCGAAGCGCTCCCTCTCCCCGCGTGCGGGGAGAGGGTCGGGGTGAGGGGGCGGTTTCGCGAGTTTGAGCTTCTGAGAATGCGCTCGAACGCTCAGATTCGCGGCGAGGCCCCCTCACCCGTCGCGCTATCGCGCGCCGACCTCTCCCCGCACGCGGGGAGAGGTTAAGGTCAACGCGAAAGCCCTTCCGCCAGGAATACATCTGCACAGATGGCTGCCATTGCCGGTCCTGAAATTGAACGTCTGATCCAGCTCCTGGCGCGGTTGCCGGGGCTCGGGCCGCGGTCTGCCCGTCGCGCCGCGCTCGCGCTCATCAAGCGGCGCGAGCAGCTGATGGCGCCGCTCACCGCCGCGCTGCAGACGGCGATGGAGAAGATTTCGGTCTGCAAGATCTGCGGCAATATCGACAGCCAGAATCCGTGTGCGGTGTGCACCGATCCGCGGCGCGATCCCTCCGTCATCGTCGTGGTCGAGGACGTCGCCGATCTCTGGGCATTGGAGCGCGCCCACGTGGTCAATGCGCGCTATCACGTGCTCGGCGGCACGCTGTCGCCGCTCGACGGCATCGGCCCCGACGATCTCTCAATCGACGCGCTGGTGACCCGCGCTCATGCGCCCGAGGTGAAGGAGATCATTCTCGCGCTCAACGCCACCGTCGACGGCCAGACCACGGCGCATTACGTCACCGACCTCATCGGCGGGGCGAACGTGACGGTGACCCGGCTCGCGCACGGCGTTCCCGTCGGTGGCGAGCTCGACTACCTCGACGAGGGAACGCTTGCTGCCGCGATGCGCAGCCGCACGCCGTTTTGAGGAATTGCCTTGTAGCCTGGGTTGAGCGCAGCGAAACCCAGGCTACGGATCGCCGACTCAAGCGTGCTTCGGGTCGATCACCTTGAAGTGGCCGCCGCGCTGGAGCACCGCGAGCAGCATCAGGCTCGGGATCGCCGCGGCGGCACAGATCGCGAAGAACAGCGGCCAGCCAGCGTGCTGCGCCATGTAACCTGCCGTCGCGGAAAGATAAGTGCGGCCGACAGCGGCGAGCGCGGTGAGGAGCGCGTACTGGGTCGCAGTGTGCAGCGGATTGCGGCACAGCGCGCTCAGATAGGCGACGTAGATCACCGTGCCGATGGCGCTGGTGAAGTTCTCGGCGATGATCGCGAAGGTGAGCCAGCGGATGTCGTGGCCGACGATCGCCTGCCACGAGAAGGCGAGGTTCGCCGAGGCCTGCAGCAGGCCGCCGATCCACAGGCTCGTCGCCAGCGGATAGGCGCGCGCGACGAAGCCCCCGGCAAAGCCGCCGAGCAACAACGCGGCAAGACCGACGCCCTTGATGATCGCAGCGTATTCGTTGCGCGAGAAGCCGAGATCGATGACGAAGGGCGCCGTCATCGTGCCCGAGAGCGCGTCGGTGAACTTGAACAGCACGACGAAAGCGAGGATCAGGGTCGCGTGTTCGAAGGTGAGGAAGTCGCGAAACGCGCCGATGGCGGCTTCGGCGACGCGGGCAACCGGATTGTGCTTTGCGTGAAATGCGAGCGCCGGTGCCGACTTCTCCGGCTCGGTCGCAATGAGCGTCGTGATCATGCCGATGACGACAAGCGAAGCCATCGCGATGTAGCCGGCGCTCCAGGCTTCGCTCTTGGCGAGGCCGAGCCCCTCGAAGCCGCTGACAATGAACAGCGCGCCTGCGGTCGAGACGAGCATGCCGATGCGGTACGCGGCGACGTAAGAGGCCATGCCGGCCGCCTGCTCGCTTTCCGGAAGGCTCTCGACGCGGAAGGCATCGACGACGATGTCCTGGGTCGCCGAGCAGGTGGCAACGAGGAGCGCACCGAGCGCGACCAGCCAGGGATTGGCAGCGGGATTGGTCACCGCGAGAAAGACGATCGCCGCGATCAGCAGGAGTTGCGAGAGGATGAGCCACGCCCGCCGACGTCCCAGGACACGCGACAATCCCGGAACATCGAGCGCATCGACCAGCGGCGCCCACAGGAACTTTACCGTGTACGGCGTGCCGACGAGCGCGAACAACCCGATGGTCGCAAGATCGACGCCAGCCTCGCGCATCCACACGAGCAGCGTCGAGCCCGACAGCGCGAGCGGCAACCCGGACGAGAAGCCGAGGAACATGACGATGAGGACGCGCGGGCGCAGATAGACCGAGAGCGTCTCAGCGAAGCCGGGCTTGTTCGCTGACTTGTCCGCGAGGGTGTCGGGAAGCGCGACGGCGCTCGAGATCGGGCCGACCTGCATCACTCACCTGCCTGCAGGCGCAGCGGCAGCGGGGCCGGCGCCGCGCTGTCGCCGTCACTGAAGTCGAGCGCATCGATGCGGCCGGCGCGGCGGCCGATCTTTTCGGACGAAATGAGGATCTGCCGCATATCTTCCCCCGCCTGGCCATGATGTTGCTGCAATTTGACCACGCGGTCCTGCAGCCGTCCCACATCCTCCATCAAGCGCGAAACTTCGGCACGAATGAGGTCAGCGGCCTCGCGCATGCGGGCGTCCTTGAGGATCTGCTGCATCACCTGGACCGCCAGCATCAGGAGCGACGGCGAAACGATCACCACCCGGGCGCGGTAGGCCTTCTGCACGAGATCGTCGAAGCCGTCATAAAGCTCGGCATAGACCGACTCCGACGGCACGAACATCAGCGCCATGTCCTGGGTCTCGCCGGGCAGCAGGTACTTGTCGGCGATGTCGGAGATGTGCTTCCAGACGTCCTGGCGCAGGCGTTGGCACGCGCGGGTGCGATCCTCGTCCGATTTGCATCCGCGCAGCGCGGTGATTCCTTCCAGCGGAAACTTGGCGTCGATCACGAGCGGGCGCTGGTCGGGCAGGAAGATCACGCAGTCCGGCCGGGTGTTGTTGGGCAGCGTGTGCTGGAAGGCGTAAAGCGACTTCGGCAGCGCGTCCTGGATGATGGTCTCCATGCGCGCCTGGCCGAAGGCGCCGCGCGCCTGCTTGTTGCCGAGCACGTCGCGCAGCGAAACGACCTGGTGCGATAGCTCCGACAGGTTCTTCTGGGCATGGTCGAGCACGGCGATGCGCTCGTTGAGGCTTTGCAGCCGCGCCATCGTCTGCCGCGTCGTCTCGTCCATGGAGTGGCCGATCCGGGTGGAGACCGCGTCGAGCCGCTCGGCCACGACGCGCGCAAGCTCGGCCTGCCGCCCGCCGAGGCCCTCGCCGAGCGCCTGCAGCCGGCCGGCGGTTTCGGCCTGAATGCGGGCGAGGTCGGCGATCCGGGCCTCCATCGCCTCGTCGAGGCGCGCCTGCCGGACGGCATCCTCCAGCCGCCGGCGCGATCCCCGCGCGGAGAGGACCGCAATGGCGATCAGCAGCGCCAGCACCGCCGACGCGAAGGCAAGACAGGCGGTGCCCAGGGTGACGTCGACCCCGGCAAAGGTGAGGAGCGGCTGGTTCATGGGAAGGTTCTACCCGATTCGGCCGTCGCGGACGAACGAAGGGCGAACGCTAGCCGGGGATATGATTAAGGTCGAACCGAATTGATCTGCGGATCACGTACATATATCTGTACCGATATCGATCTTGAGAAAGTCAGGCCAAGCCGTGAGCCACGTTTCCTACACCGAGCTTCGCGCAAATCTCGCCAAATACATGGACGAGGTGTGTGACACCCACGCCGCGCTTCACATCACGCGGCAGAACGCGCGCACGGTGGTGCTGCTCTCGGAGGAAGAGTACGAGGGGATGCTGGAGACCCTACATCTGCTGCGAAGCCCCGCGAATGCGGAACGCCTGCTCCGCTCGCTCGAAAGTGCCGAAAAAGGCGCGCTGGCCGAGCGTGACCTCATCGAGACCCAGCCGCGCGAATGAGGCTTCTGTGGTCGGACGAGGCCTGGGAAGACTATGTCTACTGGCAGCAGAACGATCCGAAAGTCCTGCAGAGCATCAACGATCTCATCCGCGACATCCGGCGCGATCCTTTCAAGGGGCTCGGCAAGCCGGAGCCCTTGAAGCACAGCCTCGCCGGCTGGTGGTCGCGACGCATCACCCGCGAGCATCGGCTCGTCTACCGGGTGTCCGGCCGCGATGCCGAATTGCTGGAGATCATTCAGTGCCGGTATCATACGTGAACGGCATCGTCCTTCCGGCGGATTGACCCCATCCGGCCTAGCCCTTACATCGCGGTTTCATGGCACTGCGCGACATCATCATCCTGCCCGACAAGAGATTGCGAAGCGTTTCGAAGCCGGTCGGCAAGATCGACGACGACATCCGAACGCTGGTCGCCGATATGTTCGAGACCATGTATGACGCGCCCGGCATCGGGCTTGCGGCAATCCAGGTCGGCGCGCCGGTGCGGGTCGTAACCATGGACCTCTCGAAGCGGGAGGAACACAGCGAGCCGAAGGTCTTCATCAATCCCGAGATCGTGTCGTCCTCGGAAGAAAAATCCGTCTACGAGGAGGGCTGCCTCTCGATCCCCGACATTCACGAGGACGTCGAGCGGCCGGCGCGGGTGAAGGTCAAGTATCTCGATCTCGACGGCAAGCCGCAGGAGGCCGATGCCGAGGGCTTGTTCGCCACCTGCATCCAGCACGAGATCGATCACTTGAACGGCGTGCTGTTCATCGACCACATCTCCAAGCTCAAGCGCGACCGCGTCGTGAAGAAGTTCACCAAGTCGGCGAAACGGGCCGTTGCCGAAGAGGGGTGAGCGCTGCAATCCCTCCCCGTTTTCGGGGAGGGTGGCCGAGCGATAGCGAGGTCGGGTGGGGTCCGCGAGCGCAGCGAGCCAGGAAGAAAGAACCCCACCCTGCCCTCCCCGAAGACGGGGAGGGAAAGTGACGCCCGATCGATCGAGACCTCATGCCGCTTCGCCTCGTCTTCATGGGAACGCCGGATTTCGCGGTGCCGACGCTTGTCGAGATCGTCGGCAGCGGGCACGAGGTCGTGGCGGCCTATACGCAACCGGCGAAACCAGCAGGGCGCGGCATGGAGTTGCGGCCGAGCCCGGTCGAGCAGCCAGGCCAAGCAGTTCGGCATCCCGGTCTTCACGCCGAAGACGCTGCGGACCACGGATGCGCAGGACGTCTTCCGCGCCCATGACGCCGACGCCGCTGTGGTCGTGGCCTATGGCCTGATCCTGCCGCGGCCGGTGCTCGATGCCCCGCGGCTCGGCTGCTTCAATCTGCACGCCTCGGCGCTGCCGCGCTGGCGCGGCGCCGCACCGATCAACCGCGCGATCATGGCGGGCGACCCTGAGACCGCGGTCATGGTGATGAAGATGGAGGAAGGGCTCGACACCGGGCCGGTCGCCATGGCCGAACGCGTCGCTATCGACCCCGACATGACCGCGGGCGAGCTCCACGACACGCTGGCGCGCCGCGGCGCCGACCTCATGGTGCGCGCGCTCGGCGCGCTGGAGCGCGGCTCGCTTCAGCTCACGCCGCAGCCGGAGGCCGGCGTCACCTATGCCGCCAAGATCGACAAGAGCGAGACGCGGATCGACTGGGCCGGGCCGTGGAAGGAAGTGCATGACCATTGCCGCGGCCTGTCGCCGTTTCCCGGCGCATGGTTCGAGCTGCCCAGCGCCGGACGCATTAAGGTGCTGCAGACGACGCGCGGCGAAGGCAGCGGCGCGCCGGGGACGGTGCTCGACGAGCGCCTCACCATCGCCTGTGGCGACGGCGCGATTCGCATCGTCGAGCTGCAGCGCGCCGGCGGGAAGCCGATGAAGGCGGAGGAGTTTCTGCGCGGTACCGCGGTCGCCCCCGGCACCCGGCTCGCGTGATGCCGCGCTACAAGCTCACCATCGAGTATGACGGCCGTCCCTTCGTCGGCTGGCAGGTGCAGGACAACGGCATCTCGGTGCAAGGCGTGCTCACCGCGGCGGTTGCGGCGTTCTGCGCCGAGGCCGTGCATGTGCAGGGGGCAGGGCGCACCGATGCCGGCGTGCACGCGCTCGGCCAGGTCGCCCATGTCGACCTCACCAAAGCCTGGGACGCCGACACCGTGCGCGACGCGCTCAACGCTTGCCTGCGCCCGCATCCGGTCGCGGTGCTCGCGGCCGAGCCGGCGGCGGAAAATTTCGACGCGCGCTTCTCCGCGATGAAGCGCCACTATCTCTACCGCATCGTCAACCGCCGTGCCGACCTCGCGCTCGACGTCGGCCGCGCGCTGCGGGTGCCGCGGCCGCTCGATGCGGACGCGATGCACGCAGCCGCGCAACGCCTCGTCGGCCGCCACGACTTCACGACATTTCGCGCCGCCGAGTGCCAGGCGAAATCGCCGGAGAAGACGCTCGATCAGCTCGACGTCGAGCGCCACGGCGAGGCGCTCAACGTCTACGCCTCGGCGCGCTCGTTCCTGCACCATCAGGTGCGCTCGATGGTGGGCTCACTCATCCTCGTCGGCGACGGCCGCTGGAGCGCCGACGATCTCGCGAGACGCCCTCGCCGCCCGCGACCGCAAGGCCTGCGGCCCGGTCGCCCCGCCGGACGGGCTGTACTTGGTGCGGGTGGATTACTGACGCGAACGCCTCGTTGGCGCGATGGCGCGCTTCCCCATCATCGGTGTCATCGCCGGACTTGATCCGGCGACCCCGCTTACGAAGGGGCACGGCGTTTTCACATCGCGGCCATGGCATCGCCGTGCCCCATCTATCGGGGTAGCCGGGACAAGCCCGGCTATGACGGCGTTGGTGAATGTCTTATCCGAAATACCGATCCAAAATCTTCCGGTAGATCGCCGTCAACGCCAGGAGATCAGCCGTCGCGACGCGTTCGTCGATGCCGTGCATGGTGCGGTTGACGAGCCCGAATTCGAGCACCGGGCAGTAATTGCGGATGAAGCGGGCATCGGATGTCCCGCCCGTCGTAGAGAGCTTCGGCCGCCGCCCGGTGACCTCGGCGACTGCGTTGCTCACGAGCTCGACGAACGGCCCCGGCGTGGTGACGAAGGCATCGGCGTTGGAAGGCTCCCACTCGATGCGGAAGCGGCCGCCGTCGGCGCCGGCGTGTGCGCGCGCCTCGACCTCGGCCTTGAGCGCGTCGCGGCCACGCACGTCGTTGAAACGGATGTTGAAGCGCCCGCGCGCTTCGGCGGGAATGACGTTCACCGTCTTGTTGCCGACATCGACCGAGGTGAACTCGAGGTTCGACGGATCGAAATGCGCGCTGCCGGAATCGAGCGGCTCGGCCATCATCGCGCTCATGATCGCCACGATGCGCCGCACCGGATTGTCGGCGAGGTTCGGATAGGCGACGTGGCCCTGCCTGCCCTCGACGATCAGCGTGCCGTTGAGCGAGCCGCGGCGGCCGATCTTGATCATGTCGCCGAGCTCGTCGTGATTGGAGGGCTCGCCGAGAATGCAGTGGTCGAACACCTCGCCTGCGCGCCGCTGCCCATGCGAGGAGCTTGACGGTGCCGTTGACCGCGATGCTCTCCTCGTCCCCGGTGATCAGGAACGAGATCGAGCCCTTGAGCCGGCCCCCATTCGCGGCGAGATAATCGAGCGCGGCGGCGAGCTGGCAGGCGATCGCGCCCTTCATGTCGACGGCACCGCGGCCGTAGAGCACGCCGCCGTCGATGTCGCCGGCGAACGGCCCGTGGGTCCACCGCGCCTCGTCGCCCGGCGCGACCACATCGGTATGGCCGGCGAACACGAGATTCGGCCCGCTGCTGCCGATGCGCGCATAGAGGTTCTCGACGTCGTCGGTTCCGGGCTCGGAGAACGTGACGCGCTCGACCGCGAAGCCGGCGCCCTCGAGCCGATCGGCAAGATAGGCGAGCGCGCCGCCTTCCGCCGGCGTCACCGAGGGACAGCGCAGGAGATCACGGGCGAAGGCGACGGGATCGGCGGCCATGATTCAAAATGCCTTCAGGAGAGCAGAGACGAAGTCAAGGTGTGAACCTCGCCCCGCGTGCGGGGAGAGGTCGGATCACGTCAGCGATCCGGGTGAGGGGGCGGTTTCGCGTGTCGAGCGTGAGTGCAGAACTCGAAGGCTCAGGCTCGTGAACCCGCCCCCTCACCCCGACCCTCTCCCCGCATGCGGGGAGAGGGAGAAGTGGTCAGTCGCGCAACAGCTCGTTGATGCTGGTCTTCGACCGCGTCTTCTCGTCGACGCGCTTGACGATGACGGCGCAGTAGAGGTTCGGGCCCGGCGTGCCGTCCTTTCCCGGCTTGCCGGGCTGCGTGCCCGGCACCACCACCGAATAGGCGGGCACTTCGCCCTGGAACACTTCGCCGGTGTCGCGGTCGATGATGCGTGTCGAGGCGCCGATGAAGACGCCCATCGAGAGCACCGAGCCCTGGCGCACCACCACGCCTTCGGCGACCTCGGAGCGCGCCCCGATGAAGCAGTGGTCCTCGATGATCACCGGCCCCGCCTGCAACGGCTCGAGCACGCCGCCGATGCCGGCGCCGCCGGAGATGTGGCAGTTCTTGCCGATCTGCGCGCAGGAGCCGACGGTCGCCCAGGTGTCGACCATGGTGCCGGAATCGACGTAGGCGCCGAGATTGACGAAGGACGGCATCAGCACGACGTTCGGCGCGATATAGGCCGAGCGGCGCACGATGGCGCCGGGCACCGCGCGGAATTGCGCCTGGCCGAACTGCTCGCGGCGCCAGTGGTCGTATTTGAGCGGGACCTTGTCGTAGCCCCAGGCGCTGGCCCCGGCCTCGCCGCCGAACGGTATGATGTCGTTGTCGGAGAGGCGGAACGACAGCAGCACCGCCTTCTTGAGCCACTGGTTGACCTGCCAGGCGCCATCGGCCTGCCGTTCGGCGACCCGCACGACGCCGCCATCGAGAAGGTCGAGCGCCTGCTCGACAGCATCGCGCACCGGCCCCTTGGTCGACGGATTGACGTCGGCGCGACGCTCGAAGGCGTCGTCGATGGTCTTGGCAAGTTCGGCATGCGACATGGCGGTCCCCGGCTGTTGCCGGCTGGTGTCGCGGAGGCGCCGGCCGATGTCAACGGCTTCTCCTTCCCCGACTTCGGGGAGGGCCGGGGTGGGGTCCGCGAGCGAAGCGAGCCGACCAAAAGCCTGAACGGAAGCGAGCGAGGAGGAAAGGGCCCCACCCTGCCCTCCCCGAAGTCGGGGAGGGATTCGTCGCTACCTCACCGTCACGCCCTCCAAAAACCCCGCAAGATCGTCCGTCACGTGGTCGACGTGCGCCGCCTGCCGGCCCTCCATTTCCCAGCCCTCGCGCACGATTTCGTAGCTCGCGTGCGGCACCACCAGCACCGTCGTCATGCCGAGCGCATGCGGCACCGCGAGATTGCGGGCGAGGTCCTCGAACATCGCGGCCTTTGCGGCATCGACGCCGTGGCGGGCGAGGAAACGGTCGTAGTTCTCCGGGAAGGGCTTAGGCTGCAATTCGCTCGCGACGATGTCGAACACGTCCTCGAAATGGTGGTCGATCGCGAGGCGGCGCATTACCGCGTCGGCATGGGCCTTGGTGCCGTTCGTCAGGATGAGCTTGCGCCCCGGCAACTTTTCCAGCGCGGCGCCGAGCGCAGGATTCGGCTCGAGCGGGGAGTGATCGATCGCGTGGACGTATTCGAGGTAGGCATCCGGGTCCATGCCGTGCTCGAGCACGAGGCCGCGCAGGCTGGTGCCATAGCGCTTGTAGAAATCCTTCTGGATGCGGAAGGCGTCGTCGGGCGCCACGCCGAGAAAGTTCGAGATGTAGGTGCGGATGCGGTCGTCGACCTGCTGCCACAGGTTGAGGTGATGGGGATAGAGCGTGTTGTCGAGGTCGAACACCCATGTCTTCACATGGGCGAAACCGCGCTTTTCAGGGGCTGCATTCATGCGCGGGCTTCTAGCCGAGATCGCGGCCGGTATCCACCGGCAAAGGCGCGTGCGTGGGGCCTTCGGTCATCCCGAGGCGCGCAACACGCAAAGCGCGCTGCGATCTAATCAAAAGTCGTTCGGCCAGCGCTGCGTCAGATCGAGCGGCGCACCGGTCTCCACGAAGCTCTTCAAGCTCGACAGGACGGCGGGCCAGCCGGCGGAGACGCCGTCGATCAGCTTCGACGGCTCGCAGTCGATTTCATGGGTGAGCGTCAGTCTCACGATATCTCCCACGGGCTCGATCTCGAAGCTGACACGCGCGTGTCCTTCGGCCTTGAGCTCCGGCAGGAACTCGTTACGCGACGACAGCACGAGGCGGCGCGGCGGATCGATCTCCAGGACGGTGCCGGTATCGCCCACACGGCCGTCCGGGATCAACATCCGCCATTCGGCGCCGACTCGCCAATCGCATTCCTGAACCGTCTCGCACCAGTAGGCTCGGGTGAATTGAGGCTTCGTCAGCATGTCCCACAATTTGGAGGCACTGGATCGGATGTAGGTGACGTAGACGAACTTGCTCATGGGCGCGTTTCCTTCGGCGACGGTGGCACCGTGTTCAACGGCTCGGTTATCCCAGGTGTGTGTCATCTCGTCGGTCGCGAGACTCGTCGACTTCCGATCAGTCGTCGACTCGTAGGGTGGGCAAAGGCGCAGAGCGCCGTGCCCGCGCGGGCCGCGTCACATACGCACAAACAGCGTGGGCACGCTTCGCTTTGCCCACCCTACGGTCCCGCTGCTTAAGCGGCGACGCCGGTAAGGGGAACTACGCCAGCGGCCCCTCCCCCCGCAAGCGGGAGGGGAGTTACACGATCAATGCGCCAGCGGATTTGGCCGCAGCTGGAAGTTCACCACCAGCGGACTCGATGCGGTTTCCGGCGATGTGCCGGGCGCGCCGGGCGCCGGCGCGTCGATGCCCTCGATGTGAACCGGCGTGCGGTTGCCCGAGGTGACCCACAGGCCGCGACCCTTCCAGCCGGCGTTCGGATCGTCGATACGGCCGTCGAGACCCTTGGCGAAGAAGCCCATCGGATAGGGCACGCGCAATTCCATCACGCGGCCGTTGACCAGTGCATGGAGCGAATCCGACTGGTTGCCGGTGGCGATCGGCGTGTTGGCGCCGAGCCCCAAAATGTCGTGCTGGTCGACCCAGGTGTAGTACGGGTTTTCCTCGGCGCCGGCGTCGCCCTGGAAGCCCGGTCCTGGGATCGGATAGAAGGCGAAGCCCTCCGGACACTTGTTGCCCTGCTCGGCACCCGGCCCATTGAGCGGACCCTTGCACAGGCGGCGATCGAAGCTGCCGATATGGCCGGAGTCGAGCGGCATCCACACGACGCCGTTTCGGTCGATGTCCATGCCGCGGATGCCGAATCCCGGCAGCGGGATGCGGTAGATCTCGGCGAGCGAGGTCTCCGGCGGGTTGGCGCCCGGCGCCATGCGCAGGATGAAGCCGGGATGCTCGAGGTTCGAGCCCCAGATCGAGCCGTCGGCTGGGCTGTAGGAGATGCCGTACATCCCGTAGGGAATGCGGGTATCTTTCGTCGGATCGGCCGGCTTGCCGGGCTCGTTGTAGCCCTCGTCGCGTTTGCCGTTGCCGTTGGTGTCGGCGATCATCGCGGTCCAGCCTTGCGACTTCGCGGCGTCGCCGGTCTCCCAATAAAGCTTGGTGTTGATCCACCCGACCACGGCGAGCGGCCCCTGGCTGTTGTTGGAGAGCCAGAGCGTGTTGTTGGCGTCCTCGGCGAAGTTCAGGTGATGGGTGCCGAAGCAGGTGTCGATGAACGAGAACTTCTTGGTCGCCGGATCGTAGGCGGTGATCTGGCGCGAGTTCTGCACGAACCCGTCCGGCGTTCCGGCGAGCGGATAGAGTTGCGCCGAGCGCAGCGGTGAATCTTTCTTGCAATAGTCCGGCGGGTCCTTCGGCGAGCGCTGCTGGGCAGTGAAATAGACCCGCCCGTCCTGGTCCATCATCGGATTGTGGGCGTTGACCTGGCTGTCCCACACCTGCTCCATCCCCCAATAGGGAGACGGCGCGAGCACCTGGTTGTTGAGCGCCGAGCTCGGCGTGTACTTCGGATCCTTCACCGGCACCTTCATCACGATCTTGGTGTTGTGCACGGGATCGAGGATCGGAAGGTTGTCGGTCGACAGCTCCGCCGCGCCATAGATCAGGCCGTAGCCGTTGACGGTCGGCTTGCGCTTGTCGGTCAGCGTGAGGTCGTGGAGATAGTGCTTGGGGTCCGACCAGTCGCGCACGGTGACGACGATGTTGCGCTCGAGGCCGACCGGGCGCGGCGGCGTCGCGCTCGGCAGCTCTCCGGCCTTGATGCGGTCGGTCCAGTCGGCAAGCGCGGCGAGGTGGCCGCCGTCGGGGCCCATGAACTGGGTGACGAAGCGCACCATGTCGCGACCCGCCGGGCCGGACTGCAGGCGGCGCGCCCAGGCTTCGATCGAGGAATCGAAATGGCCGAGCTGAGGCGGGATCACCCGCGTCGCGTAATTGCCGATCTGGTGGCAGTTGCCGCAGCCGTTGGTCTTGACGGCGTTGAGCCACTGATCCTGAGTCTTGAAGTTGACGGGGATGCCGTTGCCGTCGGCGCCGGTGCCGGGGAAGCGGCTCTTGTCCGGCACCCGGATCATCGAGGCCCAGTAGATCGCGGGATAGTATTGCGCAGCCGCGGCGAGATTGGGCGCGACCACGGCAGTGAGGTTGAGCGACTGGCCGGGGGCGGCCGCGACCTTCGGCGAATCGACGAGGCCATAGCCGCGCACCCAGACCCGGTAGCTGGCCTTGGGCAGATCGGGAATGACGTAGCGGCCGACTTCGTCGGTGACCGCCATCTTGGCGAAGCGGGTGCCGAGTTCGGTCGTCTCCGCGATCACCCACACGCCGGCCTCCGGCCCGAACCGGCTGGTGACGACTCCGCCGATGTCGTTGTCGTCGATCTCGACCCGCGGCGTGGCGGCCGGCGCGCCCGACGGCTGCGCAACGGGCTGAGCGAGAACCGGAGACGCCACGGCAACCGCCAGCATAACGATGCCGATCGCCGTGCTGGAATGAAGAACGTGCTTCGCGCGCAAGTGAGCCTCCCAAGGTCTCCGCGGCTGCCAAATCCGCTGTTCGGGCGGCACACTACGACGCGTCGACCGCACTAGCAATCTGTGCCGGACGCGATAAAAACGAGCATCGACCTTCCACGACGAGAAGGCAGGAGGACGCCCGAATGCGACGAGTTTGGTTCACCGGCGTGGTGACGGCAGCCGCGGCCGTTTGTTTCGGCGGCGGGGCCAGCCTGGCAGCCGACGCCGCCAAAGGCAGGGCCGCGTTCATCAAGCAGTGCGCGATCTGCCATACCATCGAAAAGGGCGATCCCAACCGGTTCGGGCCGAACCTCTCCGGCATCGTCGGCGCCAAGGCGGCCGCGGTGCCCGGCTTCGACTATTCGCGGGCTTTCAAGAACGCGGCGAAGTGGGAATGGTCCGAGGACGCGCTCGCGAGCTGGATCATGTTTCCGGGAACGATGGTGCCGGGCACGGCGATGGGAATATTCCAGGGCGTCGCCGAACACGATCGCGACGACATCGTCGCCTATCTCGCGAGCAAGAAATAACGCGCGCGGGCTCTTGAAGCGGGCGCCGGGTGAAGGATCGATAAACGTCCGCGGCGCCGCGCGGTCCACGTACGGTTCGCCGCACAGAACGGCTGGCCGCGAACCAACGAACGACAGGGAGACGACCATGGTGATGAGACACGCGATCGGAGCGATCGGCCTCGTTGCGCTGTGCGCGGCCACGAGCGTCGCGATGGCCGAGGAGGCGAGATATCCCGATCTCCGCGGCCAATGGATACGCGTCGGCGTGCCGCGCTGGGAAATCAATGGGCAGAAGGCGCCGCTTACCCCGGAATACAAGAAAGTGTTCGAGGCCAACCTCGCCGACATGAACGGAGGTGGCCAGGGCAACGTTCCGTCATGGTACTGCCTGCCGCAGGGCATGCCGATGATGATGAACGCCTACGATCCCGTGGAATTCGTCGTCACGCCGGATGTCACCTACGTGCTGGTCAGCCACGTCAACGATTCCTACCGCCGCGTCTACACCGACGGGCGCAAATGGCCGGCCGAGATCGAGCCGACCTTCGCGGGCTACTCGCTCGGCAAGTGGGTCGACGAGAACGGGGACGGCAAATACGACGTGCTCGAGGTCGAGACCCGCAGCATCAAGATGCCTCACACCTATGACGCGACCGGCATTCCGTTCCATGAGGACGGCGAAGGCGTGATCAAGGAACGCATCTATCTCGACAAGGGCGATGCCAACATCATCCATGTCGACATCACGTCGATCGACCACGCGCTCACCCAGCCGTGGACGGCGACCAAGACCTACCGCCGCGATCCCAAGGTGAAGGAGCCGGCCTGGCATTCCGCGGTTTGCGCAGCCGACAACTCGCTGGTGCGCATCGGCGAGGACGCATTCTACATGAGCCCGGACGGCTACATCATGCCGATCAAGAAGGACCAGCCGCCGCCCGACCTGCGGTACTTCAAGCAGCCCGGTAAATAGCCTTTCGACCTCGTCCTGAGGAGCGTCCGAAGGACGCGTCTCGAAGGACGGCCACAGGCCGCAGCGTGCGGGGCCATCCTTCGAGACGCCGTGCTACGCACGGCTCCTCAGTATGAGGTCGTTGGGTG
Organism: uncultured Alphaproteobacteria bacterium; assembly: GCA_963824905.1. Taxonomy (GTDB): domain Bacteria; phylum Pseudomonadota; class Alphaproteobacteria; order Rhizobiales; family Xanthobacteraceae; genus JAJPKK01. The sequence goes on from CAWGRH010000014.1 coordinate 150,968, forward strand.
TTCGGCGTCCGGTAGGAAAGGTCCCGCCCTACTTCTTCCCGTACGCCGCCAGGAACGCCTTCACCGCGCTACCGACGACGTATTCGATCCGCTCCGGCGCGGGCGGCGGGGCGAAGTTGAACAGCATCGGCTTGAACAGCGTGGCGTGGCTCGCTTCGATGAGCTGCGCCGCGGCGATCTCGCAATCGGGAATGACGAGTCGCCCGGCCGTGACCTCCGCCTCGAGATAGGCGCGCGTCCTCGCGAGCCCGACCGCCGGGCCGGCCTCGTAGAACATCTGCCCGACCTCGGGCATCCGGTCGGCAATCGCGATCACGGTGCGCAGCGAGGAATGCCGGCCGGGCTCGCACAGCGCTTTCACAAAGGCCGTGAACACCCGCATGAGCACCGCCTCGACGTCGGGGTCCGCCTCGTCGAATGAAAAGATGCCCTCTGCCTGGAAGACGCACTCCTTCGCCGCGATGGCTTTGAAGAGCTCGTCCTTGTCCTTGAAGTAGACGTAGAGCGTACCCTTGGACACCCGCGCCGCCCGGGCGATCTCACCCATGCTGGCGGCATCGAACCCCTGCGCCAGAAAGACCGCGCGCGCACCTTCGATGATCTGGCGCCGCTTGGCGCTGTCTTCAGCCTCGCTGGGGCGGTGCAGGACTACGGGCGCGTTCATCAGGTCAAACCTCCACCACTCAGGCCCCGAAGCCAAAGATCGGCGATTCGAGCCAGCAAACCCATCCGTCTCCATATGGACTATCTCGGCCAACTTTTCAATGACCGAACCGTTCAGTCATTGACAGAACTGGACACTCCATTAAATTTGTCGTGACTGAACGGTTCGGTCATTGGAGTTTAAGTCGATGTTGCAGCGCATGAAAACGGCGGATGCAGCTCATCTTACGGTCGTCCCGGTGGGACAGGCTGGCAATGCGCAGGCGGAGGTCGCGGGCACCGCTTCCGGCGACGCGGAAGCGCGCGGCACAGCTGCGCCCGGTAAGCAGGCCGAAGCCCCCGCCAAAACGCCGGAGGCGCCCGCTCGCAAATCCAGCCGCAAGCGAGTTCTGATGGGTGCGGCCGCGATTGCCGTGCTGATCGGCGGCCTCTGGTTCGGTTACGACTACGCCACCGTGGGGCGCTTCCAGGTGTCGACCGATGACGCCTATGTCCGCGCCAATAACACGACGCTCGGCGCCAAGGTTGCCGGCTACATCGCCGAGCTTCCCGTCGAGGAGAACACCAAGGTCCATGCCGGCGATCTCATCGCCCGCATCGACGATGGCGACTATCGCCTGGCCGTCGACCAGGCCCGCGACAAGGTCGCGACCCAGTCGGCGACCATCTCCCGGTTCGACCGCCAGATCGAGGCGCAGCGCTCGGCCGTCGCGCAGGCGCAGGCGCAGCTCGCTTCCGCCCAGGCCGGGGCGAACGCGGATGCAGCTCGAATACGAGCGCCAGCAGTCTCTCGAGGGCAAGCAATTCGCCAGCCGGCAGACGCTGGAACAGTCGATCGCCAACCGCGATCAGGCCAATGCGTCGGTCATGAGCGCGAAGGCCGCGCTCGACAACGCCGTCGCCAATATCGGGGTGCTCGAGGCGCAGAAGCAGGAAGCCGTAACCACCCTCGCCGAGCTCAAGACCGCACTCGCCAAGGCCGAGCGCGACCTGTCGTTCACCGAGATTCGCGCGCCGGTCGACGGTGTCGTCGGCAACCGCGCCGCCCAGGTCGGCGACTTCGTGCAGACCGGCCAGCGCATCGCCGCACTGGTGCCGCTCGCCGACGTATTCATCGACGCGAACTTCAAGGAAACCCAGCTTGCGCGGCTCAAGCCCGGCCAGCCGGTCTCGATCACGGTCGACGCGCTGCCGGGCGACAAGTTCGACGGCGTGGTGTCGAGCTTCTCGCCGGCGTCGGGCTCGGTGTTCACGCTGCTGCCGCCGGACAATGCGACCGGCAACTTCACCAAGATCATCCAGCGCCTGCCGGTGCGCATCCGCGTGCCGGCCGACGTCGCCGAGCGCGGCGCGCTGCGCCCCGGAATGTCGGTCGTCGCGACCGTCAACACCAAACCCGGCGCGATCCTCGCCGCCGGCCTCGCGCCTTCGACACAGGCTGCGAAGAAATAGACGCGAGGGAGGCGGCCATGGACACGTCCGCCGTCGCAATCAAGCAGGAGCGCATCGATCCCCGCCGCGTCGTCGCCTTCATGGCGATGTGCTTCGGGATGTTCATGGCGCTGCTCGACATCCAGATCGTCTCGGCCTCGCTCAACGAGATCCAGGCCGGCCTCGCCGCCTCGGCCGACGAAATTCCCTGGGTCCAGACCGCCTATCTCATCGCCGAAGTCGTCGCGATCCCCCTCTCCGGCTTCCTGTCGCGCGCGCTCGGCACGCGCACCTTGTTCGCGGTGTCGTGCGCCGGGTTCACCTTTGCGAGCTTCATGTGCGGGCTCAGCTCCTCGATCAGCACCATGATCGTGTGGCGGGCGATCCAGGGTTTCATCGGCGGCGGCATGATCCCGACGGTGTTCGCCGCCGCATTCACGATCTTTCCGCCGTCGCGCCAGGCCATGGTGACCCCGCTGATCGGCCTCATCGCCACCATGGCGCCGACCATCGGCCCGACCGTCGGCGGCTATCTCACCGACGCGATGTCGTGGCACTGGCTGTTCTTCATCAACATCGTGCCCGGCATCCTGGTGACCGTGGCCGCGCTCGCCCTGATCGATTTCGACAAGCCCAATTACGGGCTGCTCGACCATTTCGACTGGTGGGGCCTGATCTTGATGGCGGGCTTCCTCGGTCCGCTCGAATACGTGCTCGAGGAAGGCCCGCGCTATTATTGGCTCGAGGACGAGACGATCCGCGCCCTCACCATCATCTCGGGCGTCTCAGCGGCGGCGTTCTTCTATCGCGTGCTCACCGCGCGCGTGCCGATCGTCGACTTGCGCGCGTTCGCCAATCGCAACTTTGCGATCGGCAGCATGTTCTCCTTCGTGCTCGGCATCGGGCTCTACGGGCTCACCTATCTCTATCCGATCTATCTCGCCCAGGTGCGCGGCTACAATTCGCTGATGATCGGCGAGACCATGTTCGTGTCCGGGCTCGCGATGTTCTTCACCGCACCGATCGTCGGCCGGATCTCGGCGAAATACGACCCGCGGTTCCTCCTGACCGGCGGCTTCCTGCTGTTCGCGATCGGCACCTTCCAGATGCACTACGTGACCAAGGACTGGGATTTCTGGGAGCTGTTCTGGCCGCAGATCTTCCGTGGCGTCGGCCTGATGTGCGCGATGATCCCGGTCACCAACACGGCGCTCGGCACGCTCGCGCCCGAACGCGTGAAGAACGCCTCGGGCCTCTTCAACCTGATGCGCAATCTCGGCGGCGCCATCGGGCTCGCCGCAATCAACACCTTTCTCAACGACCGCATGGACTTGCATCTCACGCGGCTGCACGACGCCGCGAACTGGTCGCGCTATCCTGCGACCGACATGCTGGCGAACCTCACCGCGCGCTTCCATGACTACGGCAGCAATGCGCCGGTCATGGCGATCAAGCAGATGTCGCTGATGATCCGCCGCGAGGCGACGGTGATGAGCTTCTCCGACGTGTTCCTGCTGCTGACGATCCTGTTCGTCGCGCTGGCCGTGCTCGGCCTCGTCATGAAACGTCCGGCGATGAGGGCGGCAGCAGGTGCCGGCGGCCATTAGGCCGCGCTGCGCTGCGCCTCTCGCTCAAGGACGGGGCGGAGGCGGAGCGGCGACGCTATCCTTCACGCCCTCCATCCCGGCGAAGACGGCGAGAATCGTGACGGGCTTCTCGGTGAGGTTCCGGCCGTTGTGCGCTTCGTTGGTCGCCTCGGCGAAGCCGTCGCCCTTGCGGTAGACGCGCTGGCCCTTCGGGCCGTAGTCGACCGTGAGCTCCCCATCGAGGATGTAGCCGAATATCGGTACGGGGTGGATGTGCCACCCGGTCTGCTGGCCCGGGGCGAGCGTGATCTCTGCGGCCGTGAGTTGCGCCGGCGCTCCCAACGGGTATTTGATCGGCTCGCCGGTGACGGTCGTTTCGGTCGAGAGGATCGTTCGCACTCCCGGAGAGGCATTGGCCTGCGGCTGTGCGGGCGCGGCGTTCTGGGCCGCAGCCTGGCCTGCCAACATGGCCAGCATCGAGCCGACGACGATGGAGCGGAGCGCTCGCGAATTAAGATCGGAGGTCGGCATGGGGGCTCCGTGCAGCCGGCGCGGGGTGAGCATCAGGCCGGATCGCTTCATGTGAGTCATGGCCGGGCTTGTCCCGGCCACCCCGATGTTTGGGGCACAGCCGTGCCACGTTAAGCGGGGTCGCCGGGACAAGCCCGGCGATGACGCTCAAACTTTGGAAGCCTCGCCGCCGCCGGACGCTACTTGGCGTCCTTGAAATAGCGCATGTCCGGCGCCTTCTGGCCCTTCTTCACCGGCATCAGGTAGCCGTCCTCGCTCACGAGATAGCCTTCGTCGCCGATGAAGATGTGGCGGTTGTTCTCCGCGCAGTCGTTGAAGTACCAGATGATGGGCCGGGTCTCGCGGACGTATTTCTTGGTGATCGTCCACGGCCGCGTCAGCGCGTGATCGATGGTGGTGATCTCGTCGTAGAGCGTGTTCTTGTCGTTCTTGTCCTGGTATATGCGCTCCTTGATGATGCTTTCGCCGTCATCGTGCAGGCGAATGCCGCTCGCCTCGTAGGTGCGCGGGCTCTTGAAGCCTCGCGTCTCGACCTCGAGCGTGGTGTAGCGGCCGTCCGGCCCCTCGTCGACCCAGCGCCCGATGGACAGGCCGTTGAAGGTCGGCTCGAGCTCCTCCGGCCACTGGCGGCCGTCGGTGAAGATGCGGCGCGGCACCGTGTAGTCCGTGAGGATGTAGGTCGTCTTCGGCATGATGATGATTTCCATCGGGTAGACGACGGTCATCACCCGCGGCATGCCGTGCGGGATGCATGCGCCGGTGCGGTCGTCACCCTGGCCGCCCGCCGCCTGGTCGCGCAGATTGGCCTCGTAGCGCGCCTGGTATTCCGGCGTCAGTGGCGGCTTCTGGGCCGGGCCGAGCGGCTTCGAGGGATCCCACTGAATGCCGCTGGTCCGTTTCCACTGCCCGGACCAATCCGGGTATTTCGACAGGTCTTGCGCGGACGCAAGGCCCGCAGTGATGCACAGCGCCGCGGCGCCAGCGAGCGTCGCGAACAAGTTCCCCTCAGCCATTCTGCTCTCCGATAGGCACGTCGACCGCACTCTGCAAAGCGCGGTCAGGGTACCTTACGGCATCTTGCTTTGCACCTCGCTAGCGGCCGCGCCGGGATGTCGATTTGCCGCGCGGCCGCACGGCTTTGCGCCCTGCGGCCGATTTGGCGGGACGCTTTGTGGCGGGCTTGGCGGTACGCTTTGCCGGTGTGGACGCTGCCTTCCGGGCAGCGGTCTTTTTCTTCGTGGCTTTCTTGGCGGCGCTCTTCTGCGCCGTCTTCCGCTTGGTCGCCTTCGCTTTCGGCGGGGCGGCGGGTTTGCGCGGCTTCACGGTCTTGCGTTTCGCGGCGCCGCGCGGGGGCTTCGCCGCGGACGGCGGCTTCTTGCGGCCCGACGGCGCAGCGGCGGGTGTCGCCAGCGCTGTCGATGCGGCCGGCTTCGTGGCTGGTGGCTTGGTAGCTGGCGGCTTCGCGGCCGGCGGCTTTGTGGGTTTCCGGGCCGGGCTGGACGGTTTTCCGGGCGCCGGCGCCGCCGGGCTTGTCGGCGCAGTCGCGGCAGGGTTGGTCGCCGCGCTGGCCGGCTTGGAAGGCTCGTCGATCGACGACCAGTCCGCATCCTTGTGGGATTGGAGGCTCGCCGGAAGCGCGATGTTGGCGAAAAGGCAACGGTCGCGGAACTTGATGTTCTTCTCGTCATAGGCCGGCGCCCACCACGGATCGGACGCGCCCGGCTTGCCCGGATACCAGAGATTGAGCGGCGCGGCTTGCGTCGCCGACTTCATCGCGTCGCGGAACGAGTAGTGATCGAAGATCTTGAGCGCCTCGATCGCATAGACGGCGGCGAACACCCGGTCCTCGATCATGATCAGGCTGTCGCCGTTCGCCTGCTCGCCGCCTTCCGCGAGGTTCGACGACCCCGTGAACACGGCGGGGTTCTCGCCGTTGAAATCGACGATGATGAACTTGTCGTGGACGTGGATGCCGGGCCCGGGGTCATATTCCAACGAGAACGGGTACGGCACCTTGGACTTGAGGTAGGCGAAGTCGGCGACCTCGCCCATGGTGCCGTCGCCGCGCTGCACCGCGAGCCCCGTCGCGGTCTCCACGGTGCCGTAGGAGAACACGGTGGGTTTGGCCGCGATGGTCTGCAGCGTGGCGAGGAGGCTGCCCTTGCCCTGCGGCTGCATCACCGCATAGAGCACCGAGCTCGCCGCCCCCTGTACCCGCGTGGAGGCCGGACCGAGCGAGACCGATGCGCTTGCATGAGGCGACAGCGCGACCTTGCTCTTGGGCAGGTCCGGTGTCGCAGCGGCGCTGATCGGCTGGTACTGCTGCGAAATTTCGGCCTTGGCGAACTTCGCGGTCGACGTCGCGTTGGCGAAGGCATTGTCGAAGGCGGCCGCGAAATATCCGGCAGCGGTCGGGTCGTCGGCGACGATGACGTTGTTCGCCTGCACATAGAGACCGCGCACCGAGAAATTCATCGACCCGAACAGCACGCGCTGCGCCGCACCCGAGGCGTCGCGCTTGATGAAGACCTTGTTGTGCTGGAAGCGCGAGAAGTGGCCCTGGACGACCTTGTCGTTCCCCGCCGCTTGCTTGATGAGCGCCGCGGCGCTCACCTCTACGGCGTTGCCGGTGTGCAGCTTGGCATTGTCGAGCACGGCGCGCAGGCGCTTCTCGCGGCCGAACTCGCAGATCGCCGAAATGATATCCGGCTCGTCGAGGTCGTAGGCGAAGACGTCGACGTGGCACGTCTTGTCATTGCGGCAATCGTCGATGAAGGCGAACAGCTGCGCGCGGGCACCGGCCCCGAGCCAGACGTATTGATCCTGATAGGGCTTGGTGTCGAAATTCGGCGTCTTCGCTCCGGTGGGTCGGATCGGGGCGTTGTGGAACTTGTCGGCGTAGGCCTGGGACGAGATGTAGCCGCGGGTGAAGGCGGCGCGGAACTTGCCGTAGGCGTGGGTGATCGGCGGAACGACGACGCTCGCCTCCGCGCCTTTCGAGATGGCCTTGCCCTGTCCGGTGAAATACATCGCGCAGACACGATAGGTCGCCTGCTTGTCGGTGCCGTCCGGGGGAATGTCGACCCAGCGGAATTTCTGGAACGGGGCCTGGTCGGAAGGGGTCCATTTGCGCTGTTGCGGCGTTGTCGCGCTGGTGACCGCGTCGTCGAAGCTCAGCCGATTGAGAAGCGGCTGCTCGTCCTCGCCGTCGCGCTGCCGGAAGATCGCGAAGCCGGCGAGGTTCGCGGTGTTGTCCTGCGGAACCGACATTGCGAGCAGCACCGAGTTGGCGCCGGCATAGGCAACGACGCGCAAGCCGGAAACCTCATTCACGATCAAATCGGTCATGGAAGGCCCCTGTCGAATTTTGAAAAATGCTCTGGCGCAGCGAACGAAACTACCGGGTTTTCATTGCAGGACTGTAGCGCCGTTCACAGAACGCACGGCGCGGCGCGGAAAATCTGCTGCTGCATTGCAAACTGGCGGGCGCGCATTCGGCGCACGCCCGGAGCTATTCGCCGGCTATTCCGCTGCGACCTGCCGCTCCGCGGCGAACGGCATGATCTCCGCGGACCGGCCCGTCCTCGCGACCACTACGTGCCCAGCCGGCACCGCCTTCCAGCGATTTGGCGTATCGTCGAGCGGCTCGGACACGATCACCACCTCATCGCCGGAGGCGTCGTAGTAAAGCGAGTTCGATTTGTCGTTGGCGGAAAAGCGGAAGGCATAGAGGTCGTGACCGTTGGAGAGCGCCGCCGTGAAGCGGAGCGGCTCGTCCTTCACGATCCCGGCGAGCTCGCGGAGGATACACGTCGTCGCGGCGATCGGGTCGCGCTCGACCCCCGCGCCCATAATGGCGAGGAACACCGCCTCGGAGTCGGTGGTGCCGACGCGCGAGCCGTAGAGCGTGTCGGGAATCAGCGCCTCGACCTGACGCCGCACGCGCTTCCAGTCGCCGATCACGCCGTTGTGCATGAACATCCAGCGCCCGCAGGCGAAGGGATGACAGTTCGGCCGGGTGACCGGCGTCCCCGTCGTCGCCCGGACGTGGGCGAAGAACAGATGCGAACGGATATGGCGGCAGAGATAGCGAAGGTTGTCGTCCGACCACGCCGGACGTACCTCGCGATAGAGCCCCGGCTCGGCATGCTCGCCGTACCAGCCCAGCCCGAAGCCGTCCCCGTTGGTGCTCGCGGTCGAACTCGAGCGCGTGCAGGCTCTGCGCAATCAGCGAGTGCGAAGGCGAGGTGACGTAGTGCTCGAGCGCGATCGTCTCACCGCGATAGGCAATCCAGCGGCACATCAGCAAAGGTCCAATCCGGCCGCGCTATCGCGGCGACAACACTCCTCGGGATCACGATCTACGCATGGTGCCGCATAACGCAGCCATGGCGCGAGATCGAACGGCGCTCGACACCGAATCGAGCGGAACTCGACCCTTATTTTGGGCACCGGGCCGCAATTGATCAACCCGCAATCGAGCGCCCCTGGTTTGCAACGGGAAACCCCAAATTTGGTGGTTTTCGGGCAGCCGGTCAGCGCGACCGCCACACGAAGGTGGCGCTGACCACGTAATTCCACACCGCGCTCATCACCGCACCGGCCAGGCCGGCGAGCCACCAGTTCTCGCCGAAGCCATAGAGCCAGGCGGCGGCGCCGACATTCGAGACCGCGCCGACCGCGCAGATGAGCTGAAACCGCAGCAGCCCGGTCACGAAGCGCCAGCCCGTCAGGCGCTGGTCGCGGTAGGTCAGCATGTTGTTGAGGACGAAGTTCCAGCACACCGCGACAACGGTCGCGATTACCTGGGCGATCTCGAAGCGGGTCGATTGGATCGCCAGCCGCAGCGCGATCATGTGGATGACGACGCCGGTGAGCCCGACGAAGCAGAACATCAGGAAGCGGAAGGAGATTGCATCATTGGTGAGCTTGGCGACGAGGAGCGCGGCGAAATCCAGGATGATGTGGGCGTCGAGCTTGCTCTCGCCGTGCTGGCGCTGGCGGAAGGTGTAGGGCAGTTCGGCCGGGCGCAGAGTGCCGCGGGCGGTCGTCATGATGTCGAGCAGCAACTTGAAGCCTTGCGAGGAGAGCCGCGGCGCCAGCGCTTCGACCGCCTCGCGGCGGATCATGAAGAAGCCGCTGCCGGAGTCGCTCAAGTCCACCTTGGTGATCATGTGGGCCGCGACATGGGACAGCCGGCTCATGAAGCGGCGCTTGCTGGTGAAGCTGTCGGCGGAGCCACCGGGGATGTAGCGGCTGCCGACCACGACATCGACGTCGCCTTTGCGCAGCCGCTCGAGCATCGGCACCAGCAGCGTCTCGTCGTGCTGCATGTCGGCGTCGAGGATCGCGACGTAACGCGCCTGGCTCGACAGGATGCCCTCGATGCAGGCGCCGGCGAGCCCGCGCCGGCCGATCCGGCGGATGCAGCGCACGCGGTCGTCCGTCGCCCCGATGGCGCGCACTGCGGCGGCGGTTCCGTCAGGCGAATTGTCGTCGACGAAGATCACCTCCCACGACACGCCTTGGAGGGTGCGCCGCAACAGGTCGACCACGAGCGGTACGTTGTCGCGCTCGTTGTAGGCTGGCACGATGACGCTGAGCTCCGGCGCCGGAGCTGCGCCGGACACGCCGGCACCGGCCGCGCTCGGCCCCTCGGTCAACTGGTCCATTATCCCGCTCACGAGAGCTGCACGGCGCCGCTTGGCGCAACGATGCCGCGGCGCGCTTCCGGCATCGTCGCACCGGGCTGCGCCGCGACGCCGAGGAGACCGGCGAGATCATCGATGCCCGCGGCGACCCGGCGGACCAGCGCATTGCGCCGCCATGTGTCGCACCAGCGCGGCATTCTCTTTTCCAGCACGAGGAGCCCTTCTCCCTGCAGCCAGGCCGTCGCGACCAGGAGCGTCAGTAGCCAAGTCCCGAGATTATAGCGCACAAAATTGACGTAACAGATGCCGATCCCGTGCTGGATCAGCGTCGCGAGCGCAATCAACCGCAGCCATGGATCGAAGCGGCCACCGAACAGGCCGACGCGCAGCAGCGTCGCGATCCCGAACGCATTGAGCGGTACCGTGGCGAGCCAATCCTGCGGACCCGAGAGCCAGTGCCCGAGCTGGATCGCGGCGCGCCTGACATGCTCGCCTGCGAAATCGAGCCGCAGCAATTCGCCCGCAGCGTGCAAATAATCGAGCGGCGGCATCACCAAGGTCTGGGGCAGGTTCACGCTGGTCGTGAACGGGACGAACACATGGCCGAACACGTAATTGTGCAGCGGCGATACCGCGAGCGCGCAAAACCCGGCCCCCAGCGCGACCGCATGGCCGAGCCGGCGCTGCCACAGCCACATCACGCCGGCGCCGGCGACCATGACGCCCGACGCGAGCACGAGATTGGGACGGCAGAACGTCGCCAGGGCGAACAGCAGTCCCGCCGCGAAAACGCGCGGCACGCCGGGCGGCTCCCCACTTCGCGGTAGCTCGGCGCTTCGCGGTGGTTCGCCGCTTCGTGATGGTTCGCCGCTTCGCGGTGGCACCACCAGGACGATCGCGGCGAACAGCAGGATGAAGGCGAGCGGATCGGCAAATCCGCGGCTCGCCCATACCACGTAGTAGAACAGGCTCGACCCGAACAGCGCGCCGAGCGGCGTCGCGACAAAGAGAAGGACGAGCACCAGCGCCCAGCGCGGCGTGAGGAAGCGGGCGAACAGCGCGTGCACGATAAGCGGGAAGGCGAGGATCATCGTGAGATAGCCGAGAAACGTATCGCCGAAAAGGAACTGCTCGATGACGCGGACGTAGCGCATGCCCGGCGCGAAGAAGTAGACGTATTCCTCGCCCTGCCACGCTGCGGCGAAGTCGCCGGACAGGAGGTGGCGCACGATGCGCCGCGCGTAGCCTTCGTAAGTGAGGCCGTCATCGCCGGAATCGAGCGGGCGGAATCCGCCGATGAACTGCGCATCGATGAACACGATGAGCACCAGGGTGAGCGCGATCAGGACGGCCGGCAATGCAAGGCGGCGCGGCTCGATCCGCACCAGAAGAAAGACGACACCGATCACGCCAGCGAGCGTGAGGCCCCAGGCAAGCGCGCGGCGCAGCAGGATCGTCCGGCCCGGCACGAGGGTCATGCCGAGACGCATGTCCGGCAGGATCGAGACGCCGTAGATTCTCTTGCCGACGTCGTCGGAGGTGATGTCGCGGCATCGCGTGGTCGGAGAAGCGAGATCGTCGAAACCGCCGCCACGTTCCCACAGCACGGTGCCCTGCCAGCACAGCCGGCTGCCGACAAACGTCGCAGGAAATCGATAGAGGACGAACAGCGGAAGCGTGATGCGGTAGCGGTCGAACAGAGCGAGCGAGCGGCGGTCGCGATCGAACCGCATCAGGTCGCTCGAACGGTCCGGCCATCCGTAGGTGAGCTCGTTGGTCACGCCGAGCCGCAGATGCGCGGGATCGTTGAAGTCGATGCCGGTCACGCTGCGCGACAACGCGGGGTGCTGGTAGATTCCGTCGGCGGAAAACGCGTAGCCGTCCGCCTCGGCGGTGCGATCGGGGCGCCAGCAGCCTTGTCCCGGGTCGGCGCAGCGCTTGTCCGGCGGGTATTGGCGATCGAATTGCGCGTCGAGCACCTTGAGCACATCGGCCGGCAAGCTCTGCGCGGCCGACGCGCCCGGCAGAAACACGTTGTGTCCCTCATCGATGCGCGGCAGAGGCCACACCGCCTGCGCGGCAACAACCACCGTGGTGAGCACGACGGCAGCGACCCAGCGCCGGGGCTCTGCATAGGGCACGCCCGTCAGGATGAGGAGCGCGGAGGCGACCAGAAGCGCATAGGCGGCAAGCTCGTTGATCGGCAGGCCGAGGTTGGCGACGACCAGCAGCAGAGCCGCGAGCCGCAACGTCAATCCACCCCCTGCGACTACCCCCGCACCCATCCGATACGCTCTCCGAAATCCAACCAGACGCAGCGCCGAGCCCGCCGCGACGGATATGGCGTGAAGCCAATGGCCCCTGATATCAAGGGCGTCAAGTCCGCCGGACCGGGCGGGCCAACAAGAGGCGTGCGCAGCGCATGGCGGACAGCGAGCGGAGCGGCGCGGTTCCAGCGGCCCCCCCGCGGGAACCGGCCATCGTATCGCGCATCGACCGTTCGCCGGCGCTCAACCGGTGGCTCGACGCGCTCGGGGATCCGAAGCGCGCCGCCGGCGCGGTCACGGTCACGCTCCTCGTTTACTGCGCGCTGTGGACGCTCTACGCGACGGTGTCGAGGGCGAGCCAGGACATTCACTTCGACATGGGCGAGATGATCGCGTGGTCGCGCGAGGTCGCGCTCGGCACGCCCAAGCACCCGCCGCTGTCGATCTGGCTCACCGCGCTCTGGTTTGCCGTGTTTCCGCTGCAGGAGTGGGCGTTCTATCTCCTGTCCATGGTGACGGCGACGCTCGCGCTATGGGTCATCTGGATGATCGCCGGGCGGTATCTGCCGGGCGAGAAGCGCGTTGCCGGGCTCGCGCTCATGACGCTCGTCCCGTTCTTCAACTTCCTTGCCGTCAAGTACAATGCGAACGCGGCGATGACGCCGACATGGGCGCTGACCACGTGGTTCTTCCTGCGCTCGTTCGAGACCCGCAGCCCCGGCTGGGCGGCGCTTGCCGGCCTCGCCGCCGCGGTAGCGATGCTGGCGAAATACTGGGCCGTCATCCTGCTGATCGGGCTCGGCATCGCGGCGCTCGCCGATCCCCGGCGCGCGCGCTATTTCCGCTCCGCCGCGCCCTACGTGACCGTCGCCGTGGGCGCCGCTGCGCTCGCGCCGCATCTATGGTGGCTCTACGACCACGGCTTCGCGGCGTTCGGATATGCGCTCGAGTCGCATCCGGCAACGCTCCTCGAAGCGTCGTGGTCGGGCGTGGTCTATGTCGCGAGTGCCGCGGGCTATGTCGCGGTCCCCATCCTGATGGCGCTCGCGGTGGCGCGGCCGTCGCGCGCCGCCATTGCCGACACGCTGTGGCCCGCCGATCCGTCGCGGCGGACCGTCGTCGTCGCCTTCGCCCTGCCGCTGCTCCTGCCGATCCTTGCCGCGGTCATCGCCCGCGAGGATGTGATCCCGATCTGGACCATCTCCACCATGACGCTGCTGCCGGTGGTGCTGCTCTCCTCGCCGCTGGTGACGCTGCCGCGCGCCGGTATCATCCGCGTCCTCGCGATCGCGATCGCACTGCCGATCGTCTGCCTCATAGCGTCACCATTCGTCGCACTTGCGATCCATCACCGCGGCGTCGAGAACCACGGCACGCATTATCGGCTGGTCGCGCAGGGCGTGGAGAAGCTCTGGCACGACACCACCGGCCGCCCCCTGCGCCTTGTCGGCGGCACCGCCAACCTGCTCTACGGCTCGATGTTCTACTTCGCCGACCGCCCCTCGGATTTCGAGATCGCCTCGCCGCAGTTGACGCCGTGGGTCGACGACGCCCGCATCGCCCGCGACGGCATCGCGCTCTATTGCCCGGCCGCGGATGGCCCGTGCATGAAGGCGCTCGACGCGTGGGCCGCGCGCAGTGCAGGTGCCAAACGCAGCGAGATCGAGGTGTCGCGGCGCTTCCTCGGCAACGCCGACAAACCCGAGCGCTACGTCGTCCTCATCATCCTGCCGCGGTGACAGTCATTCCGGGGCGCGCGTAGCGCGAACCCGGAATCCAGGCTGAGACGTGACGTAGGGTTCAGGCGCCTCCCTATCACTGTCATGCCCGGCTTGACCGGGCAATCCAGTAACCCCTGAGCCACCGCTGTTTCTAAGACTTCGCCCTATCTGAAGTCCGGTGGTTACTGGATCGCCCGGTCAAGCCGGGCGATGACAGTGCAGTTGGTGATGAACTCATCGGCTGCCTGGGTTCCGGGTTCCGCGCTTCGCGCGGCCCCGAAATGACCGCTGTTCTCAATACCTATACAGCTCCGGCTTGTACGGCCCCTCCACCGCGATGCCGATGTAAGCCGACTGCTTGTCGCTGAGCTTCGTGAGCTTGACGCCGATCTTGTCGAGATGGAGCCGCGCCACCTTCTCGTCGAGGCGCTTGGGGAGCGTATAGACCTTCTTCTCGTACTTGCCCGGATTGGTCCACAGCTCGATCTGGGCGAGCGTCTGGTTGGTGAAGGAGGCCGACATCACGAAGCTCGGGTGGCCCATGGCGTTGCCGAGGTTCACGAGGCGCCCTTCCGAGAGCAGGATGATGCGCTTGCCGTCGGGGAACTCGACCTCGTCGACCTGCGGCTTGACGTTGTGCCACTTGAAGTTCTTGAGCGCCGCGACCTGGATCTCGCTGTCGAAGTGGCCGATGTTGCAGACCACGGCGCGGTCCTTCATCTTGCGCATGTGGTCGATGGTGATGACGTCGAGGTTGCCGGTGGCGGTGACGAAGATGTCGGCGCGGTTCGCGGCGTCCTCCATGGTGACGACCTCGTAGCCCTCCATCGCCGCCTGCAGGGCGCAGATCGGGTCGATCTCGGACACCATCACCCGGCACCCGGCCTGGCGCAGCGATGCCGCCGAGCCCTTGCCGACGTCGCCGAAGCCCGCGACCATCGCGACCTTGCCGGCCATCATCACGTCGGTGCCGCGGCGGATGCCGTCGACGAGCGACTCGCGGCAGCCGTAGAGATTGTCGAACTTCGACTTGGTCACGCTGTCGTTGACGTTGATCGCGGGCCACAGCAGCGTGCCCTTCTTCTGCATCTCGTAGAGGCGATGCACGCCGGTGGTGGTTTCTTCCGAGACGCCGCGGATCGCCTCGGCGTTCTTGCGGTACCAGCCGGGATTGTCCTTGAGCCGCTGCTTGATGGCGGCGAAGAGGACTTCCTCCTCCTCGTTGGTCGGCTTGGCGATAAGCCCGGTCTCGCCCTGCTCGACGCGCAGGCCGAGATGGATGAGCAGGGTGGCGTCGCCGCCGTCGTCGAGGATCAGGTTGGGCGCGCCGCCGTCGCCCCATTCGAAGATGCGGTGGGTGTAGTCCCAGTAATCGACGAGGCTCTCGCCCTTGATGGCGAACACGGGGGTGCCGGCAGCCGCGACCGCGGCTGCCGCATGGTCCTGGGTCGAATAGATGTTGCACGAGGCCCAGCGCACCTCGGCGCCGAGCGCGGCGAGCGTCTCGATCAGCACCGCCGTCTGAATCGTCATGTGGAGCGAACCGGCGATGCGGGCACCGCGCAGCGGCTGCTCAGGCCCATATTCCTGCCGCGTCGCCATCAGCCCCGGCATCTCGGTCTCGGCGATCGCGATTTCCTTGCGGCCCCAGTCGGCAAGTCCGATGTCCTTGACGACGTGGTCGGCGGCAGCGGCTGTCCGGGTCTTCGGCGATGCAGTCATGGGGGGCCCTCGGAGCGGTTGAACGGATGAGGGCCTATAGCAGGGGGGCAGCGTGGCCGCAACAGAGATATAAAGAAATCTTTATGTCATTATCAGGCTGGAAAAATGATCGTTCGCACAGCGTGATCCGCTCAGTCCTCCTCGCCGAACCGCCCGCCGACCAGCGCTTCCAGTGCCGCCATCACCTCGGCGGAATCGGCGCCGCTGGCGGTCACCGTGATCGAGGTCCCGGGGCCGGCCGCGAGCATCATCAGGCCCATGATCGAGGTGCCGCCCACGGTCTCGCCGCACCGGGTCACCCGCACGTCGGCGTCGAATTTCTCCACTGTCTGCACGAACTTGGCGGACGCACGGGCGTGCAGGCCGCGTTGGTTGATGATGGCGAGGCTGCGGACGATCGCGTCCGGCGGGGCTTCCGGCAGATCGGGAGGACAGTCCTCCGTCGGCTCGGGGTCGCGGTTCATTTGCCCGCCAGCACCCGGCTCGCGATGGTGATGTACTTGCGGCCCAATTCCTGCGCGGCGGCAACCGCCTCCGCCAGCGGCCACTCGTCCCGCACCTTCACGAGCTTGATCAGCATCGGCAGGTTGATCCCGGCCAGAACTTCTACCTTCGGTCGGCTCATCACCGAGATCGCGAGGTTCGAGGGGGTGCCGCCGAACATGTCGGTCAGGATCACGACGCCGTCTCCCGCATCCACCTTCTTCACCGCCTCGATAATGTCACGCCGGCGTTGCTCGACGTTGTCGTCCGGGCCGATGGTTACCGTCTCGATCTGTTCCTGGGGGCCGACGACATGCTCAAGGGCCGCGCGGAACTCGATCGCAAGCCGCCCGTGGGTCACCAGAACAATACCGATCATAACATCACCCGGCGGGCGCTTTGGGTGCGTCGCACGAAAGGGCCTCCATCATCACAATCCTGACATCGAGCGCAAGGGCTTTAGTGTTGCGCTGCAACCAGCGCAACTGCTCGCCGCTTGTCTGCGGAGGTGACCGGAAGCGGGGCGGATCGCCGGCGTCGACGCGGGTCCGGCGCCCGGCATGGCCGACCGCGAACTAGGACGCACGGCCCGGGGAACACGCATCCGGTCAAGCAGCGCCCCATGTGAGGCTCGCGAACACGAGAGAAAAGGGGTCCTCTCCCGGTGCGACCGCAAGACGCGGCAGCCGGACGCCTTCGATTTCGGTCTCGGTCGCCGCGGCCGGCGGCATCCGCTCGACCGCTGCGGCGAGGTCGACGACGAGGCGGATCACAGCCGCCGGCTCGTAGGGCAGTCGGCGGATGCCGAGCCCACGAATCTCGATGAGCCCGGCAAGCTCGCGCGGCGGGCGCGCGATCAGCCGACCATGCGCCGCGGTGAGGAAGACGCGGTCATCGGCGACGAGCCGTGCGAAGACAAGCCGCCCCTGCGCGGCCGCCGCGATGAGCTGAAGCACGAGCTGCGATTTGCCGGCGCCGCTGTCGCCGCGGATCAGCAGCCCGCGGCTGCCGACCAGCACCGCGGATGCATGGATGGTGGCGTCGGAATGCGGGGAATTGGAACGCGCGGAATTGGAACGCGAGGTATCGGAACGAATTTCCACATCTGCACCGCTCGGATCGCCCCCCACGCGACGCGGCCCCTCACAGGACCCGCAGATGCACGGTGAAGCATGCGCCTCGCACGCAGACTTCACCGCTGTCGTCAGCCGGCCCGACGCGGTTCTCCGCGGTGAGCCGACCGCCATGGGCTTCGATGATCTGCTTGGAAATGGAGAGGCCGAGCCCCGAATTCTGGCCGAAGCTTTGCTGCGGCCGGTCGGTGTAGAAGCGCTCGAAGACCTTTTCGAGCGCGTCGGGGCGGATCCCCGGGCCGTCGTCCTCGACGATAACCGCGATGTCGTCGCCGGCACGCCGGCAGGTGACCCGTACGGTTCCGCCCATGGGCGAGAACGAGCGGGCATTGTCGATCAGGTTGTTGATCACCTGGCCGAGCCGGGAATCGTGACCCGGGATGACGTAGGTGCGCGGTGCGCCCTCGAAGGCGAGCGAGACGGTGACGTCGTTCTCGCGCTTGATCTCGTTGGTGATCGTCACCACCGCGGACAGCAGCCGCTGGAGGTCGACGGGCGCGGCTTCCTGACGTTGCAATTCGGCATCGAGCCGGCTCGCGTCGGAAATGTCGGTGATCAGCCGGTCGAGCCGCTTGACGTCGTCCTGGATCACCGAGAGCAGGCGCCCGCGGCTCGTATCGGTCTTGGCGAGCGGCAGCGTCTCCACCGCCGAGCGCAGCGAGGTCAGCGGATTCTTGAGCTCGTGCGCCACGTCGGCGGCAAAGCTCTCGATCGCCTCGATTCGGTTATACAAGGCGTCGGTCATCTCGCGCAGATTGCCGGAGAGATGGCCGATCTCGTCGCGCCGCGTGGTGAAATCGGGAATCTCGGCCCGGCCCTTGAGGCGCCGCCGCACCCGGTCGGCGCCGTCGGCAAGGCGGCGCACCGGGCCCGCGATGGTACCGGCGAGCAGCACCGAGAGCAGCACCTGCACCCCGGCCGCAATCAGGAACACCTTGAGAATCGACAGCCGTTCCGCCGCGACCGTCTCGTCGATCTCGGCGCCTTGGGTGGATAGCAGCAGCGCACCGCGCACAGTGCGGAAGCGCTGGATCGGCACCGCGACCAGTACGATGACCTCGCCGCGCTCGTTGATGCGCACCATGCTGGCCTTCTGGCCATTGAGCGACTTGGAAACCTCCGGATAGCCTTTGCCGTTGTCACCGCCGAGGTCGTGATAGGCCGGCAGGTCGCCGCGCCCGAGCCAGGTGCGGACGGCGATGAAGGTGCGCTCCACGACGCCGGGCTTCTCGGTGTTCGGCGGCGGCAGGTCGAAGCGGAGCACGTCGCCGCGGCCGTAGAGGCTGCGGCTGTCGAGGATGAGCGTGCCGTCGCGGTCATAGATGCGCGCCCGCGTCTTGGTCGGCGTGACGAGCCGCCGCAACAGCGGCGCGACGCGCTCGGGGTTGACCGGGAATTCGTAGCCGAACAGCGCGTCGTCGCTCGGGCCGTAGCTCTCGCCGGCCTGCAGCTCCAACAGCTTGTCGGGATCGATGCTGATGGTGTCGGTCTCGACCGTCGCCGACGCGGCGATCGCGCCGGCGATGATCTCGCCCTGGACGATCAGGCTCTGCACCCGCGCCTCGATCAGGCCGGCGCGAAACTGGGTGAGATAGAGAATGCCGAGCACGAAGGCGAGCAGGCCGGCGACATTGAGAAAGACGATCCGGCGGGTGAGGCTCGAGAAGCTCTGGGCGACGAAGAAGTGCCAGCCGTGGCGCGGCAGGCTCGCGATGCCGTCCTTGCGCAGCACATGCCAGGCACGGCCGAAGAAGCTGCCGGTTCCGGAGCGCGCCCGGGCGAAGGCATCGATCCCGCGATTTAAGCGATCGACGGTATGCGCAGCGGCTGAAGAAAAAAGCGCGGCGAGCCTTTGAGCGCGTGCGGCCGCAGTGCCGACCGCAGCACTGCTGGCGCCGACATGGCGTTCTAAGCTTTCCGCCGTCCGATCGAGCACCGTTGGCTTCCCAACCCGCTTGTCCCACCCCGCCACGGCACTCTAGCGCACCGGCGAAGGCTGTCCCACCGTTTCAAGATAGACGGGATGCCGCAGCGACCCCTATTCCTTGAAGCGGTACCCCACTCCGTACAGCGTTTCGATCATGTCGAAATCGTCGTCAGTCTGCTTGAACTTCTTGCGCAGCCGCTTGATGTGGCTGTCGATGGTGCGGTCGTCGACATAGACCTGGTCGTCATAGGCCGCGTCCATCAGCGCGTTTCGGCTCTTGACCACACCGGGGCGCGTCGCCAGCGCCTGCAGGATCAGGAACTCGGTGACGGTGAGCGTGACCGGCTCGTTCTTCCAGGTGCAGGTGTGACGCTCGGGGTCCATCCGCAGGAGCCCACGCTCGAGCACTTTCGCGGTGTCGGCTTCCTTCGGCGCAGTCGGATCCTTGACTGCGGCGCGGCGCAGCACCGCCTTGACCCGCTCGACCAGCAGCCGCTGCGAGAACGGCTTCCGGATGAAATCGTCGGCGCCCATCTTGAGGCCGAACAGCTCGTCGATCTCCTCGTCCTTCGAGGTCAGGAAGATCACCGGCATGTCGGACTTCTGGCGCAACCGGCGCAACGTCTCCATGCCGTCCATGCGCGGCATCTTGATGTCGAGGATGGCAAGATCCGGCGGGCTCGTCTTGAAGCCGTCGAGAGCCGAGGCGCCGTCCGTATAGGTCATGATACGGTAGCCCTCGGCCTCGAGTGCGATCGAGACCGACGTCAGGATGTTGCGGTCGTCATCCACGAGAGCGATAGTTGGCATGTGGCCCTTCTAGCACGAATACGCTGCGCCACTAACCCGGCAAACAAGGTTGAAGCCAAGCAGCCCGGCAGAAGTGTGACAACAAACGGCAAAATTGAGGCATTTTCAACGGAATAGGGAGGAGCTCCGCGATGGGCGCGCCAGAAAAATCGACGGTTTTGCCGGGGTTTATGCCGGATCGCCTGCCGGAGGGCGCTCGGCCCCCGCAGGATTTTAAGCCTACCGATGTCGCAAAGGAATTGCTGCGGGCAACGCGTTCGGGCTCGCTTGCGACGCTGGATCGCAACACCGGCCACCCGTTCTGCTCGCTCGTGAACGTCGCCACCGACGTCGACGGCTCGCCGCTGATTCTCGTGTCCCAACTCTCCACCCACACCGCCAATATCGAGGTCGATCCGCGCGCTTCGGTGCTGCTTGCCTCGACCGGCAAAGGCGACCCCCTCGCCTATCCACGGCTTACGGCGCTCGGCGCCTTCGAGAAGATCGAGCGCGGCTCCGCCGACGAGGGGCGGATCGTGCGCCGCTACAGCGCACGGCACCCGAAAAACATGTATGCCGGCTTCGCCGACTTCGGGTTGTGGCGTTTGAAGGTCGTGTCCGCCCATCTCAACGGCGGATTTGCGCGCGCCGCCGACCTCAAGGCGAGCGACCTCATGACCGACCTCACCGACGCCCAGGAGATGGTAGAGATCGAGGAAAGCGCGGTCGAGCACATGAATGCCGATCACGCAGATGCGGTGCGGCTCTATGCGACCAAGCTGCTCGGGGAGGCCGACGGCGCCTGGCGAGTCACGGGCGTCGACCCCGACGGGCTCGACCTCGCGGTGGGCGACCGCATCGCCCGCATGCCGTTCCCGACGCGCGTGGTCGATGGCACGACGCTGCGCAAAGTCCTCGCCGAAGCCGGCAAGCAGGCGCGGGCTAAATAACATCTGCTCGTCGGGGTTGCCGGTTCGGGAACGGAAGGCGGTCCTGATGGTTGATGCTGCATCGCGCAAACCGCTACTGTGGATTGATCTTGGCAGGGCGGCCGATCGCGACTATAGGAACCGCGCCCGTGGCAGTCCGTTTTTCCGGCCGCCGCAGGGTTATTTGCAGGCGTGCGGCCGGGCTCGTACCGCCCGACCGCTGTCGGTGGGGTATAAGTTTCCGGCGGAAAGCGCCGGTTCGTCTGGGGAGAAGGCTCCGTGAAGGAAACAGGTTTGAGAAACAGCGCCCATGGCGCCGACAAATTCGGCTTTTCCGACCTGACTGCCGTTCACTGGAACCTCACCGCAGAACCCCTTTACGAGCACGCGATCAAGAACGGCGAGGCGGAGATCGTCGAAGGCGGCGCGCTGTGCGCTGAGACCGGCGTCCACACCGGCCGCAGCCCTAAGGACAAATTCGTGGTGTGCGACGAGCACACCGAAAAAACGATCTGGTGGGACAAGAACGGCAAGCTGACGCCGGCCCAGTTCGATCTGCTTCACAAGGATTTCCTTGCACACGCCAAGGGCAAGCAGCTCTACGCCCAGGACCTCTATGGCGGCGCCGATGCGAAATACCGGATCAAGGCACGCGTCTTCACCGAGCTCGCCTGGCATTCGCTGTTCATCCGCACGCTGCTGATCCGACCCGATCGCTCCGAGCTTTCCCATTACGTGCCGGATTTCACCATCCTCAGCCTGCCCTCGTTCAAGGCCGACCCCAAGCGCCACGGCGTGCGCAGCGAGACCGTGGTCGCCATCAACTTTTCGAAACGCATCATCCTCATCGGCGGCAGCTACTACGCCGGCGAGATGAAGAAGTCGGTGTTCACCACGCTCAACTACTACTTGCCGGCTGAGAGCGTGATGCCGATGCACTGCTCGGCCAACGTCGGCCGCGACGGCGACGTCGCGCTGTTCTTCGGGCTGTCCGGCACCGGCAAGACGACGCTGTCCGCCGATCCCAACCGCACCTTGATCGGCGACGACGAGCACGGCTGGGGCCCGCAGGGCGTGTTCAATTTCGAGGGCGGCTGCTACGCGAAGTGCATCAAGCTCTCCAAGGAGGCCGAGCCCGACATCTATGCGGCGACGCTGCGCTTCGGCGCCATCCTGGAAAACGTGATCTACGATCCGCGAGACGCGCATCTGCGATTTCGACGACGAGACGAAGACCGAGAACACCCGTTCCGCCTATCCGCTCGACTTCATTCCGAACGCTTCGGCGACGGGCCGCGCCGGAATGCCGAAGAACATCGTGCTGCTCACCGCCGACGCCTATGGCGTGATGCCGCCGATCGCCAAGCTCACGCCGGCCCAGGCAATGTACCACTTCCTCTCCGGCTACACGGCGAAGGTCGCCGGCACCGAGAAGGGACTCGTCGGCGTCGAGCCCGAGTTCTCGACCTGCTTCGGCGCGCCGTTCCTGCCGCGCCATCCTTCCATCTACGGCAACCTGCTGCGCGAGCTTATCAGCGTGCACGGCGTCGATTGCTGGCTCGTCAACACCGGCTGGACCGGCGGCAAATACGGCGTCGGCCGCCGCATGCCGATCAAGGTGACGCGCACGCTGCTGACCGCTGCGCTCGACGGCTCGCTGCGCAACGCCAAGTTCCGCACCGATCCCTATTTCGGCTTCGCCGTCCCGACCCAGCTTGCCGGCGTCGAGCCGCACCTGCTCTATCCACACAAGACCTGGCAGAACAAGGCCGAGTTCGACGACACCGCACGCGCCCTCGTCGGCATGTTCCAGAAGAACTTCGTGCCGTTCGAGAGCTACGTCGACGCCGACGTCCGCGCAGCACAGCCTGAGGTTCGCATCGCTGCGGAGTAAGCGGCGCGAACGGTAGTAGGCGCACACCCACCGGCCGCAAGGGTATTGCATCCCCGTTGATGCTCGTCGCCGGGCTTGTCCCGGCCACCCCGATCATAAGGCACGGCTGTGCCCAGTTGATCGGGGTCGCCGGGACAAGCCCGGCGATGACGCAAGTGGATTCGCCCGCGATCACATGCCTTGCGACCGAGAACCGGTCTGAGTGTCCAGCGGCTGCGGCGGTGCTCGCACCACCGTCCTGGTGACGGGTTTCTTTTTCGCCGGCTTGGCAGCGGCGGTCGCGGCGGAGGTCCCCGCAAACAGAAGCGCGGCCATCGCCAACAGAAGCATCGACAGCGTTCGTCTCGACATCGCTCCCTCCGCTCGCGCCATCGCGCCGCCGCAGGACCCGGCGGTTCGAACGTCCGAGATCGCGCACGTCCGACAAGAGTCCGTGCGGCCCTTGCCGCACCGCGCTCAATAGGACTGATAGGTCGAGCGCGAGGGTGCGGGAGCGTCGCGTCCGCTTCGGCTTGCCGGCGCAGATCTCGCGACCGTTTTACTCTTGACCGTCTTGGCGCTCGCCTGATCGGCGGTCATCATGGCCGTCGCTGCAGCGCCGCTGACGAGGATAGCGACACTCGCCGCGATCGAGATCAACCTTGATCGATGAAACATCGCGAAGTCTCCCTCGCGCCCAAGTCCGCTGCATCAGTCCTCGAGCGCGCCACAGGTTAGGCCGATGAGCCGCGGATTTCCACCGACGGCTGCAATGGCCGGAATCACAAGGCGGTGACGGCAGGTCATTCCGCCTTGATGCCGG
Source organism: uncultured Alphaproteobacteria bacterium (assembly GCA_963824905.1). Taxonomy (GTDB): domain Bacteria; phylum Pseudomonadota; class Alphaproteobacteria; order Rhizobiales; family Xanthobacteraceae; genus JAJPKK01. The sequence continues at coordinate 174,497 of CAWGRH010000014.1, forward strand.
CGTCCTTGATGATCTTTGCGTATTTCGCCATCTCGTCATCGATGTATTTGGCGAAATAAGGCGTGGTCGATCCGATCGGGTCGAAGCCGAGGAGCGCCATGCGGCCTTTCGCCTGCGGATCGACCGCGATCGCTGCGATCTCCGCCTGCAGCTTCGCAGCGATGTTCGCGGGCAGGCCCTTCGGACCCCACAGCCCGTACCAGGAGAGGAAATCGAAGCCGGTCGCGCCGGATTCGGCGATGGTCGGAATCTCCGGCGCGGCGGCGACGCGCTTCGCGCTGGTGACGGCGAGCGCCTTGATCTTGCCGCTCTGGGCGAGCGGCAGCGAGGACAGGATCGGATCGGCGATGAGCTGGACCTGGCCGCTCATCACGTCGGTGAGCATCGGGCCCGCGCCCTTGTAGGCGATCACCAGCGTGTCGAGGCCGGCGTCGCGTTTTAGGAGTTCGATGGCGAGATGCCCGGCCGAGCCGAAGCTCGAGGTCGCGAAGGTGAATTTGTCCGGCGTCTTGCGCACCAGCGCAAAGAAGTCACGCAGATTGGTCGCTGGCACGTTCGGCGCCGTCGACACGATCAGCGGCCCCGCCGCGACGAGGCTGATCGGCGTGAAATCCTTCACCACGTCATAGGGCATGCTCTTGGCGAGAAACGGCGTGATTACGTGGATCGAGGCCGTGAGCAGGAGCGTGTAGCCGTCGGGCGCAGCCTTCGCGACATAGTTTGCCCCGACGATCCCGCCGGCGCCGCCGGCCCGGTTCTCGACGATCACCGACTGCCCGAGGCGCTCGGCGAGCGATTGGGCGACGATGCGTGCAACACCGTCGACCGAGCCGCCGGCCGGATAGGGGACGATGAGACTTACGGTTCGCGTCGGATAGTTTTGCGCCACCGCCGGTCCGACGGGAGCGAACAGCAGCCCCGCAAGCGCAACGAGAAGAATTCTGATCACGATCCCTCGCTTTCCACAGTCGGCGCTTCGGCACGCCCCATGAGCGCGCGCAAACCTTCGCGATAGGTCGGGTAGCGCAGCGTCACCCCGAGCACGGATTTGATGCGCGCGTTGCGTACCCGCTTGCTCTCGCCGTAGAAGCTCACCGCGAACGGCGACATCGTCTTCTTCGCCTCCTCGAAAGGAATCTCCGGCGGCGGCGCGACGCCGAGCAGGCCGGCGGCGAACGCGATCGGATCGCCCGGCGCGGTCGGCTCGTCGTCCGCCGCATTGAAGATGCCGCCGGCGCCGCGGGTCAAGGCGAGGTTCATCGCGCCATCGATTATGTCGCCGAGATCGAAGACGTGGACGCGGTTGAACACCTGGCCCGACTTGACGATGCGCCGGGCGCGGCCGGACTTTACGGTTTCGAGGGCATTCTGCCCGGGGCCGTAGATGCCGGCGATGCGGATGACGGCGACGGGCACGCCGCGTACCGCGCCAAGCGCCTGCCAGGCGCGCTCGGCTTCGATGCGATCCTCCGCTCGTGTCAACGCAGGTGTCAGCGGCGTGTCCTCGTCGATCCAGCCGCCATCATGGTTGCCATAGACCGCGATGGTCGAGAGATAGACGATCGAGGCAAGCTTTGGCGCGGCGGCGATGGCGTCGCGCAGATGCGCAAGCGTCGGATCGACGCCGCCGTCGGGCGAGATCGAGGCGAGCAGCGCGTTCGCCTGTGTGACGGCCTCGGCAAGTGCGGGGCTCGCGGTCTCGCCGTCGAACACGATCATCTCGACCCGGCGTCCGCCGAAGCTGCGCGCCGCAAGCGCGGCGGCATTTTCCTCAGCTCGCGTGGTACCGATGATGCGCGTGTACCGCACGCCATGACGCGCGACATAGTGCTGGGCCGAATAGCCGAAGCCGAGGCAGAGAAGCGTCGTCATGCGCCCTCCGCGAGCACAGCCGTCCATTCGTCCGCGGCGTCGGCGTCGGTCTCTTCGGCGCGGTGGCGCGCCGCAAGTGCCGCAAAATCATCCGCCGGGAGGAGCCGGGACAGTGCCCACACCGCGGCGCCGCGCACCACCGCCGCAGGATCGTCAAGCAGCCGCTCGGCGTGGGCTGCGAGACCGCGCTCGCCGCTGTTGCCGATCGCGATCAGCACGTTGCGCACGAAGCGGTCGCGGCCGGTGCGCTTGATCGCGGTCTTGGCAAACTTTGCGCGAAACGCGGCGTCGTCGAGGCCGGCGAGTTCGCCGAGCGCGGGGGCATCCAGATCGGGCCGCGCCGAAAGCTTCGCGTCGCGGCCCTGCTGCGCATACTTGTTCCACGGGCAAACGGCGAGACAATCGTCGCAGCCATAGATGCGGTTGCCGATGTGCGGACGCAGGGCCCGCGGGATCGGGCCCTTGTGCTCGATGGTGAGGTAGGAGATGCAGCGCCGCGCATCGAGCCGGTAGGGGCTCGGAAACGCCGCCGTCGGGCAAACGTCGAGGCAAGCGCGGCAGGTGCCGCAGTGATCGACCTCAGGCTCATCCGGCGGCAGCTCGAGCGTGGTGAACAGCGCGCCGAGAAAGAGCCACGAGCCGAACTGCCGGGACACGAGGTTGGTGTGCTTGCCCTGCCAGCCTACCCCGGCGGAGGCCGCGAGCGGCTTCTCCATCACCGCAGCGGTGTCGACGAACACCTTCACGTCGCCGCCGGCTTTCGCCGTGAACCAGCGCGCCAGCGCCTTGAGCCGCGACTTGATGACGTCGTGATAGTCGTCGCCCTGGGCGTAAACCGAGATGACGCCGCGGTCTCTCGCAGCGAGCGCCGCGCGCGGATCGCCATCCGGACCGTAATTGACGCCGAGCATGACGACCGCGCGCACCTCGGGCCACATCACCGCCGGGTCGCTGCGCCGCTCCGGGCGCCCCGCCATCCACGCCATGTCGCCGTGAAATCCGTCCTGCAGAAACGAAAACAGCGCGTCTCGCGCCCGCGGCGACACGACGGGCTTCGTCACCGCGACGGCGTCGAAGCCTGTTCGCCCGGCTTCCGCGACGAGCGCCGCCTTGGCTTCCGACGGCGTCAGAAGTCGAGATCGGCGTAAGTCTTGGACGGCTGCATGCCGGGGAAGGTCTCGAGCAGCAGGGGCCGCATCGAGGGGCGCGACTTCACCCTCGCGTACCAGTTCTTGGCGGCCTCGTCCTGGCTCCATGGCACATCGCCCAGATAATCGATCAGCGACAGATGGGCGGCTGCCGCCAGATCGGCGTAGCTCATGCGATCGCCCGCGAGCCAGTCGCGGGTGCCCACGAGCCAGCCGATATACGCGAGATGATAGCGGATATTGGAAAGCGCTGCACGGATCGCATCGGGTTCCGGCGGGCCGCCGCCCGGGCCGGAGCCGATCAGGCGCTTGAGGACGCGCTCGTTCGCCAGCGGCCCACTCACCTCGGCGAAGAACTTGTCGTTGAACCAGCTCATCAGCCGTCGAACCTCGACGCGGCCATCGATGTCGGCCGGGAGCAGCCGATGGCCGCTGAGCGATGCACCGCGGGTCTCGTCGAGATACTCCGCGATGATCGTCGCGCCCGGAACCGGGGCGCGACCCTCCTCTGTGAGCACCGGCGTGGTGCCCGCCGGGTTGAGGGAGAGGAACTCCTCCCGCCGCTCCCAAGCGCGCTCTTCGACGAGCCGTGGGTTGAGGCCGTATTCACCCGCCGCGACGCGCACGAAGCGCGAATGCGGACAGAACGGGTGGTAATAGAGAATCATCATGGAGTTGGGACCGGCGGCGGGAGATGGCGTGCCATCGCGGGCGGAGCCTATACAAACTTCTCATGTTTTCAAACCGCGGCGCCCCGTGAGATGGGGATAGGACGCGTCGCATTCCCGGCACAAACGCAGGCGATGTTTCCGTGGAGGAACCGCACCGAAGAGTTGCGCTTGCCCGCGCGCTTCGCCTGAGCGAAAAGCGGCTCGCGCCCGCGACGGGCGATTCGGCGCGGCTCGAACCATGGTTGCCCCGGAGGACCAATGCTTCTCGATCTCATCAAGGCGGCCTTCCTCGGCATCGTCGAGGGCCTCACGGAATACGTTCCGGTGTCGTCGACCGGCCACCTGCTGCTGGCGGAACATTTCGGGCTCGGCTTCGGCGACGAGGCGTTCGGCAACACCTTCGCGGTGCTGATCCAGCTCGGCGCCATCCTCGCCCTGCTGTCGATCTATTTCGTCAAGCTGTTGTCGATTGCACAGGGATTGCTGACGGATCCCAAGGCGCGGCGCTTCACCATCGGCGTGCTGATCGCGTTCCTGCCGGCGGCGATCGTCGGCGCGGCGCTGCACGGCTTCATCAAGTCCGTGCTGTTCAATCCGTGGATCGTGTGCGTCAGCCTGATCATAGGCGCCGGCGTCCTGTTCTGGGTCGACCGCCTGCCGCTCAAGCCGCGCTATCACGACGCCATGACGTTCTCGCTGCCGACCTATCTCGGCATCGGCATCTTCCAATGCCTTGCGATGATTCCCGGCGTATCGCGGTCGGGCGCGACCATCGTATCGGCGATGCTGCTCGGCGCCGACCGGCGCTCGGCGGCGGAGTTCTCGTTCTATCTCGCTATGCCCACGATGGTCGGCGCCTTCGCCTACGACCTCTACAAGAGCGGCGCGCATTTGACCGGCAACAACATCATCGTGATCGCCGTCGGCTTCGCGATGTCGTTCATCGCCGGCTGGTTCGTGGTCAAGCACTTGCTCGACTACGTCTCCAGCCACAGTTTCTCTCTGTTCGCCTGGTGGCGTCTCATCGTCGGCACCCTCGGCCTGATCGGCCTGCTGATCCTGGGGTGACGGGCCCGGTTTCTCTCACCGGCCTCCCCTCACGCGTCATCGCCCGGCTTTGGACCGGGCGATCCAGTAACCACCGGAAGAGCGATAAGGCGAAGCCCGCGCAACCCCGATGGCACAGGGGTTACTGGATTGTCCGGTCAAGCCGGACAATGACAGTCGTTGGGTAAGGCTGAGTGCAGTCTACGCCACCCGGCCGTGGAATTGGCCGGTCTTGCGGAAGCGCCACAGGTAGGACGGCACGATCGCTTCGATCGAGCGCGGCACGATGCCGAGTCCTTCGAGGGTGCGGCCTTCGCTGCGCGCCGCCTCCGAGACCACGTTGTCGACCCGCAGGAGATCGACCTGGTCGCGCGTCAACAGCGGCGTCTTCATCGACGGCAGCTCCCCCAACAGGGGAATGGCCGATAGAAGCTCGAAAAAGAACGCCTGGAACTTGGCCGCCCAGAACGGGATCGGCACCAGCAGGCGGCGCCGCTGGATGGTCGCCAGCACATATTGCATCAGCGCCTTGAAGGTGAGCACCTCCGGGCCGCCGAGCTCGTAGATCGTGGCGGGCTTCGCTTCGCCGGAGACCGCCTTGGCGATCGCCTCGGCGACATCGCCGGCGAACACCGGCTGCAGGCGCGTCTCGCCGCCGCCGATCAGCGGCAGCACCGGTGACATCCGGGCGAGCGCGGCGAAGCGGTTGAAGAAGTCGTCGTTGGGTCCGAAAATGATCGACGGACGGAATATCGTCGCCTGCGGGGTCGCGGCGAGTACGAGCCGCTCGCCCTCGGCTTTCGCGCGGGCATATTCGGACGGCGAATTCGGATCGGCGCCGATCGCCGACACCTGGATCATCTGCGCACCCTCTGCCGCGGCGGCGAGCGCCACCAATTCGGCGCCGAGGGCCTGGACCGCCTCGAAGCTCTGTCGGCCGCTCTCGAAGAGAATGCCGACGAGGTTGATCACGACATCGCTGCCGCGTGCCGCCGCCGCGACCGAGGTACGGTTGCGCACATTGGCCTGGACCGCGTGGATCTGGCCGACGCGACCAAGTGGCTGCAGAAAGCCGGAGAGGTCGGGACGCCGCACCGCGACCCGGATGCGGTATCCGCGCTTGGCCAGCGCACGCACCACATGACGGCCAAGAAAGCCCGAGCCACCGAAGATCGTGATCAGGGTGTCGGCATTGGACTGCGCTGTCATGGGACGCCTTTCCGTAGGCCACGCAACGCCATGGTGCACCGCGAAACCCGACGCGGCATAGCGGATCGCCGCGGCACTGTACAGGGCGCGCCTCGCGGTCACACAAGCCGGCCGCCACAGGCGGCGGCGCCCTGAGTTGACAAGCGTAAACCCCGCCCCTTATCTCTGCGCCGATGCCCAGGTGGCGGAATTGGTAGACGCGCTGGTTTCAGGTACCAGTGGCGCAAGTCGTGGAGGTTCGAGTCCTCTCCTGGGCACCATCCGTTTCGCGCAATCCCCCGCTGCGCCGTCACCGATACTCCCACGCCGAGCGATGGCACCCGCCGGTCCTCGAGTCTCCGAGCCCCTGGCTCGATGGGGCGCGACCCTCATCAGGCGAAAAAAAGCCCCGCACCGGGCGGGGCAGTCCAAGGGAGGAAACGGCCCGACAACGGGCCGTTGACGATATGCACCAGGACGCCGCGCGGGGACTGTGACCAATGTCACTCTGCGGGCGCGCTATTTTCCGGTCTTGATGAATTCGAGGATCTGGTCGGAGAGCGCGGTGTCGGGCGTGTTGATCGAATAGGATTCCGACATGTGGCTGTGCTTGGGAAGCACGACGCTGCGCACGCATCCGTGCTCCGATTGGCACAGTGCGTCCTTGAGCAGGAAATATTGCCCCGCGATGGGCGGCGGATCGAGCTCGGCCGACGACATCATGAAGGGAATCTTCGACTTGATCAGGCCCGCCACGGCCGAGCGTTCGGCGAGCAGCTTGGGGTCGCTGCCGAAATAGGCGATCCGTCCGTCGCTCTGCTCGTCCTTGGTGAAATCGTATCCGCCGGAGGAGAGGATCGCGCCTGCGATCCCGGCGCCCTTGGGCTCGTAGAACTCGGGATGCGACAGATATGATGCGACATGCGTGGCGCCGGCCGAGTGCCCCATCAGATAGATGCGGCTCGGGTCCGCCCCGAGCTCTGACGCCTTTGCGGCAACGAGCGCGACCGCCGCCGCCAGATCCTGGTTGCCGGCCGGCCACGGAAACTGTGGCGCCAGGCGGTACTCGACATTGACGCCGACCATTCCGTGACGGGCCGCGAACAGCATGACGTTGTCATAGAAGGGGCTGCCCGGCGGCCGCTTGTTGCCACGGATCATGCCGCCGCCGTGGACGAACATCAGCACTGGACGCCCCGTGGCGGGGCCTTCCGGCACGAAAATATCGACGACGTTGCGCGGATCGCTGCCGTATTTCACATCGCGGCTGACCTTGACGCCCGCGTAAGGCTCCTTCTGCTGGAGCGGCGCGTAGAGCTTGCCGGTATTCTCCGGATCGACGACGCGCCCCATCGCGGCGATCTTCTCGGCGATGTCGGACGGCATCTGCGCATGGGCCATCGTCGGCGCAGCCAAGGCGGAGCCGATCAGCAAGGCGGCGCCGAGTTCGAACGCGGGTTTTCACGCGGGGGTTCGCCGCGAGATCGGGCGCCGGATCGAGATCGGACATGATACCTCCCTAAACATTGGCGGTTGGTTTGCGCGACCCTAGCGCTTGTTCGGGAGATCGAAAAGGCAGAGCTCGCGGATCGGATCGTCGGGCGGTCCAGGAAGCCTCGACGGCGCGGTCAGTTCGATCCGCCGCCGCCGTCGGCCGAACGCGTGCCGTCCCGCGTTATTTGCGGGGAAGACGATCGTGGGGCGCCGAGCATTTGCGCGGCTGCGGAACAACAAAGGATCGACCGCCCCATCAGGGCGGCGGCGGATCGTTGGGCTTGCCGGTGTTCGCCTGCACGCACATCCACAGATACGACATGCTTCCGGGGCGCGCGCCCGTCACCTGTCCCCGGCTCGACATCGCCGCAGCCTGGCAGGAGTCCAGGTCAGGAAAATTGCCGACGTGAATAGGCGCGCTCCCGACCATCGCCAGAATGAGCCAAATCTGCATGGGTCGTCCTCCTTCGGGCCCCCGCGGGGGATGATGCCGAAGAAAGATCGCGAGTGCATCTGTACCTTTCAGTGGAGGCGTACGACCCACATAGCCATTGATGTCGAAGGCACTCGAGCGAAGTCCGCGCGGAGACACAGCGCTGGTCCTTCGACACCCTAAAGTTTTCCCGACAGGCCCACCTTGTAAGTGCTCGAATAGGTGCCGGTCTCCTCGACATGGCCGCGCTGATAAGTGCCGGTAAGACCAAGATGCCCGGCCTTATCCAAATTGTAGGTCACATTGGAACTCCATAACTCGAGCGAGCGGCCGGAATAGGTTTCGTATCCCCAATGATACGTGACGTATCCGTGAAGGCTCGTCCACGCCGGATATATGCGCAGCGTAAGCTGCGGTCCAACGCGGAATGCGTCCGTCCTTTGATTGAAGTCCAGAACCTTCTTTGTTGCCGAGAGCTCGTTATATTGGGCAAGCAGCTCCGGATCGAAGCGAACGATGACGACGTTCGGGATCAGGACGAAAGGTGCGCTAATATGAAGCCACTGGTCGTCGTACACGGGCAGCCATTCTGCCGTAACCATGCTGCTCGATGTATGCTTGATATCGTCCTCGACCTCAGCACCTCGCACTCGGAAATAGTTCGCCAAATATGGACCGTAACTTGAACTTATAACTCCGAACTGAGCGAACCCCCCGGCCGCATTCGTCTTGGCGTTGGTGCTGGCCTGCGATTTGGCCGAATTTGCTACCTCGTTCGCAGTGTCATATCCGCCGAAACTGAAGCTGTATGGCCCACTCGAAATCGAGTACATAACGGCCCCAGTTCCTTGAAGCGTAAGATTATAATTGTTCTTTATATTGTCTCCGGAATAAGAGGCCTGTGCACCGCTCGCCTTTTCCACGGACTGCGGACAAGAAAGCAGATCGATGTCGGTCCAATTCTGACGCAATAGAACGTTGAAGCCGTCGCAGCCGCCGCCCCCTGCCGCGCCCGGCGCGGCATCACTTGAGTCAGGCTTAGCCGACGGTTGCGCTTTCACATAATACTGGGTCGTGGGTTCGGATGACGCTACGGAGCTATCGATGACCAGGAATGCGGCGGCGAGGCACAGCGGGATACGAATGTACATGTCAGCCCCCTCATCCCTCGGCTTTGGCTACGACTGGAATGATGTCCGAAATCACCGCGCAATTGTTGAGCGCATATGGCTTCAAATTCACGCCATGCCAATGTCGGCCGTCGATCGCGCCTCGTATGATATCTTTCCTCACGTTATCGTCGTATCCCAGGTCCGAAAGCTCCGAACCATCCTGGAGCGGCCATCCGGGAAGAAGTTGATACATGACGCTGTAGACGAGTTGCCTTGCGGTGGTCGAGACAGTCGGAGTGAGAGCCGCGGTGTGCGCCATCAACGCTGCAGAGTGACGCCTGAGTTCCCGCGTGTGCGCCACGAGGGCTGCTGTGTTCTCCTTCAATGCATCTGCGGCCGAAATCGCTTTTTTTGCCACTAGAGCCTCCCCGAAATGATTCCCGTGCCGCGCGGACACGCTAAGATTGTATTAATTGTTACATAACTATTAAAAATTGTAAACAACATGTCGCGCAAACGAGCGCGAGTGTGCCGTTCGCGCAACATTTGCGTGTTGCATTGCGAGAGTTCAATCCGGCCGGAGCCCGGCGAATTTCACCACCTTGCCCCACTTGTCGGTTTCGGCGGCGACGAAACGGCCGAAATCCTCCGGCGAGCAGGCGAACACCGTCGCCCCCTGATCGGCGAACTGCATCCTGAGCTTCGGGTCCGCGAGACCGGCATTGACCGCGCTGTTGAGGATCGCGACGATCTCGACCGGCGTTCCCTTCGGTGCAGCGAGGCCATACCACGAGCTCGCCTCGTAGCCCGGCACGAACTGCGCGACCGGCGGCACATCGGGCAGCACGGGGTCGGGCGTCGTGCTCGACACCGCCAATGCACGCAAGCGGCCGTTCCGCAAATACCCGATCGAGGTCGGTATCGTATTGAACATCGCCTGCACTTGGCCGGCCAGGAGGTCGGTCATCGCCGGCGCGCCGCTGCGATACGGCACATGCACCATTTCGGTGGCTGTCATCATCTTGAACAGCTCGCCGGCGATGTGCTGGATGGTGCCGTTTCCGGCGGAAGCGAGATTGATCTTGCCGGGGTTCTGCTTCGCATAGGCGATGAACTCCGGCACCGTGGTGATCGGAAACGACGGCGTCAGTTCCAGCACGAGGCTGGCGCGGGCAAGGCCGGCAATCGGCACGGCGTCGCGCAGGAAACTGAAGCTGAGCTTCTGATAGAGCGTCGCATTCACCGCGTTCGAGGGCGCGACGAGGAGAAGGGTGTAGCCGTCGGGCGGCGCCCGCACCACCGCCTCGGTGCCGATGTTGCCGCCGGCGCCCGAGCGGTTTTCAACCACGAAGGACTCCCCGAGCCGCTCCTGCAGCCACTGGCTGATCAGGCGGCCGACGATGTCCGGGGTGCCGCCGGCGGCGCTGCTCACGACGACCCGCACCGTCCGTCGCGGATAGGCCTCCGCCCTCGCGATTCGGTGCACCGCCGGCAATGCGGCAGCAGCAGCGGTGAGACGCAGGAATTGACGACGCAGAAGTGTCACCGTCCGTCCCCGGGAGTTGGCGCATGAGGCGCGCGGAATAGGTTGAACGGGTGGATTTGCCGGCCTGCCGATCCGGCTCGTCAGCATGCCCGAGCGTCCCGGCCAGTCAATGGCGCAGCGCCGGCCGATCGTGGACCGCTGGCGGAATCCTGCGTGGATCGCGCGCTATCTCCCCGACGCTTTGCGCCTGGTCGGTGCGATCGAGGACACATAGGCCTCGATCGGCAGCGGCTTCCCGATCAGATACCCCTGGACCTCGTCGCAGGATTCTTTCGCCAGGAACGCGAGCTGCTCGGCGGTCTCGACGCCTTCGGCGGTGACCGGCAAGGAGAGGGCCCGCCCCAGGCCGATGATGGCGCGCACGATCGCCGCCGACTGCGGGCTCTTGTCGAGATTGGAAATGAACGCCTGGTCGATCTTTATCTTGTCGAACGGAAATGCCTGCAAATAGGACAGCGAGGAGTAGCCGGTGCCGAAATCGTCCATCGCGATCCGCACGCCCAGCGCCTTGAGCCGCCGCAGGATCGCGACAGCGCGCGAGAAGTCGTCGATCAGCACGCTTTCGGTGACTTCGAGCTCGAGGCGGTGGGGCGCGAGCCCGGTCTCGAGCAGGATCGAATGGACGAGACCCGGCAGGTCGCCGTGCCGGAACTGCACCGCGGACAGATTGATCGCGATCTGCAACGGGCGTTTCCAGCTGGCCGCTTCGCGGCAGGCGTGGCGCAGCATCCATTCGCCGATCGAGACGATGATGCCGGTCTCTTCGGCGAGCGGAACAAACAGGCCGGGCGAGATCAGCCCGCGCGTCGGATGCTGCCAGCGCACCAGCGCCTCGAACCCGAGGACGCGCCCATCGATGGCGGCCTGCGGCTGGTAGTAGACCCGCAGCTCGTCGTGCTCGATCGCCGTTCGCAATTCATGCTGCAGCGCGCGGCGTTCGCGGAGCCTCTGGTCCATCTGCGCCTCGAAGAAGCGCACGGAACCGCGCCCTTCGCGCTTGGCGCGGTTGAGGCCGGCGTCGGCATTGGCGAGCAGGGTTGCGGCATCGGTTCCGTCGTTCGGATAGATCGAAATTCCGATGCTCAGCCCGGAGCAGATCGGTTGGCCGTCGATCTCGACCTCGCGCGGCGACATTCATGAGGCGTGCCGCCAGGAGCTCGGCGGCCGCCGGTTGCGGCCCCTCCGTCAGCACCAGCCAGAACTCGTCGCCGCCGCGGCGGGCCAGGAACGCATTCCCGCTCGCCTCCTTGAACCGGCGCGCGAGATCGTGCAGCACCGCGTCACCGATGGCATGGCCGAAGACGTCGTTCACCTCTTGGAACCGGTCGAGATCGGCGGAGATCACCGCGAGCTGGCCGTGCTGCGCGGCGGCGCGCTCCAGCGCCTTCGCCACGAACTCGTTGAACGCCGCGCGGTTGGGCAGGCCGGTCAACATGTCGTGGTGGGCGAGATAGTGGATGCGCGCCTCGGCCTGTTTCTGCTCGGTAATCTCCTCGTGGGTGGTGACCCATCCGCCGCCGGCCATTGGCCGGCTGACGACGTGGAACGTCCGCTCACCAAGTTCGGCCATATGGCTGCGCGCCTTGCCGGCGGCGACCGACTCGAGGATGGTGCGGCTGTATTGCTCCGGATCTTCGGAGAATGAGCCCGTCCTCGACCGCTCGTCGAGAAGCTCACGCAGGGTGCAGCCCGCCTTCACCACCTCGGGGGACAGACCATACATATCGAGATAGCGCCGATTGCACAGCAGCAGCCGCGCGTCGGTGCCGAACATGATAAGGCCCTGCGACATATTCTCGATTGCCGTGTCCATCAGCCGCTTCTGTTCCAGAAGCTGTGCATCGGCGCGCGCGCGCTCGGTCACGTCGACGACCGCAGCGAGGCGGGCCTCGACCCCGGCGTAGAGGAGGCTCGTCGAGTAGACATTGACCAAAATCTCGGTGCCGTCCGCTTTGAGATGGCGCCATGTTTTCGCGCCCCCGCTGCCGCGGAAGGTCTGCATGAATTCGCTGAAGGCCGGGCGTTCCTCGGGGCCCCGAATGTCGAGCGCGGTCATCTCGAGGAAGTGCTCGCGCGTATATCCATAATGCGCCAGCGCGGCTTCGTTGACGTCTAGGAACCGCAGCGTCGCGGCCTCGATCACCAGCATCGGCACCGGGTTGCTGTTGAATAGCAGCCTGAACGACTCCTCGCGCTCCTTGATTTCGGTGACGTCGATGCGAAGACCGATGTTGCCGCCGTCGGCCGTCCGGTGCTCCTCGACGACGATATAGCGGCCGGTCGACAGGCGTTGCTCGAATCGGTTGGACGGCAGCCGATGCCGTGCGAGCCGCTGCGCGAGCCACTCCTCCTCGCGGCCGATGGCGTCCGCGTACTGTCCGCGTGCGAGGCCGTCGCGCAGGATATCCTCGAAGCGCATGCCGGCGACGATCTTCTCGGTCAGGCTGTAGGTCTCGGCATAGTGCCGGTTCCACAGCACGAGGCGGTCGTCCGCGTCCATCAGCGCGATGCCTTCGGGCACCACCTCCAAGGCTTCGACAAGGCGGTCATGGGCGGCCTGCGCGTCCTGCTGCGCGCGCTCTGCCCGCGCCCGCGCCTCGGCCACGGCCTGCTCGCTGCGCCGTTGCGCGGTGATGTCCTCGTGGGTCGCAACCCAGCCGCCGTCGGGCATCGGCTGTCGGCAGATCCGGATGACACGGCCGTCGACGAGCTCGACCGTGGTGTCGCTGGACTTGTCGGACAAGGCATAGGAATTGCGCCAGACGAGATATCGGTCCGTATCCATCGTCGGCGTGGTGCCGACCTCGCAACGCAGCTCAATGATCTCGCTGAGCGTTATCCCGGGGACGACCCGATCTGGAGGCAGCCCGTACATTTCGATGAGGCGCCGGTTGCACACGATCAGCCGCCGTTCGCCGTCGAAGAAGGCGAGGCCCTGGGCGATGTTGTTGATGGCGGTGTCGAAGCGGGAATTCTGCTCGCGAAGGCGCGCATTAGCGGCGTCGAGTTCGCCGACAGCGCTGTCGAGCGCGTGGTTGCTCGCCTCGAGCCGCGAGGCGTTGCGGCCGACTGTCCACAGATAGGCGGCCACGATGCCGGTCAGCACCAGGCTGCCGATCAGCAACGCCAGGGATCCGAGATGTGAGGGCGTCCCGATCCCGCCCGGCCGCGACGAAGCGACATAGACCCAGTCGCGGTCGGCAATTCGCAGGTTGCCGGACCAGTGCAGCCCGCGCTCGACCTCGGCAAACGACCGCGCGGGCGATCGTTCGTCGTACAGCCGGGAGTGATGAACGTAGAAGGGAAGCGAGTCGGCGCCCGGTTTTGCCGTAAAGAAGGACACGTCGAGACCGGCAGGCGCCGTCGCCGCCTCGATGATCGTGTTGATCAGCACGCTCGCCTGGAACACGGCCTGCACGACGCCGACCAGGTTGCGACGACGGTCCTCGAGGGTGTCGTGCGGTGCGCCTTGTCGGTAGACCGGGAGCGCAATGACGAAGCCGTTGCGGTTGCCCTCGCCGCGGCGGAGCTCGAAAATCGGCGTCGCGGCGGGGCGATCATCGTCTCTCGCGCGCTCGAGCGCCTGTTGGCGCAAACCTCCATCCAGGAGATCGAGGCCGTAAACGGCAGCGCTCGCCCCGACCCTTGAGGTGTAGAGAATGGGGAAATATTCAGGCGCGTCCAGAGCCACCGGCGTGCTGCCGTCGGGCCTGAACGACCTGATCTGGTAACCGGTCAGCCCGTCGGCGACTGCCTTACGTTCTTGTTCGGCGCGTTCGTCCCGCGTGACGCGCGGCGACCATGACGCCGCCAGCATCGCATTCTTGTTCTCGAAGAGTTGCTCCGCGAAGCTCTGGAACTGCGCGCGGTCGGGCTGGAAGGTCTGGAACGACGCGCGTAGCGCCAACATGTCGTTGATGTACTGATCGATCCCACTCTGCAGCGCCAGGAAATGATCGTTCGCGCGTGCGTTGAACTCCTGGCGCGCGTTCCGTTCCTCCCGTTCGTGGGCGAATTGCCAACCGAGGAAAGACAATGCGAAGCCGCTCGCCGCCACGACGACGATGATGGAGCGCCACGACGGGCTGCTCCGATCGAACAGCTTTGCAAGGCCCATGGCTGACGGCTTGGTAATTAAAATCCAGGCGTTACATCAACGAACATAGCTACGTCGATGTTCCTTCAAACATCGATAAAGCTCAAATAATTTCATAGCGTTGGTAAGGAAACGATGACCAGCCGCCGAGTTCCCGGCAATGCTGCGAATTGACGCGGACGGCTCGCCGCAGCCGAGAGGCCGCGGTGCGGGCCGGCCCGACCACAACTTCCGGTGGGAAGATCACAGGATGCAGACTGATCCGGTGCCGTGCAGCCCAATTGCTTGCGCTGCGCCGATGGTCAGATCGAGGCCTACCCCTTGAGTGTAGGGACCGCGGTCATTGACGATCACCTCCACCGATTTGCCGGTGCGCGGATTGGTGACGTTGAGATGCGTTCCGAACGGCAGGGTGCGGTGCGCGGCGGTCATCGCATGGGGATTGAACGGCTGGCCGCTCGCGGTGTGGCTGCCCTCCCAGTAATAGGCGGTAACGACCTTGCGCCCCTCGTTGCAGACCGAGCCGCGGCTCGATGCCGGGGGGAACGTCGCTCCGTCGAACCGGCGGGGCGCTGCGTCAGGTTGCGTATTGTCCGGGTCCAACGCGGCTCTGAGGCCGGGCGAGCCCAGTGATGCGAGCTCGTAACCGGGCGCGGTCTTGTTGTGCTTTGCCTTCTTGGTCGGCTTGAACTGAGCGGGGGCAGCCCCCGGCGTGACGGTCGCAGGCGTGTCCGACGGCTCGGTAAGGGCTGTCACAGGCTGAGTGTTGCCAACCGGCGGGAGAGCCGCGGTCGTATCGGTCCGCGAGTGGGCCTTCGCCTTGTCGCGGTGCTCGTGCTTGCGCGCCGTCTTGGCGGCAGCGACAGACGGAGGCGTAACCACCTCGGGCTGCGCCACCTGTGGCTGCACCACCTCTGGCTGCGCCGCCTCCGGAAACGGCTCAGTCACCAATGACGTTTCCACGGGAGCCGTGGGCGAAGTCGGATCGGCCGCCGGCGGCAACGCCGCAAGCTCGACCGCTTTATTCGCGGGCTGGGGCGGCGCGCCTACTGCAGGCGCCGCCTCCACCGGTTTTGCAACGGCCGCGGCCTTCTGCGGGTTGTCGAAATGCTGGCCTGCAGGATGGCGAATGGCCGCTTGCGGCGCGAACACCGATACAATCCGCTGCCACAGCGTGGGAGAACGGGTGTCGGCCGCCGCGATGTCCACATGACATGCACAGGCGACCACGACGGCGACAGCCGCCAGCCAACGTTTCATTACGCCCCCCTCCACCCCACAAATTCCCCAAGCAAGATTTAATCGAAGAAACCGCCCGCTTTTGCGGCAAGCCGACGTGTGCTAAACCGCCTTCGGCAGTCGAGGAGAAACCCTTTTGTTTTCAATTGCTTGTTTGAATGACGCGAAGGTCGTGGCGTGCTTCGGGAACCCGAAAGCGGTAAATTTCGGAGCAAAATCATGACGATTCGTCTCCATCGCGGCGACCTTCCGGACCTCGGTCGCTACCGGGATACCGTCGCAATCGATACCGAGACCATGGGTCTCGACCATCACCGCGACCGGCTCTGCGTCGTCCAGCTTTCCCCTGGCGACGGCAGCGCCGACGTCGTGCAGATTCCCCGCGGCGTCAGCGAAGCGCCTAATTTACGGAAATTGCTGGCCAATCCCGATGTCCTGAAGATCTTCCACTTCGCCCGCTTCGACCTTGGAGTGCTACAGCAGAAGTTCGGGATCATGGCGACGCCGGTCTACTGCACCAAGATCGCCTCGCGGCTCGTGCGCACCTACACCGACAAGCATGGCCTCAAGGACCTGACGCGCGATCTTCTGGGCATTGAGGTTTCCAAGCAACAGCAGCTTACCGACTGGGGCGCCGAGGAACTGACCGACGCCCAGGTCGCCTATGCCGCTTCCGACGTGCTTCACCTGCATGCGCTCAGGGAAAAACTCGATGCCATGCTTGCCCGCGAGGACCGGGAGGGGCTCGCCGGCGCATGTTTCCGGTTTCTTCCCGACCGGGTCCGGCTGGACCTGGCCGGGTGGGAAGCGGAAGACATATTTGCTCATAGCTGAGCTGCGTTCCGCCGCGCCGCCGCCACATTCAAAGGCGAGCCTTGAGGCGCGGAATGTGCTATAGGGACGCGGTCGATTCCGCACTGGGGTAAGTGGGGGTGGCCGCCTGAGCTATTCATCGACGATATCGGTGCCTGCGCCGCACGCCCGGGAGATTGGGCGTCGGGATGGTGATCGTTTGTTCCGCGCCGCGGCCCGCCATAGCCGTTTTGTGCGCTGGATGCGCAGGGCGATCCCTGCCGGCATCGCCGTCGTCGCGGCGGTCATCATCGTCGCGACCTTCTTCAACCCGTTCAAGCTGATCGCGGCGTTCCCGATCGATCTCGGCAAGGTGTCGCTGTCCGGCACCAAGATCACCATGGAGTCCCCGCGGGTCGGCGGCTTCACCAGCGACGCGCGTTCCTATGAGCTGACCGCGAGCGCGGCGGCACAGGACGTGACCAAGCCCGAGTTCCTGGAACTCAAGGGCATCAACGCGAAGGTCCAGCTCAAGGACGGCCAGCGCGTGCAGCTCAAAGCCCAGAACGGGCTCTACAACACCAAGTCCGAGATCTTGAAGCTGCGCGACGAGATTCTGCTCAGCACCACGTCGGGCTACGAGGGACATCTGACGGAAGCCACCGTCGAGACCGGCACCGGGCATATCGTGTCCGACAGTCCGATGGAGATGAAACTCCTCAATGGCGGACGGCTCAACGCGAACCATCTCGAGGTCGTCAACAACGGCGACCAGATCACGTTCAGCGGCGGAGTCGAGCTGCTGCTCAATCAGGAGACCAAGAGCGTCGATCTCAGTGGAGGAAAGCGGCCGTGAATCGGAGTGCGGCAGCGTTCATCATCGCAGCGATGATTTCAGCGGTGCCGCCGGCGCGCGCTGCATCGCCGACGCCGACACCGACGACACCGCATCCGGTTTCGACCTCCCCGGCATCGACGTCTCCGGCATCGACGGCACCGAGCGGGCCGCCCAACGCGCTGCAGGGGTTCTCGCAGAACCGCGACAAGCCGCTCAAGATCACATCGGTGAGCCTCGAGGTACGCGACAAGGACAAGATGGCGACGTTCTCCGGCGACGTCCATCTCGTCCAGGGTGATACGACGCTGCGCAGCAAGACGTTGATCGTCTTCTACGACGACGACTCGGATGCCGCATCCAAACCCGAGGCGCCGAAGCCGGCGAAGCCGCCGGCCAACGCCAATACCAACCCCAACGCCGAGCCGATGAGCCAGCAGATCCGCCGTGTCGAGGTCAAAGGCGGCGTCCTGGTGACCCAAAAGGACCAGACCGCGACGGGCGAGAGCGGCGTCTTCGACATGCAGGCGAACACCGTCACCCTCCTCGGCAACGTCGTCATCTCCCAGGGCCAGAACGTCGTGCGGGGCGACCGGCTCACCGTCGACCTCAACTCCGGCGTGTCGCGGGTGGAGTGCGGCAAGACGCAGGGTCAATGCCGGGTCCAGGCGCTTATCCAGCCCAACTCCATGAAGGGCGAGAAGGACAAGCCGGGGAGCGAGTCGCCTGCCGCGACGGGAACCGTGCGCGAGGCGCCACGGGACGCGCCGCGGCCACGCTCCCCGACATCCGGCCTCTACTGATCGCGCGGACCGCGGGCGTGGTTGAAAGCAGGACAGCGAGGGACTATTCGTACCCGAGCGCCGCAGGCATGGCTTCGAGGCCCGCGTGGTCGATCTGATCGCCTTGTTCAAACGTCGGGATCAACGCCGCAAAGCCCCTGCGGCGGCGCGGCCGACCGCTAAGCCGCGGGTGAACGGCGCGAGCCGTCCCGCAGTCGCGAGCCAGCCTCAGCGTGCGCGGAGCCACGAGACGCAGGCGAGAGCGACCGACCGCGACTATCTCGCCGTTCATGGCGTCGAGAAAAGCTTCGGCAACCGCCAGGTCGTGCGCGGGGTGAGTCTCTACGTCCGGCGCGGCGAGGCCGTCGGTCTGCTCGGCCCTAATGGCGCCGGCAAGACGACGGTGTTCTACATGATCACCGGCCTCATCAAGGCCGACCGCGGCCACATCCATCTCGACGGCTGGGACGTCACCGCACTGCCGATGTATCAGCGCGCGCGGCTCGGCATCGGCTATCTCCCGCAGGAAGCCTCGATCTTTCGCGGCCTCAATGTCGAGGAGAACATCCGTGCGGTGCTCGAGGTCATCGAGCCGAGCCGGAAGCGGCGGGAGGCCGAGCTCGACAGCCTGCTCGAGGAGTTCTCGATCACCCGGCTGCGCAAGACGCCGACCATCGCGTTGTCGGGCGGCGAGCGGCGCCGGGTCGAGATCGCCCGCGCGCTGGCGACACGGCCCAACTACATGCTGCTCGACGAGCCGTTTGCCGGCATCGATCCGATCGCCGTCGGCGACATCCGCACACTGGTGCGTCACCTGACCCAGCGCGGCATCGGCGTGCTCATCACCGACCACAACGTGCGCGAGACGCTGGGCCTGACCGACCGCGCCTACATCGTCTATTCGGGTCAGGTGCTGACCGAAGGCGACCCCGAAGACATCGTCAATAATCCCGATGTCCGCCGGCTCTATCTCGGCGAGGAATTCCGCATGTAGGCGTGACGCCGATCTTTTGTGTGCGGGCAATGGCCGCGTCGCTTTTCACCTATTAGCCGAGAGTCTGGTATACAACGCTGCAGAAACCAGATAAGCAAGAATCGGACCAACCGGCTTTTCTGTTGCAGCGTAGATGGCACTCGTACAAAAACTCTTGATGCGTCAAAGCCAGGCCCTGGTGATGACGCCGCAGCTGATGCAGGCCATCAAGCTGCTCCAGCTGTCGCATCACGACCTCGCGGCCTATGTCGACGGCGAATTGGAGAAAAACCCACTTCTCGAGCGGCCGGCGGAAGATCCGCCCGTCAGAAACGAGACAGAGCCGGCCGACGAGCCCCTCCGTGATGCGGAGGAACCGCGTAACGGCGACTGGATGGAGGACCGGCTCGAGACCAGCCGCGAGACCATCGAGCAGCGGCTCGACACCGGCCTCGAGAATGTCTTTCCCGACGAGAGTCCGGCCGGCCCGGCCCGGCAACCGCAATCCGAGCCCGCCACCTATTCGGAATGGGCGGGAGTCGGCGCCGGTGGCCGCGCCGACGGCGACTACAACCTCGAGGCCTTCGTCTCCGAGGAAACGACGCTCGCCGGCCACCTGACCCAACAAGTCGCGCTCGCCTTCCCCGATCCGGCCGAGCGCATGATCGCGCAGTATCTCGTCGATCTCGTCGACGAGGCCGGCTATCTCACCGGCGACCTCGCGGAGGCCGGGGAAAAGCTCGGGGCGCCCCCCGAGCGAGTCGAAGCGGTGCTGGCGCGGCTGCAAAACCTCGATCCGCCGGGCGTGTGCGCGCGCAACTTGACTGAATGCCTCGCCATTCAACTGCGCGAGCGCGACCGGCTCGATCCCGCCATGGCGGCACTGCTCGACAATCTTGAGCTGTTGGCCAAGCGCGACTTCGCGGCGCTGCGCAAGATCTGCGGCGTCGACGACGAAGACCTCATCGACATGGTCGCCGAGATCAAGCACCTCAACCCGAAGCCGGGCCTCGCCTTCGCCACCGGGGTGGTGCAGCCGATCGTCCCCGACGTGTTCGTGCGGCAGGGCGGCGACGGCGCGTGGCTCGTCGAATTGAACCACGACACGCTGCCGCGGGTGCTGGTCAATCAGACCTATTACGCGAAGGTGTCGAAGACCGCGAAGAAGGACACCGAGAAGTCCTACCTCGCCGAATGTCTGCAGACCGCGACCTGGCTCGTCCGCGCCCTCGACCAGCGCGCCAAGACGATCCTCAAGGTGGCGAGCGAGATCGTGCGCCAGCAAGATGCTTTCCTTGCCCACGGCGTGCAGCACCTGCGCCCACTCAACCTCAAGACGATCGCCGATGCCATCGAGATGCACGAGTCGACGGTCTCGCGCGTCACCGCCAACAAATACATGGCGACGAGCCGCGGCACCTTCGAGATGAAGTTCTTCTTCACCGCCTCGATCGCCGCGACCAACGGCGGCGAGGCGCACTCCGCCGAAGCCGTGCGTCACCGCATCAAGCGGCTGATCGACGCCGAGGCGGCCAACGACATCCTCTCGGACGACACCATCGTCGTGAAGCTGCGCGAGGCCGGCATCGATATTGCGCGCCGCACCGTCGCCAAGTATCGCGAGGCGATGCGGATCGCCTCCTCGGTGCAGCGCCGGCGCGACAAGAGCGCGCTCAACGGCGCCAGGATGTGACGCCGGGCGATCGCTCGCGCATCGACCGGGCTATCGGTCGCGCATCAACTGCTCGCGGATATTGGGATCGGGATCGGTGCCGCGATAGTAGCCGCGCCGCCAGATCGAATTGCAGTCGCTCGGCTCGCCCGCCCAGTACGGCCCGGTACCGGGACCGCGTTCCCGCGCCGGGCCGTTGTCGAAGCCGGAATTCGCGCACCATGCCGGGGCCGCGTCGGCAGAAGGCACCGCCACCGAAAGCGCGGCGGCAACGCCTGCCGCCGCCGCCAACATCATCAACGTCTTCATCGTCATCTCCAAAAGCGGCTGTCGCCGGGGGCGCGCGGCCGGCTGGCAAAGCCTGCGGCGCGGGTTCCCGCCTGCGACATCGTTAGCCGGGATTTGGGGATTCGATGGTGGTTCGGCTCGCACCGATCTGCGCCGATTTTATCGATCTTGCGCCGTTTCCGCCGCTCGGACCACGCTGCGACGAGCAATATCCGCCAACTCGTCATCGCCGGGGCGGACCGGCTTGATACGGCCGTCCCGATCGTGTTGCACGGCTGCGAGATGCCGAACCCTCAAAGGAAACGCGTCGCCTTCTCGATCAACGCGCGCTGCGGAACGACTTGTGCTGGCCGACCAGGTTCCGCTGCGAAATGCGCACGCGCTTCTCGGGATCGGCGATCGCGTGGCCGATCCGTTGCGCCGTGCGGCGGTGCTTCTTGAGGATGTCCAGCACCGGATCGGCGGCGGCCGGGTCGACCACGTAGCAAAAGCCGATCCCCATGTTGAAGACCTCGTACATCTCGCCGTCGGCGACGCCGGCGAGCTTCTGGATCAGTGCGAACACCGGATGCGGCTCGATCAGGCGATCGATCTCGAAACCGACCGCGGAAGCGACGCGCGTGAGATTCAACAGGCCGTCGCTGGTGATGTTGATCAGCGCCTTGACGCCGGGGACGCTCTCCAGAATCTCCATCGCCTCGGGAACGTAGATGTCGGTCGGCCGCAACAGCTCCTCGCCGAGCGTGGTCGCGAGCTCGTCGAACTTGTGGTCGATGGCGTACTTGCCGTTGACGAAGAACGCACGCCGCGCGAGCGACAAGCCGTTGCTGTGGATGCCGCTGCTGCGCACGCCGATCACGACGTCGCCCGCGCGCACATCCTGTCCGCAGATCACTTTGTCCAGCGCGACGCGGCCGATCGCCATGCCGACGAGGTCGAAGCCGGAAACGATGTCCTTGAGCTGCGCGGTTTCGCCGCCTGAGATCGAGACGCCGGCCATCCGTGCGCCCTCGCACAGCCCGGCACCGATGGCGTCGAGCATGGCGGCGT
Source organism: uncultured Alphaproteobacteria bacterium (assembly GCA_963824905.1). Classification (GTDB taxonomy): domain Bacteria; phylum Pseudomonadota; class Alphaproteobacteria; order Rhizobiales; family Xanthobacteraceae; genus JAJPKK01. Next base: position 196,735 of record CAWGRH010000014.1, read on the forward strand.
TGGCCTCGTCGAGCGCGATGTAATCGACGAGCGAGAGCGGCCGCGCGCCGACGCAGATCATGTCGTTGACGTTCATGGCGACGCAGTCGATGCCGATGGTGTCGTATTTCCCCATCATCGAGGCGATGATGGTCTTCGAGCCGACGCCGTCGGTGCACAGCGCGATGCCGGTGCCGTCCATCTCGATGACATTGGCGAAATATCCGATCGGCAGCACGACCCGGCCGGTGCCGTGGCGCGGCCAGGTGGCCTGCACCCGCCGCACGATGTTGCCGAGCCCCGCATCGGCTTCGGCGGTGTCGACGCCGGAATCGCGGTAGGCTTCCGGGCGCGCTGTCATGCTCTTGCTCGCTTCCGTCAAATCCGATCGATCCTTAGCACGCGTGAGGCGGCCTGCCACGCCGGAGGTGTGGCTGCCCGCCGCACCGCTTTTCCCATACATCTTTAACCACCGGTCAATGTCCGGAAACTCCTCACAACGAAATTAACCCTGCGGCAATGGCCGCGCCCTAGGTTGCCCACAGGTTCGGATGACCGGAGCGAACAAACAGCGCCGGCAGGGACCGGCGTGAGACAGAGATCTCTGGGATAGAGGAGCACAAAATGACAAGCCTCGTGACGCGCTTTGCGAAAGACGAATCGGGCGCGACCGCGATCGAATACGGCCTGATTGCCGCCGGCATCTCGGTCGCGATCATCACCGTCGTGAACACGCTCGGCTCGCAGCTCAAGTCGACGTTCACCAACATCTCCTCGCAGCTCGCCACCGCCGGCAAGTAACCGCACGAGAGCGCCAAAACGCAAAGCCCCGGCTTCCGGCCGGGGCTTTTGCTTTGCGCGGCAGGGTCCTCGGGAACGCGCTTCTGGGCTCTCGGTCTACTCCTCGTGCGATGGACCGGACGCTTGCCGCCGGAATAGTCGATCACGAGATCGCAGCTCAGGCACTCGAAGCGGTTCGCCTCGCGACTGCCGTCACTGCGGCTCGAAAGCATTCCAACCCGCAAATCGGGCAATGCTTCGGGCGAGGCGGAGGGATTTTCAAGACATGGCGATCCACGCGCACGGGACAGCCAACTCCCGGGTGAAACGCCCGCATAGGCGTGGATTGGCGCCTCGGTCGTTGATCGAGATCAAAGCGAAGCGGCACCGGCCACATGGGGTTGGGCGATCGCCGCAGCAAGAAGCTCTGGCGACGATCAAATAATTGTAAACATGAGGTAAAAAGGCGATCCCCTCGGCGGCGTCGAGGTGACTCCGACGGACGGTTTGCATTCGCCTGTGTCCTGGCGGGCACAGCCTTTCCGCCCCTCGGGTGCTAGCTTCCCCCTCGGGGCGTCCCCGGCCGTTCGCGTCGGAGTTGCGTTTGAGAGAGCGTCTGATGAGACCGTTCTTGTTGGCAAGCGTAGCGTTGATGGCGCTCAACGGCGTCGAGAACGCGCGCGCAGCCGATATGCCTCCCGACGTGATCTATCCGGCAGGTTATCCCGCGTCGCGGGTGCCCTATCCCGTGGCGACGGGACCGTTCATTTTCACCGGCTTTTATGCCGGAGCGAATGTCGGGGGTGTGCTCGGCGGCACCAAATATCTCGAAACCCCGAGTGGCGCCTTCGGCGCCGCGGCGGCGAGCGTTGCAGCGGTGGGCACGAGCTCGACGGCGCCACGTGGGGTGCTCGGCGGGCTCGAGGCCGGCTACAACTGGCAGCTTGGCTACTTCGTGCTCGGCATAGAGACCGATTTCTCGGGCTGGGACATGTCGTCCAATTCGGGGATGTCCGCTTTCGGAACGCCGCCAGCCGGCTTCGGTTTTCCTCCCGGCATCACCTATACCTCCTCGGGCACCGTCACCTCGAACTGGCTCTACACGCTGCGCCCGCGGGTTGGTTTTGCCAACGGCAACATGCTGACCTACCTCACCGCCGGGCTCGCGGTGACCAATCTGCGCTTCTCCGAGTCGATCGTTCTCGGCTCCGGCGGCCCGTCGCTCACCGGGTCGACGTCCTCGACCGTGGCGGGCTGGACGGCCGGCGGCGGCGTCGAATATGCGCTGTCGTACAACTGGTTCATCAAGGCGGAGTATCTCTACGCGAGCTTCTCCAACCAGACCGCCTCACAGGTGACGGGCGGCTTCCCGACGCTCACGGGAACGACGACGGCCAATCTCAACGCCAACATTCTGCGCGGCGGCTTCGACTACCGGTTCTGATCGGGCGACATCACACTCAGCTCGTCATTCCGGGGCAGTGCGCAGCACTGAACCCGGAATCCAGCCTTGTTCGCAAGCGTCTGGATTCCGGGTTCCGACCTGCGGTCGGCCCCGGAATGACGGGCTCGGGTGTTCACCGCGGAACCTCGCTCACCTCACCGCATTCGCCGAATTGAGACTGTCGCGCAGCGCGGCGCGGCGCATGTAGCGGCGGGCCGCCTCGCGATCCTCCGCGGTACGACGCAGCTCGTCGAGGCTTGCGGCGCGCCTTGCCGGATCGCGCTCCTCCATCAGCTTCTTGTTGGCGATCGTCTGCGCCTGGACGTACTCGACCGCCGCGTGACGGCGCTGGCGCGTGTAGAGGTCGAGCAGCGTCTCGTCCGCTTCGCCGTGAAACACGCGCGCGAGCTTGTCGGCGAGATTGACGGCATCGTGGATGCCGCCGTTCATGCCCATGCCGCCGATCGGATTGTTGACGTGCGCGGAATCGCCCGCGAGCAGCACGCGGCCGCGGCGGAAGGTCGACGCCACGCGCTGGCTCACCCCGTAGACGTTGACGTACTCGACGGGATAGCGGCCAGATTTCGGAAAGAACTTCTGCAGCCGCGCCTCGACGCGCTCCGGCGCGAGCGCGTCCTCCTCGCTCTCCTCTTCGCCGATCGGCACGATCACCCGCCACAGCCCTCCCGGCCGCTCGCCATTGACCTTGAAGACGTTCGCCCACTCGTCGGGGTCGGCGAAGTAGTTGCGCAGCGCGAGCTTGGGATTGACGGTGGCGAAGTCGAACGGCGTCGCGACCTTCAAGAATTTCTCCGGATAGGTGAAACCATCGAAGCCGATGCCCGCGAGCTTGCGCACCACCGAGCGCCCGCCGTCGCAGCCGATTACATAAGCCGCGGGGATGCGCTCCGTGCCGCCAGCGGTCGCAACGGTGACGTCGACGTGGTCGCCGTGGTCGTCGACGCCGGTGATGGCGTGCGAGAAGCGCACGTCGAAATCGCTGCAATCGGCGTAAGCTCCGGCGATCGACGCCGTGAGCTTGTACTGCTCGTATTGCAGCACGAAGGGAAAGCGGAACTCGTCGCGCATCAGGCCGAGATCGAACTCGGCGATCATCGTGCCGCTGCCCCGGTCATGGAAGCGATAGCACGGCGATTTCAGGCCGAGCGGCAGGATGCTCTCGGTGACGCCGAGGTCGTCGAGCAACTCGAGCGTCGTCGGATGGATCGAGGCGGCGCGCTGATCGGTGACCGGCGCCGGCTCCTGCTCGAACACGGTGACCGGCACGCCGCGCCGATGAAGCGCGAGCGCACACACCATTCCGACCGGCCCGGCACCGACGACGACCGCGCGAGCGTGTGAGGAGGCATTCAAGGGGCGAGCCTTTTGATCCGACCGAACAGCCATGTCGGACGAGATCGCATGCCAAATCAAGACGCACGCGGCGAGAGCAAACCCGCTTTTCAATGCGGCTTGAGGTCGAGCTCGCGCACGATGTCGCGCCAGCGCGCAGTGTCGGCTGCGATGATCTCGGTGAACTCTTGCGGCGTCGCGACGATCGGATCGACGCCGATCCGCACCAGGCGCTCCCGGAAGGCCGGCGTCTTCTCCGCCGCGATGATCTCGCGGGCGAGCATGTCGACGATCTCCTGCGGCGTGCGCCCCGGTGCGACGAGGCCGTTGAGCGTGACGGAGGGCGGGCTCGGCAGCGTCTCGGCGACCGTCGGCACGTCCGGCAATTGCTTGGAGCGCGTCGTCGCGGTCACCGCGAGCGGCCTGATCTTGCCGGAATCGAGATAGGATTTGAGCTCGACCGGCGTCGCCATTACCATCGACAGATGGCCGGCGATGAGGTCGGTGAAGGCGGACCCGAGGCCGCGATAGGGCACGTGCACCATGTCGAGGCCGGCGCTCTTGAGAAAGATTGCCGCCGACACGTGGCTGAGGCTGCCGGTGCCGGCCGAGCCGAACGGCACCGCGCCGGGCCGCCCCTTCACATAGGCGATGAACGCGGGAAGCGTCATCGCCGGCACTGCGGCGCCCACCGTGACGACGAACGGGCTCGTGCCGACGATCGTCACCGGCTTGAAGTCTTTCACCGGATCGAAGGTCGCCGCGGTGGTGAACGGCGCCATGGTGATCTGGAACACCGGCGTGAACAGCAGCGTGTAACCGTCGGGCGCGGCCTTTAGCACTCGCTCCGCCGCGATGACGCCGGCGGCGCCGGGCGCGTTCTCGACGATGAAGGGCTGTTTCAACGTCTCCTGCAGCCGCTCCGCCATCAGCCGCGCCAGCACGTCGGTGATGCCGCCCGCGGTGAACGGCACCATCACGGTCACCGGCCGCTCCGGCCACGCCGCCTGCGCCGCCGTCGCGGTAAGGCCAAACGCGGCGAGGACGGTGCCGACAGCCACCAGCAGGGTTTGAATTGCAGCGCGCATGATCACCTCCGGGCCCGGAGCGAAGCATGGTACGTGCCAGAATCGGGATCCCGCTTAACGGCCGCGCCCCGTTATCGGGATCGCCGGGTCAAGCTCGGCGATGGCGGGGGAGTTCACTCACCCGAACATGCTCTGGCTCTGGCTCTGGCTCGGGCGCGAACGCATTTCACGTGGGTACGCCCGACACCAATCATTTCCGCTGATCGAAGTATCGGAGGTCGGGCGGGGCCTGGCCCTTCTTGGCCGGCATCAGCATGTTGTCGCCGCTGAGGAAGTAATCCTCGCCGCCGATCAGGACGTGATGATTGTCCTCGGAGCAGTTGTACTCCAGCCGCACCGGATTGCGGTCGCGGCGATAGCGCTTGGTGATCGTCCAGGGGCGCGTCAGGGCGTGGTCGATGACAGTGATCTCGTCGTACAGCGCATCCGCATTGGCCCGGTCGAGGAAAATGCGCTCCTTGACCACGGTCTGGTTGTCCTCGTGAAACGGCATGCCGGTGCCTTCATAGGTGCGCGGACCCTTGAGGCCACGGGTCTCGATCTCCAGCGCGTCGTATCGGCCGTCGTTATCGACATCGACCCATCTGCCGATGGAATGGCCGAGGAATGTCGGCTCGATCTCCTTCGGCCAATCGCTGCCGTCGGTGAGGATGCGGCGCGGCATGGAGTGGGCGAACAGCATGTAGGTGGTGGGCGGCGTGATGACGATCTCCATGTCGAACACCACGGTCATGACCCGCGGCATCGCGAACGGCACGCAGCGCGACGGCGCGTCATTGCCCTGTCCGCCGGCCTTGATGTCGGCAAGGCTCGCCTCGAAGACCGCCTGGTATTCCGCCGTGAACGGCGGCTGCTGGGCGAGGCCGAGCGGCTTCGTCTGGTCCCACTGATTGCCGATCCCGACGGGCTTGCGCCACACGCCGGAAAAATCCGGATACTTGCTGTCGTCGAACGCGGACGCGGCGGTGATCGACAACGTGCCGGCAAGCGCGATGATGCCGAGCGAACTGCGGAAATTCATGCGGCCCTCCCGGAGATCGAGGCGTCAGGTCAGCCCATTTGGATGACGCCTGTTTAATGGCGGATACGCGGTGCCCGACCGGTACGCGGGGCGCTGCAGACCCCGATGCCGCTTTCCGTGACCCAGCATGCCCGCCAGACGCTGCAATACGCATCATAGCACTGGATGCTGCAGGGCGCGCCCGGGTCTGGGCACGGCGACGCGGCCGCATAAACGCTCTTGGCGCTTGCGCTCAAGACGATGCCGACGGCGATCAGCAATGCTCGCAGGATCGTCCGTCCCATGTGTCCACTCGTCAACTCGGTGGGGCCGTGATCAGCCGCAGATCAGCGCATTCGTTTGTGAGTAGCAACAGCGTATCCGGTTGGCGGCTCGGCTGAAAGAGGTGATCCATGGCCACGAGCGACTGCAAGCAAGTAACGACACGTGCCATGCTGCGGCCTTTCATCAGTGACGGCTGGCGGAAACGAAGCGGTCATGCTAGTTACATGTAACCATTTCGGAGCTCCCCATGGCGTCCACGCCGAAGCCCAAGGCCTCCTACACAAAGGTGCGGGCGCATCGCGCGCGCTTGAGGGCTCAGGGCTTGCGTCCCATTCAGATCTGGGTACCCGATGTGCGCGCGCCTTCATTCCGCGCGCAGGCGCATCGCCAGTCTCTCGCCGTCGCCAGGAGCGCGCATGCCGGCGAGGATCAGGCGTTCATCGACGCCGTGTCGGACCGGGGCGATGAATGAGGCGTGGCGACATCTGGACCGTCGCCGGCGGTAAGGACTACGCAGGCAAGCCGCGCCCGGCCGTTATTGTGCAAGACGACAGTTTCGACGCGACGGATTCGATCACCATTTGTGCCTTTACGACGGATAAGACCGAGGCACCTCTGTTCCGCCTGCCGGTATCTCCGAATTCGCGCAACGGGCTTCGTGCGGCCTGCCGCCTGATGGTCGACAAGATCACCACCGTTCCAAAATCCAAGATCGCCACGCGCATCGGGCGACTGGACGATGAAGACATCCTCCGTCTCAACCGAGCCATCCTCGTCTTTCTCGGCTTGGCGGCGTCCGCAAGGACGAATCGCTCGGCGTAAGCCCTCAAAACCCCGGCCGGCGAGCGGCGCCGTGCACGGCTGTCTCGACCGCGCAGTGTCAAGGCGGATTACGTTGATGCTTTCAGGTGCTTAGTATGGCGGAGAGGGAGGGGATTCGAACCCCCGATACGGTTGCCCGTATGCCGCATTTCGAGTGCGGTGCATTCAACCACTCTGCCACCTCTCCGCGGCCGGGACCAAAGTCCCGTTGTGGTGCGCGGTGTTCTAACGAAGCCGGTGCGGCGAAACAAGGGCAGGGCCGGCTTGCGAGAGCCGCTCGACGACGGGCTTGCCTCGATCAGCGCTCCCCGCAACGGCGCCCTTGCGCAGGCGGACGCAATTCTTGCCCGCGGACCGAGGTTGCCGGCCGTCCGTAAAAGGAAGATGGCGGCGGGTGGCCCCGCCCCCCGGGGCGACCCCAAGTGCGCTTGTCGCGTCTCCCGTTCGGGCCTATGTGGAGGGCCGAGCGCGGCGCACCCGCGCCGCCGTGCATGGGAAAAGTCAGGGAATTTCAATGAGCGGACGTCTGCCGCGGCTCGCTGTCGTGCTTGTTGCCTTCCTCGCCGGGCTCGGCGTATGCCTCGGCGGCATCCTGTATTTCACCAAGGCCGCGACGGGTCCGATCCAGATCCCGACCGCCGCCATCGGCGGGCCGTTCCGCCTCGTCGACCAGAACGGCGCGCCGTTCTCCGATTCCGACCTCAAGGGCAAGCCCTTCCTCGTCTTCTTCGGCTTTACGCATTGCCCGGACGTGTGCCCGACCGCCCTCTTCGAGATGTCGGAGATCATGCGCAAGCTCGGCAAAGACGCCGACCGCACCGGCGCGGTGTTCATCACCGTCGACCCCGAGCGCGATACGGCGGCGAGCATGAAGGACTATCTCGCGAGCTTCGATCCGCACATCCGCGGCCTCACCGGCGATCCGGCGGCGCTCGCCGCCGTCGCCAAGGCCTACCGGGTCTACTACAAAAAGGTCCCGCTCGACGGCGGCGACTACACCATGGACCACACCGCGATCGTCTATCTCATGGACAAGGACGGACGCTTCATCAGCCCGTTCAACATGAAGCGCACCGCGGACGTCGCTGCGGCCGACCTGCGCAAGTATCTCTGACCTTCGATCGCGGCCCAGGCCGCGGGTGCCGCGTCCGCCACGGGGCCGCCTGATGAACCGCAAAGAACGTCGTGCGGCGGCGAGCGCCGACCGGGCCGGTCGCAGAGATGCCGGGCCCGATGCGGCGTTTGCGGCGGCGCTCGGACAACATCGCGCGGGACAGCTCGGCGCGGCCGAACGGCTCTATCGCGAGGTGCTCTCGCGCGAGCCGCGCCACGCCCCTGCCCTGCATTTTCTCGGCGTGCTCGCTCATCAACGGGGCGAGAGCGCTGCGGCGGTCGAGCTCATCGGTCAGGCGATCGCGGCGGACGGCAGCATCCCCGACTTCCATTACAATCTCGGCGTGATTCTCGAGGCGACTGGGCGGCGCGACGACGCGGCGGCGCGCTATCGGGGAGCAACCGAGCTCAAGCCCGATCATTTCGGCGCCTGGCTCAATCTCGGCAACGCCCTCCTCGCGCTCGGCCGGCTCGACGAGGCCGAGGCCGCCTGCCGCACGGCGGCGAAGCTCGCTCCCCAGTCGGGCGAGGCGCGCTACAATCTCGGCACGGTGCTGGCGCGCCGCGGGCGCTTCGCCGAGGCGGCAGACGAGTTCGCCGCGGCGGCACGCCTCAAGCCGGAGTTCGCCGCCGCCCATGCGAGCCTCGGGGCAGCGCTCATCGCCGCACACGAGCCCGCCCAGGCGGTCCCGCATCTGCAGCGTGCGCTCGCGCTCGACCCGCGCCATGCACAGGCGGCGATCAATCTCGGGCAGGCTGCGTTGGCGCAAGGCGATGAGGCCGGCGCTCTCGAGGCGGCGCTCGCCGCGCTCGACGTTGGCGGGAGCCGCGAGGCGAAGGCGCTGTTCGCCCGCGCCGCGCGCCACGTTCGGCCCCGCAGCGACGACGCCCGGTTCCGCGATCTCGTCGGGCGCGCACTTATGGAAGGGTGGGACAACCCGCTCAATCTAATCGTTCCCGCGGTCAGCCTTGTGCGGATCAATCCGGCGGTGAAGGCGGCGCTCGAACGCCTGTCCGCGCCGGCCGGTGCTCCACTGTCGCTGGAAGAGTTGATTGCGCCCGCCGCACTCGCCGACCTCGCGCAGGATCGCGTGCTCTGCCGGCTCATCGAGGTGCTGCCGCTGTGCGACGCCGATCTCGAGCGCGTCATCGTCGCGCTGCGCCGCGCGCTGTTCGAAATCGCCGCGGCAGACCGGGAGCTATCGCCTGATGGCGTCGCCGTGCTGTGCGCAGTCGCCCGCCAATGCTTCGTCAACGAGTACGTCGCCGGCGCGCGCGATGACGAGCGCCACCGCGCCGCGGCGCTCGGCGACCGGCTCGCCGCGGCGCTGGCGCAGGGCGCGGACGTCCCGCCGCAATGGATCGCCGCCGTGGCTGCGTATCATCCGCTCGCCTCGCTTCCCGGCGCCGAGCGGCTTGGCGAGCGCGATGACGCGCGCACCGACGCCCCCACTTGGCCGGCGCCGGTTGCGGCACTCCTCGCCCAGCAAATCGCCGAGCCGCGCACGGAGGACGAACTGCGCGGCACACTCACGCGCCTCACCGCCTTCGAGGACGATGTCTCGCGCGCGGTGAAGCAGCAGTACGAGGAGAACCCCTATCCGCGCTGGATCAGCGCCGGCCCGGCAGGGGCACCAGTGTCGCTCGACGCCTATCTGCGGGCGAAATTCACCAATTTCCGGCCGTTGGGCCGGTCGCCGATCGCGGTGCTGATCGCAGGCTGCGGCACCGGGCAGCACGCCATCGAGACCGCGCAGCGCTTTGCCGATGCCGATGTGCTCGCCATCGACTTGAGCGAGGCAAGCCTCGCCTATGCGCTGCGCAAGACCCGCGAGCTCGGCCTGACCAACCTGAAATACGCCTCCGCCGACATCCTGGCGTTCGACGGCGGCACGTTCGACCTCATCGAGGCGAGCGGCGTGCTCCACCATCTCGCCGATCCCTTCGCGGCGTGGCGCCGGCTCGTGGCAAGGCTGCGCCCCGGCGGCGTGATGAATATCGGGCTCTACAGCGAACGCGGCCGCGCCGACGTGGTGCGCGCCCGCGCTTTCGTCGCCGAGCACGGCTTTGCGGCGACCCCAGACGGCATCCGGGAATGCCGCGCGGCGATGCTTGCCTCCGATGACTCCCTCCTCGCCGCCGCATGCCGGCGCGTCGATTTCTACTCGCTGAGCGGCTGCCGCGACCTGCTGTTCCATGTCGAGGAGCATCGCCTCAACCTGCCGGAGATCGCGGCCTTCATCGAAGGCGAGGGCCTCGCCTTCCTGGGCTTCGACGCGGACCACACGATGCTGGCGCGATATGCCGCGCGGTTTCCGGAGGACCGCGCCAAGACGGACCTAGGCTGCTGGCACCAGTTCGAGACCGAGAATCCGGACACCTTTGCCGCGATGTATCAGTTCTGGGTCCAGAAGCGTTAAGGGGCCACAGATGGTCATGGCCGGGCTTGTCCCGGCCACCCCGGTCAAGGGGCACTCACGCTTTCGCAAATGACGGCAAGCCCTCACGAAATTATCGGGGTCGCCGGGACAAGCCCGGCGATGACGGGCTTTCTTGGTGTGCGACCTTTCATGCCGTTGCTGGCACGCTCCGCTTTTTCGTCTATAACCGGCGGCGGGGGGCGTCGCGCGTCGCTATTGCGGGAAACTCCTCCGGAACGCTTGCCGGACCCTTGAATTCGAGAACGCCGATGCCGTTTTCCAGACTTTTCCTTGTGGCGGCCGGCCTGATGGTCCCGGCCCTGTGGCTCGCCTTCGCCGCGCCGGTCGGCATACGTCCTGCGGCGGCGCAGGGCGCCGCAAACAAGCCGGGCGGGCAACTCGTCGTTCCCGGCTTCTGGGACCCGCGGCGGCTGCCGGAGCGGCCCGACATCTCGCGCATGGGCGCCATCCGCTTCATGACCGAGGTCGACTATCCGCCGTTCGACTTCGCCGGCCCCGACGGCAATCCGGTCGGTTTCAACGTCGATCTCGCGCGGATGATCTGCGAAGAGCTCAAGGCCAGCTGCACCATGCAGATGCGCCGCTTCGACACGCTCTACGACAACCTTGCCCAGAACCGCGGCGATGCTGCCATCGCCTCGATCGCGGTCACTCCGGACGCCCGGCGCCGCGCCGATTTCACCGACCCCTATTACCGGCCGACCGCGCGCTTCGTCGCCCGCCGCAACAGCGGCATCCTCGACGTCACCCCGGAGAAGGTCGAGGGCAAGAAGATCGCGGTGGTCGCGGGCTCGGCGCATGAGCAATATCTGCGCACCCTGTTCACCGAGGCCGAGCTGCGGCTCTTCAGCGACACCGAAGGCGCGCGCGAGGCGCTGCGCAAGGGCGACGTCGACCTCCTGTTCGGCGACGGCTACAGCCTCTCGTTCTGGCTCAACGGCGAGAGCTCCGGGGGCTGCTGCGTGTTCACCGGCGGCGCCTTCACCGAGAGCCGCTTTTTCGGCGAGGGCATCGGCATCGCGGTTCGGCGCGGCAACGAGCCGCTGCGGCTCGCGCTCAACTGGGCCTTGTTCCGCATCTGGGAAAGCGGGCGCTTCACCGACCTGTGGCTGCGCTATTTCCCGATCAGCCCGTTCTGAGGCGCCGTCCCGCGTCGTTTCGGGTTGAATCTGGCCGGCACTCTGATGTCTTTAAGAGGCCGCCCAAAACACGATCGGTTCGTGAAGAATCGTCATGGCCGGGCTCGACCCGGCCATCCCGTTTGGGAAGGCACAGCCGTGCCACGTTATCGGGATCGCCGGGTCAAGCCCGGCGATGATGGAGAGTAAATTCGTTATGAGCGGCGGGGCCTGGAGTATGGGATGTCCGATGTGATGACCTCTGCCGCGTCCGAGCTGCGGGATTTTGCCGAACGGTGCAATGCGTGGCCGTTCGAGGAAGCGCGCAAGATCGTCGCGCGGCTCAAGCGCCATCCCAAGGACGAGGTGATTTTCGAGACCGGCTACGGCCCATCCGGCCTCCCGCATATCGGCACCTTCGGTGAGGTCGCCCGCACCACCATGGTGCGCCATGCGTTCCGCACGCTCACCGAGGACCGCGTGAAGACGCGGCTCATCGCGTTTTCCGACGACATGGACGGGCTGCGCAAGGTCCCCGACAACATTCCCAACAAGGACCTCGTCGGGCAGCATCTCGGCAAGCCGCTCACCCGCGTGCCCGATCCGTTTGGCACCCACGACAGCTTCGGCGCCCATAACAATGCGCGTCTGCGCGCCTTTCTCGATGCGTTCGGCTTCGAATATGAGTTTCTCTCCGCGACCGCGTGCTACACGTCGGGCCGCTTCGACACGGCACTGCGCAAGGTCCTCGCCCACTACGACGAGGTGATGGCGATCATGCTGCCGTCGCTGCGCGAGGAGCGGGCGCAATCCTACTCGCCGTTCCTGCCGATCTCGCCGCGCACCGGCATCGTCCTGCAGGTGCCGATCGTCGCCCACGACGTCGCCGCCGGCACCATCTCGTACGACGACCCCGACACCGGCGAGCGAGTCACCACGCTCGTCACCGGCGGCAAGTGCAAGCTGCAATGGAAGCCCGACTGGGCGATGCGCTGGGTCGCACTCGGCATCGACTACGAGATGGCGGGCAAGGACCTCATCGATTCCGTGAAGCTCTCCGGCGAAATCTGCCGCGCGCTCGGCGCCGTGCCGCCCGAGGGCTTCAACTACGAGCTCTTTCTCGACGAGCAGGGTCAGAAGATCTCGAAGTCCAAGGGCAACGGCCTCACCATCGACGAGTGGCTCCGCTATGCGAGCCCGGAGAGTCTCTCCCTCTTCATGTATCGCGAGCCCAAGGCGGCGAAGCGGCTGTTCTTCGACGTCATCCCGCGCCATGTCGACGAGTATGCGCAGTTTCTCGATGGCTACCAGCGCCAGGATTTGCGGCAGCGGTTGACCAATCCGGTGTGGCACATCCATGCCGGCGCGCCACCGGCGCCGCTGGTGCCGATCTCGTTCACCCTGCTGCTCAATCTCGTCTCCGCCTCGAATGCGGAGAGCGCCGAGACGCTATGGGGCTTCATCGGCCGCTACTGGCCGGGAGTGACGCCGCAGACCCATCCCGAGCTCGACCGCATGGTCGGCTACGCCATCCACTTTTTCCGCGACTTCGTGCTGCCGGCGAAGCGCTTCCGCATCGCCGGCGAGACCGAGCGGGCGGCGCTGACCGATTTGCGCGACGCGCTCTCGCAGCTACCGCCGGACTCATCGGCGGAGAGGATCCAGGAGGTCGTCTACGAGGTCGGGCGCCGCCCGCCCTTCCTCGACACCTCCGGCAAGGCCAAGACCAAGGACGGCAAGCCCGGCGTGTCGCTCGAATGGTTCAACATGCTCTACCAGGTGCTGCTCGGTCAGGAGAAAGGCCCGCGCTTCGGCTCGTTCGTCGCAGTCTATGGGCTCGGCAACACCGTCGACATGATCGACGGCGCGCTCGCGCGCTCGGCGTGAGTCGCGATCCGAGCATGGAAGTGAACCGGACGGCCAGCGTTCGTCGGACTTGAAATGCCGCTCAGCACGCTGGCCCTGATCGCCGTCACCGTCCTCGTATCGTCGTTCCTGTCGGGCGTGTTCGGGATGGCCGGCGGGATGATCCTGCTCGGCGTCCTGCTCGTCTATTTCGACGTCACCACGGCGATGGTGCTGTTCTCGATCATCCAGTTCGCGTCCAACGGCTGGCGCGCGGTGCTGTGGTATCGCTACGTGCGCTGGCCGATCTTCTTCCACTACGTCACCGGCGCCGGCGTGGCGTTCGCAGCGTTGCGGTTCATCGCCTATGTGCCGGACAAGGCGACGGTCTATTTCCTGCTCGGCATCATGCCGTTCATGGTGGAGGTGCTGCCGCGGCGCGCTGCATCCGAGCATCGAATGGCGCGGCATGCCGTTCGTCGCCGGCGTGTTGACGACCGTGGTGCAGTTCATGTCGGGGGTCGGCGGCGTCTTTCTCGACATCTTCTTCCAGAAGAGCATGCTCGACCGCAAGACGACCGTCGCCACCAAGGCGGTCACCCAGACCTTCAGCCATGTCATGCGCGCCGCCTATTTCGGCTCGTTCGGCAGCACGCAGGATGTCCTGAACTGGCCGACGCTCGCCGCCGTCGTGCTCGCCGTCGCCGCGACCTCGGTGACGCCCTATGTGATCGAGCGCATGACCGACCACGGCTTCCGCCAATGGACGCGCCTCGTCATCTACGCGATTTCGTCGGTGTATCTGGTGCGGGCCGGCGTGCTGTTCCTGCGGTGAGATTGCTCCCAAACTGTCATCCCGGCTTGACCGGGCGATCCAGTAACCCCGGAACTCCGAATTGGGCACGGCATTGTCACACGAAGTGCGGCGGATTCCGGATTCCGGTCAAGGGCCGGGCCGGAATGACAGTGAAGCCTACTGGCTCGCCCAGACGATGCGGGCGACCCACATCACTTCCTCGGCGGCGAGCGTGCGGTCGGGGTGCTCCGGGTTGAGCGATTTCAATTCCAGCGTCTTCGCGGTTTTGCGCTTCAACTCCTTCGCCATCACCTCGCCGTCCCGCGTCTTGACCACGACGCGGTCGCCGCGATGGATGCTCGCCGACGGCGACACGATGATCACGGTGCCGTCGCGGTAGGCCGGGTGCATGGAATCGCCGGAAATCTTCAGCGCATAGACATGCTCATCGTCGACCGCCGGGAACGGAATCTCGTCCCAGCCCTTGCCGGCGGGATAGCCGCCGTCGTCGAAATAGCCGCCGGCCCCCGCCTCGGCGAAGCCGAGGAGCGGCACCGCCTCGGCCACCGGCTGGCCGGCTTCGGTGATCAGGGCGACGAACTGGTCGATCGAGGCACCGGTGGCGGCGAGCGACTTCGCCACCGATTCGGTCGACGGCCAGCGGGCGCGGCCGTCCGAGGTGATGCGCTTCGACTTGTTGAAGGTGGTGGGATCGAGTCCCGCACGCTTCGCCAGCCCGGACGGCGACAAGCCTGATCGTTTTGCGAGCCCGTCGATCGCCGACCAGATTTGCGCGTGCGTCAGCATAACCCTATGGCCTCCCAAGGGGGGACCGCTTAGGAATTATAACCTGCCGTCGTCGCCGTCTAGGTGGGCCGCCGGTCTGACGGTAAAATTAATTGTGGAGGTTCACGCCCGAAGGTCGTTCAGGCGCGTCCGGTCGTGCCGCGCGCGAGCCGCACCAGGAGCCAGATCGGCACCACCAGCACGGCGCCGAGGAGGAAGTAGCGCCAGACCCAGCGCACCGCGTCGAAGCCCATGTTCCAGATATGGCGGATCAGCTTTTCGATGCTGTGCAGGATGTTCATGGGATCGAGGCCGATCGCCGAGAGCACGACGCCGACGAGGACCGAGAGCAGGACCAGGCGCGCGAGCACCGAAAGGGGCGGCCCGCCCAAGAACCGGCCGATCGCATCGTTCGTCATGAAGTCCTCCAGCTGATTCCGCGCCGTCATTTTACCACATGGCCGGCCGGCAAAATGAGGGCGGCGGTACCGTCGGCGACGTTTCCGGTCGTGCGGTCGAGGAGCGCGACGAGCGTGTCGAGGCGATCGGCGTCGCGGGGCGGCTTGTCCCAGCGCAGGCGACTGATGCGTGGAAACCGCATGGCGACGCCGGACTTGTGGCGGGTCGAGCGCTGCAGCCCTTCGAAGGCGACCTCGAACACCAGGCCTTCGTCGCGCGAATGGGTGACCTCGCGCACCGGGCCGAACCGGCTGGTGGTGTTACGGCGCACGAAGCGGTCGATCTCGGCGAGCTCGGCGTCGGTGAAGCCGAAATAGGCCTTGCCGACGGGCACGAGCTCGTCGCCGGCCTCGCCCTCGGTCCAGACGCCGAAGGTGTAGTCCGAATAGAACGACGAGCGCTTGCCGTGGCCGCGCTGCGCATACATCAGCACGGCGTCGATCACGAAGGGGTCGCGCTTCCACTTCCACCAGGGGCCCTTCGGTCGGCCGGGGAGGTAGCGCGAGGCGCGCTGCTTGATCATCACGCCCTCGACCGCTTCGGCATCGTCGCCGGCCCCGGCGTGAGCCGGATCGGCGCGAGCGGCCGCGAGCGCGTCCCAGGTCGAGAACGCCACCTGCGGAGAGAGGTCGATGCGCGGCGAGGCGAGCCGCTCGACGAAGGCCTCGAGCCGCGCGCGCCGCGCTTCGAAGGGCTCATCGCGCAGATCATGCTCGCCGTCGACCAGAAGGTCGTAGGCGCGCAAATGGGCCGGGAAATCGGCCAAAAGCTTTGCCGACACGGTTTTGCGGTTTAGCCGCTGCTGGAGCACGTTGAAGGACTGCACGCGGCCTTCGCGCATGATCAAAAGCTCGCCATCGAGCGCGCCGTCGAAATCGAGCGCCTCGGCAAGATCGGGAAAGGCGCCGGAAATGTCCTCGCCGGTGCGCGAATAGAGCCGCGCGATTTTGCGCCCATCGGCGAGCCGTCCGGCGGCGGCCTGCACGCGGATGCCGTCCCACTTCCACTCCGCGACGAAATCGCTGGGGTCGAGGCTCGCGAAATCCGCTTCCTCGATGGCGTGGGAGAGCATCGGCGGGCGGAACGGTGCGGCGTCGCCGCTCGCCGGCCGCGCGGCGCGTCCTTCGAGCCAGGCGAACAAGTCGGCATAGGGCGGGGTGAGCGAGGGCCACACCAGCTCGACTTCGTCGGGCTCGTGCGAGCCGAGCGCCGCGACCGCCGTCTTGGCGAGCCGCGCCGACACGCCGATGCGCAGCGCGCCGGTGAGGAGCTTCAACAGCGCCCACCGCCCGGTCTCGTCGAGCGCGTCGAGCCACGCGGCGAGCTTTGCCGGCAGCTCGGCCTTGCCGAGCGTCGCGAGCGTGGTGACGACCTCGGAGAGCGACGGCACGGCCGCGCCGCCGTGGCGCGCCGGCGCCGGCCACATCAGCGCGACCGTCTCCGAGAGATCGCCCACGTAGTCGTAGGACATTGCGAACAGCACGGGATCGGTGCGCTCGGCGATGAGCTCGCGGATCAGCCCCGGCTTGGCATGTCGGAACGACAGCGCCCCGGTGATGGCGGCGAGCGCATAGCCGCGCTCGGGGTCGGGCGTGGTGCGAAAATAGTCTTCGAGCAGCCGCAGCTTGGCATTGCGGCCGCTTTCATAGGCGAGGCGGTCGAGCAGGGCGGCGAACCGGTTCATGCGGGCGCCCCGCCTGCGGCAGGATCGGCGTTTTCGCCGACGGTGGAGTCGGCGCCCGCCTCCCCGGCTTCTTCCTCCTCGCCGTAGCCGATCATGTGCAGCGGCCGCGCCGCGAGCCCGCGTGTCTCGCACCAATGCACCAGCGCTTCCTCGGCGCCATGGGTGACCCACACCTCGGACGCACCGGTAGCGGCGATAGTTGCGGTGAGGCCGTCCCAGTCGCAGTGGTCCGAAATGACGAGCGGCAGCTCGACGCCGCGCTGGCGGGCGCGGGCCCGCACCCGCATCCAGCCCGACGCGAAGGCCGCAACCGGCTCCGGAAACCGCCGCGTCCAGCGGTCCTGCAGCGCCGAGGGCGGGCAGATGGCGATGGCGCCGGCAAGCTCGGCCTTGGCGGCGTCGCGCACCGTGCGCAGCTCACCGAGATCGATACGGCTCGCGTAATAGCGGGTGATCGTCTCCATCGCCCCGTGCAGATAGATCGGCCGGTCATAGCCCGCCGCACGGATCAGCGCGATGACGCGCTGTGCCTTGCCGAGCGAATAGGCCCCGACGAGATGGCCGCGCTCCGGGAATAGCGCGACCGATGCGAGCAGCTTCCTGATTTCCGCCGTCGGATCGCCGTGGCGGAACACCGGCAGGCCGAAGGTCGCTTCGGTGATGAAGACGTCGCACGGCACGAGCTCGAACGACGCGCAGGTCGGGTCCGCCACGTCCTTGTAGTCGCCCGAGGCGACAATGCGGGCTCCTTGCGCCGCGACCCTGATCTGGGCGGAGCCGAGCACATGGCCGGCGGGATGGAAGCTCACGACCGTCTCGCCGAGGCGGATCTCCTCGCCATAGCGGATCGCCTGCGCGCTGCCGGCGAACTCGGGCCCGTAGCGCAGCCGCATCAGGTCGAGAGTCTCAGGCGTAGCGAGCACGGCGCCGTGGCCCGCCCGCGCATGGTCGGAATGGCCGTGGGTGATCAGCGCCCGCTCGACCGGACGCGTCGGATCGATGTGGAAGCCGCCGCGCCGGGAGTAGAGGCCGGCCGGCGTCGGACACAGAAGTTCCTCGGGACGCATCTTCGGAAGATATGGCATAGAGGCGCCATTGCGAGGCCCCGGAATTGATGACGCCCATCTTCGCTTCGTCCGGCAATCTCATCGCCGACCGGCGCTACGCGTTTGGCCGCGAGCTCGTCTCGCGCGGCGACCTCGCCGCTGCCGCCGACCTGTTCGCGCAGGCCGCCGAGGTGGAACCGGCATTCGCCGCCGCCTGGTTCGCCCTCGGCGAAGTTTCGGCGAAGCGCGGCGACCGTGCGAGCGCCGTAGCCGCGTTCGAGCGGGCATTGACGCTCGACCCGCAGGACCGCTGCGGCGCCGCACTGCAGCTCGCGCAGCTCGGCGCCGCCGATCCGGCGCAGGCGATGTCGAGTGACTATGTGCGCACGCTGTTCGACCAGTACGCGCCGCGCTTCGACGACGCGCTCGAGGCGCTCGCCTATCGCGGACCGCAGCTCCTCCGCGACGCCGTGATGCGGACGCGGCCCGATGCGAGGTTTGCGGCGGCGCTTGATCTCGGCTCCGGCACCGGGCTAGCCGGGGCGGCGTTCCGTCCTTTCGTCGCACATCTCACCGGCGTCGACCTGTCGCCGGGGATGATCGCGCGCTGCCGCGCCAAGGGCATCTACGACCGGCTCGAGACGGAAGAGCTTGCAGTGTTCCTCGAGGCCGAGCGAACGGCGCAGCGGCGCTACGATCTCGTCATCGCGGCGGATGTCTTTGCCTATGTTTATGATCTCGCGCCGGTCGTGCAGGCGGCGGCCGATGTGCTCGTCCCGGGCGGCATCGTCGCCTTCACGGTCGAGACGCGGCAAGACGACGAGATGGGGGTCGCTCTCGGCGAGAAGCTGCGCTATCAGCATGGCGCGGACCACGTGCGCGCGGCGATTGCAGCGCCCGGCCTCGAACTCCTCGCGCTTGCGCCGGCCACCACGCGGATCGAGGCGGGCGAAGCGGTGCCGGGTCTCGTCGCGGTCGCAGTGCGTCGGGACGATCGTGACGAATGCCAGCCCTGATCGGCCGGCATGGCCCCTACCGTATTCAACCATCTGCCCGAATGCTCAGAGCAGCGGGCCTGCTCCCTCTCCCCGCGTGCGGGGAGAGGGTCGGGGTGAGGGGGCGGTTTCGCGAGTCTGAGCCTGCGAGCTTTCCACTGACGCTCAGACTCGCGACGCGGCCCCCTCACCCTCCCTCGCTTCGCTCGGTCGACCTCTCCCCGCACGCGGGGAGAGGTGGTCCCGGCCGGTCCGCAAAGTGCGAATTCTCGTAGGCATGCCCCGGGTCGAATGCCAATTCCCTCCCCGCGAAATCCGCTCTAGAGTCGGAGCATGATCTTGCCCGAAAAGTCTGCAACTTTTCGGATCATGCTCTAATCTCCCCGCTCCTGATCGGGACAGTACCGCATGACCAGTTCATCCGTTGTCGTGTCCGAACGACTGCCCAAGCTCTCGCGGCGCGCCTTCGCCGCGTCCGCCGCCGCCTTCGCGCTCTTCGGCCCCCGCATGGCGCGCGCGGCGACCGAAGTCGACCTCATGCTGGTTCTCGCGGTCGATGCCTCCGGCAGCGTGAGCCAGCGCCGCTTCGAGCTGCAGAAGCAGGGCTACGCCGCAGCGTTTCGCAATCCGCGCGTGCTCAAGGCGATCCAGTCCCTGATGACCCAGTCGATCGGCGTCACCATGTTTCAGTGGACCGGTCCGCGCCTGCAGGTTCCGGTGGTGCCGTGGACTCAGATCAAGGACGCGGCCACGGCCGAAGACTTCGCCGGCGCCATCGAGCGGGTGCCGCGACAATTGTTCGGCGGCGGCACCTCGATCAGCGGCGCCATCGATTTTGCGCGGCTCATCCTGCTGCAGAGCCCGTTCATGGCCAGCCGGCGCACCATCGACATTTCCGGCGACGGCGCCAACAACATCGGCCGGCCGGTGCAGTTCGCTCGCGACGAAGCGGTGCGCGACGGCATCACCATCAACGGGCTGCCCATACTCGCCGTCGAGCCCGATCTCGATACATACTATTTCGAGAACGTAATCGGCGGCCCCGGCGCCGTGATGGTACCCGCCGAGAACTTCGAGAGCTTCGCCGACGCCATCCTCAAGAAGCTCATCATCGAGATCGCGACGGACGATGTCGGGGGGGTGCCGGTCCCCTTGCCGTAGTCTCGTTCGCAAAAACAACAGAGTTGGCGAAAACAACAGAAAACAGGGAGACGCCCACATGTCACGGACAACGCTCGGAGCGGCGCTCGTCGCCATCTTCGCCGTCGCGGGGAGTGCGGTCTATTCGCAGACACCTGTCAATTCGCTGCCCAATCCGTACAAGTCGATCGCCGACTGGGCGAAGCTCGGACGTCCCTGGGGCTCGACCGCCGGCGTCGACATCGACCGCGACGGCTCGAGCGTATGGGTCGCCGAGCGCTGCGGCGCCTTCGCGCCGCCGTCAGCGATGAAGCCGGGACAGCCGTTCGCCTGCGACGGCTCGAACCTCGATCCGATCCTCAAGTTCGACGCCTCGGGCAAGCTCGTGAAGTCGTTCGGCGCCGGCCTGTTCGTGCTGCCCCACGGCCTCTCCGTCGATCCCGACGGCAACATCTGGGTCACCGACGGCGTCGGCAAGGACGGCAAGGGCCAGCAGGCGATCAAGTTCAGCCCCGACGGCAAGGAGTTGATGCGGCTCGGCAAGCCCGGCGTCGCCGGCAGCGGCCCCGACGAGTTCAACGCGCCGTCGGCGGTGCTCGTCGCGCCGAACGGCGACATCTTCGTCGCCGACGGCCATGGCGGCAACACCAATGCGCGCATCGTGAAATTCGACAAGACCGGCAAGTTCATCAAGTCGTGGGGACAGAAAGGCTCGGGTGCCGGCGACCTCGACATTCCCCATGCGCTAGCGATGGATTCGCGCGGCCGCCTGTTCGTCGCCGATCGCGGCAACAACCGCATCCAGATCTACGACCAGGACGGCAAGCTCCTCGATTCCTGGTCGCAGTTCAGCCGGCCGAGCGGCATCGCCATCGACAAGAAGGACCAGATCTACGTGGTCGATTCCGAATCGGGATCGGTCAATAAGGCGCACGGCGACTGGAAGCGCGGCCTGCGCGTCGGCAGCGCCGTCGACGGCTCGGTGAAGTACTTCGTCCCCGACCCCGACGAGAACGCCACCACGACGAGCGCCGCCGAAGGCGTCGCGGTCGACGCCCAGGGCAACGTCTACGGCGCCGAAGTCGGCCCGAAGCGCCTGATGCGCTACGTGACGAACTGACGTGCCGGCGACGCCTACGCTTCGCCTTTCACCGCGTGCGGGAGGAGGCGGCCGTGTTTGCGTGGAGGCCGGCGAGCGCCGCCGAACGCCACTTGGGAGAACGGAATGCAGATCGAGCCGCTGAGCAAATGCGTCGGCGCAGAGGTCAAGGGCGTCGATGTCGCCGATCTCTCCGACGAGGCCTTCGCGAAGATCGAGGACGCCTACAACCACTATTCAGTGCTCGTGTTCCGCGACCAGAAGCTCACCCCCGAAGAGCATATCGCGTTCGCGCGCGGGTTCGGAGACCTCGAGATCAGCCCGCGGACGCAATTCGCGCTGCCGGGGCACCCCGAGGTCCTGGTGCTGTCGAACATCATCGAGAACGGCAAGCCGATCGGCAATGCCGACGCCGGGCGGACCTGGCACACCGACATGTCCTACACCAGGACGCCGCCGCGCGGCTCGATACTCTACGCGCGCGAAATTCCGATCGAGAACGGTCGCGCGCTCGGCGACACCGTGTTCGCGAGTGCCGCCGCCGCGTTCGAATCGCTGCCGGCGGATCGGCAGACGTCGCTCATCGGCCTGCGCGCCGTTCACCGCGGCAGCGCCAAGAAATACGCGCCCGGCAGCAAGCTCGGCGATCTCGTCAAGGACATCCCTGACGTCGAGCATCCGGTCATCCGTACGCACGCGGTGACGGGCCGCAAGGCGATCTACGTGCGCGAGGGCGAATGCGTCGCGATCTGCGGCATGCCGGACGAGGAGAGCCTGCCGCTGATCAAGGAGCTCGGCGACATGGTCACTAGCCCCGAGTTCAGCTACCGCCACAACTGGCGCCTCGGCGACCTCCTGATGTGGGACAACAGCATGACCCAGCATCTCGCGATCAGCGACTATCAGCTTCCCCTGCGAAGGCTGATGCACCGCGTGACCGTGAATGGCACGGTGCCGATCTGACCAACGCGCCACACGACCCCGAAAACGGACCCGTCCGTCGGCCGGCCGTCGAGGAAGCGAGAAGGCCATCGTTTGGTTTTCTCCTCGTCGCCGTCGGGCTCGTTTGCGCATCCACGGCGCAGTCGCAGAGCTATCCGGATCGTCCGATTCGCATGGTTGTGCCGTTCGCGGCGGGCGGCACGGTCGACATCATCGCGCGCATCGTCGGCGGCAAGCTGGCGGAGCTCACCTGCAGTAAGGTGGTGGTGGACAACCGCGGTGGCGCCGGAGGGATCATCGGCACCGAGATGGTGGCGCAGTCGCCGGGCGACGGCTACACGCTCCTGTTCCACAGCGGCTCGATCACCTACGACCCGTCGCTGCACGACAAGATGCCTTATGACACCATGAAGGACCTCGCACCGGTCACAATGATCGGCACGACGCCGAATCTCCTCGTGGTGACGCCGTCGTTTCCGGCGCGCTCCGCCGCGGACCTGATCCGCCTGGCGCGCGAGAAGCCAGGCAGCATCACTTATGCGACCGGCGGCTACGGCAGCTCGTCGCATCTGGCGGTCGCGCTGTTCAGCTCGCTCTCCGGAACGAAGTTCAACCACGTGCCCTACAAGGGCGCCGGGCCCGCACTCGCTGACGTGGTGGCCGGCCATGTCGACTTCACGGTCGCCACCATGCCGGGTGCGATCCAGCAGGTGCGATCGCGCGGCGTCCGCGCGCTGGGGATCTCGACGGTGACGCGCTCGCCCGAGCTGCCGGAGGTGCCGACCATCGCCGAGACGGGACTGCCGGGCTACGAGTTCGTTGCGTGGTTCGGCGTCTTCGCGCCCGGCACCACTTCGCCCGATCTCGTCGCGCGCATCAGCGCGCTCCTGCGCGAAGCCGTCGACGCGCCTGACACCCGCGACCACCTGCGCCTCCAGGGCGTCGACCCGCATCTCCTGGCGCCGCAGGAGTTTCGCGAGCTGGTGAAGACGGAGATCGCGCGATGGGGCCCGATCATCGCGAAGGCCGGCATCAAGGCATCGCAGTGATGGGATCGCTGTGCGCAGAATGTAGCGCCTGTCGGCTCACATTGAATGGTCATGGCCGGGCCTGTCCCGGCCACCCCGATCATGCGGCACGGCCGTGCCCAGTTATCGGGGTCGCCGGGACAAGCCCGGCGATGACTGGATTAAGATGAGGCGGCGGTCGCGCCGAACAACGCCGCGGTGAATTGCGGATAGACCTCGGCGAGCTGCGGCGCGATCTCGCCGCGCAGCATCGCGAGCGTCGCATCGCTCGGCGCCGGCGTGACCGGCACTTCATCGGGGCAGTCGTAGGCGAAGCCGGTGTTCTCGGCGACCTCCTCGACGGTGTGGCCGGGATGGACGCTTTCGAGCCGAAAACATCGCGCCGTGCGATCGAAGCTGAACAGGCAGCGGTTGGTGACGAGCGCGATCGGCCCACCGGGGCGATAGACGTTTGCCGGGCTTCCGCCCGGCGCGCTGACGAAGCCGACCTTCGGCACCAGGGTGCGGCGCGAATGCTCGGTGCGGAACAGCACCACTTTCGGCACGACGTAGTAGAGGTGCGCCGAGCCGAACGAGCCGGGAAACCGCACCTTGGGCTTATCGTAATCGCCGATGGCGACGAGGTTGATGTTGCCCTCGCCGTCGATCTCGCCACCGGAGAGGAAGAACACGTCGATGCGGCCCTGGCCGGCGCAGTCGAACAACTCGCGGCCGCCGTCGGTGAAGAAGTTGTGCTTGCGGCTTTGCAAGAGCGAGACATAGGGCAGGCCGCGGCCGCGCTGGCGCGCCAGCAGCGCCGCCATCGCGGGGATCGGCGAGGCGTTGCCGACGGCGATGTGGCGCACCTCGCCGATCAGGCGGGTGATGACGTCGGCGAGCAGCTCTTCGTCGCGAAAGGCGCCGGCCGATGCAGCGGGCGCTTCGCGTTCACGCGGCGCGACGGGCATGGACGTATTCATCGAGATATCTGGCAAACCCTTCGGCGGTGGCGGCACGGCGTGCGTATTCGGCAAGATGCGCGAGGTCGGCCGGATAATGATCCGGCAGGCCGAGCGGCCAGCAGCCGTTCGGTGCGACCGCGATCGCCTCGACATAGAAGCCCGGCAGGGTGCCGGCAGCGAGAATGGGATCGTCGAGCAAGTCGCCGTCGACGATCTTCTCCACCGTCGCGACGGTGCGCTTGCCTGCGTGAGCCATGGTGGCGAGCTCGCGCTGGCGGCCGATCCAGACGTTGCCGGCGCGGTCGGCCATCGGCGCGTGAATCAGCACCACGTCGGGATGGATCGCCGGCAGCAGCACGATCGGGTCATCATGGCCGAACGGATTGTCCATCACCCGCCAGTCCGGCCGATGCGCGAGAATGTCAGAGCCGAGGATGCCGCGCAGCGGCATGAACGGCACGCCCTTCTCCGCCGCCTGGAACGCGGTGTGAAGCGCCGGGCATGTCGCGTCGCGCATGCGGATGGTGGCGCCGGTGATCGCCGCGGTGAAGCGCGGCGCCGGCCCGAACTCGCCGAGACTCACCGCGGAGGTCTCGAGCATATCGACGCAGCCCGCGCCGATCAGCATATCGGCCTGCAGGCTCGAGGTCGGCAGCGCGACGAGGTGGAGGTTTTTCACGCCGCGCCGGATCAACGCGCGCGTCGCCTCCATCGGTACGCCCGCAACCTCGCGCGGCACCGCCAGCATGACGCCATCGATGATCGGCGCCAGCGCGTCCTCGATGGTGTCGGCGATGACCGGCATCAAGTGCTCCCTGCGCCATTGCGAATCTGCGTGGCGGCCTTGTTTCGCCC
The DNA here is from genome assembly GCA_963824905.1 of uncultured Alphaproteobacteria bacterium. Lineage (GTDB taxonomy): Bacteria > Pseudomonadota > Alphaproteobacteria > Rhizobiales > Xanthobacteraceae > JAJPKK01. Next base: position 221,774 of record CAWGRH010000014.1, read on the forward strand.
ATCCCGGCGGGCGCTCACTGCTGCCATCGTCCGCTATTTCGTTGCGACGTTCACGCCCTTGAGGCCCTTCGCCTCAATGGCTTTCTGCACCACGCCGCTCTGCTTTGCTTCCGCGACGAGCGTCGCGAGTACAGCCTGCGCTGCCGCAGAGCGACCTTTCGGCAGCGCGGCCGCGACACGAACCATCGCAAAGGCACCCGGCACCACCTTGGCGCCCGGTAGGGCCTCCGCCGCGGGATATCCGACACCAGAGTCGGCGCCAAAGACGTCTGCTTTGCCGGAGCGCAGCAATTCGGCCGCGTCCGCCGCAATGGTCGGGCTGAGCGGGATACGGAGAATCTCGGCTGCCTTGATCTCCCGCGTCAGCACGCGATCGGAGGGCGCTCCGCTGATCGTGCCGATCTTCACACCCGCCTTGTCGACCGAGGCAATATCCGGAAATTCCTTTCCCGGCGCGGCGACGTAGACGAGGCTGACGACCCAAAGGTCCGCCGTGGAATCCGCTTTGTCCGCGGGAGCGAGGACGCGCGGGCCGATAGCGATATCCCATTCACCTCTATCGAAGCTTTGTAGATAGGCTTCGGGGCTTGAATACATGACGGGTTCGACGGCCGCGCCGAGCTTCTGTCCGATGAATCGAGCGATGGGTTCAGCGACGCCGCCGAGGACTGTGATGGCAATCATGCCAACGCGCAGCTTTCCGCCAGGCGCGATCTCGGGCGCGGCCGCGCCCTGCCCGAACGCCTCGGCAGAGAGGCCGGCGAGAAATGCCATCGAGAGCAGAATCCGACCCATATGCCTGTCTCCTGACGTATCGTTCTCCGTGCGGGCCGGCGAGTGTGGCCAAATTTGGCGGCCCAGACAACCGCGCCCGAGCGCATGTCGATATCACGGCCGCCGGCGGTTGAAGCCAAGGCGCGCTCGATTTCACCTTTGCATGGGGTTGTTCTCGCTCGCAGTGGAAAAAGGTTGGGCTGGACCACGGGTGGCAGCCGCCCGCGAAACGCTGTAAGCGAAACCCAAAACGGGAACGGAACGCATGTCGGATGCCGGCCGCGGGCGGCGCGAGCCTTACATCGGCCGGGCGATGCCGCGCTTCGAGGACCAGCGGCTCGTCGCCGGGCGCGGGCGCTTCGCCGATGATACGGCGGCCCCCGGCCAGGCGTATGCGGCCTTCGTGCGCTCGCCCCACGCCCATGCGCGGATCGAGGGCATCGATACCAGCGCCGCGGCGAGGCTTCCGGGCGTGCTCGGGGTCATCACCGCCGACGACTATGCGGCCGCGGGTGGCCGCGGCATCGCCCACATGCCGAACCCTGCCGACACCCACGACGTCAAGCTGCGCGCCTTCGTCGGCCCGGGGCGGCGCACGCCGTTCGATGCACCACATCCGCCGCTTGCTGCGGATCGCGTGCGCCACGTCGGCGAGCCAGTGGCGATGGTGATCGCCGAAACCGCAGCGGCGGCGCAGGACGCCGCCGAGCGCGTCGTCGTGCGCTACGCGGTGCTGCCGGCGGCTACCGACGCACTTGCGGCGCTCGCACCCGGCGCGCCCGTCATCCATGACGCCGTCGCCGACAATCTCGCCCTCGAGACGGAGTTCGGCGATTGCGCGGCAGTCGAGGCGGCCTGCGCCGAAGCGGCGCTGGTGGTCGCGCAGACGTTTCGCGCCCAGCGCGTCGCCTCGGCACACATGGAGCCGCGCGCGGCGCTCGCGGCCTACGACGCCGAACAGGGCCTGCTCACGGTTCACACTGCGAGCCAGGGCGCGCTGCGCATCAAGTCGACCATCGCGGCGTGCCTCGGCCTGCCGCCGGAGCGGGTACGCGTCGTCACCGGTGACGTCGGCGGGGCGTTCGGGCTGCTCAGCAATGCCTATTGCGAGCAGGTGATGGTGGCGTTCGCTGCCTGCCATCTCGGCCGGCCGGTGAAGTGGACCAACAGCCGCTCCGATGCGTTTCTCACCGACTACCAGGGGCGCGATCTTGCGATCGACGGCCGCCTTGCACTCGCCGCCGACGGCCGCATCCTCGCCTATGGGCTCACCATCACCGGCAATATCGGCGCCCATCCCGTGACCTATGTGCCGCTGTCGAACGCCTCGCGCGTCGCGCCGACGGTCTACGACATTCCGCACGCCGCGGTGACGGTGCGCGCCGCGGTCACCAACACGGTGCCGACGGCACCGTTCCGCGGCGCCGGACGGCCGGAAGCGACGTTCGCGATCGAGCGGCTGATCGACATCGCGGCGCGGCGCCTCGGCATCGACCGCGTCGCCATCCGCCGGCGCAATCTCATTCGCCGCACGCAGCTGCCGTATCGTTCGGCGACCGGCCTCACCTACGACAGCGGCAATTTCCGCGCCAACATGGATGCCGTGCTCGAACTCGCCGACTGGCGCGGCTTCCCAGCGCGCCGCCGCGCCGCTGCCAAGCGCGGCCGGCTCGCCGGCATCGGTCTCGCGAACTACGTCGAGTCGCCGGTCGGCATGCCGAGCGAGCAGGTCGAGGTCAGCGTGCACGCCGAAGGTTCGGTCGATGTGGTCGCCGGCACCCAGTCGAGCGGACAGGGGCACGAGACGAGCTTCGCCCAGGTGCTCGCCGACAAGCTCGGCATGACGCCGGCACAGGTGCGGCTCGTGACCGGCGACACCGCGGTGGTCGCCGCGGGCGGCGGCACGCACTCCGACCGCTCGATGCGCATCGCCGGCACGCTGCTGGTCGAGGCGTCCGCAGGCATCGTCGCCAAGGCGCGCGCGGTGTTCGCTGTGCTCGCACGATGCGCGGAGGACGAGGTCGAGTTCGCCGACGGCCTGCTCGTGTCGCCGCGCTCGAACCTGCGCTGCGATGTGTTCGACATCGCGCGCGCCATCGCGGGCGACTCTTCCCTGCCGGCGGAGCTGCGGTCGCCGCTCCGGAGCACAGCAAGCTTCGTCGGCCGCATCCCTGCCTATCCGACCGGCGCGCGGTGTGCGAAGTCGAGGTCGATCCGGAAACCGGCCTCGTCGCGATCTCGCGCTATGCGTCGGTGGACGACGCCGGCCAGCCGATCAATCCACTGATCCTGCATGGCCAGGTCCATGGCGGCATCGCGCAGGGCGCCGGGCAGGCGCTGTGCGAAGCGGTGATCCACGACGCCGCGGGCGAAATGCTCACCGGCAGCTTCATGGATTACGCCATGCCGCGCGCGGTGACGGTGCCGAGCTTCACCGTAGCGCTCACCGAAGACGCGACAGGCGGCAACCCCCTGCGCGTGAAGGGCGGCGGCGAAGCCGGCGTCACGCCGGCGCTCGCGGTCGTCATGAACGCGGTCGTCGACGCACTCGCAGCGCGCGGCATCGAGCACCTGGACATGCCGGCGACGCCTTCACGGGTGTGGGAGGCGCTGCGCAAGGCGCGAGGTGAGGCGAAGACGTAGCTTCATCCCTCCCCGGCTTCGGGGAGGGCAGGGTGGGGTTCTTCCTCGCTCGCTGCGCTCGCGGACCCCACCCGACCTCGCTATCGCTCGGCCACCCTCCCCGAAGCCGGGGAGGGATTCCAGCTACACCGGCGTCCTGAATTTCTTGTACAGGTCCTGCACCGCCGCCAGCGCCTCGTTGTTGAGCGGAATGTCGACCGGCTCGCCGCGCTCGGCGGAGAGATCGGCGGCGATGTAGCACTCCATCACCCGCCGCGCGCTTTCCGGCGTCACCATGGGCGGCCGGTCGAGCATGACGGACTCGAGGAAATGCAGCGTCTCCGGGCCCATCTGTCCCGCGAACACGTGGTCGACCTGCTCGCCCGGCATGGTCGACATCGGATATCGCGTGCCCTCGGCGACCGTGTTGAGCCAGTTGTCGCGCTGGGTGTCGTCGAGGAACAGCGAGCCCTCGGTGCCGGTGATCTCGATCCAGGTGGCGCAGTAATTCGGATAGCTTGGCGGCAAATTCCAGCCGCCGCCGATCGCGACCAGCGCGCCGTTGTCCATGGTGACCGTGGTCCACATGATGTCGAAGGAGCCGTTGACGTCCTTCATGTAGCCATAGGCGCCCTGCGAATAAACTCGCACCGGCTTCGCCGGCTCGAGCAGCCAGAACGCGAAGTCGAGGTCGTGGGTCGATTCCATCGCGGCCGGTGAGAGCCGCGTGCGCCCGGCGATCCTTTTTCCAAGGCTGCGCGAAAGATGCCGGCTCACCATCAGCGACACCGGGCGTCCCAGCGTCCCGTCGGCGATCTTCTTCTTGGCGTAGGCGATTTTGGTGTTGAAGCGCTGCGAATAGCCGATGGTGAACTTCACCCCGGCGCGCTTGGCGAGCGCAATGAGCTCATCGGCCTCGAACAGCTCCATCGCGATCGGCTTTTCCAGCAGCACGTGCTTGCCGGCGCGCAGGCAGTCCCGGGCTATCGGGAAATGGGTGTGCTCCGGCGTGGTGCAGATGTAGACGACGCTGATGCTCTCGTTCGCGATGATGTCGCGGTAGTCGAGCGTCGCGGTCGCCGGATTGGTGAGCGCCTTGACCTCGGCAAGCCTGTCGGGGCGGATTTCGCAGATGTGCAGCTTCTTGCACAGCGCCGAGCGCGACAGCGTTTCGGCGCGGATGCCGCCGCACCAGCCGGTCCCGATCACTGCCGCTTCGAGGAGTTCCACCAAGGGCTTTCCTTTTCAACGATCCCAACCCCACGTCGTCATCCCGGGACGCGCGTCTTCGCGCGAACCCGGAATCCAGGCCTTTGGAAGTAGGCGAATTCCGACTGGATTCCGGGTTCGCTGCTGCGCAGCGCCCCGGAATGACGGGCGGGTATAACCACGATCTCCCCGCAAAGAAAAGGGCCGGCCCCGAGGGGCCGGCCCGTTGTCTATTCGCGCCGATGCGCCGCGGTTCAGGACATCGCCTGCTTGACGCGGTCGGGCGAGAACGGCACGCGGCGCATGCGCACGCCGGTGGCATCGAAGATCGCGTTGGCGATCGCCGCTGCGAGCGGGCGGATCGACGGCTCGCCGGCACCGGACGACGCGACCTCCGGATGGTTGATCAGCACGCTCTCGACCTTCTCCGGAGTCTCCGTGATGTCGAGGATCGGGTATGTCACCCAGTCCACCGTGGTGACGGCCTTGTCGTTGAACTTGACCTCCTCCCACAGCGTGCGGCTGATGCCCTGGATGACGTTGCCCTCGATACACTTGTGCAGGCCGTCCGGGTTGATGATCTGACCGCAGTCATGGGCGACCACGAACCGCTTCACCCAGATCTTGCCGCTGGAGCGGTCGATGTCGACCTCGGCGATCGCGGCGACGCGGGTACCGTTGCGTTGCGAATAGGCGATGCCCCGGCCGTTGACCTTGTCGCCCTTCTGGTCGCGGCGCGGTGAGGACCGGGTCTCCCAGCCGTATTTCTCCGCCGCGCCCTTGATGACCGCGGTATCGCGCGCATCCTTGACGTGGGCGAGGCGGAACTGGACCGGATCCTGGTCCAGTGCGGCCGCGACCTCGTCCATGAAGGACTCGCTCGCGAAGTGGATCTGCGGCCCGACGGGATCGCGCAGGTGCGATGAGCGCAGCGGCGAGGCACGGTCGAGCAGCGGCGGGATCGTCTCCCAGGCGAGGCGCTTGTTGGCGAACTGGTAGGACTCCGCCGGCACGCCGAAGCCGTCGCCGGAGGCGAGTGTCACGCCCAGCGTCTGGCCGGCGAGCGTATCCGGCGGCTTGCCGCCATTGGTGTCGACATCGACCCGCGAGAATCCCTTGCTGGTGAACTCGTAGGCGATGATCTTGCCGGAGGCATCGAGGCCGACCTTGGCGGTGTGGATCGAGGCCGGGCCCTTGGGGTCCCATCCCGTGCCCTGCTCGCGCATGTATTGCAGGCGCACCGGCTTGCCGATCGCCTTGGCGATCACCGCGGCGTCCATGGCGCAATCGTCCGCATCGTTACGGCCGTAGGAGCCAGGGCCGGTCATCCACTTCACGTGGACTTTCTCCAGCGGCACGCCCAGCGTGAGGGAAAGACCCTGCTGGACGAAGTGCGATTTCTGGCTGCCGGTGTAGCAGGTGACGAAGCCGTCCTTGATCTCGACGAGCGCGCACGCCGGGCCCATGGAGGCATGGGACTGGAACGGCCACTCGTACTCGGCCTCGATCACCCGCGCCGCGGTCTTGAAGGCGTCGTCGACATTGCCGACGTTGGTCTCGACCGAGCGCTTGCGTACCGGCGACTTGCGGATGACGTCATAGAGCGTCGCCTGGGGCGGGAACGGCGGCTTATCCTGCGACCATTCCACCTTGAGGTTCTGCATCGCCTGGATGGCATCCCATTCCTTGTCGGCGACGACGGCGAGAAAGGCGTCCTGCCACACCACCTTGGCGCCGGGGATGCTCTTGATCGAGGCCTCATCGACCTTGACCGGCTTGGTGCCGGCAACCGCCGGCCGGATCATGCGGGCATGCACCATGCCCGGGACCTTGACGTCGGTGACGAAGTCCTCCTGCGCGAACACCTTCGGCGCGATGTCCTCACGGTGGATCGGCTGACCGATGATCTTGTACTCGCTCGGCTTCTTCGGCTGCGCCTTGCCGGGCGCAAAGAGCGTGTTGCCGTACTGCTTGTTCCAGTCGAGCTGGACGTTGAAGTAGCGCCCGCCGATCAGTTCGCCGTAGGACGCCTTCTTGCCTGGATCGGCCTTCGAATGCACGACGCCGTCGACGACGGTGAGGTCGCCGGCCGGCAGCGCGAGCTTCTCGGCCGCCATGTCGACGAGCACGCGGCGCGCTTCAGCCGCGGCCACGCGCATCTGCTTGCCGCCGAGCTGGATGCCGGTCGAGCCCGAGGCGCCGCCCTGGTTCACACTGTTCGCGGTGTCGCCCATGTAGACCTTGACGGCCTTGAACGGCACGTCGAGCTCCTCGGCGACGATCTGGCCGATGGCGACGAACAGGCCGTGGCCCATATCCATCTTGCCGAAGAAGGCCGAGATCGAGCCGTCGGCATTGACGGCGATGAAGGAGGAGAGCTGGTCAGGCGTCAGCGGCGGCTTCGCCCCCTGAGCATGCGCCTCGCCTACCGCGAGAAGCGTCTCGAGGCTCACCGGCATGCCGATCGACACGACGAGCGCGCCACCGGTCTTGAGGAGTGCGCGGCGGGTGAACGCGGCGGAGTTTTCCATTCTGGTCATGTGCGCCTCCCTCAGCCCATCATCTCGGACGCGCGCTTGACGGCGCGAATGATGCCCAGGTGAGTGCCGCACCGGCATTTCACGCCCTCAAGGGCCGTCTTGATCTCGGCGTCGGTCGGCTTCTTCTTGTCGCGCAGGAACGCGGCGGCCGTCATGATCCAGCCGTTGATGCAGTAGCCGCACTGCGGCACCTGCTCTTCGACGTAGGCGGTCTGGAGCGGGTGCGGCTTTTCCGGCGTCCCGAGCCCGGCGAGCGTTACCACCTTGCCGGCGCCGACGGATGACACCGGCGTCACGCAGGAGCGGATCGCCTGGCCGTCGACATGCACGGTGCAGGCGCCACACTGGGCGAGGCCGCAGCCGAAATGCGGGTTGTTGAGGCCAATGTCGTCGCGCAGCGCATAGAGCAGCGGCATGTCCGGATCGGCTTCGACCTTGTGGTCCTTGCCGTTGACATTGAGGGTGAACGTCTGGGCCATGAGTGCGGTGTCCTCCTCGATCGCGCCGGTTCGTTGAAAGGTCCGGCGCCGACGCGCGAATTTCGAGCGAAGCGTGTCGGGGGCGACACTAATCCAGCGGCTCGCCGATTGGAACGGTTTCAACGAGCAAATCTTGGGCGCGACGGCCGCGCCGCCCGCAATCGGGACATTCCGCCGCAGCATCGCTCGCTGCCCCTCCAAGGGTGCCGCTCCATCGGTCGCCCCGTGTACGGGATCGTCCGCCGCCGGTAGACTGCCCGCATAACGGGAGGTCACGCACATGAGGAACCGTGCGGCATTGCATTTCGTCCTGGCTGCGGCCTTCGCTGCTGCTGTCGGCGCGGGGTCGAACGCGTTCGCGCAGGCGCCGAAGCCGTGGCGCCACGGCATCATCGAAGCGAAGAGCGACTCCGGCATTCTGTTCGCGGCGAGCCGGCGCGATTTTGCCACGTCGCAAGGTCTCAAGCTCGACTTCATCCAGCTCAAGAACGACGCCATTGCGCTCAAGGCGCTGATCGCCGGCGATCTCGACAGCTATGAAGGCGGGTCCGGCGGCGCCATCATCGCGGCGAGCCACGGGGCGGACGTGAAGGTCGTCGGCTGCCCCTGGCTGGTTCCGCCGCACGGCGTCTATGTGCGCGACAACATCGCCGCCATGGCCGACCTCAAGGGCAAGTCGATCGCGGTGTCGGCGCCCGGCAGCTTCCCGGAAATTTTTGCACGTGCCGCATTCGAGAAGGCGGGCGTTCCGGTCGCAGGGGTGAAGTTCGCGGCGATGGGGAGCGACAGCGACCGCTACCGGGCGCTGATGGCGGGGGTGGTCGACGCCGCCATCATCACCAACGAGTTCGTGCCGCTCGCCGGCAAGCAGCCGATCAAGGACCTCATGCCGGCCCGTGAGGTGATGCCGGACGTCATGCGCGTCTGCGTCCACATGACCGGCAAGACGCTCAGGAACCGGCGCGAGGATGCCGTGCGATTCATCGCCGCCGAGATCGAGGGTTTGCGGTTCGCGATGAGCCACCGCGACGAGACCGTCAAGCTGACCCGCGACATCACCGGCATCAAGGCCGACGATCCGCGCCCGGGCTATGTGTTCGACGAGGCGGTCAAGACGAAGTCGATCGCGACCGAGCTGCCGATCCCGCTCGACAAGCTCGATTTCATGCAGAAGCAGCTCGTCGGCGACGGCAGCCTGGCGAAGCCGATCGACCTCGAGAAAGTGGTCGACAAGGCGGCGCGGGAGCAGGCGCTGACGTTGCTGCCGAAATAGGCGAGGCCTCATCCGCCCCTCGCGCGATCGCCCGGTCAAGCCGGACGTGACAGCGGGATGGCGTGCGCGCCGCGAATCCCAGCGCCGTCTTCGCTCGTCAGTCTGCCATCTCGCGCGGCGCCGGCGTTGCGAACCGGGCGAGCCACCGCTGCGGGTTCGGCAGCGCGTGATTGCACGCCTATTGTGGGGCGGCGGCGAAAATCCGATAGGCGCGCGGCCGCAACCCGACCTCCTGGCCGGGCACAAGGTCGCCTGAGCGCGGCACGTCGATCTCGACCACGGCGCCGTCCTGCGAGCGGAGCGCGATCTCGATCCGCCGCGCCGGGCCGAGACCGTGGATTCGGGTGACTCGTCCCGCCAGAGGCGCGTCGGCGACCGGCACCACCGCCATGTCGTAGGGACGCACGAACAGACGCCCGGTGCCGCTCCGCAGCCCCTGAGAGTCGAGGCCGACCGGCTCGCTACCGTGACGGGCGACGCCGTCGGCGACGGTGATGGGAAGCACGACGGATTCGCCGATGAACTCGTGTACGAACGCGGTGGCGGGCCGCTCGTAGACATCCTGAGGCGTGCCGATCTGCTCGATGCGCCCGCCGTCCATGACGACGACGCGATCGGCGAGCCCCAGCGCTTCCTCCTGGTCGTGGGTGACGAACACCGAGGTCACGTGAATGTCCTCGTGGAGATTGCGCAGCCAGCGCCGCAGCTCCTTGCGCACTTTGGCGTCGAGCGCGCCGAACGGCTCGTCGAGCAGCAGCACCTGCGGATCGATCGCGAGCGCGCGAGCGAGCGCGATACGCTGGCGCTGGCCACCGGAGAGCTGGCTCGGATAGCGATGGGCGAGCCAGCCGAGCTGGACGAGATCGAGCAGCTTGCCGACGCGCTTGTTTATCTCGTCCGCGGCGACGCGCTTCGCCCCTCGCCGTACCCGCAGGCCGAACGCGACGTTTTCGAACACCGTCATGTGTCGGAACAGGGCGTAGTGCTGGAACACGAAACCGACATTGCGGGCGCCTGCGCTGCGCGCCTGCGCATTCACCCCGTCGAAGAAAATCTCGCCTTCGTCGGGCCAGTCGAGCCCGGCGATGATCCGCAACAATGTGGTCTTGCCGGAGCCGGACGGCCCGAGCAGCGCGATCAACTCGCCCGAGCCGATCTCGAGATCGACGCCCGCGAGCGCGGCGAAGGCGCCGAACCGCTTGGTCACGTTGTGAACGCCGATCCTCATCGATCGCCTCCGATGCGGCGTTCGAGCAGCGTCTTGGCGATGAGCGTCACCAGGGCGAGCAGCGCGAGCAGCGAGGCGACGGCGAACGCCGCGGTGAGATGGTATTCGTTGTAGAGGATCTCGATGTGCAGCGGCATGGTGTTGGTCTCGCCGCGCACGTGCCCGGAGACCACCGAGACCGCGCCGAACTCGCCCATCGCGCGCGCATTGCACAACAGCACGCCGTAGAGGAGCGCCCACCGTACATTCGGCAGCGTCACCCGGAAAAACGTCGAAAGGCCGGAGGCGCCGAGCAGGACCGCCGCCTCCTCCTCCTGTGCGCCCTGCTCCTGCATCAACGGAACGAGCTCCCGCACCACGAACGGAAACGTCACGAACAGGGTGGCAAGCACGATGCCCGGCAGGGCGAAGATGATCGCGATGTCGTGAGCCTGGAGAAACCGGCCGAAATAGCCCTGTGCGCCGAACAGCAGCACGAACACGAGCCCCGAGATGACCGGGCTCACCGAGAATGGCAGATCGATCAGTGTGACCAGCACGCTCTTGCCGCGAAACTCGAACCGGGTGATCGCCCACGCGGCAACAACCCCGAACACGAGGTTGATGGACACCGAAAGTGCCGCCACCAGCAGTGTGAGCCTTATCGCGGCGACGGCATCGGGATCGGCGATGGACGCGAGATAGGGCCACAGGCCGCGCGAAAAGGCCTGGGCGAACACCGTGACCAGCGGCAACACAAGGAAGATCGTGAGAAAGACGACCGCCAACGTGACGAGGATCGCGCGCACTCCGACGGATTCCGTGCGCGCCCGGGCGCCGGGCTTGGGGCCCCGCGCGGCGATTGTGGGAATCGCGACCGACATCGGCTCACGCACCTCCCGTTCGGTTCGCCGACCAGCGCTGCAGGCGATCGACCAACAGCAGGACGACGAACGAGGCGACGAGCATCACCACGGCGATCGCGGCGGCATCGCCATATTTGAATTCCTCGAGCTTGATGACGATCAGGAGAGGCGCGATCTCGGAAATGTTGGGCATGTTGCCGGCGATGAAGATCACCGATCCGTATTCGCCGACGCCGCGCGCAAATGCGAGCGCGAAGCCGGTGAGCACGGCCGGCCAGATCGCCGGCAGGATGACCCGCCTCGCGATCTGCCGGCGATCGGCGCCGAGGCTCGCGGCGGCATCTTCGAGCTCGGCCTCGAAATCGGCGAGCACGGGCTGCACAGTCCGCACCACGAACGGCAACCCGATGAAGACGAGCGCGACGAGGATGCCGAGCGGCGTGTAGGCGACCTGGATCCCCGCCGCCGATAGCGCCCCGCCAAGCAGCCCGTTATCCGAGAACAGCGCAGTGAGCGCGATGCCGGCGACCGCCGTCGGCAGCGCGAAGGGGATGTCGACGATGGCGTCGAATACCCGCCGCAACGGGAAGTCGTAACGCACCAGCACCCAGGCGACGAGCGTACCGAACACGAGGTTGACTGCGGCCGCGGCGAGCGAAATCCCGAAGCTCAGCTTCAGGGCGTTGAGCACGCGGCGGCTGGTGATGACCGAGATGAACTCGGCTGGGCTGAGCTCGGCGGCCTTGAGAAACAGCGCGCCGAGCGGAATGAGGACGATGAGGCCGAGCCAAGTCAGGGTCAGGCCCAGCGTGATTCCGAAGCCCGGAATTACGCTCGGCCTATGCCACCGGAAGCGATGGCGCGAGCCGATCGTAGTCTGACGCCCCATTCGGCGCGGAAGAATACCCGCATCGAGGCTCATTGGCCATAAATCTCGTCGAACACGCCCTTGTCCGCGAAGTGAGTCTTCTGGGCGTTGCGCCATCCGCCGAATGCGTCGTCGACGTTGATGAGCTCGAGCTTCGGAAAGCTCGCTGCGAACGACTTCGCAACCTCGGGGTCGGTCGGCCGATAGAATTGCCGTGCCGCGATCTCCTGCGCCTCCCTGCTGTAGAGAAACTTGAGGTAGGCCTCCGCGGCAATGCGGGTTCCCTTGCGGTCCACCACCTTGTCGACCACGGCGACGGGCGGCTCGGCACGGATCGAGAGCGAGGGCACGACGATATCGAACTTTTCCGCGCCGAATTCGCGTTGCGCGAGGAACGCCTCGTTCTCCCAGGCGATCAGCACGTCGCCTACGTTGCGCGCGGCGAACGAGACGGTTGCGCCGCGTGCACCGGTGTCGAGGACGGGAACATTGGCGTAGAGCGCCTTGACGAATTCCTTCGCCTTCGCGTCGGAGCCGAGCTTCTTCGCCGCATAGCCCCAGGCGGCGAGATAATTCCAGCGCGCGCCTCCCGACGTCTTGGGATTGGGCGTGATCACCTTGATGCCGGGCCGTACGAGATCGTTCCAGTCCTTGATGCCCTTCGGATTACCCTTGCGCACGAGGAGCACGATGGTCGAGGTGAAGGGGGATGCATTGTTGGGCAGTCGCTGCGCCCATCCCGGCGCAATGAGGCCGCGATCGGAAATCTCGTCGATGTCATAGGCGAGCGCGAGGGTCACGACGTCGGCGGGCAGGCCGTCGATAACCGAGCGCGCCTGCTTGCCCGATCCGCCGTGGGACTGCTTGATCTCGATCGACTTGCCGGTCTTGGAGAACTCGCGCGCGAACGCCGCGTTGATGTCGGCATAGAGCTCGCGGGTCGGATCATAAGAGACATTGAGCAGCGTTACGTCGGCAGCGCCCGCGACACCGCTCGCAACCGCAGCGAACAACGTGCCGATGAGGACGCGCACAAACATGGATTTGGCAAACGTGGATTTGAAAGTGACCAAGCCGATCTCCCTGGCAGGAACCATTCCCGCTTCGGTGCCAAGAGAATCGTATGGAGCGTGCTCGCGTCAATGAAAGCGAATTTCATATTTCGCGATGCGACGGCTCGACCTTTCTACCGGTTGCGCGCCGCGTGGTTTGTCGATCCTGAGCGCCCAACTTTTAAGCGCGGCTGATCGTAGGGGCGCCGCTTTCAGCGTACCATCTCGCGCGGGCTCGGCGTCGAGAACCGGGCAAGACGCCGCTGCGGCGTGGCGACGCGCGTGTCGCCCGACGGCTGATAGAATACCGAGTAGCGCGCGAGCGTCGCGGCGAACGCTTCGGCGTCGGCGGGCTTCTTCACCTCGAGCGCATCGAAGCCGGCGCGTACCAGGAACAGAAACTGGTCGCGCAGGATCTGCCCGGCGGCGCGCAGCTCGCCGCCGAAGCGATAGCGCTCGCGAAGCTGGCGGGCCTGGCTGTAGCCGCGCCCGTCCTTGAAGTTCGGAAAGGCGAGCACGATCGCCGCCAGGCGATCGAGATAGGGCTCGAGCTCCGCGACCGCGCGGTTGTTCGGCCACTCGATCCCGGTCGGCGCGTCGCGGCGCAGGATATCCTCTGCATCGGCGAGAAAGCGCGCCGCCGGAACGATGACGGCGACCCCGTCGGGGATCGGCGCATCGTCGAGAATGCGGACGAACCGGTCTTCGACGACCCGGCCGTTCTTAATGAGTGGCATAGACACGCTCCTTGAAGGGTTCGACACCGAGCCGCTTCACCGTCTCCAGGAAAGGCTCGTCCGGCTGTTCGCGCAGCTCGACATAGGCCGCGACGATGTCCTCGACGGTGTCGGCGACTTCGCCATAAGGGACTGCCGGTCCGATGAGGGCGCCGAGCTCCGCCTTTTCGTCGGCGCGGCCGCCGATGGTGATCTGGAAGAACTCCTCGCCGTTCTTTTCGACGCCGAGAATGCCGATGTGGCCGACGTGATGGTGGCCGCAGGCATTGATGCAGCCGGAGATGTTGATGTGCAGCTTGCCGAGATCACGGGCGAGATCGAGATTGCGGAACCGGCGCGTAATCTCCTGCGCAATCGGGATCGAGCGCGTATTGGCGAGGCTGCAATAATCGAGTCCCGGACAGGAGATGATGTCGGACACGAGGCCGACATTGGGCGTCGCGAGGCCGGCCCCGTCGAGTGCGCGCCACAGCGCCGGCAGGTCGCGCTGCGCGACGTGAGGCAGCACCAAATTCTGCTCGTGGCAGACCCTGATCTCGCCGAACGAATAACGGTCGGCGAGATCGGCGATCACGTCCATCTGGTCCGACGTCGCGTCGCCCGGCGTCGCACCTTCGGCCTTGAGCGACAGCGTGACGATCGCATGGCCGGCCACCTTGTGGTTGTCGACGGAATTGCCGAGCCACGCGGCGAACCGGGGATCGTCCTTGCGCAGGCGCACGACCTCCGGCGGATCGTCGGTGAGCCTTTCATAGTCGGGATAGCGGAAGCGCGCGGCGACATCGGCGATGACGGCCGGATCGAGCGCCAGCGGGCCGTCCTTGATCGGCAGCCACTCGGCCTCGACTTCCTTCGCAAAGGCCTCGGCGCCGAGATCGTGGACCAGGATCTTGATGCGGGCCTTGTAGATGTTGTCGCGCCGGCCGGCGAGGTTGTAGACGCGCAGGATCGCCTCGACATAGCTCACGATATCGCGCTTCGGCAGGAACGGCTTGATCGTCTTGCCGATGAACGGCGTTCGCCCGAGCCCACCGCCGACGGTCACCTCGAAGCCTGTCTCGCCGGCGCCGTTGCGATGGAGCCGCAGGCCGATGTCGTGAATCTTCACCGCCGCGCGATCGTGAGAGGACGCGGTCAGCGCGATCTTGAACTTGCGCGGCAGGAAGGTGAATTCCGGATGCAGCGTGCAGTGCTGGCGCAGCACCTCGGCCCAGATGCGCGGGTCCTCGACCTCGCCAGGGGCGACGCCGGCCCACTGGTCGGTGGTGACGTTGCGTACGCAATTGCCGCTGGTCTGCATGCCGTGCAGCCCGACTTTGGCGAGGTCCGCCATCACGTCGGGGAGGTCTTCGAGCTTGATCCAGTGGAACTGGATGTTCTGCCGGGTGGTGAAGTGGCCGTAGCCGCGATCGTAGCGGCGGCCGACGTGGGCGAGCATGCGCAGCTGATCCGACGACAGCGTGCCGTAGGGGATCGAGATCCGCGCCATGTAGGCGTGGAGCTGCAGATAGATGCCGTTCATCAGCCGCAGCGGCTTGAACTCGTCCTCGGTGAGCTCGCCGGACAGCCGGCGCCCCACCTGGTCGCGAAATTCGGCGACGCGCTCGGCGACGAGGGTGCGATCGAGTTCGTCGTAGAGATACATGTCAGGCCCCGCCTGCCGTCAGCGTGATGGTCGGGCCGGTGAGCCTGATCCGCTCGCGCAGGTTTCCGGGTTGCGGACGGCCGTCATCGTCAAATCGGACCGGCGCGACATAGGCCCCGACGGCGCCGATATCGTCGGCGACGGATTGGGCGAGCAGCGCGCTCGCCGCCGGCGCGTTGTCGACCACGGCGGCCTGCGCCAGCATCGTCGACCACGCGCCCTCCAGAGTGCGGTAGACGACGGCACCGTCGCCCAGCCGGTTGGCGGTGACGACGACCGGGCCGGTGATCTTGAGCTTCTGCTGCAGCGGCGAGGTCATGCGGCAATCTCCTGCGACGCGCCCGCGGCAAGCGCCGCGAGCCAGGCATCGGAATACGCGACGACATTGCCGACGACAATGACGGCGGGCCCGTCGCCGACATCGGCAGCGAGCCGCTCGAGCCCATCGAGGGTGCCGGTGACGGTCACGGCATCGGGGCGGGTGCCGCGCGCAACGATGGCGACCGGGGTTGCCGGTGCGCGGCCTGCGGCGATCAACCCGTCACGCACCGCCGCGGCGGCCGAAAGTCCCATGTAGACGACGACGGTCGTCGCGGGATCGCCGAGGCCCGACCAATCGGCAGCTGCGGCGTCATCGGCGCGATGAGCGGTGACAAGGGTGACGCGCGTTGCTTCGCTGCGCAGCGTCAGCGGCAGGCCGGCTTCGGCGGCGCAGCCGAGCGCTGCGGTGATGCCGGGGACGACGATCACCGGCACGTCGTGGCGCCGCAGATAGGCGAGCTCCTCGCCGCCGCGGCCGAACACGAAGGGATCGCCGCCCTTGAGCCGCACGACGTTGAGGCCGCGCCGCGCGGCGTCGCGCAGGCGGCGGTTGATCTCGTCCTGGCCGACGCCCGGCGCGCCGCTACGCTTGCCGACGAAGACGCGCTCGGCGTCGCGCCGCGCACGGTCGAGAATCTCGGGCGTGACGAGCTCGTCGTAGAAGACGATGTCGGCGCCCTGCAGCGCGTGGAGGGCGCGCAACGTCAGAAGGTCGGGATCGCCGGGGCCGGCACCGACGAGGTGGACGGTGCCGGTGGGGGCGCGCTCCTTGCGCAGGTCGGCGATCTCGCGGATGAGCGTCGCCTCGGCGTCCCAGCCGCGGCCGGCGAGCGCCGCGGCTGCGACAGAACCGTCCACCGCGCGCTCCCAGAATCGCCGCACCTTGTGTGCGCCGTCGCGGGCGATGGAGAGGCGGCCGCGATAACGGCGCAGCAGTGTTGCAAGCTCGCCGATGCGTGCCGGCAAAATCGCCTCGATGCGCTCGCGCAGCCGTCGAGCGAGCACCGGCGAGGCGCCGCCGGTGCCGATCGCTACGACTACTTCCCCGCGATCGACGATCGCGGGGAAGATGAAGCTCGACAGCTCCGGGCGATCGACGACGTTGATGGGAACGTTGACGGTGCGGGCGAGTGCAGCGACCGCGTCGTCGAGCGCAGTGCCGGTCGCCGCCACCACCAGGCGGAATTCGCGAAAGCTCGCCTGCAGCGGATCGGCGAGCGACAGCTCGAGCCGTCCTGGCGGCCGCGACGCCAGCAGCATCTCCTCGGCGACGTCGACGTCGTCGGAGTACCAGCGCACATCCGCGCCGGCAGCCCGCAGCAGCCGGAGCTTGTTCACGGCGGCGGGACCGGAGCCGATCAGCGCGACTTTTCCGGCACGGAGGTCCAGAAACAGCGGCAGGAAACGCATCGGCGCAAATTCCTCGTTGACGAGAAGATAATTCTATATAGATAGAAAACAGCGGGCTCAAATAGAAAATTTTTCTTCTCTGCGCGAGGTTGGCCTTGGAACAAATGCACTGCAAATCGACCCAGGACGACATCGTTCTCCTCGTCGTCGATCACTCCGGCCACGAGCACACATTGCCTGCGCTCGACGGCTGGCGGGTGATGGAGGTGATCCGGGACTGGGGCGTCCCGCTCAAGGCGACCTGCGGCGGGGCCTGTGCATGCGCCTCCTGCCACGTCTATGTCGACGATCACTGGGTTGCCCGCCTCGTACCGCCAAGCACCGAGGAAGAGGACCGGCTCGATGAAGCGCTCGCGGTCGAGCCGTCGTCGCGGCTCGCCTGCCAGATCCTGATGTCGCCCGGCATCAGCGGCCTCAAGGTGCGGCTCGCGCCAGGCTCGGAAAAGGAATGAGCGCGATGGACCGCCTCGACGATCTCGAAGCACAGAGCATCTTCATCTTCCGCGAAGCCTTCGCGCGGATGAAGAAGCTCGCCTTGCTGTGGTCGCTCGGCAAGGACTCCAACGTGATGATCTGGCTCGCCCGCAAGGCGTTCTTCGGCCACCTGCCGTTTCCGGTCATGCATGTCGATACGGGGAAGAAATTTCCCGAGATGTACGCGTTCCGCGACCGCTACGCCCGCGAATGGGCGCTCGATCTCATCGTCGAGCCGTGCCCGCCGCTGGACGCGGTCGACCCGACGCTGCCGCCGGCCGCGCGTTCCGCCGCGCGCAAGACCGAAGGGCTCAAGCTCGCGCTGGCGAAGCACGGCTTCGACGCCCTGATCGCCGGCATCCGCCGCGACGAGGAAGCGACCCGCGCCAAGGAGCGGGTGTTCTCGCCGCGCGGCCTCGAAGGCAACTGGAACGTCCGCGACCAGCCCCCGGAGTTCTGGGACCATTTCAATGCGCGGCTCCCGGCCGGGGCCCATTTGCGCGTCCATCCCATTCTGCACTGGACCGAGACCGACATCTGGACCTACACGCGGCGCGAAGGCATCCCGATCATCCCGCTCTATCTCGCGAAAGACGGCAAGCGCTACCGCTCGCTCGGCGACGCGGACATCACCTTCCCGGTGCCGTCGCAGGCCCGCACCATCGACGAGATCATCGCCGAGCTCGACGTCACCAGGACGCCCGAACGCTCCGGCCGCGCCATGGATCACGAGGCCGAGGACGCCTTCGAGCGGCTGCGCGCCTCCGGCTATCTCTAAGGGAATGAACTCATGAATGCCCGCGTCTCGCCCGGCTTCGATATCGCTAACACCGTCTCGCCGCGCCCGCTCGTCCGCATCGTCATCGTCGGCCATGTCGATCACGGCAAGTCGACCCTGATCGGACGCCTGCTCGCCGAAACCGGCAGCCTGCCCGACGGCAAGCTCGACGAGCTCAAGGCGGTGAGCGCCCGGCGCGGCATGCCGTTCGAATTGTCGTTCCTGCTCGATGCTCTGCAGACCGAGCGTGACCAGGGCATCACCATCGACACCAGCCAGGTGCGCTTTCGCACGCCGTCGCGGGACTTCGTCCTGATCGACGCGCCCGGCCACGCCGAATTTCTGCGCAACATGATCACCGGGGCGTCGCAGGCCGATGCGGCACTGCTCATCGTCGACGCCGCGGAAGGCGTGCGCGAGCAGACGCGGCGGCACGGCTACCTGCTGCACCTGCTCGGCGTGCGCCAGGTCGTCGTCGTCATCAACAAGATGGACCGGGTAAGCTACGACGACGGCAGGTTTCGCGAGATCGACGCCGAGATCAGCGCACATCTCGAGAGTTTCGGGGTGAAGCCGGCCGCGGTCATTCCGATCTCGGCGCGCCACGGCGATGGCGTCGTCGCACGGACGGCGGCGATCGCGTGGTACACCGGCCCCACCGTGATCGAAGCGCTCGACCGGTTCGCGCCGGCCGAGCCCGCGAGTGCGCTGCCGCTGCGGCTTCCGGTGCAGGCGGTCTACAAATTCGACGACCGCCGCATCATCGCCGGCCGCATCGAGAGCGGCAGCCTCGCAGTCGGCGACGAGATCGTGGTGTCGCCGTCGGGCAAGCGCGCGCGGGTCCGCTCCATCGAGGCGTGGCCGGTGGCTCGAGCCCCGAGCCCGGCGGCCACCGCAAGCGCCGGACGTTCGGTCGGCATCACCATCGACCGCGATCTCTTCATTGCCCGTGGCGATGTCATCGCGCCTGCTGATGCATCGGCGTTGGCGGCCAACAAGATCACCGCACGCATTTTCTGGCTCGCCGACGAGCCGCTGGCAGCGGGCACGGCCCTCGCCGTGCGCATTGGTCCCGCTGAGGCGCGCGGCACGGTGATAACGGTCGCCAATTCCGTCGATCCCGGCGAGGTCACGCCGACGCACGGCGATGCCATCGCAACGAACCATGTGGGCGAGGTCGAGATCGCGCTCGCCGCGCCGCTCGCGGTCGATCTCTACGAGGCGAACCCGCGCACCGGGCGAATCGTGCTCGAGCACGGCGGCCGGATTGCCGGCGGCGGCCTGGTGCTGGCGCTGCCGGCGCAGGCGAAGCGGCCGCAGGCTGCGGCGCTGGTTGCCCGCGCCGCGGCGTTGGAGAAGGCGCTGTCCGGCCTCGACGCCGCGGCGCGGCTTGCCGCCTTCCGCAGCGAGGTCGCGGGCAGATTGGCCTTCACCACGAGCTTCGGGCTCGAGGACCAAGTGATCCTGCACATGATCTGCGAGGCCGGGCTCGACATCGATCTCGTCACCCTCGATACCGGACGCCTGTTTCCGCAGACCTACACGGCCTGGGAAGAAACCGAAGCGCGCTACGGCCGCCGCATCCGGGCGATCTATCCGCGCCACGACGCCCTCGAAGCGCTGGTCCAGGCCCAGGGCATCAACGGCTTCTATGGTTCGCGGGAGGCGCGGGCGGCGTGCTGCGACGTGCGCAAGGTCGAGCCGCTCGGCCGCGCGCTCGCCGGCGCCGCCGGCTGGATCACCGGGCTGCGCGCCGACCAGTCGGCTCACCGCGGACAGGCGCCCCTCGTCGTCGCCGATACCGAGCGCGGGCTACTCAAGCTGAGCCCGCTCCAGGACTGGACGCGCGAGGCGGTGCTCGGTTTCGCCGATGCGAATGCGGTGCCGCGCAATGCGCTCCACGCCGAGGGCTTCGCCTCGATCGGCTGCGCCCCCTGCACGCGTGCGATCCGCCCCGGCGAACCGGAGCGCGCCGGCCGCTGGTGGTGGGAGGACGAGAGCAAGAAGGAGTGCGGCCTGCACCTCGGGCCCGGCGCAGCGCGCTGACCGCCGCGCGAGATCGCGAGCGCCGCGGCCGATCCGCCTTCGATCGGTCGCGCCCGCCCTCCACAACAGCGCAATCGCGACCCTAGGATTTCGCAATTTACGGGGATAACCTCGCGAATCGTTGCGGGGCGCGATCCTTCCGGGAGGCGGGCAGCGATGAAGAGACTGATTCTGGCCGCGCTCGTTTCGAGCTTCGCCGCAAGCGCCTATGCCCAGGGGCCGACCTGCAAGGCCCAGGCAGACGATCAGAAGCTCGCCGGCGCGGCGCGCAAGAGCTTCATGGACAAGTGCGAACGGGACGCAAACAAATCGTGCGGCATCGCGGCCGCCGAAAAGAAGCTCAAGGGTGCTGCGAAGACGAGCTTTACCAAGAAGTGCGTTACCGATTCGCTCGGAACTGACCCTGTTCCCGCGGTCAGCGCGCCGGCACCCCGGTCGACGAGGTAAGCTCGCAATCCGTTCCCGCCATTCGCGCCGTGGCGTGATCGATTTTGCATGCTAGGACTTTTCTCACAATCACACATCGTCAGCCGCAATGCAGGACGCGCGACAAACAGAGCGCCGCCAAGTCAGTTGCTTTGGCCGCCGGGATGAAATATTCGTCGTCGGGATCAAAAAGAACGGCACAAGCCGTCGGTTGCTGAGGCGATCAGACATTCGGCAAAAATTCGGCCGACGGCCGAACACCTTCCCTACACAAGCATCAGTCGAAGCGGAGGACAATACATGAGGACGAAACGCGGGTTGTACCTGAGCGTGGCGGCGGTAGCTATCGCCCTCGCACTCGGGACCCCGGGCCCGGCGAGCGCGCAGCAAGCTGCCCCGCCGAGCATCGGCAGCACCGATATCGGCGGCGTCGTGACCGGACCGAAGGGACCGGAAGCCGGCGTATGGGTGATCGCAGAGACCACCGATCTCCCCACCAAGATGAACAAGATCGTCGTGACCGACGACCAGGGCCGCTACGTCATCCCCGACCTGCCCAAGGCGAACTACACGGTGTGGGCGCGCGGCTACGGCCTCGTCGACTCCGCCAAGACCCAGAGCGAGCCCGGCAAGGTCGTCAACATCACCGCGATTCCGGCGCCTACCGAGGCAGCGGCGGCGCAGTATTATCCGGCGATCTACTGGTTCTCGATGCTCAAGATCCCGGAAAAGGACATGTTCCCGGGCACTGGTCCGACCGGCAACGGCATGGCCGCGATCATGAAGAGCCAGTTGCAGTGGATGGATCAGGTCAAGACCAACGGCTGCTACGCCTGCCATCAGCTCGGCAACAAGGCGACCCGCGAAATCCCGAAGGAGCTCGGCACCTTCAAGAATTCGACCGAGGCCTGGGAGCGCCGCATCCAGTCCGGCCAGGCGATGACCGGCATGGCGGCCGCAATCGGCCGGCAGGACCCCAAGATCGCGATCGCGAACCTCGCCGATTGGACCGACCGGATCGCGGGTGGCGAATTGCCCTTCGCCAAGCCGGAACGGCCGCAGGGTCTCGAGCGCAACGTCGTGATCACCCAGTGGGACTGGGGTGATCAGAAGGCCTACATGCACGACCAGGTATCGACCGACAAGCGCAAGCCGACCATCAACGCCAACGGCAAGCACTTCGGCGCTACCGAGGAGAGCACGGACTGGTTCCCGATCTTCGATCCGAACACGAACGTGCCGACCCGCGTGACGATGCCCACGCGCGACAAGGACATGGAGTCGACGAAGAACAACACCATGGCGCCGTCGGCCTATTGGGGCGACGAGGCGATCTGGGACTCCAAGACCAGCATGCACAGCCTCATCATGGATGAGCGCGGCGACGTCTGGTACACCTCGCGTGTCGGCGCCCCGGAGAACCCGAAGTTCTGCCAGGCAGGCTCGGATCATCCTTCCGCGAAGGCCTTCCCGATCAAGGAGTCGACCCGCCACTTGGCGATGTATGATCCCAAGACCGGCAAGACCACGCTGGTGCGCACCTGCTTCAACACTCACCACGTCGTGCTGGCGGAAGATGCCGACAACACGCTTTGGGTGAGCGCGGGCGGGCCGCAGCAGGGCGCGATCGGTTGGGTGAACCGTCGCATCCTCGAGGAGACCGGCGACGAGGCCAAGGCGCAGGGCTGGGCCCCGGTCATCATCGACACCAACGCCAACGGCAAGGCTGACGACTACGTGCAGCCGAACCAGGCCGTCGATCCGACCAAGGACAAGCGTTTGGCCGCTGGCCTCTACGGGGTCGGCGTGAACCCGGCCGATGGAACGGTCTGGGGCGCAGTGCTCGGATATCCGGGCTATGTGCTTCGGTTCGATCCCAAGACCAAGCTGTCGGAAGTCTATGAGCCGCCGTTCCCGGGCTTCGGGCCGCGTGGCTTCGACATCGACCGCAACGGCGTCGCCTATGTGCCGCTGTCGAGCGGACATATGGCCGCCTTCGACCGCCGCAAGTGCAAGGGCCCGCTTAACGGCCCGCAGGCGGCGGAAGGCAAGATGTGCCCGGAGGGCTGGACGCTCACTCCGTTCCCCGGCCCGCAGTTCAAGAACGTCGCTGAGAATGGCAGCGCCGAGGCGAGCTACTACACCTGGGTCGACCAGCAGAACACGTTCGGCCTCGGTGACAACATCCCGCTCGCAACCGGCAACGCCAACGAGTCGCTGATGGCGCTCAAGGACGGCAAGTGGATCAACATGCGCATCCCCTATCCGCTCGGCTTCTTCGCCAAGTGGATCGACGGCCGCATCGACGATCCGAATGGTGGCTGGAAGGGCCGTGCCCTTTGGTCGACGGACGGAAATCGCACGCCGTTCCATCGCGAGACCGGCAAGGGCACCCTGCCGAAGATCGTGAAGTTCCAGATGCGTCCTGATCCGCTGGCTCATTGAGACCAACGGTTCTGACGGGCGCCCGGTCTGTCTGACCGGGCAACCGCAGCACTCAAATCAAAGGCCCCGGCAGCGCAGGCTGCCGGGGCTTATTTTTTGGCGGGGGACGGGAATGAGTTCGCCCAGGAGGCTTCCTGTCAGCGCCCCTTGGCACGCCCGTTGAGCTGCTACGGGATTGCAATCTTGTGCCGGCCTCGCGATATGCACCCGATTGAGCCTGTAGCATCGGTGCGTCGGAGCCGAGCTGCCCTGGAGAGGTGATTCATGGGCACCCTCGTGATCCTCGATTTGATGGGGGGCGTGGCACTCCTGCTGTGGGGCCTGCACATGGTCCGCACGGGTATCCTGCGCGCGTTCGGCTCGGACCTTCGACACGTGCTTTCCAAGACGGTCGGCAATCGCGTCACGGCGTTCTTCGCCGGACTCGGCCTGACCGCGATCCTGCAGAGCAGCACAGCGACCGGGCTGATGACCGCCTCGTTCGCGTCGGAAGGACTGGTGGCGTTGGTTCCCGCGCTCGCGATCATGCTCGGTGCCAATGTGGGCACGACGCTGATCGTCCAGCTGTTCGCTTTCAACATCGCCGCCGCCGCGCCCGTGCTGTTCATCATCGGCCTGATCGCCTTCCGCACGGGGCCGCGCACCCGGATCAAGGACCTCGGCCGCGTCTCGATCGGGCTCGGCCTGATGCTGCTTGCGCTCCACATTCTGCTGGACACGCTCGCACCGGCCGAGAGCGCCGAGGGCGTTCGGGCGTTGCTCGGTGCCGTCACCAACGATCCGGTCCTGTGCATCGTGATCGCTGCGGTGCTGACGTGGGCAGCGCATTCGAGTGTCGCCACGGTGTTGCTGTTCATGTCGCTCGCCTATTCGCATTTCGTGACACCGGCGGCGGCGCTGGCGCTGGTCCTCGGCGCCAACCTCGGCAGCGCCATCAACCCGGTTTTGGAAGCCGGGAATCGCGGCGATCTCGCCAGCTACCGGCTTCCGGTCGGCAACCTGCTGAACCGGCTGGTGGGAATCGCGGTGGTCGCACCGTTTCTGCAAACGATCGCCGGGGCGCTGAGCTCGTTTCAGCCCGATGCCTCGAGGATGACGGCGGAGTTCCACATCGCCTTCAACGTCGCCATGGCGCTGCTCTTCATCGGGCTCCTCGATCCCCTGGCGTGGCTGCTCCGCAAGCTGTTCCCGAAACGCAGCGCCGCCTCCGACCCGTCGGCGCCGCGCCACCTCGATGAAAGTCTTCTCGACGCCCCCTCCCTCGCGCTGGCGGACGCGGCCCGTGAGGCCTTGCGCATGGGAGATGTCGTCGAGACCATGCTGCGCGACGTGATGACGGCGCTGATGACCAACGACCGCATCCTGATCGCCGACGTGTCGCGAATGGACAACGTGGTCGATCGCCTCGACGAAGCGATCAAGCTTTACGTGACCAAGCTTACGCGCGGCGCTCTCGACGAGCGCGAGGGGCGTCGCGCCATGGAAATCATTTCGTTCGCCATCAATCTGGAGCACATCGGCGACATCATCGATCGAAATCTCTGCGAAGTGGCGGGCAAGAAAATCAAGCGCAAGCTGCAATTCTCGAGCGAGGGCGCGTCCGAGCTGATGATGTTTCACAAGCGCGTGCTCGAGAGTCTCAAGATCTCGTTCGGAGTCTTCATGTCCGGTGATGCAGGCGAGGCGCGGAAGCTGTTGGTGGAGAAATCGCGATTGCGCAGCGCCGAGATCGAGGCTGCCGAACGCCATCTGGAGCGGCTGCGCGAAGGCCGCCCAGAGACGCTGGAAACGACTTCGCTGCATCTCGATATCTTACGCGACTTGAAGCGTATCCATTCGCACATCTGCGCCGCGGCCTATTCGGCCATCAATTCGACCGCAGGCGCGCCGGCTGTCGAGGCGACCGGTGGCAGGCCGATCTCACTCAGCACATTGCGCTCGGGACCAAATGCCGAGTGATTTTTCAGCCTACGGCTGCGCGGCTCGCGACCGCCTCGGCAGATGTTTTCTGCGGACATCGCCTGCAGCGAAAGCGACTGGTGGCCCCAAACCGTCTCGCGTAGCTTTAGGGCACGGCTTCCTTCGTGATAAAGTGGACTAGGCTCCTCGCGAAGCAGCAATGCGGTGGCCCTATCGTGCGCATAATGCCTGGTGAATGGAAACGACGCGTTGGCCGGCGATCGTATCGCTGGCGGGACGTTCTCCCCGTCATGCTTGCGGTCTTGGCCGTGTCGACAGCAGTTCTCGGGGTCTGTCTCGGTGTGCGCTTTTCCGAGAACGTCCACGTGGTGGCGCCGGGGCTGGTATATCGGTCCGCACAGTTATGGCCGGACGAACTGGAGTTCGTGATCGCCGACTATGGGATTCGCAGCATCATCAGCCTCGTCCCTCCCGAGCCTGATCAAGCTTGGTACCGAGGGGAAATCTCCGTCAGCACCGCCCACCGGATTGCTCGCTATGAGGTTCCGCTCTCGCGCGGGACGAGGCCAACCGCCAGTCAAATGCGCGACCTCATTTCCGCACTGAGAGAGGCACCCAAGCCGGTGCTGATCCATTCAAAATCCGGAGCGGATCGCGTTGGTCTTGCCGCGGCGATCTTCCAATATGCTATCGCGGCACGGCCCGCGGACGAGGCAGGGCGGCAACTTTCCATCCGCTATGGTCATCTCCCATTCATTTTGCAGGAAACAGAAGCGATGGACGCGAGCTTCGAGGAGTTCGTGTCGGCGATCCACTCGTCCAGGCTATAGCTCGCGGTCCTGTTGCTGCGATCTTCTTCGGGGAGAGGTTCTCGGCGGACGGAAGGGCTTCAACCCGGCTTTTTCCGGAATGCCCGGTCGGCCGGGCCGTTTTGCGCGGGCGGAAGCCGAAAATGAAAAACGCCCGGGGCTACCGGGCACCATCCTCGAAGCTGAAAACGGGAGAGGCGGTCGGTGCGGCGTCTCCCCGATGTCGCCCTGCCCGACCTTACGCTATCCGACCTTACGTTGGCCGACCTTGCGCTGCGGGGTCGCGCGCAACCGGGTCTTGCGGCTCGGCGCCGGCGGGCGGGCGGGCTCGCTGTTCATGAGGTCGTAGCGCACACCGCTCGGCATCACCAGATAGCGCGAGACGATCCGCAGCTTGCCACCCTTCGCTGGTTCCCCTTCGACGACGTAGCGGGTGCCGACAGGGAACCGGGAAGGAAGCTGGGGCTGGGCCATGATTGAGGTTCTCCGTCGCCAACTCGCCTGGAACCAAAAGACCCGGCTGGTCCGTTTGTTCCGGGGGTTCCGCGGGGAATATAGCACTGCGCAGCGGCCTCGCGGCCCACGGGGGAACATGGTAGGTATGCTCCGTGACAGGTGAATGTCGGCATGAGCGCAAATCTCAAGAGTGTTGAAGGGGTCGGCGACATTGCCGCAATGATGCGCGACATGGGGGCGCGGGCGCGCGACGCCTCGCGCCGCCTCGCACTCGCGACGGCCGCCGAAAAGGACCGTGCGCTCAGGGGCATGGCGCAGGCACTGCGTGAGGGCACCGCCGCCGTCCTCGCTGCCAACGCCGAGGATCTCGCCGAGGCGCGCAAGGCGGGTGCGACGTCCGCATTTCTCGACCGGCTGGGGCTCGATGAAAAACGGGTCGCGGCGGTCGCAACCGGGCTCGAGGTGATCGCCGAGCTCGCCGACCCCGTCGGCACCGTCGCCGATGCCTGGGACCGGCCGAACGGCATGAGGATCGAGCGGGTGCGGGTGCCGCTCGGCGTCGTCGGCGTCATCTATGAGAGCCGCCCGAACGTCACCGCCGATGCCGGTGCGCTCTGTCTCAAGGCCGGCAATGCCGTGATCCTGCGCGGCGGCTCCGACGGCCTGCGGACCTCGCGCGCGATCCATGCCGCGCTCGCCGCCGGCCTGCGCGAGGCCGGCTTGCCCGAAAGCGGCATCCAACTGGTGCCGACCCGGGACCGCGCTGCGGTGGGCCACATGCTCGGCGGCCTCGACGGCATGATCGACGTCATCGTTCCGCGCGGGGGCAAGGACCTCGTCGCCCGGGTGCAGGCCGAGGCACGCCTTCCCGTGTTCGCCCATCTCGATGGCAACTGCCACGTCTATGTGGACGGCGCTGCCGATCCGGAGATGGCTAAGGCGATCGTGCTCAACGCCAAGATGCGGCGCACCGGCGTGTGCGGCGCCGCCGAGACGCTGCTGGTCGATCGCGCGGCGATCTCCCAGCTCGACCCGCTCATCCATATGCTGCTCGAGGCCGGCTGCGCGGTCCGCGGCGACCGCGACGTGCAAGGCGTCGACCGGCGGGTCACCGCCGCCACCGCCGAGGACTGGAGCACGGAATATCTCGACGCGATCATCGCCGCCAAGGTGGTCGACGGGGTCGGCGAGGCGATCGCCCACATCGAGCGCTACGGCTCCCATCACACCGACGCCATCGTGACCGCCGACCGCATCGCGGCCGAGCGCTTCCTGCGCGAGGTCGATTCCGCGATCGTCCTTCACAACGCCTCGACCCAGTTCGCCGACGGCGGCGAATTCGGGTTCGGCGCCGAGATCGGCATCGCCACCGGGCGGTTGCATGCGCGCGGCCCGGTCGGCGTCGAGCAACTCACGACGTTCAAGTATCGCGTCCACGGCGACGGCCAGACGCGTCCGTAATCTCAAAGGCCTCACGGCCGGTCTGGTCATGCGTGGGGTCGGCATCCCGGCCCGAGCAGGGGTTCGCGAAATTTCGATGCCGATACCAGCGCTCGAGCGCGCCGAGGTCGAGGAGGCCGAGGCGGCACCCCGCATCCCTGATTTCTATCGCATTCCGCCGTTTACGCCTGGCCAGCGCATCGGCCTGTTCGGCGGCACCTTCGATCCGCCCCACGAGGCTCATATCGCGGCCTGCCTCCTGGCGATGAAACGGCTGCAGCTCGACAAGGTCTGGTGGCTCGTCACTCCCGGCAATCCGCTCAAGGACACCCGCGATCTCGCGCCGCTCGAGCGCCGGATCGCCCGCGCGCGTGAGATGACGCGGCACCCCCGCATCGTCGTCACCGGGATCGAGGCAGGTATCGGCGTGCGCTTCACCTACGACACCATCCGCTATCTGACGGCCCACTGCCCGGGTGCGCGGTTCGTCTGGATCATGGGCGCCGACAATCTGCGCAGCTTTCACCGGTGGCAGAATTGGCGCGACATCGCGGCCCTCGTCCCGATTGCCGTCGTCGATCGCCTCGGCCCGAGCCTTTACGCCATGGGCAGCACGGCGGCGCAGGCGCTCGGCCGCTATCGTCTGCCCGAGCGCAACGCCGCGTTGCTGGCGGACCATGCTCCGCCCGCCTGGGTGTTCCTGCACGGGCTAAAATCGCCGCTCTCCTCGACGGCGCTGCGTGCGGCGCGGCAGTCGCGAAAGAGTCACTGATCGGGCGCAAGATGCGGGCCGTGTCGTTTTCGACACAGGCAAGTGCGAATCGAGGGTACCGGAACGCGCCGCGCTTGAAACTGTTAGGGAGTTGCACTTATCTTGTGGTCGTGGCCCCGGGCAGGGTGCCCGGCACAGTGGAACCGAAAGGGAAGGAACCTCTGTCCACAGTTGCAAGCCTCCGGGACGGCCTCGACCGTCTCACGCTCGTCTCCAAGGCGCGCCCTGACGCCGATGAGACGCTCCGCATCGTCCTCGCCCGACTCGACGATATGAAGGCTGAGGACACCACCACAATCGACCTTCGCAAAGATTCCGCGCTCGCGGACTACATGGTCGTGACCTCTGGACGGTCGAACCGCCATGTAGGATCGGTCGCGGATCGCGTGCTCAAAGACCTGCGCGATGCCGGGCTCCCCGGCATTCGGGTCGAAGGCATGCCGCAATGCGATTGGGTCCTGATCGACGCGGGGGACGTGATCGTCCACGTCTTCCGCCCGGAAGTGCGCACCTTCTACAATCTTGAGCGATTGTGGACACGGGGTCGCACGCCGGGGCGCGCCAGCTGATCGCGCCTTAGCGGGCGCGGCGGCAGTCCCCGTAGGGGGCCGTCGTTACGCCCACTGGGTTACGCCCGATGGGGCCGCGCCCGGGTGTGTCGGGGCATGGCGCTGCCGAGAGAGGCAGGCATGCGAATCGTCGTCGCTGCGGTGGGCCGGCTCAAGGCCGGTGCCGAGCGCCAGCTAGCCGAGCGCTACCAGGACCGTGCTGCCAAGGCCGGCCGCGCGCTGGGCATCCGCGACATTGAAATCATCGAGGTGAAGGATAGCCGCGCACGCGAGACCGCGCGGCGCGTTCTCGAGGAAGCGATCGCGCTCCGCAGCGTGATCCCGGACCGCGCGGTCACCATCGCGCTCGATGCCCGCGGCGAGAACCTGCCGAGCGAATCGCTTGCCGCACATCTGCGCGCCTGGAGCGACGCTGGCCGTCCCACCGCCTTTTTCGCCATCGGCGGCGCAGACGGGCTCGGCGAGGCAATCCGGGGGCCGGCCGATCTCACCCTCGCATTCGGCCCCTGGACCTGGCCCCACCAGCTCGTCCGAATCATGCTGCTGGAGCAGATTTACCGGGCTTTCACGATTCTCACGGGACACCCTTATCATCGGGAGTGAACGGGAGCCGGCCACCTCGAAGTTTCGCGAACCTTTCGGCGGGGCGGACCGTCTAATCTTGCGGAAACCACGAGGATTCCGGAGGATTTCTATCGGCCAGCATCGAGCTCCCGGCGTGATGCTGCCCTATTTGGCTGTTACCCGGGCGACGGATATCGATTTGTTCGCGCTCGAGTTTTTCGCGGGGCCGCAGCCGGGATTGCACGCGGCAAGGTCCGCTCGGTTGGTTCCCTTGGAATCTGGGGCTCGCTCTGGTGGTTCGACCTCGTGATGCAGACACTCTGATGGTCGGCTTTATGCAGCTTCGGCAGTCGCCCGATTCGAAATTGGCGAGCGTGGTCCGGCGCCGATGACGATCCCTTCCCCGACACGATCGGTGTCCTGGAGCTGCCGTATCGTCGTCGCGGTTGCGGTGGCGTCCGCCGCCGGTTTGGCGACGGCAAGGCCGCTCAAGCGGCCCGACCATTTCAGGCCGCGCGCGGCGCCAGCCGCGGAGCCGACAGCGGCGAAGCCCGACAAGCCCGACGCTGCGGCCGACAAGGCTCCCGCCGACGCGCTCAAGGCGCGCGAGCAGGAACTCGATGCACTGCGCAACGAGCAGCAGCGGGCGAACGAGAATGAGCAGAAGCTCACGGCTGAAAACCAGGCACTTGCGGAGGAACGGCGCAAGTTGACGGCAGCCGTGATCGAAGGCGCCAATCGCATCCGCGTCGACGAGGAACGGGTAATGGCCGTCGAGACGCGGCTGCACGGGCTCGAAAGCAGCGAAGCCGACAAGCGCAAGTCGCTCACCGACCGGCGCGCGCTGATCGCCGAGGTGCTGGCGGCGCTGCAGCGCGTGGGCCACCGCCCGCCGCCCGCGGTGTTTACGGGCGCCCAAGACGCCCTCGATTCGATTCGCACCGCCATGTTCCTCGGTGCCGTGCTGCCGGAGATGCGCGCCGAGACGCAGGCCCTGATGGGCGAGCTCGGCGATCTCATTCGCGTCCGCCAGGAGCTCGCAGTCGAGCGCGACAAGCAGGCGACCGAGATTGCCACCCTCGGCGCCGAGCAAAAGCGCATGGGCGCCCTCGTCGAGGAGCGGCAGAAGCGGCAGTCGGAGGTCGAGCGCGCGATCGAGGCGGAGCGCCAGCGCGCGCTCGCGCTCGCCAAGCAGGCCGACGGTCTCAAAGATTTGATCGGAAAACTCGAGCAGAGCATCGAGGCGATGCGGCGCGCCGAGCAATTTGCGAACCGCGCCGAGGAGGCCAAATCGCCGCCCGCCAGTCCCGGGAAAGGCGACGAAGCGGCGCGGCTCGGACCCGCGGTCGCCTTTGCTGCGGCCAAAGGAACACTGTCATTGCCGGCAACCGGTGCTAAAATCAAAGAGTTCGGCGTACCCGATGGTGCGGGCGGCACCGAAAAAGGGATTTCGATCGCGACCCGGACCGGAGCCCAGGTGACCGCACCCAGTGACGGCTGGGTCGTGTATGCCGCGTCCTACCGATCCTACGGTCAACTCTTGATCCTGAACGTCGGTGGTGGATATCATGTCTTGTTGGCGGGTATGGAACGGATCACGGTCGATCTGGGCCAGTTCGTTTTGACCGGGGAGCCGGTGGCGGTGATGGGAGCCGGCACACAAGTTGCTTCCTCGACCAGGACGGATTCCTCGACAGTGTCTGCGATGACGAGTGCTTCCGATTCAGCTTCTCCACCGGCCGGAACATCCCAGCCGGTTCTCTATATCGAATTCCGCAAGGACGGCACGCCCGTCGATCCGACGCCCTGGTGGGCAACGAGCAACAGCCAAAAGGTTCGTGGATAATGCGCAAGACTTCTCTGGTCCTTCTGGGCGCCGCCGCCGGGGCTGCTTTGACCCTCGTGGTGGCGCAGCCGCCGCGATTGCTGCTCGGGACCAGCGCGCGCGCTGCGGCCGCCGATACCTACCGGCAGCTCAACCTGTTCGGCGACATTTTCGAGCGGGTGCGCGGGCACTATGTCGAGAAACCGGACGACACCAAGCTCATCGAGGGCGCGGTCAACGGCATGCTCAACGGGCTCGACCCGCATTCGAGCTACATGGACCCGAAGAGCTTCCGCGACATGCAGGTGCAGACCCGCGGCGAGTTCGGCGGCCTCGGCATCGAGGTCACCATGGAAGACGGCCTCGTCAAGGTGGTGACGCCGATCGACGATACCCCGGCCGCCAAGGCGGGTGTCCGCGCCGGCGACGTCATCACCCATCTCGACGATGAGGCGGTTCAGGGCCTCACGCTGAACCAGGCCGTCGAGAAGATGCGCGGCCCGGTCAACACCAAGATCAAGCTCAAGATCCTGCGCAAGGGCGCGGACAAGCCGTTGGACATCTCGATCAACCGCGAGACGATTCGGGTGCGCTCGGTGCGCGGCCGCACCGATGGCGACGACGTCGGCTACGTCCGCATCACCCAGTTCACCGAGCAGACCTCGGACGGCCTCAAGAAGGCGATCAACGACATCACCAACCAGCTTGGCGCCGACAAGGTGAAGGGCTTCGTCATCGATCTGCGCAACAATCCGGGCGGCCTGCTCGATCAGGCGATCTCGGTGTCCGACACCTTCCTGGAGCGCGGGGAGATCGTGTCGACCCGCGGCCGCGACCCAGAGGAGACCCAGCGCTTCAACGCGCGGCCGGGCGACCTCACCAAGGGCAAGCCGGTGGTCATGCTCATCAATGGCGGCTCGGCCTCGGCCTCGGAAATCGTCGCCGGCGCGCTGCAGGACCACCGTCGCGCGACGCTGGTCGGCACCCGCTCGTTCGGCAAGGGTTCGGTGCAGACCATTATTCCGCTGGGCTCCGGCAACGGCGCGCTGCGGCTGACCACGGCGCGGTACTTCACCCCGTCCGGCCGCTCGATCCAGGCCAAGGGCATCACCCCGGACATCGAGGTGCTCCAGGAGGTGCCGGAGGACATCCAGGCGCGGGCGGCGGTGACCGAGACCCGGGGCGAATCGTCGCTGCGCGGCCATTTGAAGGCCGAGGGTGACGAGGCGGGCGGATCGCAGTCCTATATTCCGCCGGACACCAAGGACGACAAGGCGCTCAACATGGCGCTGGACCTCATCCGCGGCACCAAGATCAACGCGGCGTTCCCGCCGAACCCGAAATCGGCAATCCTGCCGAACTGAGGGCGCATTTGTGTTCAAGGCTCAAGTTTGGTGGAATAACGGGCAGACAGCCTAAGGCTGGAATCGCGGCACGATGCTACCTACATCGTTCAGGGAACCCTGACGGGCGATAACGGCTGAGAGGCCACAACGACAAGCAAAGGTTCGCGGAAGATGCGCAAGACTTCTCTGGTCCTCCTGGGCGCGGTCGCCGGGGCCGCTTTGACGATCATGGCGGTGCAACCGTCCCGGCTCATGGTTGCGACGAGTGCGAGCGCGGCGGGTGCGGCTGACACGTACCGCCAGCTCAACCTGTTCGGCGACATTTTCGAGCGGGTGCGCTCGCATTACGTCGAGAAGCCGGACGATTCGAAGCTGGTCGAGGGTGCCATCAACGGCATGCTCAATGGGCTCGACCCGCATTCGAGCTACATGGACCCGAAGAGCTTCCGCGACATGCAGGTGCAGACGCACGGCGAGTTCGGCGGCCTCGGCATCGAGGTCACCATGGAAGACGGCCTCGTCAAGGTGGTGGCTCCGATCGACGAGACCCCGGCCGCCAAGGCGGGTGTCCGCGCCGGCGACATCATCACCCACATCGATGACGAAGCGGTTCAGGGCCTCACGCTGAACCAGGCCGTCGAGAAGATGCGCGGCCCGGTCAACACCAAGATCAAGCTCAAGATCGTGCGCAAGGGCGCGGACAAGCCGCTCGACCTCGCGATCGTGCGCGACACCATCAAGGTGCGCTCGGTGCGTAGTCACAACGAAGGTGACGACGTCGGCTACGTCCGCATCACCCAGTTCAACGAGCAGACCTCGGACGGCCTCAAGAAGGCGATCAACGACATCACAAGCCAGCTCGGCGCCGACAAGGTGAAGGGCTATGTGATCGACCTGCGCAACAACCCGGGCGGCCTGCTCGATCAGGCGATCTCGGTGTCCGACACCTTCCTGGAGCGCGGCGAGATCGTCTCGACCCGCGGCCGTGACGCCGAGGAGACCCAGCGCTTCAACGCACGGCCGGGCGACCTCACCAAGGGCAAGCCGGTGATCGTGCTCATCAATGGCGGCTCGGCCTCGGCCTCGGAAATCGTCGCTGGCGCTCTGCAGGACCATCGGCGCGCGACGCTGGTCGGCACCCGCTCGTTCGGCAAGGGCTCGGTGCAGACCATCATTCCGCTGGGCTCCGGCAACGGCGCGCTGCGGCTGACCACGGCGCGGTACTTCACCCCGTCCGGCCGTTCGATCCAGGCCAAGGGCATCACCCCGGACATCGAGGTGCTGCAGGAGGTGCCGGAGGATATCCAGGCGCGGGCAGCGGTGACCGAAACCCGGGGCGAATTGTCGCTGCGTGGCCATCTGAAGGCCGAGGGTGACGAGGCGGGCGGATCGCAGTCCTATATTCCGCCGGAAGCCAAAGACGACAAGGCGCTGAATATGGCGCTGGACCTCATCCGCGGCACCAAGATCAATCCGGCGTTCCCGCCGAACCCGAAGTCGGCGAACCTGCCGAACTGACGGCGGATACCTGTTATGCAACGAACCGGCGGCCTCGTGGCCGCCGGTTCTGTTTAAGGCGGTCATGTTTTTGGCCGGCCGACCGCATCAGCCGCCGGAACCTGGAACCGTCGCGGCGCGCCCCGTGGTAAAGTAGCGCGATGATTCGCGAGGCGGCGCGCAGTGGCGACTGACGATCTTCATGCCCCGCTGGGCCTCAAGCGGCCTGCCGCAGGGCGCCCCCTTCTCTATTCAGTGGCCGCGGCGGCGCTCGGGATCGCCACCGCAGCGGTCGTGTTCGGGGCCGCCGCCTGGTACGAGCCGCTCACCCACGGCCAGCCCGCCCCGCCGAAGGGCGCCACGTCGGCCGACACGCCACTGATGGTGAAGCCTGAGCCGCCCTCGTCCGCAAGCGCATCGGCCATACCCCGCGTGGTCCCCGTTCCCGGGACTGCCGCACCGCTCCCGCGACCGCTGCCCCAGATCACCGGCGCCATCTCGCCGGCCGGAGCGCTCGACGGCGCGAAGGATCAGCCCGCTGCGCCGCGCGCCGAACGCATCATCACCATCATCGACGGCCGAAGCGGAGCCCGCCAGGAGGTGAGGATCCCCGCGACCTCGGACGCAACAAGCGCGCCGCCGCCAGATCCGGGACTGGCCGACCTGATGCGCAATGTCCCGGACGCCGACGAAGCAGCCGGAGCCCGAGCCTCAGCACCAGTCCCAGCCGTCGCGCCCCAAGCCAAGTGCCCCGCAGAAGCGCGCCACCAAGCCGGGACAGAACGTGTCGACGAACTCCGCTTCACAGGCGCCGCTGCGATGACCGGTTTCGAGAACCTTCCCTACCGTCCCTGCGTCGGGCTCGCGGTGATCAATTCGGCCGGCCGCGTCTTCATCGGCCAGCGCTCCTCCGGTCCCGAGCACATCGACGAAACCCATGCCTGGCAGATGCCGCAAGGCGGCATCGATGCCGGCGAAGACCCGTGGCCGGCGGCCTTGCGCGAGCTTTACGAGGAGACCAGCATCCGCTCGGTCGAGCGCCTCGGCGAGATCGCCGACTGGCTCACCTACGACATCCCCCGCGACATCGTCGGCCGAGCCTGGGGCGGCAAGTATCGCGGCCAGACCCAGAAGTGGTACGCGCTGCGCTTTACCGGCGACGACCGGGAGGTCGACATCCTCACCCCGGCGGCGGCCATGATCCCGAGTTCATCGCCTGGCGCTGGGAGCACATCGACCGCTTGCCCGAGCTCGTGGTGCCGTTCAAGCGAGCCGACCTACGAGCGCGTCGTGCGCGAGTTTCGGCACTTCACCAAGGTCTGAACGGTCCTCACGTGGACGGCCTGACGCTGTTCGGCCTCTTCGCGGTCACCGCGATGATGATCTGCTACGCGCTGGAGAACCGCAGCCACTGGTTCGTGCTGGCGTTCGCGGGGACCTGCGTGCTGGCATCGACCTATGGTTTCCTGCAGGGCGCATGGCCGTTCGGCATCGTCGAAGGCGTGTGGTCGCTCGTGGCGCTGCGACGCTGGCTGGGATTGAGCAGCGGCGTGTAAGTGGCGCTGGGCAATCACTCAGGACCTCGTCCTGAGGAGCCGGCGCAGCCGGCGTCTCGAAGGACGGCCGCGGACCGCAGTGCTTGGGGCCATCCTTCGAGACGCGTCGTTCGGACGCTCCTCAGGATGAGGTCGCGAAAAGATCGGCAGGTCTTACTGCTGCAACACCGCGCGCAGCGTCTGCAGTTGCTCGAGCCGCTGGCGGGCCTTGTCGCGCGCCGCGTCGGTCGTGGCGTCGGTGATGTCTTCCTCGGCGTCCTTGATCGCTTCGTCGATCATCGCGGGATCGTACTCTTCCGCCGGCACTGCCTGCTCGGCGAGCACCGTGAGCCCGGTCGGCCCGACCTCGGCGAAACCGCCCCTCACCACGATGCGCTGCGGGGCACCGGAGCCGCCATAGACCCTCAACATGCCGGGCTTGAGCGTCGCGATCAGGGGCGCGTGTCCGGCGAGCACGCCGAACTCGCCTTCCGCGCCGGGGACATCGACCTGCTCGACCTCGCCGGAGAAAATCAGCCGCTCGGGCGACACCAGCTCGAAATGGAATGTGGCCATGTTCGTCGTCCGAAGTTCCTCGTCCCGAAATCCTTCCGAGCCGTCATTCGCCCATCATCGCGAAGCCGCCGCTTCGCGATGATGCAGGTCGCCGATCACGCTTCGGCGGCGAGCTTCTTGCCCTTCTCGACCGCATCTTCGATGGTGCCGACCATGTAGAAGGCGGCCTCCGGCAGATAGTCGTACTTGCCTTCGCACAACCCCTTGAAGCCGCGGATGGTGTCGGCGAGCTCGACGAACTTGCCGGGCGAGCCGGTGAACACTTCGGCGACATGGAAGGGCTGCGAGAGGAAGCGCTCGATCTTGCGGGCACGGGCGACCGTGATCTTGTCCTCTTCGGACAGCTCGTCCATGCCGAGAATGGCGATGATGTCCTGGAGCGCCTTGTAGCGCTGCAGGATCTGCTGCACCTGCCGGGCGACCGCGTAATGCTCGTCGCCGACCACCAGCGGGGAGAGCATGCGCGAGGTCGAATCGAGCGGATCGACCGCAGGATAGATGCCCTTTTCCGCGATGCCGCGCGATAGCACCGTGGTGGCGTCGAGATGCGCGAACGAGGTCGCGGGCGCCGGGTCGGTTAAGTCGTCGGCCGGCACATAGATCGCCTGCACCGAGGTGATCGACCCCTTAGTGGTGGTGGTGATGCGCTCCTGCAGCGCGCCCATGTCGGTCGCGAGCGTCGGCTGATAGCCGACCGCCGAGGGAATGCGGCCGAGCAGCGCCGACACCTCGGAGCCCGCCTGGGTGAAGCGGAAGATGTTGTCGACGAAGAACAGCACGTCCTGGCCCTGGTCGCGGAAATATTCGGCGACGGTCAGTCCTGAAAGGCCGACGCGGGCGCGCGCGCCCGGCGGCTCGTTCATCTGACCGTACACCAGCGCGCACTTCGATTTCACGTTGGGGTCCGGATGGTGCGGATCGGCGTTGACCTTGGACTCGATGAACTCGTGATAGAGGTCGTTGCCCTCGCGTGTGCGCTCGCCGACGCCGGCGAACACCGAGTAGCCGCCATGGGCCTTGGCGACGTTGTTGATCAGCTCCTGAATGAGCACCGTCTTGCCGACGCCGGCGCCGCCGAACAGGCCGATCTTGCCGCCCTTGGCGTAGGGCGCGAGCAGGTCCACCACCTTGATGCCGGTGACGAGGATCGACGCATCGGTCGACTGGTCGGTGAAGCTCGGCGCCGGCGCGTGGATCGGCCGCGTCTCCTTGTGCGGAATGGGCCCCGCCTCGTCGACCGGCTGGCCGATCACGTTCATGATGCGCCCGAGCGTGCCGTCGCCGACCGGTACGGCGATCGCAAGCCCGGTGTCGGTGACCTCCTGCCCGCGCGTCAGGCCTTCGGTCGTGTCCATTGCGACAGTGCGCACCGTCGATTCGCCGAGCTGCTGAGCGACCTCCAGCACCAGGCGGTTGCCCTGGTTGGTGGTCTCGAGCGCGTTGAGGATCGCCGG
Source organism: uncultured Alphaproteobacteria bacterium (assembly GCA_963824905.1). Taxonomy (GTDB): domain Bacteria; phylum Pseudomonadota; class Alphaproteobacteria; order Rhizobiales; family Xanthobacteraceae; genus JAJPKK01. The sequence continues at coordinate 259,709 of CAWGRH010000014.1, forward strand.
CAGATGCTCGTCGAATTTGACGTCGACCACGGCGCCGATGATCTGGGTAATGTGTCCGACCGAATTGGCCATATCGTCCTCGTGTTGCGTTCTGCGCCCGCCCTACAGCGCCTCGGCGCCGGAGATGATCTCGATCAGTTCCTTGGTGATCATCGCCTGGCGGGTGCGGTTGTAGGTGAGGGTCTGTTTGCGGATCATGTCGCCGGCATTGCGGGTGGCGTTGTCCATCGCGCTCATCTGCGCACCGTAGAAGGAGGCCGAGTTCTCCATCAGCGCGCGGAAAATCTGCACCGAGATGTTGCGCGGCAATAGCTCGGCGAGGATGTCCTCCTCGTCCGGCTCGTATTCGTACACCGCCCCGCCGTTGTCGCCCGCGCTTTCGGGGAACACCGCCGGGATGAGCTGCTGGGCGGTCGGAATCTGCGCGATCACCGAGCGGAAGCGCGAGAAGAACAGGGTGCAGACGTCGAACTCGCCGGCATTGAAAAGCGCCATGATCTTGGCGCCGATCTCGTCGGCGTGCTCGAACTTGATCTGGCGCACGGCGCGCAGGTCGACGGTCTCGATGATGCGGTTCTCATAGATGCGGCGCAGCTGCTCGTAGCCCTTGCGGCCGACGCAGAAAATCTTCACCTGCTTGCCGTCGGCGATGAGCGCGTTGGCACGCTCGCGGGCGAGCCGCACGATCGCCGAGTTGAACGGTCCGCACAACCCGCGCTCGGCGGTGCAGACGAGCAGGAGATGAACGCGGTCGTCGCCGGTGCCGGCGAGCAGCCGCGGCGCGCCCGGGCTGCCCTTGACCGACGCTGCGATGTTGCCGAGCACCTTTTCCATGCGCTCGGCATAGGGACGCGCCGCCTCGGCCGCCACCTGGGCGCGGCGCAGCTTCGAGGCCGCGACCATCTGCATGGCCTTGGTGATCTTCTGCGTCGCCTTGGTCGCGGCGATGCGGACGCGCATGTCCTTGAGGCTAGCCATGGTGCATCATCCGTCAGTGCGCAGGCGTCCTCCCCGAAAGGGGGAGGGTGGGTGGGGTCCAGCTGCCACGGCCGCACACTTGTGGCACGCGACCCCCTCCCACCCTCCCCCAGGGAGAGCGGCGCGAGCACGAGGACAGCCGCGGCGCATCTGGGTTACGCGAACGTCTTGGCGTAGCCGTCGACCACGCTCTTGAGCTTTGCCGCGGTGTCGTCCTTGAGATCCCCGGAGTCGCGGATCGCAGCGAGGAGCTCGCCCTGCTGGTTGCGCAGCAGCGCCAGCAGGCCTTCCTCGAAGGCCTTCACGCGGTTGACCGGGATCGGATCGAGATAGCCGTTGACGCCGGCATAGATGACGCAGACCTGCTCTTCCATCTTGAGCGGCGAGAATTGCGGCTGCTTCAGGAGCTCGGTCAAGCGGGCACCGCGGTTGAGCAGGCGCTGGGTGGTGGCGTCGAGGTCGGAGCCGAACTGGGCGAAGGCCGCCATTTCGCGATACTGCGCGAGCTCGCCCTTGATGCGGCCGGCGACCTTCTTCATCGCCTTGGTCTGCGCCGAGGAGCCGACGCGCGACACCGAAAGGCCGACGTTCACCGCCGGGCGAATGCCCTGGTAGAACAGGTCGGTCTCGAGGAAGATCTGGCCGTCGGTGATCGAGATGACGTTGGTCGGGATGTAGGCCGACACGTCGTTCGCCTGGGTCTCGATCACCGGCAGCGCGGTGAGCGAGCCGGCGCCGCGGTCGTCGTTCATCTTGGCGGCGCGTTCGAGCAGGCGCGAATGCAGGTAGAACACGTCGCCCGGATAGGCTTCGCGGCCGGGCGGGCGGCGCAGCAGGAGCGACATCTGTCGATAGGCGACGGCCTGCTTGGAGAGGTCGTCATAGATGATGACGGCGTGCATGCCGTTGTCGCGGAAATACTCGCCCATGGTGCAGCCGGAGAACGGCGCGAGATACTGCATCGGCGCCGGATCGGAGGCGGTCGCGGCGACGACAATCGAGTAGTCGAGCGCACCCTGCTCCTCGAGCACCTTGACGAACTGCGCGACCGTCGAGCGCTTCTGCCCGACCGCGACGTAGACGCAGTAGAGCTTGATCTTCTCGTTGCCGGTGGCGTTGAGCGGCTTCTGGTTGAGGATGGTGTCGAGCGCGATCGCGGTCTTGCCGGTCTGGCGATCGCCGATGATCAGCTCGCGCTGACCGCGGCCGATCGGGATCAGGGCATCGATCGCCTTGAGGCCGGTCGCCATCGGCTCATGCACCGATTTGCGCGGAATGATGCCGGGCGCCTTGACGTCGACCCGCCGGCGCTCGCCGGGGATCGGCCCCTTGTCGTCGATCGGATTGCCGAGCGCGTCGACGACGCGGCCGAGCAGGCCCTTGCCGACGGGAACGTCGACGATGGCGCCGGTGCGCTTGACGGTCTGGCCTTCCTTGATCTCGCGGTCGTTGCCGAAGATCACGATGCCGACATTGTCGGTTTCGAGATTGAGCGCCATGCCGCGCGTGCCGTTCTCGAACTCGACCATCTCGCCGGCCTCGACATTGTCGAGGCCGTAGGCGCGGGCGATGCCGTCGCCCACCGAAAGCACCTGGCCGACCTCGGAGACCTCGGCCTCCTGGCCGAAATTCTTGATCTGGTCCTTGAGGATCGAGGAGATTTCTGCGGCGCGGATATCCATCAGCCGACCTCTTTCATCGCGTTCTTGAGAGCATGAAGCTTGGTTCGCAGCGAAGTGTCGATCATGCGGCTGCCGAGCTTGACGACGAGCCCGCCGATGATCGACGGATCGACCTTGACGTCGACTACGACGTCCTTGCCGGTCACCTCGGCGAGCGCCGCCTTGACCTCGGCGAGACGCGCCGCGGAGAGCGCCTCGGCGACGGTGACCTGCGCGCTCACCTCACCCTTGTGGCTCGCCGCCAGCAGATTGAAGTCGCGGATGATGTCCGAAATGGCGAACAGGCGGCGCTTGCGCACCACGAGCCGCAGGAAGTTCGCCGCGGTGCCGCCGATGCCGGCCGGCTTGAGAACCGCGTCGAGCGCCTTTTGCTGCACGTCGGCGGTGAACACCGGGCTGCGCACCAGGCGTTTGAGGTCGGCGCTCTGGTCGAGCAAGCCCTGGAATTTTGCGAGGTCGGCGCGGACCTTGTCGATGGCATTGGTTTCGAGCGCCAGCTCGAACAATGCGGTCGCATAGCGTCCTGCCACTCCGGAAACCGTCGGATTTTCCCCTGCCACGGTGCGCTCTTATTCGGCTCGGCTCAGTCCCGGCGCGACACGGTGCCCGGATGAGACGCAAGCCCCTGAAATTGAAGGAGGACTTGGATCAAGCGAGCACCCGCCACGGCGCGGCCCGGCTAAACCGCGGGTGTGCTAACACAGCGGGGGGTGCGGTGCAATACGGCCGAAAGGTGAGCGCTTCCTTCTCCCTCTCCCCGCGCTGCTGAAGAGGGTGCGCGTAGGATGGGTTGAGCCTTGCGAAACCCATCACTCTATCCCCAAACGCCGTCGCATGGTGGCTCGAGCGAGATGATGGGTTTCGCAAATGCTCAACCCATCCTACCAGGGGGCGGTTTCGCCAGGCTGAGCGTTGGAGAATATCCTCTGACGCTCAAACTCGTGGCGAGGCCTCCTCACGCGGATCGCTGGCGCGGTCCGACCTCCCCGCACGCGGGGAAGAGGTAAGTCCGTCACCGCGCCGCGCCGGTCGTCGATGGCGGAAGGCCGAGCGCCTTTGCCGGATTGTCCTTGAACATGATCTCGAGCTCATGGTCGGTGAAGCCCCGCGCGCGCATTGCTTCAGCGAAGGCGCCGATGCCTTCAAGACCGGCATATTCCTTCGGCGCGGTGACCTTGGTCCAGAATTCGGAGATGAAGCAATATTCCGGCCCGACCTTGCGGATCGCGTCCGTCCTCCCCTCTTCGAGCGTGTTCCTGTAGTCGAACTCGATGTAGGCGCCGAGCTTCGCGGCCTCCTGCATCTGCTCGGTCGTCATCTTGCCGGCGAGATCGTAGGCGTGCGTTGCGATCAGGTGCTGCACGCCCATGCGCTTCGCCTCGCGGAACACCGCCAGCGCCTCCTCGGCAGCGATGTGCCCCGAGGCGAGCACGAGGTTGTGCGCTTTGATGATCGCCAGCACCTCCTTCACCTCGGGCAGCAACTCGCCGTTCTTCGTCACCGCAACGAACGGCCCGTTCGGGTTCTTCGATCCGCGCACCTCTTTCTCGCCGTCGCCGGCCGGCATCCAGACGATGCGGCCCGGCTCGCCCTTGATGTGCGTCGCCATGAACTCGACGCCGGCGGGGTTGATCCCGCCGTTCGCCCGGTTGAGCACGAAGCCGCCATAGAGCTCGATACCGGGCACCTCTGGGCGAAGGTGGTAGGCGAGCGGCGCGGTCGGCTCGTTGTGGTCCTTGATGACGAGGCCGCGCATGCCGCGGGCGCGCGCGATGCGCACGTCGGCGATGCTCGCCTGCCCGTTGGTCGCGCTTGGCGTCCAGGGGTCCATGTGGAAGTGCAGGTCGAGCGCGCCCTTGAGGAGCCGCGCCCCGTCCGCTTCGCGGCTCGACTGTGCCGATGAGACGAGCGGCTTCGCCACCAGCGCCGCGGCGGTCCCGATCGCAAGGGCGACGACGTTACGGCGGTTCCAATTGCCCCGCATGATTTCCTCCCGTGATTTGCGGCTGTTTTGCCGTATTTTATGCGCGAGTGAAGTTACATCACGCGCCGGACCGGTGAAAGGGCGGCCGCGTGCCAAGTGCTCCGCGAACGAAGATTCAAACTCCCACGAGCGACCGTCCGGCGGTTTGATGCGCCCCGTCGCGAGATGAGCCCGCACGCATTGTGGCCGCGAAACCGCGATCCGGCGAAGCGGCGCCGCCGGATCGATGGCAGGTCGGCCTACCTTCTGTCTTCACAGCCGGCACGATCGTCGACGCCGCAGATCGCGGTGTTGCCGATGCCGGTGATCTGTACTTCGTAGCCGAAGGGATCGTTGACATAGACGGTGTACGGCCCACCGTCGCGCACGTTCGCGACGCCCAACGCGGTGAGCTCCGCCTTGGCCCGCTCGCGGTCGAAATCGGCGACCATGATCGCGATATGATCGATCACCGCCTTCGCTTTGGGCCTCGGCGAAGCGCCAGCGGCGCTCTCGAGCGGCCGCGTGCGGCAGATAATGTGGGTCAGCGGCACGTCGGTGGCGGTGACGCCGAGTGGCTTGTCCCCCTTCTTGCCGAACGGCAGCGCCACGTCGTGATCGGTGGCGCCGACTTGATCCAGATTGAAGACCTTCGAATACCAGTCAGCGGCCCGGCGATAATCCGGGCAGGTGTAGGAAAGGTGATTGACGAGCGCGACGTCGAGCCCGGACGGCGCCGCGGCGCCGGCACTCTCTGCAGTAGAGGCCGTGGTGGCGGCGACCGTGAGCACCTCGATCAACCGGCGGCGGCTGATCTTGCCGCTCTGGTAGTCGTGGACCTGCTTGGCGACGAATGCTTCCATGGCTTCCTCCCTCAGCGCCGGAACGCGTTCTCGCCCGCCGCGGAGGCGAGCTGCACGTAATAATCGAAGGGATCGTAGACATGGAGGCTGCCGTCGCGGCCCCCGACCTCGAGCCCCTTGGCCTTGAGGGTTGCGCGCACCCGCGCCTCATCCCAGTTCGGCACCGTGTAGCAGATGTGGTCGATCACACCCTGCGCCGGCGTCTTGCTGCTGGTGCTACCCACCCCGGCGCTCGAAGGGCTTCGGGCAACGAGGAATGAACCGCCCTTGCCGGGCTCCGGCCCGAACATGAGGTTCGCGCGCTTGCCGTCGTCCCGCTGATCCGCGCTTTTCATGTTGAGGACGGACATGTACCAGTCGCGCGCCTTGGAATAGTCCGGGCACGTGTAGGAAATGTGATTGATGCCGATGACCTTGAATCCGCGCTGGGCTTGAGCCTGCGCGGCATCGCCGGCAGCATAGACCGCCGCGGCGAGCGTTACCGCCTGGCAGAATTCGCGACGATCTAGCGTGCCGCTGTCCAGACCCCGGACGAGACCGGCGATGAACCGTTCCATATGCGACCTCCCATTTCTTCGGCATCTCACGGCGCCGATCATGGAAGGATATCAACTTGCGCGTGCGCGCGGAAGCAAACGGCGGCGAGAACTTCGACGTGGAACCGGCGTACCCGCTCACCGACCGCCATGGTGATCCCGGATCACCTCCAAGAACGCTTCGCCGTAACGCGCCAGCTTCGACTCCCCGACGCCGTGCACTTGCGCCATCTCGGCCGCCGTCGTCGGTTTCCGCTTCGCCATATCGATCAGGCTGCGGTCGGGCAGGATCACGTAAGCCGGCACGGCCTGCGCCTTGGCGAGCGCGGAGCGGCGCGCGCGCAGGGCCTGGAACAACGCCTGGTCGGCCTCGCCGTCGCCGAGCGCTACGGCCGCCGCGGCCTTGCGCGCGGCCTTCTTGCCTTCGGTGACGGCGTCGCGGCGTAATTCGAGCGTCGCCTTGCCGGTGAGCACGGGCCGGCCTGCCGGCAGCACCGTCCAGCGCCCGTAGCCGGTGATGTCGAGCGAGATGAGGCCCGCGGCGTAGAGTTGGCGGAAGATCGAGCGCCACTGGTTGCGGTCGTTCTCCTTGCCGACCCCGAAGGTCGGCAGCCGGTCGTGGCCGAATTTGAGGATCGCATCGGTCCCCTCGCCGCGCAGGAGATCGACCAGGTGCTCGGTGCCGAAGCGCTCGCCGGTGCGCAGGATCGCCGACATCGCCTTCTGCGCGGCGACGGTGCCGTCGATCACTTCGACGCCGCCGCTGCACACATCGCAATTGCCGCACGGGCTCGACGGTCTCGCCGAAATAGCGCAGCAGCGTCTGCCGCCGGCACCGCGGCGATTCGCACAGCGCGACCAGCGCATTGAGGCGCATGCGGTCGACCCGCTTCTGCTCGTCGGACGATGCGCTCTCCTCGATCTGGCGCCGGCGCAGGGTGATGTCGGCCATGCTGAACAGCGTGAGCGTGTTCGCGGCAAGCCCGTCGCGGCCGGCGCGGCCGATCTCCTGGTAATAGGCCTCGATCGAGGAGGGCATGTTGGCATGGGCGACGAAGCGCACGTCGGGCTTGTCGATCCCCATGCCGAAAGCGATGGTGGCGACCATCACCACGCCGTCCTCCTGCAGGAACGTGTCCTGGTGGCGCGACCGGTCGTTGGGCTCCATGCCGGCGTGATAGGCGAGCGCATTGACGCCCTTCGCCGCGCAGGAAGGCCGCGAGCTCCTCCGTCGCCTTGCGCGAGCTGCAATACACGATGCCGCTGTCGCCGCGATGCGCTGCCGATGAAGCGCAGGAGCTGGCCGCGGCCGTCGCGGCGCGGGCTCATGGCGAGGCGCAGGTTCGGCCGGTCGAAGCCGTGGACGAACATCTCCGGCGGCGCCGCGAACAGCCGCGAGGCGACGTCGCCGCGCGTCGCCTCGTCGGCGGTCGCGGTGAAGGCGACGGTCTGGGCGATGCCGAGCGCGTCCCGCAGCGCCGCGAGGTTCATGTAGTCGGGACGGAAGTCGTGGCCCCACTGGGAAATGCAGTGCGCCTCGTCGACCGCGAGCATCGCGGGCTTCGCGCCGCGGAGCATCGCCACCATCTCCGGCTTGGCGAGGCGTTCGGGCGCGATATAGGCGAGCCGCAATTCGCCCCGCGCGATCTGCTCCGCGATGTCGCGGTTCTCGGAAAAATCGTTGGCGGAATTGAGCGCGGCAGCGGCGACGCCGTAGCTCCTGAGCTGCGCGACCTGATTGCGCATCAGCGCGATCAGCGGCGAGACGACGATGGTGAGCCCGTCGCGCAGCAGCGCTGGAAGCTGATAGCACAGCGATTTGCCGCTGCCGGTCGGCATGATCGCGAGCACGTCGCGGCCGGCGAGGATCGCGGCGATGATTTCCGCCTGCCCGTCGCGGAAGGCGGAGAAGCCGAACACGCTGCGCAGCAGTTTGTGGGCGGCAGTCGAGGTCGGCGTCCTGCTCCGCTGTCCCGTCTTCGACCGCACCGTGGTCACTGTTGGGTGTCATCGCCCGGCTGACCTGCGCTGATCCAGTAACCACCGGACTCAAACTAGGCACGGCTCGCGCACCGAAGGCGCGGGGGTTACTGGATGCCCAGCACGCAGAGCATGATCAGTCGAATATCGTTCACAGGAAGCTATAGTCGCTTCACAGGAAGCTCATGGGATCGATGTCGACTTCGAGCTTGACGCCGGTCGCCGCCTTCGGCGCACCCCTCGAGCCAGTCTCGCATGTAGGCGGAGAGATCATGGCCGCGCGGCGCCTTGACGAGCACGCGGAAGCGATGGCGGCCGCGGATGACCGCGATCGGCGCCTCCGCCGGGCCGAGGATACGCACGGATTCATCATGCAGCGCGGCGCTGCACAGGCGGCGCGCGTAACCTTCGGTCGAGGGCCGGTCCGGGCCGGAGACGACGAGGCTCGCGAGTCGCCCGAACGGCGGATAATGGGTGTTTTCGCGCGCCGCAATCTCGCTCGCGTAGAAGGCCTCGCGGTCGCAGGCGATCAGCGCCCGCATCACCGGATGATCGGGTTGGTGGGTCTGCAGATAAACGAAGCCGCGGCCCGATTCGCGCCCCGCGCGGCCGCCGACCTGGTGCAGCAGCTGGAAAGTGCGCTCGGCCGCGCGGGGATCGCCGTTGGCGAGCCCGAGATCGGCATCGATGATCCCGACCAGGTTGAGGTTGGGGAAATGATGCCCCTTCGCCACCAGCTGGGTGCCGATGACGACGTCGACATGGCCCTCCTCGATCTCCTTGAACTCCTCGCGCATGCGCTCCGGGGTCGCGATCAGGTCGCTCGACAGCACCATGATTCGCGCTCCCGGTAAACAGCGTCGCCGCCTCCTCCTCGAGCCGCTCGACACCGGGGCCGCAGGCGACGAACGACTCGGCCGCCTGGCATTTCGGGCATGCGGCAGGGCGGGGCGTCGCGAAGCCGCAGTGATGACACACGAGCTGCCGCTTGAAGCGGTGATCGACGAGCCAGGCATCGCAGTGCGGGCAGGCGAAACGGAATCCGCAGGCGCGGCACAGCGTAAGCGGCGCATAGCCGCGGCGATTGAGAAACAGCAACGCCTGTTCGCCGCGCTCCAACGCAGTCTTGACCGCCGCGGCAAGCCGCGGCGCGACGTAGCGGCCGCGCGGCGGTCCCTCGCGGGTGAGGTCGATCGCCTCGACGCCCGGCATGTGCTGGCCGCCGAACCGCTCCGGCAGATGCAGGCGGTGGTAGCGCCCGCGCCGCGCGTTGACCTCGGTCTCGATCGACGGCGTCGCCGAAGCGAGCACGACGGGGAATTTGGCGATATGCGCGCGTACCACCGCCATGTCGCGGGCATGGTAGTGCACGCCGTCCTCCTGCTTGTAGGCGGCGTCATGCTCCTCGTCGACGATGACGAGCCCGAGGTCGGCATAGGGCAGGAACAGCGCCGAGCGCGCCCCGGTGACGACGCTGACCTCGCCCGCGGCCACGCCCTGCCAGGTGCGGGCGCGTTGGCGTGGGCTGAGCGCCGAATGCCATTCCGCCGGCCGCACGCCGAACCGGGCGGCGAAGCGGTCGAGCGACTGGGCGGTGAGCGCGATTTCCGGCATCAGGATGAGGCTCTGGCGCTTTTGCGCGATCGCCTCCGCCACCGCCTCGAAATAAACCTCGGTCTTGCCCGAGCCGGTGACGCCGTCGAGCAGGGTCACGGAAAAGCCGCCGTCGCGCACCCGCTCGCGCAGCGCCGCCCCGGCCGTCGCTTGCGGGGCTGAGAAATCGGGCACCGCATAAGTTGGATCGGGCGGGCGTGCCGGCGCCTCGGCCGGCAGCGCCACGGCCTCGAGCGTGCCTTCGTCGACAAGCCCGTCGATGACGCCGACCGACACGCCCGCTTCTCGCGCCGCATCGCCCTTGGCCCGCACCAAGCCGTCGGCGAGAGCTTCGAGCACGCGGGCGCGCGCGGGCGTCATGCGCGCAGGCGGCGGGCCGGCCAGCCGCACGCCGATGCGGATGCGCTCGGGCCCGAGCTGCTCGCCCATGCGCAATGCCATGCGAAGCACCATGCCCCGCGGGCTCAGCGTGTAGCCGGATACCCATTCGACGAACTTGCGCAGCTCCGGCTTGAGGGAGGGAATGTCGAGCTTTGCCTCGACGTCCTTCATCCGGTTGTCGAGACGCGGGTTCGGCGTCGCGTTGTCCGCCCACACCACGGCGGTGCATTCGCGCACGCCGAGCGGCACCCGCACCAGGTCGCCGGGGGCGAGCGCAAGGTCCTCGGGGACCCGGTAGGAATAGGCGTGGTCGAGCGCGACCGGCACCAGCACGTCGACGATGCGCTTTGCCATAGGCCCGGCCGAAATCCGTCGTTTAAGGAAGCTCACACCAACAGGTGAGATAAACCAATATGGGGTCGCAGCGAAAGAATAGCAGGCGCGTGGTGGGGAAGACCGAACCGGCACGAGGCGAAACGGAGGGCACCGAGCACCTCTATGCTGCTCCGGACACCGCCCGCGAAATCGTGCAATGGCTCGCCTATCTGGGCGCCGAGCGGAGGATGTCGCCGGAGACCGTCGAGGCCTATGGCCGAGACGTGCGCCAGTTCCTCGCCTTTCTCAACGATCATTTCGGCCGCCGCGTCAGCCTCGCGATGCTGGGTGAGCTCGCGACGCGCGACGTGCGTGCCTTCATGGCGCATCGGCGCAGCGAAGGCATCGGCGGCCGCTCGCTGATGCGCGGGCTCGCCGGCGCGCGCTCGTTCGCCCGCTTCCTCGAACGGCAGGGGAAGGGGCGGGTTGCGGCGCTCTCCGCGATCCGCGCGCCGAAGGTCGAAAAGACACTGCCCAAGCCACTCGCGGTGACGCCGGCGCGGCGGATTGCCGACACCGGGCTGCGGGCGGGCGAGGAGCGCGAGCCCTGGGTGCTGGCGCGCGACGCCGCGGTGCTGGCGCTGCTTTACGGCTCGGGGCTGCGCATCTCCGAGGCGCTCGGGCTCAAAGTCCGGGAGGTGCCCAAGCCCGGGGCCGGCGATTCCATCACCGTGATGGGTAAGGGCCGCAAGCCACGCATGGTGCCGGTGCTGCAGCCGGTGCTCGTCCTCATCGCCGAATATGTCGCGCTATGTCCCTATGCGGCGACACCGGACCGGCCGCTGTTCGTCGGCGCCAAGGGCGGACCGTTGTCACCGCGCATCATCCAGCTCGTCATGGAACGGTTACGCGGCGTGCTCAATCTGCCGGAGACGGCGACGCCGCATGCGCTGCGCCATTCCTTCGCGACCCACCTCCTGGGCCGCGGCGGCGATCTGCGCGCGATCCAGGAGCTGCTCGGACATGCCTCGCTGTCGACGACGCAGATCTATACCGCGATCGACACCGAGCGCCTGCTCGAGGTCTACAACAGCGCCCATCCGCGCGCCTGATCCCCCTTGCGCGGGCGGCGCGGTCCGCGGCATGGTCGGCGCCCATCGTCAACCAACGGGGAGAGGGCGATGCCCGAAGCTCATGAACAGGTCGAACATGCCGAGCACATCGAGCATGCCGGCGGGGTCAGCAAGAAGATCGCCCTGGTCATCGCGGTGATGGCGCTGTTTCTCGCGTTCTCCGAGGTGCTGGGCAAGAGCGCCCAGACCGAGGCGATGAACCTCAACATCAAAGCCTCCGACCTGTGGAATTTCTTCCAGGCGAAGAACATCCGCCGGACCGTGGTGCTCACCGCCGCGGAGGCAAAGAAGGCCGAGGCGACGGCCGCAGCCGAGGTCCAGGCGCGCGAGCCGATCGCTCAGCAGATCGCGCAATGGGAGAAGACCGCAGCGCGCTACCGCTCCGAGCCGGAGACCGGCGAGGGCACGGTCGAACTCGCCGAGCGCGCCAAGCATGCCGAGCATGAGCGCGACACCAAGCTTGCGCAATACCACAATTACGAGCTCGCCTCGGCGGCGTTCCAGATCGGCATCGTGCTGTGCTCGGCCGCGGTCATCACCGGAATGATGCTGCTCGCCTGGCTCGCCGGCGGCGTCGCCGCGGTCGGCATCGCCCTCGTGGGGCTCGGCCTGTTCGCGCCGCATCTGCTGCATTGGGGTGAGACACCGCGAGGGCTCGTAGCCCGGATTGAGCGCATGCGAAATCCGGGGGCGGCGCAAAATTATCGCATTGGAGCGGCTGATCGTTCCGACCCGGATTTCGCTTCGCTCAATCCAGGCTACAGCGGGCGCGGGTCATCGGCCGTTCACATGCTGATGGCGCGTTTGTCGACCGCCAGCGCCGCTTCCTTGATCGCCTCGCTCAAGGTCGGGTGCGGGTGGCAGGTGCGCGCGATGTCCTCCGCCGCGCCGCCAAACTCCATGGCGACCGACAGCCTCCGTGATCATGTTGCCGGCGTCGGCGCCGATGATGTGGACGCCGAGCACGCGGTCGGTCTTGGCGTCGGCGATGATCTTCACGAACCCGTCGGTCTCGTGGTTGACCTTGGCGCGGCCGTTGGCGGTGAACGGAAACTTGCCGACCACATAGGCGACGCCCGCGGCCTTGAGCTCTTCCTCCGTCTTGCCGACCGACGCCACTTCCGGGAACGTGTAGATTACGTTGGGAATGACGTCGTAGTTCACGTGGCCGGGCTTGCCGGCGATGATCTCGGCGGCGGCGATCCCCTCGTCCTCCGCCTTGTGGGCGAGCATCGGTCCGGCGATCACGTCGCCGATCGCGTAGATGCCGGGGACGTTGGTCGCGTAATGCGCGTCGACGACGATACGGCCGCGGTTGTCACGCGCGACGCCGACCGTGTCGAGGCCGAGGCCTTCGGTATAGGGCACGCGGCCGACGCAAATCAGCACCGCGTCGGCTTCGATCTCCGTGGGCTTGCCGCCAGCGGCCGGCTCGATGGTCGCCTTGAGGCGCGGCCCCGACGAATTCGATCGCAGTGACCTTGGAGCCGAGGCGGAAGGTCATGCCCTGCTTTTCCAGGATGCGCTGGAACTGGCGGGCGATCTCGTTGTCCATGCCCGGCAGGATGCGATCGAGGAATTCGACGACCTCAACGGTCGCGCCGAGCCGCCGCCATACCGAGCCAAGCTCGAGCCCGATCACGCCGGCACCAACCACGAGGAGCTTGCCCGGCACCTGTTCGAACAACAGCGCGCCGGTCGACGAAACGATGCGCTTCTCGTCGATGGTGATGCCCTTGAGGCGCGCGATGTCGGAGCCGGTGGCGATCACCATCGCCTTGGTGTCGATCGTGGTCACCGCGCCGTCGGCGGCCGTGACCTCGATCTTGCCCGGCGCGACGATGCGGCCGACGCCGATAAAGGGGTCGATCCTGTTCTTCTTGAAGAGATAGGCGACACCCTTGACGTTGCCGTCGACGCCCTCGTCCTTGAACTTCTGCATGGCCGCAAGATCGAGCACCGGCTTGCCGACGCCGATTCCCATTTTGGCGAAGGCGTGGCCCGCCTCGTCGAACAATTCAGAGGCATGGAGCAGCGCTTTCGACGGAATGCACCCGATGTTGAGGCAGGTGCCGCCGAAGGTCTTGTCCTTCTCGACCACCGCGACCTTCATGCCGAGCTGTGCCGCACGGATGGCGCAGACATAGCCGCCGGGACCGGTGCCGATGACAGTGAGATCGTAGGTGGGCATGCGGGAACCTTTGACCTCACAAATCCAGCACGAGCCGCGACGGGTCTTCCAACAGCTCCTTTACCCGCACCAGGAAGGTCACGGCCTCGCGGCCGTCGACGATGCGGTGATCGTAGGACAGCGCGAGATACATCATCGGGCGGATCTCGACCTTGCCGGCGATCGCCACCGGGCGGTCCTGGATCTTGTGCATGCCGAGGATGCCGGACTGCGGCGCATTGAGGATCGGCGTCGACATCAGCGAGCCGTAGATGCCGCCATTGGTGATGGTGAAGGTGCCGCCCTGCATGTCCTCGATCTTGAGCTCGCCGTCGCGGGCACGGCGGCCGAGGCCGGCGATCTCCTTCTCGATCTCGGCGAGCGATTTCCGGTCGCAGTCGCGCACCACCGGCACGACGAGGCCCTTGTCGGTGCCGACGGCGATGCCGATGTGGTAATAGTTCTTGTAGACGATGTCGGAGCCGTCGATCTCGGCATTGACCGCCGGCACGTCCTTGAGCGCCTGTACGCAGGCCTTCACGAAGAAGCCCATGAAGCCGAGCTTCACGCCGTACTTCTTCTCGAACAGCTCCCGGTAATGGCTGCGCAACTCCATCACGGTCGCCATGTCGACCTCGTTGAAGGTCGTCAGCATGGCGGCGGTGTTCTGGGCATCCTTGAGTCGGCGCGCGATTGTCTGGCGCAGCCGCGTCATCCGCACGCGCTCCTCGCGCGCGGCATCGTCGGCGGGCGACGGCGCGCGGACCTGCACCGAGGCCGCGGGCTGGGGCACCGGCACCGGGCTCATGGCGGCGCGCTCGATCGCGGCGAGCATGTCGCCCTTGGTGACGCGGCCGTCCTTACCGCTGCCGGCGACGGCTGCGGGCTCGATCCCCGTTTCGCCGGCGAGGCGGCGCACCGACGGCGCCAGCGGTCCATCGGCTGCCGCGACTTTGGCCGGTGCGGCTGCCGGCGGCGGAGCAACGGGTGTCACCGGAGGAGCCGGGGCAGCGGCTGCCGGCGCGGGAGCAGCGGCAGGCGCAGCAGCGGGTGCCGCCGCTCCGCCCGCGCCTGGCGTGATGGCGCCGAGCAAGGCGCCGACCGCGACGGTGTCGCCGTTCTTCGCGGCAATCTCGGAGAGCACGCCGGCCGCCGGCGCGGGCACCTCGATCGTCACCTTGTCGGTCTCGAGCTCGACCAAGGGCTCGTCGACGGCAACGGCCTCTCCCGGCTGCTTGAACCATTTGCCGATGGTCGCCTCGGTCACTGATTCGCCGAGTGTGGGTACCCGAATGTCGGTCATGGGATGGTCCTGGCAGCGATTTTCAAGAAAGCGCTTCGTCGAGGAAGGCCTTGAGCTGGGCGAGGTGCTTCGAGGCAAGCCCGCTCGCCGTCGCCGCGGAGGCCGGCCGCCCGGCATAACGGGGCCGGCGCGAGACGCCGCCGACCTGGTTGAGCACCCATTCGATGTAGGGCTCGATGAAATGCCAGGCGCCCATATTGCGCGGCTCTTCCTGGCACCACACCACCTCGGCGTCCTTGAAGCGGGAAAGCTCCTGGATCAGCGCCTTCATGGGAACCGGATAGAGCTGCTCGATGCGCAGAAGGTAGACGTCGTCGACCCCGCGCTTCTCGCGCTCCTCGTAGAGATCGTAATAGACCTTGCCCGAGCACAACACGACACGGCGCATCTTGTCGTCGGCGACGAGCTTGATCTTCTCGCCCGGCAGCAGCTGCGCGTCGTCCCACAAGAGCCGGTGGAACGCGCTGCCCGGCCCCATCTCTTCGATCTTCGAGACCACACGCTTGTGCCGCAACAGGCTCTTCGGTGTCATCAGGATCAGAGGCTTCCTGATCTCGCGCTTGAGCTGGCGGCGCAGGATGTGGAAGTAGTTCGCCGGGGTCGTGCAGTTCGCGACCTGCATGTTGTCCTCGGCGCAGAGCTGCAGGTAGCGTTCGAGCCGGGCCGAGGAATGCTCCGGCCCCTGGCCCTCGTAACCGTGCGGCAGGAGACAGACGAGGCCCGACATGCGCAGCCATTTGCGCTCGCCCGACGAGATGAACTGGTCGAAGATCACCTGCGCGCCGTTGGCGAAGTCGCCGAACTGCGCCTCCCACATGGTCAGCGCGTTCGGCTCGGCGAGGGAATAGCCGTACTCGAAGCCGAGCACGGCTTCTTCGGAGAGCATCGAATTGACGACCTCGTAGCGCGCCTGGTCGGGGCGGATGTAGTTGAACGGCGTGTAGCGGTTCTCGTTCTCCTGGTCGATCAGCACCGAGTGGCGCTGCGAGAACGTGCCGCGCTCGCTGTCCTGGCCGGACAGCCGCACCCGGTGCCCCTCCAGCAGCAAGGAGCAGAACGCCAGCGCCTCCGCGGTCGACCAGTCGATCCCCTGGCCGGTCTCGATCGCCTTGCGGCGCGACTCGAGGAAGCGCTGAATGGTGCGGTGGAGGTGGAAGCCCTGCGGCGCCGTGGTGATCTTGCCGCCGATATCCCTGAGCGTCGCGAGCTCGACACCGGTGTTGCCGCGGCGCGGATCGTCCGACATCTCGGCGACCTTGAAGCCCGCCCAGCGGCCGTCGAGCCAGTCCGCCTTGTTCGACTTGTAGCTGACGCTCGCCTCGAGCTCGGCATCGAGCCGCGCGCGCCAGTCGCTTTTCATCTTGTCGACTTCGCCCTGGGTGACGACGCCTTCGGCGATCAGCTTCTTCGAATAGATTTCGAGCGTGGTCGGATGCGAGGCGATCGCCTTGTACATCAGCGGCTGGGTGAACATGGGCTCATCGCCCTCGTTGTGCCCGTGCCGCCGGTAACAGAACATGTCGATGACCACCGGCTTCTGGAATTTCTGCCGGAACTCGGTCGCGATCTTGGCCGCGAACACCACCGCCTCCGGATCGTCGCCATTGGCATGGAAGATCGGCGCTTCGATCATCTTGGCGACGTCGGACGGATAGGGCGAGGAACGGCTGTAGCGCGGATAGGTCGTAAAGCCGATCTGGTTGTTGACGATGAAATGCACGGAGCCGCCGGTGCGATGGCCGCGCAAGCCCGACAGCCCGAAGCACTCGGCGATCACGCCCTGACCGGCGAAGGCAGCATCGCCCGAGATCAGGAGCGGCATCGCGTTGGTGCGATCCTCCGGCGTCGCACCGAGCTGATCCTGCTTGGCGCGGGTCTTGCCGAGCACCACGGGATTGACGATCTCGAGATGCGAGGGATTCGCGGTGAGCGAGAGGTGAACCTTGTTGCCGTCGAATTCGCGGTCCGAGGACGCACCGAGGTGATATTTGACGTCGCCCGAGCCATCGGTGTCGTCGGGTGACGACGAGCCGCCCTTGAACTCGTGGAAGATCGCCCGGTGCGGCTTCGCCAGGACATGGGCGAGGACGTTGAGCCGGCCGCGATGGGCCATGCCGAGCGCGATGTCCTTCACGCCGAGCGCGCCGCCGCGCTTGATGATCTGCTCCAGCGCCGGGATCATCGATTCGCCGCCGTCGAGCCCGAACCGCTTGGTGCCGGTGAACTTGAGATCGGAGAACTTCTCGAAGCCTTCCGCCTCGACGAGCTTGTTGAGGATCGCCCGCTTGCCCTCGCGGGTAAAGCTGATCTCCTTGTCCGGCCCCTCGATGCGCTCCTGGATCCAGCCCTTCTGCTGGGGATCGGAGATATGCATGAACTCGACGCCGAGGGTCTGGCAGTAGGTGCGCTGGAGGATCGACAACATCTGTCGCAGGGTGCCGAATTCGAGGCCGAGCACGTGGTCGAGGAAGATCGGCCGGTCGAGATCGGCGTCGGTAAATCCGTAGCTGCGCGGGTCGAGCTCCTCGGGGTCCTTGCGCGGCTCGAGGCCGAGTGGATCGAGATTGGCATGGAGATGGCCGCGCATGCGGTAGGCACGAATGAGCATCAGGGCCCGCACCGAATCCCGGGTCGCCTGCTGGACATGCCCCTCGGTGAGCTCGACGCCCTTCGCTTGCGCCTTGGCTTGCACCTTCTCGGCGACCGCCTTGCCAACCTCGTCCCAGTCGCCGTCGAGCGCCGCGACGAGGTCGCCGCGCGGCAGCGGCGGCCAGTCCGCCCGCGCCCAGGACGGCCCTTCGGCGTTTTGAACGACATCCCGCGCGTCGTCCTTCAAGCTTTCGAAGAACGTCCGCCATTGGCCGTCCACAGACTGGGGATCGGCTTCGTAGCGCGCATAAAGCTCGTCGACGTAGTCGGCGTTGCCGCCGTAGAGGAAGGATGTGCGGGCGAAGGCCGCATTGGCGTCTTGGCGTGACATGATCTGATCCTGGACCGTTTCGAACCGGGGATGCCGTTGGGGGCGCCCCCGACTGACCGGGGAATAGCGTCCGGCGGATCGCACGTTTCATGCCACCCGTTCGGGACGAAATCTCTGTACCTTATTTATGTAGCGGCGCAGGCATAACAATTCGACGACTACCCGTCATAACCGGGTAAGAATGGACCGAGATTCAATCGATCGGCGCCGAAAACCCCAACGCGGTCAACCCTTCAGCACCTCGACCAGCGTCTTGCCAAGGCGTGCCGGCGACGGCGACACTCTGATCCCGGCCGACTCCATGGCGGCGATCTTCGAATTCGGCATCGCCCTTGCCGCCGGAGATGATCGCCCCGGCATGGCCCATGCGCCGGCCGGGGGGTGCGGTACGTCCGGCAATGAATCCTACCATCGGCTTCTTGCGCCCGCGCTTCGCCTCATCCTTCAGGAACTGGGCGGCATCCTCTTCGGACGCGCCACCGATTTCGCCGATCATGACGATCGAGGTGGTAGCGGGATCGGCGAGAAACATTTCGAGCACGGCGATGAAATCCGTGCCTTTCACCGGATCGCCCCCGATCCCCACTGCCGTCGTCTGGCCGAGGCCTTCGCGGGTCGTCTGGAACACGGCCTCATAGGTCAGCGTGCCCGACCGCGAGACGATCCCGACCGAGCCCGGCTTGAAGATGTTGCCGGGCATGATGCCGATCTTGCACTCGCCGGCGGTCATCACTCCGGGGCAGTTCGGCCCGATCAGCATCGACTTCGAGCCGCACAGCGCGCGCTTGACCCGGACCATGTCGAGCACCGGAATGCCCTCGGTGATGCAGACGATGAGCGGGATTTCGGCCTGGATCGCCTCGGCGATGGCGTCGGCGGCGCCCGCCGGCGGCACGTAGATCACGCTCGCATCGCAGCCGGTCTTGTCGCGCGCCTCGGCAACGGTGTCGAACACCGGCAGGCCGAGATGGGTGGTGCCCCCCTTCCCGGGCGAGGTGCCGCCGACCATCTTGGTGCCATAGGCGATGGCGGCTTCGGAATGAAAGGTGCCGTTCTTGCCGGTGAAGCCCTGGCAGATGACTTTCGTGTTCTTGTCGATCAGCACCGACATCAGGCCGCCCTCACCGCTTTGACGATTTTCTGCGCGGCATCGTCGAGGTCGTCCGCCGGCAGGACGTTGAGGTTGGACTCGCGGATGATCTTCTTGCCGAGATCGACATTGGTCCCCTCGAGGCGAACCACCAGCGGCACCCGCAATCCGACGTCGCGCACTGCGGCGACCACACCCTCGGCGATCACGTCACAGCGCATGATGCCGCCGAAGATGTTGACGAGAATGCCCTTCACGTTGGGGTCCGAGGTGATGATCTTGAACGCCGCGGCGACCTTCTCCTTGGTGGCGCTGCCGCCGACATCGAGGAAATTCGCCGGCGATTCGCCGTAGAGCTTGATGATGTCCATGGTCGCCATCGCGAGCCCGGCGCCGTTGACCATGCAGCCGATGGTGCCGTCGAGCGCGACGTAGTTGAGATCGTATTTCGACGCCTCGATCTCCTTCTCGTCCTCCTCGGTGATGTCGCGAAGCGCCTGGATGTCCCCGTGCCGATAGAGCGCGTTGTCGTCGAACGAAATCTTGGCGTCGAGGCAGATCAGCTTCCCGCCGCTCGTCTGCACCAGCGGGTTGATCTCGAGGAGGCTCATGTCCTTCGCCAGAAACGCAAGGTAGAGCTGGCCGAGCAGCGTGCCGGCCTGCTTGGCGAGGTCTCCCTTCAGTCCGAGCACCGCGGCGAGCTCGCGGCCATGGTGCGGCATCACCCCCGTCGCGGGATCGATCGAGAAGCTCGTGATGCGCTCCGGCGTCTTGTGGGCGACCTCCTCGATGTCCATGCCGCCTTCGGTCGACGCGACGAAGGCGACGCGCGAGGTCTCGCGATCGACCAGCGCCGAGAGATAGAACTCCTTCTCGATCGAGGAGCCCTCCTCGATGTAGAGGCGGTTGACCATCTTGCCCTTGGGGCCGGTCTGGTGGGTGACGAGGGTCGAGCCGAGGATGCGCGTCGATTCGCGGCTCACGTCGGGTATCGACTTCACGACCTTGACACCGCCGGCCTTGCCGCGGCCGCCGGCATGGATCTGCGCCTTGACGACCCAGACCGGGCCGCCGAGCTGGTGAGCGGCCTTCTCTGCCTCTTCGATGGAGAACGCCGGAATGCCGTTCGGCACCGGCACGCCGAATTCCTTCAAGACGGCTTTCGCCTGATACTCGTGGATGTTCATGACGCCCGCCTGGTTGTCGCCGTAACCTCATCATCGGCGAGGCTTCGCCGAACGCTTCGCGTCAGCGCAGACCGCGCGTCCTCGAGACCGTTGCTCAGCCGAGATTTGGCGCGATCTTCATGCAGGCGTCAACCAACCCGCCGACCGCGTCGACCGATTTGTCGAACATCGCCTGCTCCGCTCCGGTGAGCTCGATCTCGACCACCCGCTCGACGCCCTTGGCGCCGATCACGACGGGAACGCCGACATAGAGATCCTTCACGCCATATTCGCCATTGAGATAAGCCGCGCAGGGAAGCACCCGCTTCTTGTCGCGCAGATAGCTCTCCGCCATGGCGATGGCGGAGGAGGCCGGCGCATAGAACGCTGAGCCGGTTTTGAGCAGATTGACGATTTCCGCGCCGCCGTTGCGGGTGCGATCGACGATCTCCTCGATCCGGCTCTGGCTCGTCCAGCCCATGCGGATGAGATCGGGGATCGGGATGCCGGCGACCGTCGAATAGCGCACCAGCGGCACCATGCTGTCGCCGTGACCGCCGAGCACGAACGCAGTCACGTCCTCGACCGAGACGTTGAAGTCGTCGGCGAGGAAATAGCGAAACCGCGCGGAGTTGAGGACCCCGGCCATGCCGACCACCATGTGCTTGGGCAGCCCGCAATATCGCTGCAGTGCCCAGACCATCGCATCGAGCGGATTGGTGATGCAGATGATGAAGGCGTTCGGGCAGTATTTCTTGATGCCGGCGCCGACCTGCTCCATCACCTTGAGGTTGATGCCGAGGAGATCGTCGCGGCTCATGCCGGGCTTGCGCGGCACGCCGGCAGTCACGATGCAGACGTCGGCACCGTTCATCGCCTCGTAGGAGTTGGCGCCGAGATACCGGGTGTCGTTGCCTTCGATCGGCGTCGACTGGGCGATGTCGAGCGATTTGCCCTGGGGGACGCCTTCGACGATGTCGAACAGGACGACGTCGCCGAGTTCCTTGAGGCCGATCAGATGGGCGAGGGTGCCACCGATCTGGCCTGCGCCGATCAATGCAATCTTCTTGCGCGCCATGACGACGGAAATTCCTTGCTGAGGACGCCGGGTTGCGGCCGGCTCCGCGTGTTAACCCGTTCCCACCTGCCGTTCAAGTCGACCAAAGGCGATGATCGAAAAGGAGGCACTTGGATCGCACTTGTTCACGTCTCGACGATGCCCGCGGCGGAGCCGGTGGCCGCCGGCGCGCGCCCGTGAGGCAGGCCGAGGTACTCGGCCGATCCCATCTCGGCGATCCGCGAGACCGTCCGCTTGAACTCGCTCGCCTCGAACCCCTCCTCCGCCTGGTAAATCTCCGCGGGCTCGGCGTCGGCGGAGGCGACGAGCTTCACGCCGCGGTCATAGAGCGTGTCGATCAGCGCGATGAAGCGCTTGGCCTCGTTGCGCATCGCATAGTCCATGACGGGGACATGGTCGATGATGACGGTGTGGAATTCGCGGGCGATGCGCAGATAGTCGATTGCGCCGAGCGGCAGCCCGCAGAGATCGTGAAACGTGAACCGCGCGACGCCCATTGTCGCGCGCGGCACGTGCAGCTTGTGGCCCTTGACCAGGAGGTCGAGCGGCTGACCGCGGCGTCCACCGGTGAGGCGCCGCCATGCCTCGTCGAGCGCATGCTCCGCCGCGGCATCGGCCGGCACGTGCCAGACCTTCACGCCGATCAGCTTCTCCATGCGGAAGTCGGTGCGCGCCGCGAGCCGCACCACCTCCATGCGCTCCATCAGGAGCGCGATGAACGGGACGAACAGGGACCGGTTGAGGCCGTCCCTGTAGAGGTCGGCAGGCTCCACATTGGAGGTCGCGACCACCACGACGCCGCGCTCGAACAGCCGCGTGAACAAGCGGCCGAGAATCATGGCGTCGGCGATGTCGGTGACGTGGAATTCGTCGAAGCACAGCACCCACGCCTCTTCGGCCAGCTCGTCGGCCGTCATGTGGATGGGGTCGCCGGAAAGCGTCTCCCCCGCCTTGAGCTTCGCCCGATAGACGTTGAGGCGGTCCTGGACGTCGAGCATGAACTGGTGGAAGTGCGCCCGCCGCTTGCGCAACACCGGGCAGGCGGCGAAGAACATGTCCATCAGCATGGTCTTGCCGCGCCCGACGTCGCCCCAGATGTAGAGCCCCTTGAGGTCCTGCCCGCGGTCGACCTTCTGGCCGAACAGCCAGCCGAGGGAGGATGATTTCCGCGCCAGCCGGTGCATGGCGAGCCGCTCGTTGAGGCGGGCGAGCTTCGCGACCACCTCCTCCTGGGCAGGGTCCTCCTCGATCTCGCCGGCAGCCACGAGGGCCGCATATTGCGCGGTGATGGGAGGGGCGGACATTTCGGACATGGTGGTGAGACAAGGACGGGACCCCGGTTATAGGCGCCGGCGCGTGCGCGGCAACCCGCCAGGGCAGCGCCTGGGGGACTTGCTGCGCGGAACATCGGTGCGATTTTCATGCCGTCACCGCCGGGCAGACCTGCGCCCAAGCCCCACTTGCGAAGCATTATAGTACCCGCCCTCACGTTGTCCGGCGCAACAAATCAATGATTTTTCTTATAGTTAGCTAAGGGCGACGACCGGCCTCGATGGTCCGCCGCGGTTCACGCCAGTCCAATTCAGTTCTTGAAGCCGTCGCAGATTGTTGCAATGCAATACGTCGATCGGTGGGGATATGATCCTACCCGATCACGGAGGATTCGGCCGAGGATTTCATGACATGCAGCATGGAGCTCGACCATGAACTACGTGACCATCGACGGCACCGTCCGCAAACTGTGGGGGTCGGATGCCGCGGCCTATGGCGATCATCTGCTGCGGCTCGACGAGACAAGCCGCCGCAACCGTTTCGGCGGGACCGTGGCCGACGACTTCATCCGCGGCCATGCCGAGCGCGCCTTCGAGCCGGAAAACGTCCTCTACGGATTTCTCGCCGACGGCGTGTTGCGCGGCGTCGCCGAGCTGCGGCCGCTTGGCCTGAACGCGCACCAGGCCGAAGCCGCCTTCTCGATCGAGCGGCCCTTCCAGAGCCACGGCGTCGGCACTGACCTCCTGGAGCGCACGCTGCTCGCCGCGCGCAATCGCGGCATCAAGCAGCTTCACATCACCTGCCTCTCGGAGAACCAGCGCATGCAGCAGCTTGCACGTAAGTTCGACGCCGAGCTGCGGGTCGACGACGATTCCGTCGTCGGCGAGGTCGAGGCGCCCTACCCGACCCCGATGTCGCTGATGCGGGAAATGATTGCCGACGGCACCGGGCTCGCGACCGCGATGCTCGACGCCCAGCAGCGCATGCTCAAGCGCACGTAACGCCAAAACACGCAAGCCGAAGAACCGGCCGGCGGCGCCGATGGCGCCCCGGTTTCCCCTCCGAAATCAGCCACTCCGCGCGAGACGAGAATCGCCGCGAGGCAGCACCGACGAACCGGCGAGTGCGATCGCGTGATCGGGCTTGCCCGCCTCGACCAAAAATGCACAGTCTCGCCGGAGAGTTCCGCGGACCGATGCCCGGGATCATCAAGGCAACGCTGGGGAGAGGCTCGTCATGCGTTTAGCGTTGCTCTTGATCTCGGCGCTGGCGACCGCCCCGGCCTGGGCGCAACAGCCGGCGCCGGCCACGGTCCCGGTCGGGGTCGTGCGGGCGGAAATGAAATCGATCTCCAGCACCGCCGACTTCGTCGGCCGCGTCGAATCGATCAACCGCGTTCAGATCGTGGCCCGGGTGACGGGCTTCCTGGAGGAGGTGAAGTTCCAGGAGGGCGATGTCGTCAAGGCTGGCGCGCCCCTCTATCTGATCGAGCAAGGTCTCTTCAAAGCCTCCGTCGAATCGGCTCAGGGAGCGCTCGAGCGCAGCAAAGCCGCCAAGACGCTGACCGAGATCCAGCTCACGCGCGCCCAGGAGCTGCTCAACCGGCAGGCGGGTACGGCGGTGACGCGCGACCAGGCCCTCGCTTCCGACCAGCAGGCCGCCGGCCAGATCCTGACCGACCAGGCGAACCTCGAGACCGCGAAGATCAATCTCGGCTACACCGAGATCGCCTCGCCCATCGAAGGCAAGGTCGGCCGCACCAACATCACCAAGGGCAACGTGGTCGGCCCCGACAGCGGGTCGCTGACCCTCGTCG
The DNA here is from genome assembly GCA_963824905.1 of uncultured Alphaproteobacteria bacterium. Taxonomy (GTDB): domain Bacteria; phylum Pseudomonadota; class Alphaproteobacteria; order Rhizobiales; family Xanthobacteraceae; genus JAJPKK01. The sequence continues at coordinate 284,029 of CAWGRH010000014.1, forward strand.
TCAGCCAGGACCCGATGTACGTGCTGTTTCCGGTGAGCCAGACCCAGGTGCTGGAGGCACGTAAGGGAGGGCAAACCAATATCCGTGACATCAAGGTGACGCTGAAATTTTCCGACGGGTCCACCTACGACCAGGTCGGTCACATCGACTTCGTCGACGTCACCGTCGACCGCGCGACCGACGCCGTGAACGTGCGGGCCGTCATCGCCAATCCGAAGGGCCTGCTGATCGACAGCCAGCTGGTCCGGGTGATCCTCGAGAGCGGCACGCCGGTGGAGAAGCTGGTGATCCCGCAGGCGGCGCTGATCGCCGACCAGGAGGGCACCTACGTCTTCGTGGTCGACGACGGCAAAGCCGTGGTGCGGCGCGTCAAGGTCGGCGAGGAAAGCGGCACCGGAGTCGTGGCCGAATCCGGCTTGTCCGCCGGCGATCTCGTGATCGTCGAGGGATTACAGAGCCTGCGGCCCGGCACCCCGGTGCGCGCGACCCCGATGCCGGCGGTCACCACCGGGGGCTGAGCACATGATCTCGGCAATCTTCGTCGACCGGCCGCGGCTCGCCATCGTCATCTCCGTGGTGCTGACGATCGCCGGCCTGGTGTCGCTCTACGCGATCCCGGTCGCGCAGTACCCCGATATCGTCCCGCCCCAGGTCTCCGTCACCACCTCCTACCCCGGCGCCAACGCCTCGGTGGTGGACGCGACAGTCGCCCAGCCGATCGAAGCGCAGGTGATCGGCGTCGACAAGATGATCTACATGAAGAGCGTGAGCGGCGACGACGGCAGCTACACGCTCACCGCTTCCTTCGAGCTCGGCACCGATCCCGATATCAACACCGTCAACGTCAACAACCGGGTGCAGATCGCGCTCTCCAAGCTGCCGCAGGACGTGTCGCGCCAGGGCATCACCGTCAAGAAGAAGTCGTCGGCGATTCTCGGTGTCATCGTCTTGTCCTCGCCGAAGCAGACCCACAATCCGCTGTTCATCTCCAACTACGTCACCATCAACGTGCTCGATCCGATCAAGAGCACGCCGGGTGTCGGCGACGCCTCGTTGTGGGGACCGCAGGACTACGCCATGCGGGCCTGGGTGCGCACCGACCGGCTCACCGGCCTCAACCTGACCACCGGCGACATCATCGCCGCGATCCAGCAGCAGAACGTGCAGGCGGCGGTCGGGCGCATCGGCGCGCGGCCGATCTCGAACGACCAGCAGCTGCAGCTCAACCTGCAGACCAAGGGGCGCCTGTCCACGGTCCAGGAGTTCGAGAACATCGTCATCCGCACCAACCCCGACGGCTCGATCCTGCGGCTCGGCGACGTGGCGCGGCTCGAGCTCGGCGCAGCGAATCTCGACCGCGAAACCAGTTTGAACGGCAGTCCCGCCGCCGCGATCGCGATCTACCAGACGCCGGGCGCCAACGCGCTCACCACGTTCCAGGCGGTGAAGGACAAGCTCACCGAACTGCAGAAGCGGTTTCCGGATGATCTGACCTGGAAGGTGACCTACGACCCCACGACCTTCGTCAAGGACACCATCAAGGAGGTGCAGAAGACGCTGATCGAGGCGTTCGTCCTCGTCGTCATCGTGGTCTATCTCTTTCTCGGCAGCATCCGCGCCACCCTCATTCCGACCGTCGCCGTGCCGGTGAGCCTGATCGGCACTTTCATCGTGCTCTATGCGATCGGCTATTCGGCGAACTCGGTGTCGCTGCTCGCCGTGGTGCTCGCGATCGGCATCGTGGTCGACGACGCCATCGTCGTCGTCGAGAACGTCGAGCGCGTGATGGCGGAGCGTCCCGATCTTTCGCCCGCAGACGCGACCAAGCTCGCCATGCGCGAGATCACCGCGCCGATCATCGCGATCACGCTGGTGCTGCTCTCGGTGTTCGTACCGGTCGCCTTCATTCCCGGCATTTCCGGCGAGTTGTTCCGCCAGTTCGCGGTGACCGTCGCGGTGTCGATGTTCATCTCCGCGATCAACGCGCTCACACTGTCACCCGCGCTGTGCGGCGTGTTCCTCCAGGCCCACCACGGTCCGCCTCGCGGCATCATGGGCAAGGTCATGGGCGCGATCGACTACGTGCGCGACGCGTATGGGCGCGCCGTCGCCCGGATCGTGCGTTTCTCGGTCATCGGCCTGGTGCTGGTCGGCGTCGCCGCGCTCGGCACTGTCGGGCTCGCGCGCATCACGCCGACGGGATTCCTGCCCGAGGACGACCAGGGCGCCTTCTTCGTCATCGTGCAGTTGCCGGGCGGCGCGTCGGTCGAGCGCACCGCCAATGTGATCCGGCAGGCGGAAATGATCGTGAAGGAGGAGCCCGGGGTCGCGGACGTGACCTCCGTCGTCGGCCTCAACTTCATCGACAGCTACTCGCAGTCGAACGCCGGCTTCATGGTCGTCACCTTGAAGCCGTTCGACGAGCGCAAGGCCGCTTCGGAAGGCGCCGCCGCGATCATCCAATCCCTCGGCGGCAAGTTCCGACAGATCCAGGGCGGTGCGGTGGTTCCGATGCCGCCGCCGCCGATCATCGGCCTCGGCACCGGCGGCGGCTTCACCTATGTGCTGCAGGACCTCTCCGGCGGCGACCCCAAGGCGCTGGCGCAGGTGGTCCGCGGGCTCGTCATCGCCGCGAACCAGAACCCGGAGCTGAGCCGCGTCTTCACCACCTTCTCGGCGACCAATCCTTCGATCTTTCTCGATATCGACCGCGACAAAGCGCAGATCCTGGGCGTCCCGCTCAACTCCGTGTTCCAGGCGCTGCAGGCCTCGCTCGGCAGCTACTACGTCAACGACATGAATCTGTTCGGGCGCACGTGGCAGGTCCAGGTGCAGGCCGAGGCGGCCGATCGTGCCACGATCGATGACATGTACCGCATCAATGTTCGCTCGAACGCGGGCAAGATGATCCAGCTGCGCAGCCTCGTCGAGGCGCGCATCGTGGTCGGGCCGCCGGCGCTGATCCGCTACAACAATCTGCGTGCGGTGACGATCCAGGGCAGCCCCGCGCCGGGGGTTTCCTCCGGTGCGGCGCTCAAGGCGATGGACGGCGTCGCGGCGAAGACCTTGCCTGCCGGCTATGGCGGCGCCTGGACCGACACCGCTTTCCAGGAGAAGCGCGCCGAGGGCAAGACGACGATGATCCTCGGCTTTGCGATCCTGTTCGCCTACCTCTTCCTCGTCGGCCTCTACGAGAGCTGGACCATCCCGGTGCCGGTGCTGCTCTCCGTCACGATCGGCATCGTCGGCGCGTTCACGGCGATCTTGATCGGCGGACTGACGCTCGACCTCTACGGCCAGATCGGCATGGTGGTGCTGATCGGACTTGCGGCGAAGAACGGCATCCTGATCGTCGAGTTCGCCAAGGAGCAGCGCGAAAAAGGCGTGCCGCTGCAGGAGGCCGCGACCGAAGGCGCGCGCCTGCGCTTCCGCCCGGTGATGATGACGTCGTTCGCCTTCATCCTCGGCCTGCTGCCGCTGGTGATCGCGGTCGGCGCTTCGCAGCTCGCGCGGCGCCACGTCGGCACGCCGGTGTTCGGCGGCATGATCTTCGCCTCGTTCATCGGGATTTTCGCGATCCCGCCGCTCTACGTGTTCTTCCAGGCGATCCGCGAACGCGTGCGCCCGGCGGCCCGACCGCGCGTCGAGGCGCCGGCAGCAGGGCCGGCCGAATGAGTGGTGTCGCAGCGTGAATGGAAAGGGGCGCCCTGTCAGTCGCCGATGCCGATGCTCGTCGCGACGCCTGTGCCCGGGGCAGAGCCGGTTCCTTCCTTCGGCATCCGTGATCCCGGTCACGGATCTATTTCTCGGGCGCGAGTAGGCTCCGTGACATGGACCCCCTTTCAGGGAGCGTTGCAATGTCCGGAGAACATTCCCGCCCCGAGTTAAAAACCGCCCTTGACGGCGCATTCGCCGAACAAATGAAGGTGTTGTTTTCTCAGCTGTGCAATGGACTGACGACCGGCCTACCGAAGCCTGATCCGAAGTTGGCTACTGACCGTTTTACGACCGGGCTGCGGGCGGCGTGTACGGCGTATGAGATCGGAAGCAAGTTGATAGAATGATTGCCTGACGATCGCGCGCGAGATCGCCACCATTCGGCTTTACGCCCCCGTTTGATCTCCATCACCTTCGCGGTCGCTCGATTGACGTCTTGCCGGGAAGTCACTGACTTCACGCCGCCAGCGGATACTCCGCTTCGATCACATAGGGACCGCCGCCGACCGAGGCGCGCGAGGAGTAGAGCACGAAGCGCGACACCGGAAACGGCGACGGGCGGAACGGCTGGCGGCTCGCGAGGTAGTCCGCGACCTGACGGCTCGACGCATCGCGCAGCCGGGCAAGCGTGACATGCGGCTTGTACTTGCGCTCGGGATCGAGCCCGACCCGCTGCATCAGGCGCTCGTGCTCGGCCTGCAGATCGATCAGCCCCCGCACCGGCTGCGCGGGCGCCACCACCGCCCGCGGCTTGTGGCCGCCGAACGAATCGAGACCATCGAGCTGCACTTGGAAACCGGGACGCCGGATGCCGCCGAGGAGATAGGCGACCTCACGCGCCAGCACGTCGTCGACATCGCCGATGAACCGCAGCGTGAGGTGATAGTTCTCGGGGTCGATCCAGCGCGCCCCCGGCAGGCCGCCGCGCAAGAGCGCGAGCGACTGGCCGACATCGGCCGGGATTTCGAGAGCGGTGAACAGGCGGGGCATGGCTGGCGCAACCGATTTTAGGAAATCATCTTACCGGACGTTTCGCAACACGGGTCAGACGCGCCAATTGAAGGATTCGCCCCCGCGACGTAATCCTGTCACAGCGCCATCGGTTACGGCGTAACCCGTTAAGGAGATCTGGCAGCCTTCGCCGCCGCCGCGAGTTGCTCGACCGCGGGGAAAATCTTGGCGACGATGATGTCGACGCCGGCTGCCGTCGGATGAAGCCCGTCGCGCTGGTTGAGCTTCGGATCGCCGGCGACGCCGTCGAGGAAGAACGGATAGAGGATGGCGCCGTACTTTTTGGCGAGGTCGGGATAGATGGCGTCGAAGGCGCCCCCATAGTCCGGGCCCATGTTGCGCGGCGCCAGCATGCCGGCGATGAGCACCGGGATGTGGCGTGCCTTGAGCCGCTCGAGCATCGCCTCGAGCGCGCCGCGGGTCAGCTTGGGATCGACCCCTCGCAAGGCGTCGTTGGCGCCGAGCTCGAGGATCACGGCCTCGGTGCCGTCGGGGATCGACCAGTCGAGCCGCGCGAGACCGCCGGATGTGGTGTCGCCCGACACTCCGGCATTGGCGACCTCCGTCGCGATGCCCTTCGCGGCGAGTGCCTGCTGCGAGCTTTGCCGGAAACGCCGCATCGGCGGGAAGGCCGTAGCCGGCGGTGAGCGAGTCGCCGAAGGCGACGATCCGCAGCGGCCGGTCGGATGCGAGCGCGGCAGAGCCCACCGGCGCGCCCGCCAGCATGACGGCCACGATCGTGGCGGCACCCAGCGTGCAGGCGATGCGGGGCAGCACGCGCGTGGCGCTGTGCGCGTGCAGGCTATGCGCATGACAATCGCGACCGGGCGGCGCATCTTCCCTACCCAGGCGGCTTTCCCATATGAGGCCAACGGGGCTGTCTCCCAGTTCAACGGAACGCACGACCACATGGACGATACCTCGGCGGGACTTCGCCCCCTCATACCGGCAATTTCCCTTTCACGCGTCAACCTTTCGCTCGGCCGCGGGGCCGCGCGGGTCCACATCCTCAAGGACATCGCCCTCAATATAGGGCGCGGCGAGGCGATCGGCCTCGTCGGCCCGTCGGGGTCGGGCAAATCGACGCTGCTGATGGTCATGGCGGGACTGGAACGCCCCGATTCGGGCGAAGTCTCGGTCGATGGCGAGAACATCGGCCGGCTCGACGAGGATGCGCTGGCGCGGTTCCGCGGCCGCAAGATCGGCATCGTGTTCCAGTCGTTTCACCTGATCCCGACCATGACGGCGCTGGAAAACGTCGCCGTCCCGCTCGAGCTCGCGGGCGACGACGATGCGTATGTCCGCGCCAGGGCCGAGCTCGATACGGTCGGGCTCGCGGCGCGGCTCGGCCATTACCCGGCGGAGCTTTCGGGGGGCGAGCAGCAGCGCGTCGCGCTCGCGCGGGCGCTGGTGGCGAATCCTGCGATCCTCGTCGCCGACGAGCCGACCGGAAATCTCGACGAGGCGACCGGCCGCGAGGTCATCGACCTGATGTTCGCGCGCTACACCGAGCGCGACATGACGCTCGTGCTGGTGACGCACGACACCTCGCTCGCGGCGCGTTGCGACCGGGTGATCCGCCTGCGCTCCGGCCAGATCGCCGAGGCGGCCCTCGCATGACGACGTCGGTTGGTCACGCCGGGCTCGTGCTGCGGCTTGCGCTGCGCGAGCTGCGTGGCGGATTGCGCGGCTTCTACGTCTTCCTCGCCTGCATCGCGCTCGGCGTGCTCGCGATCGCCGCGGTCGGCTCGTTCGCGCACGGCCTCGCCGACGGACTTGCCCGGCAGGGCCGCGAAATCCTCGGCGCGGACGAATCGTTCTCGCTGATCCAGCGCGAGGCATTCCCCGCCGAGCAGGCATTTCTCTCCGCCCATGGCGACGTTGCGGTGGTCGCGACGATGCGCAGCATGGTGCGGGGCGCCGATGGGCACACGGCGCTCGCCGAGGTGAAGGCGGTCGACGGCGCCTATCCGCTCTATGGGCACGTCGTGACCGAGCCCGCCGGCGATCTCGCATCGCTGCTGGAGCGGCGCGGCGACGTCTTCGGCGGCATCGTCGATCCCGAATTGCTCAAGCGGCTGGGCCTCGCGCCCGGGGCGCGGGTGACGCTCGGCGCCGCCACCATCGAGCTGCGCGCCGCGCTCACGAGCGAGCCGGACAAGCTCGCCGGCGGCCTCGGCTTCGGCCCACGCCTCATCGTCAGCGAGGCGGCGCTGCGCGCGTCCTCTCTGCTCCAGCCGGGCAGCCTGGTGCGCTGGACCTACCGGCTGCGACTTCCGCCCACCGCGTCGAGCGATGCCGACGCCAAGGCGGTGGTCGATGCTGCCAACGCGGCACTGCCCGAGGCGGGGTTCGAGGTCCGCAGCCGCAATAACGCCGCGCCCCAGCTCGAGCGCAACATCGAGCGGTTCTCGCAATATCTCACGCTGGTCGGCCTCACCGCGCTTCTGGTCGGCGGCGTCGGGGTCGCCAATGCGGCGAAGCACTACCTCGACGGCAAGCGGGCGGTGATCGCCACCATGAAGTCGCTCGGTGCGACCGGGACGACGGTGGTTGCCGTCTATTTCGTCGAGGTGCTGCTGCTCGCCGCCATCGGTATTGCGATCGGGCTCGCGATCGGCGCCGCGCTCCCGTTCATCGTCGTGGCGGCGTTCGGCCATCTGTTGCCGCTGCCGCTCGCGCCGGGGCCGTATCCGGGCCAGCTCGGGCTCGCGCTCGCCTATGGCGTGCTCACCACGGCGACCTTTGCGCTGTGGCCGCTCGGACGCGCGCATGATCTGCCGGTCTCGGCGCTGTTTCGCGACGAGGTCGCGCCGGAGCGCCGCATGCCGCGACCGCGGTATGTGGCGGCCACGTTCGTCGCGGCGGCAGCGCTCGCGGCCTTCGCCGTCGCTGCCGCCTACGACCGCCGGATCGCAATCGTCTTCATCGTGAGCGCGCTCGTCGTGTTCGGCTCGCTGCGCCTCGTCGCGATGGCGGTGATGGCGATCGCGCGGCGCGTCGGGCGGCCGCGCTCGACCGTGCTGCGGCTCGCCGTCGCGAACATCTATCGCCCGGGCGCGCTGACGCCGACGGTCGTCATCTCGCTCGGCCTCGGCCTCGCCGTGCTCGTCACTGTGATCGAGATCGACGCCAACCTCCGCCAGGAGTTCGCCACCGCGCTCCCCGAGAAGGCACCGTCGTTCTATTTCCTCGACATACCGGCGCGCGATGCCGCGCGTTTCGACACGTTCGTGCGGAGCGAGGCGCCGCGTGCCGACCTCGTGCGCGTCCCCATGCTGCGCGGCCGAATCGTATCGGCGCGCGGCGTCAAGGCCGAGGACCTCGCGCCCAAGCCGGACGCGGCATGGGCGCTGCAGAGCGACCGCGGGCTCACCTTCACCGCGGATTTGCCGACGGGCTCGCGGCTGATCGAGGGCGAGTGGTGGGGCAAGGACTATTCCGGCCCGGCGCTGGTCTCGTTCGAAAAGAAAGTCGCCGAAGGACTGGGTCTCAAGATCGGCGATGAGGTCGTCGTCAACGTGCTCGGCCGCAACATGACCGCCCGCATCGCCAACCTGCGCACCGTCGACTGGCAATCGCTCGGCATCAACTTCGTCATGGTGTTCTCGCCCGGCGCCTTCGCCGGCGCGCCGGTCACGGACATCGCTACCGTGAATTTCCCGGGCGGTGGCAGCACGGCGGAGGAAACCGCGCTGATGGCGGGCGTGACCGACGCGTTCCCGGGCGTCACTGCGGTGCGGGTCAAGGATGCGCTCGATGCGTTCCGAGCGATCGTCTCCAATCTCGTCGTCGGCGTGCGGTCGGCAAGTGCAGTGACGCTCATCGCCGCCGTCCTGGTGCTCGCCGGGGCGCTCGCCGCCGGCCACCGCCACCGGGTTTATGACGCCGTCATCCTCAAGACGCTCGGGGCGACCCGGCGGCAGCTCCTGAGCGCCTATGCGGTCGAATATCTCCTGATCGGGAGCGCCACCGTGGCATTCGGGGTCGCGGCGGGCTCGCTCGCCGGCTGGGGCGTCGTCGTCCACTTCATGTCGCTGCCCTACCACTGGCAGGGCGCCCCGGCCCTGGCGGCGGCCGCCGCTGCGGTGGTTTTGACCGTTTTCCTGGGTTTGGCAGGCACCTGGCCGGCGCTGAGCCACAAACCCGCTGCAGTTTTGCGCAACTTGTAAGCGCACCACTCGCGACAATCGGCCGCGCGCCGCTATGAGGGGTACGGTCGGGCGATTCTTTTGTTATCCTCATGGCGTCACAAACCTCGGCGACGATCTGAACGCAGCACGGAGAGTCGGGTAATGGTGGACCGCAAAGCTTTGCGCCCGAGCTTCGCCAGGGGCGGCGTGGGGAACTGATGGCAATGGCGGATTTCGAGCACGCGGGGGCGAGGCAGCCTTTCGTCGGAGCGATGACAAGCGCCGAGGCGGCCGCTGTCGATGCCGGCCTGCGCGCCCATATGCTTCGCATCTACAACTACATGGTGCTGGGGCTCGTCATCACCGGCATTGCCGCGTTCGCGGTCCATGCGCTTTCGGTGACCGCGGACATCGCCTCTGCGGCCAAGATCACCCGCGACGACATCGAGATCCCGTTCCGCGTCGCCGGGCTCAACATGTATCTCACGCCCTTGGGGTACACGATCTTCGTCGGCCCGATGAAGTGGCCGGTGATCCTCGCCCCGCTCGCGCTGGTGTTCGCCCTGAGCTTCGGCATCGAACGCGTGCGTCCCGGCGTCGCACAGCTTCTGTTCTGGCTCTACGCGGCGCTGCTCGGCGTGTCGCTCGCGTCGATCTTCATGGTCTACACCCAGACCTCCGTCGTGCGGGTGTTCTTCATCGCTGCCGCGTCCTTCGGCGCCTTGTCGCTCTATGGCTATACAACTCGGCGCGACCTGAGCGGCATCGGCTCGTTCCTGATCATGGGACTGTTCGGCGTGATCATCGCCGCGCTCGTCAACGTCTTCTTCGCGAGCTCCATGCTGCAGTGGGTAATCTCGATCGTCGGCGTGCTCGTGTTCTCCGGGCTCACCGCGTGGGACACCCAGCGCCTAAAGAACGAGTACATCTACTTCGCCATGGACGGCGCGATGGCCCAGCGCTCGGCGATCATCGGCGCGCTGACGCTCTATCTCGATTTCATCAACCTGTTCACGTTGCTCCTCCAGCTCATCGGCGAACGCGACGACTGAGCCCCGAGGGTCCTGGTCAATCCACGCCAACCCAGACTGAGTGTCATTGCCCGGCTTGACCGGAGCAGATCCAGTAACCCCTTGCGCATCAACTGGGAATCGGACGTGCCCCGATCGCGTCCGGTGGTTACTGGATCGCCCGGTCAAGCCGGGCGATGACAGTGCGTGGGCCGCCGGTGACGATTTGTGGGCATTGCGTCACGCCGGCGCCCCGAGGCCGCGGGCGGCGCGGCGGGCGAGCTTGATCTCGGAATAGACCGGCGTGAGGTTGAACAGTCGCCGCGCATTCTCGCCGAGAATATTGCGCTTGGCCTGTTCGGAGAGGAACGGCAGGCCGTGGATGGTCGACGGCAGGTCCATGTCCCAGTGCGGATAGTCGGACGAATAGAGCAGCTGGGTCTCGGCATTGATGAGCTCGAAGGTCAGCTCCAGCGCCTTGCGGTTATCGACCATCTCCATCGGCTGGCTGGTGAAATACATGTCGCGGATGTAGTCGCTCGGCTTTTTCTTGAGCGCCGCGCAGTCCGAGGTCCGCATCATGTATTCGTTGTCGAGCCGCTGGATCAGGAACGGCAGCCAGGCCAAGCCTGAACTCGATCCACACCGTCTTGAGGCGCGGAAATCGCTCCGGCATCGCGTTCACCACCCAGTTGGTGAGATGCAGCATGTTGTGCCAGGCGAAGCCCAGCGCATGGACGGCGATGAAACGGTTGGTCTGCGCGAGCCCGGGATCGGCCCAGTTGAACGCGGCGTGGAACGACAGCGGCAGGCCCATTTCCTGGATCGCCGCATAGGTCTTGGCGTAGGCGTTGTCATAGACGCCGCGATAGTGGGTGGCGGTGATCATGAAACCGATCACGCCCTTCTTGTCGCCGAACTCCCGGACGATACGGTAGCAGGCCTCCGGGTCGTTGAACGGCAGATACAGCATCGACTTGAAGCGCGGGTCCTCGGAGAGCACGCGTTCGCATAGCCAGCGGTTATAGGCGGTCGCGAGGGCCACCTCGACCTCGACCCGCGGGCATGCCGCGAGGTTGAGCATCGGCGTTGGGAACATGCAGGCGATGTCGACGCCCATGGCGTCCATCCAGCGCCGCATCAAGGTGATGTCGCGGTGGGGTGACGGCGGCACTTTCTCGCGGCGGCGGCCGGGATAGCGGGTGATCCGCCCGCCGATCTCCTGGTAGGAGCCGTCGGCCGAGGTGATGCCGCCGCGCGCCATGCCCTGGTACCTGGTCTCGTGGCGCATCACCGGGTCGTCCATGTACTCGGCGATTTCCTGGATCGATTCCGTCTCGTAGTGGTGGGAATCGACGTCGACGATCAGGAAGTCCTCGTACTTGCGGTCGATCGCCTGCTGCGCGGCGTGCTCGAGCAGCGTCGCGGTGTCGAACTCCTCGACCGCGAGGTCGCGAAAATTGGTGATCTGCGTGTTCATGTAAAGTGCCTCGCAGCGAAAGACCTGCCTCGCAGGGAAACGGTATTTACGATTGTGCCAGCCGGCCGACCCGTGACATCGCCTGCCAGGCGCCGAGCTCGAAGACGTTGAGGCCGGTGGCATCGAGCATCGCGCTCGCGACCACCATCACGTCGGTCGGGGCGATGCCGCTGTTGCGTGCGAACGGCCGCGGCGTCGGCCCGGCCTGGGCCTTGGCGGCGAACAGGCGCACCAGGCTCGCGAGCGCCTGGCCGAGCGCGTCGTCGGGAACCGCGTCGAGCGTATCCTTATCGACCGCGTCGGCGCAGCGCGCGGCGATCTCGCTCGCCAGCGCAGCGAAGTCGGCCTCAGACGGCGACATAGATTTCTCCATCGCGTTCGATGACGTCGAACTTCTGGAGCCCGATCCGCGCGTCGCCGCAGTGGCGGCCGTCGGCGAGGTGGAACTCCCAGCCGTGCCACGGGCAGACGATGTGCATGTCGTCCTCGTCGTAGCGCTTGCCGTGATAGACGCCGGCGCCGTCGATCAGCTCGACGATCTGCGGCATGCGCAGGCCCTCGCAGGCGGGACCGCCCTGATGCGGGCAGAGATTTCGGTAGGCGTAGTACTTGCCGGCGTGGCGGATCACCCCGATCTCGGTGCGGCCGCTGCGCACGATGCGCACGCCGCCCTCGGCGATCTCGCCGTCCCGACAGACCAGAAGCTCAGGCATCGGGCGATTTCCTCGTTCGCGATTTCATATGATAGCTTATCATAAGGTATCTTAGGATCGTCAATCGGAGCACGGAATTGAAGCGCGAGGTCTTGAAACACGAGGGTTTGGGACGCGAGGTTTTGGGACGCACAACGAAAGCCCGCGTCGACCGGCCGCCCGCGACCGGCCTCGGCATGCTGCTGCGCGCGGCCGACAGCATCTTCAACCGGCATCTGCGCGACGAGCTCGCGCACCACGACGTGACCTTCGGGCAGTTCCAGCACCTGCGGAACCTGTGGGTCGAGAATGGGCTCACCCAGGCCGAGCTGTCGCGGCGGATCGGCATCGAGATGGCGTCCTCGACCGCGATCCTCGATTCGCTCGAGGCACGCCGGCTCATCACCCGTGTGCGCAACGCCGCCGACCGGCGCAAGATCAACGTGTTTCTCACCCCCACCGGCGCCGCCCTGAAGAAACCGCTGATGGCCTGCGCCGCACGCGTGAACAAGGAGGCGCGCCGGGGGTTGGACGACACCGAGCTCGCGGGCGTGTTCGCGCTCGTCGGCCGCATCATCGCGAACCTCGAGGCGCTACGCGCCGCCGAGGCCAGCGGCGAGGAACGCGCGCAGACGCGCCGGACTGCGCGCCGCGCGCGAGGATAGGTGTGCGCTCCCATCGGTCATCGCCGGGCTTGTCCCGGCGACCCCGATATGAAGGCACTGAGTCTGCCACGCCGCGGGGAAGCGCTGTGCACTGATAAGCGGGGTCGCCGGGACAAGCCCGGCGATGACGGCGGGTAGGTTCGCTACATCCGAACATGCTCTAAGATGCGCACCAGTTGGATGACGAGGAGACCCCCGATGAAATCGATTTTGCGTTGCCTTGGCTTGAGCCTGTGGATCGCGGGGCTCGCCGCGCCAGCCATTGCGCAGGCTCCCGATGCGACGCTGCGCTCGACGCCCGAGACCGTCATCTGGGGCTACTTCTCGGCCGATCTTCCGCCCGCGCTCACCATCAAGTCGGGCCAGACGGTGAAGATCGACACCGTGTCGCACCAGGGCCTGATGTCCAAGGACGACCCCGCCACGTTCTTCGGCAGCGCCGGCATTCCGCCGGATCAGGTGCTGCAGGACGCCAAGGACATCTACGCCAAGGTCTCCCGGGTGAAGGGATTGAGCGCCCATGTGCTGACCGGACCGATCTATGTGGAGGGCGCCGAGCCCGGCGACCTGCTGGAGGTGCGCATCCACAAGTTCGACCTGCGGGTGCCCTATGGCGTGAACAATTCGGGGCCGCGAACCGGCGTGCTCGGCGATCTCCTCACCGCCCCGGCGCCGAAGATCATCAAGCTCGACCTTGCGCGCAACGTCGCGCTCTTCTCGCCCGACATCGAGGTGCCGCTGGCTCCGTTCATGGGCATCATGGCGGTCGCCCCGCCGCGCGATGTCCTGCTGGTGAGCTCGCGCCCGCCGGCGCGCTGGGGCGGCAACATGGACTTTAACAAGCTGACCGCGGGATCGACGCTCTATTTGCCGGTGTTCAACACCGGGGCGCAGTTCTTCACCGGCGACTCGCATGCGGTGCAGGGCGACGGCGAGATCAACGGCACCGCGATCGAAGCTTCCCTCACCGCCACCATGCAGTTCATCGTCCGCAAGGGCGAGGGACGCGCGATGCGCTGGCCGCGCGCCGAGGACGCGGCGAATTACTACGTCATGGGCATCGACCTCGATCTCAATTCGGCGATGCACGAGGCGGCGCAGGAGGCCGTCGACTTCCTGCGCGAGCGGTTCGGCCTGTCGGCGGCGGACGCCTATGCGCTCGCCAGCATCGGCGTCGATTTCCGCGTCGCCGAGGCGGTGGACTCCACGCAGGTAATCTACGGCGCGATCCCGAAGAAGCTGTTCAAGACGAAGCCGGGGTATTGGGCGAAGTAGTGGCGTCTTCCGTAGCCTGGGTTGAGCGGAGCGAAACCCAGGGCCCGCCAAGAGACAACCGCTGCCCCCGGGTTTCGCTTAGCTCAACCCGGGCTACGAGGCTCTCCTTAGCGCATATTCCCCGTGTGGCCGAGCGAATACCGCCCCGGTTGCGGCCATATGGTGAGACCGTGCGGCTCGGTGCCGACCGGGACTTTCTGTACACCGCCCTCGGCGGTGTCGATCGCGTAGACCTCGTTGTCGAAGCGGCCGGACACCCACAGGGTCTTTCCGTCGGCGCTGACATTGCCCATGTCGGGACTGCCGCCGCCGGGTATAGGCCACTCGGCGACAATCTTGCGGGTGGCAAAATCGAGGACCGAGATGCTGCCGGGGCCGCCACGGCGGCCGCGCATGCTGTGCGAGCCGCGGTTCGTCACATAGAGCTTGGTGCCGTCGCGGCTGGGATAAAGGCCGTGGGTGCCGGTGCCGGTGTGGATGAAATCCGTCTGGGTGAAACTCTCTGCATCGATGACGAAGACGCCATCCGCATGCATGTCGGCGACGAAGAACACGTCTCCCTTGGGCGAGATGCGGATGTCCTGCGGCATGCCGCCACGAGACAGCTTGAGATAGCTCATGACGCTGCGGCCGATCATGTCGATCTTGACGAGCGAGCCGTTGTACTCGCAGGTGAAGATGGCGTAGCGCCCGTCGATCGAGAAGTCGGCGTGATTGACGCCGCGGCACTGCGGCACGGGGAGCGAATATTTCAGCTCCATGGTGTGGGGATCGCGAAAGTCGAGGCGCAGCCGCTTCTCCGCAACCACGATGGCGTAGCCGCCGTCCGGCGTGAAATAGAGATTGTAGGGATCGTCGACGTCGACCATTGCCCCGGGCGCCCCGGTCGTCGGATCGATCGGCGTCAGACTGCCCGGAGTCCGCCGGTCGCCGACGCTCGCGACCCACAGCGTCTTGAGATCGTAGGACGGCACGACGTGCTGGGCCTGCCGGCCGACCGGAAACGAATAGAGGACCTTCAGCGTCGTCGGATCGATCACGTAGACGTCGCTCGAGGTCACATGCGGCACATAGACCCGCGGCACCGCCTGGGCGACGGCGGGGCTCAGCTTGCCGACGCCGGTGTCGCTGTAGACGTTGTTGCGATCGGGCACCGGAGGCATGCCGGGATAGGTGTCGGGCGCCTGTGCGAGCACGCTCGCGGCGACCATGAGCGCAAGGCCGAGACCGGCCACCGCCGCAGCACCTCGTGCGCGGAACTGCAGGATCGAAGTAGCGGGATCGAGACGCGTCACTGTCGGCTTTGCCAACTCTGAAACCAAGTGTCTGGAATGGACCACGGACGAAAATGATCAGCACGTGTCCGCATTCTAGCACGGAGAGCCATTTCCTCGATGGCCGCGACAATCGGACCCAAGTCTTGCCTCCCTCACTCCCGAAACAGGTTTTTCTATTTAGCGCTTGTCGCTTGCCCGGGACGAGCCGCGATTCGGGTGGTTACTGGATCGCCCGGTCGAGCCGGGCGATGACAGTGAGTTGTGTCGCTATGGCGGCAATGGGCGAAGCTCGGCGCGGCTACACCTTTTCCGGGGCCTTTGCCGACTCGTGATAGAGCGCTTCCTCCATCTTCGAGGTGACGCCCTCGCGCGCCAAGGTCTCCTCGTATTCCTTGCGCAGGAAGGGGTCCTCGAGCCAATAGGGAATAGCGGTGCCGCCTTCCGTCACGTCGATCGCGCCCTCGTCGGTGTCCTTCTCGCCGGGGACGCCGGCCTTGTCCTTGCGGTGGTTGTTGGGGCCGTACCAGCCGATCAGCCGTAGCGGCTCCTTGCTGATGCCGAAGTGGGCGTGGAACCAGTCGCCGCCATAGGGCGCGGCGGTGACAACACCGACCGGCTCGTAATCCTGGCGATACACCTGGTCGGCCTTCCCGTCCTTCCACGGTGTCATGCCGAGCGAACGCGGCCACGTATAGGTGTAGCCCTTGCCCTTGATGCACACGAGCACCGCCGCCGACATGTGGGCGTGAGCCTTGGAGTAGCGGCCGGTGACGTGCTCGCCGACGAACTGGTAGAACACGTTGCCGGCGAGCGCCGGCTCGAGGCGGCGATAGCCGGGCGAACGGCGGTTATCGAGATAGAGCTCGGCGTTGAAGATGTCCGGCACCAAGTTGGTGCGGCGCATCGCGAGCCCGCGCAGCGCATCGGGCGCGACGTCATCCTTAGGCTTGAAGTAGTTGTCGCTGCCGTCGAACCGCGACGGGAAGGTGACCGGGCAATTGAAGATCCAGTCGGTGTCGCGGAAGATGTTCATGACGTTCGGCGCGGTCGACGCGACGAGGATCAGGGCCGGGCTCGACGCCGCATTGATGATGCGGTGCCAGGTGTTGAGCGGGATCGAGAACATCGAGCCGCGCTGCCATTCGAAGCTGTGGGGCTTCTTCTGGTCGTCGGTCCACACTTCGGTGGTGCCGCGGCCTTCCACCACCACCATGATCTCCTCGTACATGTGGCGCTCGGGATTGAGTGCGCCGGCGCCCGGCACCTCGACCACGTAGCAGCCCCACCTGCCCTCGGTGCCGTAGAGCTGGATGAAGGTGCCGTTGCCGCCCATCCGGTTCCAGCGCTTGAGCGGCATGTCCTGCACGCGGCGCACGCCGATGCCGCGGAAGATCGGGATCCCCTGCGCTTCCATGTAATCGTCGTAGGGAGTGTTGGGCCGCTTCCAGGCGCCGTAGCCGGCGTTCTTCATTCCCTCCGGTTCGTGCCAATGCTCGCCGGTGATCTCGTGCATGGTTGTTGTCTCCTTGGGCGGCTGTGATCACACCCATTTTCAACGCAGGCGCGATGAATCACAAGGGGCCGCCGTACCAGACGCAGCCGTCAGCCGCCGAACAGGAGGCCGGGGTAAAGCTCGAGCCGCAGCAGCCAGCCGAACAGGAACCAGATGCTGGCAATCGTCACGGCGGCCGACAGCAGGCACACGGCAAAGGGCCGCCCGCCGCGCCATCGGGTCGCGGCGAACACGTAGATCGGAATGGCGAGCATCGCACCGATCAGGGCGAAGGCCGCGACGAAGCCGGCGATCCAGGCGATCGCCATGATCTGCTTGGCCACAGGCTGCGGCTCTGCGCCGTGGAGGTGACGCGGCCGGTTGGTCACCGGATTGAGGAAGCCCGACAGCGCGCGCCCGACCGGGGTCTGCGTCCGCGACACGATGTCGAGCACGGCAAGCGCGATTACCGTCCAGCCGATCAGGAGGGGCGCGGCGCGGGCGTCCGGGGAATACTGGTAGGCCGCGCCGAGATAGACCGCGGCGACGGCAGCCGCGCCGGCGGCCGGGAGATATTCGGAAAGCTCGGTGCCGAAGGCGCGCGCCATCGATCAGGCCTTTCCGCTGCCGGGCGCCGGGCCCTTGCGGGGCGGGAACAGCCGCGCCCGCAGCGGCGGCAGGGCGAGGAACAGGACGATCGCCGCGATCAGTATCCAGCACACCGGACGCGAGGCGAACACGGTCCAGCTGCCGTCGCCGATCATCATCGCCTGGTGGAAATTGCGCTCGGCGGTGGCGCCCAGCACCAGGGCGATGACGATGGTGAGGCGCGGATAGTCGTGCCGGATCATGATGTAGCCGAGGATGCCGAAGGCGAGGGTGAGGATCGGGTTCTCGATGCTGCGGTCGACGGCATAGGACCCGGTCATCGCCACCGCGATGATGATCGGCACGAAGATGCGGGAATCGACCAGCGTAATGAGCCCGAGCGGACGCGCCAGCAGCACTCCGATGATCGAGGCGAGGATGCAGGCGCCGGTCAGCGCCCAGACGAGGCCGTAGATCTCGTTCTGGTTCTGCGCCAGCATCAGCGGGCCCGGCTGCATCCCGTGAAGCACCAGGATGCCGAGAAACACCGCCATCTCGGCGCCGGAGGGAATACCGAACGCAATCGTCGGAATGAGTGCGCTGCCGTCCTTGGCGTTGATCGCGGCCTCGGGCGCAATTACGCCCTGGATGTTGCCCTTGCCGAAGCTTTCAGGATCGTCGGAAGCCTGCGCCGTCATGCCGTAGGAGAGGAACGCCGCGACCGTTCCGCCTTCGCCGGGGATCGCACCGACGACGGTCCCTATGATCGAGCCACGCAGCACCGTGCGCCAGTGCTGGAAGGTCGCCTTCACGCCGCTCATCACGCCGGTGATCTTCACCGAGCGCATGTCCTTGGCGACGGTGCCGCCGGTGACCGAGAGATTGATCATCTCGGCGACGGCGAAGAGGCCGATCAGGGCGGGGACGAGATGCACGCCGTCCCACAGATACTCGATGCCGCCGGCAAAGCGCGTGGTGCCGGTGACGCTGTCATAGCCGATGGTCGCGATCATCAGGCCGATGCCGCCGGTCAAAAGACCGCGCAGCATCCGCCCGGAGAGGCTCGCGGCGACCGTGACCAGGGCGAGGATCGCCAGCAGGAAAAATTCCGGCGGCCCGAACAGCAGTACCAGCTGCTTCGCCATCGGGAGAACCGCGAGCACGGAGACCGTGCCGATGATGCCGCCGAGCGAATTGGCGGTCGCTGCCGCGCCGATGGCGTAGCCCGCCCTGCCCTGCTGGGCGAGCGGATAGCCGTCGAGGCAGGTCGCCGCATTGGGCGCCGAGCCCGGCGCATTGAGCAGGATCGCAGTGAGCGAGCCACCCATCGGCACTGCGCCCATCACCCCGCCGGCGAGCGCCACCGCGGTAAAGGGCTCGAGCCCATAGGTGAGCGGCATCAGGAGGGCGAGCGCGGTCGCGCCCCCGAGCCCCGGCAGCGCCCCGAACAGGAGGCCGATGACCATGCCGAGGCTCAGGAACATCAGCTCCTTGACCTGCAGCAGGCCTTCGACGCCGGCGATCCACGCATCCAACATGGCCGATACGATCTGTAAGAAATGCCGGCAGGGCAACGGCCGGTCGGGTAGCGGCGCGGCGCAGGCTCAGCGCAGGCCCACCCGCGCCGCAGCTGCAATTTCTATCGCGGCTGCAATCAGTTCGGCACCAGATATTTGCGCCACTTGTCGAAAAAATTGGCTTGCGAGCGCACGTCGGCCGCGACCTCGTCGGGCGACTGTAGCGAGAGCCCCATGCCGTTTTTCTCGAAGACCGCGACCACGGCCGGGTCCTTGACCGCCTTGTCGAGCGCCTCGACCAGGATCTTCTTGACGTCAGCCGGCAGGTTGGGAGGCGCCGCCACCATCCGCTCCACCATGATGTCGGCGAGTTGCGGCTGGCCGAGCGCCGTGGCGTTGGGAACGTCGAGCCGCGTGCCGTCGGTGGTGAAGCTCGCGATGAGGCGGAGCGACTGGCCCTGCTCGAACCGCTCGAGGATCGGCAGATTGGTGATGACGGCGTCGCCGTCGCCGCGCACGGCGGCGGCGACGTATTCCGAGGAGCCTTTGTATCCGGTGATGAGCTGGAGCTTGATGCCGAGGAGCTCGGTCGCGACCATGGTGACGCCGTAGGCGGTGCCGTCCGGGCCCGTGGTGGTGAACTTCACCGGCCGCGTCGCGGAAAGCGCCTTGAGGTCGGCGACCGACTTGATCGGCGAATTCCACGGCACTGCGAGACCGTAGGGATCGCGGCCGAGGCCGGCGAGCCAGGTGAACTTGCCGAGGTCATAGCCGCCGCCGCGTGCCTGCAGGATGAACAGGCCGGGGATATTGAGAATGCCGAGGGTGTAGCCGTCCGGCCTGGCGCGGTAGAGCTGGTTCACGCCCTTGGCGCCGCCGCCAGCCGGCACATTGAGCGGCACCACGTTGACCTTGTTGGGAAGGTATTTCTCCATCGCCGGTGCAATGGCGCGCACATAGGCGTCGAACCCGCCGCCGACCTGGTTCGGAATGATGAAGGTGATGTCCCGCTCGGGAAATCCGCCGGCGCCGGCGCCCGTCGGCGCGAGGCCTGACGCGATGCCGCAAAGTGCGAATACGATCGCCAGGCTAAGTCGGGGGAAGCCAAGACGGTGGGAAGCCAAGACGGGAAAGGAGCATGACGCCCTCACGTGCACGAAGCCCGCGCAGTCTTAGCATCATCGACGGCAGCGGACCATCGGCGCCCAGAGGCGTCGCAAAAGAGCGCACCGACAGGGCGCCTGGTTTGACGCACCACGCCGGGCTCAAGGCACGCGGCGTCAGTCGGCCTTCTGTCAGGCGCCGTGGCAGCCGTCGCAGGGGTGCGGAGCGCAGCAATCTTGAGCTGGACCTCGCCTGCGGCACGGCTCGCGTTGCAGGCGATCAGCATGAATGATCGCCCGGCGCGCGTTGATCGCATTACCCAAGTCGTCCCGCAGTTCGGGCGAATTCACGAGACCGTGAGCCCGACGTGACGCAGATCAATGCGAGCCGGCGCGGCGCATCGCCGCCCCGGGTGCGGCAACCCGTCACTTTTGGAAATACCGCGTCGTCCCACATCATGGTCTGAAGCCATAACCCGCGCGCACGCATCCCCGTGCCCCCCCAGCGCGCGGATGGCTTCGACTTGGAGGCTCGGCTGCGCAAGCGGCCGGGCCTCCTCTTTATTCCGTGACTAGCTGTGTCGCGATGCCTGGTTATGGCGCGCGATCTGGCGCGCTTCACTCCTTCTTGGCGATGCCCGTCACCAGCATGACCGCCGGAACCGCGCCCTTGTTCTCCATCCAGTGAGTGGTGGTGTGGTCGGCGGTGAAGGTGTCTCCCGGGCCGTATTCCTTGGCGACGTCGCCGCGGTGCTCGATGACCTTGCCCGAGAGGATGTAGACGACCTCAGGCCGGTCCTTGTGGCTGTGCGGCTTGTTGGAGGCGCCAGGCTCGTAGGTCGTGAGCTGCATGCGGAGCGCGCGGCCCGCAATGCTGTCCATTTCCGGCGCGAGATCGAGATTGAGAAGCGGCTTCGCCACCGGGCCCTTGGGCTCCGGGGCCTGGGCGTGCGCTGTGCCCAGCGAAAGGGCGAGCGCGGCGGCCGAAAACGAGGCGAGTGCAGCGAGCTGTAGCGTCTTCATGGGGACCTCCCTCCGGCCTGCGTACGCACCCGCACAGGTGCTGCGGCCTTGCGTCGCTTATCGCCGAAAAGCGCGCACGCGGGCAACGGCGGAATGTGCGGAACCGAACTGATCGGGACAGGAACAGGTCGGGACATCGCCACGCCATTCGCGGTATCATCGCTGCCGGGAGGATTCCGATGAGACCACGCCCGAAGCCTGGGCTCGCGACGCTGTTCGCCGCTGCGAGTTTCGCCTGCATCGCAGCGACGAGCGCGGCGGCGCAGAATTATCCCGACCACGTGATCAAGTTCATCGTGCCGTTCGCGCCGGGCGGCCCGGTCGACGTGGTGGCGCGACTCGTCGGCCAGCGTATGGCGCCGATCCTCGGCCAGAACATCATCATCGACAATCGGCTCGGCGGCGGCGGCGTGATCGGGGCGAAGGCCGTGGCGAACGCCGAGCCGGACGGTTACACGCTGCTGTTCGGCAACATCAGCACGCTCGCCGTGATCCCCGCGGTCACCAAGAACCGCGACTACGATCCGGCAAAGAACTTCGTGCCGGTCGCCAAGGTGTCCGACAGCCCCGAGGTGCTGGTGGTGAACTCCTCGTTCCCGGCGCACAGCGTGGCGGACCTCGTCGCCATCGCCCGCAAAAGCCCGGGGACGCTCAATTTCGGCTCTTCGGGCTACGGCAACGCGACGCACCTTGCTGCGGAATGGTTCAAGGCCAAGATGTCGCTCGACATCGTCAACATCCCCTACAAGGGCCTCTCCGAGGTCGTGACCGGCGTGCTCGCCGGCCAGGTCAAGTTCGTGTTCGGCGCGATCGAAGGGGTGATGCCGCACATCCAGGACGGCCAGCTCCGCCCGCTCGCGGTGACGAGCGAGAAGCGCTCCCCATTGCTGCCGGATGTGCCGACCATGATCGAAAGCGGCGTCGACGGCTTCGTCGTGTCGAGCTTCGAAGGCGTGGTGGCGCCGGCCGGCACGCCTGCCGCGATCGTCGCCAAGCTCAACGCCGCGATCAACGAAAGCATCGCCCAGCCGGAGATGCGCAGCCAGCTCGAACGGCTGGGCGCCACGCCGGCGACCGGGACCCCGGAGGAGTTCGCGGCATTCTTCGCGGCGGAGAATCGCAAATGGGTGGCGGTGGTGAAGTCCGCGGGGGTGAGCCTCGATTAGACGGGGGCGCCTAAGCAAGCTGATTGTCCCGTAACACAGCCGATTAAGTTCGAACTTGTCATTGACATACAGAAGGCTTGGGTGTTGGGCGTAGAAATTCCCCAAGCGCTGCTTGCCATTGCTGACGAGGTGATCGAATGAGACGCCGGGAGTTCATTGCAGGGCTCGGGGGCGCAGCGGCATGGCCGACGATGGCACGGGCGCAGCAGGCGATTCCCGTGGTGGGATTTCTAAGCTCCAGATCGCCCGATGAAAGTGCGCATTTGTTAGCCGCGCTACGTCGCGGATTAGCCGAAAACGGTTACGTCGAGGGCAGAAACATCGCGATCGAGTACCGCTGGGCGCTCGGTCAATATAGCCGGTTGGCAGAACTGGCGGAGGATCTCGTCCGCCGTCCAGTAATTGTTCTCATGACGGGCGGCGGCGAACCTTCGGCGCTAGCGGCCAAGGCTGCGACGTCTACCATTCCGATAGTCTTTAGTGCGGGCGGGGACCCCGTCCGCGCCGGCCTCGTGACCAGCTTCAACCGACCAGGCGGTAATGCCACCGGGGTAAGCAACTTAAGCCCTGAATTGGAAGCTAAGCGGCTCGGCATGTTGTATGAGCTGGTACCGAAAGCCGCAAACTTCGGTCTCCTTATAAATCCAGCCTTTCCCCTGGCGGCTATTCAGCTGAACGATGCGCAAACTGCAGCACATGCAATTGGTATGCGCCTTGACGTGTTCCGGGCGAGCACAAATCGGGAAATCGAGGCGGCATTTGAGGCTATTTCGCAGATGCGTATCGCAGCTCTCTCGCAGGCTGCCGATCCATTTTTTGCAAGCAGGCGTGAGCAAATGGTGGAGCTGGCTGCGCGGTATGCAGTACCTACGATGTATCAATTTCGCGAGTACGCCGAGGTCGGCGGGTTGATTAGTTACGGCGTGGACCTTCCTGACACATATCGCCAGATCGGCGCTTATGCGGGTCGAATACTCAAAGGAGCAAAGCCCAGCGAGCTTCCCGTTGTGCAGCCCATCAAGTTCGAGCTCTTAATTAATAGAAAGACTGCAAGAGGGCTTGGTCTCGCGATCCCAGACAAGCTGCTCGCGCTCGCCGACGAGGTGATCGAATAGGACACCGACTTCCGACTTGGAGTCAAAGTGAGACTGACCACGGACTCGCAAAGGCGTCGGATTGACCGCAGCGGACGATAGCGCGCGAACCATATGGTAGAGAAGTGATGCCTTGTTTGGTCCACGCATGATCTGCCTTGTCGGCGTCAAAGGTGCGGCCGAGTTGGCAGCAGCAAAGTCCGCCGGCACCGCTTTGCCAGCCCAAGCGGACATGCGCGCGGCTGCATGGGAAGTCGCAGATGGGCCATAAAGAGACATTGCGGTCCGACCGGGCGTGACGCAGTTTCCTTACAACCGCAGTCACGGTAGGCTCTCACAAGCCAAACGCAGGGATCGAGCATGCGACGGCGGGAGTTCATCGCAGGATTGGGCGCCACGGTAGGCTGGTCGTTCTCGGCGCGGGCGCAGCAGAAGGAGCGCCTGAGGCGGGTCGTGGTCTTGCTGGCGAGCAGCACCATCAACGACCGCCGTATGGCTTTGTTCACGCAACGCCTTGCTGAACTGGGATGGATCGACGCGAAGAATCTGCGCATCGATCATCGCCCGGACATCGGCAACCCCGAACGCAGCGAGGCCGAACGTCGGCAATTGCTCGAAGACGTCGTTCGCTCGGCGCCCGACGTGATTATTTCCGCCAGCACCACCATCAGGTTGTTGCAGCAGGCAACTCGTACGATCCCGGTCGTGTTCGTGCTCGCCAACGATCCGCTCGCCGAAGGCTACATCGCAAGCCTCGCCCATCCTGGCGGAAACTTGACGGGTTTTGCGTTCGGGGAGGCGGAGATCGGCAGCAAGCTGCTGCAATTGCTGAAGGACGCTGCGCCTCATATCACCCGTGCGGCATCACTCTACGATCCAGAAAACGTCGGAATGAAAAGAATAGTGGACAGCCAGGCGACGGCCGCTCAATCGCTCGGGGTTGCGTTCACCGCAAGGCCGGTGCGCGATGCGGCCGAAATCCAAAGCGCCATAGAGCAGGTCGCTGAGCAACCGAATGGCGCGATGTTGTTACCGTCGAATCCCCCGATCAATAACAATCTTCGGCTCGTCGTCGAACTGGCGCAACGTCACCGCATCCCGACTATCGGTGTGTTTCGTTTTTTTGCTGTCGCCGGCGGCCTGATGTCGTACGGCACCAGCGAAGCCGACATGTTCCGGGGCGCCGCATCCTATGTCGACCGCATTCTCCGCGGCGAAAAGCCCGCCGATATTCCGGTGCAGCAGCCGACCAAATTCGAGCTGGTCGTCAACCTCAAGACCGCCAAGGCGCTCGGCCTCACCATCCCGGAAACGCTGTTGGCCACCGCCGACGAGGTGATCCAGTGAAGAGGCGTGCATTCATCGCGGGGTTGGGAAGTGCGGCGGCGTGGCCAGTGGCGGCGCGCGCGCAACAGACGTCGCCGCCGGTCGTCGGATTTCTTCACAGTTCATCGTCCCAAGCCCGGCGAACCACGATCACGGCCTTCCTCAAGGGCTTGGCGGAGACGGGATTCATCGACGGCCGGAATGTCTCGGTTGAATACCGCTGGGCTGATGAGCGCTATGAGCGGCTGCCCGAGCTAGCTGGGGAGTTGGTTCGCCGACGGGTGGACGTAATCGCGACGCCAAACATAGCGGCAGCAGCACTGGCTGCAAAGGCTGCGACAAAGGAAATTCCAATCGTTTTTCTGACTGGCGCTGACCCGGTGGAGATAGGTCTCGTTAGTAGCCTCAACAGGCCTGGTGGCAACCTCACGGGGGTGATGATACTCAATGGCCAATTGGTTGCGAAGCGACTTGAGTTGCTGCACGAGGTCCTTCCCGGCGCAAAGTCGATAGCTTACCTTGGCAACCCAACCAACCCGGCATTTACCAATTCCGAGTCGTCGGCCGCGGTTGCGGCGGCTCGTCTGCTGGGCGCGACGCTCCTGGTCCTAAACGCAAACACTCCGAGCGAAGTCGAAGCGGCCTTCGAAAGATTGAGCCGTGAGCGCTCGGACGCCGTGCTCTTAAGCGGCGATGCCTTTTTCGCGCTCAGCCAGCGTGAGCGGATCATTGCGCTTGCCGCTCGCCACCGGATACCCACAATTTACGATCGCACAGAGGCAGCGGCGGCGGGCGGCCTGATCAGCTACGGAGTGAATGTACTTGACGCTGTTCGTCAGGTCGGAGTGTACACCGCGCGCATTCTCAAAGGCGAAAAGCCCGCTGATCTGCCCGTCCAACAATCGGTGAAAATCGAGCTCGCGATCAACTTGAAAACCGCGAACGCGCTCGGCCTCAGTATTCCAGAAACACTACTCGCCACCGCTGACGAGGTGCTTCAATGAAGCGGTGTGCTCCTGTATGGGTCAGCGACAGAGATCGCGCGACAAGCATGGCCCGTCGATTGTTGGCATCCGCGCTGCCGGTTGGTGCCGCGGCATTGCTGGCAGCGTTTGCGGAAGGGCAGAACAATCCCCCTAGCGAACATGCGGCCGCACCCGACGAGGCGGTCCAGTCAAGCCAATCCAAGACACTGACTGGGAAGGAACGTCTTGGTCCGAAGTGGATGGACGATCAACGGGTCGATAATTGCAAGGTTCCGATTGATAAACGTGGAGCTAAGTCCCGACCGGATACCTGCTCCTGACGCTGCCGACCGCCGCCAAGGCGCTCGGCCTCAATATTCCGCAGACTTTGCTCGCGACTGCAGACGAGGTGATCGAATAAGCCGCGAGGTCCCCTCCGGGTCACCACCGGCAGTGACGGGCACGCCAGCGGATGGCAGCTTTGCCCTGACTAGCGGACATTTCTCGCGAAAGCCGAGACGGCTGAAACGGGCCAGAAGCGGCCATCCGGGCCCTAGTTCCTCTGCTCACGCCGCAGTAAGCCTCACAACCCCATAGAAGGGGTCGACGATGCGACGGCGAGAGTTCATCGCGGGGCGGCGGCTAGGCCATGTCTGCTATACGGCGCTGCATGTGCGCCTCCAAACTTGGTTGGGATACGTTGCGCCGTTCACATTGCTGGAAGTCGAATTGAATATTGGGGCAAATCCCATTTTGCGATGGAACATGCTTGACGCGGGATTCTCAGGTTCCGAGACGACGGCGCTGAAGATGTAAGTGCATCGCGCGTCCGCTACGAAACGATCGACAAGGGCTCGACCGACGCCCTTGTGGTGCTCGTTCAAGTCCAGGGCAATTTGCTTGAGGACATAGAACGGTCCCGCATACCGCGCGGCTATGTCCGCCTCACTCTGCCCGCCAGACCTGCGTGATGCGTACACGTCGTTGTAGCCCAACAGAAAACCGATAGCCTTCCCATTACGCTC
Organism: uncultured Alphaproteobacteria bacterium; assembly: GCA_963824905.1. Classification (GTDB taxonomy): domain Bacteria; phylum Pseudomonadota; class Alphaproteobacteria; order Rhizobiales; family Xanthobacteraceae; genus JAJPKK01. Next base: position 310,588 of record CAWGRH010000014.1, read on the forward strand.
TGCGACCAGAAACACAACGTGCTCGGCATTCTCTCTCCGCTCAGTATAGGCAAGCGTTGCAGCGTAGACTTCTCGGCTTAGCGCGGACACGAGGAATCCGCGCCGCGTATCCGTGGTCGAAGATAGTTGGATAGCGCGCGCGATCCGCAGCACATCCTCGAGATCGGCCGCGGTCACCTGTCTGATGTTCACGCCGGAGTGTTTCACCGAATCTTGCTCCGCCGGAGTGCGCCGCTTCACCGCGCCTTTGTGAGGCTTGGCCGTTGCGCTTGATTGACGTGACGGCGAAGCGCTGCGCAATCGCCGCGGCATTACACCACGGCCTTGTAGGCGATGGAACAGGGGTGGAGTGGCGACTGGATATCAGCTCTGGGTCGCGAACAGCCGACCACACAGCCCAGGTGCCGCGGCAGCGACAGGCAGGCGCCAGAGGTGCAGCAAAACGCATCTGTTGATCTGTTGCTCGACGTCCCAAAGGCCGACATCGATAAGCGTCACCGGATTTTGGCGACGGGGCGCCCGTTAGGATCGAGGCCAAAATAGATGCTCGGCCCTGGGGCCGAATTGATGGTGACACCCACGCTGGGCCGCGAAGTGGTGCATGGCCAGATGGCCTTAAGCGCGAGCTTGACCTGCTCGACGCCGGGGTAGCCGGCGATCTGGTGTGCGCTACCGCGCAAGAAATCGACGGTGCGTTCGATGATCTCGGGCGGCGTGACCGGCGGAATGCAGAACTCGTGCAGTGGTGCGAGTGCATCGACGGTGGCGCCGATGAACCCGGCGCACGCCGCCCTACGCACCTCGTCGGGATTGCTGCACGTCTCCTGCAGGTGCGGGCCATCGACCATCACTTGAGCTGATGCTGGTGCTGCAACGAGCATCGCCAATAGGGTTGCTGCAAATCGGTCCATCATCTCACCCGCCTGGCGCCATCAAGCCCCGCTGCGACCACGTTCACGTGGTTCGACGACCCCCGATTTCCGGTTGGTCAGGTTCGTGATCGGCCACGTGATGTTTGCGCTGCTCCGCCGGTTGGACCATGCGCATATCCAGGACATGGGTTTCCTGCTGCTCGGACGCAAGCGGGATGCCGCCGAGACGCTGCTGGCCTGCATCTCCTTCCCCATGACTTTGCTCGGACGCGCCGACGAAGTGATCGAATAGGCATCGACGGCCGCTTCGGGTCAAACTCAGCCTTGCTGGTGACTTGGGTTTAGGGCGGCTTCAGCCCCAAGAGAAGACCTGCCGGGACCCAGCCGGAAGGTCGCACAAGGGCCAGAACCGGTTATCCCCGCGGCGGCGTGGCTTGTTGACGCCAGCGGCAGTTTGGGCTGTGCTGTGCTGGCGGCTGTTTTCTTCGGCGATAGCGCGGCTCCACTCGGAGGGGCGTTTTCATGTTGATTGAGCAGGGGCGTTTTGCTGCGCCGTGTATTCAGCGGACTCGATCGTCCGGATCGCAGACAAAGAGGGCCGCCGTATTCTGGCATCTGCTGTGTGCGGCCATTCTGGGCGTCGCCGCCGCGCCGGACGCTGCGTCTGCCTTGCCAGTCTTCTCCGGAGCATTGAACGCATCATCGACGCTCACGGCGAACCGGGTCACGCGCAACGCTATCCCTTCCACGTGCGGTGTGCCCAAGGTGTTTCCCGGCACCATCGCACAGCCAAACACTCAATATCAGGTAGCCTCGTACACGCACACCGGTCCTTCTCGCTGCGTGACTTTCGCAATTTCGAGCACAACGTGTAGCACCAGCGCGTTCCTCGTGGTCTACAATGGCTCGTTCGATCCCAATAATCTCGCAGCCAACTACCTGGGCGACACCGGCTCAAGCTCTGCCGGAGCCACCGTTGGGGTGGCCCTCACGACGAATCAGACGGTCCAACTGATGGTCGCCGGCTTTGGCACCGGACTCAACTGCGCCTTCACCGTCGACTTATTGACCAGCAACACCCACGACTTCAACCCCGACGCATTCAGTGACATCGTGTGGCGCGACAACGCCGGTGATGTGGCATTCTGGTTGATGAGAGGGGCGCAGGTCGGACCAATGGGTGGCGTCGGCGGAGTGCCCGTCGCGTGGTCGATCGTCGGACAGCGCGACTTCAACGGCGACGGCCTCTATGATCTGCTTTGGCGCGACACCAGTGGCAACGTGTCGATGTGGTTCATGAACGGCACGACTCCCGCGTCGACGGCGGGTGTCGCCAACGTCCCGACCAACTGGTCGGTCGTGGGAACGGGCGACTTCAACGGCGACGGCCTCGGCGACATCCTGTGGCGGGACAGCAGCGGCAATCTCGCCGTGTGGCTGATGAGCGGCAATGCCATCATTGGTTCTGCGAGCCTTGGCAATGTCCCACCAAGCGTATGGGTGGTGGTCGGCGTCGCTGACTTCGACGGCGACCGCAAGAGCGACATTCTCTGGCGCGACGTCAACGGCAACATTGCGATCTGGTTTATGAATGGGACGCAGGTGATTTCCGCGGTGATCGCCAACACCGTAGCGACTGTCTGGTCGGTAGTGGCCACCGGTGACTTCAATGACGACGGCAAGGGCGACATTCTCTGGCGCGACAGTTTCGGCAATCTCGCGGTGTGGCTGATGAACGGCTCCGAGATGAGCGGGTTCGGCGGGCTCGGCATGATTCCTTTCAACTGGTCGGTTGCCCAAACCGGCGACTTCGACGGCGACGGCAAGAGCGATATTCTCTGGCGCGATACGAACAGCGGCGCGACGGCGATTTCGTTCATGGATGGGGTCCGGGTGTCGCAGACCCTTAGCGTCGCCGTGGTCCCGCTGAACTGGACGATCCAAGGCATCAACGCAGATTGAGGTGCGCACCCGGCTTTCGATACTCTTGCGGTTGCAGCTGCATCCTCTCACAAATGTTGACCGGCGCAAAATTGTCGGTCCACATCTGGAACGTCTGTTTTCTTGGCCGTGACCTGCGAGCCGACCCAGGTTCGGGTAGCAATATTCGGTGAGATTCTCGGATTGACTTGTCTCGAACTGCTCACTTTAGCCGACAAGGTGACCGAGTAGACCGCCACCGCAATGGGTCACAAGCGGCTGACCCGGTCTTACCTCGTGACGGCAGCTTTCGCCCAGTGAACGGACGTATTGGCCACCGGCCGCGAGGTCGTAAAAGGGCCAACAGCACTCATGAGCGCCGGTTCCAATGCATCCTGTAGGCTTGCCCTCAAATCTCTGGAGGGCGGATGAGACGGCGGGAGTTCATTGCGGGCCTGGGTGGTGCGGCGGCATCGCGGCGATCGCAACGCTTCGACGCGAAATATCACGGCGTTCGATGATCTCGGGCGGCGTGACCGGCGGAATGCAGAACTCGTGCAGCGGTGCGAGTGCATCGACGGTGGCCCCGATGAACCCGGCGCACGCCGCCCTACGCACCTCGTCGGGATTGCTGCAGGTCTCCTGCAGGTGCGGGCCATCGACCATCACTTGAGCTGATGCTGGTGCTGCAACGAGCATCGCCGATAGGGTTGCTGCGAATCGGTCCATCATCTCACCCGCCTGGCGCCATCAAGCCCCGCTGCGACGACGTTCACGTGGTTCGACGACCCCCGATTTTCCGGTTTCTCAGGTTCGTGATCGGCCACGTGATGTTTGCGCTGCTCCGCCAGTTGGACCATGCGCATATCCAGGACATGGGTTTCCTGGTGCTCGGACGCAAGCGGATGCCGCCGAGACGCTGCTGGCCTGCATCTCCTTCCCCATGACTTTGCCGGGGCGCGCCGACGAAGTGATCGGATAGGCATCGACTGTTCGGGTCACAGGCTACCGTGCCCGGCTCTCTGTCGGTGCGGCAGCTTGGCCTCGATCAGCGGACATTTCAGCGGAAGCGCCGGATGGCCGACTCGGGCCACAACCAGCCATCAGCAACGGTTCCAATGCGGCCCGTATGGCGTTAGGCTTCACGACAAATCTCTGGAGGACGGAGATGCGACGGCGGGAATTCATCGCGGGGCTAGGAAGCGCGGCTGCGTGGCCGCTTGCTGGGGGCGCGCAGCAGATGGCACTGCCGGTGGTCGGTTTCGTCCACGCCGCGTCGGCCGACACCTCAGCGGATCGTGTGCGCGCGTTTCGCAAAGGCCTCAGCGAAACCGGCTACGTCGAGGGCCAGAACGTGACGGTCGAGTACCACTGGCTGGAGGGCCAATTCGATCGCCTGCCGGCGCTGATGGCTGAACTAGTCCGTCGTCGGGTGGCTGTGATCGCCACGCCCGCCAACACGGCCGGTTCGATCGCGGCCAAAGCTGCGACAGCGGTGATCCCGATCGTGTTTGGCAGCGGTGAAGACCCAGTCAAGCTGGGTCTTATCACGAGCTTCGCTCGGCCGGGCGGCAATGCGACCGGCGTCAATTTTTTCAATCAGGAGGTGGATGCAAAGCGGCTAGCACTATTGCATGAGCTAGTTCGCAATGCTGTTCGTGTTGTGGTGCTCCTCAATCCGGCCGATGCTCCGAATGCCGAGACTACATTGCGGGCCGTGCAGGAAGCTGCCGGCATCATTGGGTTGCAAATCCAAGTCCTCAACGCCAGCACGAGCCGGGAGATCGACGCGGCCTTTGCCGCCATTGCGCATGATCGGCCCGATGCCCTCTTCGTCGGTGGCGACGGATTCTATTTTAGCCGCCGCGAGCAATTGGCCGACTTGGCAGCGCTTAATATGATTCCGGCGTGTTATGGGAGTCGCGATTGGGTCGTGGCCGGTGGGCTGATGAGCTATGGAACCGACATCGTGGACAGTTTTCGTCAAGTCGGTGTCTATACCGGTCATATCCTCAAGGGCGCCAAGCCCGCTGAGTTGCCGGTCGTGCAGCCCACCAAGTTCGAGTTCGTCATTAACTTGCACACGGCCAGGACGCTCGGCATCGACGTATCGCCAAATCTGATTGCCCTTACCGACGAGGTGATCGAGTAAGTCGCGAGGTCCGCATTGGGTCGATGGTGTTGAAAAAGTCGCTCGTGACTATGGGCAAATCATGATTCCGTTTCGTTGAGGGCTTCAACGACGGAGGCGGGTCATGATGGGTCGGCAAACGGGCGATCAGAGCCAGCTGTTCTATCTGTTCAACCTCGAGAGACGCATTCCGGAGCGCCATCTTCTGCGCGCATCAATCCGACGGTGACGCGGACTTTGGGCGAGTTTCGGGAGAAGCTGGAGCCCTTCTACAGCGAGATTGGCCGGCCTTCGATCGACCCTGAGCTGATGATCCGGATGCTCATCGTCGGCTACTGCTACGGCATACGTTTTGAGAGAAAGCTGTGCGAGGAGGTCGAACTGCACCTCGCCTATCGTCTTTCTCGGTCAATCGCCACGGCCGGTTCCGCGACAGCGATCTATTCCGCCAGGTATTCGAGGGCGGTGGTGCGGACGTGCGCGACGAATTCCACCTCGCCGCCATCGTACAGAACCTGAAAACCCTCGCAAAACACATCTGGCGGTCCCAGGAGCCCGTCGCCTGCGTTATGTGACCGGTCCCATCACGCAGGAGCAGGCGAAGCAATTGTCTCCAAACGCTCAAAAGATCGAGCCACCCCCATCTCATCGCGGACCTCTTCAACAGCATCGGCCAGGAGCGGCCATGGGGTCCCCTGGTTCGGCTGGTCAGACCGCAGTATGTTCTCTCAAGGCCACTGCCCGGATGGCCGGGAGATTCGGCGGCGGGCGTCATTGTCGAAAGGCGCCGAGGCTCAAATGCTATTGTTTGATCGACTGGCGAGACATCAAAAATCGGAAGGTCGCCGGCCCCTGCGTTCGATGACGTTCAGCCTTGCAGAAGGACAATGATATGAGGAGATTTGCAACTGCGCGTATCACACTCATACCCATGCTGTTTTGGGCTTTCACATCGACTTCGCACGCTCAGATTTCAGCAGAGCTTGCGCAGAAGGCTCCGGATGCGTCGACGATTGCTGCCACTGCCGAACAGCAAGGCCATGTCAGAATTATAGTGCAATTCTCGGGACCCGATCAACCAATGCGGGATGCTGCCTCCCTCGCATCTGTCAAAGCGCAGATCGCCTCGATTCAAGACGCGATCGTCGCGTCACATTTCGGCAGCGCCACAAACCCCACGCCGGGTGCGGGATTTCAGCGTGGCCTGCTGCGATTCGATATTACGCCGATGTTCGCGGTAAACGTCTCGAAGTCGGAACTCGACGCGCTGGCCGCAGATCCGCGCGTGACCGTCATCAATCTCGACCAACTCGATCCGCCGACGCTCATTCAGAGCGTGCCCTTGGTCGGAATGACGACCGCTTATGGGCTCGGCGCTACCGGCGTTGGGCAGGCCGTCGCCGTCATCGACACCGGCGTGCAGTCGAATCATGAATTCCTTGCCGGCAAGGTCGTCGTTGAGGCCTGCTTTTCCAATGCCGCGGGCGGCGGCTCGGGCGTGACGTTGTGCCCGAACGGCCAGACTTCGCAGAGCGGCGCCGGCGCTGCGGATCCGACCACCGCGCAATGCATCAACAGCTCGACGAATCTCTGTATCCACGGCACACACGTCGCCGAAATCGCGGCCGGCAACAACACCAACCCTGGCGGGGGCAAGCCTGCGAACGGCGTAGCCAAGAGTGCCGATATCGTCGCGGTCCAGGTTTTCACCCGCTTCAATGATACGACCTCCTGCGGCGGTACGGCGCCCTGCGTGCTGGCTTACACCAGCGATCAGATCTCGGCGCTCAACTGGCTCCTGCAGAACGCACTCACTCCGGCGGCGGGCGTCTCGCTCGCGTCGGTAAACATGAGTCTCGGGGGCGGTCAGTTTACGAGTGCTTGCGATACCGACAGTCGCAAACCGGGCATCGATAACCTCAGGAGCGCCGGGGTGGCCACCGCGATTGCAGCCGGCAACAGCGGCTACACTAATGCGGTGGGTGCCCCCGGTTGCATTTCGACCGCGGTGACGGTCGGCTCTTCCGACAAGCAGGATGTCATTTCGTCCTTCAGCAACATGTCCTCGCTGGTCGCGGTCATGGCGCCGGGAGGCTTCGGAGGCGGAACCTGCCAATTCGGCGCCAATAATCCGGATATTCTGTCATCGGTTGCCGGGACTTCATCATCGAGCAACGCGGCCTATGAGTGTCTCGCGGGAACCTCGATGGCGACGCCCCATGTCGCTGGCGCCTTCGCTGCCATCCGCTCGGCCTGCCATGCGGCGACGATCACTCAGATTCTGACCGCACTGCAGAACACAGGCATATCGATCACCGACACCCGCTCGGGCGGTACGGTCACCAAGCCCCGCATCCGCGTCGATCTCGCCTTGCAACAGTTGGCTTGCCGCTCGAAGGTCGCCACCCACGACTTCAACGGCGACAGCAAAAGCGACATCCTCTGGCGCGACAACACCGGCAACACGGTGATCTGGCTGATGAACGCCGCGCAGATCGGACCGACCGGCAGTATCGGCACGATCCCTACCAACTGGTCCATCGCCGCTCAGCGCGATTTCGACGGCGACGGGAAGTACGACCTGCTTTGGCACGACACTAGCGCCGGAGTGGTGTCGATCTGGCTGATGAACGGCTTGCAGGTCTCACAGGCCGCCGGCCTCGGGACCGTGCCGACCACCTGGAGCATCGTCGGTACCGGCGACTTCGACGGCGACGGCAAGGGAGATATTCTTTGGCGCGACAACTCCGGCAACGTGGCGATCTGGCTGCTGAACGGCACCACTGTCAAATCGACCGGTTTTGTCGGAAACGTGCCCTCCCAATGGGCGGTCGCGGGCACTGGTGACTTCAATGGCGACGGCAAGTACGACATCCTCTGGCGCGACAACACCGGCAACACGGTGATCTGGCTGATGAACGGCGCCACGGTGACGCAGACCGCCAGCCTCGGCATCGTGTCCAGCAACTGGACGGTCGCCGGTACCGGTGACTTCAACGGTGACGGCAGATGGGATATCCTTTGGCGTGACGGCAGCGGCAACGTGGCCATTTGGTTCATTGCACAAGGTGGCCTCAGCGTCCAAACCGCCGCAGGGCTTGGCAACGTACCCACCAACTGGAACATCGTGCTGACTGGCGACTTCAACACTGACGGAACGAGCGACATCCTCTGGCGCAATTTTAATGGCGACGTGTCGCTCTGGTTCATGAATGGGACCGTGATCCAGTTTGCGGCGCCTTTGGGCAATATAAATACCTCGTGGCAGGTTGTAAGCATCTTCTCCGAGTGATGCGGGGCGACACCGGGCCGAGAATGTTCGGCGAACCTGACTGGGATCGCTCACCGATCGAGAAGCGATGAGCGAGCGCAAAGCGGCATGGACGAAGCCTACCTCCATACGCCGCACGGCAAGCCTGTTGAACTGTGCGGCGGCGATCACGAACACAAGCGCGGGTAGGCCGTCCGTCGAGCGATGTCGCCTTCGGGGTCACGAGCAGCCGACCCGCGCAGAACGTCGGCGGGTCAGCTTCGTCCCAACTTGCGGACGTCCCAGGGGAAAGGCACAGCGGCCGACCGCCGTTTCGTGCATTTCTACGCGTCGGCCTTGGCGACACTGCTCAATTCCGCAAGCGCATCGGCAGGTAGATCTAGCTTCGCCGCGGCGAGGTTCTCGCGCAGATGCCCCAGCGACGAGGTGCCGGGGATCAAAGCGATGTTCGGCGCCCGGCGCAGCAGCCAGGCGAGCGCGACTTGCATCGGCGTGGCGCCGAGGCCCCGGGCGACATCGGACAAGGTCGACGACTGCAGCGGACTGAATCCGCCGAGCGGGAAATACGGCACATAGGCGATGCCGTCGCGGCCAAGCTCGTCGATCATGCCGTCGTCGCGCCGGTGCGCGAGATTGTAATGGTTCTGTACGCAGACGATTTCGCAAATGCCACGTGCTTGCGCGAGCTGCGCCGGCGTCACGTGGCTTACCCCGATGTGACGCACCAAGCCCTGCCGTTGCAGGTCGGCGAGCGCCGTGAGCGGCGCTTCGATCGACCCCTCGGCGGGGTCGGGATGGCCCCACATGCTGCGGAAATTGACCACGTCGAGCACATCGAGGCGAAGATTGCGCAGGTTGTCGTGGACCGCCTGGGCGAGCTCCTTCGCCGAGAAGGCGGGAAGCCACGATTTGTCGTCGCCGCGCCGGGCGCCGATCTTGGTGACGATGACGAGATCGTCGGGATAAGGGTGCAGCGCCTCGCGGATCAGCTCGTTGGTGACGTGCGGGCCGTAATAGTCGCTGGTGTCGATGTGGTTCACGCCTTGCGCCACCGCCTCACGCAGCACGGCGAGCGCCGCTCCACGATCCCTTGGCGGGCCGAAGACGCCGGGCCCGGCGAGTTGCATGGCACCGTAGCCGAGCCGCTTCACGGCGCGGCTGCCGAGGGCGAAGGTCGCGGGCTGGTCGATCATGTTCAATCTCCTGTTGAGACGACGCACAGCTAGGGCTTGCCCCCGCGCGCGATAACCGGGCACAATCCGCACAGCCTGTGCGGATTTGCGAACAATGAACGTCGACCTCGGTGATCTGAACGCGTTCGTGGCGGTGGCGCGCGCCGGCGGCTTTCGCGACGGCGCACGCGCGAATGGCGCCAGCGCATCCGGGCTCAGCGAGGCGGTGCGCCGGCTCGAAACGCAGCTCGGCGTGCGGCTGCTCAACCGCACGACACGGAGCGTCGCGCCCACGGAGGCCGGCCAGCGGCTGCTGGAGCGGCTCGGCCCGGCGTTGACCGAGGTGGAAGCGGCGCTCGACGTGGTGAACGGCTTTCGCGAGCGGCCGGCGGGCACGCTGCGGCTCAACGTGCCGGTGAGCGCGGCGCGGCTGGTGCTTCCGGCGATCGTGCCGCGCTTCCTCGCCGCCTATCCCGACATCCGGCTCGAGATCATCGCCGAGGACAGCTTCGTCGACCTGCCGGCGGCCGGATGCGACGCCGGCATCCGCTATGACGAGCGGCTGGAGCAGGACATGATCGCGATCCCGATCGGGCCCCGCGTCCAGCGCTTCGCAGCCGCAGCCGCTCCGAGCTATCTCGATCGCCGTGGCCGGCCTACCCATCCGCGCGACCTGCTCGCGCACGCCTGCCTGCGCGGCCGTTTCAACGACCGGCCGATCATTCCGTGGGAGTTCGAGCGCGACGGCGAGGTGGTGCGGATCGACCCGCCGGGGCCGCTGCTGGTGAGCGCCGGCGGTGCGACCGATCTCGCGATCGCCGCAGCAATCGCCGGCACCGGCATCATCAAGCTGTTCGAGGACTGGCTGCGCCCGCATCTCGACAGCGGCGCGCTCGAGCCTGTGCTCGAGCCGTGGTGGCAGCGCTTCTCCGGGCCGTTCCTCTACTACCCCGGACGCCGCCTCGTGCCCGCGCCGTTGCGGGCGTTCGTCGACTTCATCAGGGAATTCGGCGAGGCGTAGGCAGCGCCCAGCACGATCGCCCGCGCTCGGTGCGATCGATCAAAGCGCGCCGTCGATCAAAACATCAACGCCCGTGCGGGGCCGCCGGGGCACCGCCGCCGGCGCGGGCTGAGGCGAACGGCCGGGTCGCGGCTTCGGAGATGCTCGCGGCGAGGAGCTTGGCGATGCAGGCGTAGCTCCAGTCGTTCATGTGCAGGAGGTCGGGCGACAGGAACGCCTCGAATGGGACGCTGTCGTGGTCGCGCCATTCGCGCATGATGGCGAAGCGCGGAAACAGGTCGACGTTCCCCTGCTTGGCCTCCGCGGAGATGAGGTTCACCATCTCCTCGGCATCGGCCTTGGCGATCACCTTCGGCGCGAACTGCGGATCGATCAGCACTACGTCGGCGCCGAGCGCCTTCATGCGCGCAATGCCGTCATGGACGAGCCGGTCGACCGGGCCGAGCGGATTGTCCCGCAGCACCGCGTTGGTGCCGACCTGCCACAGCACGAGATCGGGATGGGCGCGGGCGACGCTTTCGTCGAAGCGCGCCATCATCTCGGCGGCCTCTTCGCCGTTGACGCCCTGATTGATCACGGTGAACGGCTGATCCGGAAACCGCGCGTTGAGCTCGGCTTCGAGCCGGCTCGGATAGGAGGCGGCGGGACTGCTCGCGCCCGCGCCGGCGGTCGAGGACGAGCCGAGCGCGACGATCGTGATCGACTTGCCGTTGGCGATGCGCTGCGCAACGCGCGCCAGGGGATGGGTGAGATGGCTGAGGCCCGACTTGTCGAGGCAGACGCGCGCCTGATCGGCAGGTGCCGTCTGGGCCGGCGCCTGCGCCAGCGCGCACGACGCACTCACAGCGGCAGCCAGACCGGCAACAACAGCGATGAAGGGGGAACCGAAGGGGATCATGGCGTCAACGTGTCTCTTTTTTGTCGACATTTGTCAATTTGGCCGCGTCGAGCACGGCGCTTGCCAGCAGCCGCCCGAGGCAATCATGGACGTGCTCGGCGACATCGGTCTTGCGGGTGGCCGCATAGAGGTCGAATGTGCCCGCTTCGTTCCATTTGCGCATGATCGAAAAGCGATCGAACAGGTCGATTTCGCGCTGCAGCGCAATCATGTGCATTGCGTCAACGTAGGCGCCCATCGCCAACATGGCCTCGGTGCGCGGACTGTACTGCATGTTCACGAGCACGATATCGACGCCTGCCTGCTGCAGGGTGGCGATGCCGTCATCGAGGGCGACACGGAAGTCGTCCGCGTCGACGCCACGGATCGCGTCGGCGGTGCCGGTCTGCCAGACCACAAGGGCGGGCTTCGCCTCGTTGACGATGCGCGAGAGCTTTTTCTCCATCTCCTCCGCGGTCTCGCGCGGGCGCGCATAGGTCGTCACCTTGACGGCGACGCCGGGCAGGAGCTTCGCGAGCGCCGCCTGCAGGCGGGTCGGATAGGCGATGTTGGTGCCGGACGGGCCGGCGAGCTCGGAGGAGGCGCTGCCGATCACCGCGATGTCGAGGCGCTTTTTGGCGATCGCCGCGGCGACCCGGGGCATGGCAAAATCGGGCACCGCCGCGCCGGCGGCGGCGACGCAATCCTCGGCGTCCTTGGCGTAGGCTCCGCCACCGATCAGGGCGCATAGAAGCGCCACGGCCAACGGTCTCATGCCCCTCCTCCCAAGAGGGTCTTTCCGCCTGGGGGTCCAGAGCGTGATCCGGGACTTCGTCCTTCTACCCTCTTATACCACGAAATCATGGCCGCCACCGCTACCATGATGACGATGCCCAGAATGCTGACCCCGATCTGCATGGCGAGCCCCTCGTTGATCTCGACCATGGCGAAGTGCCCGGCGAACGACAGGAAGACGCCGAGGCAGAAGATTTCGAGCGAATGCTGGCCGCACACGATCGCCGGCCACAGCCAGATCGAGTGCAGGAAGCTCCATTGCTTGGGAATGAGGCGCACCGTGATGACCGCGAGCGCCATGAAATGGGCAAAGCGCAGCACGTCGAGATTGGTCTTGTCGATCGGATACATCCAGTCCTCGAGCCATTTGGGTAGCGGCACGTTGTGCTCGAGAAATGGAACGTACCAGGTCAGGGTGATGACGCAGGCGAACATGAGATAGAGCACCGCCGCCGCGAGGGTAATGTTCGACTGGACAAGCGGGGCGAGGCTTTTCGCGCCGCCGAGCCCGCACCAGGCGCCGAACACGAAGAGCAGCTGCCAGGCGAACGGATTGAACACCCAATAGCCGTTCGGATAGGCGGGCAGGTTCCAGCCGAACATCCAGGTCAGGAGATAGAGCAGCAGCGACGCGCCGAGGCCGGCTGTCGGTGCCCGCAGCAGGATCCACAGCATCGGCGGAAATCCCGCCAGCAGCACGATGTAGAGCGGCAGCACATCCATGTTGGCCGGCTTGAACTTGAGCATCAGCGCCTGGACGAGGGTGACGTCCGGCTGCCGGAGGAAATCGAAGATGCCCATCTCCTCGCCGTAGAGCGGGTTCTCGAAGCTCGCCGACACGTAGGAGATTTCCGCCATGTAGATCGCGAACAGGAAAACGTGGGCGACGTAGACCTGCCAGGCGCGCTTGAGGATGCGAGCGCTCGCGACGACGACGCCGTTGTCGCGCATGGCGCGGCCATAGACGAAGGCCGCCGTGTAGCCGGAGATGAAAACGAAGATCTCGGTGGCGTCCGAGAAGCCATAATTGCGGATGGTGATCCAGCTGACGATGTTCGAGGGGATGTGATCGAGAAAGATCAGCCACAGCGCGAGGCCACGGAAAAGATCGAGCCGAAGGTCGCGATCGCCGCTCGCAGCGATCGCCGGCACTCTCACCGGGCCGGCGACAGGCTCAGCGGCCGCACCCATGCCGATCGCATCCGCGGCGACCGCCGGCAGCGGTGGCTCCGGCACATGATCCGGGAAAGCGGAGGACTTTTCCAACGAGACCATGGTCACGACCGGCGAGGTTGCAATGGCGATGTTCCGAGTCCCACAGTTACCAAGTCCCGCGGCAACCATACTGGTAGAGGCGGGATGCGCCGACGATCCGACGATAGTATGACTTCACCACGGCACCCGGATGCGGCCTTTGGCGGCGCTTTGCGGTCCGCGGCGGCGCCGGCCTTGTTCACGCCGCAGCAACGATGATAAGGGCATTCGGACGCTTTGAGGACGCTATGTACCAGAGGGTGACCCGCGACATCGAGGTGACGGTCTCGCCGCGCTTCATGCCGGAAAAATCGTCGGCCGAGAAAGGCCTGTATTTCTGGGCCTATACGGTCGGCATCGCGAACCGCAGCGCGGTCACGGTACAGCTCAAGACCCGTCACTGGCGGATCACCGATGGATTCGGGCGCGTCCAGGAGGTCCGCGGCGCCGGCGTCGTCGGCGAGGAACCGGTGCTCGAGCCCGGCGCATCCTACGAATATACCAGCGGCGTGCCGCTGCCGACGTCTTCGGGAATCATGACCGGCAGCTACGGCATGATCACGCCTGACGGCGAGTCCTTCGACATCGACATTCCTGCGTTCTCGCTCGACGGCCCCGAGACCAAGCGCACGCTCAACTAAGCACGCGGTGGTCCGTTCCGCGGCAAGTCCCCTCAATCCGGCGCCGCGACGTCCGCCGGCGCGAATACATAGCGGCTGTTGCAGAACTCGCAGGTCACCGCGATCACGCCGTCCTGCACCATCTCGTCGCGGTCGGCCTGGGTGAAGCTCTTGAGCATGTTGGTGACGCTGTCGCGCGAGCAGGAGCAGCGCGCCGCGACATCGGCGGCTTTGAACACGCGCACCCCGTGCTCGTGGAACAGCCGGTAGAGCAGCCGCTCGCTCGACAGCGACGGATCGATCAGCTCGACGTCCTCGACGGTCGCGATCAGCGAGCGGCCCTCGACCCAGGCCTCGTCCTCGGCGACGTCGTGCGGCGCGGTGCCGGCGGGCGCATCGCCGGGATCGAGATCGGGGCCGCGCATCCGTTCGGCCTTCTTCGGCAGGAACTGCAGCAGCATGCCGCCGGCGCGCCACCGGTGCCGTGGACCGCCGGCGCTCGCGCTCAACTCCTCGGCCACCGCGAGGCGGACCCGCGTCGGGATCTGCTCCGAGCGCAGAAAGTATTCGTGCGCCGCATCTTCCAGCGTGCCGCCGTTGAGCGCCACCAAGCCCTGGTAGCGGCTCATCTCCGGGCCCTGGTCGATCGTCATGGCAAGATGGCCGTGGCCGAGCAGCTCCGCCGCCGATTTCGGCGTGCTCGGCGGCAACGGCCGCAGCATCGAACTGTGCGCAGGCGCGGACCAGCCCCGGGCTGCGGTAGTCCACAACCAGCAGGCGCACCGGGCCGTCAGTCTTGGTCTGCAGGATGAAACGGCCCTCGAACTTGAGCGACGAGCCGAGCAGCACCGTGAGCACGATCGCCTCGCCGAGGAGCTTCGAGATCGCCGGCGGATAGGCGTGGGCATCGAGGATCGCATCGAGGGAGGGGCCGAGCCGCACCACGCGCCCGCGCAGATCGAGACTCGCCACCTCGAACGGCAGGATCACGTCGTCCGCCGCCTCGGCGGCGGGGACGCGCGAAGTCGCCTCCATATTCGTCATCGCGTACTCGCGTCGAAGCACCACGCCAGGATGCCCTTCTGGGCGTGCAGGCGATTTTCGGCCTCGTCGAACACCGCCGATTGCGGGCCGTCGATGACCTCGTCGGTGACTTCGTCGCCGCGATGCGCCGGCAGGCAGTGCAGGAATATGGCGTTCGATTTTGCTTTTGCCATGAGGGCGCTGTTGACCTGGTAGGGCCGCAGCAGATTGTGCCGGCGCGCGCCGTCCTTGTCGCCCATCGACACCCAGGTGTCGGTTACGATGCAGTCGGCGCCGGCTACGGCCGCCTCGGCATCATGGCCGATCTCGATTTTCGCGCCCGACGTGCCGACCCACTCCATCACCTTGCGCTTCGGCGCGAGCTCGGGTGGCGTCGCAACTGCGAGCTCGAAGTCGAATTGCCGTGCGGCATGCATCCACGAGGTGAGCACATTGTTGGCGTCGCCGGTCCACGCCACCTTGCGGCCGCGGATCGGGCCGACGTGCTCCTCGAAGGTCATGACGTCGGCCATGATCTGACAGGGATGCGAGCGCCGCGTCAGGCCGTTGATGACCGGAACGGTGGCATGTTGCGCGAGCTCGAGCAGCATGCCGTGCTCGAGGGTGCGGATCATGATGGCGTCGACGTAGCGCGACAGCACGCGGGCGGTATCGGCGACGGTCTCGCCGCGCCCGATCTGCATTTCCTGGCCGGTGAGGACGATGGTCTGGCCGCCGAGCTGGCGCATGGCGACGTCGAACGACACGCGCGTGCGGGTCGACGGCTTGTCGAAGACCATCGCCAGCATCTTGCCCGTCATCGGCGGCACTTTGGAATCGCGGGCGTGCGCCTTCATGGCACGGCTCGCCTCGATGATCCCGCGCAGCTCGCCCGGCGCGATGTCGATGAGATCGAGGAAGTGCCGCGGCTCGCGGTTCATGACGCCGCCTCGCCGGCCGCCGCGTGGTCGCGATGCGCGCGCTCGATATGCGCCGCGGCGCGGTCGATGCGGTCGACGGCCTCGGCGATCTCCGACTCTTCGATGATGAGCGGCGGCAGCATGCGCACCACGTTGTCACCGGCCGCGACGCCGAGCAGCTTTTCCTCGCGCAGCGCCTGCACCAGTTCGCCGTTCGGGCACGCCGCGACGAGGCCGAGCAGCAGGCCTTCACCACGCACGTCGGAGATCACCCCGGGATGACGGTCCCTGACCGAGGCGAGCTTCTGGCGGAACAGGATCGCGCTGCGCTGGACCTTTTCGAGGAATCCGGGCGCCAGCACGATGTCGAGGACGGCGTTGCCGACCGCCATCGCCAGCGGATTTGCGCCGAACGTCGAGCCGTGAGTGCCCGCCGTCATGCCTTTACCGGCCTCAGCGGTGGTAAGGCACGCGCCGACCGGAAAGCCGCCGCCGAGCGCCTTCGCAATTCCCATGATGTCCGGGGTCACGCCGGCGCGCTGATGGGCGAAGAAAGTGCCGGTGCGGCCCATGCCGGTCTGCACCTCGTCGAACACGAGCAGCAGGCCTTTGTCATCGCACAGCTCGCGCAACGCCTTGAGGAACGGCGTCGGCACTACGCGCACCCCGCCCTCGCCCTGGATCGGCTCGATCAGGATCGCGGCGGTCTCAGGTCCGATCGCGCGCTTGACGGCGTTCAGATCGCCGAACGGCACCTGGTCGAAACCTTCGACCACCGGCCCATAGCCTTCGAGGTATTTCTTCTGCCCGCCGGCAGCGAGCGTCGCCAGCGTGCGCCCGTGAAAGGCGCCTTCGAAGGTGATGATGCGGTAACGCTCGGGGTGGTCGCTGACATACTGATAGCGACGCGCGACCTTGATCGCGCATTCCATCGCCTCGGCGCCGGAATTGCAGAAGAACACGAGGTCGGCGAACGTCGTAGCGCACAGCCGGTCCGCCAGCCGCTCGGCCTCGGGAATCTGGAACAGGTTCGAGACGTGCCAGACCTTGTGGGCCTGGGCGTCGAGCGCCTCGATGAGGCGCGGGTGCGCGTGGCCGAGCGCGTTGACCGCAACGCCGGCGGTGAAATCGAGATAACGCTCGCCATCCGTCGAGATCAGCCAAACGCCTTCGCCCCGCTCGAAGGCGAGGTCTGCCCGGGCATAGGTCGGCAAAAGGTGTGAGGTCACGGCACGGCTCATTCTTTGGTGCGTCGGATCACGCTCGCGCGTTCGATAGCGACGAATTGTGCGCAAAATGAATGTGCCGCCTCGCGGGGGCGGCACGCCAAACTATTTTAAGTCCGGCTGGGCCGGAGTCAACACGATGCTCGACCCCAAGGATGGTGCCACAAAACCATCGCCCCGGCGGCTTGCAACAGGCAAAGCGACGACGAGCTGTGGATGACGTGGCCGTGGAGTGCCTGGATACAGGAGAACATGTGGACGAGGGATGGGCCGGACTCTTGCGCGCGAGTCACGGCATATAGTAGCGTTACCGCGCACTGGTACGACATCTCGTGCGGCGACAATTTTCTTAAGTTTGTGGGTAGCGAAGCGTTCACGGCGCCCGGCTCCGGGTCGGGCGGCGGCGTAGAGGGATTCCGCCGAGAGGTCCTTGCTTAGAAACACAAGGTGGGCTGGCCATGACATGGACTGACGAGCGGGTGGAATTGCTCAAAAAGCTCTGGGCCGACGGACTTTCTGCAAGCCGGATCGCGGCCGAGCTCGGCGGCGTCTCGCGCAACTCGGTGATCGGCAAGGTGCATCGTCTCGGACTGTCGGGCCGCGCCAAGAGCGCTTCGGCCTCAGTGCCGCGCCAGCGCAAGCCGCGCACCCACCAGCACATGATGCGGATCGCGCGCCCCGGCGTGCGCGGCAACACGGCCCTCGCGCCGATGCCGATCTACGAGGCCGATCTCGAACCCGAGCCCGAGGTAATCGAGAACATCATTCCGATCGGACAGCGCTGCACGATCCTGGAGTTGACGGAAAGCACTTGCCGGTGGCCGATCGGCGATCCGAGCGCCGCCGATTTCTTCTTCTGTGGCGGCAAGACGCTCGACGGCCTGCCTTATTGCGGCTACCACTCGCGCATCGCCTACCAGCCGGTGTCGGAACGCCGCCGAGAGAAGCGCGCGGAACGCGAATAGAGATTCCCAGTCGCGCTGTCCGTTTACACTGCAATTGCCCGGCTCGAGCGGGCAATCCAATAATACCCGCTGTCATCGTTGGGCTTGACGACACCATTATGCGGAACACGCCCCGAATGCGGCGCGTCACGCGCTTTTGACGAAGCGATCGTTGAGCGCGTAGCCGGCGCCGCGCACGGTGCGGATCGGGTCGGTGGCGCGACCGCGGTTGAGCGCCTTGCGCAGACGTCCGACATGGACGTCCACGGTGCGTTCGTCGATATAGACGTCGCGGCCCCAGACGCGGTCGAGTAGCTGCTCGCGCGAGAATACACGGCCGGGATTTTCCATCAGGAATTCGAGCAGGCGGAATTCGGTGGGCCCCAGCGGGACATCGCGGCCGGCGCGGGCGACGCGTTTCTTTTCGCGATCGAGCTCGATGTCGCCCGCCGCGAGCACGCCGGCGACACGCTCCGGCTTGGTCCGCCGCAGCAGCGCGCGAATGCGCGCCAGCAACTCGGGCACTGAGAACGGCTTGACGATGTAATCGTCGGCACCGGTGGCGAGGCCGCGCACGCGCTCGGTCTCCTCGCCGCGCGCCGTGAGCATGATGATCGGCAATGCTTGAGTCTCGGGGCGCGCACGCAACCGCCGGATCAGCTCGATGCCGGAGAGGCCCGGGAGCATCCAGTCGATGACCGCGAGATCCGGCGTGTTCTCCTTGAGTTTGAGGTCCGCCTCGTCGCCGCGCACCGCCGACTCGACGGAATAACCCTCCGCCTCGAGATTGTAGCGCAGGAGGAGCGTCAGCGGCTCCTCGTCCTCGATAATCAGAATTCGCGCCGTCATTCAGCCCTCGACATCGCGCGCGGTGCCGCTCACGTGTGAAACGGAACCCGCGTTGTGGCAGTGTTGTCCCGTTTAGGACGCTCGTCAGGCAGAGGCTTGCCCTCCACCATGTAATAGATGGTCTCGGCGATGTTGGTGGCGTGGTCGCCCATCCGCTCGATGTTCTTGGCACAGAACAGCAGATGGATGCACACGCTGATGTTGCGCGGGTCTTCCATCATGTAGGTGAGGAGCTCGCGGAACAGCGAGTTGTTGACCGCGTCGACCTCCTCGTCGCCGCGCCATACCGCCAGCGCCTTGGCGACGTCGCGGCGCGAATAAGCGTCGAGCACGTCCTTGATCTGGGTAAGCACGAGCTCTGCCATGTGCTCGACCCCGCGCATCACCTTCTGCAGGTTGAGCTCGGTGTCGAGGACCATGACGCGCTTTGCGATGTTCTTGGCGAGATCGCCGATCCGCTCGAGATCGTTGGAGACGCGCAGCGCGCCGACGATGTCGCGCAGGTCGATCGCCATCGGCTGGCGCCGAGCGATGGTGAGGATCGCCTTCTCTTCGATCTCGCGCTGGAGCAGGTCGATCTTGCTGTCGTCGGCAATGATGCTTTGCGACAGCGCCGTGTCGTGGCGGTTGAGGGCGTCGATCGCATCGCCGATCAGGCGCTCGGCAAGACCGCCCATCTCGGCGATCATCCGCACCAGCTCCTGGAGATCTACGTCGAACGCCTTGTGAGTGTGCTCGGTTATTGCCATTTCGTCCCTCCGCTCGCGCGCATCAGCCGAAGCGGCCAGTGATGTAATCCTGGGTGCGCTTGTCCGTGGGGGTGGTGAACATCTTGCTCGTGGTGTCGAACTCGACCATCTCGCCGAGATACATGAAGGCAGTGAAGTCGGAGACGCGCGCCGCCTGCTGCATGTTGTGAGTGACGATAGCGATCGTGTAGTCGTCCTTGAGCTCGTCGATCAACTCTTCGATCTTGGCGGTGGAAATCGGATCGAGCGCCGAGCAGGGCTCGTCGAGCAAAATGACCTCCGGCTTGATCGCGACTGTACGGGCGATGCACAGGCGCTGCTGCTGACCGCCCGACAGGCTGAGCCCGTTGGCGTGCAGCTTGTCCTTGACCTCTTCCCAGATCGCCGCGCGGCGCAACGCAGATTCGACCCGCTGGTCGAGATCGGCGCGCGAGATGCGCTCGTAGAGGCGGACGCCGAATGCGATGTTCTCGTAGATCGACATCGGAAACGGCGTCGGCTTCTGAAACACCATGCCGATCCGCGCCCGCAACAGGTTGAGGTCCTGGCCGGGCTTGAGGATATTCTCGCCGTCGAACAGCACTTCGCCTTCCGCCCGCTGGTTCGGGTAAAGGTCGTAGATGCGGTTGAGAATGCGCAGCAGGGTGGATTTGCCGCAACCGGACGGACCGATGAAGGCGACAACCTTGCGATCGTAAAGCGGCACGTTGACCGATCTCAGCGCCCGATGGTCGCCGTAATAGAAGCTGAGATCGCGGACCAGCACCTTTGCGGCGAGCTTGCCGTGCGCGGCGGCGTCTTTGCTGGCGACCGGGACCGGCGGCGCGGTGGCCGTGCCGGCGCTGTTCATGGAATTCATGACGATTTCCTCGAGGCGGTCAGAGTGCGCGCGGTGATGCTGAGCGCCAGCACTGCGAAGGTGATGATGAGCGCACCGATCCAGGCGAGCCGCTGCCAGTCGGCGTAGGGGCTGAGCGCGAACTGGAAGATGACGACCGGGAGGCTCGAGATCGGGGCGTTCAGGTCGGACGAGAAGAACTGGTTGTTGAGCGCGGTGAACAGGAGCGGCGCGGTCTCGCCGCTGATGCGAGCGACGGCGAGCAGCACGCCGGTGACCATCCCGGCCTTCGCCGCACGGTACGACACGTAGCCGATCACGTGGGCCCGCGGCATGCCGAGCGAGGTGGCCGCCTCGCGCAGCTCCCTCGGCACCAGGGCGAGCATGTCCTCGGTGGTGCGCACGACGACGGGAATGACGATGATCGCCAATGCCACGGCGCCGGCCCAGCCGGAGAAATGGCCCATCGGTGCGACCATGATCTCGTAGACGAACAGGCCGATGACGATCGACGGCGCGCTGAGCAGGATGTCGTTGATGAAGCGCACCACCATGGAGAGCTTCGCATACTTGCCGTACTCGGCCATGTAAGTGCCGGCCAGGATGCCGATCGGCGTTCCGATCAGGACGGCGATCACGGTGAGCATGATGCTGCCGATGATCGGGTTGAGGAGCCCGCCCGCCGAGCCCGGCGGCGGCGTCATCTCGGTGAAGACGGCCGGCGACAGACCGCTCAGGCCCTCGAACAGCAAGGTCCCGAGGATCGCGACCAGCCAGCCCAGCCCGATCACGGTGGCGCCGAGGGAGAGAGCGACCACGATGGTGTTCTTGAGGCGGCGACGCTTGTAGACGTCCATGGTCAGCCCATCCGCCGTTCGAGCCGCAGGAGCATGTAGCGCGCTATCGCGAGCACGATGAAGGTGATGACGAAGAGGATGAGGCCGAGCGCGATCAACGCGGACGTGTAGAGGTCGCCGACCGCCTCGGTGAACTCGTTGGCGATGGTCGCGGAGATCGTCGTGCCCGGCGCGAGGATCGAGGTCGAGACGCGATGGGCGTTGCCGATCACGAAGGTGACCGCCATCGTCTCGCCGAGCGCCCGGCCGAGTCCGAGCATGACGCCGCCGATGACGCCGACCCGGGCATAAGGCAGAACCACGTTGCGGACGACTTCCCAGGTGGTGCAGCCGATGCCGTAGGCCGCCTCCTTGAGCACCGGCGGGACCGCCTCGAACACGTCGCGCGACACCGAGGTGATGAAGGGCAGCACCATGATCGCGAGGATGAGCCCGGCGGTCAGCGTGCCGATGCCATAGGGCGGCCCTTCGAAGAGCGCCGAGAGAATCGGGATCGGGGCGAAGGCATCGATCAGGAACGGCTGAACGAAGCGCTGCAGAAAGGGGGCGAAGACGAACAGGCCCCAGATGCCGTAGATGATGCTCGGGATGCCGGCGAGCAGCTCGATCGCGATGCCGATCGGCCGGCGCAGCCACATCGGGCACAACTCGGTGAGAAAGAGGGAGATCAGCAACCCGAGCGGCACCGCGATCGCCATCGCGATGACCGACGTGACGATGGTGCCGTAGATCGGTGCGAAGGCGCCGAATTTCTCGGTGACCGGGTTCCAGCGCTCTTCGTAGAGGAACGCGAAGCCGAACTCCTGCAATGCCGGCAGGGAACCCTTGATCAGCGCGGCGATGACGCCGCCGAGCAGGATCAGCACGAGGATCGCGGCGGCGCGGGTGAGGTTGTGGAACGCCGCGTCGCTCAGCCGCAAACGGTTGAGAATTTTCGCGCGTAGCGCGCTGTTGTCCGATGTGGCTGCGGTGCCGTTCGACAGAGCGAGGTCGACCACCGGCGTTCTCCCGGGTTCTAACATGTCCCGCTCTCCCGATCCGCCGCGATAGTGGAGCCGTTCGGCTGGCGTCGGGGAACCCCAACACCGGCCGGGCGCCCGACCTCAACGGCTATCGATTCTATGCCGGCGGCGGCGCGCCCGAAAGCAGACCCGTGGAGGATTCGGAGCGGAAGTTGTTGAGGAAGGCGCGGAGGCGCCTTCCTCGGGATCTGATCACGCTCAGTTGGCAAACAGCGGCTTGCCGCCGGCGTCCTTGATATTGCCGCCCCACATCTTCTCGACGTTGCCGACGACCGCGGTGGGCATTGGGACGAAGTCGAGCTCCTCGGCCATCTTGCCGCCTTTGGCATAGGCCCAGGCGAAGAACTTGAGGGCCAAGGCCGCGGCCGCCGGGTCCTGCGGCTGCTTGTGGATGAGGATGAAGGTTGCGGCGGTCATCGGCCACGACTGGCCGCCGGGCTGGTCGCTCAGGATGACGCCGTAGCCGGGCACCGAGTTCCAGTCGGCATTGGCAGCGGCGGCCTGAAAGGTCTCCGAGGTCGGCGACACCGTCTTGCCGTCCTTGTTGATCATGTTGGCATAGGTCAGCTTGTTCTGCTTGGCATAGGCGTATTCGACGTAGCCGACCGAGCCTCTGGTGTTGGCGACGTTGTTGGCGACGCCTTCGTTGCCCTTGGCGCCGATGCCGACCGGCCATTCGACCGCGGTAGCCGAGCCGACCTTGGACTTCCAGTCCGGGCTCACCTTGGCGAGGTAGTCGGTGAAGTTGAAGGTGGTGCCGGAGCCGTCGGAGCGGTGAACCACTGCGATCGCCTGGCTCGGCAGCTTGACGCTGGGATTGAGCTTCTTGATTGCCGCGTCGTCCCAGCTCTTCACTTGGCCGAGGAAGATTTTGCCGAGCGTCGGGCCATCGATCACGAGCTCGCCCGGCTTGACGCCGTCGAGATTGACGACCGGCACGATGCCGCCCATCACCATCGGGAACTGGACGAGGCCGCTTTTGTCGAGGTCGGCGCCGGAGAGCGGCGCGTCGGTCGCGCCGAACACCACTGTCTTCGCCTGGATCTGCTTGATGCCGCCGCCGGAGCCGATCGACTGATAGTTGAGGCCGATCCCGGTGTCCTTCTTATAGGCGTCCGCCCACTTGGCGTAGATCGGATAGGGGAAGGTGGCGCCGGCACCCGAGATGTCGGCGGCGAAAGCAGCCAATGGCGCGGCGACGGCGATCGCGCCGGCCGCGAGCAGGGCGCGGAACGGGGTAATATCAAGCTTCACTGTTTTCTCCATCCGTTGGCCGGATCAGAGCACCACAGGCGACGAACCTGCGGCCTCCCCAAGGCCGGCTTTTGGGTTGTTATTTCGATTGCTGGCCTCTAACGCAGGATCACTCGTCGGGGAGCAGGGCGAGCCAGCTTGGTCGTCTCCCCTCGCTCCGCAACGGTGGTGGAGCTAGCTGCAAGCTACGCCGCCGATGTCATCGTTCTATGTGACCATGATGACAGTCAGATGACGGCCTATTTATTTGATTTCAATGAGGGATTACAGTCACGGCCGGTGTCATAATGAGGGGGAGCCGGACCGAGAAAGTGGCCCCCGCGCCGGGCGTGCTTTCGATCACGAGCCGACCGCGGTGGCGGTTGAGGATGTGCTTGACGAGGGCAAGCCCGAGGCCGGTTCCACCCTGGGCGCGGCTCTCGCTGATGTCGACCCGATAGAACCGCTCGGTGAGCCGTGGCAGGTGCTCGGGCGCGATGCCGGGGCCGAAATCACGCACCGAGACCACCGCCTCTCGCGGATCACCTGTTGAGGGGCCCCTAGACAACGTAATGTCCACACGGTGGCCGGGCGCACCGTATTTGAGCGCGTTTTCGATCAGGTTCTCGAACACGCGGATGAGCTCGTCACGGTCGCCGGGAACCAGCAGCGGGCCGTTGCCGGGCGCGATCTTGACTTCAACCTCGCGCTCATGGGCGAGCGGGGAAAGGCCATCGGCGACCTGGCGCACGATCACACCGAGATCGACGGGACTGTCCGGATGGATGTGCGCCTTCTGCTCGATGCGCGACAGCGACAACAGATCGTCGATCAGCCGCGCCATCCGCGTCGCCTGCTCCTTCATGATGGCGAGGAAGCGGTCGCGGGCCGGCGCATCGCTGCGCGCCGGGCCCTGCAGCGTTTCGATGAAGCCCGACAGCGAGGCGAGCGGCGTGCGCAGCTCGTGGCTCGCATTGGCAACGAAGTCGGACCGCATCTCCTCGACGAGGCGCAGCGGCGTGAGATCGCGCAGCGTCAACAACACGAGGTTACGCGCCTGGCTGGGCGTCTCCCCGGGCAGCAGCAGCGGCGCGATATGGGCCTCCCACCAGCGGTCGGACGGCACCCGCTCGAAGAACTCGACGCGCTGCCATTGCCGGCTCGCGGCGACGGCGCGGATCGCCTCGAGCACGTCCGGAACCCGCAGCGCGAACGAGATCGGCTCGCCGCGGGAAATCCCCGGCATTATCTGCTGGGCGCTGGCATTGAAGGCGATGACCTGACTGTCCGGCGCGAGCGCGAGCGCCGGATCGGACAGGCCGGCGATGATCGCATCGACCATGCGATCGGCGAGGAGCGGCCCGGTGCGCTCGCCATAGATCGAGGCATCGTCGGCGCCGGGCAGCGCCGCCTCGCGGATCAGCACGGCGAGCGCGATCACGGCAAAGCCGACCACCGCGGGAACCACGGCGAGGCCCGCGAACTCGACGAGGCCGACGAACAGCACGGCGGCGACGACCAGGACCGGACGCGTGCGCACGAAGCGGCGCATCGCGCCGCCCGGCATCAGCACATCGTTTCGGCGTTCCTGGATCGCCATGGGAATGCTTTGCGCCCCGGTTCGCGTCGTCCCAGCTCAGTCCGTCCAGCTTCCGTATGCGAGGACCGTCGAAGCGACGATTCAAGTCCGTTCCAGACAGATAGGAAACCGGCCACCGGTTGCATCACCAACGCACGATCGCAGATTTCCCAGTCGAGATCATGCGCAATTCGTTCGAACGGGCAGAGCGCCCTGTTCCACCGACGAGACGTGAGTCGGCACATCTCGTTACGTGGCAATGCATAGATGGCGCAGCAATGACAGTTCTATGACGTTTGATCGCGAGATTTGTCAGTCGTGAGATTTGCCGGTGTCGTCTTTGCTGCGGCGCGCAAGCCGCGATGCGGCGACGCTGAACCACAGCTCCCGCCCGCCGAGAATGACGAGCGAGATCGCGAACGGCACGAGATAGTAGAGCAGCCGGAACAGCAGCAACCCGGCGAGCAGATCCTCGGTATCAAATTGCCAGAGGGCGACCAGCATTGCGGCGTCGAAGACGCCGAGGCCGCCCGGGGAGTGGCTCGCAAAGCCGAGGAGGGTCGAGGCAACGAAGATCACCGCCAGGGTGACGAAGCCGATATAGGGCTCGTCGGGCACCAGCATGTACATCGCTGCAGCGCAGCAAGCGAGGTCGACGATACCGACGAGAATCTGCAGCAGCGTGAGCGGCCCGTTGGGTAGCGTCACCGTCCAATTGTGGCGGCCGATCATGCGCGGGGTGCGCCAGACCCAGGCCACATAGGTCGCGAGGATGGCTAGGATGCCGAAAGCGAAGGTACGGTTGACCCAGGACGGCAACAGGTCGATGGCGGTGGCCGCCTGCGGCGCCCAGGCGACCCCGAGGCCGAGCACCGTCGCATTGCCGAGCCAGAAGGTCAGGCCGGCGATGAAGCAGATCTTTGCGACGTCGATCGCCGAGAGGCCGTAGCGCGAATAGATCCGGTAGCGCACCGCGCCCCCGGTGAAGGCGCTGGCGCCGACATTGTGGCCCACCGCATAGCTCGTAAAGCCGGCAAGCGCCGCGATCCGGTAGGGGACGTCCGGGCGGCCGATCGTGCGCAGTGCGAACAGGTCGTAGAAGGTCAGGGTGAAATACCCGGCGGCGACGAACAGCGCGGCCTTGACGACGTCGTGCTTCTCCACCGCCCCGACCGCATCGATGACGTCCTCGAAATTGATCTCGCGCAGCATCCGGTAAAGGATGACGCCGGCGATGGCGATGATGGTGAGACTCAACAGGAAGCCGATACGGCCCCACCCAATCTTCGCGTCGATCCAAATCAGGAGGGACCGCAGGCCGCCGTTCATAGAAGCTCCGGAGGATTCGGAGGCGAAGTGTAACCCGATGGATGGCATGCACTGGCGGGCATTTGGTCACGTCTGAAAGTGGGCCGCATCGGCGCTGAGGGGCGAAGTCCGCTCTTACATGGTCCGCGCCCGCCCGCCAAGCCGCGCCGATCCGAAAGGTTTCGCACCGATGCGCCATCGTTTTGACGGCGGCGCAAGGGCCGAACTAGAGTGACGCCGAACACCAAGTCATCGGATCGCGGCGCAGGGAGCCCGAATGGACATTGCGGGAATAGACAGTGCGGGAAAACACACTGCGGGAATAGACATTGCGATCGTCGGCGGCGGCATCGCCGGCCTCTCGCTCGCTCTCAACCTCCACAAGCACGGAATGCGCTGCCGCGTTTTCGAACGGGCGCCGGAAATCCGCGAGCTCGGGGTCGGCATTACCCTCTTGCCCCATGCCATGCGCGAATTTGCGGCCTTGGGCCTCGAGGACGGGCTTGTCCGCGCCGGCGTCCCGATCCGGGAAAGCTGCTTTTTCAACCGCTTCGGTCAGCTCATCTACAGCGAGGACCGCGGCCGCTACGCCGGCTACCCGTTTCCCGAGGTGAGCATCCATCGCGGCCGCCTTCATATGATCCTGCTCCGCGCCGCGATCGACCGGCTCGGGGCCGAGGCGATCACGCTCAACCGCGATTGCGTCGCCCTCGAGCAGGACGACGCCGGCGTCACCCTGCGGCTGCGCGAGACGACCTCCGGTACGGCGCTCGACGGCGTGCGGGCCGACGTCGCGATCGCCTGCGACGGCGTAAACTCGGCGCTGCGCAAGCAATTCTATCCGGACGACGCCGTCGCCTTCGCCGGCATCAACACCTGGCGCGGCATCACCCGCCGCAAGCCGTTCCTGACCGGGCGCTCCTATACCCGCACCGGCTCGATCCTCACCGGCAAGATGGTGATCTATCCGATCATCGACGACGTCGACGGTGAGGGCAACCAGTTGATCAACTGGATGGCCGAGATCAAGCAGGACACCTTCGAGAAGAATGACTGGAACCAGCCCGGCGACCTCGCCGACTTCTTTCACCTCTATCGGGACTGGCATTTCCCCTGGCTCGACGTCGCCGACCTGATCCGCACCGCCGACCAGATTCTCGAATACCCCATGGTCGACAAGGACCCGGTGGGGCGCTGGACCTTCGGCCGGGTCACCCTTGCCGGCGATGCCGCCCATCCGATGTACCCGCGCGGCTCCAATGGGGCGGCGCAGGGGGCGATCGACGCGAGAACGCTCGCCGACTGCCTCGCGGCCTGCCGCGCCGCCCATGGCGACCCGCGCGAGGCGTTGCGGGACTATGAGAGCCGCCGCCTCGGTCCGGCTTCGCAGGTGGTGCGCACCAACCGCGCCTATCCGCCGGACTTCATCAACATCAAGGTCGAGGAGCTGGTGGGCGACCGGCCGTTCGACGACCTCGACAAGTACATCAGCCAGAACGAGCTGCGCGTGCTGTCTGAGAACTACAAGCGGGTCGCCGGCTTTTCCTTGCCCGACGTCGCCGGACGAAGCCCTGTCGCGTGACGACGACCAGCATGGCACGAAGCGCCTGGGCCCGCTCGGGCCCGGGCCTGCTGCCCTTGGCGCAGCCAACCTGCTAGAGTGCCGTCGATCGGCATCGAACCGGATCGCGCTATAGAAAATGCGTGCGTTTTGCGCGTGATCTCGGGCGAGAAATCTGCGATTTTCCGCAAATCATGCTCTAGGCTCGGTGCGAGCTTCAATATGGCCGGCGCAGTCCGCCGGCTCGCTTGGGAGGAAAAACCATGGAACATACGTTGATGCGCCGCGACGTGATCAAGGCGGCGGGCGCCGGCCTTGCCACCACCCTGCTCGCCGGCACGGCACAGGCGCAGACGCCGGCCGCGGCGCAGACCCCGGGGGAATTCTGGACCGCCGAATACACCGCAAAGAAGGGCGACGTCTCGCTCCAGATGTACCGCAAGCGGATCGGCGCGCCCACCGCCGGCGGCCCGTCGAAGCCGGTGCTGTTCCTGGTGCACGGCTCCTCGAACGGCGCCCAGTCGAGCTATGACCTGCACGTGCCCGGCAATGGCGAATACTCGATGATGAACGTGTTCGCCCGGCTCGGCTACGACGTCTGGACCATGGACCACGAGGGCTACGGCAAGTCGTCGCGCACCTCGGGCAATTCCGACATCGCGAGCGGCGTCGAAGACCTCAAGGCGGCAATGCCGATCGTGGTCAAGGAGACCGGACACAACAAGGTGCACATGTACGGCACGTCGTCCGGCGCGATCCGGGCCGGCGCCTATTCCATGGTCGAGCCGGAGCGGGTCGACCGCCTGGTGCTGTCCGCCTTCACCTACAAGGGCGAAAACGCGCCGACGCTGCAACAGCGGGCAAAGCAGCTCGAATATTACAAGACCCACAACACGCGGCTGCGCGACCGCGCCATGATCGAATCGATCTTCAGCCGCGACGGGCTCTCCTCGAGCTACAACCCGGCGGTCGCCAAGGCGCTCGCCGACTTCGAGCTGCAGTACGGTGACCAGGTGCCCACCGGCACCTATCTCGACATGACCTCGAAGCTGCCGCTCGTCGACCCGCTCAAGGTCAAGAGCCCGGTGCTGATGCTGCGCGGCGACCACGACGGCATCTCGACCAACAAGGACCTGCTCGACTTCTTCGACCAGCTCCCCAACGGTGACCGCCAGTTCGTGATCATCCCGATGACCGCCCACTCGATCGGCAGCGCCAACAACCGCCACATGGCCTGGCACGTGATGCAGGCGTTCCTCACCATGCCGCCGCAGGTGGCGTCGTAACGGGTGCACGTGCGGGTTTGATGAAGAAAAGGCCGGGCCAAGCGCCCGGCCGCTTTGTTTTCGCTCCGGTGAGGATCATTTCACCGAAGTATCAGTTGCCTCACTTGTCCCGTGCGGCGATTGCTTCGGCGATCGCGACCGTGCGCCGCGCCATCTCCGCGTGCAGGCGTTCGACCATGCGTCCGCCGACCTGGACGACACCCTTGTTGCGGTTCTCCGGCAGGTCGAACGCGGCGATGATCCGGTAGGCAAGATCGAGCTCGGTCGGGGTCGGCGAGAACGCAGCGTTGCAGGGCTCGATCTGGTTCGGATGGATCAACGTCTTGCCGTCGAAGCCCATGTCCGCGCCTTGCACGCATTCGCGGCGGAAGCCCTCGATATCGGCGAGGTCGTTGTAGACGCCGTCCAGGATATCGATGCCGTAGGCGCGGGCGGCGATCACGCAATGAGAAAGCCAGGGCAACATCGGGAAGCGCCCGGGAACCTGGGCGGCCAGGGTTTCCTTGGCGAGATCATTGGTGCCCATGACGAAGCAGGCGAGCCGCGATCGCGGCGCGGCCGCCAGCGCCGCAATCTCGACGGCGTTGATGACCCCAAGCGGCGTCTCCACCATCGCCCACAGCTTGATTCCGTCATCGGCGGCGACCCCCATGAGATGCGCCGAAATCTGGTCGAAGTCGGTCGGTTTCGAGATCTTCGGAATCAAGATGGCGTCGGGCCGCGCCTTGGCCGCAGCGGTGAGGTCTTCCGTCCACCACTGGCTGTCGAGCGCATTGATCCGCACGATCACCTCGCGGGCGCCGAAGCCGCCCGCCTTGACCGCGTCCGCGACCTGCTGGCGCGCCGCCGCCTTGGCCTCGGGGGCGACGGAATCCTCAAGATCGAAAATAACGGCATCGCAGGGCAGGGTCTTGGCTTTTTCGAGCGCGCGCGCATTCGATCCCGGCATGTAGAGCACGCTGCGGCGCGGGCGGATGGTCATGTCGGCAAACTCCCCTGGACTGACGTGGCATAGCACGGGTCGTGGCGATGCAAGGCGTGCACCACAGCGCCACCCGAATCCGGATATGCTATCATTGCCTTGTTCGCAGCGCCGGGCGGCCAGCCCGCCTCATACCGGGGAGTGCGCCCATGAGACGTCGAGACTTCATGACCCTGATCGGTGGAGCGGTGCTGGGCGGAGCGGGAATGTTCCCGCACGGAGCAGGAGCCCAGCCGTTGTCCGGAGCACCTTCCTCCGGAACGCTCGATGGCGTGCTCCGCAAGGGGGTGGAGGACAAGTCGGTTGCCGGCGTCGTCGCGATGGCGACCGACCGCAGGGGGCCGATCTATCAGGGGGCGTTCGGGGTAGCGGACGCCGCAACCGGCCGCGCGCTTTCGACGGACGCGCTGTTCCGCATCGCCTCGATGACCAAGGCGATCACCTCGACGGCGGCAATGCAGCTCATCGAGCAGGGCCGCGTCGGTCTCGACGACCCCGTCGAGAAATACCTGCCGGCATTCGCGCACCTGCAGGTGTTCGAGTCCTTCGATCCCGCGACCGGTGCCTACCGGCTGACGCCGGCGCGGAGCATCGCCACCGTGCGGCATCTGATGACCCACACCTCGGGTCTCGGCTACCCCTTCACCAGCGCGACCTTGCGCGATTTCAAGCCGCGCGCTGGCGAGGACCATCCGATCGGGCCGCTGCTGTTCGAGCCCGGCGCGCGCTGGCACTACGGCACCAGCACCGACTGGCTGGGTAAGATCGTGGAGGCGGTGTCCGGCCGGCCGCTCGACGAATATTTCCGCCTGCGCATCACCGAGCCGCTCGGCATGGCAGATACGTTCTACAACGTGCCGGCGGACAAGCAGGCACGCCTTGTCGCCGTGCACCACCGCGACGCCAACGGCGTCATCGTCAAGGACGAGGTGCAGCCGGGACCGACCGTCAATCCGATCATCGGCGGCGGCGGGCTCGCCTCGACGGCCGCCGACTACTCCCGCTTCGTGCGGATGATCCTCAACGACGGCGCGCTCGATGGCGCACGCATCCTCAAGGCCGACACCGTCGCCGCGATGGGCCAGAACGCGATCGGCAATCTCGGCGTTCCCGCGCTCAAAACCGCGCTGCCGCGCAGCGAGGATTTCAGCTTCATCGCCGACGGCCGCGACAAATGGGGGCTCGGCTTCCTCATCACCGCCGACGATGTGAAGGGCAAGCGCTCCGCTGGCAGCCTGAGCTGGGGCGGCATCTACAACACTTACTTCTGGATCGACCGCACCCGCGGCATCGGTGGCGTGATCCTCACCCAGTTCTTGCCGTTCGCCGACCGCAAGGCACTCGCTCTCTACGACGGCTTCGAACGCGGCGTCTATCAGCTCGCCGACGCCGTGCGGTAGCAAAACTGGTTTCGCGTGAGGGCCGGGCGAGCTCCCTCCCCCTGAAAGGGGGAGGGTAGGGTGGGGGTCAGCTGACTCGCCCCATTGGTTGCCGCCCGCGACCCCCTCCCCGCCCTCCCCCTTTCAGGGGGAGGGAAGAAAGCGGTTCGAGCCGCTACGCGCTCTTCCGGTTCTGCCTGTTGTCGATGAGGTCGTGGACCACGGCGGGCTCGGCCAGCGTCGAGGTGTCGCCGAGATTGCCGAACTCGTCCTCGGCGATCTTGCGCAGGATGCGCCGCATGATCTTGCCGGAGCGCGTCTTCGGCAGGCTCGGCGCGAACTGGATCAGGTCCGGCGAGGCGATCGGGCCGATCTCCTTGCGCACCCAGGTGACGAGCTCCTTGCGCAGCTCCTCGGTCGGCTGCTCGCCCGCCATCAGCGTGACATAGGCGTAGATGCCCTGCCCCTTGATGTCGTGGGGATAGCCGACCACCGCCGCTTCCGAGACCTTGGGATGGGCGACGAGCGCGGATTCGACCTCCGCCGTGCCGAGCCGGTGACCGGCGACGTTGATCACGTCGTCGACACGGCCGGTGATCCAGTAATAGCCGTCGGCGTCGCGCCGGCAGCCGTCGCCGGTGAAGTATTTACCGGGATAGGTCGAGAAGTAGGTCTGCACGAAGCGCTCGTGGTCGCCATAGACCGTGCGCATCTGCCCCGGCCATGAATCCGCGATGCATAGATTGCCAGCGGTCGCGCCGCTCTGCACCTTGCCATCGGCATCGACGATCTCCGGCTGCACGCCGAAGAACGGCAGCGTCGCCGAGCCCGGCTTGAGCCTGGTCGCGCCCGGCAGCGGCGTGATGAGAATGCCGCCGGTCTCGGTCTGCCACCAGGTGTCGACGACCGGGCAGCGCTTGTCGCCGACGACGCGGTAGTACCACTCCCAGGCCTCCGGATTGATCGGCTCGCCGACGCTGCCGAGGAGGCGCAACGTCGCGCGCGAGGCCTTCTTCACCGGCGCATCGCCCGCCTGCATCAGCGCGCGGATCGCGGTCGGCGCGGTGTAGAAGATGTTGACCTTGTGCTTGTCGATCACCTCCCAGAACCGCGAATTGGTCGGGTAGTTGGGCACGCCTTCGAACATCAGCGTGGTGGCGCCGTTCGAAAGCGGGCCGTAGACGATGTAGCTGTGGCCGGTGACCCAGCCGACGTCGGCGGTGCACCAGTAGATGTCGCCGTCGTGATAGTCGAACACGTATTGGTGCGTGATCGAGGCGAACACGAGATAGCCGCCGGTGGTGTGGAGCACGCCCTTCGGCTTACCCGTCGAGCCGGACGTGTAGAGGATGAACAGCGGATCCTCGGCGTTCATCGGCTCGCACGGGCACTCGGCCGCGACGGTCTTGGCGATCTCGTCGTAATAGACGTCGCGCCCGGCCTTCATGTCGACGGGCGCGCCGGTGCGGCGCACCACGACCATGCTGGTAACGTTGCCGGCGCGGTCGGCGGCGACGTCCGCATTCGCCTTGAGCAGCACCTTGCGGCCGCCGCGCAGACCTTCGTCGGCGGTGACGACGACGGCCGAATTCGCATCCTCGATGCGGCCGGCGAGCGAGTCCGGGGAGAAACCGCCGAACACCACCGAATGCACGGCGCCGATGCGCGCGCAGGCGAGCATCGCGAACGTCGCCTCGGGGATCATCGGCAGGTAGATGGTGACACGGTCGCCCTTCTTGACGCCGCGCGCCTTGAGCACGTTGGCGAAGCGGCACACTTCGTCGTGCAGCTCGCGATAGGTGATCTTGCGGTCGTCCTTGGGATCGTCGCCCTCCCAGATAATGGCGACCTGGTCGGCGCGCTTGCCGAGATGGCGATCGATGCAGTTCTGCGCGACGTTGGTAACCCCGTCCTCGAACCATTTGATCGAGACGTGGTGCGGATCGAACGAGGTGTTCTTGACCTTGGTGTACGGCTTGCTCCAGTCGATGCGCTTGCCGTGCTCGCCCCAGAAGCCGTTCGGATCGGCAATCGAGCGCTCGTACATCGTTCGGTATTTGGCGTCGTCGATGAAGGCGCGCTTCGCCCATTCGACAGGAACGTCATAGACCTGCTCGCTCATGCCCGCACTCCTTCGCGCCTCGCTGGGTCGTGCGCGATTCTTGAACGTTTCCCGACTGCTATTATGCGACCTGCCTGCGGCAAGCCACAAGCTTTCCGATGTCACACTTTGGTCGAGCGCGGTCGATCGAAATCAAGCGGCGGCGCGGCCCGCCTCGAGCAATTGGTCGTAGGTCCGCGCCGTTCGGGCTAATCCAGCGGCTCGAGCTTGACGATAGCGGCGTGGTGATTGTTGCCGGCCCAGAACGTCACGGGCGTGGTGGTGTCGTCGATGAAGATGCGCCGCACATTGGTCTGGTGGGGCAGCAGGTACTCGACCGAGGCGCCGGTGCGCGGATCGAAGCGGAGCACGCGGTCGTTCGACATCGAGCCGCTCCACAGCTCGCCGTTCTTGTCGAGATAAGCGTCGTAGGGGTAGGTGTGGGGCGTCGGCACATCCCACTCCTTGAAGCTTTCGCGTGCGATGTCGAACATGCCGAGCTTGTTCGCCGCGAACTCGGCGAACCACAAACGGCCGGCTGCGTCGAGCATGGTGCGGCGCGGCCGCGAGCGCGGTGTCGGCGTCTGGTAGATGGTGCCGCGGAACGTCTTGGCGTCGACGCGCCCGATGCTCTCGTCGCCGAAGTCCATGAAGAAGAGGTTGTTGTCCTTGTCCGCCATCATCCCATAGGGCGAATGGTTGCGGCCGACCGGCATGTCCTTGAAGGGATCGACGGTCTCGTAATTGCCGGTGGCGAGATCGAGCCGCAGGATCGAGTGGGAGTTGACGTCGTTCGTCCACACCTTGCCGTCGATCTGCGATTGCCCCGGCATCACCATCGACTGCTGGGCGGTGTCGCTGTCGAGATTCGGCGGCAGCGGATAGTGCCGGAACGTCTTGGTGCGGACGTCGAACTTCATAAGCCCACCCTGGAACATCAGGGCGAGCCACCAGTTGCCGTCATGGTCGGGCTCGAGCGCGAGTGCACCAGCCGGGAAGGTCGGCTTGGCGAGCGGATAACGGTATTCCTCGTGGGCGCCGGTGCGCGGATCGAGCCGGCCGAGATAGGGCTCGACGAAGTTCGAGTACCAGATGAAGCCTTGCGCGTCGGCGCGCACGTCGTGCGGCGCGATCGTCTCCCGCGGCATGTCGTATTCGGTGATGATGACGTGCGTCGCCCGGCCCTTCGGACGCGGCAGGGCTTTGAGCGGATACTCCCAATTCGCGGTCTTGCTCAGATTCACGGTCGAGAGATATTCCGCGACCTTGCGGGCGCGATCATCGGGCACCGGCCGCTCGACCACGCGCGGCTGCGGATGCGTGGTCGTCGAGTTGTTGGCGAAGTTCGCCATGCGCTTGAGCACGCCGACGAACTCGTCGGCAGTGAACTTCGAGCGCACCACCCGTTCGAGGGTGTGGCAGCTCATGCACTCGATCAGCGGCCGCTTCTGCTCGGCCGTGCCGGGCATGCTGATGAGCCACTCGGTGCTGGTGAGCTGGCTCGAAATGTCGGCGACGGGGGCGAGCGCGAGATCGGCAGTCGCCGGCGGCTCCGCCCCGATATCGGCGGCTGCCGGTCGTCCAAGCTCATAGCCGATGGCGCGGGTCGTCAGGGTGTAATGGCCGGGGGCGAGCCGATCGGCAGGGAAGCCGTAATGGCCGGCAGCATCGGTGACGACAGTGACGGTGAGCGGCGAGCCGTCGCGCTTGGCGCTGACCAGCACGCCTTCCATCGCGCCTTCCTGCACGGAGGTGACGCGCCCCGTCAGGGCAAGACGCGACGCGTCGAAGTTCCCCGCCAGCGCCGGACACACGGCTGCACTGCAAATCAGAAGGGAAAGCAGGGCACCGCGAACGCACATTGAGATCGAACCGGAGGGATTCCCTACCTCGTCATGAGGCAATCGACTTCGACGGTGCTGATGGCATCGCCGGGCGGTTGGCGGCGGACGGTCCGCTGCAGCTTGTAGCCGTCCTTGGTGCAGGTAATCTCGACGTCCTTGGGGTCGATCTCCTTGGAAAAGCCGGAGAACTTGAAGTGGCCCTGGTCGTCGGTGCGGGTCACGAGGCTCGCATTGCGGTTCTTGATGTCGGCGCTGACCTTGACGTCGGCAACGCCGCCACCGCGGTTCAAGTCCTTGGCGAAGCCGAAGAACGACACACCGGCATTGCTCTGATCTTCCTCGTCCTCGTCCAGCGAGGCACCGCCGGCCCAAGCCGCGCTCGCCATAGCGAACGGAACAAGGAATGCAATTCCCAGCAACAGCGATGCGCGCTCTTTCTTCATGTTTCCCGCCCGGTTTTTGGCCTTCCATCGTTCTACGACGGAAGGCGTCAAAGCCTTCATTGGGTTCATTCTAGACCATGAAAATGCCCGTGAGAAGGAACATCCGCAGGGGAACAGCCAGCAGCGGCCGCCGCCCCGCGGGCGACGCACCCCCTGCAAACAACGCACTTCCGGCGCCCAACGCGATCCCCTAGAGGGGAACCTAGCGCGTGAAATACTGCTGCAGCGAATAGCCGAGCACGACGAGGCCGCCGATCGGCACGAGCAGCAGCAGCGGCGCCCACACCCGCTGCACGAAGCGGATGGGAACGGCGTAGCTGATCGCGGCCGTGATCACCAGCGCCGGAACCGCCGCCGCCCACACCGAGTTCATGTACTCGACGTTGAGGGCCTGCCAGTCGGGGCCGAAGCTGCGCAGCACCGTAAGGCAAATGGGCCACAGCGCCGCAAGCACGCAACAGAAGAACGTCGCGCGCCGCAAGATGCCGCCGGGAACCGCGGTGGCGACGATGCTCGTCACCAGCGCTGCCATGCCGGCGAGCACGAGCCAGCCGTACCAGAACATGGGCGGGCCCTTGCCCTCCATCTGCTTCCAGAATTCGAGAGCGCCGCTGACCGGATGATAGGTGAAGAGCGGCCAATTGAGCCGCTCGAACACCGTGTAGTAGAGCGCGAACGAAATTCCGAAGGTGATGGCGAAGGTGCCGAACCGGGTCCCCGCGGATGATGCTCCCTTTACCGGCGAGGCCGCCTGTGGGTACCGGCCGCCAACGTCGAGTGCGTCCAGGGCCTGTGTCATGATCCAACTCCGCGGAAATCGTTGGCGACGTGGCCGACGATGAAGGCGTACCACACGCTCAATGCCAGGAAGACCGTCACCCACCGGCGGATGTTGTCGTGTTCCATCGAGAGCGGCTGGCGCCAGAAGTACCAATAGGCCGGCAGCAGGCCGAGGCCCATCGCCACCACGTGCTCCTTGAACTCGAACGATCCCACCGTCCACCAGTGCTTGAACGATTCCATCGGGATTCGAACGTAGGTGCGATACTTTACGTAGATCCACGCGCCCATCAGGGCTTGCAGCACGTAGAGCACGACGATCAGGGTGGTGTAGGCCGCCGCCGGCATCGGGCCGCGCTCGACATAATTGCCCGCGACCTGCCGCGCCGGCATCAGGACCATGACCGCCTGGATCGTGACCGCGGCGAGCAGCCCGACCGCGAGCACGAAATGGACGAACAGGAGGATGCTCCAGAACGTCTCTTCCCGCACGTATTGAGATATTCCGTCCATGGCTCGCTTCACCTTTCCCGGGCTGCGGCTATGACAGGCCGTCATCGTATGACGTCGGCACGAAAACACAACCGCGACCGCACCTGCACAGCAGCCGTCCGGGCTGGCCCCGCGCCGGATAAGGCGCTAACGTCCGGCAACGCGCAAAGCAGCAAAGCACGCAGAGACGAGCGACCCTGAGGAGTCGAACGTGGGGCTCATCACCCAATTCCTGCAATGGCTGCAGGCCTTGCCGCTGTCCGTCTTCATCCACAAGACAGCCTGGGCCTTCACCGCCGTCGAGGTGGTTCATGTCTTCGCGATCGCGTTCATGATCGGCAC
Source organism: uncultured Alphaproteobacteria bacterium (assembly GCA_963824905.1). Classification (GTDB taxonomy): domain Bacteria; phylum Pseudomonadota; class Alphaproteobacteria; order Rhizobiales; family Xanthobacteraceae; genus JAJPKK01. Next base: position 348,279 of record CAWGRH010000014.1, read on the forward strand.
CATCATGATCGTCGACTTGCGCCTGCTGGGATTCGGTTCGAGGAAGCGCGCCTTCACCGACTACTCTCGGCTGCTCCTGCCGTTCACCTGGGTGGCCTTCGCGATCGCCGTGATCGCCGGCGCGCTGCTCTTCATCAGCCGGCCGCTGGAATACTTCGGCAACGCCGTGTTCTGGACCAAGATGGGGCTGATCGCGCTCGCCGGCGTCAACATGGCGGTTTTCGAGTTGGTCACCGTGCGCGGCGTGAAGGATTGGGACCTCAGTCCGACGCCGCCCATCTCGGCGCGGCTCGCCGGCGCCGTCTCGATCACCTGCTGGTTGTTGGTGCTGTTCTGCGGTCGACTGATCGGCTTCACCCTGCAGGGCGAGTGACTTCGCAGCCCACGTGCAGCGGCAACTTGTCGCCTGCGCTGGATCGCGACGGCTGGAGCACCCTGGCGCACACTTTGATCCGGACGGAGGGTGTGATGCGCCTTATGCCGCTTGTGGCCGCGCTCGTGGGATCGCTAGTTTCGCCGGAACGCGGCTTTGCTGACGAAACTGCCAGTCGCCCGGCGACTCAAGCCTCCGCGCCGATCACCCTGCGAACCCGAATCCCATTGCCGGGCGTGTACGGCCGCATGGACCACTACGGCTGGGACAGCAAGCGCGGCCGGCTTCTCGTCGCCGCACTCGGAAACGATACCGTCGAGATCGTCGGCGATTGGCGGCGACGGCACTCGATCACCGGTTTGGAGCATCCGCAGGCGGTGGTCTATGTCCCCGGCGCCGACCGTATTGCGGTATCGGACCAGTCCGGCAAAGTCCGGTTCTACGACGCGAGCTCCTACGAGCTCGTGCGCACCGTGGACTTCGGCGAATACGCGAACGCCGACAACATGCGCTATGACGCGAGATCGAAACTTCTCTACGTCGGATACGGCTCGGGCTCGCGAGGCGCCATTGCCACGATCGATCCTGTGACGATGGAGCGTCGAAGCGAATACAAGCTCGGAAGCCATCCCGAGTCGTTCCAGCTCGAAACCAGCGGCTCACGGCTGTTCGTGAACCTGCCCGACCAATCATCCGTCGGTGTGATCGACCTCGGCAGCGGAACTGTGGGCAAGTGGAAGATACCCGGCCACACCAACGTCCATGCGATGGCCTTCGATGAGGCCAACCAGAGACTTTTCACGGCCGCGCTGCAGCCGGGGCGGTTCAGCGTGATCGACGCCCGATCCGGCGCGGTCGTCGCGACGTTGCCTTGCGTATTGGGCGTCGACGATCTTTGGTTCGACGCGGACAGAAGGCGCATCTATGCGCCGGGCTCCGGCGCAATCGACGTATTCGAACAAGTCGATCCCGATCACTATGCCGCCGTCGCACATGTCGTGGTCGACGCCGGCGCCGGCAGCACGAGCCTGCACCTCAAGAGCCGAACCCAGGACGCGCTCTACATGTCTCTCCCGAACCTGCTGCCGCAAGGAGGTTCGGAGGTGCTGCTGTTCTACGTGAACGATTGACTACGGCTTGACGTCGCCCATGGCGCAGACCTTCGCCCATTCGGCTGCAGTCACCGGCCGTACCGAGAGTCTTCCGATCGATTCTCAGACTCACTTCTTGTTTGAGTTGCGCACCGGTTCGCTGCGGTGTGCATGGTGATGGTCGTGCGGGCCTTCGCCGACATCCGCCGGCATGAAGGCGACGTGGCCGTGGCGCACACCCCGCTCGGCGATGACATGCTCGGCGAATGCCTTCACCTCGGAGCTGGGGCCCTTCAACACGGTCACCTCGAGGCAGCTGTCGTGGTCGAGGTGAACGTGGAGCGTCGCCTGGGCGAGGTTGTGATGGTCGTGGAAGTCCTGGGTCAGCCGCTTCGCCAGTTGCCGCGCGGCATGGTCGTAGACATAGCTCAGGGTGGCGACGCATTCGCGTCCGGGCGCTGTCTCGGTGCTGAAGCTTTGCAGGCCGCTGCGGGCGAGATCGCGGAACGCCTCAGAGCGATTGGCGTAACCGCGCGCCGCAATGAAACGGTCGATCTCGGCAACGAGGTCGTCGTCAACGGTGATGGTCAGACGCTGCACAGGGGCCTCCGTTCGGTCGAGTAAGATGATTCTGCGTTGACATCATACTTTCGCGGCCGTATTGTCGTTATTGGGATACCGCATGGGTGGACTGAGCGTCGTCATCGTCGCTCGGACTATGCGTCGCCGGGGGGTGCGAGTGAAGACGTGGCGTCGTGGCGCAGTGATTATGGCGTGCGCTTGCGCATTCGCCGAAATCGCTCTCGCGCAAGCACCTGAGCCTCCGAACGCGCCACCTTCGGACCCATCTACACCCCCCGCAGCAAACCCCTCGACCAGCACGCCGCCAGCTGCCGGAGCTCCCGCGGCTTCGCCATCGGGCGGAAGACCCTCTCCGCTTCCGCAGATCAACGTCAACACCGCGAAGCCCGCCCCGAGTGCCAATCCTAAGCCCGCCAATCAAGCGACCGATCGCCCGGCCGGGCAACCCACCCGCGCCGCACCGCCCGTTCCCCGCAGGCAAGCCGGACCGGCGGGACCTGTCCAACCCTCGCAGCCGGTGCAACAAGCGCGGCCGGCTTCCGGTTCGCCGAATGTCGGCGCTGGTCCGCAAGCGGCGCCGAACCTCGCGAGCCAGATGTCGGTGACCGGGGACGATCTCAACGCGCGTCCGGTCACCCGCCCGGGCGAGCTCCTCGAAGCCGCGCCAGGCTTGTCGGTGACGCAGCATAGCGGGGAAGGCAAGGCCAACCAGTATTTCCTGCGCGGCTTCAATCTCGATCACGGCACCGACATCGCGATCTCCGTCGACGACATGCCGATCAACCTGCGCACCCACGCCCACGGCCAGGGTTACGCCGACCTGAACTTCCTCATGCCGGAGGCCGTCAACTCGCTCGACATCCGCAAGGGCCCCTTCTTCGCCGACGTCGGCGATTTCGGCAATGCCGGCTCGCTCGCGATCAGCCTCCGGGACACCGCACCGCGCACGGCGGGTTTCTCGACCGGCAGCTTCGGCTACGAGCGGCTGTTCGAGATCGGCTCGACCAAGCTGTTCGAGGGAAACCTGCTCGTGGCCGCCGAGGCGTCGACCTACAACGGTCCCTGGGTCAATCCCGACGATGTGCGCAAGTTCAGCGGGATGATGCGATACAGCCAGGGCACCGCCACCGACGGCGTGTCGGTGACCGCGATGGCCTACTCCAACAAATGGAATTCCTCCGACCAGGTGCCGCTCCGCGCAATCGCCTCGGGCGTCATTCCGCTCTACGGCGAGCTTGATCCGACCGACGGCGGCGACACCGGCCGCCTGTCGCTGTCGGCGCGCATCGCCCAGTCGGACGATTGGGGATCATGGAAGGCCAACGCCTATCTGATCCGCTATACGCTCGACCTCTACAACAACTTCGAGTGGTTTACGCCGAACGGCGAGAACTATGTGCCGCAGACGTCTTGCGGTAATTTCATTCCGCCCGACGTCGGCGGTCAGGCCGGGTGCTCGCCGCTCTACGGCGACCAGTTCCATCAGCGCGACGACCGCATCTATGCCGGCGGCAGCGCCTCGCGGACCTACAGGTACCTCTATGCCGGCCTGCCGACCGAGACGACGTTCGGCATCCAGACCCGCTACGATGCGATCAGCCTCGGTCTCACCGACACCAACCAGCGCACCTTCATCGCCAATATCCGCACCGACAGGGTCGGCGAAGGCAGCATCGGGATCTACGGCGAGAACACCATCCACTGGACGAACTGGCTGCGCACGACGCTCGGCTGGCGCGGCGACTATTTCGAGGGCAGCGACGTCTCGATCTATGACGCCTACAATTCCGGCCATACCCAGGCCGCGATCGGCAGTCCGAAGGCCACCATGGTGGTCGGCCCGTTCAACAAGACGGAGCTCTTTCTCGGCGCCGGCATGGGCTATCACAGCAACGACGTCCGCGGTACCACCATTACCGAATATCCGGTCGACCGCCTCGCGTTCCCCTCGATCACGTCGTCGCCGATAGGCCCGTCGCCGCTGCTGGTGCGCACGCGCGGCGCCGAAGCCGGCGTGCGGACGAAAGCCATCGAGGGGCTCGATTCGTCCGTCAGCGTGTTCTTCCTCGACCAGGCCTCCGAGCTCGTGTTCGAGGGTGACGTCGGGGACACTGTGGCGGGCCGCCCTTCCGAGCGCTATGGCGTCGAGTTCACCAACGACTACCGCCCGACCTCGTGGCTCCATTTCGATGGCAACCTCGCCCTCTCCCACGCGCGCTTCATCGGCTACGACTTCGATCAGGCGGCGACCTATCAGACGCTGCTCGCCTATCCCGAGGTCGCGCTCGGCAACGCCCCCGGCAACTACATCCCGAATGCCCCCTGGCTCATCGCTTCCGCGGGGGTGACGTTCGGCGAGAGAACCGGTTGGTTCGGCGCGCTGCGCTGGCGTTATCTCGGCACGGCACCGCTCACCGAGGACAACGCTTTCCGCTCCTCGCCGACGAGCATCTTCAACGCCCGGCTGGGCTACACCTTCGACAACGGCTGGAAGGTCCAGCTCGACGCACTGAATCTCTTCGACGCCAAGGCCAATTCGATCATGTATGCCTACGGATCGCTCATCAAATCCGATCCGCTCTATGCCCAGTGCAATTCGAAGAGCCCGCCGCCGGTCGCGGTTTGCCAGACCGGCGTCACGGATTTTGCCATTCATCCGACCGAGCCGTTGGCCGTACGTCTCGCCGTTATCGGCGTGTTCTGATTTCAGGTCTTGCCAAACGTCTCGCGTCGCCTGTTGGGGCGTCCAGTGACTACGCTTGACGCCGCCCATGGCGCAGACCTTCGCCCATTCGGCAGCGGTCACCGGCTGCACCGAAAGCCGTGAGAGCTTGACGAGCGCCATCTCCTTGAGCTTCGGCTCCCCCTTGATGGCGACGAGCGTGACCGGCGTCTCGAACGGGGTCAGCGCGCGCACGTCGACTGCGATCCACGGCTCGCCCGCCTTCGCGGTCGGATCGGGGAAGCTCTCCCGGACCACCTCGCAGATGCCGACGATCTCCTTGCCTTCGCCGGAATGGTAGAAGAAGGCGCGGTCGCCTTTCTTCATCTTGGCGAGGTTCTGCTTCGCGGTGTGATTGCGCACGCCGGTCCAGGCCTCGCCCTTGGCACCCTTCGCGACCTGCTGGTCCCACGACCAGGTGCCGGGCTCGGATTTGATCAACCAATAGTTCATCTCATCCCTCCGCGCGAAACGGGCGCGTCATCAGCGCCTCGATCGCCTCATCGATGCCGAGCGCCCCGTCGAGCACCGCGGTGATCGCGGCCGCGATCGGCGTTTCGACCGCGCGCTCGTGCGCCATCTCGACCAGCACGCCGGCGGTGTAGACGCCTTCGGCGAGCTCGCCGCCGCGTCCGATCTCGGCGAGGCTCATGCCCTCCCCGAGCTTGCGGCCGAGCTGGAAATTACGCGACTGCGCGCTCGAGCAGGTCAAGATCAGATCGCCGAGGCCGGAGAGGCCGGTGAGCGTCTCGGGCCGCGCGCCCCAGGCGCGACCGAACCGTACGAGCTCGGCGAAGCCGCGCGTCGTCAACGCCGCGGCAGCGCTGGCGCCGAGCTTGCGGCCGGCGACGATGCCGGCTGCGATGGCGAGCACGTTCTTTGCCGCACCGCCGATCTCGACGCCGCGTACGTCGGTCGAATGATAGGGCCGAAACGTCGGCGAGCCGAGCGAATGAGCCAGCATCTTCGCGGTCGCCTCCTCCCGCGCCGCGAGCGTCACCGCGGTGGGCAAGCCGCGCGCGACATCGCTCGCAAAGCTAGGTCCCGAGAGAATCGCCGGCACCGCTGCCGGCAGGCATTCGGCGATGATCTCCGTCATGAAGCGCCTGGTGCCGCGTTCGATCCCTTTGGCGCAGGCGACGACCGGCGTACCCGGCGCGACGGCGAGCTGGCCGAGCGTCGCGCGTACCATCTGCGCCGGAACCACGATGAGGATCGCATCGCCTTCGATCTTGCCCGGCCGCGAGCGCCGCGACCGCCACCCGTTCGTCGAGCTTGACCCCCGGCAACCGCGGACTTTCGCCGCGCGCGACAATCGCCGCAGCGACCGCCGGATCGCGCGCCAACAGCGTCACGGCACGGCCGGCGCGGGCGATGACATTCGCGAGCGCGGTGCCCCAGGCCCCTGCGCCGACGACCGCGATGCGTTCGGCGATCAACTCCCTCTCCCGCTTGCGGGGGAAAGGGAGTCCGCCGGCCCGGCGAGCTGGTCGAGCGGCCAGCGCGCCCGCGGGCCCACATCGAGCGGATCGCGCAGGCCGTGGGCAAGACGCTCGGCGCCCGCCCAGGCGATCATCGCCGCATTGTCGGTACACAGCGCCGGCGGCGGCACCACCAGCGGCACCTGGTTCTGCAGCGCGACATCGAGCAGCGCATCGCGGATCGCCTGGTTAGCGGCAACGCCGCCGGCCGCGACCAGCGCGGTCGGTGCACCGAACCGCTCGCAGAACATCCGCAAGCCATTGCGCAGCCGGTCGGTCACCATCTCGACGACCGCAAGCTGGAACGAGGCGGCGAGATCGGCGACGTCGCGGTCGGACAGCGGCGCGATCTTCTCCGCCTCGAGCCGCACCGCGGTCTTGAGGCCGGACAGCGAGAAATCGGCGTCCTGCCGCCCGCTCATCGGGCGCGGCAAGAGAAAGCGGCCGCGGTCGCCGCGGGCAGCTTCGCGCTCGACCTTCGGCCCGCCGGGATAGCCGAGGCCGATGAGTTTCGCGGTCTTGTCGAAAGCCTCCCCGATGGCGTCGTCGCGCGTGGTGCCGAGCCGCACATAATCGCCGACGCCGCGCACCGCGACGATCTGGGTGTGGCCGCCCGAGGCGAGGAACAGGCAATAGGGAAACGGCGTGCCGTCGGTGAGCCGCGCGGTCAGCGCATGCGCCTCGAGGTGATTGACGGCGACGAGCGGCGTCTCGCAGACGAGCGCGATCGCCTTCGCCGTGGTGAGGCCGACGATCACGCCGCCGATGAGGCCGGGGCCGGCCGCCGCCGCAACACCGTCGATATCGGCGAAAGTCCGCTTCGCCTCGCGCATCGCGGTCGCGATCACGAGGTCCAGCACCTCGACATGAGCGCGCGCCGCGATCTCCGGAACCACGCCGCCGAACGCGGCATGCTCCTCGATCTGCGACAGCACCACGTTGGAGAGGATGGTTCCGCGCCCGTCCGCGCTCTGCTCGACGACCGCCGCCGCGGTTTCATCACAGGTCGTCTCGATGCCGAGCACGATCATGGAGGCCTCGCCCGCATCTTGCGGTTTGCATTTTCGCCGCGCGGTGCTTACTCGTCAGCGAAAATGTCGACAATGAACGGCGTTCGCGCCCGCGAGTAGCATTACGAGGTCTCATGACGCAATCCTCCGCCGCGCCGTTTCTGCGTATCGGCACCCGCGGCAGCCCGCTCGCGCTGTGGCAGGCCCGCGAGGTACAGGCGCGGCTGGCGGCGGCCCATGGCGTCGCGCCGGAGGCGATCGCAATCACGGTGATCAAGACGTCGGGCGACATCATCCAGGACCGCCCGCTCTCCGAGGTCGGCGGCAAGGGCCTGTTCACCAAGGAGATCGAGCAGGCGCTGAGCGATAACCGCATCGATCTCGCCGTGCACTCCTCGAAGGACATGCCGACGCTGCTGCCGGACGGGCTCGTGCTCACGGCGTGCCTGCCGCGCGAGGACGTCCGCGATGCCTTCATAAGCCGCAAGGCGGCGACGCTCGCCGGCCTTCCTCGCGGCGCTGTGGTCGGCACCGCGTCGTTGCGCCGCCAGGCGATGGTGAAGCGGCTGCGGCCCGATCTCCAGGTGGTCTCGTTTCGCGGCAACGTCGAAACGCGGCTCAAGAAGCTCGACGACGGCGTGGTCGATGCGACGCTTCTCGCGTTCGCCGGGCTGAAGCGGCTCGGCCGCGCCGACGTCGTGACCGCGATCCTCGAGGTCGATACGTTCCTCCCCGCGGTCGGGCAGGGCGCGATCGGGATCGAGACGCGGGCCGATGACGACCGCACCCGCGATCTCGTCGCGAGAATCGGCGATTCCGACACTCTGACCGCGCTCACCGCCGAGCGCGCGTTTCTCGCGGTGCTCGACGGCTCCTGCCGCACGCCGATCGCGGGGCACGCCCGCGTCGCCGGCAGCACGGTCACGTTCCGCGGCCTCATCCTGCGGCCCGACGGCAGCGAGTCCCTGGAAACGTCCCGCAGCGGTGCGGCTGCCGAGGCTGTCGCGCTGGGTATCGATGCCGGCCGCGAGCTGAAGGGCCGCGCTGCGCCGGATTTCTTCGTCACGGAGTGAGACCGTGCGCCTTCTCGTGACCCGGCCGGAGGCAGAGGGCGAACGCACCGCGGCGCGGCTGCGCGCGTTGGGACACGAGGTTTGGCTTGCGCCGCTGTTGCGGATCGAGCCGACCACCGATCTTGCCTTCGGGGCCGGTCCGTGGGCCGGGGTCGCGTTCACCAGCGCCAATGCGGTGCGGGCCGTCGCCTCGCACCCACGATTAACGGAACTCATCGCGCTCATCGCCTACACCGTCGGCGCGCGCACGCGGGACGCGGCGGTGGCTGCCGGTTTCGCCCGGGCAGTCTCGGCGGAGGGCGACGTCGAGGACCTCGTTCGCCTGGTCGAGGCCAAGGCGGACCGCCTCCTGCCGATTCTCTATTTCGCCGGCAGCGAACGCGCCGGCGATCTCGAAGCCGCGCTTGGCCCGGCCGGGCGCTCGGTCGAGACGGTGATCGCTTACCGCGCGCGGCTCGTGAGTGATTTCGACGCGGACGTGCGGGACGCGATCGCTCGCCGAAGAATTGAGGCGGTGCTGCATTATTCCGCGCGCAGCGCTGCCGCTTTCCTGGCCGCCACGGAAGCGACAGGCCTTGGGGACTTCGCCAAAGGCGCCAAGCACTTCTGCCTGTCGGCCGGGGTCGCGGCGCCGCTCGCCACGGCCGGTGCCCGCAACGTGCGCATCGCCGCCGCGCCCAATGAGAATGCACTCATCGACCTGATCGAGAGCGCGTGAAGATCAAGTCGTGAAGTTGCATTGCGGGAGAAACCGGTCCGCAGTATGCCGATTGGCAGGTATTGAATCGGAGACACGCTATGGCGGATTCGGACGACGATGCGAGGCCCGGGCCGGACGGTCGCCGCCGCCGGGCACCTCCGACCATCGAGGGCCAGGCGGTAGAGATCCCGATCGAGCACGAGGCGCCCCCGTCCGTCGGCGAGGCATCGGCGGAACCGGACGCCGCCTCCATGACCGAACCCGAAGCTCCGGTGGCCGAGCACGCCGCCGCGACAACTGCCCCCGACCAAGTCACCGAGCCGGCAATGGCGCAATCCGTCGTCGAGCCGCTCGCCGCCGAATCCGAAATGCCGGCGGCCAAGCCCGCCACATCCGTTCCGGGTATCGCCGCACCTTCAGGGTCTGAACTCGCCGCCGCCCCCCGAATCGAATGAGACCCCGCACTCCGTACCCCCGCGGCCCGCGAAGGCACGGACGCCGTGGTTCGCGATCCTCGCGTCCGGCATCGTCGGCGCCGGCCTCACCGCGGTTGCTGCCGGAGCGGCCTGGATCTATGGCGCTCCGCTCCTCGAGCCTGACACTTCGAGCCTGAATGCGCGGCTCACCCGCCTCGAAATGCACACGCCGACCGCGGCCGAGATCGCGGCAGCGACGGTACCCGACATGGGGAAGGTGTCCGCCGCCAAGATCGATGAGCTCGCGGCGCGCCTGACCAAGCTCGAGGCCGCCGAGACCGCGGCCGCACGTCAGGCACCGGTCGCGGACAACGCGAAGGTCGACGATCTCGCCGCGCGCCTGACCAAGCTCGAGGCCGCCGAGACCGCGGGCGCACGTCAGGCGCCGGTCGCGGACACCTCGAAGCTCGACGATCTCGCCACGCGGGTATCGCGGCTCGAAAGCACGCCGCCACCGGCGAGCCCGCCTGCGGCCGATGCCGGCGAGCTCAAGGAGCTTGGTACACGCGTCGCCGCGGTGGAAACGACGATGAAGCCGATTGCCGGGCACCTCGCCGAGATCGAGCGCCAGGGCGCCACCAATGCCAAGGCGGCGCAAGACGCGAACAGCCGCGCGGAGACCGTCGCCAAGGCGATGGCCGAGGCAAGACAAGTCGGCGCCGACCAGGAAAAATCGCACCAAGGAACGCGAACGGAGGTGGCGGGCCTCTCCGGGCGCCTCGGTGCGCTCGAAACCCAGGTGAAGCAGGTCGGCGACCAGGTGGCCGAAGCGTCCGTTCCCAAGCCGGACGAGGCGCTGCGCTTCGCACTGGTCGCGGCCGGCCTGCGCTCGGCGCTCGAGCGCGGCGAGCCGTTCACCGCGGAACTCGCCGCGGCGAAGACGGTCGGGGTCGACCCTGCCCTGCTGGCGCAGCTCGGGCCATTCGCGTCGACCGGTGTGCCTAACGTTCAGGAGCTGTTTCGCGAGCTCGGCGCCCTCATTCCGGAGATGCTCAAGGTGTCCGCTCCAGCCGCCCAGGAAGGCAGCTATCTCGATCGCCTCCAGGCCCATGCCGAACGGCTCGTGCGCATCCGCCCGGTCGGAGATCACGCGGGTGACGATCCCGCGACGGTGACTCGGGCGGATCGAGCGTGACATGGCGCGGCGCGATCTCACCGCCGTGCTCGCCGAGCTCGACAAGCTTCCGGCTCCGGTCCAGGCGATCGCCGAGCCGTGGCGCAAGAAGGCGCTCGCCCGCCAGACCGCGGGCGAGGCGTCGGCCAAGCTCATCTCCGTATCCTTCGCCAAGCTCGGCGCTTCCACAGGTCCCGCCAAGCAATGATCCGTTTCATCATCTTCCTCCTCGCGACAGCCGGGCTCGCATTCGCGGCCGTGTGGCTCGCCGACCGTCCCGGCGCGGTCACCATCGATTGGCTTGGCTATCACGCCGACACCTCGGTCGGCGTGCTGGTCGGAACGGTGCTCGCAATCGTCTGCGTGGTGCTGATCCTGTGGTCGCTCGGCGGCTATCTTCTTCGCGCACCGGGACGATTGCGGCGCGGCTCGCGTGCGCGGCGCGCCGCCCGCGGCAATCACGCAGTCGCCAGAGGTCTCGTCGCCATCGGCGCCGGCGACCTGCAGGCGGCGCTCAGGCATGCAAGAGAGGCCGCGCGGCATGCGGGAGACCAGCCGCTGACCCTGCTCCTGCAGGCGCAGACCGCGCAGCTTGCGGGCACGCGCAACGGCGCCGACTCCGCCTTTCGCGCCATGGCGGACAAGCCCGAGACGAAGCTGCTCGGCCTGCGCGGGCTCTTCATCGAGGCGCAGCGCCGCAACGATGCGGTGGCGGCGCGTGGCTTTGCCGAGGAGGCCGCCAGGGAGGCGCCGTCGCTCGCCTGGGCCGGCCAGGCGACGTTCGACTTCCATTGTGCCGATGGCGACTGGGCCGGCGCGCTCGAAGCCCTCGAACGCAACAATCGCGGCGGGCTCCTCGACCGGGACACCTATCGGCGCCAGCGGGCGGTGCTGCTGACCGCGCAGGCGCTCTCCCTCGAGGCGACCGACCGCGCCGCGGCGAGCGCGCTCGCCGAGGAGGCGGTGAAGCTGTGCCCCGGCCTCACCCCGGCGGCCACGCTTGCCGGACGCCTGCTCGGGGAAGCCGGTGAGCGGCGAAAGGCGGGACGCATCCTGGAGGCCGCCTGGCGCGAGGAGCCGCATCCCGACATCGCCGACACCTATGCCGACATCGTGCCCGGAGCATCGGCGCGCGAGCGGCTCACTCGCATGCGCACGCTGGCGCGGATGGCCGACAGCCACCTGGAAAGCCGGCTGGCAGTGGCCCGCGCCGCACTCGACGCGCACGAGTTCGCCGAAGCGCGGGAAAGCCTCAAGCCGCTGCTCGCGACGCCGACCCGGCGCGTCGCCGCGCTGATGGCCCACCTCGAGGAGGCGGAGACCGGCGACGTCGGCCGCACCCGAGAATGGATGGCACGTGCCGTCCATGCCGCGCTCGATCCGGTGTGGACCGCCGACGGGCTGATCGCCGAGCACTGGATGCCGGTTTCGCCGGCGACCGGCCGCCTCGATGCGTTCCGTTGGCGGGTGCCGGTCGCCAACCTCACGCCGCGGGGCCCGCTGCTCGAGCCGGCGCCCTCCGCGCCGGCCATTCCTGCGCCGGCCATTCCCGCACCCGCAATTCGCACCCCGACGAGCCCGCCCACCAAGGACGTCACGCCTCCGGCCAAGCGTCCCGAAGCGCCGCCCAAAGCGGAGGCCGCCCCAGCGGCGCCGCCGCCACCGAAGCCAGCGCCGGCCCCGGAGCCGGTGGTGGAGGTGGCGCCGATCGAGGTGATCCCGGCGCCGGTCCCCGCGACGATCGAGATCGCGCCTGCACCCGCACCGGGCCCTCAAGCGAAGGAGCTTCGTCCACCGAGGCTGCGATCCTGGTTCCGGACGATCCAGGGCCGGAGCCCGAGTCTCCACCAACCGCGCGAACGGCCCAGGCCCGCGCACGGCGGTCATGGTTCTCACGCAACACCGCCGGGTGAGAACGCGCGTTACTTCGCGGCCTCCGCCAGCGTGCCGGTCGCGGGCCCTTCGCCGATGACGAGGAGCGTCGTGTCCTCGTCCTTGGCGCCGTCCCAGTGCACGCCCTTGCCGAAATGCGTGACGAAGGTGCCGGGCTTCATCGGGACGGTGAGATTGTCCGGATCGAACTTGTCGCCCGTGCCGACCCACCAGGTGCCCGACAGCACGGTGATGAAGCGATCGTTGGGATGGAAATGCGGGCGGCTGAAGTGGTTGCCCTTGAGCCAGGTGAGCATCTGGACATAGAGGCCGGGCTTGTCCGGATCGCCGTAGAGCGTCGCCGTCCGGTTGCCGCCATTGTCCTTCCACTCGATCTGGTCCGGCGACTTCGCGGTGACGGCGGTCGGATCGAAGCCCGCATAGGCGCCGGTCGCTCTCGGGACCGGCGTGTTCGCGGTCGGGCCGTAGCCGGTGATGAGATAGGCACCGGGCTCCTCCTTGGTGCCGTCCCAGTGCACCTTGAGGGCGTGATCGATCATGAAGGAGCCCTTGGGCAGCCGCACCGCGCCGGCGGGATCGACCACCGGGCCGGTGCCTTTCCATCCGGCGCCGTCGATCACAGTGATGACGCGGTCATTGGGATGGATGTGCGGACCGCCGAAGCGGTTAGGCTTGAACTTGTTGATGTAGATGTAGAGCGCGCCGGGCTTCTCCGGATCGCCGTAGAGCACGGTGCGGTTGGTCTCGACCTTGTCGGTCGGATCGGCCCACACGAACTGGTCCGGCGTCTTGAAGATGACGGCCTTGGGGTCGAGCTCGGCCGCCTGGGCCGCGGTCGCGAAGCCCAAAGCCGCTGCGCTCACGGCGAATGCAAGATGAAGGCGGGCAGGTCGGTTGGACATTTTCGTCTCCCTGATGACTTCCGGCGAAAGGAGTCATAGGCCGGCTTGGTATGCTTCCGATGGAGCAACGCTAGCCGGTCGCAACAATCTCGGACAGGGGAGCCGGCGACATTCGTCGCCTCACACCTGCAGGAACAGCGCGAACGGCTCCTCGATGGTGCGCCTGAGAAAGCGCCGGTAGACCGCATGGCAGGCGTCGCTTGCGGACACCACTCCGAATCGGGTTTCGCCGAGCGCGTTCGGGGGGATCAACACTATGGGAACCGAAACCGGCGTCAGATGCGAGCCGCGGCCGGACATCAGCGTCGTCATGATGCCGTGCATCTCGCCGGAGATCGTCGGGCGACTCAGGATCACCAGCCGGTACTGGCCGTTGCGGTTGGTGATGAAATAGATGAAGCCGGACTGGTTCGGCACCGCGACTGCACCGGCCTGGGAAAACGCGGCGTCGATCCGCTCCGACTCGCGAAACGCGAGGCGTGAGCTTTCCTCGTCCCACAGGATCTCGGTGAGGTAGGCGTAGATCGCCGCCGGCTCGCTGAACGACGGACGCAAGGTCACGTAGGTGCCTTCGAGCCAGGAAACGGACGGCCGCGAATAGTAGCCGAGCTCGCCGGGTGCAAGTCCGGTCGCCGGCATGGGCGCCGGCGGTGGCGCCGCCGCCTCGCTGCGCAGGTTGACGCCGAGCGCACCCTCGATGCGGATGGTGGTGGCGAGGGTGAATGGGCGGCGCCCGGACAGCACTTTTTCCAGCGTCGAGATGCTGATCTTCGCAAGGTCGGCAAGGCCGCGCCGAGACACGCGGCGCCGCGCCAATTCCTCGCGGATGCGGTTCGCGATGAGGCGGCTCTGCTGCTCGGAGAGATTGTGCTCGGTCACGGGACGCCTTCCCGTCCCGATCCGTACATCTGCGCACAAATCCGCACAACCGCGATTCGGCGCCTTGCGGAACAAGACCGGGAAAGACGCTCGCGGAGCGCCTGTCCCCGGCGCACAAAGAGAGGCGAACGGTTTCCTCGCATCCCGTCGTCCACTCCACCCGACGGAGCCTGCGAGGAGAGCGGTGACGGCCCATGCCCCCCACCCCCCACCGTCATCGCCCGTGGCGGTCGTCACGAAATTTTTCGCGACGGCCGCCATTTTCATGTGCGGGCGGGCGGAAGGGCGGGAGTACCGATCCCTGCGAGCGCGCGCCCGGCGCGCTTGCACCGCCGGCCGTTCGCCCTATAGTCCGCGCCGATTTTTCGTCAGACACGCGGAGATGAGGCTTTGGCCAAGGGCGACGTGAAGAAGGTGGTGCTCGCCTATTCGGGCGGTCTCGACACATCGATCATCCTGAAATGGCTGCAGACGACCTATGGCTGCGAGGTCGTCACCTTCACCGCCGATCTCGGCCAGGGCGAGGAGCTCGCGCCGGCGCGCGACAAGGCGATCCTGCTCGGCATCAAGCCGGAGAACATCTTCATCGAGGATTTGCGCGAGGAATTCGTGCGCGACTACGTGTTTCCGATGTTCCGCGCCAACGCCCTCTATGAAGGCCAATATCTGCTCGGAACCTCGATCGCGCGCCCGCTGATCGCCAAGAAGCAGATCGAGATCGCCGAGAAGGTCGGCGCCGACGCCGTCGCCCATGGCGCCACCGGCAAGGGCAACGACCAGGTGCGCTTCGAGCTCACCTATTATGCCCTCAAGCCCGACGTGAAGGTCATCGCCCCGTGGCGCGAATGGGACCTCACCTCGCGCACCAGGCTGATCGAGTTCGCCGAGCAGCACCAGATTCCGATCGCCAGGGACAAGCGCGGCGACGCGCCGTTCTCGGTCGACGCCAACCTGCTGCACGCCTCGTCCGAGGGCAAGGTGCTGGAGGATCCGGCGCAGGAAGTGCCGGACTACGTCTATTCGCGCACCGTCGATCCGGAAGACGCGCCGGATCAGCCGACCTACATCACCGTCGGATTCGAGCGCGGCGATGCCGTCTCCCTCGACGGCCGCGCGCTCTCCCCGGCGACACTGCTCGCGCGCCTCAACGAGCTCGGCCGCGCGAACGGCATCGGCCGCCTCGACCTCGTCGAGAACCGCTTCGTCGGCATGAAGTCGCGCGGCATGTACGAGACGCCGGGCGGCACCATTCTCTACGCCGCCCATCGCGGCATCGAAAGCATCACGCTCGACCGCGGCGCCGCGCACCTCAAGGACGAGCTGATGCCGAAATATGCGGAGCTCGTCTACAACGGCTTCTGGTTCGCGCCCGAACGCGAGATGCTGCAGGCGGCGGTCGACAAGAGCCAGGACTTCGTCACCGGCGAGGTGCGTCTCAAGCTCTACAAGGGCGGCGTCCACGTGGTCGGCCGCGACAGCCCCTATTCGCTCTACGACCAGGACCTCGTCACCTTCGAGGAAGGCAAGGTCGCCTACGACCACCGCGACGCCGCCGGCTTCATCCGCCTCAATGCGCTGCGCCTGCGCACGCTGGGGCAGCGCAGGAAGAAGCTGAAGCTGTAACGATCCCTCCCCGGCTTCGGGGAGGGTGGTCGAGCGACAGCGAGGTCGGGCGGGTTCCGCGAGCGTAGCGAGCAAAGCGAAGAAAGAACCCCACCCTGCCCTCCCCGAAGCCGGGGAGGGAAAGATCGCGCTTCGCGCCCCCCGGACCAAACGAAAAAGGGCCGGCACATCGGCCGGCCCTCGTAACAAGCGTTGTGCGTGCGATCAGTTCGCCTGCGCGGTGAGCAGCGGGGTGATGCGGCGCACCGCGACGCGGCGGTTGGCGCGCTCAGGCGCCGGCGTCTGCACCTTCAGGAACTGCTTGCCGTAGCCCTGGCTGGTGAGATTTTCCGCCGGCACGCCGAACTGGTTGGTGAGCAGCACCGCGACCAATTCGGCGCGGTGGTCGGACAGCGACAGGTTGTCGACGTCGGCGCCCACGGCGTCAGTATGGCCTTCGATCAGGAACACCTCGGCAGGGTTCGCCTGCACCGCCTGCAGCATGCCCTGGGCGACGCCGGCGAGGCGCTGGGCCTGGTCGGGCGCGATCTCCCACGAGGCGGTGTCGAAGTTCACGGTGTCGATGTCGACGCGCGGCATGCGGGCGCGCAGCGGCTCGTTGTAGCGGATCTCGTCGAGCGAATAGCGGCGGTCGATCACCTCGACCGGCGGCGCGGCGAGCGTCATGTAGATCTGGGCCGGCGTCGCCACCGCGGTCTCCCGGACGTAGAGCTCCGGCGCAACCCGCACCACCGGCGGGCCGAGGTTGAGCGCAACGCCGATGCCGAGGCCGCCGATGCCGACGGCGAGCCCGGGCGTCGCAATGGCGACCGCAGGACCGCCGACGACCAAGGCCGGACCACCGATGACCGCGACGGGGGCGACCACGGTGTTGTCGATGATGATGATCTCGCGGCCGAACGCGTCGCGGCGGATGCGGCGCATCAGCCGGCCGTTGCCGTCGACCTCGGTCACGACGCGCGAACCGTCGGGACGGACGGCGATGGTGGCGACGATGTCGCCGCGGCGCTCGACATTGACCTCGCGCGCATTGAAGGCGAAGCGAGCCGCTTCGTCATGACGAATGATGTCACGGCCGCCCTCGCGGATGATGACGCGATCGTGCTCGCGGATGACCGTGCGGTTGCCTTCCTGCACCTCCTGCCGTTCGGCGCGCACAGCATCGAGGCGGTGCGGCATTGCGGCGGGATCGACCGGACGGGTCACCGGCGGCGCGGCGAAGGCGCTCGCCGGATGCGGCGGTGCCGCCGGGATCGCCCCGGTCGCATTCGGTGCCGGCTGCCCGGCCGGACGTCCAAAGGCCGGCGCAGGCGCCGGTGCCAGACCGGCGGCGGCCGGCGGCGCAGGGTGAGCGGCGGGCGCAACATTGGGTGCAACGGCGGCGGCGGCTGGTGCGCCGGTCTTCGGCGGCGTCTGGGCGGTCGGCGCCACCGGCGGAATCCCTGCCCGCTGCGGCGCTGGCGGCGCCGCGGCGGCAGGTGCGAGGCCTGGAGCGGCGGCGGCCGGATGCGGGGCCGGTGCGGGCGCGACGTTGGGTGCAGCAGCGGCGGCGCCCGTCGGCCTTGGGGCCGTCTGGGCGGTCGGCGCGACCGGCGGCGTTCCGGCCCGCTGCGGCGCGGGCGGAGCGGCGGCGGCAGGCGCGAGGCCCGGAGCGGCGGCGGCCGGATGCGGGGCCGGTGTGGCAGCGCCGGGCGCTGGGTGTTGAGCCGGAGGTGCAAACGCGGCAGCCGGCGGCGTGTGCGGAGCGGCGGGGACAGCTGCCGCGGCGGGCGGCGCGGGATGAGCGGCGGGCGGTGTCGCAGCCGCGGCGGGCGGCGCGTGGGGAACTGCTGGCGCCGTGGCGGCGCCCGGCGGATGCGGCTGCGGGGCCCCGGTTGCGTTCGGCGCCGCCGGACGACCCGGCTGGGCCGGCTGGCCCGGACGCTGCGCCGGGACCGTGCCCGGCTTCTGCGGGTCCGCCGCCTGCGCGAGCTGCAGGGTCTGCGCCGTCACGGCGTGGCCGCCGCAAGAGATCGCCACTGCCGCCAGGATGGCTGCGGAAGTCAGAAATGTCGTGCGTGTCATGCGAATCTCGTCCCCCGGTGGATCGTTCGCCGCCTCTTGATCGGGCGCATCGCGCGCGCAAGGTCCGGCGCAGACCTGTGAGCAATGCCAACAACACGACAAAACTACGGCGAATCGCTACGTCCGCGGCGGGCAGCGAAAAGCGTCGATATTCCGCCGCGCCGGTGTCCATTGGCCGCCGCAGTTCGCGTTTCGTTTCGTGGGATTTACCGCCCGCGGTGATCGCGTTGCGCGACGAAGGCCGCGTGCACACGCCGCAACGTCCCGCTCAGCCAGCGCAACCCGGCTTATGCCGGCGGGAAAACGCAGCGCTGCTCAGGCGCGCCGCTCGACCAGCTGCTTTTTGATCTCGGCGATCGCTTTGGCCGGGTTGAGACCTTTGGGACAGGCCTTGGAGCAGTTCAGGATGGTGTGGCAGCGGTAGAGCCGGAACGGGTCTTCGAGGTTGTCGAGCCGGGCGCCCTTTGCCTCGTCGCGGCTGTCGTTGATCCACCGGCCGGCCTGCAGCAACGCTGCCGGCCCGAGATAGCGATCGCTGTTCCACCAATAGCTCGGGCACGACGTCGAGCAGCAGGCGCACAGGATGCATTCGTAGAGGCCGTCGAGCTTCTGGCGCTCCTCGTGGCTCTGCCGCCACTCCTTCTCCGGCGTGGGTGAAACGGTCTCGAGCCAGGGCTGGATCGACGCCTGCTGGGCGTAGAAATTGGTGAGGTCGGGCACGAGGTCCTTCACCACCGGCATGTGCGGCAGCGGAAGGATGCGGATCACTTCGGCGCTGTCCTTCATGTCGTGGGTGCAGGCGAGCGTGTTGACCCCGTCGATGTTCATTGCGCAGGAGCCGCACACGCCCTCGCGGCAGGAACGGCGGAAGGTCAGCGTCGGATCGATCTTGTTCTTGATCCAGATCAACGCGTCGAGAACCATCGGCCCGCAGTCGCCGACATCGACCTGGTAGGTGTCGATGCGCGGATTGCGGTCGTCATCGGGGTTCCAGCGATAGACGCGGTATTCGCGCAAGGTGCGCGCACCCGCCGGAGCCGGCCACGACTTGCCTTCGATCATCCTCGAGTTCTTCGGAAGCGTAAATTCGGCCATCGCCTTCTCGTGTCCTTCGGAACGTGCGGTCCGATCAATACACCCGCGCCTTCGGCTCGAAGTACTGCACTTCGTTGGTCATGGTGTAGGTGTGCACCGGACGATAGTCGATCGTCACCTTGCGGGTGGTGAAGTCGAGCCAGGCAAGCGTGTGCTTCATCCAGTTCTTGTCGTCGCGCTCGGGATAGTCCTCGCGGGCATGTGCGCCGCGGCTCTCGGTGCGGTTCTTCGCCGAGTCCATGGTGACGACGGCTTGGGCGATCAGGTTTTCGAACTCCAGCGTCTCGACGAGATCGGAGTTCCAGATCAGCGAGCGGTCGAACACCTTGACGTCGTCGGCGCTGCCCATCACGCCGTGGATGAGCTTGGAGCCTTCGTCGAGCACCTCTCCGGTGCGGAAAACGGCGCAGTTCGACTGCATCACCTTCTGCATGGAAAGCCGCAGCTCGGCGGTCGGCGTCGTGCCGTCGGCATAACGGAACTTGTCGAGCCGCGACAAGGGCAAGTCGGCCGAATCCTTCGGCAGCTCGGAATGCTTCTCGTTGGGCTCGATCAGTTCGGCGCAGCGCAACGCCGCCGCGCGGCCGAACACCACGAGATCGATCAGCGAGTTCGACCCGAGCCGGTTGGCGCCGTGGACCGACACGCAGGCCGCCTCGCCGAGCGCCATCAGACCCGGCACGATCGCATCGGGATCGCCGTTCTTCAGGACGACGACCTCGCCGTGATAATTCGTGGCGATGCCGCCCATGTTGTAGTGCACGGTCGGCAGCACCGGGATCGGCTCGCGGGTCACGTCGACGCCGGCGAAGATGCGGGCGCTTTCGGAAATGCCGGGCAGGCGCTCGTGCAGCACCTTGGGATCGAGATGATCGAGGTGCAGGAATAGATGGTCCTTGAGCTTTCCGACGCCGCGGCCCTCGCGCATCTCGATGGTCATGGCGCGCGAGACGACGTCGCGCGAGGCGAGGTCCTTGGCCGACGGCGCGTAGCGCTCCATGAAGCGCTCGCCCTCCGAGTTGGTGAGATAGCCGCCCTCGCCGCGCGAACCTTCAGTGATCAGGCAGCCGGCGTCATAGATGCCGGTCGGATGAAACTGGACGAACTCCATGTCCTCGAGCGGCAGCCCGGCGCGCAACACCATGGCATTGCCGTCGCCCGTGCAGGTGTGGGCGGAGGTGCAGGCGAAATAGGCGCGCCCGTAGCCGCCGGTGGCGAGGATCGTCGTGTGGGCGCGGAAGCGGTGAATGGTGCCGTCGTCGAGCTTGAGCGCCACCACGCCGCGGCAGCGGCCTTCGTCCATGATGAGGTCGATGGCGAAGAACTCGATGTAGAATTCGGCCCGATGCCGGAGCGCGTTGCCGTAGAGCGTATGCAGCATGGCATGGCCGGTGCGGTCGGCCGCGGCGCAGGTGCGCTGGGCGATGCCCTTGCCGTAATGGGTGGTCATGCCGCCGAACGGACGCTGGTAGATCTTGCCGTCCTCGGTGCGGGAGAACGGAAGGCCCCAATGCTCGAGCTCGTAGACCGCGGTCGGCGCCGCGCGGCACATATATTCGATCGCGTCCTGGTCGCCGAGCCAATCCGACCCCTTCACGGTGTCGTACATGTGCCAGCGCCAATCGTCCTCGCCCATGTTGCCGAGCGCCGCGGCGATGCCGCCCTGGGCCGCGACGGTGTGCGAGCGGGTCGGAAACACCTTGGTGATGCAGGCGGTGCGCAGGCCCGCCTCGCTGCACCCGACCACGGCGCGCAGGCCGGAGCCGCCGGCGCCGATGACGATCACGTCGTAGGTATGATCCTCGATCGGGTAGGCCCGTCCGTTGACCGCCGGGGCCTTTGATCCGTTGGTGGACATCGCCTCAAACTCCGAACGACAGTTTGAGAATCGCGTAGACCGACGAGAAGCCGACGAGCACCGCAAAAAAGGTGTTCGCGATCAGGAGCGCGTATTTCACTCCCTCGTCGTGCACGTAATCCTCGACGATCACCTGCATCCCGAGCCTCATATGGTATGCGCCCGAGATGATGAAAAGGAGCATCACGATCGCGACCGGCGTAGAGCCGAGGATCTGCACCACGGCGGCGTGATTGTGCCCGATGAGCGAGGTGACGATCAGCACCGCGGCGATGGTCAGCGGGATGTTGGCGAGTGCGGTGAGACGCTGCTCGACGAAGTGCCTGGTGCCCGACTTCGCTGAACCGTCGCCGAGCACACGGCCGAGCGGGGTGCGCATGTCCTGCGATTTCACCGTGAGGTTCTCCTCGTTGACGCCACCGTCATCGCAGTCATCATCGCAGGCCGCCCATCAGCACGCCGCCGATGACCCACAGGAGGATCGTCAGCACGATCGAGCCGGCGAGGTTCGCTCGCACGAGCCATTCGCGCTCGGCGGGCGCCAAGCCGTGGACGGTGTCCCAGATGAGGTGGCGGACACCGCCGAGCATGTGGTGGATCAACGCCCAGGTATAACCGAACAGGATCAGCCGCCCGATCAGGCTCGAGGCCACAGTCTGGAAGGTGGCGTAGGCGTTCGGCCCCGAGGCGGCGGCGAGCAGCCACCAGGCGAGCAGCGGGGTGCCGACATAGAGCGCGGCGCCGGTGATCCGATGCACGATCGACATCGCCATCGTCAGCGTCAGCCGGTAGATCTGGAGGTGGGGCGACAGCGGCCGCGCGACGGGTGACTTGGCTTCGGCCATGACTTTTCAACCTGATAGTCGGTCCGGACGGGTCGGGCCTTTCAAGCAGATGAAGGAAGCAAGCGCAATGCCGACATTGGCATGACGTGCAGCCGCCACGGAATGCGCCGGGGAATGTGCCAAGCAATGCGCCATCAAACGCATCGGGGAGTGCCGGCGAAAGCGGCACCCGGCGCGGCGTTGGCCGCGAACGAGACGTGGCGAGCGAACACATCGTGCTCAACGCCCGGCATCGGCGAGACCGGCATCGGGTGCCGGCTCAGCGCGGCATCACGGCCCAGTAGTCGAGGTCGAGGATCACGGCCGGGTCGTAGTCCTCGCCGGTCCGATAGGGGAAGTCGGCACATGGCCGGTTCTTGGTGGCGACCAGGCGAAGCCGCAGCGCGCCGATGTCGCTGCGGCCGGGCAGCTCGAGCCGCTCGATCACCTGCGACCAGGCGAACACCGTGTCGCCGGCGAATAGCGGCGCGACGTGACGCCCGCCGTTGATGGCGGCGACGTGGAACGCATTGGCGAGGCCGTTGAAGGACAGAGCGCGGGCGAGCGAGATGACGTGACCGCCATAGATCAGGCGCCGGCCGAAGCGGCCCTGCCCTTCGGTAAACTGGTTGAAATGGACCTTGGCCGTATTCTGGTAGAGCCGCGTCGCGAGCTGATGCTCCGCCTCCTCGACCGTCATGCCGTCGACATGGTCGATTCTTTCGCCGGGGGCGAAATCGGCAAACCGCCGCGCGCTGCCGGCGAGCGCGTCGTCATAGCCGCCGAGCCTCAACGCCGGGCAGGCTTTGCCGAGCTCCGGCGCCGCAACTGTTCTCGGCAGATCGGGCACGTGCTCGGGAGGCGCCGGCGCGTTCTCGTCGCGCTTGTGCACCATCACCCAGCGCACATAGTCGAGCACCGCGGCACCGGTTTCGTTGAAGCCGGTCGAGCGCACATAGACGATCCCGGTCTTGCGGCTCGAATTCTCCTTGAGGCCGATCACCTCCGAGGTCGCGCAGAGCGTGTCGCCGGGAAACACCGGCGCCAGAAACCGGCAGTCGGCATAGCCGAGATTGGCGACCGCGTTGAGCGAGATGTCCGGCACCGTCTTGCCGAATACGATGTGGAACACCAACAGATCGTCGATCGGCGCGCGCGGATAGCCGATCGCGCGCGCGAAGGCGTCAGACGACTGGACGGCGAACCGCGTGCCGTAGAGCGCCGTATAAAGCGAAGCGTCACCCACCGTGACGGTGCGCGGCGTCGCGTGCCTGATGATCGCTCCGAGCTTGAAATCCTCGAAGTAGTTTCCGGTCTTCGTCATGCGCTCCGCCGCCCGATCCGCCGCCAACCGCTGGGAACTTATCATGCCGGCGCCGCAATGGACCTCGACGTTAGGCTAAGGCGGATTTTGCGGCGCCCTTGTCCGCCCGCTCGCCCGGAGGACGGCAAAGCCCCCCGTGACGGATTGGAAGGTGACAGGATTGTGAGGACGGACGCCCCCCCGTTGTTATAGCTTGTCGGCCATGACCATCGGCTCCGCAGACGTTGCCCTCGCGCCGGCCCGGCCGGCCAAACCGGCCCACCGGGTGATCCACCCCATCTGGGTGCGGATAACCCATTGGATCAACGCGATCGCGGTGCTCGTGATGATCACCTCGGGCTGGCGGATCTACAACGCGTCGCCCCTGTTCGGCTTCGAATTTCCGCCCGCGATCTCGCTCGGCGACGGGCTGGCCGACGGCCTGCTCTGGCACTTCGCGGCGATGTGGCTCTTCGTCGTCAACGGGCTCGTCTATGTCACGCTCGGGCTCGCGACCGGCCGGTTCCGCCGCAAGCTCCTGCCGGTGTGGCCCGGCGAAGTCGTCCGCGATATCGGCGCCGCGCTCACCGGCAAGCTCTCGCACGACGATCTTTCCGTCTACAACGCGGTCCAGCGTCTGCTCTATATCGGCGTCATCCTCGCCGGGCTCCTCGCCGTGGTGTCCGGACTGTCGATCTGGAAGCCGGTGCAGGTCCAGGAGCTGACCGCACTGTTCGGCGGCTATGATGCTGCCCGCTATGTCCATTTCGTCGCGATGGCGGCGATCGCCGCCTTTCTCGTCATACACATCTCGCTCGCGATCCTGGTGCCGAAGAGCCTGCGCGCGATGATTCTGGGCCGCTAGAACATGACCCCGAAAAGCTGAAGACTCTTCGGGCGTGGGTTGAGGAAACATGAGGAAGATCCGTAAAGCCGTCCCCGGCGTCGATTCCCGATTGCTGATCAAGGATGCGGCGAAGCTCCTGCCGGAGCCGTCGCGGCGCGCCTTCCTGCGCGGCGCCACCGGGCTCGGCGCCGTCACCCTGCTCACCGGCTGCGACATCGTCGACAGCGCTTCGGCTGAGAAGGCGCTGCTCGCGATGTCGAAGTTCAACGACCGCGTCCAGGCGCTGATCTTCAATCCGACGAAGCTCGCGCCGACCTATCCGGAAAGCGCGATCACGCGGCCGTTTCCGTTCAACGCTTATTACCCGGTAGAGGACGCGCCGGACGTCGAAGGCGAGACCTACATGCTCGAGGTCGGCGGCATGGTCGACGAGAAGAAAACCTGGAGCCTGGAGGAGCTCTACGCGCTCCCGCAGGAGAAACAGATCACGCGCCACATCTGCATCGAAGGCTGGAGCGCGATCGGCTCGTGGACCGGCACGCCGCTGCGCGATTTCTTGAAACGCATCGGCGCCGATCTCAAGGCGAAATACGTCTGGTTTCAGTGCGCCGAGGGCTACGCGACGACGATCGACATGCCGACCGCGCTGCATCCGCAGACCCAGATGACCTTCAAGTTCGACAACGAGATCCTGCCGGCGAAATACGGGTTTCCGATGAAGGTGCGCATCCCGACCAAGCTCGGCTTCAAGAATCCCAAGCACGTCATGGCGATCTACGTCACCGACAAGGACCTCGGCGGCTACTGGGAGGATCGCGGCTACAACTGGTTCAGCGGCAGCTGACGGGCGGGGTGCCGCGCGCGATGCGGTCGACGAGCGATGTCGGCCGGCACTCGATGTCGGCCGGCGATCGGTCTTTCTGAAATTGCGCCGAAATCCTTCACGCCTCGTTTAGGCGAACACTGTAGCACTCGTGGTTTCAAACCCCCGAGTCTGCCCGCCAATGCTGACCGTTTATAACTGTATCACCCAAGAGCATGATCTACGCCTCGTCGGCTTGGCCGCGGCCATCTGCGCGCTGGCGAGCTTCACGGCGATCGGTCTTCTCCACCATGTGCGCCACTCGAGCGGACGCATCCGTCTGCTGTGGCTCGCGGTGGCAGCGACGTCGACCGGGTTCGGCATTTGGGCGACCCACTTCATCGCCATGCTGGCGTTCTCGCCGGGGCTGCCGAGCGCCTACAACATTTCGCTGACCGCTCTGTCGCTCGGCGTCGCGATCATCGTCACCGGCCTCGGCTTCGCGGTCGCCACCCGGTCGAACGCGCCGGCGGCGACCTGGCTCGGAGGCATCGTCGTCGGGGCCGGAATCGCGGCCATGCACTACATCGGCATGGCCGCCTTCGAGGTTCAGGGACTGATCATCTGGGACCGAGACCTGGCCGGCGCGTCGATCGTGCTCGGCTGCGTCATCGGCGGGTTGGCACTTCCGGTCGGGCTCTTGGACGACACGCTCAAGTGGAAAGCGCTGGGAGCATTGTTGCTCACGCTCGCGATCTGCAGCCTCCATTTCACCGCCATGGCGGCCGTATCGATCCTTCCCGACCCTGCGATCCAGTTCTCGCCTGCCGCGGTGGCGTCCGGCGTGGTGGCCGTGGCGGTGGCGCTGGTGAGCGTGATGGTCATCCTCCTGGCCCTCGCCGGGGTCGCGGTCGACCTGCGCGACCGGCGGCGCGCCGTGCTCGAAGCGGACCGCATGCGCGGCCTCGCCAACGCGGCGGTGGAAGGACTGGTGATCTGCGAGAATGGGACGATCGCGACCGTCAACGACAGCTTCGCCACCCTCGTCGGGCGGCCGTCGTCGAGTCTCGTCGGGACGAGGCTCGAAGACTTCGTGCGCGAGGAAGGGACCCTGCTCAAGCTCGCGGACCGTCCGCACGAGTCGATCGAGGGCGAACTGCATGATGCCGGCGGCGCGAAGGTGCCGGTCGAATTCATCCGACGGCCGGTCGATTTCGGCGGCAAGCCGCACGATGCCTTCGCGGTGCGTGACCTGCGGGCGCGCAAGGAGGCGGAACAACACATTCGCTACCTCGCCCACCACGACGCCCTCACCGGGCTCGCCAATCGTTCAAGCTTCAACAAGAAGCTCGACCAGGAGATCGAGGTCGCGCTCGCGACAAAACGGCGGCTCGCCGTGCTGTGCATCGACCTCGATCGCTTCAAGGAGGTCAACGACCTGTTCGGACACGCCGAGGGCGACCGCGTGCTCCAAACTGTCGCACAGCGTATCTGCGGAGTGCTCGACGACACCCAGATGGCGGCGCGGCTCAGCGGTGACGAGTTCGCGGTCATCATTCCCCGGCTCTCCAATCCGGGCGTTGCCGGCCGCATCGCGGACAACATCTTTGCCGCGTTGCGTCAGGAGGGCGAGTCGCCGAAAGACGATGCGCTAGTGTCGTGCAGCGTCGGCATCGCCATCTGCCCGGACGACGCGGTCGATTCCCGGTCGCTGCTCAACCATGCCGACACCGCCCTCTACCGCGCCAAGAAGGACGGCCGCGCCACCACTCGGTTCTTCGAAGCCGCCATGGGCGCCGAGGTTCGCGATCGCCGCATGCTCGAGCTCGAGCTGCGGCATGCAATCGCGCGCGGCGAGTTGCGGCTTGTCTACCAGCCGCAGAAGGAAATCCGCACCGGCAAGACGATAGGATTCGAGGCGCTGCTGCGCTGGAAGCATCCGAGCCGGGGCGACATCCAGCCCAACCTCTTCATTCCGATAGCGGAAGAGTGTGGCGTCATCCTGCAGCTGGGCGAATGGGTCCTGCGAAAAGCCTGCGAGGAGGCCGCGACCTGGTCCGAGAATCTGACCATCGCCGTCAACGTCTCCACGGTCCAGATCCATAATGCGAATTTCGCTCATGCGCTGCACGAGATCCTGTTCGAAACGGGCCTGAAGCCGGAGCGGCTGGAGCTCGAGATCACTGAGACCGCGCTGGTCCGGGACCTCGACCGCGCGCTCGCGACACTGCGCCGGGTCAAGCTGCTCGGGGTACGGATCGCAATGGACGATTTCGGCACCGGCTATTCGTCGTTGTCGAATTTGCGCGCGTTTCCATTCGACAAGATCAAGATCGACGGCTCCTTCATAAAGTCCGTCAATGTCAGCGACCAGGCGGCGACGATCGTGCGCGCCGTGCTCGGGCTCGGGCAGGGACTCGGACTTCCGGTGCTGGCCGAAGGCGTCGAAACCGCGGCACAGCTCGCCTTTCTCGAAAGCGAGTCGTGCCAGGAGGCGCAGGGCTTCTGGATAGGCCGCCCGGCCGACATCGAGCGGTTCCGCGAGCTGACCCATCGCGCCGACGCGGAGACGGAGCCGGATGCGGTGATTTCGATGCACCAGGCGGCCTCCTCGATGTAGGCGCCGGCGCCGCGGTGCCGCGAGGCGCGGGATTGCTTGCCAACCGGAGATTCGCCCTCTAGTCCAGAGCCTCCCGCCGGCGCTCCGGCCTTGCGCTACCGCGCGGGCTCGTGGGAGAGCCGCCGCTACCACGAGGCTTTCTCAATGGCGACCTACAAGCTCCTGCTTCTCCCCGGCGACGGCATCGGCCCCGAGGTCATGGCCGAGGTCAAGAAGCTCATCGCCTGGATGAATGCGCGGGGGCTCACCGCCTTCGAGACCGAGGAAGGGCTGGTCGGCGGCTCCTGCTACGATGCCCACAAGGTCTCCGTCACCGACGCCACCATGGCGCTGGCGCAGGCCGCCGATGCCGTGATCTTCGGGGCGGTCGGCGGTCCGAAATGGGATGCGGTGCCCTACGACGCGCGGCCGGAGGCGGGCCTTCTGCGGCTGCGCAAGGACCTCGGCCTGTTCGCCAACCTGCGGCCGGCGATCTGCTATCCGGCGCTCGCCGATGCCTCGAGCCTCAAGCGCGACGTGATCGACGGCCTCGACATCGTCATCGTCCGCGAGCTCACCGGCGGGGTCTATTTCGGCGAGCCGAAGACCATCACCGACCTCGGCAACGGCCAGAAGCGCGCCGTCGACACCCAGGTCTACGACACCTACGAAATCGAGCGCATCGCCCGGGTCGGCTTCGAGCTCGCCCGCAAGCGGAAGAACAAGCTCACCTCGATGGAAAAGCGCAACGTCATGAAGACCGGGGTGCTGTGGCACGAGGTGGTCGACCAGGTGCATGCGCGCGAGTTCAAGGACGTGCAACTCGAGCACCAGCTTGCGGACGCCGGGGCGATGCAGCTCGTGCGCTGGCCGAAGCAGTTCGACGTCATCGTCACCGACAATCTGTTCGGCGACGTGCTCTCCGACGTCGCGGCGATGCTCACGGGGTCGCTCGGCATGCTGCCGTCGGCCTCCCTCGGCGAGGTCGACGCCAAGACCAAGAAGCGCAAGGCGCTCTACGAGCCGGTGCACGGATCGGCGCCCGACATCGCCGGCAAGGGCCTCGCCAATCCGATCGCCATGATCGCGTCGTTTGCAATGGCGTTGCGCTACTCCTTCGCCATGGGCAAAGAAGCGGACCTGATCGAGCAGGCGATCGCCGCGACCCTGGGCAAGGGGCTGCGCACCAGCGACCTCAAGTCGGAAGGCGCCAAGGTCGTCAGCACCGTCGAGATGGGCGAAGCCGTGCTCGCTTCAATGGAGCGGCTCGCCGCGTAGCGGCGGCAGCCGCCGTCATCGCGGCCTCGTAGCCCGGATGAGCGAAGCGACTTTCGGGGCCGACGGTTCCCCCTTACCCCAAAGTGGGAAACGCGCCGACCCCGTTCAGTTCGTTTCCCTCGGTGTCATCGCCCGGGTCGACCGGACGATCCAGCAGCAGCCGGGTTTTGACGTGCCTTTGGCATCCGCCTCAGGCGCAGCGGCGACTGGATGCTCCCCTTGGGAAGCATGACGACCGAGGAACTCGACGCCCTCCCTACCGGCAGAAGCCCGGAAGGTCGAGGCAATTGGGAAACGGGTTACGGTTGTTGAAGTGCAGGTAGTTCGCGGTCGGATCGTAGAACAGGCCTTGCGGCGAGTCGGCCGGGAACGAGGACCAGGTCAGGCCCGGCGCTTTGCTCTCCTTGCCGGGATCGAGATAGGAGCGCTTCGTCACCGTGACCGAAGTCCGGGGGCGCGCTTCCTTTCGAGTAATGGGATATCCCGTGATCGGATCGATCGGATTGCTGCGCACCTTGGGCTGGCCAGATTGCGCCATGCCCGGTGCGGCCGCCAGCATTGTCGCCATGACGGTGGCGGCAATGAGCAACACACATGTCTGCAGGCGCATAAACTTCCCCCTCGACCCCAAGCCCGACGCTTCCCGTTCATGTTAGCGACGATCCCCAACATGTGCATCAGCTTTCAGGCGAAATTCCGCGTCGCGGCCAAAGAGAGTTGCCGGCTGATGCCGAAAAGCCGCAGTTGTTTCGGGCCCGGCCGTTCCGGGGCCACATGCGGCGTCCCCCTTTCCGGGAATCGCGTGAGGCGTTATGTCATATCAGCTGTCTGGAAAATAAAACCGACTGTCCAGGGCCTTAGGATTAGTCCGGGTGGAGCATGAGGGAGGAATATCGATGATCAGCAGACGCCGTCTGCTCGAGGGCGCCGGCGTCGGCGCCGTTGTCGCCGGTGCCGGGATCGGCCTCGACGCATTCAAAGCCGCGGCGGCGCCGCTCGATCTGCCGAAGGCGCTGCCGGCCGGCACCCGCGCCGAGGCCGTGCTCGAGGCTTTGCCCGGCAAGAAGCCGCTGATCAAGCTCACCTATCGGCCTCCGAACTACGAGAGCCCGGTGTCGACCTTCCGCACCGCGATCACCCCGAACAATTCCTTCTTCGTGCGCTATCACCTTTCCGACATTCCGAACGTCGACGCCAAGACCTGGCGGCTCGCCGTCGGCGGCGACGGCGCCAATGGCCGGGTCGAGCTCTCCCTCGACGACCTCAAGGCGATGCCCGCGACTGAGGTGATCGCGGTCTGCCAGTGCTCGGGCAACCGTCGCGGCCTGTTCGAGCCGCACGTGCCCGGCGTCGAATGGGGCTACGGCGCCATGGGCTGCGCCCGCTTCACCGGCGTTCGCCTCAAGGATGTGCTCGACAAGGTCGGGCTCAAGAAGGAGGCGATCGAGCTCGTCCTCGATGGCGCCGACGGACCGGCGTTCGACAAGACCCCTGACTTCGTCAAAAGCATCCCGGTAGGCAAGGCGCTGGAGGACGGCATCATCGCCTATGAGATGAACCGCCAGCCGCTGCCGCACTTCAACGGTTTCCCGGCGAGGGTCATCCTGCCAGGCTGGACTGCGACCTACTGGGTCAAGCACGTCACCTCGATCATGGCGACCACCAAGCCGTTCGAGGGCTTCTGGATGAAGTCGGCCTACCGGATACCGTTCGGCCGTTTCCCGCTGCTGGCGCGGTTCCCCTCCCAGGATACCGACGTCAACACGCCGATCAGCGAGATGGTGGTGAACTCGCTGATCACCAGCCATGACGACGGCAGCGACGTGAAGGCCGGCGCCCCGCTCGCCATCGGCGGGGTGGCCTGGGATGCCGGCTACGGCATCCGCGGCGTCGAGCTGTCCACCGACGGCGGCCACACCTGGATCGCAGCCCAGCTCGGCGAGGACCTCGGCCGCTTTGCCTTCCGGCCGTTCAGTCACAGCTTCACGCCAGCCAAGGGCAAGTTCACGGTGATGGCGCGGGCGTCCAACAAGGTCGGCCAGACCCAGACCGCCGAGCTGATCCTCAACCCGGCCGGCTATCATCACAACGTGATGCATTCGATCACGCTCAACGTCGCCTGAGGGGGAAGAGACCATGCACAGGATTGCCGTCGTCGCGTTCGTACTCGTCACCGCTCTTGGCGCGCCCGCATTCGCCCAGGAAGAGCCGGCCATCAAGCTCAAGGAAGGGCCGGGGCTCGACCGGCTCGAGGCCAATTGCGCAGCCTGCCACAGCCTCGACTACATCCAGATGAACTCGCCGTTCCTCAACGCCGCGGGTTGGGAAGCGGAAGTCACCAAGATGATCAAGGCCTATGGCGCGCCGGTCAAAGACGCCGATGCAGCGGTGATCGTCGATTATCTCAAGAAAAACTACGGTAACTGACGTCGTCGCACTGGGGACTGCGGCAGCAACGGGCCCGCCTGCGCGCTCGCAGGCGGTAGAGCTGCGCGCATCTTGAAATCGCGGTCGATGCGTCGCAGATTCCGTCGGCAGCAAAGCCCGGACATCTCGAGGACCTCCATTGACCAAGGAAAAGCACGGCATCGCCCGTGGCCTCACCAATTACGGCGACGCCGACTTCTCGCTCTATCTGCGGCGCTCGTTCGCGAAGTCGATGGGCTACTCGACCGACATGCTGTCGCGCCGGGTGGTAGGAATCTGCCAGGCAGCCGGCGGCTTCAACAGCTGCCACCGCCATTTCCCCGAGCTCGTCGATGCGGTCAAACGCGGCGTGCTCGCAGCCGGCGCGCTGCCGATCGACTTTCCGACCATCTCGCTCGGCGAAATCTTCCTCTCGCCCACCAGCATGATGTTCCGCAACCTGATGGCGATGGACGTGGAGGAGATGATCCGCGCCCAGCCGATGGATTCCGTCGTGCTGGTCGGCGGCTGCGACAAGACAGTGCCGGCGCTCCTGATGGGCGCGGCATCGGCCGATTTGCCGGCGGTGCAGCTCGTCGGCGGGCCGATGCTGCCGATGGAGTTCCACGGCGAACGCCTCGGCGCCTGCACCGACTGCCGGCGTTTCTGGGCGAAATATCGCGCGAAGGAGGTCTCCGACGAGGAGATCGCGGCGATCGAGGGCAATCTCGCGACCACCGCCGGAAGCTGCGCGGTGATGGGCACCGCGAGCACCATGGCCTCGATCGCCGAGGCGCTCGGCATGACCTTGCCGGGCACCGCGGCGATCCCCGCCGTCCATGCCGACCGCCTGCGCGCCGCGGAGGCGAGCGGGCGCCGCGCGGTGGAAATGATCGGCACCGATCTGCGCCCGAGCCGGATCATCACGGCCCAATCGATCGAGAATGCGCTGCGCGTGCTGCTCGCGATCGGCGGCTCGACCAACGCGATCATCCATCTCGCCGCGATTGCCGGAAGGGTCGGCGAGCCAGTGTCGCTCAAGCGGCTCAACACGCTCTCCGACGAGACGCCGATCCTCGTCGACTTGAAGCCGACCGGCCAGCACTACATGTCGGACCTGTTCGCCGCCGGCGGCATCGGCGCGGTGATGCGCGAGTTGAAGCCTCTGCTCCACCTCGATGTAATGACCGTGACCGGCGAGACGCTGGGCGAGCGGCTCTCCCACGAGCCGCCCTGGGTCGACCGCAAGGTGGTGCGGCCGCTCGCCGATCCCTGGCAAAAGCAGGGCGGCCTCGTCGCCCTGTTCGGCTCGCTCGCGCCGAACGGCGCCATCATCAAGCGCTCCGCCGCCGATCCGCGCCTGTTCGAGCGCGAAGGCCGTGCGGTGGTGTTCACCTCGCTCGACGATCTCGCGGCGCGGATCGATTCGCCCGACCTCGACGTCACGCCGGACGATTTCCTGGTGCTGCAGAACGCCGGACCGAAGAGCGGCTACGCCATGCCGGAGGCGGGCTACCTGCCGATTCCCGGCAAGCTTGCCCGCGCCGGGGTCAAGGACATGGTCCGCATCTCCGACGCCCGCATGAGCGGCACCGCCTACGGCACGATCGTTCTCCATGTCTCGCCGGAATCCGCCGTCGGTGGCCCGCTCGCCTTCGTGCGCAACGGCGACCGCATCGCCCTCTCGGTCGCCAACCGCGCGCTCAACCTCCTGGTCGACGACGCCGAGATCGCCAAGCGCAAGGCGGCGCACAAGCCGGCGACGGCGGAGGGGCTGCGCGGCTATGCGCGTCTCTACATGGAGACGGTGATGCAGGCCGAGGCGGGGTGCGATTTCGACTTTCTGCGGAAGGGGTGAGGCTTCGATCAGGGCTTGAGCGAGACGAGGATTGGCATGCCATCCTCGTTCTCGGGATCGGCCATGATAGCTCCAAAGCTTGACGCCTCCGGAATGATCTCGCCGTCCTCGACAAGACCTTCAACGTGTAACGTAATAGCCTCTTCGGCCATGGCGCGGGCGTCGTTCAAGTCCGTTCCGGCTGTAATGAGGCCGGGAAAGTCAGGGAACGACACGCCGTAGTCGCTGCCGGCGTCCTTATGAATGAGCCCGATGTACCGCGTGGCAGTCCGCTCACTCGCCACGAGCGGCTCGCTCAGCAAGGCGCTTGATGAGTTGCACGCCGGGTGAATTCCGATCGCAAGGAAACCGCGGCAACGGCAATCCAGCCTCGCACAGCGCCATAAACAGATTGCCGAACCGAACCTCAGTGTGCATTCGGTCGCTGATGTCACGTCGGCTGATCTCGCCGCGGCTGTAGGCTTCCAACAGAGATCGGTCGATCCATACGTCCATGGTTTGTTCCTATCGCTTCGAGGACGACGGAGCAAGTTCGTCATTGGCCATCGCGGGCGAAGCGGCTGGCTGTGTCAACTTCGTCCTAGAGGCCTGGTAATCCGGCCCGGCGCTCCAGCCTCTCGTTGAAATACCCGCCGATCCCCATTATTACCCTGCGACCGCCCCATGCGCGTGCACTGCAGCGGGCGGCTTTTTTGGAAAGTCATCATGGGTTTCAAGGTCGCCGTCGTCGGCGCCACCGGCAATGTGGGCCGCGAGATGCTGGGGATTCTGGCCGAACGGTCGTTCCCCGCCGACGAAGTCATTGCGCTCGCCTCACGCAAGAGCATGGGCGTGGAGGTGTCCTATGGCGACCGGACGCTCAAATGCAAAGCGCTCGACCACTTCGACTTCGCCGACGTCGACATCTGCCTGATGTCTGCCGGCTCGGCGGTATCCAAGGAGTATTCGCCGAAGATCGCGGCGAAGGGCGCGGTGGTCATCGATAACTCCTCGTGCTGGCGCTACGACGCCGACGTGCCGCTCGTCGTGCCGGAGGTGAACCCCGATGCCCTCGCCGGCTTCCGCAAGCGCGGCATCATTGCCAATCCAAACTGCTCGACGGCGCAGCTCGTCGTCGCGCTCAAGCCGCTCCATGACCGCGCCCGCATCAAGCGTGTCGTGGTCGCGACCTACCAGTCGGTGTCCGGCGCCGGCAAGGAGGCGATGGACGAGCTCTTCACCCAGACCAAGGCGGTGTTCACCGCGAGCGACATCCAGACCAAGACGTTTCCGAAGCGGATCGCCTTCAACTTGATCCCGCAGATCGACGTCTTCATGGAGGACGGTTTCACCAAAGAAGAATGGAAGATGGTGGCCGAGACCAAGAAGATGCTCGACCCCAAGATCAAGCTCGTCGCGACCTGCGTGCGGGTGCCGGTGTTCGTCGGCCATTCCGAGGTGGTCAACATCGAGTTCGAGGAGCCGCTGTCCGTCGAGGAAGCGCGGCAGATCCTCGCCCGCGCGCCGGGCTGCGTCGTGCTCGATAAACGCGAGCCCGGCGGCTACGTCACGCCCTATGAATGCGCCGGCGAGGACGCGACCTACATCAGCCGCATCCGCGAGGACGCGACGGTGGAGAACGGCCTCGTGCTGTGGTGCGTCTCCGATAACCTGCGCAAGGGCGCCGCGCTCAACACGATCCAGATCGCGGAGGCGCTGATCAAGCGCAAGCTGATCGAGGCGAAGAAGCGCGCGGCGTGACGCAGCTCGCAGTCGCGGCTCGTAGCCGGGTTGAGCGCAAGCGAAACCCGGGGACCCCACCTCTCGACATCCATCAGCGCTGGTGCGCTGCCCCCGCATTTCGCTCCGCTCAATGCGGGCTGCGGAGCATTCCGCAGCCCCACACCGCGGTGTGGCGTCATCGCTACACGCGCGCTGTTTTCGCGCCGTGCACAGCCGGCATTAACCATCCGACGTTCTTTTTTGATATGGTGCGAGCGGGGATTTTTGGATTGGGGTGTGGTCGATGATTCGTTCTCGCCTGCCGGCCGCGATGGCGTTCGCGGCGCTGCTCGTTGGATATCCCTTGGTCACCGCCGCTCCGGCCGCGGCGCGCGGGGATGTGGTCGCCTTCAGCGGCTACTCGCCGGGCACCATCGTGGTGCACACCGGGCAGCGTGCGCTCTATCTCGTGATCAATTCGGCCCATGCGCTGCGCTACACGGTCGGCGTCGGCCGCGCCGGCAAGCAGTGGTCCGGGACCTCCTACATCAGCGGCAAGTACGTCAAGCCGGCGTGGACACCGCCCGCGGACGTGCGCAAGGACAAGCCGTTCCTGCCGGCCGTGATTCCCGGCGGCGCGCCGAACAACCCCATGGGCGTCGCCGCGATGACGCTCGCCGGCGGCGAATACGCGATCCACGGCACCAACCAGCCCGGCTCGATCGGCGGCCAGGTTTCCTATGGCTGCATCCGCATGCTCAATGCGGACATCACCGACCTGTTCGGCCGCGTCGGCTGGGGCACCACGGTGGTGGTGACGCAATAGTTTCACGGTAGACCCGCGGTTCGATGCGGGGGGAGCGCTGCCGGTCAAAGCCGGCGGCGCTCCTTTTTTGTTTTTCGATTGGTCTGCGGGCTACGGCGACGCCGCGTCGCACCAGCCAAGCCGGTGTCCGCCGCGATAGCCTCGCGCCAGGCCCTTGGCCTGCAATTCCGCCGAGACGCTCGCGACCGAGCGGGTCGCCGCATCGGCGCGTCGGCGACGACGCGGCCGCCATATTTGTCGGGCGTGACCGCGGAGATGCCGACCTCGCCCTCGGCGAGCATGCCGGCGAGCGCGTCGCGAGCGGCTTCGGCCATGGCGCGCTCCGCCGGGCAGCGCGCTTTCAACTCCGGCGCGTCGATGCCGCGCAGCCTGATTTTTGTTGTGATGTCGAGCCCCGGCCAGACGTGAACCCGCGCTTCGAAGGTGTCGCCGTCGATCACCCGCAGCACGTCCGCAGGATGGACCCCGCCCCGGGCCGAGGCAGGCGCGGCGACCGCCGGGCGGGCGTCGGTTGGCGCGCCGGGGACTGAAGCAGGCGCGGGCCGGCTCTGCACGGTGAGCACGATCAGGCCGCCGGCGACGCAGCCCGCGGCAAACGTCGCGGCCATGCCCCATTGCGCAGGGATTGCGGCATATGACCGGGCGAATTCGGACCATATTCCTATGGTAGCGGAAAATTTTCCTGTGACAAGGGTCGCCCGTAGAGGTTGAGGCGAGAAATATACAACCCTGAGATTAGGTCGATAGCCGTGAGCCCCGGCCCCGTAGCCCGGGTTGAGCGCAAGCGAAACCCGGGGCGGACCGGGAGGCAAACGCCGCCCCTGGGTTTCGCTTGCGCTCAACCCAGGCTACGCGGGATCGGGCTACGGGATCACGCGCTAAAAATCGCTGGCGATGCCCTTGATCTCCCAATCGCCGTAGCGGATCGGCTCGGGGCCGCGGGGGCCGTTGATCTCCTTGGGATGATCCTTGGCGCGACGGTCGATCTCGGCGCGCCGGGCCTCGGCCTCGGCGAGCGCCCGCCGGGCGGCGGGTGTAGAGCGGACGACGCTCGGCGGTGCCGGCTTCGCCATCGGGAGGGGCCGCGGGACTTGACTTGCTCATCGGTTTCACATGAGGGGTGGCGCCCGATCGGTCAAGGCGAGCGGTCGAAGCGAGACGAGGTGGTTCTTTGTATCCCGGTATGTTCGCGGCGGCGCCCGCGCGGATCGAAACGGACAGCGGATTTGGCACGCGCTGACCAAACTCGCGCCGGGGTTGATCCTGCGCCAGGCCTCCCGGCGCGCCGCATCGCCGCCGAGCTTCTCGAAGCGGTGCTGGTGCGCGGCCGGCCACTCGACGAGCAACTCGATGGTGCGCAGGCGCGCCGGGGCCTCGCGACGCTCGAGGAGCGCGACCGGGCGCTGGTCCGTCGCATCGTCGCAACAGTATTGCGCCGGCTCGGCACGTTGCGGCGGCTGATCGGTGACCGGTTGAGCCGCGGCCTTCCGGCCGAGGCGCCGCGGGTCGAGAGCGCGCTCCTCATCGGCGCCGCGCAAATCCTGTTTCTCGACGTTCCAGACCACGCCGCCGTCGATCTCTCGGTGCGGCTCGTGCAGGCCGACCGGCGCGACGCCCGCTATGCCGGCCTCGTCAACGCGGTGCTGCGGCGCCTCACGCGCGAACGCCACGCCGCCGCCGCCCTGGAGCCGCTCGACCTCGATACGCCGGAGTGGCTGCTCGCGCGCTGGACGCAAACCTATGGCGCCGAGACAGCGCATGCGATTGCACTCGCAAACCGCGCCGAACCGTCGCTCGACCTCACCGTCAAGGCCGATCCGGAGCACTGGGCCGCGACGCTCGGCGGCATCGTCACGCCCACCGGCACGGTGCGGCTCACCGCTTCGGGGCCGGTGGCGGAGCTTGCCGGCTATAGCGAGGGCGCCTGGTGGGTGCAGGACGCCGCCGCCGCGCTCCCTGCACGGCTGTTCGGCGATCTGTCCGGCCGCACGGTCGCCGACCTCTGCGCCGCGCCCGGCGGCAAGACCGCGCAGCTTGTGCTCGCCGGCGCCGCCGTCACCGCGATCGACCGCGCGGAAAGCCGGATGGTGCGGTTCGCCGAAAACCTAGGCCGGCTCGGCCTTAATGCCACCGTCGTCGTTGCCGCTGCAGAGGAATGGCAAGGCGGCCCGTTCGACGCCGTCCTCGTCGATGCGCCCTGCACCGCGACCGGCACCATCCGCCGCCATCCCGACATCCCCTGGCGCAAAGTGCCGGCGGACATCGTGGCGCTCGCAGCGGTGCAGCGCCGCCTGCTCGACAACGCCATCACGCTCGCTCGGCCGGGCGGCACCATCGTGTTCTGCACCTGCTCGCTGGAACCAGAGGAGGGCGAGGACATCGTCAACGCCGCGCTCGCGGCGGATAAGCGCATCGCAAGACAACCGCTCGCGGCCGGCGAGTTTGCCGGCCTCGATGGCTTCGTCACCGCCAACGGCGACTTGCGCACCCTGCCCTGCCAGTGGCCGCATCCTGATCCGCGGCTCGCCGGCCTCGACGGCTTCTATGCCGCACGTCTTAAGCGCCTGTGAACCGGTGTTCAGCTCCGGTTGCCCTCCGCAAACCCTTCGTTATGTTGTGCAATGACCGTCGGGTCGCAATTGCCGTGAGAACAAGGGGCTACCCTCCATGTCCGTCGTGATCGCGGACCGCTCTCGGCTGTCCTGGCTGGCGCTTCGCCGCCGGTTCAACAATCTCCGGGCGCGCCTCAAGGTCCATCCGGTGGCCGGGCTGTTCAACTGGGTCGGCCCGGCGGAGCGCCTCGTCATCGCGCCGCAGGAGCTGCGCACCGCCGACCCGACCCGCGCCGCCGAAATCTATGCCGGGCGATTTGCCTTCGCCGGCAAGGTGGTGGTGTGCGACGGCCGCTCCCCCTTCGAGATGGCGGCGCCGTCGGAGGAATGGGCCGACGTGCTGCTCGGCTTCGGCTGGCTGCGCCATCTGCGCGCCGCCGACTCGACGATCAACCGCGCCAATGCCCGCGCGCTGGTCGACGAATGGATCGCGCTGCAGGGCGGCTGGCACTCGGTCGCCTGGCAGCCGGAGATCGTGGCGCGGCGCATCATCTCCTGGCTGTGCCAGTCGCCCCTCATCCTCCATGACGCGGATCTGCGCTTCTACCGGCGCTTTCTGCGCAGCCTCACCCGCCAGGTGCGCTACCTGCGCGGCACCGCCGGCGATGCCCGGGACGGGCTGGCCCGCCTGCAGGCGCGCATCGCGCTCGTCTATGCGGTGCTGTGCATGGCGCGGCAGATCGGTCACCTCAACCGCGCGACCAAGCGGCTGGTGAGCGAGCTCGAGCGGCAGATCCTGCCCGATGGCGGCCACATCAGCCGCAATCCCGGCGTCATCATCGAGATCCTGCTCGACCTCCTGCCGCTGAGCCAGGCATTCACCGCGCGCAACGTCGCCCCGCCGCCAGCGCTGATCAATGCCATCGACCGCATGATGCCGATGCTCCGTTTCTTCCGCCACGGCGACGGCACTTTCGCGCTGTTCAACGGCATGGGGCCGACGCCGCCCGACTTGCTCGCGACCGTGCTCGCCTATGACGATGCGCGCGGCACGCCGGTCGCCAACGCCCCCTATTCGGGCTACCAGCGCCTGGATGCCGGGCCGACCGTGGTGCTGATGGACACCGGGGGACCGCCGCCGGCGGAGGTGAGCGGCGATGCCCATGCCGGATGCCTCGCCTTCGAGTTCTCCAGCAAGCAGCAGCGCATCGTCGTCAATTGCGGCATGCCGGGCAGCGGCAAGGAGAACTGGCGCCAGGTTGCGCGCGCGACCGCCGCGCACTCGACCGTGACCTTCAACGACACCTCGTCGT
Source organism: uncultured Alphaproteobacteria bacterium (assembly GCA_963824905.1). GTDB lineage: Bacteria > Pseudomonadota > Alphaproteobacteria > Rhizobiales > Xanthobacteraceae > JAJPKK01. The sequence continues at coordinate 387,524 of CAWGRH010000014.1, forward strand.
GCCGCTTTCTGGATTCGATTGCATTCCGCCGGCTGTTCGGCGTGCCGATCGTCGACGGGCCGCGCCACGTCACCGTCGCCCGCGATACCGAGGAGGGGTCGATCGTGCTCCGCGCCTCCCATGACGGCTACGCCTCGCGCTTCGGCGTCGTCCATGAGCGCTTCGTCGCGGTTTCCGCGGACGGCAACAAGATCGAGGGCGAGGAACTCATTCCTGCCGTCCGACAACACGTCCCTGCCGGCGGATGGCCCCGATCAATTCGCGGTCCGCTTCCACTTGCACCCGTCGATCCGCGTCAACCGCCTCACCGACGGCCACGGCGCGGTGTTGCTGCTGCCCAACAAGGACGTGTGGAATCTCGACACCCACGAGGACGAGGTCGTGCTCGAGGAAAGCGTCTATCTCGCCGGCAACGACGGTCCGCGCCGCACCACGCAGGTCGTGATCTATGGCCATGCCCGCGAGATCAACCGCGTGCACTGGACCTTCAGCCACGTGCCGCACCTCGCTCCGGGCGCCAAGCGCCAGCGCGGGCCCGAGCCCCAACTGCCGCTGTAATTCTTTCCCTCCCCCGCCTTCGGCGGTGGCGCGGGTTCTGGCTTTTTGCGCGCCCCGCCCTTGAAAGAATACCCCCCGCGCCGCTCCCGAAGATCGGGAGGGATCGTGCCCCGCGCGTTGTATGGCTGGCGCGCCCTTGCTAGGTATCCGGCGCCATGAGCGCTGCGGTGAAACCGATCGATTGCGATGTGCACCCGGCGGTGCCGGGCATCGACGCCTTGCTCCCCTATCTCGAGCCGTTCTGGCGTGACCAGGTGTCCGATCGCGGCATCGAGGGCCTCGACAGTGTCGCCTATCCGCCCAACGCCCCGATCTCCGCGCGCCCCGACTTCCGAACGCCGGGCACGCGGCCGGGGAGCGATGTCGGCACGCTCGCAGCCCAGGTGTTCGACCGCTGGGGCGCGGCCTTTGCCATCTGCAACTGCCTTTATGGCGTCCAGCTTCCCTTCAACGAGGACATGGCGCGCGCCTTCGCCCGCGCCGTCAACGACTGGATTGCGCGGGAGTGGCTGGATCATGACCCGCGCCTGCGCGCCTCGATCGTGGTGCCGCTGCAGAATGTCGAGTTCGCCGTCGAGGAGGTCGAGCGGCTCGCCGCCGACCCGCGCTTCGTCCAGGTGCTGGTGCTGGCCATGGGCGAGATGCCGTTGGGACGGCGGCATTTCTGGCCGCTTTACGCGGCGGCGGAGCGCCACGGTCTGCCGATCGGCATCCACGCCGGGAGCGCCTACCGGCATCCGGTGACGGCGCTCGGCTGGCCGAGCTTCTACGTGGAGGACTACTGCGCCCAGTCGCAGGGCTTCCAGTCCCAGGTCGCGAGCCTCATCTGCGAAGGCGTATTCGCCAAGCACCCCCGGCTCAAGGTCGTGCTGATCGAGTCCGGCGTCACCTGGGTGCCGGGGTTCCTGTGGCGGCTCGCGAAATCGTGGCGCGGGCTGCGCACCGAGATTCCCTGGGTCGATCGCTCGCCGCGCGAGATCTTCCGCGACCATTTCCGCCTGACCCTGCAGCCGTTCGACGCGCCGCACGACGCAGCCGACGTGGGCCGCCTCATCGATCACCTCGGCTCCGACGAGCTCCTGCTGTTCTCCTCGGACTACCCGCACTGGCAGTTCGACGGCGACCCGGCGATTCCGCCCGGCATCCCTGCAGGACTCGCGGCGAAGATCATGGTCGACAACCCCCGCGCGACGTACTTCGCGCGCGAGGAGTGAACGTTCGTTCTCGCAATGCGGTCCGCAGCCACCGGAGACGCCGATGCCGTATCAGGATTTCCGCCAGTTTCTCGACGTGCTCCGCCAGCAGGGCGAGCTCGTCGACGTCGACCGCTCGGTCGCGCTCAACGACGTCGGCAAGGCGATGAAGCAGAGCTATGCGCGGCAGGGGCCGGCGCTGATGTTCAAGGACAACGGCACCGACTTTCCGCTCGTCTGCGGCGTCTATTCTACCCGCAACAAAGCGCTCCTGGCGTTCCAGACCGATGAGGCCGGCCTGTTCGATAAGGTGCTCAATGGCCTGGATACGCCGATCCCGCCGGTCCTCGTCAACGGCAATGCGCCGTGCCACGAGGTGGTCATCACCGGCGACGACATCGACCTCACCAGGCTTCCGGTCCCGCAATACAGCCCGAAGGACGGCGGCCCCTACATCACGCCGGGCATCGTCGTCTCCAAGGACCCGGAAACCGGCGTGCCCGACATCGGGCATTATCGCGTGTTGATCCTCGGCAAGAACACGTTCTCTTATTCCGCGCAGCCGTTCCATCGCTTCGGCAAGAACCTTGCGAAGTGCAAGAAGCTCGGCATCGTGCCGCGCGCGGCGCTCGTGATCGGCGTCGATCCGATCCTCGCCTATACCTGCCAGGTACAGGTGCCCGACGACACCAACGACTGGAACCTCGCCGGCGGCTTCCGCGGCGCCCCGGTCGAGCTCGTGCGCTGCAAGACCTGCGACCTCGAGGTCCCCGCCACCGCGGAGATGGTGATCGAGTTCGAGGTCGACCTCGACCGCACCGTGATGGAAGGCCCGCTCGGCGAATACACCGGCTACTACACGCGGCCGTCGATGAAGCCGGTCGCCACCGTCACTGCAATCACCCACCGCAGGAACGCGATCTTCCAGGGCCTCCTGACCGGCAAGCCGGTGACCGAGAACCACATCCTCAAGCAGGTGCCGTTCGAAGCCTCGGTGTTCCGCGCGCTCAAGCGGCAGTTTCCGACCATCGAGAAGGTGTCGGTGCGGGCATCCGCCGGCGTGTCGTTCTATCTCGTCATCTCGATGCAGCCGCGCTTTGCCGGCGAGCCGCGCCAGGTGATCATGGCGGCGATGGCGAGCAACGTACGGCCGAAATGGACGATCATCGTCGACCCCGACATCGACGTGCATTCCTCAACCGATGTGGAATGGGCGATGGCGTTCCGCGTCCAGCCGGAGCGCGACGTCATCATCGTGGACAACGTGCCGGCCGGTCCTTCCGATCCGTCGGTCGATTTGACCCGCGAGCGCACCATGCGCACCGCCTCGATGATCGGCATCGACGCGACGCGGCCGTTCGGCGAGCCGTTCTACGAGGTCGCCGACGTCCCCGGCTGGCAGGATTTCGAGATGCCGGAGCTCGACGGGTAGCGCATCATTTTTATGCGCGTCATGGCCGGGCTTGACCCGGCCACCCCGCTTAACGTGGCACGGCCGTGCCCTATGATCGGGGTCGCCGGGACAAGCCCGGCGATGACAGCGTGAGATATTGGACGACCTCGCCCCTTACGCCTTTGCGATCAGCGCGCGAGCGCGCTGCACGACCGGCTCGTCGACCATCTTGCCTTCGAAGGCGAAGGCGCCGCGGCCGTCGGCCTCGGCCGCTTCGTAGGCGGCGATCAGGCGGCGGGCGCGATCGAGCTCTTCCTCGCTCGGCGAGAAGGCGCGGTTGAGGATCGGCACCACGGACGGATGAACGCAGCTCGCGCCGTCGAAGCCGTACACGCGCGCCTCGCGGGCGGATTTTTCCATCGCCATGAGGTCGTCGTAGTCGGCGACGGTGCGCATCAGCCCGAGCGAGAGGACGCCGGCGGCCTTGGCGGCGAAATGCACCATCAGCTTCGGGAAATGCAGCACCTCCGGTGTCGGCTCGGCGCCGAGCGAGGTCGCGAGGTCCTCGCCGCCGGTGGTCAGCGCACAGACCCGCTCCGTCGCGGCGACGATTTTCCGTGCATCGAGCACCGCGGCGGGGTCCTCCATCATCGGCACCAGCCGCATCGGCTCGCGGTCACACAGATGCTCGATGCCGTCGAGAAATCCCGAGAGCGCAGCCAGGCTGTGCGCGCTGTGCACCTTCGGCACGAACAGGCCGAAGGCGCCGGCACGGCACGCCGCATCGGCATCGGCGCGGATCATGTCGGCATCGGCATTGATGCGCACGAAGACGATCGCGCCGTTTCGACCGACGGCCGTGACGGCGTCGGCGAGCTTGGCGCGTGCCGCCACTTTCTGGGACGGCGCAACGGCGTCCTCGAGATCGAGGATGATGCCGTCGGCGCCGCGCTCATGGGCCTTGGCGACGAAGCGATCCGACGACACCGGCACGTAGAGTAGCGAACGCAGCCGCACGAAAGGTCTCCTCGATGGTGGGATGGGTTGAGCCCTTGCGAAACCTATCACCTCACGCCAGCCACCATGCGACGCCACTTGGGGTAGCGATGGGTTTCGCAAGCGCTCGACCCATCCTACGCGCTGCGGCGGCAAATGTGGAGATTCCGCGTCGCTGCGCGCTGTTGACGTTTGCCGCGGGAGGGGCAATGTCGGAACGGCAGTAACGGAGAGTGCGTTGGATCAGAGTTCGTCGGACCATAAACCTTCGATCAAGGATTGGCTCGGCCACACGCGGCGCGACGATGACGAGGTCGCGCTCGGGGCGGTGCAGCGGCTGGCGGCGACGCTCGACCGGGACCCGCATGCATTCAAGCGCGGCAGCGTTCTGCCGGAGAGCTGGTACGCCATCCTGTTCGGCACCATGGCGAAGGAAAGCGACCTCGGTGCCGACGGTCATCCCGTCACCGGCGACTTCATGCCGCCGATGCAGGGCACGCGGCGCATGTTCGCGGGACGCCGCACCGCGTTTGCCCGCCCGCTGAAGATCGGCGACACGGTGACGCGGCTCTCGACGGTGACGCGCGTCGAGCCGAAGTCGGGGCGCACCGGCGCGTTCACCCTCGTCACCGTCGTCCACGAGATGAGCGGGCCCAACGGCCTCGCCATCACCGAGGAGCAGGACATCGTTTATCGCGCGGCGGTCGAAGCCGGCACCACCGAGGCACCGAAGGAGGCGCCGCGCGTGACCGACGCTCCTGATTGGTCGGACGCGCGGGTGCTCGATACGGTGCTGCTGTTCCGCTATTCGGCGCTCACCTTCAACGCCCACCGCATCCACTACGACCTGCCCTATACGCGCGAGCAGGAGGGCTATCCCGCTCTCGTCATGAACGGCGGCCTGACCGCGCTGCTCCTCGTCGAAACCGCGCGGCCGCATCTCGGTCGGCCGATCGCAGGATACGCCGCCCGTGCCATCCGGCCGCTGTTCGTCGGCGAGCGCGTCACCTTCAACGGGCGCCGCACCGGCGACGGCGCCATGCTATGGGCGTCGGGACCCGACGGCGGGCTCAACTACCGCGTCGACGTGACGCTCGCATCATGAGCGGTGGCGAGGGCAGCGGGGCCAAGAACGGGAATATGGGCGGCGCGCTCGCGGGCATTCGCGTCGTCGACCTCACCACCGTGGTGGTGGGGCCGACGGCGACGCTCTATCTCGCCGACTACGGCGCCGACGTCATCAAGGTCGAGGCGCCGGGCGGCGACCTCCTGCGTACCCTCGGCGGCAAGTCGCACTCGGGGCAGCTGTCCGGCAAGTTCATGCACTTCAACCGCAACAAGCGGTCGTTGGCGCTCGACCTTAAGCGCGAGGAAGGTCGCGAAGCGCTGCACCGGCTGCTTGCGACCGCCGACGTGTTCATTGCCAATGTGCGGCCGGCGGCGCTCGGCCGCCTCGGGCTCGATGCGGAAAACCTGCGTAGCCGCCATCCGCGGCTCGTCGTATGCAATCTCATGGGATTCGGCAGTGCCGGACGCTATCGCGACCGCCCCGCCTACGACACCATCATCCAGGGCTTCGCCGGTGTGACCGACACCAACCGGCGCGCGCTCGGCGAGCCGCGCTTCGTGCCGATGGTGTTCGCCGACCACATCGTGGGGCTGATCGCAACGCAGTGCATCGTTGCCGCACTGTTCCAGCGCGATCGCACGGGCGAAGGCCAGGCGATCGAGGTGCCGATGTTCGAGAACGTCGCCGCCTTCGTGCTCGCCGAGCACATGGGTGATCTCACTTTCGTGCCGCCGCGCGGCCCGAGCGGCGATCTGCGCGTGCTCGATCCCCTGGGGAAGCCCGTCGCCACCAAGGACGGCTACATCTGCGTGTCCGCCAACACCGACGCCCAGGCTTTTGCGCTGTTCGATGCGATCGGCCGCCCGGAATTGAAAGGCGATCCCCGCTTCTGCTCGGTGAAGGCGCGGCTCGCCAATGTGCGGGCCTATTTCGAGGTGCGGGCGGAGGGACTGCGCGGGCGCACCACCGCGGAATGGCTCGATATCCTGGAGAAGGTCGACGTTCCCGCCGGCCGGGCGCACACCCTCGAAAGCGTCCTTACCGACGAGCATCTCGACGACGTCGGCTTTTTCCGCAAGGTCAACCATCCGGTCGAAGGCGAGATGTTCGACCTCGCCTTCCCCAACAAGTTTTCCGCCGGTGCGCGGGAGGATTTCCGCCCCGCCCCGCTCATGGGCGGCGACAGCGTCGAGATCCTGCGCGAAATCGGTTATCGCGACGCGGAGATCGAAGCGCTCGTGCACTCGCAAGTCACTATCGATGGCCGCGAGGCCGCGCCCGCCGCGACGCGCGGCAAAGCCAGGGAGGCCTGACATGAACAGGCGTCGTTTTCTCGTCCACACCGGCGCAATGACGGCGGCACTCGTTGCCGGCGAAGCCCACGCGCAAACCTGGCCGAGCCGCAACATCACCTTCGTGGTGCCGTTCCCGCCCGGCGGATCGAACGACGTGTTCGCCCGCGCCATCGCCGACAAGCTCTCCGCCGCGCTCGGCGTAGCGGTGATCATCGACAACCGCGGCGGCGCCGGCGGCACCATCGGCTCGGCCGCGGTCGCCCGCCTGCCTGGAGACGGCTACACGCTGATGATCGGGCACATCGGCACGCTCGGCGTCAATCCGAGCCTCTACCCGAACCTGTCCTACGACACGCTGACGAGCTTCGATTACGTCGCGCCGCTCGGCCTCGTGCCGAACATCCTCGTCGTGAACCCCGCGCTGCCGGTGAAGACCGTGCAGGAGCTCATCGATTATGCCCGCGCCAATCCGGGCAAGCTCAACTACAGCACCGCCGGCTCGGGCAGCGCTGCCGACATCGCCATGGCCGCCTTCAACGTCGCGGCGAAGACGCAGATGGTGCCGGTGCCCTATCGCGGGACCGCACCGGCGCTCACCGACCTCCTCGCCGGGCAGGTCCAGCTCACCATGACCGGAAGCACGGCGGTGCTCCAGCACGTGCAGGCCGGCACGCTGCGCGGGATCGGTGTCTCCACCTTGAAGCGCCTCTCCGTCGCGCCGGACATTCCGGCGGTCGCCGAGACGCTGCCGGGGTTCGAAGCCTCGCAGTGGTACGGGATCGTCGCGCCGGCCCATACGCCGAAGCCGATTCTTGCGCGCTACTACGAGGAGATCCGCAAGATCATGAAGATGCCCGACGTACAGGCGCGCCTCGCGGCCGAGGGCGTCGATCCCTGGAACATCACGCCGGAGGAATTCCACGACTACGTCGCCAAGGAAATCCCGCGCTGGAAGGCGGTGATCGAGGCCGCGAAGATCGCTGCACCAAAATAAGGTTGATGAAGGTTTTCTCCGCGTCGCGCATCTCGCGCCTGGTTTTGCGCCGGAGATTAAGCATCGATTGTCGCAGTGGCCGCGCGCTTCTTGCCCAAATTCCGCGGCGGGGGGAGAATTGACGTCGAGCAATTAAACCTCAGCGTCATCGAGGTCGTCCGATGTTCAAATACGTTTCTCCACTCATCGCCGCAGTTGCACTCACGCTCATCGCCGCGCCGGCGCAATCGGCCGTCACCATCGCAATCGACAAGTCGACCCAGCGAATGACGGTGTCGGTCAACGGGCAGCCCACCTACCAGTGGCCGGTGTCGACGGCGCGGGCCGGCTATACGACGCCGAACGGCGTCTACCGTCCGCAGAGCATGCAGCGCAGCCACTTCTCCAGCATGTATCACAACTCGCCGATGCCGCATTCGATCTTCTTCCGCGGCGGCTATGCGATCCATGGCAGCTACGAGACGAGCCGCCTCGGCGGGCCGGCCTCGCACGGCTGCGTGCGCCTCGACCCCTCCCATGCCGCGGCGCTCTACGACCTCGTCAACCGCGAAGGCGCGGGCGGCACCACTATCGTGATCTCCGGCAGCCGCCGCTGATTTTCTAGGCAGCCTCGGGACCTGCCCCGGTCAAACGACCGGCTTGACTCGCGGCCGTCAAAGGCCATTTCTCGGCATATCGCGGCAGCCAGACAGAGGCCGGCTCACCCGATCGTGGGTTGCCGGTGACCGCCAGATTGCGGAATGTCGGCTGCGCGCAATGACGAGAAGGATTTCTCCGCCATGGCCAACAGTCCCGCCACCACGATTCCCGCTTCGGTGAATGGCGGCCCCAAGCTTCCGGGCCAGGTGGTCCTGGTCATGCAGGGTGGCGGCGCGCTCGGTGCCTATCAGGGCGGCGTCTACGAGGCGCTGCATGAGGCAGGGATCGAGCCGAACTGGGTGATCGGCACCTCGATCGGGGCGCTCAATGCCGGCCTGATCGCCGGCAACAAGCTGGAGCGGCGCCTCGATGCGCTCAAGGAATTCTGGGCCACGATGGAGTTCAAACCGTGGTGGCGCGATGCCCTTACGCCGTGGTTCAACCCGCGCCTCATCGACGATTGGACCAACCAGGCCGCCCACACCATGGCGCTGCTCGGCGGCGTCGCCGGCTATTACACGCTCAATCATGCGCTGACGATCGGCGGCACCAAGGCGCCGCTCGGTGTGGAGCGGGCCGCGCTCTACAACACCGACGACCTCGTCAAGACGATGACCCGGTTGACCGACCCGACCTGCTTCAATTCTGGGCACCCGCGCCTCACGGTCGGCACCGTCAACGTGAAATCCGGCCGCATGCATTACTGGGACAGCGCCCGCATGCCGCTCGGCATTCACCATGTGCTGGCGTCCGCGGCGCTGCCGCCCGCTTTCCCTGCCGTGCGCATCGACGGCGAGCCCTACTGGGACGGCGGCATTTTTTCCAACACGCCGATCGAAGCGGTGTTCAGCGACAACCCGCGGCGCAACTCCGTCGTGTTCGCCGACCAGATGTGGCACATCACCGGCCCCGAGCCGCAGTCGCTCGAGGAGGTGCTCAGCCGGCAGAAGGACATCCAGTTCGCGAGCCGCGACGACAGCCACATCCAGCGGCAGCAGGAGCTGCACCGCTTCCGCCACATCGTCCGCGAGCTCGTCAAGCTGATCCCGGAGGAGAAGCGCAATCTTCCGGAGGTACAGCAGTACGCCGCCTGGGGCTGCGGCACCTTCATGCACATCGTGCGGCTCAACGGCCCCTACCTCGAGGGCGAGGGCAATTCCCGCGACATCGACTTCACCGCCTCCGGCATCCGTAGGCGCTGGAAGGCCGGCTACGACGACACCACTCGCGCACTCGAGATCAAGCCATGGGAGGCCGAGGTCGACCCCATGGACGGCGTCGCCGTGCACAATTGCGAGGCAGCGGTGCTGAGCAATTCGTGACGGCGTAGCGAAATTGGGGCCTCGGATCACCTGAGGACCTCATCCTGAGGAGCCGTGCGCAGCGCGGCGTCTCGAAGGATGGCCCCCCGCGCTGCGGCCCGTGGCCGTCCTTCGAGACGCGTCCTGCGGACGCTCCTCAGGACGAGGTCCAAAGGGATTAGCAACCCGCCGTCACCCGGCCACCCGCACCAAGAGCTTGCCGAAGTTCTTGCCCCTCAGCAGGCCGAGGAACGCGGTCGGCGCGTTCTCCAAGCCCTCGACGATGTCCTCGCGATACTTGAGGCGGCCGCTGCGGACCCAATCGCCGGCCTCGCGCAGGAAATCGGCCTGCTTCGTCGCGAAATCGGTGACGATGAAGCCGCGCAACGTGAGGCGCTTGCGCAGCACCGTGAACATGTCCGGCCCCGGCATCGGCGTCGCGAGATTGTACTGTGCAATGAGGCCGCAGACGGGCACGCGGGCGAAGTCGTTGAGCAGCGGCCACACCGTCTGCTGCACGGCGCCGCCGACATTTTCGAAATAGACGTCGATGCCGGCGGGGCACGCGGCGGCGAGCACCTCATAGAAATCGCTCGCGCGATGATCGACGCAGGCATCGAAGCCGAGCGTATCCATGACAAAGCGGCACTTGTCGGCACCGCCGGCAATGCCGATCGCGCGGCATCCCCTGATCTTCGCGATCTGCCCGACCACCGAACCGACCGCGCCGGACGCGGCCGCGACCACCACGGTTTCTCCAGGCTTCGGCTGCCCGATCTCGAGGAGACCGAAATAGGCCGTCATCCCAGGCATGCCGAGCACACCGAGCGCCGTCGTGACCGGCGCCACCGCCGGATCGAGCTCGCGCAGGCCGGCGCCGCTCGACACCGCGTAGTCCTGCCAGCCATTCGAGCCGACCACGATGTCGCCCACTGCGAATTTCGGATTTTTCGACGCGACGATCTCGCCGACCGTGCCGCCGACCATCGTCGCGCCGACCTCGACTGGCTTGGCATAGGACTTAGCAGCGCTCATGCGGCCCCGCATGTAGGGGTCGAGCGAGAGATAGAGCGTGCGGACGAGTACCTCGCCCTCGGCCGGCTCCGAAACGGCTGATTCGACGAGCGCGAAGTTGTCGAGCCCCGGCATCGTCTCCGGGCGGCTCTTCAATACGATCTGTCGGTTCACGCGCGCGGGCATCAACACCCTCACTCCGTCCCCGCCGCTCCCGCACGTCGCACCACATCGGCCCAACGAACGATCTCCGACTTGACGTAGGCCGAAAGCTCGGCTGGCGGCTGCGTCACCAACGGCACCATGCCTCGCGCTGACAGCTCCTCGGCGAACTGCGGATCGGCAACGATGGCGCGCAGCTCGCCGTTGAGCTTTGCCAAAATCTCCGGCGGCAGGCGCGCGGGCGCCACCACCATCTGCCATGACGAGGCATCGAAGCCGGGGAGGCCGACTTCGGCGAGCGGAGGAATGTCGGGCGCCGCGCCGACGCGCTGTGCCGTCGAGACGCCGAGCGCGCGCAGTTTGCCGGCACGCACCAGCGGCAGCGCGGTGGCAAAATCACCGAACATCATCGACACGTGACCGGCGACGACGTCATTGAGTGCCGGCGCGAGCCCTTTGTAGGGCACGTGTGTCGCAGCGATGCCGGTGACGCTCTTCAACAGCTCGGCGAAGAGATGCGCGGCGCCGCCGTGGCCGTTCGAGGCATAGGTCAGCGCCTGCGGATGCTCCTTGGAATAGCGCACGAGCTCGGCGGGCGTCGTTACCGGCAGCGACGGCGTGACGACGAGGATGAACGGCACCCCGGCGAGGCTCGCGACCGGCACGAGGTCGCGGGTCGGATCGTAGGGAAGTGCCTTGTAGACCGTGACGTTGATCGCCATGGTCGTCGAGGTGCCGAGCAGCAGCGTGTACCCGTCGGCCGGCTGCTTCGCCACATAGGACGCGGCGAGCACGGTGCCGGCGCCGGGGCGGTTTTCGACCACGAAGGGCTTGCCAAGCCGCTGCTCGAGACGCTGGCCGACCAGCCGGGCCATCAGGTCGGTCGCGCCGCCCGCCGCATAGGGCACGATGAAGCTCACCGGCCGCAGCGGGTAATCGGCGGCCTGCGCGGCCAGCACCGCTGTGAGGCAGGCGGCGAATGCGGCGAGGAAAGCCTGTTTGAGCACCGTCATGTTCCGCTGATCCCGCGCGCGCTATGGCCGCGAGGCGCCCGCATCCTGCGAGGCGGTCCGGAACCCGTCAATGGGCTGGCCAGTCGCGGGCCGGCGTGACAACCTCAGCGCAAGCTCCACGGGCCGCTGGGTTCGGCCCGGTTGCATTTCCTTGACAGGGCAGCCCTCCCGGTTCATAACCTCGCGGCAGCGCGGGTCCGGCAACGGTTCCGCGCGCTTTGTTGCGGCCACAGACCGTTTCGCGAAGCCTCAAGGGCTTTGTGGCGAGGGCGCAGCAGTCAAACCACGATCGCAAGAAGCCGGTCCGGGCGCTCGCGTCCGTAGGCCGGGTGACGAACACGAGGACAAAAAAGATGTTCGCGGTCATCAGAACGGGCGGCAAGCAGTATCGCGTTGTCGCCGAGGATATTCTCCAGGTCGACCGGGTCGAAGCCGAGCCGGGCTCAGTGATCGAGTTCGGCGAGGTCCTGGTGGTTGGCGGCGACACCCCGGTGCTGGGTATTCCGACGGTTGAAGGCGCCACCGTCGCGGCCGAGGTTCTAGATCACGTGCGTGGGCCGAAGGTCATCGCCTTCAAGAAGCGGCGGCGCAAGAACTCGCGGCGCAAGCGCGGCCACAGGCAGGAATTCTCGCTGGTGCGGATCACCGAGATTCTCACCGAGGGCAAGAAGCCGTCGTCGACTCCACCGCCGCGGCCGAAGCGCGCTCCCAAGGAGGAAACCGCGCCGGCCGGCGAAGGCGACGCCAGTAACGCCGCGTAACGAACGATTCACGTTTTCGTCATGGTGCGACGCACATGCGGAATCGTCATCAAATCGAGCAAATAAATCTTTAGAACACAGGACGGAGACAAATCATGGCGCACAAGAAAGCAGGCGGATCGTCGCGCAACGGGCGCGATTCGGCCGGCCAGCGCCTAGGCGTGAAGCTGTTCGGCGGCGAGGCATGTCTCGCCGGTAACATCATCGTGCGGCAACGCGGCACGCAATGGCACCCCGGTACCAACGTCGGGATCGGCAGGGACCATACGCTGTTCGCGCTGATCAACGGCCATATCGAGTACCGCACGAAAGCGAAGGGCCGCGTCTACGTGTCGGTACTTCCGATGCAGGCCGCGGCCGAATAGACGGTGGACACATCGGGGTCCGCCGGCGCTCAGTCGCCCCGGTGGACCCGCCAAGGGTTCCGAAAGGGGGGAGACGGGGCACCGGCTCCCCTCTTGGTTTTTACAAGACCGAAGGAGCCTGACCATGACCCTGCTCGACCGGAGCGACACCTTCCACGAGGGAAGTACCCTCGTCCTCGAGACCGAGCGGTTGCGCCTGCGCGCTCCGCGCCTCGAGGACGCTAAAGCGATCGCCGTGCTCGTGAACGACCGGCGCATCGCAGAGAACACATTTCGTATTCCGCATCCTTACAGCCTCGCCGACGCCAAGGAGTGGATCGGCAGCGTCAGAGGGAGCGGCGAAGAGAGTTTCGTCATCACCGTGGCCGGCGAGATCATCGGCGGGTGCGGTTGCCATCACCACCGCGACGGGACGCCCGAGATCGGCTACTGGCTCGGCGTGCCCTTCTGGGGAAACGGCTACGCCACCGAGGCGGCCCGCGCTCTGATCGACCATGTGTTCGACACCCACCGGCATGCGATGCTCGCGGCCGGCGCTCGCGTCAGCAATCCGGCGTCGCGCCGGGTGCTCGAGAAGTGCGGCTTCCAATGGACCGGCGTCGGGCTCTATCGCATCCGCGCCATCCGCTCGTCGGCGCCGTTCGATCGCTTCCGTCTCGAGCAGGCGATCTGGGCCTCGCTCAAGAGCTGGGGCCGCGCGCATGCGAGGCGCAAACTGCTCGGCTGACAAACTTGTTCGGCTGACCCGTTGCTCGGTTGAGACCTTGCAAAGCAGCGCAGAAGTGACTTGATACCGGGATGAAGTTCCTGGATCAGGCCAAGATTTACATTCGCTCGGGCAACGGCGGAGCGGGCTGCGTCTCGTTCCGCCGCGAGAAGTTCATCGAGTTCGGCGGTCCCGACGGCGGCGACGGCGGACGCGGCGGCGATGTCGTCGCCGAATGCGTCGACGGCCTCAACACGCTGATCGACTATCGCTACCAGCAACATTTCAAGGCCAAGACCGGCGTTCACGGGATGGGCAAGAACCGCACCGGAGCGAACGGCGCGAGCGCCGTGCTCAGAGTCCCGAAGGGCACGCAGATCTTCGACGAAGACAACGAGACCCTGCTGGCGGACCTCACCGAGCTCGGCGAGCGCGTCGTGCTGGCCAAGGGCGGCAATGGCGGCTTCGGCAATCTTCACTTCAAGTCCTCGACCAACCGGGCGCCGCGCCATGCCAATCCCGGCCTGCCCGGCGAGGAGCGCACCATCTGGCTGCGCCTCAAGCTGATCGCCGATGCCGGGCTCGTCGGCCTGCCCAATGCCGGCAAGTCGACCTTCCTTGCCGCGGTGAGCGCGGCGCGGCCGAAGATCGCCGATTATCCCTTCACCACGCTGCATCCGCAGCTCGGCGTCGTCTCGATCGACGGTCGTGAATTCGTGCTTGCCGACATCCCCGGGCTGATCGCGGGGGCGCACGAGGGCGCGGGCCTCGGCGACCGGTTTCTCGGCCATGTCGAGCGCTGCCGGGTGCTTCTCCACCTCGTCGACGGCACCTGCGAGCACGCCGGGAAGGCCTACAAGACCGTGCGTGAGGAACTCGTGGCCTACGGGCACGATCTTGCCGACAAGCCGGAGATCGTGGCGCTCAACAAGGCCGATGCGTTGACGCCCGAGCAGCTTCGCGAGCAGAAGGCCCGCCTCAAGCGCGCGGCGAAAGCGACCCCGCTCGTCATCTCGGGCGTGACAGGGGAGGGCGTGCCGGAGGCGCTGCGCGCGCTCGTCAAGGTCATCGACCGCGCCAAGGAGGGTGCCCCAATAGGCGCCGAGGCTGTCACAACGGCGCCTTAACCCTCGATACCGTCGATATATTTTTCAATTGTTCCGGCTGGCGCGAAGGCCCCGGGAGGGCTATATTCTTTTTTTGCAGGGCCGAGGTCCGGTCGACCTTTCACGAAAGCGTCCTGCAAATTTCGCAACACCATCCGGAGACAAACCGCCGCTTCGCGGATGCAATCGATTTTTCAAAACGAGCCGAAACATGACGTCCAACCGCACCGACCACATCCGCCTCACCTCCCATCCGGAGCCCGGCGGCAAGGCGCGTCCGATCCAATGGAGCGCCGGGACGGCCCGCGCACGCGGCCCGGTGATCGGCACGGTGTCGCGGCTCCATGACCGCAACGTCATCGGCACCCATGGCGGCTCCTATGCGGTCTACCGCGCGCTTGCCGTCACCTCGGGGGCGCTCGATCCGATCCGCCGCCCCGACCTCACCAACACTCATCCCGCTGCGACCATCGGGCCGTTCCCGCAATGGTCCGAGCCCAAGCGCATCGTCTCGCTCGACCCGTGGGGGCACCTCGTCGCCGACACCTTCAAGAGCGAGATCGCCGAAGGCCTCGACGTTCGCCCGACCATCGCAGTGACCCGCGCCCGGCTCGATCTGGTGGAGGTGCGCGACGCGATCAACGCCGGACGGCTCATACCCGACGGGACCTATGTGCACGACAATGGCAGCGTGTCGGTGGTCAAGGTCGCGATCGATCCGGTATGGCATCTCCCCGGCGTCGCCGAGCGCTTCGGCACGACCGAGACGCACCTGCGCCGCGCGCTGTTCGAGCAGACCGCCGGCATGTTCCCCGAGCTCGTCACCCGGCCCGACATGCACGTGTTCCTGCCGCCGATCGGCGGCGTCACCGTCTACCTGTTCGGCGACATGGAGCGGCTCGCCAACCCCAAGACCCAGATCACCTGCCGCGTGCATGACGAATGCAACGGCTCCGACGTGTTCGGCTCCGACATCTGCACCTGCCGGCCCTACCTCATCCACGGCATCGAGGAATGTGCGCGCGCCGGCCAGGCCGGCGGGCTCGGCATCATCGTCTATAACCGCAAGGAAGGCCGCGCGCTCGGCGAGGTGACGAAGTTCCTCGTCTACAACGCACGCAAGCGCCAGGAGGGCGGCGATTCGGCGTCGACCTATTTCGAGCGCACCGAATGCGTCGCCGGCGTGCAGGATGCGCGCTTCCAGCAACTGATGCCCGATCCGATCCATTGGCTCGGGCTGCGGCGGATCGATCGCTTCGTCTCGATGAGCGACATGAAGCACGACGCGCTGGTGTCGCAGGGCATCGAGATCGTCGAGCGCGTGCCAATCCCCGACGAGCTCGTACCGCCCGACGCCCATGTCGAGCTCGATGCCAAGCGCGCCGCTGGCTACTACTCGCCGGACCCGCCGCCGCAAATCGAGACGACGATCGGCCGCCCGCTCGAGAAATACTAAGTGTGACAGCGTGACCGAGCACGAGGCTGCCCTGTCGCTCCTGAGCGCCGCCGCAGTGCGCGAGCGCGCCGACCTCATGCTGCAAAAGGGCCTCGACGACGCCCTGCCGCATTTCCGGGTCGACCTCGGGCGCCTGGAGAGCGCTGCCGATCTCACCCTCGACGTGACGCGCGCGGCCTACCCCGATCTCGCCATTCCCTTCCACTCGCGCTGGCGGCATTTCGTGTCCGACGGCGCAGATCGCTGGGCCGCGGTGGCGGCCGGCGGCTGGCGCGACGACGCGGCACGCGCGCGGGCGGCGTTCGACCTCGCCATCGTCAGCGTGCTGCTCGATGCCGGCGCCGGGCCGGCGTGGCGGTTTCGCGATGCCGCGTCGGGCCAGACGGTCGGCCGCTCGGAAGGTCTTGCGCTCGCGAGCCTCGCAATTTTCGTGTCGGGCACCTTCTCGGCGCGGCTGGGCGATCCGCTGCGTGCCGATGGGCCGGCACTTGAATCGCTCGCCGACGAGGCGATAAGCACCGGCTTCCAGGCGAGCGACGCCAATCCCTTGGCGGGCATAGCCGGCCGTACTGACCTGCTGCGCCGGCTCGGGCATACCGTCGCCGCGGCACCGAAAATCTTCGCCACGGCGGATTCGCCGCGGCCGGGCGGACTGTTCGACCACCTCGCCGCCCTCGCCGATCACCGGCGGATCGAGGCTCCCACCGTCCTGCGCGAGCTCTTGATCCATCTCGGGCCGATCTGGCCGTCCCGCATCACCTTGGGCGGCATCGCGCTCGGCGACTGCTGGCGCCACCCCGCGATCCGCCGCGACGATCCGACCGACCAGTTGGTACCGTTCCACAAGCTGTCCCAATGGCTCGCGTATTCCCTGATCGAGCCGTTGGAAGAGGCCGGCATCGCCGTGACGAACGTGGACGGCCTGACCGGGCTTGCGGAATATCGCAACGGCGGCCTGTTCATCGACACCGGCACGCTGGTGTTCCGCGATCCCGCCGACGCCGCGCGCAAGCACGACGTAGCCTCGCCGCTGGTGGTCGAATGGCGCGCGCTCACCGTCGCCCTGCTCGATCGCCTCGCTGCGCTCATTCGCAAGCGGCTCGGCCGCGATGCGGCGAGCCTGCCGCTCGCTCGCATCCTGCAGGGCGGCACCTGGAGCGCCGGGCGCATGCTTGCGGCAAAGTTGCGGCCGGATGGCGGGCCGCCAATCGCCATCATCAGCGACGGCACGGTTTTTTGAGAGGTAGGAGAGGGCGGAGCCATGGAAGGCGTCACCGTCGTCACGCATCCGCTGGTGCAGCACAAGCTCACCCTTCTGCGCGACAAGAGCCGCTCGACCAAATCGTTCCGCGAGCTCGCCCGCGAGCTCGGAATCCTCATGTGCTACGAGGTGACCCGCGACCTGCCGATCGACTACGTCGACATCGAGACGCCGATGGCGCGCATGCGGGCACCCCGCATTGCCGGCAAGAAGCTCGTGTTCGCGCCGATCCTGCGCGCCGGCATGACCCTCGTCGAAGGCATGCTCGAGCTCGTCCCGGCGGCGCGTGTCGCCCATATCGGGCTCTACCGCGACCCCGACACCCTCGTCGCGGTGGAGTATTTCTTCAAGGCGCCGCTCGACATCGCGGAGCGCCAGGTGATCGTCATCTCGCCGGTAATTGCGACCGGCAGCACCGCGGTGGCGGCGGTCGACCGGATCAAGGAGCGCGGCGCCCGCGACATCCGATTCGTCTGCCTGATCACGGTGCCGATGGCGATCGAGCGGCTGCGCGGCGCCCATCCCGACGTCCCGATCTGGACGGCGGCGATCGACGAGCGGCTCGACGACCAGGCCTTCATCATTCCGGGGCTCGGCGACGCCGGGGACCGCGCTTTTGGAACAAAATAAGGGGGCTTGAGGCCGGTTCCGGCCCCCATACCCGCCGGGTTGAGGTCGGGCGGCCACACCTGCAGCGCAGCATGATACCTCCGGGCGCTGCTTTGCGCCGACGGGGGTTGGCGCGGGGGCCATTTCGACTTAAAACAAATAAGCCGGACCCGGTTTGACGGTGGAGGGGGATTTATGGGGTCGAGAACGCTGGCGCGCTATTTTGCCGGCCGTTTCTTCGTCTCCGTGGCGGCGGTGTTCGCCGGCGTTTTCGTTCTCGTCCTGTTCGTCGACTACATCGACCTGATGCGGCGCGCCTCCGACGCGCCCAAGGCCCAGGCCTCGATGCTGGTGCTGGTGTCCCTTTGCCGCGTCCCCCAGATCATGGAGCGGCTGTTTCCGTTCAGCGTGCTGATCGGTGCGATGGCCTGCTTCTTCAGCCTGTCGCGACGGATGGAGCTCGTGGTCGCCCGCGGGGCCGGAATCTCGGTCTGGCAGATCATCACGCCGGCGCTCCTGGTCGCAATCCTGCTCGGGGCGTTCGGCTCGCTCGTCTACAACCCGGTGTCGGCGAACTTGCGCGAAGTGTCGAAGCGCATCGAGTCGCAGATTTTCGGCCAGCTTCAGTCGGCACTCGACGTCTATGACAGCGGCTACTGGGTGCGCCAGCGCGGCGGCGACGGCAAGTCGATCATGAATGCGCTCCAGAGCCGCGAGCAGGGGCTCAAGCTCGCCTCGATCATCGCCTTCACCTTCAACGCTCATGGCGAGTTCAAGGAGCGCATCGAGGCAAAGAGCGCGGAGCTCAAGCCGGGTGCTTGGGAGCTCTCGGAAGCGCGGGTCTATGCGCCGAACGTGCTGCCGCAGGATTTCGAGACCTATTTGCTGCCGACCAAGCTCACACGCTCGCAGGTCGCCGAAAGCTTCGCGGCGCCCGACACGGTCGGGTTCTGGCACCTGCCGACCTACATCCGCTACGCGGAAGACTCGGGGCTCGCCGCGGCCGGCTATCGCCTGCAATACCAGGTGCTGCTGGCGCGGCCGTTCCTGCAGGCGGCGATGGTGTTGCTCGCCGCCTCGTTCAGCCTGCGCGCGTTCCGCTTCGGCGGCGTGCCACAACGCATCCTGATGGGCATCGCCGCAGGTTTTTCGATCTACGTGCTTTCGAAGGTGACCGAGGACTTGAGCAAGGCCGAATTGCTCTACCCGCTCCTCGCCGCGTGGCTGCCGATCGTCGGCGGCGGGATGTTCGGATTTCTGATCCTGCTGCACGAGGAAGATGGGTGAGGTGAAGTCTTCGCGCGGACCCGGCCCACCCCTCTAGCCGTCATCGCCGGGCTTGTCCCGGCGACCCCGATTACGGAGCACGGGTGTGTGCCAATTTCGGCAGACGCTTGTGCCTTATGATCGGGGTGGCCGGGACAAGCCCGGCCATGACCACCGTGAAAATGAATTGAACGGCTAACGTCCCCGCAGAAACCGATCGACGAAACCTTCGAGCTCGCCGCTGCGCACGATCTCGGCGGCGATACCGGCGGCGCGGCCGGCTTCGACATCGATCGCCTTGTCGCCGACCATCACGCTCGCCGCCGTATCGACCGGCCAGTGCGCGATCAGGTCGAGGATCATTCCCGGCGCAGGCTTGCGGCAGGCGCAGACGCGCCGGTACGGATCGACCCCAATGTCGGGATGGTGCGGACAGTAGCGGAAGTCGTCGATCGCGGCGCCGACCGGGCGCAACTCCTCGCGCATGTGGGCGTGGAGCGCCGCGACCGCGTCCTCGCCGAACAGGCCGCGGGCCACACCGGACTGATTGGTGACGACGAAAACGTAGACGCCGGCGGCATTGAGCCGGCGGATCGCATCCTTCGCGCCCGACAGCCAACGGAAGTCCTCGGATCGGTGCACGTAGCCCAAATCTTCGTTCAGCGTCCCGTCGCGGTCGAGAAACACCGCGGGGCGCAGCCGCTCGATCTGGTACGTTTCGCCCATTCTGCTCAATCGAACCGGAACAATTCGGCAGCGAGGCCGCCGTTGATCCGCGCGGCCGTAGCGGCATCGAGGCCGGCGCCGGCGACGATCTTCAACGGCGCGAGATCGCCGATCGGAAATGGCGAGTCCGAGCCCATCATGATGCGGTCGGCGCCGACGATCTCGACGACGAAGCGCAGCACGCGCGGATCGTGGAGCACGGTGTCGGTGTAGATACGCGCCAGCGCATCGATCGGATCGCCGATGCCGGGGGTGACCTCGAAATTCCGCCGCAGCCGGCCGATCAGGAAGGGCAGGCCGACGCTGCCCATGGGGGCGATGAACTTCACATTGGCGTAGCGCGCGATGTGGCCGCTGCAGATGAGCCGCGCCACCGCGACGATGGCATCGGTGATGCGGCCGACGCCATTCTGCAGACCGAAGTCGTGAGTGCGTGCATCGCCGGCATCGAAGCTCGGATGGATGTGGATCGCGGCGCCGACATCGTCTGCCGCGGCCCAGAAGGCATCGAGGTCGGCGGCATCGAGCACGCTACCGACGCCGCGGGGCAGGGTGCCGATCATCGCACCGGGAAATCCCGCGGCCACCGCCGCTTTCAAGACCGCGGCGGCGCGTGCGCCGTCCTGCAGCGGCACGGTGGCGAGCGGCACGAAGGCGGGTTGCGCCTGCTTCGCCCCGAGCATCGCGTCGTTGATCAGGCGGCTCCAGGCTTCGCCTTCGGCGGCAGGCAACTCGTAGCCGAACGTGTCGACCCAGCCCCCACAAACCTGGCGATCGATGCCCTGCTGCCGCATCCAGGCAAGGCGTCCGGCAATATCGGCGAGCGGCTTCGATACCGGCCGCGTCGGCTTACCCCCGGCGAAGGCGAAAGCGAGGCTGTCGCCCTCCTCGATGACCCGCAGCGAGGGAAAACGCGCGCGGTCGCGGCGGATCGCGTCGAGAAGATCGGGCGGCACCAGATGGGCATGGGAATCGACGATCATCAGCGCTCACAACGAGCTCATCGCGGGCCAGACGGCTCGCGGCCCATGTCGCTTCATCGCCGGGCTTGACCCGGCGATCCCGATCATGTGGCTCGGCCGTGCTTTCATAAGCGGGATGGCCGGGTCAAGCCCGCCATGACGATTCCATAACACCGGGACATGCCGTAGCACCGCGTGGCTATTGCGCCACCACGCCTTCGGCCGCGGTTTCGAGATTGAAGGCCGCGGCGAACAGCGCCTTGGTGTAGGCGGTCTTCGGCGCCTTGAAGACATCGGCGGCGGCACCGGCCTCGACCACCTTGCCGTGGCGCATCACGATGAGCTTGCTCGCGAGTGCCGACACCACCCGCAGATCGTGGGAGATGAACAGGTAGGTCAGGTCCTTGCGGCGCTGCAGGTCGCGCAGCAGATCGACGATCTGCGACTGGATCAGCATGTCGAGCGCGCTCGTCGGTTCGTCGAGCACGACGAAGGTCGGCTCGAGCACCGCGGCGCGCGCCACCGCGATGCGCTGGCGCTGGCCGCCGGAGAACTCGTGCGGATAACGGAAACGCGTCTCCGGATCGAGGCCGACTTCGCTGAGCGCACGGATCACGCGCTCCTCGCGTTCGTCCTCGGTCAGCTTGGGCTGGTGCACTTCCAAGCCCTCGGCGATGATGTCGGCGATCGACATGCGCGGGCTGAGCGAGCCGTAGGGGTCCTGGAACACGATCTGCATGTCGCGCCGGAATGGGCGCATCTCCCGGAACTTGAGGCCCTGCACATCGTGGCCGAGAAAGACGATCGGTCCTTTCGAGGAGATCAAGCGCAGGATGGCGAGCCCGAGCGTCGTCTTGCCGGAGCCGGACTCGCCGACGATCCCCAGCGTCTCGCCACGCCGCACCTCGATGGTGACGCCGTCCACCGCCTTGATGTGCCCGACCACGCGCCGCAACACGCCACGCTTGATCGGGAACCAGACCTTGATGTCGTCGGTGCGGATGATGACGTCGCCCTGCGGATTGAGCGGGGCGGGCTGGACCTTGGGCTCGGCCGCGAGCAGCGCGCGGGTGTAGGGATGCTGCGGCGCGCGAAACACGTCCTCGACCGTGCCGTGCTCGACGATCTTGCCCTCCTTCATCACGCAAACGCGGTCGGCAATCTTGCGCACGATGCCGAGATCGTGGGTGATGAACAGGATCGCCATGCCAAGCCGCGCCTGGAGGTCCTTCAAGAGCTGGAGGATCTGCGCTTGCACGGTGACGTCGAGGGCCGTCGTCGGCTCGTCGGCGATCAGGAGATCGGGCTCGTTGGCGAGCGCCATCGCGATCATCACGCGCTGGCGTTGGCCGCCTGAGAGCTGGTGCGGATAGCTCTGCAGCCGTCCGGCCGGGTCGGGAATCCCGCACAGCGTGAGCAGCTCGATGATCCGCTGACGCGCCGCCTTGCCGGTGACGCCGCCGTGCAGCAGCAGGATTTCCGCGAGCTGCTTTTCGATGGTGTGCAGCGGATTGAGCGAAGTCATCGGCTCCTGGAACACGATGGTGATGTCGCCGCCGCGATGACGGCGTATCTCCCGCTCCGAGAGCCGCATCAGGTCCTGCCCCTTGAACAGGATCGAGCCCGACGGATGATGCGCCGCCGGATAGGGCAGGAGCTTCATGATCGAGAGCGCGGTCACCGACTTGCCCGACCCGAACTCGCCGACGAGCGCGAGGGTTTCGCCCTTCTTGATGTCGAACGACACCTTGTCCACGGCGAGTACTTCGCGCGTGCCGCGACCGAACGCGATCGAGAGGTCGCGAACCGAGAGCAGGGGTGCGGAGGTCGCGTCCATCGCCGTCACTGAAAGGTCTTGCGCGGGTCGAACGCATCGCGTGCGGCCTCGCCGATGAAGATCAGAAGCGACATCATGCTCGCGACGGTGAAGAAGCCGGCAAGCCCGAGCCACGGGGCCTGAATGTTCGATTTACCCTGCTGCAGCATCTCGCCGAGCGAAGGCGAGCCCGGCGGCAGGCCGAAGCCGAGGAAGTCGAGGGCCGTGAGCTCCATCACCGAGCCGGACAGGATGAACGGCAGCATGGTCATGGTGGCGACCATGGCGTTCGGCAAAAGGTGGCGAAACATGATGACGGGGTTCGAGACGCCGAGTGCCCGCGCGGCCTGGATGTATTCGTAGTTGCGCCCGCGCAGGAACTCCGCGCGGACGAGGCCGACCAGCGAGACCCAGGAGAACAGGAGCAGGATGCCGAGCAGGATGAAGAAGCCGGGCACCAGCACCGAGGAGATGATCAGCAGGAGATAGAGCTCCGGGATCGACGTCCAGATCTCGATGAAGCGCTGGAACAGGAGATCGGTCCAGCCGCCGAAATAGCCCTGCACCGCGCCGGCGGCGACGCCGACGATCGAGGAAATGACGGTGAGGATGAGCCCGAACAGCACCGAGATGCGAAACCCGTAAATCATGCGGGCGACGACGTCGCGGCCCTGGTCGTCGGTGCCGAGCCAGTTGTATTCGAGATCGCTGCAGCCGTTGAGGTGCTTGCGCTCGACCACATCCTTGCACTGCGCCTCGGTGAGAAGCCAGGTCGGCGGCGACGGCGCCGGGGTCGGCAGATCGAGGTTGTGGGTGTTGTACGAGTAGCGGATCGGCGGCCACAGCATGAAGCCGCCCTTCTCGGCGATCAGCTTCTGCAAATAGGGATCGCGATAATCGGCGGCGGTCTCGAAGTCGCCGCCGAATGCGGTCTCCGGATAATCGATCACCGCGGGAAAGAAGAACTTGCCGTCGAAGCTGATGAAGAACGGCTTGTCGTTGGCGATGAATTCGGCGCCGAGCGAAGCCACGAACAGCACGATGAATACCCACAACGCCCAGTAGCCGCGGCGGTTGGCCTTGAAGTTCTGCCAGCGCCGCAGGTTGATCGGCGTCAGGGTGAAGCGGCCGCGCGGCTTCTTGACGGCGGCGCCGGCACCGTCCGCCAAGGAAACGGTCGTGCGTGCATCCACGTCACACCTCCCGCGTCTCGAAATCGATGCGCGGATCGACCCAGGTGTAGGTGAGGTCGGAGATCAGATTGACCACGAGGCCGACCAGCGAAAAGATGTAGAGCGTCGCGAACACCACGGGGTAATCGCGATTGAGCACGCTCTCGAAGCCGAGCAGCCCCAGCCCGTCGAGCGAGAAGATCGTCTCGATCAGGAGGGCGCCGGTGAAGAAGGCGCGCACGAAGGCGCCGGGAAAGCCGGCGATGATCAGCAGCATCGCATTGCGGAAGATGTGGCCGTAGAGCACCTGGCCCTCGGTGCATCCCTTCGCGCGCGCCGTGAGGACGTACTGCTTGCGGATCTCGTCGAGGAAGCAGTTCTTGGTGAAGATCGTCATTGTCGCGAAGGCGCCGACGCCGAGCGCGAACAGCGGCAACGTGAGGTGCCAGAAATAGTCGAGGATCTTCCGCCACCACGGCAGCATCGCCCAGTTGTCGGAGGTGAGGCCGCGCAGCGGAAACAGGTCGAGGAACGAGCCGCCGGCGAACAGCACGATCAGCAGCACGGCGAACAGGAATCCGGGAATGGCATTGCCGATGATGACGACGCCGGACGTCCACACGTCGAAATGCGAGCCGTCGGTCACCGCCTTCCTGATGCCGAGCGGGATCGAGATCAGGTAGGTGGCGAGCGTCATCCACAGGCCGAGCGACACCGAGACCGGCAGCTTCTCCTTGACGAGCTGGAGCACGCTGGTGTCGCGGAAATAGCTCTTGCCGAAATCGAAGGTCGCGTAGTTCCCGAGCATGAGGAAGAAGCGCTCATAGGCCGGCTTGTCGAAGCCGAACTGCTTCTCCAGGCGCTTGATGAACTCGGGATCGAGGCCCTGGGCGCCGCGGTACTTGGAGTTGGCGGCGTCGAGTTGCGAAGCGCCCTGCATCTGGCCGCGGGCGCCGAAGTCGCCGCCCGACGACCCTGAGATGCGCGAGGTCGCGCCGGTGTCGGCGCCGGAGAGCTGCGCGATCACCCGCTCCACGGGCCCCCCGGGGGCGAACTGCACCACGGTGAACGAAACCAGCATGATCCCGATGATGGTCGGGATCATGAACAGGATGCGGCGGATGATGTAGGCGGTCATTGGAGCGGGTTATCCCGGTTTCTCGACCTTCGCTGCCTTGTCGCGATCATACCACCAAGTATCGGGAATGCCGCGAGCATAACGCGGCTTCGTCGCAGGGCGCCCGAACACATCCCAATAGGCGATCCAGTGGCTCGGCTTGTACCAGTGGGGCACCCAATAATAGCCGGAGCGGAGCACGCGATCGAGGGCGCGTGCTGCGAAAACCAGCTCCTCGCGCGTGTTCGCGGCGATGATTTTCTCGATCAGGGCATCGACCGCAGGATCGGCGATGCCGGCGAGGTTGCGCGACCCCTTCATCGCCGCCGCTTGCGAGGAAAAATAGCTCCGCAGCGAATCGCCCGGGATGGTCGAGAAGCCGGCGCGGTCGACAGTGACGTCGAAGTCGAAGTCGTCGACGCGGGCGCGGTATTGCACGGGGTCGACGATCCGCAGGTTCGCCTCGATGCCGAGCGTCTTGAGGTTCTTGATGAACGGCATGTGGTGCGGTTCGAACGTCGGCTCGTCGATCAGGAACTCGAAGGTGATCGGCTCGCCTTTGGCATCGACCCGCTTGCCGCCCTTGATCGGGAACCCAGCCTCACTGAGGATCTGCGAGCCCTTGCGCAGCAAGGCGCGGTCCTGGCCGGAGCCATCCGACACCGGCGGCACGAAGGGTTCGCCGAACACCTGGTCCGGCACCCGGCCCCGCCACGGCTCGAGCAGCACGAGCTCCTCACGGCTCGGCGGGCCTTTCGCCATCATGTCGGAATTCTGGAACACCGAATGGGTCCGCAGATAGGACCCGTACATGATGGACTTGTTGGTCCACTCGAAGTCGAACGCGTAATTGAGCGCGAGCCGCAGCTGCGGGTTCGCGAATTTCGGCCGGCGCAGGTTCATGAACCAGCCCTGCGCGCCGGACGGCGTATCGTCCGGCAGCTCGTCGCGCTTCGCGCGGCCGTCGCGAAGCGCCGGGAAATCGTAGCGCGTCGCCCAGGTACGCGAGGTGAACTCCTCGCGAAAGAGATAGCTCTTCGCGGTGAAGCCCTCGAAGCCGACGTCGCGGTCCCGGTAATACTCGTAGCGCAGGATGTCGAAGTTGTTCTGTCCGACATTGACCGGCAGCTCGGCGCCCCACCAGTCGGGCACGCGCTGGTATTCGATGTACCGGCCTGGCTCGAAGCGTCCGACCTTGTAGGGGCCGGAGCCGAGCGGCACGTCGAGCGTCGTTTCCTCGAAATTGTGCGCGGTATAATAGGCACGCGAGAAGATCGGCAGGCTGGCGACGAAGAGCGGCGTGTCGCGGGCGCGCTTTTCGACGAAGCGCACCACCAGGGTCAAGTCGTCCGCCGCCTCGACGCCTGCCATCTCGCGCAGCCGCTGCTGGATGATCGGGTGGCCCTTGTCCTTGAGCAGCTTGAAGGTGAATGCGGCATCCTGGGCGGTGAGCTTCGTGCCGTCGTGAAAGCGCGCCTGCGGCCGCAACGCGAAGCGATAGACGAGGCCGTCCGGCGAGATGCGCACCGCACTGGCGGCGAAGCCGTACATCGCATCGGCCTCGTCGGAGGCCGAGGCCATCAGTGACGCGAAGGTAAGCTCCATGCCCTGCGCGGCGTCACCACGCAGGATGTAGCTGTTGAGCGAATTGAAGGTCAGGAAGTTCTGGTTGTACTGGCGACTCGGGCCGATCTGCGAGAACACGCCGCCCTTCGGGGCTTTCGGATCGACGAAATCGAAATGGCGAAAGTCGCGGGGGTATTTGAGATCGCCGAAGCCGGAAATGCCGTGGACCTCGACGCCGTCGGCCGTCTCGGCAGCCTCGGCGGCAAAGGCCGGAGCGCGGGCGAATGCGCCCGCGGTGGCGGCTCCGGCGGAGAGGACCAGCACCTTGCGGCGCGTGAGGCCGTCTCCGTTGCCCATCACTGTCGCCCTCCGGTCTTGGTCGCCTTTGCCTCGTCCCACCACCAGATGGTCGGGAAGGCGGCGGCGCCGTATTCCGGCATGATCTTTGGATGGGAGTATCGATCCCAATAGGCGGTGCGAACCTTGCGATAGGTCCATTGCGGAACGACGTAGTGGTTCCACAACAGGACCCGATCGAGCGCGCGCGTCGCCGCCACCAGCTCCTCGCGGGTCTTGGCGAAGACCAGGCGATCGATCAGCTTGTCGACCGGCGCACTGTTGATGCCGACGAGATTACGCGAGCCCGGCCGATCGGCCGCACGCGAGCCCCAGTCGCCGCGCTGCTCGTTGCCCGGCGACAGCGATTGCTGCCAGCTGTTGACGACGATGTCGAAATCGAAGGCCCGGGTGCGGTTCTCGTACTGCGCATCGTCGACCGTGCGCACGCTCACCGCAATGCCCAGCCGTTCCAGCGCCGGCTTGTAGAACAGCACGAAGCGCTCGAAGATCGGCTCGTCGAGCAGGAACTCGGCCTCCATCGGCTCGCCGGTCTTGGCGTTGACGAGCTTCTGGTTCTTGATCTCCCAGCCGGCCTCGCGCAGCAGTCTCGTCGCCTCGCGCAGATTGTTGCGCACCGCCTCGGGATTACCGTTGACCGGATTCTTGTAGACGGTCGTGAAGACTTCCGGCGGCACCTCGTTGCGCACCGTCTCCAGGATTTCGAGCTCGAGCCCGGTCGGCAAACCGCTGGCGGCAAGCTCGGTGCCTTCGTAGAAGCTCGCGATCCGCGTGTACTGGCCGAAGAAGAACTGTTTGTTCATCTCCTCGAAGTCGAGCGCGAGGCTGAAGGCGCGCCGCACCCGGGGATCGGCGAACTTGGCGCGCCGCGTGTTGAGGACGAACGCCTGCATGACCCCGGAGCTGCGGATCGGGAATTCCTCTTTCACCACGCGCTTCTCGGTGACAGCCGGGAAGTCGTAGGCGGTCGCCCAGAACCGCGCGACGTTCTCGATCCGCCAGTCGATCTGATCGGCCTTGAACGCCTCGAGTGCGATCGTGGTGTCGCGGAAATATTCGTAGCGCAGCTGATCGAAATTGTTTCGCCCCACGTTCACCGGCAGGTCTTTGCCCCAGTAATCCTTGACCCGCTCGTAGACGATGGAGTGGCCCGGCACGAATTCCTTGATCCGGTAGGCGCCGTTGCCGAGCGGGATCTCGAGGGTCGTCGTCGAGATGTCGCGCGGCTTGCCGGAAGCATCCTTGCCTTCGAACCAATGCTTGGGGACGATGCTGAACTCGCCGACGATCTGCGGCATCTCGCGATTGCCGGGCGCGTCGAAGGTGAAGGTGACCTCGCGCTCGCCGCTCTTCTCGGCCTTGAGCACATGCTGATAGTAGGCGGAAAGCTGCGGGCTGTGCTGCTTGTAGGCGTTGAAGGAGTAGACGACATCTTCCGGCGTCACCGGCCTGCCGTCGTGCCACTTCGCCTCGCGTCGCAGGCGGTAGGTGGCGGAGGAGAAATCGTCCGGGTAGCTCACGCTTTCGGCCAGAAGGCCGTAGGCGGCGGTTACTTCATCCCACGAATTCGTGGTCAGGCTGTCGAAGATGAGGCTCAGCCCGGAGGCGGCGTTTCCCTTCATGCCGGCAACCACGGGATTGAAATTGTCGAAGGTGCCGATCGCCACCTGGCGCACCGTGCCGCCCTTGGGCGCATTCACGTTGACGTAATCGAAATGCTTGAAACCCGGCGCATACTTGAGGTCGCCATAGAGCGAGAGCCCGTGGTGCCATTCGCGTTCGTCCGCCGCGGCGGCCGGCTGTGCGATTGCGGGCTGTGCGAGGACGGAGCGATCGAACGCGATCGCTGGGATCGCAGACGCAAGCATGGCATTGCAGGTGCGCCGAGTTATCCTGGCGTTCAAGTGAGCCTCCTCCGACGGATCCGCGGGGCAGCGGCCGCGCATTTTACGGTACTTTTTGATTACGGCGCCACCGTGCCGCAAGAGGCGGCGGTTGCGCCGTGTCGAATCGCCGCTATTACCGTTCTGTCAGGATCGAAAGGCGCCCGACGTCTTCGATCTCGGTCAGGGTCGATCCGTGACGTGCAACGTTTGTCGAAACCCAACTTCGGGGTACGCAAAACTGCGGCACCACCTCGCCGCTTGACGTCTCACTGCTTGGCGACGGGAAGCGGCTTCGGATTGTCCGACAGGCTGTTCAGGTAATCGACGACATCGGCCCGCTGGGCGCCCTTCGGGAAACCACCGAACGTCATCGCGGTGCCGGGCACGAAGCCTTTGGGATTCTCCAGGAATTTATTCAGGTCGTCGATGGTCCAGTCGCCACCCTTGGCCTTCATGGCCGCAGAATAGTTGAACCCGGCCTCGGAGGCGCGCGGCCGTCCGACAATGCCCCACAGGTTGGGACCGACCTTGTTGGGCCCGCCCTTATCGAAGGTATGGCAGACCGTGCAGACCCTGGCCGAAGCCTGGCCGCGCTCGACCGTGGCACTGGCCAGCAGCTTGTCGAACGGCTCTTCCGGCGCGGGCTTGGCGGCCTCGCCGGCGGGGCCCGCCTTCGGGATTTCGATTTCGTAGCCGGGCTTGGCGGGCCTCGGCGGGGCGTAGATCGCCTCTGCTGCGAGACTGAGCGCAACGAGGAACAGGCAGGACGCCAGGAGGGCACCGGCGATCTTGTTGAATTCAAAGGAGTCCATCGTCCAACGCTTCCTTGGAAAATGAGCCTCTGGCCGGCCCCGCGGCCGCACAGATAGCCGGTTTGCGTCCGCCGTGGCAACCCGTATAAGCGGCCGCGAAACTTGAACTTGCGTCGTATCTTGTGAACCGTCGAGACCCCGCGGCCATGGCGGCAAGCGTCATCATTCTGATCCCCGCCCGGATGGCGGCGACCCGGCTTCCCGGCAAGCCGCTCGCCGACATTGCCGGACGCCCGATGATCGCTCACGTGATGGCGCGGGCGGCCGCCGCAGCCGTCGGCCCGGTGTTCGTCGCGACCAATTCGGCCGAGATCGCCGCCGCGGTCAGCGCCGCGGGCGGCCAGCCGACAATGACACGGGAAGATCATGTCTCGGGTTCCGATCGTATCTTCGAAGCCTTGGAGCGGATCGATCCAGGGGGAACCGCGGAGATCGTGGTCAACGTGCAGGGCGACCTGCCGACGCTCGATCCGGCCGACTTGCGCGCGGCCCTCGCCCCGCTCGCGGACCCGGCGGTCGACATCGCGACCCTTGCCGCCGAAATCGGCAAGCCGAAGGAACGAACGAACCCAAACGTGGTCAAGGTGGTGGGCACCCCGATCGGTCCCGACCGGCTGCGTGCGCTCTACTTCACCCGCGCCACCGCGCCGTGGGGCGACGGGCCGCTCTACCACCACATCGGGCTCTACGCCTATCGCCGGGCCGCGCTGGCCCGCTTTGTTGCGCTCGCGCCGTCGCCGCTCGAGCGACGCGAGAAGCTCGAGCAATTGCGCGCGCTCGAAGCCGGCATGCGCATCGACGTCGCCATCGTCGGGTCGGTGCCGCTCGGCGTCGACACCCCGGAAGACCTCGAAGCGGCGCGCGCAGCGTTGACTTCGCCGCTTGACCCCGCCTAGAGCCTCGATCGATCAGGAATCCCATGTCCAAAGCACCGCTGAAGATCGTTTTCCAGGGCGAGCCGGGAGCCAATTCCGACATCGCCTGCCGCGATGCCTACCCCGACGCGGTGCCAACGCCCTGTCCGACCTTCGAGGACGCGCTCAATGCGGTCGCGAGCGGCGAAGCCGATCTCGGCATGATCCCGATCGAAAACTCGGTGGCGGGCCGGGTCGCCGACATCCATCACCTGATGCCGATTTCGGGGCTGCACATCATCGCCGAGTGGTTTTTGCCGATCCGCAATCAGCTTCTAGCGCTCAAGGGCGTGAAGCTCCCCGAGATCAAATCGGTGGAGAGCCACATCATGGCGCTCGGCCAGTGCCGCAACTTCATCCGCAAGCTCGGGGTCAAAAGCATCGTCTCCGCCGATACCGCCGGCGCCGCCCGCGAGGTCGCCGAGCGCGGCCAGCGCAGCGCCGCCGCGATCGCCTCGCGTCTCGCCGCCGAGATTTACGGCCTCGACATTCTCGCCGAGAACATCGAGGACGAATCCCACTCGACCACCCGCTTCGTGGTGCTGTCGCGATCGGCACAGCGGGCACCGCGCGGCAACGGACCGGTGCTCACGACCTTCGTCTTCCAGGTGCGCAACATCCCGGCCGCGCTCTACAAGGCGATGGGCGGCTTCGCCACCAACGGCGTGAACATGACGAAGCTCGAGAGCTACATGCTCGAGGGCACGTTTTCCGCGACCCAGTTCTACTCCGACGTCGAGGGCCATCCCGACGACCCCGGCCTCAAGCTCGCGCTCGAGGAGCTCACCTTCTTCTCGCAGCCGGGTTCGCTCAAGATTCTCGGGGTCTACCCGGCCCATCCGTTCCGCAAGACGATCGCGAGGTCGTCGGCGCAACGTTCGGAGACGTGACCGATGGCCGCTATCACCCTGGCGCAGGCCAACCGCATCATCGAAGCGATTCTCGAAAAGGGTGCGGCCGTCGATTGCCGCCCACTCGCGGTGGTCGTCGTCGAGCCCGGATGCAAGGTGAAGGCGTTCCAGAAGGAGGACGGCGCCTCGATGATCCGCTTCGAGATGGCATTCGGAAAAGCCTATGCGGCCCTCGCGCTCGGCCGGTCCTCGAAGCTGGTGCGCATCCGCAACGCGGAGAAGCCGGCCTTCATGCGCTACCTGATCGCCGCGAGCGACGACCAGCTCTTCCCCGAAGGCGGCGGCATGCCGATCCGCAATGCCGACGGCGAGGTGATCGGCGCCGTCGGCGTGACCGGCGACACCGAGGACCGTGACGAGGAGCTCGCCGCCCACGGCATCCACGCCGCCGGCCTTAAGACCGACGAGGATTGCAAGGACATGGGCCGCCACGTCGCCGCGCGGCTGACGGACAGGTAGCGGCGGCCACAACGCTCCCGCTTGCAGGGGAGGGTGGGGAGGGGGCCGACGTGCCGCAGCCGCGCGGTTTGTCGCCTTTGCCGCAATAGCTTATGATCCCGCGGTGCTTCAGGAAGCCGGCAACGCGGGGAAGGCGGCCACATGAAGTCGATTCTCGTTCCGATCGAATCCTACGATGCGGTCCGTCCGGCTTTGGAGACGGCGCTGATGCTTGCGCGGCGGTTCGACGCCTATGTCGAGGGCTTGGCGCTGCGCTTCCGGGTCAACGAATTCGTCGCCGTCGACATGGCCGGTGCGATCCCGCTGGAATCGCTGCGCGACGAGAATGTCGAGGAGGCGCGGCGCGCCCGGCAGATCTTCGAATCCTTCATGCAGGAGCACGCGGTGCCGCGCGCGACGACGGGGGCCACCACATTTTCCTACGGCTGGCTGGAAGACGCCCCGGAAGGCGAGAGCGTGGTCGGCAGCTATGGCCGGGTGTTCGACGTGATCGCGATGGGGCGACCCGAGCCGAAGGCGATCGGCCTCCAGGTCCGCGCGCTCGAATCCGGGCTATTCGAGAGCGGACGGCCGGTGCTCCTCGCACCGCCGGTGCCGATGCGTACGTTCGGCACCAATGCGCTGATTGCCTGGAACTGCAGCACCGAGCAGGCACGCACCACGGCGTTCGCGATGCCGCTCCTCCAGCGCGCCGAAAAAGTGACCGTGCTCTATGTGAAGGGCGGCAACGAGGTTCCCGGCCCGCCAGCGAGCGATATTGTCCGCTATCTGCAGCGCAACGGCGTGCCGGCGACGCTGATGAATGTCGATGTCGGCGGCCGCACCACGGGCGAAGCGGTGCTCGCGGCGGCGCAATCGCTCAACTGCGATCTCCTGGTCAAGGGCGCCTATACCCAGAGCCGGTTGCGGCAGATGATTTTCGGCGGTGCCACCCGCCACATCATCGCCAACGCGACACTGCCGGTGCTGATGGCGAATTGAGAGCAAGAGTTTCTGCGCAACATGGTCATGGCCGGGCTTGTCCCGGCCACCCCGCTTACCGACGCACGGCCGTGCCATATTTATCGGGGTCGCCGGGACAAGCCCGGCGATGACGACACCACATAGGGAAGCGCTCTGAGTCTCACACCGACGCCGCGACGGCGACATCGCGCAGAAATTCGTTCCAGATCGCCTTGGGGCCGAGCGCGACGATAAGGGCACGGTGGGCGCCCCGTTCAGCTTCGGTGAGCCGCGGCACAAGCGGCGAGGGGCGCATCCGGATGATCCGGGTCGATTGGACCACCGCGACCGGCGCGAGGGTCGCCGACACCAGGCCGAGCTGGGCCTGGCGGGCGCCGATCAGCTCGAGATACACCTCGGCGAGAAGCTCGGCGTCGAGCAGCGCGCCATGCTTGGTGCGGCGGCTGTTGTCGATGCCGAAGCGCTGGCACAAATCGTCGAGCCGGTTCGATCCCCCGGGATATTTGCGTCGTGCCAACAGCAACGTGTCGACGAGGCGTTCGCGCGCAACGATGGGCTGTCCGACCCGCTCGAGCTCGGCGTTGAGAAAGCCGAGGTCGAAGCTCGCATTGTGGGCGATCAGCGGCGCATCGCCGATGAACTCAGCGAGCTCCGCCGCGATATCGGCGAACAGCGGCTTGTCCTTGAGGAAGGCGAAGGACAGGCCGTGGACGTTGAAGGCCTCGGCCGGGACGTCGCGCTCGGGATTAACGTAGCGATGGAAGGTCTGTCCGGTCGGGAAGCGGTTGACGAGCTCGATGCAGCCGATCTCGAGGAGCCGATGACCCTGGTAGGGGTCGAGGCCCGTCGTCTCGGTGTCGAATACGATTTCCCGCATCACGTCGCTCGTTGCGCCGGCGCCAGCTAGTCGCTCGATCCGCTGCGGCGAATCGGCAAACCTTCGGCGTCGCGCAGAATGGCATGAACCTGGGCCCGCGCGGAATCGTAGCTTCCCGAGCTGTCCACCACGAAATCGGCCCGCCGGCGTTTTTCCTCGTCGGGCATCTGCTTTTCCAGCAGGGCGCGGAATTTCTCCTCGGTCATGCCGGGCCGCTCGAAGACGCGGGCGCGCTGGACCTCGGCCGGGGCCGATACAACGACCACAGCATCGACCAGGCTGTCGCGGCCGGTCTCGAACAGCAGCGGAATGTCGAGCAAAGCTACGGGAGCGCCCGCCTTTTCGGCATGCTCGATAAAGCGCAGCTCCTCCCGCCGCACCAACGGATGGATGATGGCTTCGAGGCGCGCGAGCGCCGCCGGATCGCCCAAGACCGCCTGGGCAAGCCTGGCGCGATCGACGCCATGCCCGCCGGTGGTACCCGGAAACGCCGCCTCGATCGCGGCTGCGGCTTCGCCGGCATAGAGCCGGTGCACGGTGGCATCGGCATCGAACACCGGCACCCCGGCCTCGGCGAAAAACCGGGCGGCCGTCGTCTTGCCCATGCCGATCGAGCCGGTCAGTCCCAGCACCACCATCACCTACTCCACGAGGCATCCCGCCTTGCGCAGGAAGGCGATGAGGGGCAGCAGCGGCATGCCGAGAATGGTGAAGTGATCGCCCTCGATGCGTGCAAAAAGATGAATGCCGAGCTTTTCCAGCTGATAGGCGCCGACACTCTCGAGCACCGCCGGGCCGGCCGCGTCCAGATAGGCATCGAGAAACGCGCCGGAAAGCGGCCGCATGGTCAGGCTTGCGGTGTCGACTGTATCAAGCAGCACCTCCTCATCGCGCACCACCGCGACCGCCGAATGGAGCTGGTGGGTGTTGCCCGCCAGAACTCCGAGCTGGGCGCGCGCCGCCTCGACATCGCGTGGCTTGTCAAAGCGGCGCGGCCCCAGCGCAAGGGTCTGGTCGGCGCCGATGACGAGCCGACCGGGCTTTTCCCGGGCGATCGCCTTTGCCTTTTCGCGCGCCAGCAGCATCGCGACCTTCGCCGGCTCGAGCGGCCCCGCCGCCGCCTCGACCGCGCGCTCATCAAGATCGGGAAGGCTGATCTCGATCGGAAGGCCAGCCGCCGTGAGCATCGCGCGGCGGGAGGCGCTGCGCGAGGCCAGCACCAGGGGTTGCGCCCCGCGCCACAGTGGCGTCATTCCGTCACCTGCCGACGGCGATCGGCGAGGAGCGACATGATCGCGGCCGCGGTTTCCTCGATCGAACGCCGGGTCACGTCGATCAGAGGCCAATCATGCTTGCCGCACAGCCGGCGCGAGAAGGCGATCTCCTCGGCTACCGCCTGGCGGTCGATGTACTGGTCGTCATCGCGATGGGCATTGAGGCCGAGCAGCCGATTCTGGCGGATCTGCACGATGCGCTCCGGGCTTGCGAACAGCCCGACCACCAGCGGACGGCGCACTTCTTCGAGCGCGGTCGGCGGCGGCATGCCCGGGACCAGGGGAATGTTGGCGGTTTTGACGCCACGGTTCGCGAGATAGATCGAGGTCGGCGTCTTGGAGGTGCGCGACACCCCGACCAGGATCACGTCAGCATTCTCGAGATCGTCGGCGAGCTGGCCGTCGTCATGCATCATCGTGTAGTTGAGCGCGTCGATCCGCTTGAAGTACTCGGCATTGAGGATGTGCTGCGCTCCGACCTTGTGAGTCAATTCGGCCCCGAGATAGGACCGGAACAGGCCCAGCACCGGCCCGAGGATCGACAGGCTCGGCAGGCTGAGCTCGCGGCATTTGGCCTCCAGCCGTTCGATCAGGGGTTCGTCGAGCAACGTGTAGAGGATCATGCCGGGCGATGCTTCGATCTCGTGCAGGACCCGGTCGAGCTGTTTGCTGGTGCGTACCGCAGGGTAGACATGCTCGACCGGTGCCGCATTCACGTACTGGGCGCACGCCGCCCGGGCCACCGTGATCAGCGTCTCACCGGTAGAATCCGACACGAGATGCAGATGGAAAAAGCTGGCGTTGCGATGCGGCATCCGGCCTTGAATTCCTGTGGATCGCTGGGGAGAAAGCCACGGCCGCGCCGTCAGGGCAAGGCCATGGTGAATGCGCAGGCCGGCTCTCCACATAGCCACAGGGCTGCACGGCCAGACGATCGGTCGATTCCGTCGCGATGGTAATTTGTGCAAACAGGCTTTACCAACGCGAGCTGATGTCGCGTCAAGGCATTGGCTGATGGACGGATTCGGTATCAGTGGATCGAAGGCAGCTGCCGGTGGAATAAGTCGCCACCCTGTGGGCAAGCCGGCACTCGCTTGTGAAAACCGAGGTATGAGTCTTATCCAACGCCCAACAACAACAAATACCAAAATCTTAGATTGTTATTGAAGTGGACCGTTTGATGACGTCGGTGGAGAATAAGTCGATCCTCAGGGTTCTCGCCGGAGAGCGTCGTCAACCGCCGCCGATGTGGCTGATGCGGCAGGCGGGGCGCTATCTCCCGGAATACCGGGCCCTGCGCGAGAAGGCGGGTTCCTTCCTCGACCTCTGCTTCAATCCGGAGCTCGCCGCAGAAGTGACGCTGCAGCCGATCCGCCGGTTCGGTTTCGATGCGGCAATCCTGTTCTCGGACATCCTGGTGGTGCCCCATGCGCTCGGCCAGCAGGTGTCGTTTGCCGCAGGGGAGGGGCCGCGGCTCGCTCCGGTGATCGGTCGCGACGGCCTGAAGGCGATCGCCGGCAAGATCGATCTCGAAGCACTTCGGCCCGTGTTCGAGACCATCCGCATCGTCCGCGGCAAGCTGCCACGCGAGGTGGCTTTGCTCGGCTTCTGTGGCGCGCCGTGGACGGTCGCAACCTACATGGTGGCGGGCTGCGGTACGCCGGACCAGGCACCGGCTCGTCTCTTCGCCTATCGGGATCCGGAACTCTTCGAAAAGCTCATCGACATCCTCATCGAGGCTTCCGTCGAGTACCTTGCTGCTCAGCTTGAAGCTGGGGTCGACGCCGTCCAGCTCTTCGACACCTGGGCGGGCGTCCTTGGGCCCGACGAGTTCTCGCGCTGGTGCATCGCGCCGGCGAAGCGAATCGTTGCCGGATTACGCCGTCGTATCCCCGACGCGAAGATCATCGGATTTCCGCGCGGCGCCGGAACGCTGTTGAAGACTTATGTGGAAAGCGTTGATGTCGATGCGGTGGGGCTAGACTGGATGATCGATCGCGGGTTTGCTCGCGATGAGATCCAGCGTCGCCGACCGGTACAGGGCAATGTCGATCCGCTTGCATTGCTGGCGGGCGGCGCTGCGCTAGACCGCGAAACCGATGCGATCTTGGAGTATCTCGGCAACGGGCCGCTCATCTTCAACCTCGGGCACGGCATCCTGCCGGAGACGCCGATCGCCCATGTCGAACGAATGATTACACGCGTGCGTGAAAGGCGAGGATCGCCGACATGACAGGGCTCTACCTCTGGCTCAAGGCATTCCACATCATCGCGATCATCGCTTGGATGGCGGGAGTGCTCTATTTGCCGCGGCTGTTCGTCTATCACAGCGTGGCGGAGACCGGCTCTGTACAGTCGGAGACCTTCAAGGTGATGGAGCGCCGGCTGTTGCGGGCGATCATCAATCCGGCAATGGCTGTGGCCTGGGTCCTCGGCCTCTGGCTCGCCTGGAGCGCCAAATTGTTCTCCGCACCGTGGCTTCACGGCAAGCTGTTGCTCGTCGTGCTGCTGTCGGGATTTACCGGCATGCTCACCCGCTGGACCAAGGACTTCGCGGCGGATCGCAACCAGCACAGCCAGAAGTTATTTCGGATCATGAACGAGGTGCCGACCCTCCTGATGATCGGCATCGTGCTTCTCGTCGTCCTCAAGCCGTTTTGAGTAAAATATCGGCCCTCCCATCCGGAACCCTTGCATTGGGCCCGGACTTTTCCTATGTTGTCGCCATCTCACCGAACGCAGGCAGATACTTTCGAGGATGACCCGACTGGGTCTCACCCGGTGTATCAGGCCCGAGGTGTAAGCCCCTCGCTCCGCCAACGATCTGCGGTTCCTTCCCTTCCATCTCTGCGATCGGCACTTTTCGTCGGTCGTCCATCAGGATTACCCCGCATGCGGGCAGTGAAGCTCCAGGACCTGAAGTCCAAATCCCCCACCGAATTGCTGGTTTTTGCCGAGCAGCAGAACGTCGAGAACGCCTCGACCATGCGCAAGCAAGAGCTGATGTTCGCCATTCTCAAACAGCTCGCCCAGAACGAGGTCGACATCATCGGCGAAGGCGTCGTCGAGGTCCTCCAGGACGGCTTCGGCTTTCTGCGCGCTCCCGAGGCGAACTACCTTCCGGGCCCCGACGACATCTACGTGTCGCCCTCCCAGATCCGCCGTTTCGGCCTGCGCACCGGCGACACCATCGAAGGCGAGATCCGCAGCCCGAAGGAGGGCGAGCGGTACTTCGCCCTTCTCAAAGTCGGTACCATCAATTTCGAAGACCCCGAGCAGGCGCGCCACAAGATCAATTTCGACAACCTCACGCCCCTCTATCCCGACGAGCGGTTGCGGATGGAGCATGAGGACGTCACCAAGAAGGATCTGTCGGCGCGCGTCATCGACATCGTGTCGCCGATCGGCAAGGGCCAGCGCGCGCTGATCGTGTCGCCGCCGCGCACCGGCAAGACCGTGCTCCTGCAGAACATCGCCCACGCGATCACCGCCAACCATCCCGAATGCTACTTGATCGTGCTGCTGATCGACGAGCGCCCGGAAGAAGTGACGGACATGCAGCGTTCGGTCAGGGGCGAGGTGGTCTCCTCGACCTTCGATGAGCCGGCGGCTCGTCACGTTCAGGTCGCCGAGATGGTGATCGAGAAGGCGAAGCGCCTCGTCGAGCATGGCCGCGACGTCGTCATCCTGCTCAATTCGATCACCCGCCTCGGCCGCGCCTACAACACGGTGGTGCCGTCCTCGGGCAAGGTGCTCACCGGCGGTGTCGACGCCAACGCGCTGCAGCGGCCGAAGCGCTTCTTCGGCGCGGCGCGCAACATCGAGGAGGGCGGCTCGCTCACCATCATCGCGACCGCGCTGATCGATACCGGCAGCCGCATGGACGAAGTCATCTTCGAAGAATTCAAGGGCACCGGCAATTCGGAATTGATCCTCGACCGCAAAGTCGCCGACAAGCGCACCTTCCCGGCGATCGACATCACGCGCTCCGGCACCCGCAAGGAAGAGCTGCTGACGCCGCCCGACGTGCTCAAGAAGATGTACGTGCTCCGCCGCATCCTCAACCCGATGGGCACCATGGATGCGATCGACTTCCTGCTCGACAAGCTCCGCAACACCAAGAGCAACGGCGAGTTCTTCGAGTCGATGAACACGTAGCCTGCCCGTAGCCTGGGTTGAGCGGCAGCGAAACCCAGGGATGGCCTTGCCTGAGGCTCAGCCCCCGGGTTTCGTTTCACTCAACCCGGGCTACAGCTCTACAGCGTCCCCATTTGCTTCCCTTCTGCTGCGGCGATATGCCGTGAGCGGCGTCGCGCGTATGCCGGCCCCCAAGGAGGTCTGGGGAGAAGATGATGCGCAAAGTGATCCTGTGCTCGGTGGCACTGATGTGCCTCGGCGTCGCCTCGGCGGCGGCGCTGTCCGAGAAGCCCTATCTCAACGCCGGCGATGCCGACTTCGGCAGCCTGCTGCCGCCGCCTCCGCCCGACGGCTCGCCGCGCGACAAGCGCGACATGCAGACCGTACTCGAGCTTCAGAAAGAGGTAACGCCGGAGCGCCTCGCGCAGATCCAGGCCGATACCGAGCAATCGGTCTATCGTTTCGCTGGCGAGGTGTTCGGGCCGACCTTCACCAAGGAGCGCTTTCCGCTCGCCGGTCCGTTCTTCGACAAGGTGCGCATTGATTCGGCGGTCGGGGTTTCTCCGATCAAGCAAGCCTACAAGCGTTCGCGGGCGTTCCAGGCCAATGCGGCGGTCAAATCGCCGGCGAACATCGCCGCGGCCTCGCAGAGTCCGACCTATCCGAGCGGCCACAGCACGTTTGGCGCCGAGGCGGCGTTCCTCCTCGCCATGATGGTGCCGGAGAAGAAGCGCGAGCTGTTCGAGCGCGGCTGGGCCTATGGCGAGCAGCGCGTCGCGAGCGGCGTCGCCTATCCGTCCGACTGGGAAGGTGGGCACATCGGCGCCGCCGTGATGGTGACGCTGATGATGCAGAAGCCGGAGTTCCGGGCGGATTTCGATGCGGCGAAGGGCGAGATTCGCAAGGGGCTCGGGCTCACGCCGTGAGATCGCAGTGAGATCGTAGGATGGGCAAAGGCGCGTCTTCGCGCCGTGCCCACGTCAGACGGTCGTCATCGCTCAGACAGGCTGGGCACGCTTCGCTTTGCCCACCGTATGGCGCGTTTATTCCGCCGCGGACTGCACCCGCGCCGCGGCGATCGCTTCGGCCAATTTGTTCGCATCGGTCACCGGCAGCGAACACCGCTCGCCCGCGCACACGAGCGCCGCGGTTGCACCAGGGACGAGTGTCACCGCGCGGGCCGGGTGCTGTGCCGGCAGCGCGTCGACGCTTGCGGCGCGCGCGACGATGCGGTCGAGATAGGGTTGCGCGAGCGCCGTCTCGGCAAAGCGATCGGCGTCCGGGCCCACCGTCACGATCTCCAGCGCACGGAGCCGTAGATCGAGCGCGTTGAGCAGGCTCGCATGCATGTACATGTTCTCCGCTGCGATCGGTAGAACGCCGTCGAACAGGATATCGGCGCGCTCGCGCCAGATGTCGTCGCCGGTGAGCACGGCGAGGCGCACGAGGTTCTGCGCCGCGAGCCCGACCGGGTTGGGGATCGCCTCGTCGATGGTCGAATCCGGCCGCATCACCAGCCCTTCGGCATCGTCCGCGGTGAGATAGTATCCGCCGGTCTCGCGGTTGACGTAATGGCGATCGAGCGCCGCCTGCCAGGTGAGCGCGGCGGCGAGATATTCATTGGCGCCGGTCGCCTCGTAGAGCGCGAGCGCCGCGCGGATCATCGCGGCATGGTCGGAGGCGAGGCCGGGATAGAGCAGCTTGCCGGCGCGCCAGGAATGGCCGAGCCGGTCGCCGCGCGTCATGTGCTCGGTGACAAAGGCGAAGGCGAGCTTCGCCATGGCGATCCATGACGGCTCGTGCAGCATGGTGCCGGCGTTGACCAGCGCCGCGATCATCAGCCCGTTCCAGTCGGCAAGGACCTTGTCGTCGAGGCCGGGGCGAACGCGCTTGGCGCGCGCGGCGAGCAGCTTGTCGCGCAACGACGCGAGGCGGACGACATTGTCGGCCCGACGCTTCTGGGCGATGAGATAGTCGGCATCGGGAACCGTGCGGTCGCCGCTGTGTCCGTTGCCGGAGGCGGCGTCTTTTGCAGCCACGGCAGCGGGCGCCGCGGGCTCCTCGCTCTTCTTGCGTTCGGCGAGCGAGGCGAGACGATTGAGAATGTTATGGCCTTCGAAATTGCCGCCCGGCGTCACGTCGTAGATGCGCGCGAAGAACTCGGCATCGCGCGGGCCCAAGATCTCTTCGATCTCGGCGCGCGACCACACATAGAACTTGCCCTCCTCGCCTTCGGAGTCGGCGTCGAGCGACGCCGAGAACGCGCCGTCGGGCGTTGTCATCTCTCGCGCGAGCCAGCCGACCGTCTCCTCGGCGCGCTGGCGATAGAGACCGTCGCCGGTGCGTTGATGTGCGAGCGCCAGGAGCTCGAGGAGCTGCGCGTTGTCGTAGAGCATCTTCTCGAAATGCGGCACCAGCCAGCGCTCGTCGACCGAATAGCGCGAGAAGCCGCCGCCGAGATGATCGTAGATGCCGCCCTCGCTCATGTGGGTGAGTGTGAGCTCGACAAGCTCGAAGAAGCGCGCTTCGTTGCGGCGCTGGCCGGTGCGCCACAAAAGCTCGAGCATGGAGCATTGCGGAAATTTCGGCGCGCGGCCGAGCCCGCCGTTGACGTGATCGAAGGCGCGCCCGATCGCGGCTGCGGTGGCGTCGAGCTCGCCCGGGCCGATCACCACCTTGCCTGATGGACGCGACTTCGTCGCCAGCGCCTTCATGAGGGTGTCGCGATTGTGCGCGATGCGCTGCGGCTCGTCGCGAAAGAGCCGCGCGACCTCCTGCATGATGTCGACAAAGCCGGGCCGGCCGTAGCGCGCGACTTTGGGAAAATACGTGCCGCCCCACACCGGCGCGCCGTCGGGCGTGAGGAACATGGTGAGCGGCCAGCCGCCCTGCTCGCCGAGCGCATGAAGTGCGCCCATGTAGATCTGGTCGATGTCCGGCCGCTCCTCGCGGTCGACCTTGATGTTGATGAAGAGGTCGTTCATCACCGCCGCGGTCGGCGCGTCCTCGAAGCTTTCATGCGCCATCACGTGGCACCAGTGGCAGGCGGCGTAGCCGATCGACAGCAGGATCGGCTTGTTGGTTGCTTTCGCCGCAGCAAGCGCCTGCGGTCCCCAAGGCCACCAGTCGACGGGATTGTGGCTGTGCTGCAGGAGATAGGGACTGGTCTCGCGGGCCAGGCGGTTTTCGTGCGGCGGCGATGAGGCGTGAGGCGAGGGCGTCTCTGATGTCGTCTCTGAGGTCATGGGCGGCCGCTCAGGTTCGAGATTCACGAGGCGTGAGTAAATCCGACGCGCCGAGTAGCGGCGGCCAGACGCCAGCTTCATTGCATGTGGGGTGTCACGGCGCTACCGGCTATCGCCGGAAGTGACTTATGGTCAGCGCGCATCATGGATTCCAGCGATACGATCTTTGCATTGTCGTCGGGGCGCCTTCCCGCCGCGATCGCGGTCGTGCGCGTGAGCGGGCCGCGCGCCGGCCATGCGCTCGCCGCGCTGGCGCGCAGGATGCCGGCGCCGCGCGAGGCGATGCTGACACGGCTACGCGATCCCGCGGGTGGCGCCACCGGCGACGAATCGACCGGCGAGCCGATCGACGATGCGCTGGTGCTGTGGTTTCCGGCGCCGAAAAGCGAAACCGGCGAGGACACCGTCGAGTTCCACCTGCATGGCGGCCGCGCCGTGGTGGCGGCGCTCGTCCGCGCGCTCGGCGCTATGGAAGGCCTTCGTCCGGCAGAGCCCGGCGAGTTCACCCGGCGCAGCTTCGCCAACGGCAAGCTCGATCTCACCGGCGTCGAAGGTTTGGCCGATCTCATTGGTGCCGAGACCGACGCGCAGCGGCGCCAGGCGTTCCGGCAACTGCGCGGCCTGTTGGGCGAGCAGGCGGAAAACTGGCGGACCCGGCTGATCGCCGCGCTGGCGCTCGTGGAGGCCATCATCGATTTTCCCGACGAAGGCGACGTGCCGCACGATTTGGTGGCGCCGGCGCGCGATATCGCACGAGAGCTTTACGACGAGATCGGCGCGCTGCTTGATGACCGCCATCGCGGCGAACGGCTGCGCGATGGCCTGGTGGTCGCCATAGCGGGCCCGGTAAATGTCGGAAAGTCAAGTCTAATCAATAGACTAGCCGGTCGCTCAGCGGCGATCGTGTCGCCCCATGCCGGCACCACGCGCGACGTCATCGAGGTCCACCTCGATCTCGGCGGCTACCCGGTCACCGTGCTCGACACCGCAGGATTGCGGGATTCAGCCGATCCCGTCGAGCAAGAAGGGGTGCGCCGAGCGCGCGAACGTGCAGGGGAGGCCGACCTCGTGCTGTGGGTCGTGGATGTGTCGTCGGCTGCGCCCGTGCCGCCCCCGGCGGACCTGGTCGACCGGTCGCCCGAGACCTGGGTCGTCTTCAACAAGTGCGATGTTGCGCAACATGACTGCGGGAAGGTGGCTGAATACCTGGGCCGCAGATCGCTTGATCTCTCGGCGCGGACCGGCCAGAACTTCGACAAGCTATTGATAATGCTGAAGGAATTCCTGGCGGCGGGCTTTTCGACCGATCAATCGGTCCTGATCACCCGCGCGCGTCACCGTCACCTGCTGGAAAGCTGCCGCCAGTCGCTCGGCCGTGTTCTCGCCGAGCCGGAGGGCCGGGAGGACATCATCGCCGAAGAGCTCCGCCTCGCCGCCCGCGATCTCGGCCGGCTGACCGGCCGGGTCGACGTGGAGGATGTGCTCGACGTGATCTTCCGGGATTTTTGTATTGGGAAATGAGAAAGGCCGACCGAGTTTGGGTCGGCCTTGGAGAGTTTATTGTGTTCAGCACCCCGGAAGGCTCAGGAGATTGTCCTTCTGTGTCTCGTCGGGCTCAGTCTTGATGAACCACGGACCTCCGTAATTATTTTGGTAGGCCGTGACCTCGACCCTGTAACGCCCGACTTGAACGAAGTAGGAATCGCGCCCGAACCGAATGTCATCGGCGCATTGCTGGCGCGTGGTGTTGAATCCAACCCCATTCGCCCTCTTACCACCTACATCGGTAATGGCCTCGTGTGAGTTATAGCGGTCAGGTTTGGTAATACATGTGATTTGGCTTGCCATTAGCTGGCTCCTTGAATTGCGAGCCCTTGACCAATGGCATTCGAGCGGATTCAATCCGCTCGTTGAACGGTGCCGCCTCCATTGGCTCGCGTCCATGGAGATGGAATCGACAGGGGCCATCAAGTCGTCCTACCGGCTTGATGGCTTTTCGATTCTTAGTCGCAATCAGCCTGTGCTGAGTCTTCCGGTTGCGTCCAGCATAAGCTTGGTCGGCTGTGGATAGTGCAGCCTCGACGTTTCACGTGAAACATCGCGCGGAAGTGCTTTGACGCATCCGCGGCGCTC
This sequence comes from uncultured Alphaproteobacteria bacterium, assembly GCA_963824905.1. Lineage (GTDB taxonomy): Bacteria > Pseudomonadota > Alphaproteobacteria > Rhizobiales > Xanthobacteraceae > JAJPKK01. The sequence continues at coordinate 432,008 of CAWGRH010000014.1, forward strand.
ACCTACAAGCGCGGCAACCAGGAATTTCATCCGATGGATGCCCGATTCGATGTCGTCGTGATCGGCGGCGGCCATGCCGGCTGTGAGGCGGCGGCTGCGTCGGCGCGCATGGGCGCGAGGACGGCGCTGGTCACCCATCGTTTTGCGACCATCGGCGCGATGTCGTGCAACCCGGCGATCGGCGGGCTGGGGAAGGGGCATCTCGTTCGCGAGATCGATGCGCTCGATGGCCTGATGGGCCGCGTCGCCGACGAAGGTGGCATCCAGTTCCGTGTCCTCAATCGCCGCAAGGGGCCGGCGGTGCGCGGGCCACGCGCGCAGCAGGACCGGCGGCTCTATGCCGCCGCGATGCAGGCGGCGGTGCGGGACTGCGCGAACCTTTCGGTGATCGAGGGGGAGGCAGACGATCTTCTCGTCCAGGATGGCGCCGTTTCGGGCATCCGACTCGGCGACGGCCGGATCGTGGGGGCAGGGGCGGTGGTGCTGACCACCGGCACGTTCCTGCGTGGCCTCATCCATATCGGCGAGCAGCAGACGCCCGCCGGCCGGGTCGGCGAGGCGCCGGCGGTCGGCCTGTCGCTGGCGCTGGAGCGGATCGGTTTTGCGCTGGGACGGCTCAAGACCGGGACGCCGCCGCGGCTCGACGGGCGGACCATCGCCTGGTCGAGGCTCGAAATGCAGCCCGGCGACGACCCGCCGGAGCCGTTCTCGGCGCTGACCGAGCGCATCGCCCGCCCGCAGATCGACTGCGCCATCACCCGCACCACGGCCGAGACCCACGCCATCATTCGGGCGAACGTCCATCGGTCCCCGATGTATTCCGGCCAGATCCAGAGCCGGGGACCGCGCTATTGCCCTTCGGTCGAGGACAAGATCGTCCGATTCGGCGAGCGGGACGGCCACCAGATCTTCCTCGAGCCCGAAGGGCTCGACGATCCGACGGTCTATCCGAACGGCATCTCGACCTCGCTGCCGGAGGAGGTCCAGCGCGCTTTCGTGGCCACCATTCCGGGCCTGGAGGCGGCGCGCATCGTCCGGCCGGGCTACGCGATCGAATACGACCACGTGGACCCCAGGGAGCTGCACCCAACGCTGGAAACCAAGCGCGTCCGAGGCCTGTTCCTGGCCGGCCAGATCAACGGCACCACCGGATACGAGGAGGCGGCCGGGCAGGGCCTGGTCGCCGGGCTCAATGCCGCGGCTCGTTCCGGGGACGGGGCCGAAATCTTGTTCGATCGTGCCGAGAGCTATCTCGGGGTCATGATCGACGACCTCGTCACGCGAGGAGTCACCGAGCCCTACCGCATGTTCACCTCGCGGGCCGAGTTCCGGCTCACGCTACGGGCCGACAATGCCGACCAGCGGCTGACGCCGCGCGGCATTTCGCTGGGCTGCGTGGGCGCGGGGCGCCGCCGCGTCTTTCGAGGCGAAGCTTGGCGCGCTGGAGGAAGTGCGCTCGCGCACCCGCAGCCTGAACGTCACTCCCAGCGAGGCCCGCCGCTACGGTTTCTCGCTCAACCAGGACGGCCAGCGGCGAAGCGCGTTCGAGCTCCTGTCCTATCCCGATGTCGGATGGGCGGACCTGGCGCGCATCTGGCCGGAATTCCTTGGCCTTGCGCCAGCGATCGCGGCGCAGGTCGAGACCGACGCGAAATATGCCGTCTACCTCGAGCGCCAAGCGGCGGATGTCGCTGCGTTCCGGCGCGACGAGGCGGTCGAGCTGCCGGCGCAGCTCGACTACGACGCCGTTCCCGGTCTTTCCAATGAATCCCGGCAGAAGCTCGCTGCCGCGCGCCCCCGCACCATAGGCCATGCCAGCCGCATCGATGGTATCACCCCCGCCGCGTTGACCCTGCTCGCGGCCCATGTGAGGCGAGGGCGGTTCGGCAACGCGAAGCGGGCGGCGCGCTCGTAGGCGAGTGCGAGCAAGGCATCTGTGCAGGCCCGGGACGAGTGCCGCGAACATGAAGCTGAGGACCCACCTTTTCCGCGTCATGGCCGGGCCAAACCCGGCCATCCCGAGCATTGAGCGCAGCCGTGCCACTGTCTTTCCCTCCCCGTCTTCGGGGAGGGCAGGGTGGGGTCTTTCTTCACGCTCCCGAAGAGCCCCACCCCGCCCTCCCCGAAAACGGGGAGGGAGAAGAGGTGCCGCGCCTTCGGGTTCGTCGCGTAGAGCCCAGCCATGAAGGAGGGCGGCCCAGAGTCCTCCGATGCCGCTCCAACGTCACCGGTGACGACGGAGCTCCGACCAAGCTTGGGCCGAGCGCGACCAGGCCCTCGCGCCCTTCCACGTTTCACGTGAAACATCGGACCGCCTTACCCGCTTCGTCGCCCTGCTCCGGGAACGCCAGCAACGGATGAACCTCGTCGCCTCATCCACGATCCCCCAGATCTGGACCCGTCACGTCGCGGATTCGCTCCAGCTCCTCGCCCTTGCGCCGGAGGCTCGGCGCTGGGCGGACCTGGGCTCCGGCGCCGGCTTCCCCGGCGTCGTGATCGCCTGTGCGCTGGCGGATATGCCCGGAGCCCATGTCGATCTCGTCGAGAGCATCGGCAAGAAGGCGGCATTCCTCACCGAGGCCGTGGCTGCCACCGGCGCCCCGGCCACGGTGCATCACGCCCGCATCGATGCGGTGGCGCCGAAACTCGTCGGTCATGTGGATATCGTGACTGCGCGGGCGCTCGCGCCGCTCAGCACCTTGTTAACCATGATAAATCCTTTCATGGAAAAGGGTGCAAAAGCGATGCTTCACAAAGGTCAAGATGTAGATGCCGAATTGACCGAAGCCGCTAAATATTGGAATATCGACTACGACGCCGTCCCTAGTCAAACCGATCCCCGCGGGCGCATCCTCGTGGTGCGCCGCCTAAAGCACCGGGGAAAGCACTAAACGAGGCTCGCGTGTCCGACCCCTTCGTCCCGTCTTCGAGCCCCCAGGGCGACCAGCCAGCCGGCCCGGCCGCGCCGCCCGGCGGTCCTCGCGTGCTGGCGATCGCCAACCAGAAGGGCGGGGTCGGCAAGACCACGACTGCCATCAATCTCGGCACCGCGCTCGCTGCGGTCGGCGAGAAAGTGCTGATCATCGACCTCGATCCCCAGGGCAATGCCTCGACCGGCCTCGGCATCGAGCGCGCCAGCCGGCGTACCTCGACTTATGACTTCCTGGTCGGCGACACACGGTTACGGACGGCGGTCCTCCCTACCTCGGTACCGCGGCTCTCCATCGCGCCCTCGACCACCGATCTCTCTGGTTTCGAGCTCGAGGTCGGCCAAGCCCGCGACCGCGCCTTCCGCCTGCGCAATGCGCTCGCCGAGTTGCGCATATCCGGGCCGGAGCAGCCCGCCTTCACCTATGTGCTGGTCGACTGTCCGCCGTCGCTCAATCTTCTGACGATCAACGCCATGGCGGCGGCGAACGCGATCCTGGTGCCACTGCAGTGCGAGTTCTTCGCGCTGGAAGGCCTCTCGCAGCTTCTAAAGACGGTGGAGCAGGTGCGCCAGACGCTCAATCCCGGGCTCTCCATCCACGGCATCGTGCTCACGATGTTCGATGCGCGCAATAACCTTTCAGGCCAGGTCGTTGCCGACGTGCGCGAGTTCATGGGCAGCAAGGTCTACGACACCGTGATCCCGCGAAACGTGCGCGTCTCCGAAGCGCCGTCCTACGGCAAGCCGGTGCTCGTCTACGATCTCAAATGCGTCGGCAGTGAAGCCTATCTGCGCCTCGCCACCGAGGTCATCCAGCGCGAGCGCGCGCTGATGGGCCATCCGGCGAACTGAAAGGGCGGTGAATGCGCTCCCACGACCTCATCCTGAGGAGCCATGCGAAGCATGGCGTCTCGAAGGATGGCAGCAGCGTCGTGCGTTTGGGGCCATCCTTCGAGACGCGTCCTTCGGACGCTCCTCAGGATGAGGGCCGAGGTTTTAGGATCAGGGCTCCGGGTTTTGCGTTGTGTAACTTCGTGCGCGGATAGGGGACGCGGTGAACGATTTTTCGGGAGATCCCATGGCAGAAGAGCCGACACGCTCACGCCTCGGGCGCGGGCTCGCCTCGCTGATCGGAGACATGGGAGCGGAGACCAACGCACCGCCGGAACGGCCGCGCGCCGGGCAGCGCCGCGTCGCCATCGAGTTTCTGCATCCCAATCCGCGCAATCCGCGCCGCCATTTCGCCGCCGCCGAGCTCGACGAGCTCGCCTTATCGATCAAGGAGCGCGGCGTCATTCAGCCGATCGCGGTGCGCCCGGCGCCCGGCGCCAACGGCATGTTCGAGATCATCGCCGGCGAACGCCGCTGGCGCGCCGCGCAGCGCGCCGGCATTCACGACGTGCCGGTGGTCGTGCTCGAGGTCAGCGATGCCGAGGCACTCGAGCTTGCGATCATCGAGAACGTTCAGCGCGAAGATCTCAATGCGCTGGAAGAAGCCAACGGCTATCAGGCGCTCGGCGACGAGTTCAAGTACAGCCAGGACGATATCGCCAAAGTCGTCGGCAAGAGCCGCAGCCATGTCACCAACATGCTGCGCCTCCTCAAGCTGCCGGAATCCGTGCAGGCCTTCATCCGCCGCGGCGAATTGTCTGCAGGCCATGCGCGCGCGCTGATCGGCCATCCCCATGCGGAAGCACTCGCCCGGGACATCGTTGCGCGCGGGCTCAACGTGCGCCAGGTCGAGATGCTGGTGCGCGAGCAGTCGGCGTCGCGCGCGCCGCGCAAACCGGTCGTGAAAGACGCCGACACCGCGGCGCTCGAAAAGCGCCTCACCGATGTGCTCGGACTCAAGGTTGCGATCGATCACAAGGGCGAGCACGGCAGCGTACACATCGCCTACCGCGATCTCGATCAGCTCGACGAGATCGTAAAGCGGCTGGAGCGCCGCGCGCCGTAGAGGGGATGTCCTCCTGTAGCCTGGGTTGAGCGCAGCGAAACCCAGGGGGTGCAGTGAGGCAACGTCGACCCCGGGTTTCGCTTGCGCTCAACCCAGGCTACGTACGCGCCACTAGAACCCGGGCGCGAAAAGTTGCAGACTTTTCGACGCAAATCAGCTGCTGCTCGAGGAGTGCCGCATGCTGCGGATTCTCATCATATTGCTTGCGACCGCAGCGCCGGTGCTGGCGGCGGAGGGGCCGGTGTGCATCGAGGATGCGACCATCGTCGACCTGCAGAAGGCGCTCGCCGCAGGAACGGTCACTGCGACCGATCTCACGCGCGCCTATATCGCGCGCATCGAGGCTTATGACCGCGCAGGCCCGAGCCTCAATTCCATTCGCGAGCTCAATCCCGATGCGCTCAAGATCGCCGAAAGCCTCGATGCGGCGAAGCCCGCGCAGCGCCGTCCCCTCGAGGGCATCCCGATTCTCCTCAAGGACAACATCGCGACTGGCGACGCCGAGCACACGACCGCGGGCTCGCTCGCGCTCGCCGATGCGCAGGCGCAGCGCGACGCGTTCCTGGTCAAACGCTTGCGCGATGCTGGCGCGGTGATCCTCGGCAAGACCAATCTCACCGAGTTCGCCAACATCCTCGCGATCGACATGCCGGCCGGCTACTCATCGCTCGGCGGCCAGGTGCGCAACCCTTATGTGCCGCGGCTCGATGAGAAGGGCGTTCCGATCATATCGCCGGGCGGATCGAGCTCCGGCTCGGCGGTCGCGACGGCGGCGGGCTTTGCCGCCGCGGCGATCGGGACCGAGACGTCGGGCTCGCTGCTCTCGCCGGCGAGCCAGAACGGCGTCGTCACCGTCAAGCCGACCGTCGGGCTGATCAGCCGCAGCGGCATCATCCCGATCGCCCACAGCCAGGACACCGCCGGTCCGTTGACCCGCACGGTGCGCGATGCGGCGCTCCTCCTCAACGTGCTGGCCGCGACCGATCCCGAGGACGAGGCGACCCGCGACATGCAACGCCCCGCGGACTACACCTCAGTGCTCGACAAGGATGGTCTGCGCGGCGCCCGGATCGGCATCCCGAGCGATCCCCGCGATCCCGCGAACGACGTGTTCTACGGCCAACTGGCGCCGCGCTTCGGCGTGATCATGGAAAACGCCATCGCCGCGCTCGAGGCGGCAGGTGCGGTGCTGGTTCGCGCCAATCTGCCGACTATCGCCTGGATGGGCGGCCCCGGCACCGAGGCGCCGATCCTCAACCGCAACCCGGAGAGCGGGACCTTCAACCAGGTGGAACGCCGCCCGGTGATCTATCTCTACGAGCTCAAGCACGACCTCAATGCCTACCTGCGCGACTGGGCGAAGGGCACGAAGATGAAGACGATGTCCGACATCATCGCCTTCAACAAGGCCAATGCGAACCTCGCGCTGCGTTTCGGCCAGGACATCTTCCTCGCGTCGGATGCGACGCGCGGCGACATGAGCGAGATGGAGTATCTTGCCGCGCGGCAAATGGACATTCTCGCGACGCGCACGCTTGGCCTCGACGCCTACATGGACGGCAACAAGCTCGACGCCGTGCTGTTCCCCGGCCGTTTCGGTTCGAACATTCCTGCGAAGGCCGGCTATCCGAGCGTGCAGGTGCCCGGCGGCATGGTGCGCGCTCCCGGCGCCAAGCCGCCGCCCGACTATCCGTTCGGCGTGACCTTTACCGGCCGCGCCTGGAGCGAGCCGGTGCTGCTGCGCCTCGCCTACGCCTTCGAGCAGGCGACCAAGGCCCGCCGGCCGCCGCCGGGCATGCTTGCGCTCTCGACGCAGTGCGAGGCGGCACGCAACGCGCGAACAGCGGAGTGACCTCTGCACGTCTCCCCGCGCGCGGGGAGACGTGCCAGCGCGCAGTGTTGCCCGGGCATGCGAAAGCATGCACTGTGCGGCGAAGCCCGGGAACCTGGGCGAGGTGAGGAACGCCCATGCAGTCATCCGCAAGTGTCGCGGGCGACGCGTCGCAAGATTTCCTTCGCGGCGCGAGCATCATCCGCGAGATCAAGGCGAGCCGGATCGAGTTCGTCGTCTCGGTGCCCGACATCACGACGAGTGAAGGTCTGCTGCGCCCGCTCGCACAGATGAGCGACCCGCGACTCGTGCGCGTCTGCAAGGAGGACGAGGGCGTCGCGATCTGCGCCGGGCTCGCCTACTGCAATCGCCGCGCGGTGCTCCTCATCCAGCAGACCGGCATGTTCGATTCGATCAACGCGATCCGCGGCGTCGCCGTCGAATATTCGCTGCCGATCTGCATGATGGTGGGCCTCCTCGAGAAGGAGCCGGGTGTCCTGCCGCGCCAGTCGAAACGCTACGCCGTGCGCATCGTCGAGCCTGTGCTCGATGCCATGGGCATCACCTATCACGAGATCGAAAGCGAGGCCGATGTCGGCAAGATTGCGCCGGCGATCGACACCGCCTATGCGCAGATGCAGCCAGTCGTCCTCCTGATCGGACGTAGACCGTCATGATGAAGCGCGACGACTGTCTGCGGGTGCTCGCCCGCCATGTCGGCGACGGCGACATCGTGCTCCCGGTCTATTCAACCGCGTTCGACTGGATCGACATCAGGCCGCACCCACTCAACTATCTCTCGCACGGCGCGATGGGCCTTGCTTCCTCGCACGCGCTGGGCCTCGCGCTCGGACGGCCCGACAAGCGCGTCATCGTGCTCGACGGCGACGGCAGCCTGCTGATGAATCTCGGCACGCTCGTGACCATCGCCGCGGCGGCGCCGCCGAACCTCTATCACTTCGTGTGCGAGAACGGCACCTACGAGGCGAATGGCGGCCACCCAATTCCCGGCCGCGGCGTCGTCGACTTTCCGGGCTTCGCCCGCGCCGCGGGTTATCGCGTGGTGCACGACTTCTCGGATCTGAAGATCTTCGAGCAGCAGGTCGGCGCGGTGCTCAACGAGACCGGACCTGTGTTCGCCGACCTCAAGATCACCGCTTGCGGACCGCAGCAGCGCGACTATTCGCGGCTGCACGGCCCCCACGTACGCAAAGCCTTCAAGGACGCGCTGATGGCGGGCTGACCGCAAGGAGGAGCACCATGCGCACCGTTGCCGCCGTCCTCGTCGCGCTCGGCTTTGCCTGCGGCTTCGCCGTGCCGCTGCACGCACAGGCGCCGGACTATCCGAACGGCAAGATCACTTTCATCGTCGGCTTCGCGCCCGGCGGCGGCATCGACACCTATGCGAGGGTGCTCGCGCAGGGGCTCACCGAGCAGTTCGGCTATTCGATCGTAATCGAGAACCGGCCCGGCGCGGCCTCGAACATCGCGGCAAAGGCGGTCGTCGCCGCACCGGCGGACGGCCATACACTCCTGTTCACCGGCAACAGCTATTCGATCAACCAGACCTTCTACAAGAATGCCGGCTATTCCAATTCGGACTTGCGGCCGGTGGCGTTCGTCGCGATCGACAGCCAGGGCCTCGCGGTGAGCGCCGCCAATCCCGCGCGCACGTTGACCGCGTTTCTCGACGCCGGGAAGACGACGCCGTTCACCTTCGGATATGGCGGCTCCTCCGCCCACATCGTGGCGGACTTCGTATTCAAGGTGCTCACGAAGGGCAATGCTACCGGGGTGCCGTTCCAAAGCGGTGCGCCCGCGCTCAATGCGCTGCTCGGGCGCCACATCGATATTCTCGCCGCGCCGGTCGCCGAGGTGCATCCGCAGGTTCAGCAGGGAGCGGTGCGGGTGCTCGCGGTCACCGGCCCGCGCCGCGCGTCCGCGCTGCCGGACGCGGCGACGCTCGACGAACTCGGCCTGCCGGGTCTCGGCATCAACGGCTGGGTCGGAATCCTGGCACCGGCCAAGACCCCGACCGAGATCTGCGCCAAGCTCAATGCCGCGGTGAACAAGGTCGTGGCTCTCCCCGAGGTCGACAAGCGGCTGCGCCAACTCGGCTACGAGCCCTATATCGGCACGCTCGCCGATGCGCCGGCCTTCCTGACCCGCCAGATCGACACCTGGGGCAACCTGATCCGCGCGACGGGGATTACGGCGGAGTAGGTAAGCCTCACCATCCCTTCGCCTCATATCCGCCCGATCCGCCCGCAATGGATGGCCCCGTTGCAGGGGAATGGGGGAATTGATGAAGGCGCTTGGCCTTGCGGGGGGCCTTGTAGGGGCTTTGGTCCTCTCAGCTTCGCTTGCCCGTGTTGCCTATGCCGAGGACATCGTGGAGATGATCTCGAAATACCGGCAGCAGCACGGGCTTTCGGCGGTCAAGGTCGATCCGGAGCTCACCAAGGTCGCGGAGCGACAGGCCAAGGCCATGGCCGATACCGGAATCATGGATCACAGCGTAGCCGGTTCGTTCGGATCGCGGATTTCCGGCATCCACACCGGGCTGGCGGCGGAAAACATCGCCGCCGGCTCCAAGACCTGGGCCGACACCCTTCGCATGTGGGAAAACTCGCCGGGCCATAACGCAAACCTTTTGCAGAGCCATGCGGACACGATCGGCGTCGCGGTCGCGCGTAACGATCAGACCCGGTACAAGGTCTTCTGGGCTATGGTGATCGCCGACAAGGCGGGCGCTCCCGGCAACAAGAAGAAGGGCGCTCGGGTGGTTGCCGAGGACGAGCGACCCCACAACTGGGGTCCCACCTATTCGAGCCTCGATAATCCCTTCACCTCGGTGAAGAACTTCGTCTGCAAATATTTGTGCTGATTTGCTTTCAGACTTCATCCTGAGGAGCCGTGCGCAGCACGGCGTCTCGAAGGATCGCCACACACGCTGCGGCCCGTGACCGTCCTTGGAGACGCCTGCTTCAGGGCTTCTCAGGACGAGGCCTGCAAAAGATTCGGGCTTACGTCAGCGGAATGCTGGAAACGTGCTCCTTGAACGCCGGCCGCGCGGCGATCGCGGCGTACCAGCGTTCGAAGTTGGGGAATGCCGGGTGCTCCGGCACCAGCTCGCGATAGCGGTAGCTCATGATGGCGATCGGGATGTCGCCCATCGAGAACGCTTCACCCGCGGCGTAAGCGGTCTTGGCGAACTGCTCGTCGAGCATCTTCACGGCGGCGGTCGTCTTCACCTTGCCTTCGTCGATGGCCTTGTGATTGCGCTCGGCCGGCGGCGTGCGGATCATGCCCCAGAACACCGGCGTGATCGCCGGCCCCATCACCGAGAGCTGCCAGTCCATCCATTGGCTCGCCTTGGCGCGCGTCCCCGGATCGGCGGGCTCGAGCTTGCCGACGCCGAACTTGCCGGCGAGGTAGCGGATGATGGAATTGGATTCCCACAGCAGGAATCCATCCTCCTCGAGCGTCGGCACGAGCCCGTTGGGATTCATCGCAAGATAGGCGGGCTCGCGGTTCTTGCCGAACGACCCGCCGACGTCGATGCGCTCATAATCGAGGCCCAGCTCGCCGACGGCGAACATCGCCTTCTGCACATTCGAGGACGTGTTTCTTCCCCAGATCTTCAGCATGCTGATCCTCTTGGTGGCGAGTCCGCGGCTCGGCCCGCTGCTAAGGAACGGTCATGGCCGGGCTTGGCCCGGCCACCCCGCTTAAGAAGGCACAGTGCCCTTTTGATCGGGGTCGCCGGGACAAGCCCGGCGATGACGCTCAAAAAACTTCACGTTAGTCCAAGCGCCTCAGTCGAGGTGGCGCGCCTCTTCCGGCAGCATGATCGGGATGCCGTCGCGGATCGGATAGGCGAGCCTGGCGGAGCGGGAGATCAGCTCCTGCTTTTCCCGGTCATATTCGAGAGGCCCTTTGGTCAGCGGGCAGACCAGGATCTCGAGCAGCTTGGGGTCGACGGCGGAGGCCGGACGGTCGGATGGCGCAGAGGTCATGTTTCCGCTCCCGGTGAATGCGACCCCTTATCCCGACTTCCTGACCGCTGTTCAAGCCCGCACGGGCGGCGTCCGCCCGTCTCCCGCGCATAGCTGAGCGCGCAGCTTCACTGCAGCGGCGGATCGCCCTCGGTATTCGCTCTGGCGAGCGCGATCTCGGTGACGGCGACGAGGATCTCGGCGCGGGTCTTGAGATCAGGCGCCTCCAACATCGCCTGCTTCTCCGCGGGGTCGTAGGGCGACATCATCGCGAGGGCGTTGACGAGCGCCTCGTTGGAAGCGGTTTCGATGCCGGACCAGTCGGCCTTGAGGTCGTTCGCCTTGAGAAAGTCGCTGAGCGCCGCGAGCACCGCCTTGCGGTCGACTGCGTCCTCACCGCTGCGCGCGATGAAGTCATCCGTGAACGGCGTGAAATCGACGTGGCATTGTCGGTAGGCCGTCGCGACCTTGAGCTCCTCGACGATGCGGAAGCGGGCGACGCCGGTGAGCTGGAGGAGATAGCGGCCGTCGCCGGTTTCCGCGAGCTGGGTGATGCGGCCCGCACAGCCGATGCTGTAGAGCGAGGGCCGCTCCTCGGTGCCCGGATGAGCCGGATCGGGCTGGATCATGCCGATCAGCCGACGGCCGTCACGAAAGGTATCGTCGATCATCTCGAGATAGCGGGGCTCGAAGATGTTGAGCGGCATCTGCCCGCGCGGCAGCAGCAGCGCACCCGGCAGCGGAAACACCGGAAGCGCCTCCGGAAGATCGGCGGGACCGCGATAAACCGCATTGATCGGCATCGCTGTACTCCGTCTGGCCGCCGGGCCCGATGCCCGCGCGGACTCAAGGACTCAGGCGAACACGGTAGTCACGCGAACAGGATGGAGGACAGTCGCCGCCGCCCGTCCACGGTGTGCTCGTCGGTCGGCCCCCAGGCCTCGAAGAACTGCACCAGCTGTTTGCGTGCGCCATCGTCGTTCCATTTGCGGTCGCGGCGCACGATCTCCATCAGCTGATCGAGCGCCTGCTGGCGCTGGTTGTGGCTGTTGAGCGCGAGCGCGAGATCGAACCGCGCCTGGTAGTCGAGCGGATTGTCGGCGACCTTCTTCTCGAGCTCGGCGACCGGGCCGAGCGAGGCGGCCTGCTCGGCCATCTCGATCGCGGCGCGGGCCGCGGCGATCGGCGCCTCGTTGCGCTTCGCCTCCGGCACCTGGGCCAGCGTCGCCTTCGCCTTGTCGACCTCGCCGGTTTCGAGATAGGACCGCGCGAGGCCGGCAAGGGCCGCGAGATTATCGGGCGTCTCGGTGAGGATCTCGGCATAGATCGCCGCGGCACCGGCCGGGTTGCCGCCGGCGAGCGCGGCCTCGGCTTCTTTCAGGAGCTCCTTGTCCTCGCCGCCGACCTCCCCCTTGGTGATGCGCTCCAGGAACGCGATCACCTGGCCTTCGGGGAGTGCGCCGAGGAAGCCGTCGGCCGGCTTTCCGCCGACGAAGGCGATCACTGCCGGGATCGACTGGATGCCCATCTGCCCGGGGATCGCGGGGTGCTCGTCGATGTTCATCTTGACGAGCTTGACCTTGCCCTTGAGCCCCTTCACCGCCTTTTCCAGGACCGGGGTGAGCTGCTTGCATGGCCCGCACCACGGAGCCCAGAAATCGACGAGCACAGGCTGGCGGCGCGACTCCTCGATCACGTCCTTCATGAAGGACTGGGTCGTGGCCTCCTTGATGAGGTCCGCGGGCTGGGGCGCCGCCGCTCCGGTCTCCGTCAACATCGAACCATCCTCGCCCCGCAACACGTAGGGTTGTTCCATGATCGAACCATGCTCCAGATACACCACATTTGAAACGAAATCCGCCCGGCACGCCGCATTTCGGCGAGATTCCGGCTGGGAGCCGGTAGTGGGCGACGCTGTTCTTTCGGGGTTACATGGTGTGGATCGCCCCGATTGCAACGCACCTCAGTCCGTCCCGGCCTGGGCTCCGGCCGCCTCCCCGGAAATGGCCTCGATGCGCGGCCGGTGTCCGGTCGCAGCAAGAAACTCGATGAGACCGTCGCGACGGATCGAGGTGGTCATCGTGTTGACGAGGGGATGGAAGTTGAGCACTTCGTTGACCAGCATTTCGCGGTCGAGCACGACCGTGACTTGCCCTGCCGTATCGTTGATTGCCGCGAACGGCGTCACCGATCCCGGCAGTACGCCGAGAAGCTCGCCCATCGCCTCGGCCGAGCCGAACGAGAAGCGCCCGCTTGCGCCGAGGCGGCGATGCAGGTCTTTGAGCGCGATCGCCGCGTCCTCCTGCGCCACCACAAGATAGAAGGCGCCTTTCTTGTCGCGCAGGAACAGGTTCTTGGTGTGGCCGCCCGGGATCTGGCCGCGCAGCGCCTGCGACTGCTCGACGGTGAACAATGCCGGATGGCTCATTGTCGAATGAGCGACGCCGAGACGATCGAGAAAGGCGAACAGGTCTTGGGGCGTTGCGGGCATTCAGGCTGATCGGAATGGAGCGGATTTTTCCAGAGCCTGATCCCGAAAAGCTGCAGACTTTTCGGACAAGATCATGCTCCGGATTGGGTAGCCTGAGCGCGATCAAATTCGATCGCTCTCAGGGCCGCGAGGTGTAACCCGGTAAGGGTGCCCGGCCAATCCGGAAATCTCAGCCGCGGAAGCCGGTTGCAAACCGTCAATCCATTTGGCATAGAAAACGGCCGGCGGGCTCGCCGCCGGTCCGGATGCGGGTGTAGCTCAGGGGTAGAGCACAACCTTGCCAAGGTTGGGGTCGAGGGTTCGAATCCCTTCGCCCGCTCCAGTTTGCTCAGACGGCCTCTTGCGTTGGGTGTGAACATGTCGCGTTTCACCGTTGGACTGCCGCTGGGCAAGGGTCTCGACAAGACACGACCGGTCGGAGGCGCACAACACGTGGCGCGGCTGTTCGTGCCCGCCTATGAGCGGGGCATCACCATCAACATCAACATCGGCGTCCGCCGCAGCCGCAACAGCGATGCACGGCGCCGCCTCGCCCGCATGTTCGACCAGCGCCGCGTGTTTTCCTGAGAGCTTTCAGCCTCTGTTGACCTCGTCCTGAGGAGCCGTGCGTAGCACGGCGTCTCGAAGGACGGCCACGAGTCCGCACCTTGCCGCCATCCTTCGAGACGGCGCTTCGCGCCTCCTCAGGATGAGGTCTGCAAAGAGCTCCCGGAAACTTCAATCCCCCGCCGCGAAAGCCCCCCGCGCGCGCAGATCGGCGGCGCCGGCGAGACCATGCGGGGTCGCCGCGATCGAATGGGCCGAGCCGAACAGCGGCCCCTGCGTGACGGTGTGGCCTAGGGCGGTGAGCGCCGCGATCTTGTCCGCCGGGAAGCCGCGCTCCACCACGACCTCGTCGGGGTACCACTGGTGATGCAGGCGAAGAGCCGCCACGGCGTCGCCGATGGGCTTGCCGCCATCGAGCGCATTGACGACCACCTGAAGCACCGTGGTGATGATCCGGCTGCCGCCGGGCGCGCCGGTGACGAGCACGGGCTTTCCGTCCTTGAGAACGATGGTCGGGGTCATCGACGACAGCGGACGCTTCTCGGGTCCGGGCGCATTGGCGGCGCCCCCGACCAGGCCGAAGGCATTGGGCACGCCGGGCTTGGCGGCAAAATCATCGAGCTCGTTGTTGAGCATGACGCCGGTGCCCGCAGCAACGAGGCCAAGCCCATAATTGAAATTGAGGGTGTAGGTATTGGCGACCGCATTCCCCGCGGCATCCATCACCGAGAAATGCGTGGTGTTGCCGCTGCCCGGAACGGGTGCCGCGGGCACCGGAATGTCCGGCCGCAGAGCGCGCGCCGACTGTGCGTGGGTCGGATCGATGAGCTTGCGCAGCTCCGCGGCGTGCTCCTTCGAGACGAGCCATCCCTCGGGGACATCGACGCGGTCGCTGTCGCCGAGATAGGCGGCGCGGTCGGCATAGGCGAGCTTCATCGTCTCGATCTGCAAGTGCAGCGCCGCCGTGCTGCCGTCGCTCACCGCGGCGGCCGGATAGCCCTCGAGGATGTTGAGCATCTCGACGAGATGAATGCCGCCCGATGACGGCGGCGGCATCGCGACGATATCGTAGCCGCGATAGGTGCCGCGCACCGGTGTGCGAATGACCGGGGTGTAGCGCTCGAGATCGCCGCGCATCATCACGCCGCCGGCGCCGCGCACCGCGGCGACAATGCGGTCGGCGGTCGGTCCGAAATAGAAGGCACGCGGGCCGTCGCGCGCGATCGCTTCCAGCGTATCGGCGAGATCGGACTGGATGAGCGTGTCGCCCTCCCCGGGCGGCGAGCCGTCGGCTTTGAGAAAGATCGAAGCCGTCGATGGCCATTGCGCGAGCCGCGGCTGCGCGAGAAGGAGCGAGTTCGAAGAGATCGTTCTCGATCGGAATCCCTGCGCGGGCGAGGCGCACCGCGGGTGCGATCAGGTCGGCGAGGGTGAACTTGCCGGAGCCGTACTTCGTGAGCGCGAGCGAAAGCCCGGCGACGGTGCCCGGCACGCCGACGCCGAGCCCGGTGTCGCGGGACTTGTTGGGGTCCGCCTGGCCTTGCCGGGCCCGAGGAAAATGTCGGAGCGCGCCGCCCCGGGCGCCGCTTCGCGATAATCGATGGCGACGTCCTCGTGGCGGTCGGCGAGATGCACCACCATGAAGCCGCCGCCGCCGATGTTGCCGGCCTTGGGCAAGGTCACCGCGAGCGCGAATCCGACCGCGACGGCCGCGTCGACGGCGTTGCCGCCGCGGGCCAGCACGTCGAGGCCGATCTCGGTCGCCCGCTTCTCCTGGCTCACCACCATTCCGTGCGGCGCGGTCGCGACCTGCGCCTCGGCGGCGCCGGAGCTCTCCAGGATGAAACGGTTCTGCGCCGCGAGCGGTGTGGCGAGAATGAGGATCGCGAAGCCGGCGAGAACGGCAAGGCCGCCCGCCGTGCGCTCGACGCTCGTTCCGCGCCGTGAGCGGATGACCGAATGCACCTCGTGGCGGCGCTGGAGGCGGGAAAACATTCCGGACAGGGTCATGAGAAACGCCAAGGCTCCGTCGGCCCCCACTTCACGCTTCAAAGGTCGCACCGCAGGCAGATAGGCGTGCAAGCGCGCCCGCGCCATCCCGGCACTGTCCGGCATCGAGACAGCGGATGCCCGACTGCGCATGATCCTGGTCCAAACACCTGCAACCGATGGTCGATCACTCACGATTTCCGCGAGCTTGGCCATGATAGACCGAATTAGGGCGCATATCGGTCGCCGCGGCGACCCGGTTCGACATGTTGAAGAAGCCGGCGACTGCGGCAATGTCCCAGATGTCGCGGTCGGAAAAGCCGGATTTGCGCAGCGCCTCGCGATCGGCTTCTTCGATCGCATCCGGTCCCGCGGTGAGCTTGACCGCGAAATCGAGCATCGCGCGCTGCCGGCGGTCGAGCCGGGCGGCGCGGTAGTTCATCACCATCAATTCGCCCAACACTGGATCCCCGGAGAGCGCGCGAACTGCCGCGCCGTGCGCCGTCAGGCAGTAATAGCAGCGGTTGTGTGCGGACACCGCGACCGCGATCATCTCGCGTTCGAGCTTCGTCAATCCGGACGGCGCCAGCATGAGATCGTTGTACATGGCGACGAAGGCTTCGAGCTTCGCCATGTCGAACGCGTAGGCCGCGAGCACGTTCGGAACGAAGCCGAGCTTCTCGACGCACTTGTCGAAATAGCCGCGCATCGCCGGTGTGAGCTCGGCGGCCGGCAGCTCGAGCGCCGTGATCACGGTGTCGTCGCCGTCAGCCGCGCTCCTGGCCGGCTGCGGTTTCGTCTTCCTCGTCTTGGCGGCCATGGCCTGCTCCGTCCTTGCTGCGGTGCGAAGCTAACAGCTTCATCATTTGCTGCGAAGCCTGCCAGGCTTTGATCCCGCGCGATTCGGATGTATTCCGGAAAGCGGGAGCCATCCATGAGTACCAATCCTAGTCGCGACGACAGCCCGATGGGCGATGTTGGCGAAGCACCGGCGCCGGCCGCGTACGACCCCGCAACCGCGGGGGCCGGCGAGCGCGCTGCGTTACTGCAGCTCGAGCGCGCGAACGGGATGCTGCACGAACGCGCACCCGATGCACCGGTCGATTTCGTGATGCGCCTGTTCGCCGGCGCGGCGGCGGAGGACCTGCTGCGTTATGAGCCGCAGGAGCTCGCCGAGCTCGCCGCGGCGACCTGGCATTTCCTCGCCGAACGCGCGCCACGCACGGCGAAGATTCGCGTCTGGAATCCGGACGGCGGTCCGCGGCTCGCGAACGTGTCCGTCGTCGAGCTCGTCAACGACGACATGCCGTTCCTGGTCGATTCCGTGATGGGCGAGCTCAACAACCGCGGCCTTGAAACCTATCTGCTGGTCCATCCGGTATTCCGCGTCGCCCGCGATGCGGCCGGCAAGCTCATCCGTTTCGGCAACGGGATCGACGCCGCGCCGCTGCGCGAAAGCGTCATCCAGGTTCACGTCGACCGCATCGACGACGAAGCCGCGAGGTCCGCACTCGCGAATGCGCTCGCCGGCGTCGTCGCCGACGTGCGCCTTGCGGTGCAGGACTGGCGCTCGATGCTCGACCGCGTCGGCGGCGTCATCGATGCGCTCAGAACCGACCCGCCGCCGCTACCAGAGGACGAGGTCGCCGAGACCATCGCTTTCCTCGAATGGCTCAAGGACAACAACTTCACCTTCCTCGGCATTCGCGAATACCGGTTGGAAGCCGACGGTCGAGTGCTCACCGGGATTCCGAGCTCGACGCTCGGAGTGCTGCGCGCCAACCCCCTCGAGCCGGGTTCGGTCGGCAGCGGCCGCATCGAAATGACGCCGCGGGAGCAGGCAGCCTTCGAAGAGCGCCGCCCGATGCTGATCACCAAAACCAGCGCACGCTCGCGGGTGCACCGGCGGGTGCCGATGGACATGATCGGGATCAAGCATTTCCGCGACGGGCGGCCGTCGGGCGGCGTGCAGGTCGTCGGGCTGTTCACCGCGACCGCCTATACCCGTTCGGCCCGCAACATCCCCTATCTCCGCCGCAAGGTCGCAGGCGCGCTCGCACGGGCGGGCTTCACGCCGGACAGCCATTCCGGCCGCACGCTTGCGAACGTGCTCGACACATATCCTCGCGACGAGCTGTTCCAGATCGACGAGGACACGCTGGTCCATTTCGCGCTGATCATTCTGCAGCTCAACGAACGGCCGCGGGTACGGGTGCTCACTCGTTTCGACTTTTACCAGCGCTTCGCGTCGGTTCTCGTCTACGTGCCGCGCGAGCCCTATGGCAGCAGCGCGCGCGCCTTGATCGGCCGGCTGCTGGCGTCGGCCTTCAACGGCGAGATCGCCTCGTTCGTTCCGTATTTCACCGAAGGTC
Organism: uncultured Alphaproteobacteria bacterium; assembly: GCA_963824905.1. Lineage (GTDB taxonomy): Bacteria > Pseudomonadota > Alphaproteobacteria > Rhizobiales > Xanthobacteraceae > JAJPKK01. The sequence continues at coordinate 450,121 of CAWGRH010000014.1, forward strand.
CGTTGGTGCGCGTGCATTTCATCATCGCGCGCCGCGACGTGCCGCTCGCCCATCCCGACGGCGCGCAGCTCGAAGCCGACGTGTCGCGGGTCATGAAGACGTGGCCGGATTTCCTGCTCGAGGCGCTGCTCGCCGCGCACGACCCGCCGGCGGCGCGCGATCTCTTCACGCGCTATGCCGAGGCGTTCTCGCCGACCTATCGCGACGCCTTCAGCGCCGGGACCGCGGTACAGGACATCGCGACCATCGAGCAGATGTCGAGCGACGCGGCGCTCGGCGTCGACTTCCAGCGGTCGCCGGGCGGCGACGGCGGCGCGCGCCTCAAGCTGTGGAGCCACGGTCGGCCGTTGCCGCTCTCTGAGCGCGTGCCGGTGCTCGAGCACATGGGCTTCACCGTTGTCGACGAGAGCACCTATCACGCCGAGCCGGGCGGAGCTGGCGCCCAGCAGCTCTGGCTCCACGACATGCTGCTCGCCTTCGCCGGCGACGGCGCGGCCGATTTCGACGCGGTGCGCGGAAAGCTCGATGATTGCTTTGCCGCGGTCATGTGCGCCGATGCCGAGAGCGACGGCTACAACGCGCTCGTGCTGCGCACCGGCCTCGTGTGGCGCGAGGTGGCGCTGGTGCGCACGCTGTCGCGCTACCTGCGCCAGATCGGCGTGCCCTTCTCCCAGGACTACATGTGGTCGACGCTGGTCCGCCATGCCGACCTTGCCGCGAAGATCGTGGCATTGTTCGAGACGCGGTTCGATCCCCACCTCGGGGTCGACGCCGACGAACGCGAGAAGCGCCAGACCGACGGCCTCGCCGCCATCGAGAAAGGACTCGAAGCGGTGCAGAGCCTCGATGAGGACCGCATCCTGCGCCATTTCGTCAACGCCGTGAGGTCGGCGTTGCGCACCAACTACTTCCAGCCGAGCGCGGCTGCCGGCATGAAGCCGATCGCGATCAAGGTCGACAGCCGCAAGGTCGACAGCATGCCGTTGCCGCGGCCGCGCTTCGAGATTTTCCTCTGCTCGCCACGGCTCGAAGCGGTGCACCTGCGGTTCGGGCTGGTGGCGCGCGGCGGCATTCGCTGGTCGGACCGCCCGCAGGACTTCCGCACCGAGATCCTCGGCCTCGTCAAGGCGCAGCAGGTCAAGAACGCGGTCATCGTTCCCGTCGGCGCCAAGGGCGGCTTCGTCCCGAAGCGGCTGCCGACCGGCAACCGCGACGCCATCCAGAGCGAGGGCATTGCGGTCTATCGGCTGTTCATGTCGACCATGCTCGACATCACCGACAATCTCGACATCGATCATGTGATCCCGCCGATCGACGTGGTGCGGCACGACGGCGACGATCCGTATCTCGTGGTCGCCGCCGACAAGGGCACCGCGACCTTCTCCGATATCGCCAACGAAATCTCGCGCGACCACCACTTCTGGCTCGACGATGCCTTCGCCTCCGGCGGCTCGACCGGCTACGACCACAAGACGATGGCGATCACCGCGCGCGGTGCCTGGGTGGCGGTCGAGCGCCATTTCCGCGAGATGAACTTCGACATCGGGGCAAAGCCATTCACCGTGGTCGGCGTCGGCGATATGTCGGGCGACGTGTTCGGCAACGGCATGCTGCGCGAGCGCACCATAAAGCTCGTCGCCGCTTTCGATCACCGCGACATCTTCATCGATCCCGATCCCGACCCCGCGGCGAGCTTCACGGAGCGTGAGCGCCTGTTCAACCTGCCGCGTTCGAGCTGGCAGGACTACGACCGCAACCTGATCTCGCCGGGCGGCGGCGTCTATTCGCGATCGGCGAAGGAGATCGCGTTGAGCCCGCAGGCGCGGGCGGTGCTCGGCCTCGCTGCGGCGAGGCCGACGCCGCAGGAGGTCATGAAAGCGATCCTCGAGGCGCCGGTCGATCTTCTCTTCTTCGGCGGCATCGGCACCTATGTGCGGGCGTCCGACGAGAGCAACGAGGCGGTCGGCGACCGCGCCAACGACGCGATTCGTGCCGTCGGCTCGGCGCTCCGCTGCAAGGTGATCGGCGAGGGCGCCAATCTCGGCATGACCCAGCTCGGCCGCATCGAGGCGGCGCTCCACGGCGTCCGTCTCAACACCGACGCGATCGACAATTCCGCCGGCGTCAACACCTCCGACGTCGAGGTCAACCTCAAGATCGCGTTGAGCCTGCCGCTGCACGACGGCCGCCTGACCTGGCCGGACCGCAATGCGCTGCTCGCCAGCATGACCGACGAGGTCGCGGCGCTGGTGCTGCGCAACAACTACCAGCAGACGCTCGCCATCTCGCTCGACCAGCAGCGCGGCCTCGAAGACCTCGGGTTCCAGCAGCGGCTGATGCAGACGCTGGAGAAGCGCCACGAGCTCGACCGCGCCGTCGAATTCCTGCCCGACGACAGCGAGATCGCCGAGCGGCGCCGTCGTGGCATCCCGCTCACCCGGCCCGAGATCGCGGTCCTGCTCGCCTATGCGAAGCTCTCGCTCCACGGCGATCTCCTCGCCTCGCGGGTGCCCGACGATCCCTATCTCGCTCGCGAGCTCGGCCGCTATTTCCCGCCGTCGGTCACGACGCGGTTTCCCGATGCGGTGGAGCGGCATCGGCTGCGCCGCGACATCATCTCGACCGGCTTGGCGAACTCGATGATCAACCGGGGCGGGCCGACCCTCGTGGTGCGTATCGCCGACCAGACCGGCGCCAGCGTCGACCGCATCGCCGCCGCCTTCGCCGCGGTGCGCGACAGCTACTCCCTGACCGCGCTCAACACCGCGATCGAGGAGCTCGACGGCAAGATCGACGGCGGCGCCCAGCTTTCGCTGTTCGTGGCCGTGCAGAACCTGCTGCTCGACCGCATCGTCTGGTTCCTGCGCAACGTCGATCTCGGCCGCGGCCTCGCCGACATCGTCGCGCATTACCAGTCCGGCATAGCGGCGGTGGTCGACGGTCTGAACGCCCTGTTGCCACCCGAGGCGATCGAAGCGCGCGCGGCGAGGGCGGCGAAGCTCGTCGGCCAGGGCATTTCGGAGTCACTGGCGTTGCGGATCGCCGACCTGCCGGCGCTCACCGCCGCGACCGACGCCGTCCTCATTTCCGACCGCACCGGCACGTCGGTCACCGACGCCGCGCAGACCTACTTCGCGGCGCTCGGGTATTTCCAGCTCGACCGTGTCGTCGGCGGTGTCGGCACCATCAAAGTGTCCGACTATTTCGAGCGCCTCGCCCTCGACCGGGCGCTCGATACGATCGGCGATTCGATGCGCCGCATCGCCGCCGAGGCGACCGCGTACGGTACCGGCGCCGCGGCCATCACCGCCTGGATGGCCTCGAAGGACGGCGCCGAGCGCGTGCGCGGGGCGATCCACGAGATCGCCGCGTCGGGGCTTACGCTTGCCAAGTTGTCGGTCGCCGCGAGCATGCTGGGCGACATCGCGCGCACGACGTGAGGATCGCCGCATGATCCCGAAAAGTTGCAGGATCCTGCGCGAAGAATCCGCGCGATTACTTGGCGCGGGCGCGCGCGTCTCGATCCGCCACCGCGAGCTTCACGTTCGACGATTTGCCGTCACGCCGCACGGTGAGATCGGCCACTTCGCCGACGCGCAGCAGAGCGAGCCGGCGCCGCAGGAACTGCGAATCGATCACCTGGCGGCCGCCGAGCTCGGTGACGAGATCGCCGGGCTTCAATCCCGCGCGCGCCGCCGGCGAGCCGGGCGCCACCTTGACGACGACGGCGCCGCTGGGCGGCTCGGTCGATCCGGCCTCGCGGGGCGCATCGGGGGAGGGATCGTCGGTGGTGATGCCGAGCGTGCCGCGGCGGACGTCGCCGAACTCGACGAGCTGGTCGGCGATGATGCGGGCGGTGTTCACCGGTATCGCGAAGCCCATGCCCGGATTGGTGGCTGTCGCACCGATGAAGGCGGTATTGATGCCGACGACGTCACCCTGCAAGTCGACCAGCGCGCCGCCGGAATTGCCGGGATAGATCGCGGCGTCGGTCTGGATGAAGTTCTCGAACTGCTCGACGCCGACATTGGTGCGGTGCATGCCGCTGACGATGCCCGAGGTCACCGATTGGCCGATGTTCGCGGGGTAACCGATCGCCAGCACGAAGTCGCCGACCTCGAGCTCGCGCGAATTGCCGAATGGGATCGAGGGAAGATTGTCGGCATCGACGGAGATCACGGCGAGATCGAAGTCCGGATCGATGCCGACGCGCTTCGCCTTGAAAATGCGGCCGTCGGTCAAGGTCACGGTGATGTCGTCGGCACGGTCGATCACGTGGTTGTTGGTGATGATCAGGCCGCGCTTGGCGTCGAACACCACGCCGGAGCCGACATTTCCGCCTTCGCGCGCATCGCGGCGCCGGTTCTTGGGGTCCTGGGCGCGAAACTTGGTCTCGATGCTCACCACCGCCGGCGTGATCTTCTTGAGCACCGGCGCGAGAGAAGGCGCCGTGCGCGCCGGCGCCGTCTGAGCCGTGCCCGTCTGCGGCCGATTTTGTTGGGCGTCGGCGGGCTCGGCTGGCGCGAGGAGAGCGGCGAGCATCGCCGCTAAGCCGAGGACGATCGCCGGAAGGATCCGGCTCGAGGGTGATCGGTATTTCAATCGCGTGGCTTCAAGATGTTTCATCGAAGATGTTTCATTGAATGACTTCGGCAGCGCGGGCGATGAGCTTTTGCGGAAGCTCGAGGCCGATCGCATGGGCGGCCCTGAGGTTGACGACGAGATCGAAGCGCGTGGGAAAGCCGACCTGCAGCTCGCTCGGCTTGGCGCCGCGCAGGATGCGATCGACATAGGTCGCCGCCTGGGCAAAGAGATCGGCGCTCACCGCGCCATAGGCGAGCAGGCCACCCTCGGCGGCGAAGCCACGGGTCGGGTAGATGGCGGGCATCCGGTACTGCTCGGCGAGCCGGAAGATCAGCCGGATGTCGGAAAACGCCGGCGTCGGCGGCACGATCAGGAGGCCGGTGTCGGGCTCGTTCGCCGCCGCGGCGATCGCGTGGGCGATCTCCTCGCTGTTGCGCACCGGCGCCGGGACCGTCGCCACGCGATAGGCATCGGCCGCGGCTGCGATCGCCTTCAAATAGGCCGGCGAATCGAACTCCGGATTGAACAGGAGCACGATCCGCGAGAGACGTGGTGCCGCCTCCTTGAGGATTTCGAGCCAGCGCGCGCCGATCGCGAGGTAGAGGTTGGTGATCCCGGTGCTGTTTGTTTCAGGCCGGGCAAGGCTGCCAGAGACCCCGTAGCCCGTCTCGTTGGTGACCTCGACGAACACGACCGGTATCGTCTGCGTCAGCGTGAGCACCGCGCGGGTCGCCGGCGCGGCGCCGGTGACGATCACGTCGGGGCCGAGGGCTACGAGGTCCTTCGCGGCGGCGCGGATGCGGTGTGGATCGGCGGCGCCGAAGCGGAAATCGAGCGCGAGATTGTGGCCTTCGACCCAATCGAGCCGCTGCAGCCCCTCCCGCAGGCCTTCCACCCGTGTCCCGGTCACCGGATCGTCCTCGGCTCCATAGATCAGCACGCCGACGCGCCGCACCGCTTCGGGGCGCTCAGCCCGTGCGGCGCACGCAAACGCTGCCACGCCGCCTAAAGCGGCAACGAACTCCCGGCGCCTCATGGTCTCCCTCGACAGGCTTTTTTTGTGTGGGGCGAGTGTAGCAGAAGCCGCGAGTGGTCGCACGCGACAACCGGCCACGCGGAAACCGGCTCACCGGGTGCCGGGAGCAGCGCGGTACCGCGTCTCAATGCCGGAAGTGGCGCGTGCCGGTAAACACCATGGCGATGCCGTGGTCGTCGGCCGCCTTGATGACCTCGCCGTCGCGCACCGAGCCGCCAGGCTGGATCACCGCGGTGGCGCCGGCCTCGATCGCGGTGAGGAGGCCGTCGACGAACGGGATGAACGCATCCGAGGCGACGACCGAGCCGCGCGTTGCGGGCGCAGGCGGCGCCGGTCGCGGCGGCGACGTCCTGCGCCTTGAGTGCGCCGATGCGCGCGGCGTCGACCCGGCTCATCTGGCCGGCCCCGATGCCGACGGTGGCGCCACCCTTGGCGTAGACGATGGCGTTCGACTTGACGTGCTTTGCCACCCGGAACGCGAAGCGCAGGTCGGCGAGCTCCTGCGGTGTCGGCGCGCGCTTCGTCACGGTCTCGAGCTGCATCTCGTCCACCACGGCGCTGTCGCGCGATTGCACCAGAAGCCCGCCGGCAACCGACTTGACCAGAACTCCGGGCGCGCGCGGGTCCGGAATGCCGCCGGCGACGAGCAACCGAAGGTTCTTTTTGGCAGCAACGATGGCGATCGCCTCCTCGCTCGCATCGGGCGCAATGATCACCTCGGTGAAGATGTCGGTGATCGCCCGCGCCGCCGCGGCGTCGAGTGGGCGATTGAGTGCGACGATGCCCCCGGAGGCGGAGACCGGATCGCAGGCGAGCGCCTTGCGATAGGCCTCGAGGAGGTCGCCGCCCGTCGCGACGCCGCAGGGATTGGCGTGCTTGATGATGGCGCAGGCGGCCGAGGCCGCGGGATCGAACTCGGCGACGCATTCGTAAGCCGCGTCGGTGTCGTTCAGATTGTTGTAGGAGAGCTGCTTGCCCTGCACCTGGCGTGAGGTCGCGACCCCGTAGCGCGTAACCGGCGTGCGATAGAATGCGGCGCTCTGATGCGGGTTCTCGCCGTAGCGCAGCGCTTGGGCGAGGCGTCCCCCGAACGCTCGGAAATCGGGGGCGGTGTCGTCCAGGACCGTCGCGAACCAGTTGGCGATCGCGGCGTCATAGGTCGCGGTGCGCCCATAGGCCTTGGCGGCGAGGCGTTTCCTGAGCGCCAGCGTCGTCGCGCCGCCATGGGCGGCAAGTTCGCCCGTGACGGTCGCATAGTCCTCGGGCTCGACGATGACCGCGACGTCGGCATGGTTCTTGGCGGCGGCGCGGATCATCGCCGGACCGCCGATGTCGATATTCTCGACGCAGTCGTCATAGCCGGCGCCGCGCGCCACCGTCTCCTCGAACGGGTAGAGGTTGACGACAAGAAGATCGATTGCGGCGATGCCGTGCGCGGCCATTGCGCGCGCGTGCTCATCGTTGGAGCGGATCGCCAGCAGGCCGCCATGGACTTTCGGATGCAGCGTCTTGACGCGGCCGTCCATCATTTCGGGGTATCCGGTGAGATCGGAGACGTCGCGCACCGAAAGCCCGGCTGCGGCCAGCGCCTTGGCGGTGCCGCCTGTCGAAACGAGCTCGATGTCGTATCCCGCAAGCGTGCGGGCGAAATCGACGAGCCCGGTCTTGTCAGACACCGAGAGAAGGGCGCGGCTCACGTGGCGCAGCTGATCGGGCATGAGTTCCTCGGTTCTTCTCCCGCCCCGCCTTGGTGGGTGGGGTATTCGTTCAAGAGCGCGGCGCGCAAAGAAGCCAGGACCCTACCCTCTCGAAGACGGAGAGGGAAAAGTTCGGTCAAGCGTGAATCACGATTCTCGTGTTCGGGCCGATCCGGCGTACCAGGCGTCGCAGCACGGGTGCCGGCATCGCGACGCAGCCGGCGGTGGGACCGAAATTGGGCCGCGCCACGTGAATGAACACGGCGCTGCCGCGGCCGGCGATACGCGGCCTGGTGTTGTGGTCGATCTCGATGATGACGTCGTAGAGCGCGTCGGCGCGGGCGAGGCGGTCGCCGGCGGCGCCGGGTGGAAGCTTGATCGGGCGGTTGTAGCGGCGGTCCCGCGGGTCCTCGCACCAGCCGTCCGCCGGACCGATCGGGCGGCACGGCAGCAGCACCGAAGGCCGGTGGGAGCGGTCGTTCCGCCACCACACCCGGAGCGGCCGGAAGCTCCCCGCCGGGGTGGCGCCGTCCCCCTCGCGCTTGTTCGCCTTGATGCCGGACCGGCCGAGCGCCACCGCGATCCGCTGCGGCCCGGCCCCGATCCAGCCATGCCGCCGGTCGCCCGGCCGCGCCCACACGTCGATTCTGGTCAGCGAAAGGCGGTGCATGGCCTGGAAAGCGGTATCATGATGTGGTCAGGTCCGATTATCGAGGCGCGCGCCGATGCTTGCTCTTTTATGGCGGATTGCTCTACTTGCCGGAGGTGAAACGAATCCGCCACTGTCACACCGCGCCTGCCGAGGCCGGAACATTAACCGATTCAATGCACTTTGTGTCGCCTGGACGGTGATTTCGAATCACGGCCGGCGACGTCATGTCCGCGCTGGGGCGAGCGCGGCGGCAGAGGCTGGACATGCCAAACGCGCGTAGGATCCTGATCGTCGACGACGACACCGAGCTTCGCGACGCGCTCGTCGAGCAGCTCTCGCTGCACGAGGAATTCGAGGCGGTCCCCGCCGACTCCGGCACCAAGGGGGTGCAGGCGGCCAAGGCCGGCCAGATCGACCTCGTCATCATGGACGTCGGCCTGCCCGATATCGACGGCCGCGAGGCGGTGCGCATCCTGCGCAAGAACGGCTTCAAGGCACCGATCATCATGCTGACCGGGCACGACACCGATTCCGACACCATCCTCGGGCTCGAGTCCGGCGCCAACGATTATGTCGCGAAGCCGTTTCGCTTCGCCGTCCTGCTCGCCCGCATCCGTGCCCAGTTGCGCCAGCACGAAGCGAGCGAGGATGCGATCTTCACCATCGGTCCTTATACCTTCCAGCCGAGCTCCAAGCTCCTCGTGGGTCCCAAGGGCAACAAGGTTCGCCTGACCGAGAAGGAAACGGCGATCCTGCGCTTTCTCTACCGGGCGGGCTTGCGCCCGATCTCCCGGGACGTGCTGCTCCAGGAGGTGTGGGGCTATAATTCCGGGGTGACCACCCACACACTGGAAACTCACATTTACCGTTTGCGCCAGAAGATCGAGAAGGACGCCGCCGCTCCGGAAATCCTGGTGACCGAGGCCGGCGGCTACAAGCTGGTGCCCTGAGCGCGATGCGCCTTACGCACGCGAAGGGGTCGTTCGAGAGTACTGCGTTCACGTGACATGACCATCGAGGACGATATCTTCTTTCTGGAGCGGCTCACGATCTTTGGCCAGCTCGGATTCTCGGCGTTGCAGATTCTTGCCATCGGCTCCGAAGCAAGAGAGCTCGCGCCCGGCGAAATGCTGTTCACCGCCGGCGATGCGGCGGACAGCGGCTACGTCATACAGGAGGGGGCGCTGCGGCTCGACCTCCCGGGCGCCGATCCCGCGGATGCCGAGATCGTGGTGGGTCCGGGCACGCTGCTCGGTGAGCTCGCCTTGGTGACGGAGACCAAGCGCCCGGTCACCGCCACCGCGATCGAGCCGTCGACCGTGATGCGAATCAGCCGCGGCCTGTTCCGCAAAGTGCTGGAAGGTTTCCCCGATGCGGCGCGGCTGATGCGCGACCGCGCCGCGGCGCGCGCGAACGAGGCGACGAGCGAGCTCCAGGCTGTGCGCGACATGCTGCTGCCGAAGCCGCCGCGGCAGTAACCTCGTTTTACGCTCGGGCTATAGACGCGGCGCGATCAGCTCCCGCCGCCGGCTTCGCTGTGGAAGCCGGACGCCGCGACGAGGCGCGCCCACCGCGCCGTCTGGCTGCGGATTTCGGCGGCGAATGCCGCGCCGGTTTCGCTCGACATCTCGAAGCCCTGCGCTTCGAGCTTCGCCCTCACACCGGGGTCCTCGTGCGCCTCCTTGGCCGCTGCGAGAATGGCGTCCGCCATCGCGGGCGGCGTCCCGCTACGGAGCATCAGGCCGAACCACACGTTGGCGGTGAAGTCGGGTTGCCCGAGCTCCGCGAACGACGCCACGTCGGGGAAGAAACGTGAGCGCGCCGGGCTGGTGACGGCGATGGCATTGAGCTTCTTGTCGTTGATCAGCGACAGGGTCCGCTGCAGCTGGGCAAAGCCGAACAACGCGGGGTTGGCCATGAGATCGGCCGCCTGGGCGCGGCCCTCCTTGGAGGGCAGGTGCGCGAGATCGAGGCCGAAGCGCTTGTTGAACAAAAACCCCAGGAAATGCGAGGACCTGCCCGCACCGTAGGACGAGTAGCTGAGCTTGCCGGGATTCTTGCGGATCCAGGCGATCAGCTCTTCGACCGTCTTGGCCGGAATGGCCGGATTGGCGACGAGCACCAAGGGCGCCTGCACCCCCCGGATCAGCGGAATGAAATCGGCGAGCGACCATCTGGTGTCGGCGTAGGCAATGGGATTGATCTCTGTCATCCCCTGGGTGGCGACGACGATCAGGTTGCCGTCCGGCGGTTCATGGGCGGCGTATTGCATGCCGGTGTTGCCGCTTCCGCCCGGCTTGTGCTCGATGACGATAGTGCGGTGCAGCGCTTTCGCCATCTGATCGGCAACGAGCTTCGCATAGATGTCGACCGCACCGCCGGGCGGCAGCGGGATCAGCATCCGCGTCCGCCGCAGCACGATCGGTTGCGCCTGCGCGCTGCGCAGCAAGGCCGGCAGCGCCGCCGCGCCGGCGAGATGCAGGAAGGCGCGGCGGGGATATTCCATTGTTCAGCTCCGTGGACGAGAACGCGGCTTAGTCTTTTGGCGGCAGGGTACGCAGCCAGGCGATCATATCGTTGAGATCGCCATCGGTCATCCTGGCATAATACGGATAGCCCATCGGCGGCTTGAGCTTCGTGCCGTCGATGTGGACGCCCTGGGTGATCGCACGCTTGATGTCGGCGTCACTCCAGTTGCCGAGGCCGGCGGTCTTGCTCGATGTCAGGTTGCGCGAGACCGAGACGCCCCAAGGCCCCGGAAACTGGCGGCCGCCTTTGCCGAGCTGCGAGAATTCGTGTTTCCCGCCGGCCATCGGCGTGTGGCATTCCATGCAATGGGCGATGGTGGCGAGATAGAAGCCGCGCTTGACCTTGTCGCCGAAGTCCTGCTGCGGCATCGGCGCGGCGGCGCCGGGCACCTCCTCGCGGCCCAGCGCAACCTTGTAGACGGGTGCCGGCACCTGGTTCTTCACCGGCTTCACGCTCTTGAGGTAAAGCGCGATGGCCTCGAGGTCGGCAAGGGTCAGGACCTTGTAGTAGTCGGTCGGCATCACCGGCGCGAGCGGCACGCCGTTGGGCCGGACACCCGTCGTGAGCGTCTTCTTGATGTCCTCGACGCTCCAGGTGCCGATCCCGGTCTCGGGGTCGGGCGTGATGTTCCCCGCGGTGACGTCGAAAGGGGGCTCGTCGAAGCGCAGCCCGCCTGACAGGCCGCGGTCGAGCTGCGGCCCGTTCGGTCCCATCGGGGTGTGGCAGTTGTGGCAGGTCATCACCGTGTTGACGAGATAGGCGCCGCGCTCGACTGGCGATTGGGCGAGCGCTGCGGCGAGGCTGAGGCAAAAAGCCGAGAGTGTCGACGCGAGTAAGCGAAGCATCCAGAGTTCCTTATGTTGAAGATGATTTGGCTCGGAAAATCACGACGGCAGAGCGCCGCAGAGCGGCGAGACGATACATTCGCGGATAGGCCGCAGCAACCGGAGACGTCGCACGTTTTCGATGCAACACGCCGCCTCCTTGTGCCGTCTTGTCTTGCTCACATCTCGATCGTCGCCGTCACCGGGACGTGATCCGACGGTTGGCTCCAGCCGCGGGCCTGCCGGGTGATCGCCATGCGCGACACGCGCTCCGCGATCGACGGCGACACCCAGATGTGGTCGAGGCGGCGGCCGCGGTCGGCGGCCTGCCAGTCGGCGGCGCGGTAGCTCCACCACGTATAGAGTTTTTCGGGCTCCGGCACGAAGGCGCGCATCACGTCGACCCATTGGCCGGCATCGCGCACCGCATTGAGCTTCTCGCATTCGATCGGCGTGTGGGAGACGACGCGCAGGAGCTGCTTGTGGCTCCAGACGTCGTGCTCGAGCGGTGCGACGTTGAGATCACCCACGAGTATGGCCCGCGCGCCGTTCACCGGATGCATGTCGCGGGCACTGCGCATCTCGTCGAGGAAGGCGAGCTTGTGCGCGAACTTGGCGTTGATCTCAGGATCGGGCTCGTCGCCGCCGGCGGGCACATAGAAGTTGTGCAGCGTCGTCGTCTCGGCAAAGCCCGCCTTGGCGCCGATCTCGACGGCGATGTGCCGGCTGTCGCCCTTGCCGCAAAAGCCCCGTTTGTCGATCGCGTCGAACGGCAAGCGCGAGACGATGGCGACGCCGTGATAGCCCTTCTGCCCGTTGAGCGCGAAATGGGTGTAGCCGAGCCGCTTGAACCGCTTCGCCGGAAAGCGATCGTCGGGGCACTTGGTCTCCTGCAGGCACAGCACGTCCGGCATCACCGCGCGCAGGAAGCGGGCGACGAGATTGATGCGCAGGCGCACCGAGTTGATGTTCCAGGTGGTGACGGTGAGGCGCATCGCAGGTCGTCTTACTCGTTCGTCTTCGCCGGGCTTGTCCCGGCGACCCCGATCATATGGCACGGCTTTGCCAGACTAAGCGGGGTGGCCGGGACAAGCCCGGCGAAGACAATCGCGAAGAGGGAATAATGCCGCGAGGCGCAGCCGAGCGCTTTACTGGAAATTCTGCTCGGCGCGTCCGTAGACGATGCGGAACATGTTCGGGTCGGGCTTCTGCTTCATGTCGAGATTGTAGACCCCGACCGTGGTCTCGTAGCCCTGGGGGTCGGTCACGGTCCACTGCAGGAGCTGGAAGTCCTTGGCGTTGAACATCATCATCAGCTTGCTGGTGCCGATGATCATCGTGCGCTCCTCGATGCTGACGGTGACGTATTTCTCGTCGGCACCGACGGAGACCACCTTGGTGTCGTTCCACAGATCGATGCGGTCGGCGAGCAGGAAGCGCAGCGGCGTCTGCGACAGCGGATAAAGGTCCTTGGTGTCGAGCCTGCGGTCATGCACCACGACCTGAGAGCCGTCCGCCACCACCTCGATCGGCGACGGCGGATTGTATTCGAACCGGACACGGCCCGGCTTCGCGATGTAGAACTTGCCCTCGGTCTTGCGGCCGTCCGGGCCGACCTGGACGAAATTGCCGACCATGGTCTGGATGGTCGAGAGGTAGAGGCTCACCCGGTCGACCAGGGCGTGCTGACCGGCTTCGGTGCTGATCGAATCGGCGAGGGATGGAGTCGCGGGCTTCGCCGCGACGGCCGGGGCGGTGCGGGCCTTGGGCGCGGGCTGCGGCAGGGGGATCGTCTGCGCTGGCGCAACCCCTTGTGCTGTCAGGATGAAAAACCCGATGACCGCGGCCACCCCCGCCCGTGTCATGCCCATCTCCGCCATCCCCTGTCCTAGCTCTTGCCCGGCTAGCCCTGCCGTATGGCCTTTTCACGACATCCGGTCACGTCCGGAATCAATCATTAGCGCTCGTCCTCTTCACCGCCAACCAGGATTTCGCGCTTTCCGGCGTGGTTGGGCTGGCCGATGATGCCTTCCTTTTCCATGCGCTCCATGAGCGAGGCGGCCCGGTTGTAACCGATCTGCAGGCGGCGCTGGATGTAGCTCGTCGAAGCCTTGCGGTCGCGCGTTACCACCTGCACCGCCTGCTGGTAGAGGTCCGCGCCGTCCGGCTCGCCCATGGCGGTAGCGTCGAACACCGCGCCGTCCTCGCCTTCGGTATCGTCCTCCGCCGTGACCGCCTCGAGGTATTGCGGCTGGCCCTGGCTCTTGAGGTGGCGGACGATCTTCTCGACCTCCTCGTCGGAGCAGAACGGCCCGTGGACGCGGCTGATGCGGCCGCCGCCGGCCATGTAGAGCATGTCGCCCTGGCCAAGCAGCTGCTCGGCGCCCTGCTCGCCGAGGATGGTGCGGCTGTCGATCTTTGAGGTGACCTGGAACGAGATGCGGGTCGGGAAATTCGCCTTGATGGTGCCGGTGATGACGTCGACCGAAGGCCGCTGGGTCGCGAGCACGACATGGATGCCGGCGGCGCGCGCCATCTGGGCGAGGCGCTGGATCGCGCCCTCGATGTCCTTGCCGGCGACCATCATCAGGTCGGCCATCTCGTCGACGATGACGACGAGATAGGGCAGGGGCTCGAACTCGAACTCCTCCTTCTCGTAGATCGCCTCGCCGCTGTCGGGGTCGTAGCCGGTGTGCACCGTGCGCGAGAGCCCTTCGCCGCGGGCGCGGGCGTCGGTGAGGCGCGCATTGTAGCCGTCGATGTTGCGCACCCCGAGCTTCGCCATCTTCTTGTAGCGGTCCTCCATCTCGCGCACCGCCCATTTGAGCGCGACCACCGCCTTCTTGGGATCGGTGACGACGGGGGTGAGGAGATGGGGAATGCCGTCATAGACCGACAATTCCAGCATCTTCGGATCGACCATGATGAGCCGGCACTGGTCCGGCTTGAGCCGGTAGAGCAGGCTCAGGATCATAGTGTTGATGGCGACCGACTTGCCCGAGCCGGTGGTGCCGGCGATCAGGAGATGCGGCATGCGTGCGAGGTCGACGATCACCGGCTCGCCGCCGATCGTCTTGCCGAGACAGAGCGGCAACCGGGCCGCTGTCCCGGTGTACTCGTCGGCCGCGAGCAGCTCGCGCAGATAGACCTTCTCTCGCGTCGTGTTCGGCAGCTCGATGCCGATGACGTTGCGCCCGGACACCACGGCGACGCGGGCGGAGAGCGCGCTCATCGAGCGCGCGATGTCGTCGGCGAGCCCGATCACCCGCGACGACTTGATCCCGGGCGCCGGCTCGAGCTCGTAGAGCGTCACCACCGGGCCCGGCCGCGCATTGATGATCGCGCCGCGCACGCCGAAATCGCCGAGCACGTGCTCGAGGGTGCCCGCGGTTTCCTGGAGGGCCTCGCTGCTCGGCGCGTAGCGGTCGGTCGACTTCGGCGCGGCCAGGAGATTGAGCGGCGGCAGTTCGTAGCCGTCGGATGATTTCTTGGCCGATTTCGGTGCGGCTTTCGCAGGCTTCTTCTTCTCGGGGCGCGTGACCTTGGTCGAGGTCTCGGCCTCTTCATCCTCGTTGGCCTCGGCGTCCTCCTCGTCCGGCTCTGGCGCAGCTGCGGGTGCGCTCGCCGCACCGAAGCGCGGCTCGGCGCGCGCGGCCTTCGCGGGCGCAGCTGGGCGGCTCGTCATCTTGCGGAAGGCGGCAACGACGGCGCTCGCGGCCGGGCGCAACACCCATGCCTTGAAGCTCAGCAGATAGTGCATGACCCAGCCGAGCGAGACCCAGCCGCCGTCATCGGCCTCCTCATCGTCGGCGCCGGCGTCGTCCTCGGAGCGCTGGAATCCGAACCCGCAGGCGATCACGAGCAGCACGAAGCCGACTGCGCTGAACGAGGCCGACACCACCGTGCGGCCGGTCCCGAACAGCGGCCCGCCGGTGATCGAGGCGATGGCGCGAACGACCGCGTCGCCGATCACCCCGCCGAGACCGGTCGGCAACGGCCACTGTGCGGTGCGCGCGAGGCAGGAGGCAAACGCCGCGGCGGCGATGACGCCGAACAGCCAGGCCGGCAGCCGCCAGCGCATCCGGTCGAGCGGGCGGTGGGTGAACAAGCGCCAGCCCCAGGCGGCGATCGGCAGCAGCAGCGCGATGGTGGCGAGGCCGAAGAGCTGCATCGCGAGATCGGCCGCGACGGCGCCGGGCTCGCCAAGGAGGTTGCGCACCGGCTCGCTGGTGGCGTGGCTGAAGCTCGGGTCCTTCACCGACCACGTGGCGAGCGCGGCGGCGGCCGCGGCGACCGCGCCGATCAGCACGAGCCCCGCAAGCTCGCGCAGCCGGCGCTGGATCAGGGCGCGAAGATCATCGACCGTGAATGGTCCGTGATAGCTCGCCGTCGACACCGCCACCGGTTCAAGCTCCGTTCATCCGAGTACCGCGACGATGCGATGCAACGCTTCCGCCGTGGTCTCTTTGTCATGCACCATGGCGACGCGGACGAAGTCCGCGCCGGGATTGCTGCCGTCCGCCTGGTCGCGGGCGATGTAGCGTCCGGGCAGGACCCGTACGCCGGCCTCGCGCCACAGCTTCGCCGCCGCCGCTTCGCTGCCGCCGAGTGCGGCGACGTCGAGCCAGAGGAAGAAGCCCCCGGCGGGACGCCGGTAGCCGTAGCGATCGCCGATGATCTGGTCGGCGAGATCGAATTTCTGCCGATAGAGATCGCGATTCGCCTCGACATGGGCTTCGTCGCCATAAGCTGCGATCGCGACCTCCTGGGTCGGGATCGGCACCTGGGGCGCCGCGACATTGCGCAGCCCCAGGAACCTCGCGATGAAGCGCCGGTCTCCGATGACGAAGCCGATACGAAGCCCCGGCAGGTTGGAGCGCTTGGAGAGCGACTGGAACAGAATCACGTTCTCGAAGGCGTCACCGGCCGCTTCGAGCGCGCCTGCAGGCTCCGCCTTGGTGTAGATCTCCGAATAGCACTCGTCGCAGAACAGGAGGAAGCCGTAGCGGCGCGCGAGCGCGGTCAACCGCTCGAGATAGGCGCGGTCGGCGACCGCGCCCTGCGGATTGGACGGCGTTGCGAGGAACATCGCGACGGTGCGCGCAAGCAGCGCGGGATCGAGCGCGTCGAGATCGGGAAGAAATCCGCTCTCCCGGGTCGCCGGCATGTAGACGACCTCGCTGTCGGCCGCGTCGGCGCCTGCCGAATAGGCCGCGTAGAACGGGTTCGGCACCAGGATCGCCGGCCGCCCGGCGCGGTTCGCCACGTGGCGCTTCGCGGCGATCGCGCCGAGAAACAGGCCTTCGCGCGAGCCGTTGAGCACGAGCACCTCGCGGTCGGGATCGGGGACGCGGGCGAGGCGGTAGCGCCGCGCCGCCCATTCCGCCGCCGCGCGGCGAAACTGCGGGGTGCCTTCGTTGCGTGGATAGCGGCCGAACTCCTTGATGTGGGCGGCGATCACGGGGCCGACGAAATCGGGCACCGCGTGCTTGGGCTCGCCGACGCCGAGGTCGATCGCCGGCTTGCCGGGTGCGACGCCGGCAATGAGCTCGGCAAGGCGCACGAACGGGGAGCGCGTGTCGACGACACGTCCGCTCGAGAGAGGGAGCCCGCGTTCGGCGCTGTTCATGGACATCTGCATACCCGGCCTCATTTCGGCCGCCTCTGGAAACATAAGGGGGCGCAGGTTAAGGCGCGTTTAACCATGCCGGTCAAGGAGAGGGTTTCTGCCGTCTGTGCGGTCACGGGCCGAACGACGCGAGCATGGCCGACCGGCACTTTGGGGCCGTGGAGCTAGCCCTTTTTGCCCTTCCCGGGGCGCCTCGCTCCGGGTTGCCTCTCAAAGGTCCGCGGTAACCGGTCGCGCCTCCTCGGCAACGGCTTAGTAGCTGCGTGCGCAGGATCAGGCACTCGCAGGGCCCAACTTAGCCATCCTACCTGCTGCTCCCTCTCTAAAAGCAATTTGACAACCGTTGTGCGGTCGAGGTGGAGGCGAGCAGCGTACTCCGTCACCCATCTTCTTGTCGCCGCGTTCAAATAAACTGTGATTTGCGTCCGCATTGGGGTTGCCGGAGTCGAATTCGACTCCCGCTTTGTTGACCTGATTCGCCTGCCATGCAAGAACATTTAGGCTCAGGCGCCCGACCCGATTTGCGTTGCTAGCCCGCGGCCTATTCGCAACATGGATGAGCAATCGATGTTGCCTTTCCACGACATCCCAATCAGCCCGGCAAAGCGACTCGAAGCGCTAGATCGCTCTCCGCGCCGAACACCGCGCCCGAAGAAGCTTCTGGATGCCGGATTTATGGCGGCGCTGGCGGACCGGGCCAAGGTTGTGTTTCTTGACGTAGAAACGACGGGTCTTAGCTGGTACTACGACTACATCACGATCGTGGGCTGGATGCGTGACGGCGCCTATGACTTCCATGTCACCGGTGAGCCCGCGACCCGACTGGTCGAAGCGCTTCAAAACGCCACAGCGCTCGTGACATTTAATGGGACTCTCTTCGATCTCCGCTTCTTGCGGAAGGAATTTGCGGGACTGGTCACCCCGCCGCTGCACGTTGATCTCCGCTATCTTGCAAGGCGCGCGGCTCTTAGCGGCGGCCAGAAGGTCATTGAACGGCTTCTTGAATTGCCCCAGCGTACCAACGCCAAGGACATCGACGGAGCGGAGGCGGTTCTGCTTTGGCATCGCTATCTGCGGGGCGATGGGTCGGCGCTTCGCCAATTGATCGAATACAACCGGTACGACGTTCTTGGGATGTGCGGAATCTTGGACGAGGTGCTTGAGCGGCTAGAGCCGCATCCTGATCTTTGGGTCTCGCGCCCCAAGTTCTTTCGTCGTCCCGATGACCTACCGGCCGCGATCAGGGCAAATTCAGAGTTGCCCGCGCCCCGAAACGTGCGAAGCAATACGTTTCATCAAGTGTTCGCTGGTACAGCCGCTGAATCGGCCACGGTGGTCGGAATTGACCTAACGGGCTCTGAAGCGCGGCCATCTGGCTGGACTGTTCTGCGAGGCGTTGAAGCCGAGACGGACATGGTTGCCTCTGACGACGAAATCGTCACCCGGACCATGGCGGCAAAACCGGCCGTCGTTTCGATTGACTCGCCGCTTTCCCTGCCAGTCGGAAGAATTCGTGTCGAAGACGACGATCCCGGCCGTGAGCGGTACGGGATCATGCGGCGCTGCGAGCGGGAGTTGAAGCGCCGCGGTATCAATGTTTATCCCTGTCTACTTCCGAGCATGCAGGGATTGACCCGACGCGGCATGCATCTGGCGGCCCGTTTTCGGTCTGCGGGCGTTCCGGTTATCGAAAGTTATCCTGGGGCGGCGCAAGACATCATGGGAATCCCCCGCAAGGGCGCCGGGGCCGATTTCTTGAAGATGGGCCTCGCGGACTTTGGAATCCGAGGGCGCTTTGTGAATTGCAATGTCACTCACGACGAGTTGGACGCGATCACGTCGGCCATCGTCGGTTCGTTCTTTCTTTCCGGTCGGTTTGAAGCTTTGCGAGGTCCTTCAGAGGATGCTTTAATAATTCCGGACCTTCGGACAAGCGGACACACCGGAATGGTGATTGGCATAAGCGGGAGGATTTGCGCAGGCAAAACCACCACCGCCCGCATTCTCGAACAGCAGGGCTTTGCCTACACGAGATTCAGCCTTGTAGTAGACGATGAGGTTATCTCCCGTGGGGAGAGACTAGATCGCGCTACACGCCAGAGGGTTGGGATCGAGATCAACCGCACGAAAGGCCAGCGGTGGCTCTGCCAAAAGGTCTTGGAGCGGGTCCCTGACCAAAGCTATGTCGTGGTCGACGGCCTCCGGTTTCCAGAGGACCACGCGTTCTTCGTCGAACGGTTCGGATCGAAATTCATTCACTTGCACATCCAAGCGCCAGACGCACTTCGTGCCCAGCGCTATGGAGAGATGCAACAAGACGGATTATCATTCGAAGTCGCGGACGAGCAAGCCGTAGAGTCAAAGATCGACGAACTCGGGCTCCTTGCCGCGGCAGTCGTGAGAAACGACACTTCGGTTGGCGTGCTCCAAAAAAGCGTACTGGAGTGCCTCAGAGAGTTCGCACAGGATCAGGAATGTCTGTCTCGGTTGTTGTAGGTGGCCAGTTCGGGTCGGAAGGAAAGGGCAAGGTTGCCCTCGAGATTGTGCGTCGAGACCCGTCTGTTGCGGCTGCGGTGCGAGTCGGCGGCACGAATTCCGGGCACACTGGTGTTGGAACTGATGGAAGGACCTATGCGCTGCGGCAGCTTCCGGCCGCCGCGATCGATCGGACGGTTCAAGTCGTCCTGCCGGCAGGGTCATATATCGATCTTCGTATCCTTGATCATGAATTGCAGCTGCTTGGGCTCGGACCCGATTCAGTTGCAATCAGCCCAATGGCTCGCGTCATTTTGGACGAGCACAAGCAGTGGGAGCAAGCCTCGGGGCTTGGCCCGGCGATTGGCTCGACGCAGTCCGGCACCGGCGCTGCCGTAATGGCAATGACGGCACGGGGGGCCGGGGGTCTTCCTAACTCGGTACAAGCCGACGAGGAGCCGACCTTGCAGCCTTTTCTCAAGGACACCACTGAATTGATGCGACGCCTCCTGGACTCCGGACGACGGGTGGTCATTGAAGGGACGCAGGGATTCGGGCTTTCGCTACTGCAGGGCGGGTATTGGCCCAAGGCAACGAGCCGGGATACCACCGCAGCCGGCTTTCTGGCCGAAGCGGGGCTAAGTCCACTCGATGTAGACAATGTTACCATGGTGATCCGCTGCCATCCGATCCGGGTGGCTGGCGACTCCGGACCGCTAGCAGGTGAGACTACTTGGGAAAAAATCGCGGCAGAAGCCGGGCTCCCTCCTGACCACCGGGAGTTCACAACCGTCACCGGAAGAGTTCGGCGCGTCGGACACTTCGACCCGGAACTCGTGCGGCGCGCAATTCAAGTGAACGGTCCAGACCGAATTGTGCTCAATCACTTGGACTACGTCGACGGGCACGTTCGAGGGATGGAACTCCCCCTAAAAGCGCGGCAATTTGTGGAGTGGGTCGAAACGGCAATTGGTCGTTCGATTGACTGGCTCGGCACCAGCCCGTCCGCCGTCCTTAACCGTGAAGACGCATTTGCTCAAATTTGAGCGTGGCCGCCTAATTAAACGGTTGAAAATGTATTGACCATCCACCACCGACAAACGCGTCGGCTCGACGTTCGAGCTCACCCCCAAGAGGCGTTTGAGGGCACAGCAACCAAAATACGCGGCAAGAGCCCCGGCGAAATATCAGCGGCTTCACACAAGCGCCATTAAATCTCTCTTGTAAGAGAGCCGTTAGCTGTCCGACCTGACGGACCGCAGAAGCCATTCGGTTGAGATGATGATAGACCAGAAGTGCCTGGCCGCGGTTCCAAAAAGGTTCGAGCTCATCCCAATAGATATATTTTCCTGAGCTGGCGTTGTGCTTCGGAACCGACTTTACTTCAATTCCGTTGTCCGGATCGAAGAAGACGAGGTCACTCGCTCGAGTGAGTTGGAAGCAAGCGTTCAACCAGTCAGATCTATGGCGTAGGCGATCTTCCCGCATCGATGAAGTGCTTTTTGGCAAGCTGGCAACAGCATCGCAGTAGACAGTGCCGCGCGGCAAAATCCTCGCGTTGGTCACCGCGGCGATGGAGCGTCGGTCTGAATCTACAAGCGTCCGCAATACTGCCAATAATTCCGTGTCAAGCCGTGCGAAGTCTGGTCGCTGCAAATAGGAGACATGCCGACCATCTCCATTATGGGCTTCATCTGGATAAAGACACCATACAACGCCAATTCGAACTCGACGCTCTTCCGCGACGCCAGATAGCCGACGCAACAAAGCGTATTTTGCGAAGTCACCAACGTCCCCAACATATCTATTCTGCATTCACGTCGTCCGGTGGCTCAGCGACGCGTCCGCATTTGATCGTTGAGACGCTGCACTTGAGCCTTTAATGCTTCGACTTGGGCCCTCGCCTCGTCGAGTTCCGCTCGAACTCGCCGAAGGTCGTCCGCCGAGCGTCGCGCGTCAGCGCTGTCAATCTGAGCCTTCAGGCCATTGACATCCTCCTGTGCTCGTTTCGCTTCTTGTGCGGCCTGCGTAGCGCTTGTCGAAACGCTCGCGATGAGGTTATGGGCTGCCATAACGTTCGCGTTTACTGCCCCGAAGAGAGAAAAGAGGCCTACCAGCGTGCCCGCTATCGCGAGGAGCCCCGCACCTAGAAATATGCGATTAGTTCGCTCGGCTCGCTTTGCGGCCGTCGACGCACTTCGAGCAAGCTTGGTTGCATCGGCTACCACGAGCGGAATGGAGCTTCGAATTGGCCTGTTCTTGCTGGCACGGTCAAAGTAGTATTCGGCCGGCTGGTCGTACTTTCGAGCGTCTGTCTTGTAAAAAGACTCAATTGGCGCATCCCTAACAGGCGCATGGGTAGCGTCATGTGACGTTTTCGTAAACTCTATCCAGATCAACCCTTCATCGCCTCTGATGACGTACTCGTCTGACGTTAGGTTGTGCAGCGGGATCAGCAGATTCCCGTGGAATCCGGGGTCTACGAGTGGGCCAGTGCCGAGAAGGAGTTCCTCTGTGTACGTGAGTGATCCTGAGATTGAATCGGACGGCAATGTACTGAGGTAGGCGGAATTCCAACTCCGTTTGAACAAAGCTGATAGAGTTCGGCGGCAGAGTGAAGGTCCCGTCCTTTGTGATTGGATCCATGATCTTCTTGCCGTCCGCATCCCAATAGATGAACTGGCCTGCAGCTCTGACTTCGTAGGACGCCGATTTGAGACTATCGCGATCGTCCCTAAATGGGTGGATCATGCCTGTCTGCCGGACGTAGGCCTTGATATGTTCAGAAGATAGGAGTGCAGGCGGAATATCGGGGAACGGGTCGCTGTCGATGTCCGCTCCCCTGTATTTCTTGGAGCGACGTTCGGCTTCATCCGAGCACTCCGCGTACTGAATTTCGGCGGCAGGAAGCTGTTCCGGCGCACTTGCATTGACCATGACGGAGCCCTCGATGATTCACACCGGTTCGCTAATTGCTCTCGCGGTCTGTCTGATCGCCGCCGTGGCAACTATGGGTATCGGCGCAATTGCGCTTCACAATGCAGTAAAGGATTCATCCGACCTTGCCTCCGAACTTCCAACGCGTCTGATCAAGGAGGATACCAGCGATGTTCGAGAATCCAACAGACGAAAAGCGCTCTTCGAGATGCTGCTTCTCCTGACCTTCCGCTCGATTCCGGGCGCCGTTCTTGTGCTAACTGGTATTGGCCTCCTTATCTGGACGTGCTGCTTGTTGTTGCCTATGTTTCGCGTGTGAACCGTCGGAGCTTCGATGAAATCCCGGAAGACGTTGAACACTATCACACGGCACATTCGTGCCACTGTAGAAGTAATCGAGGGCGAACCAGCGACTATTCACGACTACGGGGTACCGCGTCAGGCTTGGATCCGCGGTGTCAAGCTGATGAAGCATTTCGGGTCGGATAAGGCGCTTGGTTTGATAGACGAGCGGGCGGAATCGGCTGCCGATCGCGGCAATTACGAAGCCGCACGTCGTTGGCGCGAGCTCATTATCGCAATACATGCCATCGAAGCGGATGAGCGCCTGCTCGGTGATAACATGCATTGATGCTCTGTCCGGCTCCCAGCCATCGGCCGGGAAGGCGGTAGGCACGTTCCACGCCTGATCAATGTTCGTCGCCATGAACTATCGACACGCCTACCACGCCGGCAATCACACCGAGGTGCTTAAGCATTCGGTGCTGGTTCTGCTTCTTCAACATCTTGTCAAAAAACCGGTGCCGTTCATTGTGCTTGAATCGCACGCGGGCGCCGGCAAATATGACCTGACCGCGACAGAGGCTGAAAAAACCGGCGAAGCCCAGGAAGGGATCGGCCGCGTCATCAACAAAGATGTGCCCACGGCGTCCGCCTACCTTGAACTGGTTCGACGTTCAAATCCGGCGGGCCTTCGCAGCTATCCCGGCTCGCCGGCGATTGCGCAGGCGTTTTTGAGAGAGAGCGATCGACTGACAGCGTGCGAGCTCCGCGAAGACGATGCCGCGCTGCTGCGCAAGAATTTTATGCATGACCGGCGGGTTTCGGTACACGCCCGAGACGGCTACGAGGCGGTGGTTGCCCTCTTGCCCCCAAAGATCAAGCGGGGTCTGGTCTTTATTGACCCGTCATTCGAGCAGGTCGATGAATTTGAGCGGCTGGCCGACGGTTTGAACGCTGGGATCGAGCGGTGGCCCACCGGCATGTTCATGGCATGGTATCCGCTCAAGGACAGGTCTGGAATCCAGAGGTTGCGTGCACGTTATCGGCGTAGCAATCCACCGACACTCTGCTGCGAATTCCTGCGTGAACGTCTCGATGGCGTGAAGTTGGCCGGAAGCGGGCTCGTCATCTGCAATCCGCCTTGGCAATTCGAGAGAAAGCTGGCCGCGCTTTGCGGCGAGCTCCTGGTCGCTTTCCAAGCGCGGGAAGGAACCTATTCGTTGGAATTCTGGATTCCCGAGCGCGAGTGACCGGTTATTTTGGTCAAGGTGCGGGGCAGCCCGAAGAAAAGCGTCAAAAAAAGAGGCCCTGGCTTGCGCCAGGGCCTCCCATGACGGCGAGGGCAGTGCCGGGTAGTTGCCCCAACCGTATCTCTAAAATCTCTGCGCCTCAGAGCGCCGCGTCATCGGTCTCGCCGGTGCGGATACGCACCGCCTGCTCGAGGTTGAACACGAATATCTTGCCGTCGCCGATCTGCCCGGTCTTGGCGGCCGAGGAGATGGCATCGATGACCTTGTCGACCTGGCTCGCTGGCACCGCGACCTCGATTTTCAGCTTCGGCAGGAAGCTCACTGCATATTCGGTGCCGCGATAGATTTCGGTGTGTCCCTTCTGGCGCCCATAGCCCTTGACCTCGGTGACGGTCATTCCGTGCACCCCGATCGCGGTCAGCGCGTCGCGCACCTCGTCGAGCTTGAAAGGCTTGATGATGGCCATCACGATTTTCATTGATCTTTTTCCCTGCTCAAGCGGCTTCGATCCCCCGTAATGGCCCTCTCCGGTGGTCGGCCATCACGGTCGACCGACGCCAGAGCCAAATGGGCAATCAAGCCTCGTGCCAATTCTTTCAAATCGGCCATGTCGGCGGAATCGCGGTTTTTTGCGCGGGCCCCGCCGTTGGTGAAATCATGATTTTTCTGCGCTGCCACCTGCTTCTCGCGGTCGCATGCCTAAAAGTTAGGCATCGGAACCGCAGCTGTGCTGGCGGCCTGATCGTCCCGTATGTGGCAAAGGATGCTTTTCGGGAAGGGGTCTGAGGAAGCCGCCGCCGCGACGGGGGCTCCTACAGGGCGTCGCTGTCGGTCTCGCCGGTGCGGATGCGCACCGCATGCTCGATGTCCATCACGAAGATCTTGCCGTCGCCGATCTGGCCGGTGCGCGCGGTCGCAGTGATGGCATCGACGGTCCTGGCGGCGCGATCGCCCGGGACGGCGACCTCCAGACGGATTTTCGGCAGGAAGTTCACCGCGTATTCGGCGCCGCGATAGATTTCCGTGTGGCCCTTCTGCCGCCCATAGCCCTTGACCTCGGTCACCGTCATTCCGCTGATGCCGAGGGAGGTCAGGGCCTGCCGGACGTCGTCGAGCTTGAAGGGCTTGATGATCGCGACGATGAGCTTCATGGCCGTGCCTCCTTCGAGCCGGCCTTATGCTTCGCGCCGCCATCGTGGCGCAGCGGGCATTCCGGCGTTGCCCGCGCATGTGTGATCAAAAATTGGGTTCACGCCCGATTGTCAAGCGCAAGAGTGCCTACGGCTTGTCCTCATGGCGCTCGCGCACGAGCCCCTCCTGGGCGACCGAAGCGACGAGCAGCCCGTCGCGGGTGAAGATGAGGCCGCGGGAGAAGCCGCGCGCGCCCGCAGCGTTCGGGCTGTCCTGGGCATAGAGGAGCCATTCGTCGGCGCGGAACGGCCGATGGAACCACAGCGCATGGTCGAGGCTCGCCGCCATGATCGTCTTCTCGAATACGGTGCGGCCGTGCGGGATGAGCGCGGAATCGAGCAGCATGAAGTCGGACGCGTAGGCGAGCGCGCAATGGTGGATCGCAGCGACGTCCGGCAGCGGTGCGGTGGTGCGGATCCACACGTTGAATCTACCGTCGGGATATTTCTTCCCGAGATAGCGGTCGAACTCCACCGGGCGCAGCTCGATCGGGCGCTCGCGCTCGTAATAGCGGCGCACGGAATCCGGCATCAGCGACAGAACACGGTCGCGCAGGTCGGTATCGCTCGGCAGCTCTTCCGGTGCCGGCACGTTCGGCATCGTCGCCTGATGGGTGACGCCGGGCTCACGGACGTGGAAAGACACCGACATCGAGAAAATCGCGTGGCCGTGCTGGATCGCCACCACGCGCCGCGTGGTGAAGCTCTTGCCGTCGCGGATGCGATCGACCTCGTAGATGATCGGCACCTTGGGGTCGCCGCCGAGCAGGAAATAGGCGTGCAGCGAATGCGGCGGCCGCTCGGCCAGGTCGTCGACGGTGCGGCAGGCCGCAACCAGCGCCTGACCAATGACCTGGCCGCCGAACACCCGCTGCCAGCCCTGCTGCGGCGAGCGGCCACGAAACAGGTTCACCTCGATCGGCTCGAGATCGAGGATGGCGACGAGATCCTGGACGGCTGATGTCATCGGCACGAGGTCCGGATTCCCTTATGCTGTGCACTTAAGCTTTGCGCACTTAAGCTTTGCGCACTTATAGCTTTGCGCACTTAAGCCCTGCACACTTAAGCTTTGCGCATCGAACTGCGCGCATGGTCTGCCGAGGCGGGTCATGCACGCCTCGGCGTACCGGCAAAGTCAATAGACGATGATCGCACCGCGGCCATGCGCTAGAAATGTGGGGCTGTCGTTGCAACAGCACGGCTCCGGTTGTTGATGGGGCGCGAGGTCACGACGTGACGAACTCCGAAGCACCTGACGTGCTGATCGCCGGCGGCGGATTTGCCGGTCTCGCGCTTGCGCTCGCCCTACGCCAGGGGCTCGGGCCGGATTTTGCCGTGACGGTCGCCGATCCCGAGTTCGGGCGCGGCGACGATCCGCGCGCCTCGGCGATCGCGGCGGCGCCGCGGCGCATGTTCGAGGCGCTCGGCGTGTGGGACGCGGTCGCGGCGGGGGCGCAAGAGATCAGCGACATGATCATCACCGACAGCCGCGTCGAGGACGCGGTACGGCCGGTGTTCTTGAGCTTCGAGGGCGACATCGAGCCGGGCGAGCCCTTCGCCCACATGATCGAGAACGCCGGCCTCGTCGGCGAGCTCGCCGCCAAGGCGGTCGCGGAAGGCGTGACCATCGTCGCCCAGCCGGTGACGGACTTTGCCGTCGTGGACAAAGGTGTATCGGTCACGCTCGGCGACGGTTCGGTCCGCACGGTGAAGCTCCTCGTCGCCGCCGACGGCGCGCGGTCGCGCCTGCGCGAACGCGCCGGCATTCCCCTGCGCGGGTGGTCCTACGGCCAGTCGGCAATCGTGACGACCGTCGCCCATGAGCGCGATCACGGCGGCCGCGCCGAGGAGCATTTCTTGCCCGGCGGCCCGTTCGCGATTCTGCCGCTGCGCAACCGCCGCAGCTCGATCGTGTGGACCGAGCACAGCGCGGAAGCGGCACGCTTCGTCGCGTTGCCGGATCCCGAGTTCCACGACGCCCTGGAGAAGCGGTTCGGCCTGCACCTCGGCGAGATCACGCTTGCCGGTCCGCGCCGGGCCTATCCCTTGGGGCTGTGGGTCGCCCGCAGCTTCGTCGCCGAGCGCCTTGCGCTGGTCGGCGACGCCGCCCATGTGATCCATCCGATCGCCGGCCAGGGCCTCAACATGGGCCTGCGCGACGTCGCGGCGCTCGCCGAGTCGATCGTCGATGCCGCGCGGCTCGGCCTCGATCCCGGCGACGCCACCGTGCTCGAGCGCTACCAGCGCTGGCGCCGCTTCGATACGCTGGCGATGGGCGTCTCCACCGACAGCCTCAACCGGCTGTTCTCCAACCGCTCGGACGTGCTGCGGCTCGTGCGCGACGTCGGCCTCGGCATTGTCGATCGCCTGCCGCCGCTCAAGCGCATGTTCATCCGTGAGGCCGCCGGCCTCACCGGCGAGGTGCCGAAGCTCCTCCGCGGAGAGGTGCTGTGAGATGGCGGGCGCGTAGCGTGTAGGATGGGTTGAGCACTTGCGAAACCCATCACACCTCTCCCAAGCGCGGTCGCGGTGGCTGGCCTGAGGCGATGGGTTTCGCAAGGGCTCAACCCATCCTACCAGGGGGCGGTTTCACGGTATTATTTCGACGCAGTCGATGTGACGCTTGAGAGCCGAAAGTGCTACAACACACGTTCAAGAACACTGCTTCAACCTCAGGGAGGTTCCCGTGCCGTCGCGATGCCAAACCATTCTTCTCGCATCCGCGCTGCTTTCGCTCGCGAGCGCTCCGGCCTTCGCTCATGCCCACCTCGTCAAAGCCCAGCCCGCAGCCGGCGGGACGATCCACGAGGCGCCGAGCGAGGTGACGCTGCGCTTCAACGAGAAGCTCGAGCCCAAATTCAGCTCCATCGTGGTGCGGGACGCGGCCGGCAAGCAGGTCGACAAGGGCAATGCCGTGGTCGACAACGCCGATCGTATGGTCATCCGCGTGCCGCTGCCGCCGCTCGAGCCCGGCGTCTACAAGGTCGAGTGGCACGCGATGTCGGCGGACACCCACAAGGTCAACGGCGACTTCACCTTCAAGGTCGGCGAATAGCGTCGCTCGCATCGGCGTTGCGCGTGGAGAGGCGAGTTGAGCGATCCCGTCGTCTGGGTGCGCTTCCTCCACTTCGCCGCGACGGTCTCGCTCTCCGGCGTCGTGATCTTTCACGCCTTTGTCGGCGCCCCGGCGTTATCGGCGGGCGACGCCGCGATGGTGCGCCTGATCGCGGGCCGGCTGGCGCGGCTTGCCTGGGGAAGCCTCGTGCTCGCCGTGATCACCGCCGGCGCCTCGCTGCTGGTGCAGGCGTCGAGCATGGGCGAGCGCTCGCTGGCCGACCTGTGGTCGGACGATCTCGTCGCGACGGTGCTGCTCGACACCGATTTCGGCCATGTGTGGCTGGCGCGGCTCGCGCTCGTCGTGCTGCTCGCGGCGGCGCTCCATCCGCCCTGGTTCAGCGCGCCGGCGCCGACATGGCGGCGACGCGCGGCGCTGGCTTTGGCGGCGGCCTACGTCGCGGCGCTCGCCTTCGCCGGGCACGCCGCGACCGGCGACGGCATCGAAGGTGTCATCCACCAGGCTGCTGACGTACTGCATCTCATCGCCGCCGCCGCGTGGCTCGGCGCGCTCGTGCCGTTGGCGATCGTGCTGGGCGCGGCGAAGGACACGGGCGACCGATCGACGCTCGCCGTCGTGCGCACGGCAACGCTGCGGTTTTCGACCCTCGGCGTCGTGAGCGTCGGCACCGTGCTCGCGACCGGCATCGTCAACACCTTCGAGCTCACCGGCAGTTGGGCGGCGCTGCTCGGCACCGCCTACGGCCGCCTTCTGCTGGTGAAGATCGCGCTGTTCCTCGCCATGCTGGCGATCGCCGCGATCAACCGGGTTCGGCTCACGCCGCGGCTCGTTGCCGGCGGCGCCGTGGCAGGACCAGCGGTGCGGCAGCTGCGCACCAACGCGCTCACCGAAGCGGTCATCGGCGCGCTCATTCTCTTGATCGTCGCCATGCTCGGCACGCTGCCGCCGGGCCGCGAGGACGCGAGCGCGTCCGCGGCTACACAACAGCGTCCGAGAATTCCTCAGACCTCGTCCTGAGGAGCCTGCGAAGCAGGCGTCTCGAAGGACGGCCAAGCGCTCGGCGTCTGGGGCCATCCTTCGAGACGCCTGCTGCGCACGGCTCCTCAGGATGAGGTCAGCACAGGTTCTACGCGGAGGCGGCGCACTCAACCCGGGAAATCGTAGAGCGTCGCCGGATTGTCGACGAGGATGCGCCGGCGGGTCGCGGCATCCGGCACCCACTCGTGGAACAGCTCGAACAGGTGCCCGGCATCGGGCATCACGTTGTCCATGCGCGGATGCGGCCAGTCGCTGCCCCAGACGAGGCGCTCGGGGTTCGCGCGCACCAGCGCTTCGAGGAACGGCCGCGCGTCGGGATAGTCCGGCGGCTGCTGGCTGACGCGATGGGCGCCGGACACCTTGACCCAGCAGCCGCCGTCGCCGAGGAGACGGAGCAGGCTCTGGAAGCCCGGCGCCGCGGTCCCGTTGACGGCATCGGTGCGGCCCATGTGGTCGATCACGATGGGGCGGCCGATCGCCTTGATGAGCGGCAACGTGTCGACCAAGTCCTTGACGTCGATCCACAGCTGCACGTGCCAGCCGAGCTCCGCCATCGTCGGCGCCAGCACCTTCGCGGCATCGAGCGGCACGCCGCCGCGGTAGTGCAGGGCGCCGCCGCGGAAGAAATGATTGAACCGCAGGCCGCGCACGCCGAGCGCATGCCAGCGCGCGAGCTCCGCCGGCGACACATCGGCGTCGGCCACTGCGACGCCGCGCAGGCGCTCCGGTTGGCGGGCCAACGCATCGAGCATCGCGCCATTGTCGCGGCCATGGGCGCTGCCCTGCACCAAGACGCCGCGCGAACACCCGACGGTGTCGAGCATCGCGAGGTATTTCTCGAGCGGCGCGTCGGGCGGCGTGTAGCTGCGGTCGTCGGCGTAGGGAAATCGCGACGCCGGGCCGAACACATGGGCGTGGGTGTCGCAGGCACCGGACGGCGGAGGAACCTTCGGCCGCGAGGGGTCGCGCGGCGGCGGGCACGCGGGAGCTGACATTGTCTGCTGTTCCGGCCTGCTATTCCGCCTCGATGCCGGCGGCCTTGATCACCGGTCCCCACTTCTCGTAGTCGGCGCGGATGAGCTTCGTGAAATCCGCCGCGCTGCCGCCGATCGGCGTCGCGCCGAGGGTGCGGAAGCGCTCCTTCACCGCCGGCGTCTTCATCGCGTCGGCGCAGGCCTGGGAGAGCCGCGCCTGGATGTCGCGTGGCAGGCCGGCGGGGGCGAGCACGCCCCACCACACGCCGGTGTCGTACTCGCTGTAGCCGGATTCGGCGACGGTCGGCACGTTCGGCAGGAACGGCGAGCGGGTGATGGTCGTCACTGCGAGCGGCCGCACCGTGCCGGCCTGAATCTGCCCGATCGATTCGGGGAGATTGTTGAAGCTGATCGGGATGTGCCCGCCCATCAGGTCGTTGAGCGCGGGGGCGCCGCCCTTGTAGGGGACGGCGGCGATGTTGATCTTCGCCGTCACCTTGAGGAGCTCGCCGGCAAGATGCGGCGAGGTGCCGTTGCCGGCATGGCCGTAGGAGAGCTGACCGGGTTTCTGGCGCGCCAGCGTGATGAGGTCGGCGAGCGTCTTCACCGGCGAATCGGCCTTCACCAGGATGAGGTTCGGCGAGTTGCCGAGCAGCGAGATCGGCGTGAAGTCGTTGAACACGTCGTATTGCAGCTTGGGAAACAGAAACGGCACGATGGCATGCCCGCTCGCAACGATCACAAGGGTGTAGCCGTCCGGCGGGGATTTGGCCGCGGCCTGCGCGGCGAGCGTGCCGCCGGCGCCGGGCCGGTTCTCGATGATGATCGACTGCCCGAGGCTCTTGGTGAGCTCGTCGCCGAGCGTGCGCGCGACGATGTCGACCGCGCCGCCGGGCGGGAACGGCA
The DNA here is from genome assembly GCA_963824905.1 of uncultured Alphaproteobacteria bacterium. Classification (GTDB taxonomy): domain Bacteria; phylum Pseudomonadota; class Alphaproteobacteria; order Rhizobiales; family Xanthobacteraceae; genus JAJPKK01. Next base: position 481,200 of record CAWGRH010000014.1, read on the forward strand.
CCAGGAGATGGATCGGCTTCGAGGGATAGGCGTCCTGGGCGAAAGCGGCCCCGGTCCAGACGGCTGCCGCAACAAGGCCTCCGATCAAGCCCTTCATGGTGTCCTCCCCGTGTGCCGCCGACGCGCGGCCGCTGTTGGCGGGCACTGTCGTCCGGATGCCGGCGCCGTTCAAGGTGCGCCTTCGCCGCGGTTGGCCGCACGCAGGAGGCGGCGCGCCTGTGCTCCTTTCAGGGGGAGGGAGCGCCGCCAATCGGGAGATCGAACACGAGCAGTCCCGCTCGGCCCAGGGGCAGTTGGGCCGCGACCTCGCCTGCCGGGGTGATCACGGCCGTGGGTCCCCAGGACAGGCAGCCGTCCCGCTCGCCCATGACGTCCGCCGAGATCAGCCACATGCCGGTTTCCCGGCACCGTTCGGCGCGGATCGCGTTGTGGAGATGCTTCCACTTCTGCGCGGTTTGCTGCGGCAGCATGTTGTTGGCCGGACAGAGGATCAGCAATGCGCCAAGGGCGGCGGCGCCCCGAGCGGCCGTAGCGAAGTTGGTGTCGTGGCAGATGTTGATGCCGAACCGCAGGCCGTTCGCCTGAAAGACGCCCGGCGCGCACCCGGCATCGAAGCATCGCTCGCGGTCCAGCAGGTGAGCTTTTCGATAGCGCCCGATCAGTGCGCGGCGATGGACCACGACGGCGGTGTTGAAGAGCTTTCCATCATCGATCTCGATGAGGCCGAAGACCAGCATCGGGCCGTTCTCCGGCAACCTTTCGAGGATGCCCTTGAAGACGGATGAGCCGAGGTCGATCGCGGCCTTGCGGGCGCGCTCTGCGTCGGTCAGGTAGCCTTGGAGATATCCTTCGGGGAAGCATACCAGCGCTGCGCCTGCGGCGTCCGCGTGCTCTGCGGTGTCTGTCAGATAGCGCAGCGCCTCGTCGACGTTCCCGCGGAACTCGGGGGTCTGGGCGGCAGCGATTCGGTGTGGTGCCATCCCGACCTCGCCCAGTTCGCCGGCGCGACAGCGCACACGCAATCACGACCTATCTCAAGCGCCGCATAAGGGCGGACGGGGTCGACGCTGCTGCCTGTTGATAGCAGGGTTATGCAGATTCGGTAGAGACTTAGACTGGCGTAATCCTGTGGGAAAGCTGTCGAAAAAGCGCGCCTATTCCTTCCGCCGCGCCGACCGTGCGATGTCGATCAGCGTACGGTGCACGATCGGGTAGGCGAGGTTGGCCCGCTGGCGGGTGTCGAGCGCGGTGTCGCCGAGGTGCCCGATCAGGCGCTCCAGCCGCTTGGCGCTCCATGCGGTGAGCGCGGCCTGCACCAGCGCCTTGCGGCTGAAATGGATCGCCGGCCCTGCGGCTTCGATGACGCTCCCCGCCGAACGTCCCTGCTCGACGGAGAGCCGCAGCCGATGGAGCGTCGCCGCCTGCCGGATCGCCGCACTGATGAGCGCTGCCACCGCGATCCCCTGCGTCTGCGCCTTGGCGATCCCCGTCTCGAGGTCCTGGGCGTTGCCGGCGAACGCCGCATCGACGATGGCATCGATGCCTGGATCGGTCGCATCGGTGACGACCGCGAGCACGTCGTCGAGGCCGACGGTCGGCTTGCCGCGGGCATAGAGGGTGAGCTTGCGCAACTCCGCGCGCGTGGTGCCGCGGTCGCCGCCGATGAGGTCGGCGAGCGCCGCGCGGGCATCCGCTGCGATGGTGAGCCCGGCCTCCCGCATCTCCTCGTCGATCAGGCGGTTGAGATCGCGCGCATTGTCGGGATAGCAGGCGAGAGCCGCGGCATTCCCCGAGCGCTCGCACGCCGCGCGCAGCGGCGCGTTGCGCTTGAGATCGCCGGCCTCGATGACGATGCGGCAGTCCGCGGCCGGCGGGACGCTGAGCACGCGCTCGACCGCCGGGGTGAAATTGCGGCCGCCCGCCTTGACCCAAACCGCGCGGCGGCCGCCGAACAGCGGCACCGTGTGGGCCTCCTCGACCAGCCGCTCCGGCTCGTCGGCGAGCGCATCGCCTTCGATGCGGGCGAGCGCGAAGGGGTCGCGGGGATCATCGACCGCGCCGGCGACGAGGGCGTCGATGCGCTCGCGCACGAGGCCGGTATCGGGTCCGAACACCAGGATGACCGGGCGGGCCGGATCAGGTCGCGCGATGAATCGGTCGACGTCGGCGTTCTTGACCGCCACCATCGGCGGCCGCTCAGGTGCCGGCGACGAAGAACGAGGCGAGCCGCGCCTTGATGTTGTCGGCGATCTGCTGTGCTGCGCGGTCCTCAGCGTCGCGCAAACCGCGGTCGCGGGCGAAGCGCTGGGCTTGGCCCGGAATGTCGTAGCTCACCCGCGCGAAGGTCTGGGCGCGGAGCACCGGCGTGCCGGTCTTGACCTCCATGAGCGTGTAGCTGGCGTTGAGGGCGTAATCCTGGGTGTCCGGCCGGCCGCTGTTGATGTCGACGATCAGCGACTCGCTCGACCCGTTGATCTGGATGTTGAGGCGATAGACCGGCGGCGCGGCGGCACTGCCGCCAGTGAGGCCGAACAGCAGCTTGTCGCGCACCGAGACGGCGATCCGCGACAGCGGCGTGCCGTTGGGCGCCGCGATCTGGTTGACATCGACGGCCGACATATTGGCGGCGACGCTCGGCGAGGTCGTGAGCTTGGTATCCCCGTACATCGGCTGGAAGCATCCTGCCAATGCCGCCGCGGCGGCGCCGACGACGGCAAGACGCATCGCCAAGGGCAGCACCGGTCGCAACAGGCGTGGATCAGGCGACCACATTGACGATCCTCTGCGGCACCACGATCACCTTCTTCGGCGCTTTGCCGTCGAGCGCGCGGCGCACCGCCTCGAGCGCGAGCACGGCGGCCTCGATGTCGACATTGCCGGCGTCGCGGGCGACGGTCACGTCCGCTCGCTTCTTGCCGTTGACCTGGACCGGCAGCGTGATCGTGCTCTCGATCAGGAGCTCGCGCTCGACGACGGGCCAAGCCTCGACCGCTAGCAGGCCGTCATGGCCGAGCGCCGCCCAGCATTCTTCGGCAAGATGAGGCATCATCGGCTGAAACAATTGCACCAGAATTTCGGCCGCTTCATGGACGGCCCAGGCGAGGTCCGGAGCGAGCGTCTTACCGCCGCTTTCGGCGAGCACCGCCTGCAGCGCGTTGGTAAACTCGTAGATATGGGCGACGCAGCGGTTAAATCGCAGCTTTTCGATGTCCTCCGACACCTTGGCGAGCGCACCGTGGGCCGCCCTGCGCAGCGCCATCGCAGGCTCCGAGAAGGTCGCCGGCTTGGCGGCCGGCATCGCAACGGCGGCCGCCTCGTTCACCACCCGCCACAGCCGTTGGACAAAGCGCCAAGTGCCCTGCACGCCTTCCTCGGTCCAGATCACGTCGCGCTCGGGCGGCGAATCCGAGAGCATGAACCAGCGCGCGGTGTCGGCGCCGAAGGTTTCGATGATGTCGTCGGGATCGACGACATTGCGCTTCGACTTCGACATCTTCTCGATCGGTCCGATCTCGACCGGCGCACCGGTCGAGGCGAGCGAGGCGCGGCGGGCCTCGCCGACGGTCTCGATCTTCACCTCGGCGGGCGCGGCCCAGGCGCCGTCAGCGGTGCGATAGGTCTCGTGGACGACCATGCCTTGCGTGAACAGGCCGGCGAACGGCTCGTCGAGCCCGGCATGGCCGGTCTTTTTCAACGCCCGGGTGAAGAAGCGGCTGTAAAGCAGGTGCAGAATCGCGTGCTCGATGCCGCCGATGTACTGATCGACCGGCAGCCACGCGTCGACCGCCTTGAGGTCGGTCGGCGCGGTCGTGATCCAGGGATCGGTGAAGCGCGCGAAATACCAGGACGAATCGACGAAGACGTCCATGGTGTCGGTTTCGCGCCGCCCCGGGCCGCCGCATTGCGGGCAGGCGACGTGCTTCCAGGTCGGATGGCGGTCGAGCGGATTCCCCGGCCGGTCGAAATCGACGTCGTCGGGGAGCTTGACCGGAAGGTCTTTGGCCGGCACCGGCACCGCGCCGCAGGCGGCGCAGTGGATGATCGGGATCGGGCAACCCCAGTAGCGCTGGCGCGAGATGCCCCAGTCGCGCAGGCGGAAGTTGACCTGGCGCTGGGCGGCCGGCCGGTTGCCATGCGTCTCTTTTTCCAGCCGGCGGGCTACTTCTTCCTTGGCTTGCGCAATCGTCATGCCGTCGAGGAAGCGCGAATTGATCATCCGCCCGTCGCCATCATAGGCGACATCGGTGATGACGAAGGTTTTGGGGTCTTCGTCCTCCGGACACACCACGGGGACGTTGCCGAGCCCGTATTTGTTGACGAAGTCGAGATCGCGCTGGTCGTGCGCCGGCGTGCCGTAGATGGCGCCGGTGCCGTACTCCATCAGGATGAAGTTCGCGACATAGACCGGAATCCGCCAGGTCGGATCGAATGGATGGATCGCCGCGATGCCGGTGTCGAAGCCGAGCTTCTCGCCCTTGTCGATCAGCTCCTGGGCGGTGCCGGTGCGCTTGCACTCGGCGATGAATTCGGCGAGCGCGGGATTCTTCGCCGCAGCCGCGGTGGCGAGCGGATGGTCCGGCGCCACCGCCATGAACTTCAGGCCGAAAATCGTGTCCGGGCGCGTCGTGAAGATCTCGAGCTCGGTCTCGCCGCTGGGCGTCGTCTTCGGGTCGAGCGCGAACCGGACCAGCAGGCCCTCGGAGCGCCCGATCCAGTTCTTCTGCATCAGCCGCACTTTTTCCGGCCAGCGGTCGAGGCCGTCGAGCGCGTCGAGCAGCTCCTGGGAGAAGTCAGTGATCTTGAAGAACCACTGGGTGAGCTCGCGCTGCTCCACCGGGGCGCCGGACCGCCAGCCGCGGCCGTCGATCACCTGCTCGTTCGCGAGCACGGTCTGGTCGACCGGGTCCCAGTTGACCTTGGACTGCTTGCGCTCGACGAGGCCGGCCCGCAGGAAGTCGATAAAAATCGCCTGCTGCTGCTTGTAATAGGCGGGATCGCAGGTCGCTATCTCGCGGCTCCAGTCGAGGGAGAGCCCCATAGATTTGAGCTGCCCTTTCATGGTGGCGATGTTGTCGTAGGTCCAGGTGCGAGGGTGCACCTTGTTGGCCATGGCGGCATTTTCCGCAGGCATGCCGAAGGCGTCCCAGCCCATCGGGTGCAGCACGTTGAAGCCGCGGGCGCGCTTATAGCGCGCGACCACATCGCCCATCGTGTAGTTGCGCACATGGCCCATGTGGATGCGCCCGGACGGGTACGGGAACATCTCGAGCACGTAGTATTTCTGGCGTGGATCGTCGTTGCGGGTCGCGAACACGCTCCGCTCGTCCCAGATGCGCTGCCAGCGGGACTCCGCTGCGCGGGCGTTATATCGCTCGATATTCATGACTATTGCTGACTGTTGCGCCGCCGAAAAACCACCGGACTAGGACATCATTGCGGCGGCACGGTCAACCGGCCGGCGCGCTCAGCGGGATCGGTCCGTCCCCCGGAAGGACCCTAAGCCGCTGCCGTGGAATTTTCGTTAAAACAAGGAGATAGGTGCTCATGGCCGGATTTGCCAGGCGCCCTTCGTATGTGGCGCGGTTGCCGCGCTCACCGTGAGACGTTACGGATCGGCGGCGATGAGCACGGATACCCTTCTCTTCGATTCTACGGCCGGTCTTACAGCGGTGCGCCGCGAGATCGCGGAGGCCTGCGCCACCGCCGGCCGGCGCCCCGAGGAGGTGACCCTTGTCGCCGTCTCCAAGACCTTTGCCGCCGAGGCGATCGTTCCCGTGATCGACGCCGGTCAGCACGTGTTCGGGGAAAATCGTGTCCAGGAGGCGCTCGCCAAGTGGCCGCTGCTGCGCGAGAGCCATCCGGGCGTGGAGCTGCACCTGATCGGGCCGCTGCAGTCGAACAAGGCGCGGGAGGCGGTCGGGCTGTTCGACGCCATCCACTCGATCGACCGGCCGAGCGTCTGCCGCACAGTCGCGAAGGAGATCGAGCGGCAGGGCCGCCATCCCACTCTGTTCGTCGAGATCAACACCGGCGCCGAGGCGCAGAAGGCCGGCGTGCTGCCGGAGAATGCGGATGCCTTCATCGCCGCGTGCCGCGAAGAATACGGCCTCGCGATCTCGGGCCTGATGTGCATTCCGCCCCACGACGAGGCGCCGGCCCCGCATTTCGCGCTCACGGCCAAGATCGCGGCGCGCAACGGTCTGGCGCTGCTCTCCATGGGCATGAGCGCGGACTTTGCCATCGCGATCCGGTTCGGCGCGACCCATGTCCGGGTCGGCAGCGCAATCTTCGGCCACCGGGGCTAGCTCCCTCCCGCGCAGCAAGCGGGAGAGGGAGTCCAACGCCGTGCCCGGTTGCATTTCTCATAGCGTCATCGTCAGAAAAGTCGGACACTCCGCCCGTCCTTCTCCCCCGAGCTCATTGAAAGGGGCGCACATGACCACGCATCCCGAATCCGAACCGGCCCAAGGCGCGAGCCTGAGCCGCCGCCACCTCGTACAGGCATTGACGGCAGGCGCCGCCGCGAGCATTGCGACGCCCGCTCTCGCGGACGAGAGCCCAATCGTCGCCGAGGCGACGGCCGCCGATTATGTGCGCGATCCCGACGCGCTGGGGCAGTCCCGAGGTCGCGGCGCTGTTTCCCGGCTTCAAGCATCTCGATATCCGCACCAAGGGCGCGATCATCCGCGTGCGTCATGGCGGCTCCGGGCCGCCGATGCTGCTGCTGCACGGCAATCCGAACAATCACGTGCTGTGGTACGCGGTCGCCGCGCGGCTCGCGCAGCACTATCACGTCGTTCTCGCGGATCTGCGCGGCTACGGCGACTCCTCGCTGCCCGACCCCGGCCCGAACCTCGTCAATTACAGCTTCCGCGTCATGGCCGAGGACATGCTCGAAGTGATGGCGAGCCTCGGCCATCAGCGCTTCTTTCTCGTCGGCCATGACCGCGGCGCCCGCCTGAGCCATCGGCTCTGCCTCGATCATCCGGATCGGGTGATGAAGCTCTGTCTGCTCGACATGCTGCCGAACTACCATGTGTGGAGCAACGCCAACATGAAGTGGGGGCTCAACACCTGGCACTGGCTGTTCATGGCGCAGCCCGAGCCGTTCCCGGAAACGCTGATGAGCGCGGTCCCCGCGGAATGGTTCCTGACGACCCGCGGCAGCAATCGCCATCCGCCGAAGGTCGTGATGGACGAATACATCCGCTGCTTCACCAAGAAGACGATCACCGGCTCGTGCCGCGACTATCGCGCCGGCGCCACGATCGATTTCGCGATGGACTCCGCCGACAAGGATCGCCAGATCGGCATGCCGCTGCTCATCCTGTGGGGCACGCGCGGCCAGCCGCCGACGCAGGAGTTTCCGACGGTGTGGAAGAAGTTCGCGTCGAACCTCGTCGACGCGCAGCCGCTACCGACCGGCCACTACCTGCAGGAAGAGGCGCCCGATCAGGTCTATGATTACTTCGTGAAGTTCTTCACGACGTAAGCGATTGAGGGTTCATCCACATCGTAGCCCGGCTTGAGCGGGCGAAATCCGGGAACGACGGGCCTCTCGCGTGGGGCCAAGCCCGGCATTCACTTCGTCAATCCGGGCTACGGACTACGACTGTTTGCCCGGTCAAGCCGGGCAATGACAGTTGTGGTTAGGGCGCTCAGCCCGCTGCTACGGCTTCTCGAGCAGCGCCGCGATCGCTCGCATGCGGTTGCGCGAATATTTCGGCAGGCCGCCGCTGATCGAGTTGCCGGTGTTGAACGAGCTGTTGCCGGCGAGCACCTGGGCAGGCACCAGGTTGCGCAGCACCGGAACGCTCTCGAACTCCTTCTTCTTCTCGAACAGGTCGCTGTCGACGGCGAGTGCGATGAAAGCCGTCGCGATCGACTTCTTGGCATCGTTCGGATCTGCCTGCAGCACCGCGAGGAACTTGCCGAACTGCATCACCTGGTTGACGTAGAAGATGTTCTGCTCGATCGCCCCGACCACCGGGGCTTCGACGCCGGTCGCCTGGGGAAGCGCCATCTGCTCGATCTCGGCCGCCGGAATCATCCGCAGCTCGCTCTGGAAATCGAGGAAGTCAGCGATCTGCTTGCCACTCTCGCGAATCTTGTTCACGAGCATGATTCCGGTCGGCAGCCGGCCCTCGAGCTTGTAGCTCGACTGGATGCACAGCACGCCGGGCCCTTCGCACCATGCGCGCTCCGGATTCTTGTTGGCCGCGAACTTCGGATCCTTGTTCGGGATGACGTCGGCCGGCGTGATGACCTTGTGCTTGATCGACGGGTCGAGCTTGTCGAGCACCGGGAGCGTCACGAGCTTCGAGAGATCGATCGACTCCGCGGGCCGCGGAATTGCGAAACGCGCCTCGGCGACGTAGACGTAGAGTCGCCGCTTGCGCATCTTGCCGGGCGACTCGGTGCTCGGCGCCATCGGCTCCTCGTACGAGGGAAACAGCGTGAGGAGCTTCTTCTCCTGCGGACGCAGGCGCTCCCAGTCGCTGTACTTGATCATGCCGGTGATGGGATCGACGAGCTCGTCCTTGCGATGATCGGTGAAGGCGATGGTGCGCGCCGGCAGCGGCGCCGCAGAGAACGCAGGCAGCGAGGGGCCCTCCTGCATCTGCATCTCCTGTGCGGTCGCCATGAGCGGCGCAAGAGCCGTTGCCACGGCAACGGCGAAGACATGCATCTTCATGCGCAATGAATCCTTTCGGCGATCGCAATCATCAATAACGCGGCTGACCACGATAGGTGTAACCGCTGCTGGGGTACTGCTGCTGCTGCCTGGCAGCAGGTGGGTAGACCGGCCGCTGCGGCGGTGCGTAAGTCTGCTGCGGCGGCGCGTAGTTCTGCTGCGGGGCGAACAGGCCGAAGAAGCTTGCGAACGGGTTGCCGCCGCCGGAGCCGTAATAGCTGCGATTGCCGCCATAGGGGTAGCCGCGCTCGCCGCTGTCGGCATAGTAGCCGCCGGAAGAGTAATTCTCGTCAGCGGTCCCGACTTCGTATTGCGAGACCATGTTGTACTGGGTGTCGGCGATCTCGCCGTGGCGCACCCGGAACCATTCGGTGAAGGCGCCCTGGCGGCGGTCGGTGATGCGGGTGCCGCTGGCGAGATCGATCGGCAGGGCGACGAGCTCCTTCTTCGCCTCCGGCGATGGCGGAGCGAGCGGCGTCTGCTTGGCGTACATCGACCACGTGGCCTGAACGATCTGCTCGAAGATCGGCACCGCCACGCGGCCGCCGGTCTGGCCCCCGCCAAGCGTGCGCCGCTTGCCCTTGTTGTCGTAGCCGACCCAGACGCCGATCGTGACGTCGTTGGTGAAGCCGACGAACCAGGCGTCGTTCTCGTCGTCGCTGGTGCCGGTCTTGCCGCCCACATAGGGCGACAGCTGGCCGATCGCCCGCGCCGTGCCGCGCGCCACCACGCCCTGCAGTATGGTGCGCAGCTGGAAGAACGACGGACGGTCGCCTCCGCCAAGCCACTTGAACTCGGGCGTGTGGGTATAGACCGGATGGCCGCCCTGCTCGATCGATTCGATGCCGTAGGGCGAAGGCCGCCGGCCCTCGGTGGCAATGGCGGCGTAGGCCGCGGCCATGTCGATCAGGCGCGCCGGCTGGGCGCCGAGCACGAAGGGATAGTAGGCGACGCACTGCGAGTAAATCTTCGCATCGAGCGTGAGCTCGCACACCCGGGCGAGGCTCTGGGTCGGGTCGCGGTCGATGCCGCCGTCGAGGAGATTGGCGGTGACGAGGTTCTTCGAGTTCTCGAGGCCGCGCCGGAGCGTGGAGACGCCGCCGCCGTAGCCTTCGTCGTTCTTCGGCGTCCAGTAATCACGCTCCCGCGCGTTGTAGACGCTCCCACCGATCGGCGGCAGCGTGATCTGCTGGTCGCGCACCAGGGTGTTCGGCTGCAATCCCTCGCGCAGCGCCGCGAGATAGGTGAACGGCTTGATCGAGGAGCCGGGCTGGCGCTGCGATTGCGTGGTGCGGTTGAGCTGGCTCGCCGGGTAGGAGAACCCGCCGACCATGGCGAGAATGGCGCCGGACTTGTTGTCGAGGACGACGGCGGCGCCTTGCACCCGCGGCCGCACCCGCAGCTCCACCCGGCCGGCGGTCTTGCTCCGGGCATCGCTCTGCTTCACGAACACGACGTCATAGGTGTTGATGCCGCGCCGCACCGACGTGGAGAGGTTCACCACCCGGCCGTCGGGGAGGCCGGCCTTCACGCCGTTCTTGTCCGATCCGAGAATGACCGCGGTGCTCCAATGCACGTCGTAGAGCGGCATGCGCACCGCATTGAGCGCCTGTTGCCAAGACTTGCCCTTGGGGCCGCCGGCCGCTTCGGCCTTGCGCACGGCATCGCCGATATTGACCTCGGCTCCGTGCCATTCGACCCGGCCGGTGCGCATCTCGTATTGCGCGAGACCTTCCTGCAGCGCCGCCTCGGCGGCGTTCTGAATGTCGGGGCGGATCGTCGTGTGCAGCGTGATCCCGGCGTTCGCGATGTTCGGGAAGCCGGCGGCGGTGCGCGCTTCGCGGGCGACATGATCGAGGAAGTAGTAGCCGGAATTGCGCTGCGCGACCCGTTCGTAGGCCACCATACGCGGCAGCCCGGTCTTGGCGACGTCGATCGCGCCGGCGTCCGGCACGCCGTCCTCCTGCATGCGGGAGAGCACGTAGGCGACACGCTCCTGGGTGCGGTCGGGATGCCGGTCGGGGCTGTAATAGGTCGGGCCCTTCGGGAGCGCCGCGAGCATCGCGCCCTCGGCAAGCGTCAGGGCGGATGCCGGCTTGCCGAAATAGGTGCGGGCGGCGAGCTCGATGCCATAGGCGCCGCGGCCGAGATAGATGGTGTTGAGATAGGTCTCGAGAATGTCGGACTTGTTCAGGATGTGCTCGACGCGGGAGGCGAGAATGACCTCGCGCAGCTTGCGCTCATAGGTGACGTCGTCGCCGACCAGCAGGTTCTTCACCACCTGCTGGGTGATGGTCGATCCGCCCTGAGGCCGGCCCTGCTTGGCGAGGTTCGATATCATGGCGCGGATCAGTCCGCGCTCGTCGACGCCCTGGTGCTCATAGAAGCGCTTGTCCTCGGCGGCGACGAACGCCTTCTGGACATGGAGCGGGATGTTCTGCAGGGGCACCCAGATGCGCCGGTTGCTTTCCGAGAGGTCGGCGAACCGCTCGCCCTTGCCATCGAGCACGCCGCCGGGCCCGGCGGTGCGCAGCGCCTTGAGGCGCGCGGCATCCGGCAGGTTTTCCATCGCCTCGTCGTAGAAGCGGATGACCGCACTCATGTCGATGGGGGAATCCTTGACGTCCTCGTTCTTGCAGAACTGGCGGTAGACCACGATCAGGTCGTCGAACTTGAGCCCGTGCAACGCCTTGATCTCCGTGGAGACGGAGCTGGGGTCGTCCATCGCGGTCTTGATCAGGTCGTCGATGTCGATCGACTCGATGTCGAAGGCCTTGCGCATCTGCGCGCAGCCGTCCCGCATGATTTGGGTGACGGCTGCGGCGTCGCTCACCGGGTCGAAGCGTGTGTTGATCGCGTCCGGGCGCGTCGTCACCTGACTGAGCGCCAGAAATGCCGCCAAGATCTTGATAAGAAACATTTCCATGACGACGGCAGCCCATTCACGACCCACCCCGGATTCGGCAATCCGAGGACGGCTTTTTTAGGGTCGCGCGGCCGCCCGGCGACCCGGATAACCCGCCGAAGTGGGAAAAGCTTAGCATATCGATTCAGACGCCTGTCTTAACCACACCCCGAGGAAACGCCGGGAACCGCGATTTGGTCGCCGCGTGTTGCGCGGCGGCAACGCTTGCCCGCATGGAGGATGTGCGGGGCGATGCCGTGCTAGGAACGGGGCGCAAACGCAAGCAGTTCCCAGGCGATGGACACGATGATGCAGACGGCACGAAACGGGCAGGGCCATATCGACAGCTTGAAGGACGGCCGCGACGTCTCGATCGAGGGCGCGCATGTCGCGGACGTGACGACCCACCCTGCCTTCCGCAACGCGGTGCGCTCGGCCGCCCGGCTCTACGACTTCCAGGCCGAGCCCGCGCATATCGAGGCGATGACCTTCGTGAGCCCCGACCACGGGTTGCGGGTCAGCCGGTGCTGGCAGCTGCCGAAGAGCTATGCGGAGCTCGTCGAGCGGCGGCGGGCGTTGGAGGCCTGGGCTGGGCTGCATTACGGCTTCATGGGCCGTTCGCCCGACCACGTCGCCTCCTGCATCGGCGGCATGTACATGGGTCTCGACCTGTTCGAGGCCTATGACCGCAAGCGCGCCGCCGCGGTCCACGATTACTACCGTTTCGCCCGCGACAACGACCTCTTTCTCACCTACGTCATCATCAACCCCCAGGCCGACCGCTCCAAGGCGGCGCATGCCCAGGCCGACCCGTTCCTCGCCGCCGGGGTGGTCGACGAGGACGCGGAAGGTCTCACCATCCGCGGCGGCAAGATGCTCGGCACCTCCGGCATCATGGCGAACGAGGTGTTCGTCACCTGCATCCAGCCGCTCTCCCCTGGTGACGAGAAGCAGGCGGTGTCGTTCGCGGTGCCGATGAACGCCAAGGGGCTGCGGGTGCTGTCGCGCAAGTCCTACGAGCAGCACGCGGTGTCGGAGTTCGACAATCCGCTGTCGTACCGGTTCGACGAGAACGACGCGGTGCTCTTCTTCGACGACGTCAAGGTGCCGTGGGAGCGGGTGTTCGTGAATCAGGACATCGGCATGACGCTCCAGCAGTTTCACGGCACGCCGGCCCACGTCTACCAGAACTACCAGTGTCAGATCCGGCTGCTGGTTAAGATGCGCTTCCTCGCCGGGATCGCCCACCGCACCGCCGAGGCGAACGGCATCGTCGGCTTTCCACAGGTGCGCGAGACGCTGGGCCAGATCGCCGCCGAGGTCGGCCTCGTCGACGGCCTTCTCCACGGCATGGAGGCGAAGGGCCGCCAGGCCGGCGCCTATTACGTGCCCGACCGGCATCTCCTCTACACGGCGCAGACGCTCACCCAGGCGCTCTATCCGAAGGTGATCACCACGATCCGCGAGCTTGCCGGCGGCGGCGTCATCATGGTGCCTTCGAGCATCGCTGACTTCGACGATCCCGCGCTCGCCGCGGTCATCGACAAGACCCAGAAGTCGCCGGTGTTCAGCCCGCAGGAGCGGGTGAAGTTCTTCAAGCTCGCCTGGGACGCGCTCGGCTCCGAATTTGCCTCGCGCCACGTGCAATACGAGATGTTCTACGCCGGCGCCTCGTTCGTGACGCGCGGCCACGCCTACCGCACGTTTGATTGGGCGACGTGCAAGGGCATGGTCGACGAACTGATGGGGAGTTATCCGACGCCCACGGGGCCGAAGGCGACGTAGGGGTAGGGTTCGTTACGCCTCCGCTGTCATCGCCCGGCTTGACCGGGCGATCCAGTAACCACCGGACTCCAGGGGGGTCGAAGTCTCAGAAACATCGATGGCACGGGGGTTACTGGATTGCCCGGTCAAGCCAGGTCAAGCCGGGCAACGACAGTGTGAATGGGGTCAGCGATTCTCACGGATACTTGTGCGTCTTCCCATCAATCCCGCGCACCTCGCCCTCGACGAGATACGCCGGCCCGACCGGCACCTTTCCCGCGCCGCCGGGAATGTCGAGCATGTAGGTCGGCTGGCAGAGGCCGGAGATGCGGCCGCGCAATTGGCGCATCAGCTCCTGGCCTTCGGCGAGCGAAGTGCGCAGATGCGCGGTGCCCGGCGCGAGGTCGGCGTGGTGGAGGTAGTACGGCTTCACGCGGGCTGCGACGAAGGCGCGCATCAACTCGGCGAGCACATCGGCGTCATCGTTGACGCCTTTGAGCAGCACCGACTGGCTCAGCATCGGAATGCCGGCGTCGACGATCCGCGCGCAGGCCGCGTGCGCCGCAGGCGTCAGCTCGCGGGGATGGTTGGCGTGGAGCACCACGTAAGCCGCGCGGCCCCAGCTCTTGATCGCCGCGATGAGCTCCGCGGTGATGCGCTCCGGAGCGACTGCGGGAACGCGGGTGTGGATGCGCAGCACCTTGACGTGGTCGATCGCGGCGAGCGCGGCGACGACGTCGCGCAGCCGCGACGGCGGCAGCACCAGGGGGTCACCGCCGGTGAGGATCACCTCCCAAACTTCGGGGTGCGCGCGGATGTAGTCGTAGGCCGCCTGGCGCTGCCGCCCGGTGAGGCCGGGCCGGCCCTTCGGTCCGACCATCTCGCGGCGGAAACAGAAGCGGCAATAGACCGGGCAGGTGTAGACGAGCTTCAGGAGCACCCGGTCGGGATAGCGATGCACGATCCCTTCGACGGGGCTATGGGCGTCATCGCCGATCGGATCGGCGCGTTCCGAAGGATGCCGTGCGAGCTCCGCAGAATCGGGAATGAACTGGCGTGCGATCGGGTCGTTCGGATCGCTTTTGTCGATCAGCGCGGCGATCGCCGGCGTCACCGCGACGGCATAGCGAGCCGCGACCGGTTCGAGGGCGGCGGCGCGGGCCGCGTCCACGAGGCCCGCCGCCTCGAGCTCCGCAATGGTGCGAAAGGTCGTCATCGCCCGTCTTCTTGCGCCGGGTCCGGCAGTGGTGTCCAGATCACCTGGTCGATGCGCGAGGCGCCGGTCGCGAGCATCACCAGGCGGTCGAAGCCGAGCGCGCAGCCGGAAGCTGGCGGCATCAGCGCGAGCGCGACAAGGAAATCCTCATCGATGGGATAGCGCTCGCCGTAGAGCCGCTGCTTCTTCGCCATCTCCGCTTCGAGCCGCCGCCGCTGCTCCACCGGGTCGGTGAGCTCGCCGAAGCCGTTGGCCACCTCGACCCCGCACACGAAGAGCTCGAATCGTTCTGCGACCGCCGGCTCGCCCGGCTTTGCGCGAGCAAGCGCCGCCTCGACGCGCGGATATTCCATCAGGATGGTGGCGCGGCCGTTGCCGAGCTGCGGCTCGATCCGCTCGACCAGTATGCGGCTGAAGATATCGCTCCAGCTGTCGTCATTCGCGAGCTTGATCCTCGCGGCACGGGCCTGCAAGGCAAGCGCCTCGCGGTCCGGCTCGCCACCGGGCAGCGTCGCCATGAGGTCGATGCCGGCGTGACGGGCAAACGCCGTGGCGACGGTCAGGTACTCCGGCTCCGCAAGCGGATCGGCACGGCGGCCTCGGAACGTCATCTCTCGGACCCCCGCGACTTTCGCGGCCACGGCGAGGAAAGCGACGCAGTCGGCCATCACGACCTCATAGGGTTCGTCGGCGCGATACCATTCGAGCATGGTGAATTCGGGATGGTGCAGCGCGCCGCGCTCGCGGTTGCGAAAAACCCGGGCGAACTCGAAGATGCGTTGCTCGCCGGCGGCAAGAAGCTTCTTGCAGGCAAACTCCGGGGAGGTGTGGAGGTAGAGCGGCATCGCCGTGCGGTCCGGCGCGACGAGCTCGGTTGCGAAGGCGTGAAGATGCGCTTCGTTTCCTGGCGAGCGCTGCAGGATCGCGGTCTCGACCTCGACGAAGTCTCGGGCCGCAAGGTATTCGCGCAGCGCCGCGAGAATGTGCCGGCGCGCCCGCAGGAACGGCTGCCGGTCAGCATGGACGTCGGGCGTCCACCATGGCGAGGCTCGCATCGCGTGCCCTAGCCCGAACGGGGGCGCCGGACCCGGCGGGCTACCGCATCGCCAAAAAGGCTGGCGCGGCGGCCCAAGATCAGTATGTTGCGGGCCAAGATTCCGGCCCGGGCTGCGCAAGCGGCGGCCCGGCCATTGACCGACCGAGGGATTTTGCCTGTGAAAGTCATCGCCAGCTCGCTCCGCAAGGGCAACATCGTCGATCTCGACGGCAGGCTCTACGTCATTCTGACGGCGGAAAACATCCATCCCGGCAAGGGCACGCCGGTGACCCAGATCGACATGCGCCGGATCAGCGACGGAGTGAAGTCCTCGCAGCGCTACAAGACCACCGATCAGGTCGAGCGTGCCCATGTCGAGGACCGCGAGTATCAGTACCTCTATCAGGACGCCGACGGCTACCACTTCATGCACATGGAAAGCTACGACCAGATCCAGGTCGGCGAGGGCGTCATCGGCGACCAGGCGGCCTATCTTCAGCCGGAGATGAAGGTGCGCCTCTCCGTACACGAAGGGAACACGGTTGCGATCGAGCTGCCCCAGCGGGTGACGCTCGAAGTCGTGGAGACCGAGCCGGTCACCAAAGGCCAGACCGCTTCCTCCTCCTACAAGCCTGCCATGCTCTCCAACGGCCTGCGCACCACGGTGCCCCCCCACGTCGTCGCCGGCACCAGGATCGTGGTGTCGACCGCCGACGGGACTTACGTCGAGCGCGCGAAGGACTGAGGGCGTCCCCGGAGTAGCGGCCGGCGTGCCGGAGTTTCCTTTGCGGCGCCCGGCCGCCGTTTTCACAAAATCGTCGCGGACGCCCGATTACATCGAGAAAGCAGGCGCTTCGAACCTGCAGGCGATCGGGAGGCGACAATGATGCGCATGCTGGCCCTGGCATTTTCGCCGCGCTTCATCCTCTACACGCTGGCCGTCCTGTTCACCGCGGCACTGCTGCTCGTCTTGGCCGCGGTACCCTCGTGGGTCCATCTCATCGCCCCGCCGCTGCTGGTGTTCGGCTTCTTCGCTATCCTCGGTACTTACGACCTGCTGCAGACCCGCCATTCGGTGCTGCGCAACTATCCGATATCGGCCCATCTGCGCTTCCTCCTGGAGCACATGCGGCCGGAGATGCGGCAGTACTTCTTCGAGGACGAGAAGTCGGGCATGCCGTTCTCCCGCGACAAGCGCGCGGTGGTCTATCAGCGTGCCAAGATGGTGCTCGACAAGCGGCCGTTCGGCACCCAGTACGACGTCTACGCCGCAGGCTTCGAGTGGGTGCGCCATTCGATGGCGCCGCGGCCGCACGCCGTCGAGCCGTTCCGCATCACCGTCGGCGGGCCCGATTGCACGAAGCCCTACAGCGCCTCGGTGTTCAACGTCTCGGCGATGAGCTTCGGTGCGCTCAGCCCCAATGCCATCCGCGCGCTCAACAAGGGAGCCCGGGCCGGGAATTTCGCCCACGACACCGGCGAGGGCGGCCTGAGCCCCTATCATCGCGAGAACGGCGGCGACCTCATCTGGGAGATCGGCTCCGGCTATTTCGGTGCACGCAACTCCGACGGCACATTCTCGCCGGAGCACTTCGCGCAGACCGCCGCGCTCGACCAGGTCAAGATGGTCGAACTCAAGATGAGCCAGGGCGCCAAGCCCGGACATGGCGGCGTGCTGCCGGCGGCGAAAGTTTCGGCGGAGATCGCCGCGACCCGCGGCGTCCCGATGGGCTGCGACTGCATCTCGCCGGCGGCCCATTCGTGTTTCTCGACGCCGGTCGAGATGATGCATTTCATTGCGGAAATGCGCCGCCTGTCCGGCGGCAAGCCGGCGGGCTTCAAGCTCTGCATCGGGCACCCCTGGGAATTCCTGGCGCTGTGCAAGGCGATGCTGCAGACCGGCATCTATCCGGATTTCATCGTCGTCGACGGCAAGGAGGGCGGCACCGGCGCGGCGCCGCTCGAGTTCCTCGACCATCTCGGCATGCCGATGCGCGAGGGCCTGAGCTTCGTCCACAACGCGCTGATCGGGATCGGTGCGCGCGACCGCATCAAGCTCGGCGCCGCCGGCAAGATCGTGTCGGGGTTCGACATCGCGCGCGCCATGGCGCTCGGCGCGGACTGGTGCAATGCCGCACGCGGCTTCATGTTCGCGGTCGGCTGCATCCAGTCGCAGAGCTGCCACACCGACCGCTGTCCGGTCGGCGTCGCCACCCAGGACCCGACCCGCCAGCGCGCGCTGGTCGTCGACGACAAGTGGGTGCGAGTGAAGAATTTCCACGCCGCCACCCTCCAGGCGCTGAGCGAATTCGTCGCCGCCGCCGGGCTCGACCATCCGAACGAGTTCATGCCGGCGCATTTCTGCCGCCGCGTCTCGGCGCAGCAAGTCGCGACCTACGAGGACCTCTATCCGACCCTGAAGCCGGGCGAGCTGCTCTCCGGCGACTGCGACGACCACCGCTTCCGCCACGCCTGGAAGATGGCGAGCGCATCGAGTTTTAGGGTGGCGGTTTAAACGCTTATCCCTCCCCGCCTTCGGCTATCGCATGCACACATCGTCGTTGCCGGAAGCCGGCGAGGCTGATTTCGTGGGTCAGTGGTTGATTCGCGGAGGGGTCGATGGCGGTCGAATTTGGGTTGGGGCGGTTCGGAGATCGGCGCCTGGAAAAAGGGGGGCCGCTCTTCATGCGGCGATGGTTGAGCGCCCTTGCTGTCGTGTGCGGCGGCTTGCGGGGTCTCGGGCCCAGGAGGTTCGGTTCTGGCGCTTTCTGCGCAATCCCGCCGTGAGCAGTGACGAGATGGTGGATCGCGCGGCGACGGGCACGGCCACCCGTGTCGCTGGGTACGACATTGTGGTGGTTCAAGATACCAGCGAAATGGCGTTGGGAGGTCGGCGGGCGCGGGCGAACGGGTATGGCCCGGTGGGCAAAGGTGGGGCACTGGGCGGACTGCTGCTGCATGCGGGGCTGGCGC
The DNA here is from genome assembly GCA_963824905.1 of uncultured Alphaproteobacteria bacterium. GTDB lineage: Bacteria > Pseudomonadota > Alphaproteobacteria > Rhizobiales > Xanthobacteraceae > JAJPKK01. Next base: position 499,789 of record CAWGRH010000014.1, read on the forward strand.
TCGAGGTCGGGAGTGGTGCGCTTCTCGGCTTGGTCGATGCCCGGGTGTGGAATCGCGATCAAGGCGCGGTATCGCCGCGGCGTTCGCGTGCGACGGCCGACAAGGAGTCGCGGCGCTGGCTCGACACCACGGCGCGGGCCGCGCAGGTGCTGGCGGCGGCGCGCAGCATTACCGTCGTGTCGGACCGGGAAAGCGACATCTACGAGCACTTCGCGTACCGACCGGCGAACACGCATCTGATCGTGCGGGCATGTCAGAACCGGAAGATCAGGATTGCGTCCGGGGAAGCCGATGCGTTGTTGTTCGGATTCATCGACGGCCTGCCGGAAGTCGGCCGGTTCTGCACCAAAATCCCTGCTGCGCCGGGCCGCAAGGCGCGGGAGGCGGAACTCGCTGTGCGCTTGGCGCCCGTCGTTTTGTGCAAGCCGCAGAACGGGGCGGGACGCGGCCTGCCTGACACCATTGACTTGGTAGCGGTCGACGTTCGCGAGGTCTCGGTGCCGGCGGACGGCGAGCCGGTGCGTTGGCGGCTTCTCACCACCCATCCCGTCACAAGCCTCGGAGACGCACGCCGGATTGTGGTCTCCACGACTTTCGCCGCATCAGGTACGGCACCATACTGAGCTTAAAAGATGTGTGAATCCGATAGCCGCCTTCGGGGAGGGTAGGGTGGGGTTCTTTCTTGCTGGCTCGCTGCGCTCGCGGACCCCCACCCTACCCTCCCCGAAGCCGGGGAGGGATTTCGTTCGTGCGCGCGAAAACGCAGCCCTCTACGTTCCCACCCGCAGCGGTGCGTGAAGCTTGCGCAGCGCGGCAATCACCGAAAGCGCGGTGATGCGGCCGGTCTTCGGGTTCTCCGACGGGATGTTCTCGATCGACAGCGAGAACTTCGCGGAGTCCGCGTCGACCTCGATCGAGTGACAGTTGCGGCTCACCGCGGGGTCCGCCCAGATCTCGATCGTGGTGCGGTCGGGGCCGATGCCGGCGAGCGAGAGGGCCGCCACCACGTTGACGTTTGCCGGGAAACCGGCGGCAGCCTCGCGGGCGGTGCCGGAGAACACGAGCTTTGCCGTGTTGAGTCCGGCGACCGAGATGCCGTGCTCGACGAGATAGGGCGCGCCCTCGAGGCCGTTTGGCGGCTTGCGGGTGATCATGCGCACCGAATGGATGTTGCCCTCGGCAGCAGCCACCACCGCATCGAGCCCGAGCAGCGCGCCGGTCGGAACGATGATCTGGCCGCCATGCGCATCGGCGAGCGCAACGAGGTGTGGCCGCGGCAGCAGCGCGCCGGCGCTGAGCACCATCACCCGCTTGCCGGCCTCGAGCATCGGCGTGCAGATCGCTTCGAGGATCTTGGCCGGCGCGCATTCGACGGCGAGATCGGCGTGGGCCGGAAACGCGTCGAGCTCGACCAGCGGGCAGTCGATCTTCTCCGCATCGAGAAAGGCCTGTGCCTTGGCGCGGTCGCGCGCCGCCGCGCAGGCGAGCGAGAGGCCGGGCATGCCGGCGGCAAGGCGCTTCGCAAGCGTGCGCCCGATCGCGCCGAGACCGGCAATGGCTACCCTGGTTTCCTTCATTGCGGCTCCGTGCGGCATGCTTCGTGCGGCTGCGCTCTTACGCCGCGCCGCCCGCGCCCGCAAGCATGGCATGAACGCCGCGAGCCCTGCCCGCGGCACCTTGACGTTTTCGCGGGGCAGGCCAAAGGTGCCCGAAAATGCCGGGAGGAAACATGTCCAGCACCATGTCGAAGCTCGCCGCCGCCGCGTTCATCGGCGCCGCCGCAGTGTCGGGAGCCGTCGCCCAGACCTATCCGACCCGCCCGATCACCATGATCATCCCGTTCGCCGCCGGCGGTCCGACCGACGTGCTCGGCCGCATGGTGGGACAGAAAATGAGCGAAGCGCTCGGCCAGCAGGTCATCATCGAGAATGTCGGCGGCGCCGGCGGCATGACCGGCGGCCTGCGGGTCGCCGCGCAACCGGCGGACGGTTACACCATCGAGCTCGGCACCGTCGGCACTCACGCCCAGAACCAGACGCTCTACAAGCGCCCGCTCTACAATGCGGCAAACGATTTCACGCCGGTCGCGCTGATCGCCGAAATCCCGACGGTGCTGATCGTGCGCAAGGATCTGCCGGTCAACAACCTCAAGGAATTCGTCGAATACGCCAAGAAGAACCAGGACAAGATGAGCTACGGCTCGGCGGGAACGGGCTCCGCGACGCATCTTGCCTGCATCGTGCTCGACACGGCGATGGGAACCCATATCACCCATGTGCCCTATCGCGGCACGGGCCCTGCCATGGGCGACCTCCAGGCCGGGCGCATCGACTATCTCTGCGACATCGTGACTACGGCGAAGCCCCAGATCGATGGCGGCACCGTGAAGGCGCTGGCGATGATGAACACCACGCGCTCGCCGGCGCTGCCCAACGTGCCGACCGCTGCGGAACAGGGCGTGCCCGGCGTCGAGGCTTACACCTGGAACGCGATCTTCCTGCCGAAGAACGCGCCGGAAGCGATCGTCAAGAGGCTCAACGAGGCGACGGTTTCGGCAATGCACAGCCCGCTGGTCAAGGAGCGGCTCGAGGGCCTCGGCGCCCAGATCGTCACCGACGACCGCGCCACGCCGGACTATCTGCGCGGCTTCGTCAAGAGCGAGATCGAGAAGTGGGCAGGGCCGATCAAGGCGAGCGGCGCGACCGCGGATTGACGGATCGGGGTCCGACCGCTTAAGCGGGGCTCCGTCCAAACACGGCGGGGCTCATGTTCGAGAATTTCACAAAGCGCGAAATCCAGACCAGCGGCGCGCGGATCGTTACCGTCTATGGCGGCAACGGCCCGCCGCTCCTCTTGATGCACGGCAATCCGTTCACCCATGCGAGCTGGCACAAGTTCGCGCCGCGGCTCGCCCAGGACTTCACCGTCGTCTGCACCGACCTGCGCGGCTACGGCGATTCGGAGAAGCCGCCGGGCGGCGTCGATCATTCCGGGTACTCGTTCCGCGCCATGGCGCAGGACCAGGTCGAGGTGATGGCGGCGCTCGGCTTTGACCGCTTCATGGCCGCCGGCCATGACCGCGGTGCCCGCGTGCTCGCCCGGATGACGCTCGATCACCCCGAGAAGGTGGCGAAGGCCGCGATCCTCGACATCGTGCCGCAGCACTATCTGTTCAATCACGTCACCCAGAAATGGGCGACTGGGTCCTACCACTGGTTCTTCATGATCCAGCCGTTCGACCTGCCGGAACGGCTGATGGGGGCCGATCCCGATTATTTCATCTCGAAGAAGCTCGCCAAGACCGAGCAAGGCCTGAGCTTCTTCGGCAAGGAAGCGCTCGCCGAATACATGCGCTGCTTCCGCAATCCGGCGACCATTCATGCAATGTGCGAGGACTACCGTGCTACCGCCGGTGTCGACCTCGCCATGGACACCGCGGATTTTGCCGCCGGCCGCAGGATCGAGACGCCGCTTCTCGTGCTGTGGGGCGCAACCGGCGCGGTCGGGCGCCTGCAGAAGCCGGCCGAGGTGTGGAAGGACTACGCCGTCAACATTCGCGGCGCGGAGGCACTCCCCTGCGGGCACTACCTCTCGGAAGAAGCGCCGGAGGAGACCTACCGCGCGCTGCGCGACTTCTTTGCCGCGCGATAGCGCGTAAAGCCGCGGCGCGCAGCCATGCTACGGTAGGGGCCGAAATAATTTCGCCGGCCCCGCCCGCCGCGGTATCATGAGAGCCGAGAAGACCGGCGCGCCTCGCGGTCGCGCCGCCCGGGCCCGAGGAGACCCAATGGACGCCGCCACTCTTGCCCCGCCGCCGCGCCGCGCGAGCCCCGCCCGTGGCCCATGGTACACCGTCCTCTACATCCAGGTGCTGATCGCGATCGCGCTCGGCATCCTGCTCGGCCATTTCTTTCCGAAGATCGCGATCCCGATGAAGCCGCTCGGCGACGGCTTCATCGCGCTCATCAAGATGATGATCGCGCCGGTGATCTTCTGCACCGTGGTGCACGGCATCTCGTCGATGAGCGATCTCAAAAAGATCGGTCGCATCGGCCTCAAGACCCTCATTTATTTCGAGGTGGTCTCGACGCTTGCCTTGGCGATCGGGATCATCGTCGGCGAGGTGCTGCGGCCCGGCGCCGGCTTCAATATCGATCCCTCGACCCTCGATCCCAAGCTCGTTGCCGGCTATACGGCCCGCGCCAAGGAGGACTCGCTCGTCGGTCATCTCCTCGCGATCATTCCGCAGGAACTCCTATTTCGGCGCACTCGCCCGCGGCGACCTCCTGCAAATTCTGCTGATCTCGATTCTTACCGGCTTCGCGGTGTCGCAGATGGGACCGCTCGGCGAGAAGATTTCCGCCGCCATCGACACCGCGGCGAAAATGTTCTTCGGGATCATCCGCATCATCGTGCGCGCGGCGCCGATCGGCGCGTTCGGCGCCATGGCCTTCACCATCGGCCAATACGGCATCGGCTCGCTCGCCAATCTCGGCGCGCTGATCGCGACCTTCTACGTCACGAGCCTGTTGTTCGTATTCCTCGTGCTCGGCACCATCGCGCGCTTCTCCGGGTTCTCGATCCTGCGTTTCCTCGGCTACATCAAGGACGAGTTGCTGATCGTGCTCGGCACCTCGTCGTCGGAGACGGTGCTGCCCAACCTGATGCGCAAGATGGAGCATCTCGGCGCATCGAAGTCGGTGGTCGGCCTCGTCGTTCCGACCGGCTACAGCTTCAACCTCGACGGCACCAACATCTACATGACGCTGTCGATCCTGTTTCTCGCCCAGGCGACCAACACGCCGCTCACCTACGGCCAGTTCCTGGAGATCCTGGTCATCGCCATGATCACCTCGAAGGGCGCCTCCGGCGTCACCGGCGCCGGCTTCGTCACGCTCGCGGCGACGCTCGCGATTATTCCCGACGTGCCGATCCAGTCGATTGCGATCCTGCTCGGCATTGACAAGTTCATGAGCGAATGCCGGGCGCTCACGAACCTCGTCGGCAACGGCGTCGCCTGCATCGTGATCAGCCGCTCTGAGAACGAGCTCGACGTCGACAAGCTCCACCAGACGATGGCGCACCCGCTCGCGATCGGCGAAGAGCTGGAGACGAGCGCGGCATAGGGCGCATCGTGCGCCAGCCGAGCGACTACACTGTCGTCGCGCGGATTGACCTGGCTTGACCGGGTCAAGCCCTACGAGATTCACACTTTGCCGAGCGGCTGGGATTACCTCTCCCCGCGTGCGGGGAGAGGTCGACCGAGCGAAGCGAGGGAGGGTGAGGGGGCCGCGTCGCGAGTTTGAGCGCAAGAGCAGACTCTCCGAGGCTCAGACTCGCGAAACCGCCCCCTCACCCCGACCCTCTCCCCGCACGCGGGGAGAGGGAGCAGGGCCGCTGCTCGAGCATCCACGCAGATGTGTGAATACGGTCGGGTCAAGCCCGGTCGCGACGATTTTCAGCAAACCGGACGTTTCAAGCCCAGGGGCGCGCGGCCTTCGCCTTGCCCTCGAAGCTCGCGATCTTGTCTTTCTTGACGAGCGTCATGCCGATGTCGTCGAGGCCGTTGAGCAGGCAATGCTTGCGGTGAGGATCGATGTCGAACTTGATCACGCCGCCGTCCGGCCCGCGGATCTCCTGCTTCTGAAGATCGATCGAGATGCGCGCATTGGCGCCGCGCTCGGCGTCGTCGAACAGCTTCTCGAGGTCTTCGGGGTTCACTTTGATCGGCAGCACGCCGTTCTTGAAGCAGTTGTTGTAGAAGATGTCGCCGAACGAGGTCGAGATCACGCAGGTGATGCCGAAATCCTGGAGCGCCCACGGGGCGTGCTCGCGCGACGAGCCGCAGCCGAAATTATCGCCGGCGACAAGGATTTTCGCGCTGCGATAGGCCGGCTTGTTGAGGACGAAATCGGGGTTCTCGCTGCCGTCGTCAAGATAACGCTTCTCGGAGAACAGGCCGACGCCGAGCCCGGTGCGCTTGATGGTCTTGAGATACTGCTTGGGGATGATCGCGTCGGTATCGACATTGATCACCCGCAGCGGTGCCGCAACGCCTTCGAGAACCGTGAACTTTTCCATTGTAAGCAACTCCCGGTGTAGCGTCGTCATGAACGCTCGCCGCGGCGCGGTCAAGACGTCCCGGCGTTTAGCTGGCCTGCGCTTCGATCGCCTCCATGTCGTCGTCGGACAGGCCGAAATGATGACCAATCTCGTGGATCAGGACATGGGCGATGACGGCGCCGAGCGTGTCCTCATGCTCGCTCCAGTAGTCGAGGATCGGCCGGCGGTAGAGCCAGATCATGTTCGGCATCTGTAGCGGCGCGCTTTCGGAGCGGAACGGCAGGCCGACGCCCTGGAACAGGCCGAGCAGATCGAAGGGACTCTCGAGCTGCATCTCGTCGAGCACCTCGTCGGTCGGAAAGTCGTCGATCCGGATCACGAGATCCTCGCACAGGTCGCGAAACGTCTTCGGCAGGTTGCGATAAACGTCCAGCGCGATGGTTTCGAAATCGGCGAGCGAGGGTGCGGCGGTGCCGCGCCAGGCGAGCGGATCGGACAGCGGAGTTGCGGGCATGAAGAGCTCGGACCTCTTGTGAAGGCGTATTCATAATGCGTGGTTGACGACGGCGCCATGATGGGAAACCCTGCGCGGCAGCCGAGCCGGGGGACAGCCATGCGCCGATCGATGACGGGTTTTGCGGTGTTCGCGCTCGCGGCCGCCGGATTTTCGACGTTCGCCGCAGCGCAAGACGACACGCCGCGCCCGCGCCTCCACCGTCCGCCGCTGCGCCTCGAGATCGTGCCGCAGCAACGCCTGGTGCGCGAGTGCAGGGACTGGCACGTGATCGAGCATCGGCTCACCGGCGACACCATCGTGCCGCGCACGCGGTGCTGGTGGGCGCTGCGATAAATACGACTAGCTTCGCCACTTTCGCAGCGCTTCTGTGCGGCGAGGAGGTCGCCGTCCAACAGGAGTGTGTCGTGAAGCTTGTCTCTCTCGTGTCCGCGATGCTCGTCGCGGGCCTGATTGCATTGCCTCAAGTTGCGGATGCCCGCGGTGGCCATGGCGGCGGTGGTCACTTTGGCGGGGGTCACGGAGGTCATTTCGGAGGAGGCCACTTCGGTGGATTCCATGGATTTCATGGCGTCCATTTCGGCGGCTTCCGCGGTTTCCACTTCGGTGGTCACCGGGTCGCCTTCCATCGGTTCGGTGGGTTTCGCCGGTATCATTGGTATGGATTCCGCCGCGTCCACTACGGATATCCGTTCTATCGGTATCACCGCGTGCACCGCTGGGGTTTCTACCCTTACGTCTATCATCGCGGCTGCTGGCGCTGGGTCCACACCTGGTACGGCTGGCGGCACGTGAACGTGTGCTACCGCGGGCACTACGCGTACTGATGACCGCAGACGAGAAGACCCGCCGCGAGGCGGGTCTTTTCACATCGCAGGGCCCGGCATCGAGTGCTCTGGCGCCGAGCGCGCCCTTGCGTTGCGTCAGGCTGCGTCGCCTCAGCGCCAGTCGCGTATGTCGACGAAGTGTCCGGCGATCGCGGCCGCCGCTGCCATCGCTGGCGACACGAGATGGGTGCGGCCCTTGTAGCCCTGCCGTCCTTCGAAGTTGCGGTTCGACGTCGAGGCGCAGCGTTCGCCCGGTTGGAGCTTGTCCGGGTTCATGGCGAGGCACATCGAGCAGCCCGGCTCGCGCCACTCGAATCCGGCGGCGCGGAAGATGCGGTCGAGCCCTTCGGCCTCCGCCTGCTCCTTCACGAGGCCGGAGCCCGGAACGATCATCGCGTTGACATGGCCGTTGACGGTCTTGCCCTCGACGACGCGTGCCACCGCCCGTAAGTCTTCGATCCGCCCATTGGTGCAGGAGCCGATGAACACGCGGTTGATCGCGATGTCGGTGATCTTCTCGCCGCCCGACAGGCCCATATAGGCGAGCGATGCCTTCGCCGCGATGCGCTTGTTCTCGTCGGCCAACTCGTCCGGCACCGGTACGCGGCCGGTCACCGAGATGACCTGCTCGGGGTTCGTGCCCCAGGTGACGAGAGGCGGCAGCTGTGCGGCATCGAGCCTGATCTCGCGGTCGAACTTCGCGCCGTCGTCGGTGGGCAGCGTGTCCCAGTAGCGCCGGGCCGCGTCCCATGCCGCACCCTTCGGCGATTTCGCACGGTCCTTGAGATAGGCGTAGACCTTCTCGTCGGGCGCGATGAAGCCGGCTTTCGCGCCAGCTTCGACCGACATGTTGCACACGGTCATGCGCCCTTCCATGGAGAGCGCGGAGATCGCGTCGCCCGCATACTCGAGCGCATAGCCGGTGCCGCCGGCGGTGCCGATCTCGCCGATGATGGCGAGGATGATGTCCTTCGCGGTGACACCCTCCGGCAGCTTGCCGTCGACCATCGCGCGCATGTTCTTCGACTTCTTCTGGTACAGCGTTTGGGTCGCGAGCACGTGCTCGACCTCGGACGTGCCGATGCCGTAGGCGAGCGAGCCGAAGGCGCCGTGGGTGGCAGTGTGGCTGTCGCCGCACACGAGCGTGGTGCCTGGAAGCGTGAAACCCTGCTCCGGACCGATGATGTGCACGATGCCCTGGCGGCGGTCGAACTCGTCGTAATATTCGAGGCCGAACAGCTTTGCGTTCTCCGCGAGATAGGCGATCTGCGTCGCGCTCTCCGGATCCGGATTGGGCTTGGTGCGGTCGGTGGTCGGGACGTTGTGATCGACCACCAGCAGCGTCTTCTCCGGCGCATGGACCTTGCGGCCGGCGAGCCGCAATCCCTCGAAGGCCTGCGGGCTCGTCACCTCATGGACAAGGTGCCGGTCTATGTAGATGAGGCAAGTGCCGTCGGGCTGCTCGTCGACGAGATGGTCTTCCCAGATTTTATCGTGGAGCGTACGCGGGGCAGCCATGAACGGTGATCCTTTAGGCGAAAAACACGCTGTGACGGCGACTATTTAGTCGCTCGCAAGGAGAAGGGAAAGTGTTGTCGCCGCAGCACCGGCCCTCGGTGGGCGCGTGGCAAGGGAATTGCACCTCACACCGCAATCGACCGCAGTCCGGGGGTTCGATCATGCAGCTCACGAAGTTCGACGCCCTTGCGGCCCTGCTCGCCGCCGCGACCGGCCTCGCCATGGCCGAGGAACGCAGCCGCACCGAGATCGCGCCGCCGCTGGCGGCGGAATCGACGGTCGAGGCGGCAGTAGCGGAAACCTGCGCCCAGGCCGAGTACCGGCGCCGAGCGCTTCGCGTGTCGGTGATCCTGACCGGAGGGATGCCGGACGCCGATTGGCGCGGCCAAACGAGGACCGCCGCCTGCGTCGACGCGGCCCCGGTGCGTCCGGCACCGCTCTACCGCACCTATGCGCCGGACCTGACGCCCTGATCGGGGTCGAAGCGGGGAAGCTGCGGACTATTCCGCGGCTTCGGTCGTTTCCGTACGGCGTTCCGTGCGCTCAGCGATGCGTGCCGATTTGCCGCGCCGATCGCGCAGGTAGTAGAGCTTCGCGCGGCGCACCTTGCCGCGGCGAACCACCTGGATCGAGTTCGATCATCGGCGAATAGAGCGGGAACACACGCTCCACGCCCTCGCCATAGGAAATCTTTCGCACCGTGAAGTTCTCGTTGAGGCCGTTGCCGGCCCGACCGATGCACACGCCCTCATAGGCCTGCACGCGGGTGCGGTCGCCTTCGACCACCTTCACATTGACCAGCACGGTATCGCCGGGTCCGAAATCCGGGATTTCCTTGCCGGCGGAAAGCTTCGCCATCTGCTCTTTGTCGAGCTGTTGGATCAAGTTCATGGGATGTCTCCGTCGGCAGCGCCGGATCGGGGGTCGGACGGCGACCTGCCTGTTTCGGCGCCGCGTATACGACAAAGTCACGGCTTTGTCACCCTTCGGTTGAGCCCTTGTTGCGCGAATTGGACCCGCCCTTGGACCTGCTCTGGGACTTGGCCTGACATCCGGCCTCGTGAGCCGCCCAGAGGTCGGGCCGACGCTCGCGGGTGAGCTGCTGGGCTTTTTCCTCCCGCCACGCCCGTACCCTGGCGTGGTCCCCGGACAGAAGAACCTCCGGGATGGCGCGGCCCTCCCAAAGCTGCGGCCGCGTGAACTGGGGGTACTCGAGGAGGCCGTCACTGAAACTCTCCTCGGCAGCCGAAGTTTCCTTTCCCATCACGCCCGGGATCAGCCGTACGCAGGCATCGATCATCGCCATGGCGGCGATCTCGCCACCCGAGAGCACATAGTCGCCGATCGACACTTCTTCGAGGCCGCGCCCGGCGATCACCCGCTCGTCGATGCCCTCGAACCGGCCGCACAGGATGGCGACGCCGGGTCCCGCGGCGAGCTCGCGGACCCGCGCCTGCGTCAACAGGCGGCCGCGTGGGCTCATCAGCAGGCGCGGGCGCGCATCGGCGGCGACCGCATCGATGCTGCGGGCGATCACGTCCGCCCGCATCACCATGCCGGGCCCGCCGCCGGCCGGGGTATCGTCGACGCTGCGGTGCTTGTCGGTCGTGAAGTCGCGGATGTCGATCGCTTCGAGCGACCACAGGCGCCCGCTCGCCTTGCCGGCAAGGCTTGCGCCCAGCGGACCCGGGAACATCTCCGGGAAAATGGTGAGAACGGTCGCGCGCCACATGGTCAGCCTCTTCTCCCTCCCCGACTTCGGGGAGGGCCGGGGTGGGGCCTTTCTGTCTGCACCATATTTCTAAAGTAAGAGCCCCACCCTACCCTCCCCGAAGTCGGGGCGGGAAAGAGCGGCGTCGCTCGCGCGCCGTCGGGGTGCTCGCTCAGATGACTTTCGCGGACGTGTCGGGCAGGCTGCGCGCGACTTCGCTCGAAAGGGTACCGCATGGAAAAGCCGCTTGTCGTGGTTACCGGCGCAAGTCACGGCATCGGCAGGGCGGTGGCGGCGAAATTCGCGAGCGCAGGGCATCCGCTCCTGCTCATTGCCCGTCACGCCGAACCTCTCGACGGCCTTCCCACAGAGCGGATCCGCCAGGCGGCGATCGATGTTGCCGACTATGCGGCCCTCGAAGGCGCGATCCGCGCAGCGGAGGCGGTCCATGGTCCGGCCGAATGCCTCGTCAACAGCGCGGGCTTCCTCAAGATCGGGCCGCTGCAGGAGCGCGACGTCGCCGAGATGTCCTACGAGGTCGATGTTCTCTTCAAGGGTGTGCTCAACGCCATCCGCGCGGTGCTCGCCGGCATGATCGCGAAGAAGAGCGGCACCATCATCAACATCAGCTCGATCGGCGACCGCGCTGCGGGTCCCGACGGGGAGGTCTACCACGCCTGCAAAGCGGCCGTGCGCTCGCTCGGCACGTCACTGCAGAAGGGTGAGGCCGCGAACAACGTCCGCGTGATCAACGTCGCCCCCGGTTTCGTCAAGACCAACATCCACGCCGCGATGGGCATCAGCTTCGAGGAATATTGCAGGCGGCTGGGCAATCCGGACTTCATCACCGCCGACGAGCTCGCCGACATCGTCCTGTTCTGCTGGAATCAGCCGCAGCGAATCTGCGTGCGCGACATCGTGGTGATGCCGACGACCTCGAGCTTTACATGAGTCATGGTCCGTCGCGGGTCAGCCCCGGCGTCGCAAGGATCACATCACGGACCGCCTCGTAGTAGCGCACGTAGCCGGTGCAGCGGCAGAGATGCGTCTCCAGCGCCGCAGCGACGGTCGCTTCGACCTCGGTGCGCGGCACCGGCTTGCGCTTTAGCTGCTCGATCAGAACGGTCGCGGAATTGACGAAGCCGGGCGTGCAGTAACCGCACTCGAAGCTGAACCGGTCGAGGAACGCCTGCTGCACCGGGGAAAGGGCGACGATCTCACCCTTATCGTTGCGCTGTGCCGCGCCCTCGATGGTGCGGATGCGCCTGCCGTCGAAGAAGTGCGCATCTGCGACGCAGGTCGGCACCTCTTCACTCGTCTGATCGTCGCGATCCCAGATGACGACGCAGGCATTGCAGATGCCGAGGCCGCAGCCCAACCGCGATCCGGTAAGGCCGAGCATCTCGTGCAGCACGTCGATCATCATCATGCCGACCGGCACCTCCATCGGGCCGTGCCGGTGGCCGTTGATCGTCACCGTCAGTGGGCGGGTGGGCAGGCTCATGCCAAGGCCTTCACGATCTGATCCCGCGTCACCGGCAGTGCGCGGAAGCGATGGCCGATGGCGTGAGCGATGCCGTTCAGGATGGCCGGGATGATCGGGATCATCACCACTTCGGCCATACCCTTCGGCGGCTCGCTGTCCGACAGCGGTGGCAAAACCTCTGAGGTCTGGGTCCACACCGCCACGTCGCTGCCGCGTGGCAGTTGGTAGCGATCGAAATTCCAGGTGCCGTCGCCCGGTCCATCCTCGTAGAGCGGGAGGTCTTCGTGCAATGCGAGCCCGATGCCCGAAGCTACACCGCCCTGGAGCTGGCTCGTCACCAGCTCCCGAACCAGCATATTGCCGCATTCGAGAATGGTGTGGTGAGTGAGCACCGCGACTTTCCCGCTGGCCCCGTCGACCGAGATTTCCGCCAACGTGCCGACCGCGGTGTTGTAGCCGAGCATCCGATTGTTGTTCTGGATCGGCGGAAACGACACCGACCGGCGGTCGAGCACCTGATAATGATTGGGCGTCGTCGCCGGCGCCTGTTTCGCCGCGTCTGCGCCGTCGCCGTAGCGGACCGACAGGGCATCCACCGGGGCATGCATCGCAGCGCCGTCCACGATGAAGTCGGCCTCCGCCCACTGCCAGCGGTTGAAGGTGTGAACCGCGGCGCCGATCACGAGGCCGCGCCGATGTGCCTCGCCCGCGAGCAGCGCCAACGGCAACGCCTCCAAGCCTTCGACCGTCAGGAGACCGTCGCGCCAATGCGCGTCTTCGGGTGTCGCCGGTCGCGATCGCGCGGGCCCGCTGCGTGCCCAGATCGCCGCAGCGACGGGCCACAGCCCGCGCAGAAAGACGACCCGCGCCGCCTCCCGCGTGGCATGCGTGAAGTAATAGGACGAGTTGCTGGCACTCGACGCCGATGCCGTGGCCGGACTCCAGCGCGGGTTCTTCGCCAACCGATCCTGGTCGGCCTGCATCATCGCGAACGGATCGCCACTCGTTTCCACCGGGAGGTCGGCCCAGTCGGTGACGGCGAGGTCGAGCCTATCGGCAGGCCGTCCGAGCCAGCGCGCGCAAGCCACCGCCTGACCGGAGGACGTGCCCGTGCCGATCTCGTTGCCGCTGTGCCAGAGCGTGATGCGCCCGTCCGGCGTGAGCTCGACCTTGGCGAAAGCCGCTTCGGCGCCCATGCCGAAGCGGCGCTGGATGCACCCGAAACCGACCCCGTAATGCATTCCGGGATGCGCGGCGTCGTAGGCCCGCTTGCGCGCCGCCCGGTCGGTCCACAGCGCGTGCGATCGCGCTTTCTCCAGCACCGCCTCGGCGCGTTGCGTGCCGTGCGGGACCGCGCCGAGCGCGCTCCGCATGCCGGTCTTCCAAACGTTACGCAGGCGGAACTCGATCGGGTCGAGGCCGAGCTCGCCCGCGAGCTCGTCGACCATCAGCTCGGTCGCCGTCAAGGTTTCCAGCGCGCCGTAGCCGCGCGCCGCACCGCAGTCGACGGCTCGTGATGCAATCGCGGTCGCGGCGACGTCGGATTTCGGAAAATAATAGACCGACTGCACCGATGTGGCGCCGACCATCGTGAGGTCAGCCGAACAGTTCGCTCGGCCCCCGCCGTTGGCGACGATGCTGGCCCGGAACGATTGCAGCAAGCCGGTGCGCCGGTCGACCGCGGCCGACAAGCCCGTGCTGAACTGGTGCCGCTTCAAGGCGGCCTGGAACTGCTCGAAGCGATCGTTGGCGAACCTTACCGGCCTCCCGTCGCCATAGAGCGCGGCGAGCACGCCGTAATACGGGATATGGGTGTGATCCTTCGAGCCGTAGCCGACCGTGAAGCATGGATGCAGGAACAACCGCTTCAGGGGGATTCGGCTCGCCCCCAGCATCGCTGCGACGCCATCCGCCACTTCTTGCGGCGACTGCGTCCCGACGACGAGATGCAATTCCTGCTGCGCGCTGTCGTACCACGCGTTGGCGTTGTCCGGCTCCAGCGCCGCGACGTCGCCGGATTGCGTGACGTAGTCGCGCGTCAGCACCAGCCAGTCGGCGGGGGGATGTGCGAGCTCATCTGCGATCCCATTGGCATGATGCATGCCCCGTGCGGCGGCGTCGCCGGTGCCCGCGGGTGTCGGCCAGACCGGTTCGTGCTTGTCGAAGGACGGAAATATCGGACCGTCCTTGAAGGTGGAATAGACATCGTCATCGAACGGGGTGCTGCCGCCGACGCGCACGTATCGGGCCGATCCCCAGGGGTCGCGCTGCAATGGCCCGGTGACTTCGCCATAGCGGATTACGGCGTCGTTGAACTGCAGCTTGTCCTTGGCGAAGCGAAAGCGCGCAAAATCCCGATAGATCAGGAGAGCGACGGCCTGGCCGAGATAAGCGGGCGTCTCGTTTTCCGGAAGCAGCATGTCCTTGCCGTAGAAGCTCGGAAAGTCGAGGCCGTCGCGCTCGAGGTCCGCCGCCGTTACGACGCGGTCAGGCGCGAGATCGGAGCCGAGCGGCGCGAGGTCGAAGCCGGCATAGCGGCGATCCGCCTTGGTCACGCGCAGCGCCAGCGCATGCGCCTGCTGCTGCGGCCAATGCGGCATGTCGCGAGCCCGGATGTCGCGCGCGAAGACTTTTTCGCCCGTGACTTTCGAGATGCCGTCGACCCGGTATTTCAGGACGCCATCGTTCCAGGCCGGCGGCGTCAACAGCGCATCCTCGAACAGAGACGCGAAGGCGCGCGTCCCGAACGGCGCGATGTACACGGCGATCCCCGCGAGCACGCCCGCGCGCAGTACCTGCCGGCGCGAAGGGCTCGCAGCTGTCACGGAAGTGTGCTGTGCCGGGGCTGAGATCACGATAGAAGGCTCTGCTCACTGACGCCGGGAAGCAGTCGGCAGCGTAGCACGCGGTGGTTAACCGGGATGCGGCGCCCAACGGTTCCATTTTCCGGTGGTGAAGGAGCGGTTGAAGAGTTCGTTCACATTCAGCGATGACGAAGCTTCACACCGCGACAGCGGCGCTGCATGCGATCCGATGCGACTTTTGCTACGTCAGCTTTCCCGCTCGTGTCGAGGTTCCGCATCAGCCTCGATTTCGGCCGGCGGAACCAGCACGATGCGCCCGCCGGAAACGTCGATCTCGGGCGCGACCTCTGCGGTGAACGGCAGCAGCAGGGTCTCGCCGCGCGCGGGCGCGACCTCCAGGAGATCGCCGGCGCCGAAATTGTGGACGGCGATGACCGTGCCGAGCGCATTGCCGTCGCGATCCTGCGCGGCGAGGCCGACGAGGTCGGCGTGATAATACTCCTCCGCTGCGGGCGGCGGCAGGCGGTCGCGCGAAATGAAGAGATCGAGATTGCGCAGGCGCTCGGCGCCGTTGCGGTCGGTCACGCCGGCGATGCGGGCGATGAGGAACCCCTTGCCGGGCCGCAGCGATGCGATTTCGATCGCTCGGCCGTCGGCCGTCGTCAGTGCGCCGTAGCTCGTGACGGACTTTGGGTCGGCGGTGAACGGCCATAGCCGTACTTCGCCGGTCGTGCCGTGCGCCGCGCCGATACGCGCGACGCAGATGCGTTCGTCGGCCGGATCGGCGGTGGGAGGGGGCGTCGGGGCCACGGGACCGCCGCTCGCAGCGCTGTCCGGCGCCCCGCGCAAGCCGTCGCGCGCGACCCGACCGGACACCGTCAGCCGGCCGGCTTGGCAGCCGCGGCTTTGGCAGCCGCAGCTTTGGCCGGGGCGGCCTTGGCGGCGGCTTCGGCGAGAGCCTTGCGCTCCTTGCGCGGGATCGCCTTCTCCGGATTGTTGCGCGCCGCGCGCTTGCGCACGCCGGCGGCATCGAGGAAGCGCAGGATGCGGTCGGACGGCGTCGCGCCCTTCTCCAGCCAGCTCTTCGCCTTCTCGATATCGAACTTGAGCCGGTCGGCGTTCTCCTTCGGCAGCAGCGGATTGAAGTAGCCGAGCCGCTCGATGAACCGGCCGTCGCGCGGATAGCGGCTGTCGGCGACGACGATGTGGTAGACCGGCCGCTTCTTGGTGCCGGCGCGGGCCATGCGGATCTTCAGAGACATGGAAAGTCCTTTCCAGAGCTGTGTGTTCGAGTGATGGGGTGAAGCTGTTACTTCTTCTTTCCGAAGCCCGGAAAGCCGCCGAGGCCGGGCAGCGTCGGGCCCTTGCCGCCGAAGCTGGGAAGCCCTGGCGCGCCGGGAAGCTTGGGAGCACCTGGCAATCCGCCTGGCATCCCGCCCGGCAGTCCACCGGGAAGGCCGCCGGGCAATCCGCCAGGGGGCAGACCGGGCATGCCGCCCGGCATTTTCTCGGCAAGCTTCGCGAGCTGATCCGGGCTCGGCATGCCGCCGCCCATGCCGAGCGCATTGGCGAGGCCGGCGAGCGGGCCGCGCTTGGCGCCACCCATCGCCTTCATCATGTCGGCCATGCCGCGATGCATCTTCAGGAGCTTGTTGACCTCCTCGACCTTGCTGCCGGAGCCGGCGGCGATGCGCTTTTTGCGGCTCGCCTTGAGGAGGTCGGGGTTACGCCGCTCCCGCGGCGTCATCGACTGGATGATCGCGACCTGATGCTTGAGCACCTTGTCGTCGAGATTGGCGGCAGCGATCTGATTTTTCATCTTGCCCATGCCGGGCAGCATGCCCATCAGGCCGCCGAGGCCGCCCATCTTCTGCATCTGCTCGAGCTGCTCGCGCAGGTCGTCGAGATCGAAGGCGCCCTTGCGCATGCGCTCGGCGGTGCGCATCGCCTTTTCGGCGTCGATGGTCGCGGCCGCCTTCTCGACCAGCGAGACGATGTCGCCCATGCCGAGAATGCGGTCGGCGATCCGGCTCGGGTGAAAATCCTCGAGCGCGTCGAGCTTTTCGCCGGTGCCCATCAGCTTGATCGGCTTGCCGGTGACCGCGCGCATCGACAGCGCTGCGCCGCCGCGGCCGTCGCCGTCGACCCGGGTGAGCACGATGCCGGTCAGCCCCACGCGCTGGTCGAAAGAGCGGGCGAGGTTCACCGCATCCTGGCCGGTGAGGCTGTCGGCGACGAGCAGCACCTCGTGCGGCTGTGCGGCGGCCTTCACCTCCGCGGCTTCCGCCATCATCGCCTCGTCGAGCGTGGTGCGGCCGGCCGTGTCGAGCATGACGACGTCGTAGCCGCCGAGCCGGGCGGCCTCGATGGCGCGGCGCGCGATCTGCACCGGCGACTGTCCGGCCACGATCGGCAAGGTGTCGACGCCGACCTGCTTGCCGAGCACCGCGAGCTGCTCCATCGCCGCCGGACGGCGGGTGTCGAGCGACGCCATGAGCGTCTTGCGCCGCATCAGCTCGTTGAGCCGCTTCGCGACCTTGGCGGTGGTGGTCGTCTTGCCCGAGCCCTGCAGGCCGACCATCATGATCGGCACCGGCGCCGGCGCGTTGAGGTCGATCGGATCGGCCGTTGCGCCCAGCGTCTCGATCAGCTGGTCATGGACGATCTTGACCACCATCTGGCCGGGGGTGACCGATTTCACCACCTCGACGCCGACCGCACGCTCGCGCAGCCGGTCCACGAACGAGCGCACCACGTCGAGCGCGACGTCGGCCTCGAGCAGCGCCCGGCGCACCTCGCGCGATGCCGCGTCGACATCGGCCGCGGTCAACGCACCGCGGCGCGTCAACCGGTCGAGAATGCCGGACAGCTTGTCGGACAGACCTTCGAACATCGACAACACCGATCGCGCCCGAGGGCGCACAGCGCTGTCGGGCGTTGGCCTCCGGCCTCACGGGACCGGGCGGCGGGTCAGATACGGCTCTTTTCGCGAGCTGGTGGTGACTTAAGGCGCCCCCCGTCCCAAGTCAACCGCAGCAAGGTCAACCGCGGCAGGGGGGCCGCCAAGGAGTTACTGGAACCGGGTCCCGTACTCGCCGAGGAAGCTCTCCTTCACCTCGAGCCCGATTCGCTCGAGGATCGAGACCACCCGGCCGACCCGGCCTGGCGGCACCTCGTCAGTGCCCCATTTCTTCCGTTCGCGGGCGAAGACATGGCAGGCCTCGACGAGCTCGTCGTGAGTGGCGCCGGTGGCGATGATCTCGGCGACGACGGCATCGTCGACCGGATGCACTGCCGCACGAACTTCGTCCGGGGTCAGTTCCGACATGCCATTTCCCTCCCTCGAGTGATGCATGATCCAGCAGAAGCGACTTCCGCCGCACGCTGGAGCATGTTCAGGTGAGATGGACCCACCCGTCGTCATCGCCGGGATTGATCCAGCGATCCCGATCATCCGGCATGGCATGCCTCGAAAAGCCGTGCCTTCTTAAGCGGGATGGCCGGGTCGAGCCCGGCCATGACGTTTCCGCAAGAACCGATCATGCTCTAGGCGGTAAGCCGGGCCGCCGCAAGACCCGAATGAAGGACGTTATGCCGCCATCTCGTCGCAACCTGTTCGCATGGATCGCCGGTGCCGCGGCGGTCCTGTTCGGCGCGAGCTTTACCCGCACGCTGTTCGCCGGCTACCACGAAGGACCGGTGACCGACCACTTCGACGGCACCCGTTTTCGCGATCCCCATGGCGCGCCGCCGCGGAGCATCGTCGACATCCTGCGCTGGCAGTGGTCGGGCCGCGGCGAGAAGTGGCCGGAATGGGTGCCGAGCCCCTTCGCGGACCACCCGCCGGCCCGGGTCGAAGGAAACGCGATCCGGATCGCTTTCGTCGGCCATGCGTCGCTTCTCATACAAACCGCGGGCATCAACCTCTTGTGCGATCCGGTATGGTCGGAGCGCGCCTCGCCGGTGAGCTTTGCCGGACCGAAGCGGGTCAACGATCCCGGGATCGCATTCGAGGCGCTGCCCGCAATCGACGCCGTGCTGGTGTCGCACGGCCACTACGACCATCTCGATCTCGCCACGCTCTCGCGGCTCGCCGCCGTGCACCGGCCGCGCATCGTCACGCCGCTCGGCAATGACGCGGTGATGCGCGCCCATGATCCGGCGATTCCCGTGCAAGCCTTCGACTGGCACGACCGGGTCGAGCTCGCGGGAGGCGTATCGGTGACGCTCGTTCCGCTGCGGCACTGGTCGGCGCGCGGCCTGTTCGATCGCAACAAGACCTTGTGGGCGGGCTTCGTCATCGAGACGCCGGCGGGCCGCATCTATCACGTCACCGATTCCGGCTATGGCGACGGCGCTGCGGTTCCGCGAGGCGCGCGAGCGCTACGGGCCGTTCCGGCTCGCCATCCTGCCGATCGGCGCCTACGAGCCGCGCTGGTTCATGCGCGACCAGCACATGAATCCGCAGGAGGCGGTGCGGGCGTTCCAGGATTGCGGCGCCGAGCTTGCGCTCGCCCACCACCACGGCACGTTCCAGCTCACCGACGAGGCGATCGACGCGCCGGTGATCGCGCTTCGTGAGGCACTCGATGCTGCCGGGATCGACCGCGCGCGGTTCCGCACGCTGCGTCCTGGCGAAGTCTGGGAGATTACCTGAAAGGCGAGATCAGCCGCGCGGGCAGATCATTTGAGCGGGACATAGACTTCGATGACGAGATCGTCTTCCGGCGTCGTCAGCGGGTCCTTGATGTACTGCTCGATGAAGAGGTCCTTCGCCTCGAGCTGTTTCTCGTCGAGGTAATTGGTGATCGCCTCGTAGGTCGAATCCATGGCGTCGTAGGAGCCGCGGTGGACGAACTTGAGGGCCTTCCCGGCGGGCGACATGCCGACGGTCACGCCGCTGTCGGCCGCGAGCGTCGGCGCCTTCTCGACCGGCACTGCGGCCTGGAACTGGAAGCCGGTGTCGTCGGTCGAGGTGTAGATCGTCATCAACGGCCCGTTCGCCTTGATGCCGGCCTTGGTCATCGCGGCGTTCACCGTCTTGAAGCTGCCCGTGATCGTGTCGAAGGCGGTATCCCACATCCCGGCGCCCGAGATGAAGACGATCGGCTTCTCAACGAGCGTCACCTCCTCGCCGAACGGATCGCTGGAGGCGGCGGCGGGCGGCGCCGTGGCCGGCGGGGCCTGCGCGGTCGCCGGCGAAAGGATTGCAAAGCTCACCGCCGCGGCGAACGCCGCGGACAGCCACCAGTCACGTGAAAAGGTCATCGGTTTCTCCCCGGCATCGCCCCCAGGCGAAGCCAGCAATAGATTCGCCGGCTGCAGCCCGCAATACTACACGATTCCCCGGACCCGCTGGCGATTTAAACATTGCCCCCATATAAGGCAGGTCTGGCATGTAAGGCAGTTCTAGTCTGCAAGATCGAGGCATGAGCGCACTCGCCAACCATTTGTTTATCAAAATGAACGGTCTCGGCAACGAGATCGTGGTGGTCGACATGCGGGCCGCGCCACAGCCGATCAGCGCTGCGGAGGCCCGCGCGGCCGCGTCCGCGGTGCCCTACGACCAGCTGATGGCGGTGTATCCCGCGCGAATCGGCGGAACCGACGCCTTCGTGCGCATCTACAACAACGACGGCACCGAGGCCGGCGCGTGCGGCAACGGCATGCGCTGTGTCGCCGACATCCTGTTCAAGGAGAGCGGGAATCCGACCCTGACGGTGGAGACCCGGGCGGGGCTCCTCGCCTGCGCCAAGGGCCGACGCGCCGCTGACCTCGACGGTCGACATGGGTGTTCCGCGCTTTCGCTGGGACGAGATCCCGCTCGCCGAGGAGTTTCGTGATACGCGGGCGATCGAGCTGCAGATCGGGCCGATCGATCATCCGATTCTGCATTCCCCCTCTGCGGTCAGCATGGGCAATCCCCATGCCGTGTTCTGGGTCGACGACGTCGCCGCCTATGATCTCGCCAAGATCGGCCCGATGCTGGAACATCATCCGGTCTTTCCCGACCGCGCGAATATTTCGCTCGCCAAGGTGGCGGCGCGGGATCACCTGATCGTGCGGACCTGGGAGCGCGGCGCCGGCCTCACCCGCGCCTGCGGCTCGGCGGCCTGCGCGGCAGCGGTGTGCGGAGCGCGCACCAAGCGGACCGACCGCAAGGTCACGGTGACGCTGCCGGGCGGCGACCTCGCCATCGAGTGGCGCGAGCGCGACGACCACGTGCTCATGACCGGGCCGGTGGAATACGAGTTCGAAGGCCGCTTCGATCCGGCGCTGTTCGCCGCGGGTGCGGTGCCGGGTGTGTCACCATGAGCGTCGACGTCCTCACCTTCGGTTGCCGGCTCAACACCTACGAGTTGGAGGTGATTCGCCGGCATGCCGACGCGGCAGGCCTCGCCGACGTCGTCATCGTCAACACCTGTGCGGTCACCGCCGAGGCGGAGCGTCAGGCGCGCCAGGCGATCCGGCGGGCGAAGCGCGAGCGGCCGCATGCGCGCATCGTCGTCACCGGATGCGCCGCCCAAACCAATCCCGAGCGCTTTGCCGCCATGGCCGAGGTCGACCGCGTCGTCGGCAATGACGGCAAGATCAGTGCACAGGCATGGACCGCGACGGCGGCGGAGCTCGCGCGGCCGAACGACTTCGGCGTGAGCCGCGAGCAGAAGATCGTCGTCAACGACATCATGTCGGTCAAGGAGACGGCCGCGCATCTGATCGAGGGGCTCGACGGGCGCACCCGCGCCTATGTCCAAGTTCAGAACGGCTGCGACCATCGCTGCACCTTCTGCATCATCCCGTTCGGCCGCGGCAACTCGCGCTCCGTCCCCATGGGCGAGGTCATCGCGCAGGTGCGGCGGCTTGCGGAGAACGGCTATCGCGAGGTGGTGCTGACCGGCGTCGACCTCACGAGCTACGGCGCAGATCTCCCCGGCACGCCGAAGCTCGGCACGCTGGTGCGGCAGATCCTGCGCCATGTCGGGGCGCTCGAACGGCTGCGGCTCTCCTCGCTCGATTGCGTCGAGATCGACGACGAGCTTCTCGCGGCGTTTGCCGAGGAGCCGCGGCTGATGCCGCATCTTCATCTCTCGCTGCAATCCGGTGACGATCTCATCCTCAAGCGCATGAAGCGCCGGCACTCCCGTGCCGCGGCAGTGGCGCTCACCGAGCGGCTGCGCCGGCTGCGGCCCGGTATCGTGTTCGGCGCCGACATCATCGCGGGATTTCCGACCGAGACCGAGGCGATGTTCTCAGGCTCACTCGCCCTCGTCGAGGACTGCGGGCTAACGCACCTCCACGTCTTTCCCTACTCGCCGCGGCCGGGAACGCCGGCGGCGCGCATGCCGCAAGTCGCGCGCGACGTCGCCAAGGACCGCGCCCGGCGCCTGCGCGAAGCCGGCGCCGCGGCGCTCGCGCAGTATCTCGACGGCGAAGTCGGCCGGCGCCGCCGCGTGTTGACCGAGACCGCCGACACCGGCCGCACCGAGCATTTCACGCCGGTACGGTTCGAGGTTCCGGTCGCGCCGGGCCACATCGTCGAGGCCGTGGTGACGGCGCATGATGGAAGCCGGTTGATCGCGCGCGCAGGCGCCTAGCCCTCGGCATTTCACTCGGCGTGGCGACCCCTTGACGGCGCCGCCTCGCGCTTGCGCGGCAGTGCGGGTCATCCTGCGCGCAGGAAGGAAGCATCCGCCCGTGTGAAAAACAGCGACGAGTATTTGCGCTCTCACGCCACAGGGATGGTGATCGATCGATGCAGCGCAGGCCGATAGCCTGCACCGAGCACCATCAGCGTCGAGGGCGGCGTCAGCAATCCATCCGCGTACGCAAACGGCTCCGGTGGCGCATAGCCCTCATTGGTCCATCGATGGGCTTGGCCGGAGCGCAGGGTGAATGCCGCTCCGGCGGCGACCACCATTGCACCATCCGGAAGCGCGGCGAGTGGCGCGGGTATCGGATGGACGCGCTTGCGGCTGCCCTCGAGGCGCTCGCGATGCAAGACGGTGTCGATTGCCTTGGCGGAAAGGCGAGGTTCGCCCTTCGCAGCCGTCCAGAGGTCCCGAAACCGCTCGGCAGCCTCGCGTCTGCAGTGGAAGCAAGGGCGGTGGCCCGCCGCAAGTGCGACGGCCTCATCGAGAAAGAACAGCTCCGTCCAGCTGCGCCCGGACATGACGGCGCGGCGGCGGCCTTTGTACTCGCAGCTGCAGACGAGCCAAGCCTTCGTGGTCCAGCGCCTGTTCAACAGGGTCTTGGTCGCCGGATCATGGATGATGCCGCGATTCCCGGTGAACGTGCCCCGTTGGGAGATGGCCACGATCTCGCCGAAGGGAGTAACGCGGTTCTGCAGATGCAAGGCCGTTCACCACGGTCGGCCGGTCGACGCGGGCGGCACGGCGGTCACCCCTGTCGGCAAGCTTCGCGGTCGAGCAGAGCACGCCTGCGCTCGACACCCCAGGCATATCCCGAAAGCGAACCGTCATTGCGGACCACGCGATGGCAGGGAATGGCGATGGCGAGATTGTTCGCACCGCAAGCGCCGGCGACGGCGCGCATTGCTTTCGGAGATCCAATTCGCCGTGCGATCTCGACATAGGAAACCGTCTCGCCGACGGGAATCTCCCTGAGCGCCTGCCACACACGCTGCTGGAAGGCCGTGCCGCGAACGTCGAGCGGAAGGTCGAGGCCGACCCCCGGAGTTTCGACGAAGCCGACGACCTGAGCGACCAGAGCCTCGTAGTCGCGGTCGGCGCCGATGAGCTGCGCCTTCGGAAAACGATCCTGAAGATTGCGGACGAGCTTGTCCGGATCGTCGCCCAACAGAATTGCGGCGACGCCCTTTCTGCTCGAGGCGACCAGGATGGCGCCGAGAGACGTCTGCCCGACCGCGAACCTGATTTCCTCGTTCGCGCCCCCGGCGCGGTATTGCGACGGCGTCATGCCGAGCATGTCCGTGGATTTCTCATAGAAGCGCCCGCTGGAGTTGAAGCCCGCATCATAGATCGCCTCGGTGACGCTGGTCCCGGAGGCCAGGCCCCGACGAACCTTTTTCGCGCGATGGGCGGCCGCGTAATCCTTCGGCGTCAGGCCGGTGGCGGCCTTGAACACCCGATGGAAATAGCTCGGGCTTTTGCCGATCGCTTTGGCCAGCTCCTCCAGCGAAGGCTCTTCTTCGCTCTCCTCGATGATCCGGCAGGCCTTTGCGACCTGGGCGGCGTTCTCGCCGTCGATCGAAGGACCGTCCGGGTTGCAACGCCGGCACGGCCGGAAGCCGGTCGCCCTCGCGCTTTCGAGGGTGTCATGGAGCTCGACGTTTCCGGGGTTGGCGGTGCGCGAAGGGCATGACGGTCGACAATAAACGCCTGTCGTTGAAACCGAGTACCAGAAATGTCCATCGGCGGTCTTGTCGCGCGCGACAACGCGCGCCCATCGAGGATCATCGGCCGCCGATGGCGGTGTGAGTTTCGTGGTCGTGGCAGGTGTCGCGGTCATCTTCGTTCCACAGCTCATATGGGATGTCGGGAACGATGCCGCCAATTCCCGGCGAACGCACTCCGATCCTTGCTTTCGAATTCGATCGCCGCAACTGTTCCGCGTTTGCAAGCGCGGTTTCCTGCTTCATGATCCGAAATCAGGGGGCGGTTGTGAAACCGCCCCCGTGGGTCCGGCAGTGCCTGTGCGATCAGGCTGCCTCGATCAGCCCAAGTTGGGTCAACGCGGTCACGCCGTCGTCGAGGCCGATCTCCTCCACGATCTTCCCGTCGATCACCTTCAGCACCGTGGTGCCGGTGAAGCGCATCTTGCGGCCGGTCGCTGCGGGAAGACCACCGATCAGGAAGTCGTTGAAGGCCGGACCCGTATGGGTGCCGCCGCCTTCCCATCGACCGACGACGTAATCGCCCTCGGCGATCAGATCTGCCGTGCCCCAGAAATTGAGATCGGGAAATGCGGCACGGAAATCGGTCATGAACGCCTTGATGTCGGCACGGCCGCGGCGCGGCTCATGCAGCGAATATTTGAGCAGCATGTCCGGCGCGGCAATTTCGTCGACAACGGATAAGTCGACGTTTCTGCCCCAGAACTCGGTAAACCAGCGGCCGACAACGGCCTTGTTGTCCGCTTCCTTGCTCATTGCAGTGGGTCCTCAGCTGTTTGGTGAGGATCATCGACACCGATCGATGATCTGAGGGATGCACTACGATGACGGCGGACGCGCCAAACTCCGGTTCTTGACTTCGAATCGAAACCGGCGATCCCGGGTCGAGGCAGGCTGCCCGAGTTCAGGACTGGCGCGACGATGCGAAGCGTTGCACATTCTTCATCCGGAATTTTTGCGTCATCCGGAATTTTGCGCCCGGATGCCGAAAGGCTGGAGCAGGGCAGGCTGGAGCGAGACACATGGCAGGCAACGGCTCGGACTCACATCTCGTGACGACGCTCGCGGAGCTCGAAGCGCTCTACGACAAGCCGTTCGGCGGCTCGCTCGTCAAAGAGATCGATCACGTCAACGCCGACTACCGCGCCTTCATCGAAGCGGCGCCGTTCTTCGCCATGGCGACCAGCGGACCGGACGGCCTCGACTGCACGCCGCGCGGCGATCCGGCAGGTTTCGTGCGCGTCGCCGACGAGAAGACGCTGTTGATCCCCGACCGGCGCGGCAACAACCGCATCGACAGTTTGCGCAACCTGATCGACGATCCCCGCATCTCGCTCCTGTTCCTGATCCCGGGTTGCGGCGAGACCATCCGCATCAACGGCCGCGCCGCAATCTCCGCCGATCCGGAGCTGTGCAGGAGCTTCACCTTCGCCGGCAAGGTGCCGCGCGCCGTCCTCGTCGTCACGGTGGACCGTTGCTACTTTCAGTGCCCGAAGGCGATCGTGCGCTCGAAGCTGTGGGACCCGGCGACCCAGGTCGACCGCAAGAGCCTGCCGACCTCCGGCACCATCCTCGCCGGCATCAGCAAAGGCGCCATCGGCGGCCCGGAGCACGACCGTGCCTATCCGGAGCGGCTGAAGGCGACGATTTATTGAGCAACCCGATTCCCTCGGAAGCGCCGTCTCGATAGTGTGCTGTGATCAGCCTGAGGACCAAGGATGCGACGGCGGGAGTTCATCGCAGGACTGGGTGGCGCTGCGGCATGGCCAATCGCAGTGCGGGCGCAGCAGCGTTCGATTCCCGTGATCGGGTATATACACGGCTGGTCGCGCCCAGACGCAGCCGATCACCTCGCGGCCTTCCATCAGGGCTTGGGCGAAACCGGCTACGTCGAGGGCAGGAATTTGTCGATTGAGTACCGCTTTGCCGAGGCCCAATTTGACAGATTTCCAGCACTGATCGCGGACGCGGTGATGCGTCGCGTCGACGTAATCGTCACAGCGAACACCACCGCAGCTGCGCTCGCGGCAAAAGCGGCGACGCAAACGATACCGATCGTGTTCCATGTGGGGTCCGATCCGGTCGAAAACGGCCTTGTCGCAAGCCTCAACCGTCCCGGTGGCAACCTGACTGGCGTAACCGAGCTTCAGACCGCTGTGATCGCCAAGCGTCTCGCGATGCTGCACGAGTTCGTTCCCACGGCGAAACTTATCGCTCTTCTGGTCAATCCGAATAACCGCCTGGTTGCCGAAGCTGACATAGGGGAGGCACAAGCAGCGGCGCGCATCCTTGACGTCTCTCTGCTGGTCCTCAATGCAATCAATTCAAGCGACATCAATGAGGCGTTTGAGACCCTCGTTGGCAAGCGGGCCAACGCAATTCTGATGGGTAGCGACAACTACTTCAGGAATCAGAGTGTTCAGATCGCGGCACTGGCCGCCCGCCACGCCGTGCCGGTCATGTACGCAGTCGATCAAAACGTGGCGGCCGGCGGTCTTGTTAGTTATGGAGCAGACGTTTACTGGGGTCATCATGAAATTGGCGTGTACACGGGCCGCATTCTTAGAGGCGAGAAGCCCCCTGAGTTGCCTGTGCAGCAGGCCACGAAGCTAAAGCTTGTCATCAATCTCAAGACGGCAAAAGCGTTGGGCCTGACTGTCCCGATCGCATTGCTCGCCACCGCCGACGAGGTGATCGAATAGACGGACGCACTGATCGGCCGGCCACCTATCACCCGGCGTCGTCATCCATCCATCCCGATGCCCGCGTCTCGGCAAGCACCCGCGTGACGATCTCCGGGGCGTATCCGACATAGGTGGTCGGATCGAGCAGCGCTTTTAGCGCCTGGGTTCCGATCGCGCCCTGCACCTGCGGGCTCTCCATCAGCGCCTGCTCGAAGGTGATGCCCTCGGTCAGCCCGCGCATCGAGGCCTCGTAGACCGCCTCGTGGGCGGTCTGTTTGCCGAGCGGCTCGGCGAGCGCGAACATCACGCGCTCCGAGAGCAGGAAGCCGCCGAGCAGGTCGAGATTGTGCCGCATCTTGGCGGGGTTCACCTCGAGCCCGCCAAGGATGAACTTCATCTTCTCGAGGATCGCGCCGGTCATCAGGCAGGCCTCGGGCAGCGCCTTCCACTCGATCCGCCACGCCATGGCGTCCCGCTCGTGCTCCTGGATCAGCGCGTCGTGCATCAGGGCGACGGTCTGCCGCAAGGTGCGCCCGACCGCGACCACGCCCTCGGCGACCACGGGGTTGCGCTTGTGCGGCATGGTCGAGGAGCCGACCTTGCCCTCGGTGAAGGGCTCCGCAAGCTCGTCGACCTCGTTGTGGGCGAGGCTCACGATCTCGCCGGCGATCTTGGCGAGGCTGCCGCCGACGAGCCCAAGCACGCCGACATACTCGACGAAGCGGTCGCGCGCCGGATGCCAGGAGATATCGGCGACGCCGAGGCCGAGCCGCGCCATCACCATGGCATCGAGCTCGAAGGCGCGGTCACCGAGCGAGGCTTTGGTGCCGACCGCGCCGACCAGGCAGCCGACGAAGGTCCGCTTCTCGAGCTGCCGCAGCCGCTCATAGTTCCGCGCGGTCTCGGAAAGCCAGATCGCGCATTTGTGGCCGAAGGTGATGGGGAGCGCCTGCACCGCATGGGTGCGCCCGACCATCGGCGTGTCCTTGTACTTTTCGGCGAGTGCATCGAGCGCGCGCCCGACCGCCGCGCAGGTCGCGCAGGAGGATGCGGTGGGCTTCTCTGAGCTGAAGCACGGTGCCGGTATCGAGCACGTCCTGGGTGGTCGGCCCGAAATGGAGATATTCGCCGTAGCCGTCGGCGCACACCGCTTGGAGCTCGCGCAGCGCCGGCACCAGCGGATGGTTGACCTTGCGGATGCCCGCGCCGATCACTTCGAGGTCGACGTTCCCGACCTTGGCCTTGCGGGCGATCTCGTCGGCCGCCGCCTGGGGGATGATGCCGAGCTCGGCCTGCGACAGGGCGAGAGCCGCCTCGAAGTCGAACCACTTCTGGACGCGATTCTCGTCGTTGAAGACGGCGCGGAGCGCTTCGGTGCCCCACAGGTGCTTGAAGAGGATGGAATCGAAGACGCCGGAGGCCATGTGGTCTTTTCACCGCGTTGGAAAAAGGCATTCTATGACCAATAATGGCGCACGAAGCCAGCGATCGGAAAAAGAGCGATCACGGCATGGCCGGGAGGACGCAAATGAAACGGCGCGAGTTTCTGTCGCTCATGGGCGGCGCAGCGGCGGCGTTCCCACGCCGCGCGGGTGCACAGGTGGCCGCGCCGACCCTGAAATGGCCGCAGCGGGTGGTGCGGATCATCGTTCCCTTTGTTCCCGGCGGCGGAACGGACGCGGTGGCCCGCATCCTCGCCGCGGGTCTTTCGAAATCCGCGGGCTACCAGATCGTCATAGAGAACAAGGGCGGCGGCAGCACCAATATCGGCACCGAGACGGTGGCACATGCCGCGCCCGACGGCTACACGGTGCTGTTCTGCTCGCTCCCGTTTGCGATCAACCGCTTCCTGTTCACGACGCTCGGCTGGGATTCGTTCACCGATTTCGCCCCGGTGACGCTGCTCGCGACCTACCCCGACCTGATGGCGGTGCCGAACACCTCGCCGGCGAAATCGGTCGCCGAGTTCATCGCCTATGCGAAGTCGAACGGCGGCAAGACGACGTTCTCGTCCTCGGGCACGGGCACCTCGACGCATCTCGCGGGCGAGCTCTTCAAGCGCCGTGCCGGCATCGAGATGACCCACATCCCCTATCGCGGCGCCGGGCCGGCGCTCACCGATTTGATAGCCGGGCGGGTCGACGTGGTCTTCAATACCTTCGGGGCGACGCTGGGGCTCGTGCGCGGCGGCCAGGTGCGCGGCCTCGCCGTCACCTCGGCGCAGCGCTTCTTCGCCGCGCCCGACCTGCCGACGGTGGCCGAAGCCGCGTTGCCGGGCTTCGACGTCACCGCGTGGTACGCGCTCTACGTCCCGGCGGCGACGCCGCCGGAGATCGTGCGCAAGCTCAATGCGGACGCGGTCGCCGTGCTCGCAGAGCCCGGCATTCGCGACAAGATGGAGCAGCTTGGCGTCGCCGTGATCGGCTCGACGCCGGAGGAGCTTGCTCGGCAGCTCAAGGCCGAGACCGAGCTATGGGGGCCCGTCATCAAGGCGGCGAACATCAAGAGCGAGTGACCGTCATTCCGCGGCACGCCAACCGCGGTCATTCCGGGGCGCGCGTCAGCGCGAACCCGGAATCCAGGCTGCGGTGCGATCTGGCAATGCCGTCTGGATTCCGGGTTCCGCTGCGGCGGCCCCGGAATGACCGGGTGCCTTGCTATGACGCCACGGCTTGCAGGTCGGCGTTGTTCTCCTCCGCGGACTGCCCCACGCCTGTCCACCCGCACGCTGCGAGCCGTTCCCGCATGTGCGCGGGCACCGGCGCGACCACCCGCACTGGCGGCTTGTTTTTGGAGAGCGGCACGGTGATCTCGCGGGCGTGGAGGTGCATCACCGGACCGCCGAACCGCGGCGCGGTTCCGTAGATATTGTCGCCGAGGATCGGCCATCCCATCGCCGAGCAGTGCACGCGGAGCTGGTGGGTGCGGCCGGTTACTGGAGTAAGAGCGAGCCACGTCATGGGCGATGTCGGTGATGTCGCGCCGGCTTCGCCGGACCCGCCTACGTGCCCCGACCGGCCGAGCACCTTCCAGGTGGTGACCGACGGCAAACCCTTGGGGTCGGGCTTCATCCACCAGCCCCGGGTTTCATCGAGGCGGCCGAGGGGCAGGTCGATGACACCTTCGTCCTTGTCGGGACCACCTTCGACCACCGACCAATAGGTCTTGCCCACCTTGCCGTGCTTGAACAGGAGACCCAGATGAGCCAGGGCCTTGCGGTGCCGTCCGAGGACGAGGCATCCGGAGGTGTCCTTGTCGAGGCGGTGGGCGAGCGCCGGCGGCCGCGGGAGGCCATAGCGTAGGTGGTCGAACCAGTCTTCGAGGCTCGTGCCGCCCTTCGGCCCGCGATGCACAGGCAGGCCGGCGGGCTTGTCGAGCACCAGCATCAGGCCATCGCGGTGAAGCACGCGGCCAAGCATTGCTTCCGGAGTCATCTCCTCCGGGCTCATCTTTTCCGGCTCATGTCTTTAAGTGGCATCATGAAACGGGTATCACGGCGGCCGCCATGAATGACAGCGTCTCCGAAACCGGCGGCAGCGAAACCGGCGAAGCACGGCAAAGCTGGTGGCGGCGGCTGCGCGGCGGCCTCGCCCGCACCTCCGCCTCGATTGCGACCGCGATCACCGACCTCGTCTCCAAGCGCAAGCTCGATGCCGGCGTGCTGGAGGAGCTCGAGGAGGTGCTGATCCGCGCCGATCTCGGCGTCGCCGCGGCCGCCCGGATCGCCGAAGCGGTCGGCGAGGGTCGCTACAACAAGGATGTCAGCGCCGACGAGATCAAGTCGATCCTCGCTGCCGAAATCGAGAAGATTCTCACCCCCGTCGCGCGACCGCTCGCGATCGACCCCGCGGCGAAGCCGTTCGTGATCCTCGTCGCCGGCGTCAATGGCTCCGGCAAGACGACGACCATCGGCAAGCTCGCCGCGCGCTTTGCGCGCGAGGGCCACCGCGTCATGCTCGCGGCCGGCGACACGTTCCGCGCCGCGGCGATCGAGCAGCTCAAGATCTGGGGCGCGCGCACGAAAAGCCCGGTCATCGCCGGCGCCCAGGGTGCCGATGCCGCGGGCCTCGCCTACGAGGCGTTGGCGGCGGCGCGCACGCAAGGGATCGACGTGCTCCTCGTCGACACCGCCGGCCGCCTGCAGAACAAGGCCGGACTGATGGACGAGCTTCACAAGATCGTCCGCGTGCTGAAGAAAATCGACCCGGCGGCGCCCCACGCGGTGCTGCTCGTGCTCGATGCCACGGTCGGCCAGAACGCGCTCTCCCAGGTCGAGGAGTTCGCCAGGATTGCGGGCGTCACCGGGCTCGCGATGACCAAGCTCGACGGCACCGCCCGCGGCGGTATTCTCGCCGCGATCGCCGCCAAGTACCGGCTGCCGGTGCATTTCATCGGCGTCGGCGAGGGGGTGGACGATCTCGCTCCGTTCTCGGCCCGCGATTTCGCCCGGGCACTCGCGGGGATCGACGACGGGCGGGGGTGAGGGCGGCATGGTACGCAGCGCCATTCATCCCGGCGAACATCTCGCTGAAGAGCTTCGTGAAATTGGGATGTCCGCGGCCGCCTTGGCGCACACGATCGACGTGCCGGTGGACTGGATCACTGGGATCATTAGTGGCCAGCGGGACATTACGGCCGATACCGCGCTGCGCCTCGGTCATTGGCTTGGCACCAGCCCAGAGTTCTGGCTCAACCTGCAATCACTGCACGAATTGCGGGCGCCCCAGGGGTAGAAGCGCCCCATCCGCCCCCCGGCGGATTGCCACAAGACAGATCGATGATGGTGGGCTAAACCCTTGCCATGACAGAGACCTCAGAGAAGCCGAAGCTCAACCCGTACCTCAAGCTCGTGCTCGACATCGGGCCGCTGCTGCTGTTCTTCGTGGCCAATTCGCGGTTCGGCATTTTTGCCGGCACCGGCGTCTTCATGGTCGCGGTGGTGGTCGCGCTCGGCATTTCCTATGCGATGACGCGGCGCTGGCCGGTGATGCTGGTGGTGTCGGCGGTCATCGTCCTGCTGTTCGGCGGGCTGACGCTTTTCCTGCACGACGAGACCTTCATCAAGGTCAAGCCGACCATCCTTTACACGCTGTTTGGCGGCGCGCTGCTCGTCGGCTATCTCTTCGATAAGCCACTTCTCGAGATCGTCTTCGACTCCGTTTTCCACATCACCGACGAGGGCTGGCGCAAGCTCACCTTGCGCTGGGCGGCCTTCTTTTTCTTTCTCGCGGTGCTCAACGAAGTGGTCTGGCGCACGCAGTCGACCGATTTCTGGGTCAGCGCCAAGCTGTTCGGCTTCATGCCGCTCACCTTCATCTTCGGCGCCCTGCAGGTGCCGCTGCTGATGAAATACGCCGTCGAGCCGGCGCCGGCCAAGGAATAGCGCGCAGCTGTTGGGTGGGGAATTTACCCGGCGGTCAGGGCCGCCAGGTGATCGCGCAACAGCGGGGCGAGCTCGATCCCGGCGATGTCGTCGGGTTTTACCCACACGATCTGCTCGATCTCGGCACCCGGCTCTACGGACGAAACGAGCGTGACGCGGTAGACGCGTGCGGTGACCGTTGATCCATGCTCGTTGGCGGCCTCCGCGGTGAAGCTTCCCAGGAAGCGCGCCGAGCGCTTGTCGAACACTGCCCTCAATTCCTCCTGAAGCTCTCGGCTCAAGCAGGAGACGTCGTCCTCGCCGGGATCGGGCTTCCCGCCCGGTAGCATGAAACGTGACGTGTTGCGTTTGCGGACGGTCAACAGGCCGCGGTCCGTGAGCACGGAGGCGGCGATCACATCGATGGTGCCGGAGTTGATCACGAACGTCGGACCCTACGACGCCGCCAGCGCCTTCTCGATCTCCGGCTTGACCACGCGCTCGAGGTTCTCCGGCGTCAGCGGGCCGACGAGCTTGTAGGCGATCTTGCCGTCGCGCCCGACGATGAAGGTCTCCGGCACGCCGTAGACGCCCCACTCGATCGCGGCGCGGCCGTTGGCATCAGTGCCGGAAGCGGAGAAGGGATTGCCGAAGCGGCCGAGGAAGCGCCGGGCGTTGTCCGGCTGGTCCTTGTAGTTGATGCCGACGAGGCGGATCCGCTTGTCGCCCGAAAGCGACATCAGCAGTGTCGCCTCGTCGCGGCAGGGCACGCACCACGACGCCCACACGTTGAGCACGGTGACGGCGCCCTTGAAGTCGGCCGGCACGATTCCCGGCACCGGCTGGCCGTTGCGTTCGAGGCCCGCGACCGGCGGCAGCTCGGTCGGCGGCGCCTCATGGCCGATCAGCACCGAGGGCAGGCGCGAAGGATCGCCGGCGCCGAGCCGGAAGAAGAACAGCGCCGCGAGCGCGAGGAACAGCACCAGTGGCAGCACCACCACGAGGCGGCGCCGGCCGACCCCGGTGGGCGGATTTTCGATTGCCGTCATGCCGGCTCCTTTACTCCGGACTGGCGCGCCGACGCCGACCGCCGGGTGATGCCGCGGCGCTCGAGCTCGGCGAGAGCGCGCTTCTGGGTGAAATAGTCCACCGTGACCCAGACGATGAGGATTGCCACCACCACGGCGACCACAAGGTAGGAGGCGATGATGAAGCCCGCATGCGATCCGAGATCCATGGCAATCCCTTCGGGAACCTCCCGAGTCCTTTCGTTTGAGCATGATCTTGTCCGAAAAGTCTGCAACTTTTCGGGATCATGCTCTAGGCCCGCTCCGCTTGGGTGAGCAGCAGCGTGCGCACCCGCCGGCGCATGATCTCGTTGCGCATCGCCGCGAGATGCAGGGTGAGGAACAAAAGCGTGAAAGCGAGCGCCATCCAGAACAGCGGCGCGAGCAGGCTCGGGTCGATGGACGGGCCGCCCATGCGGAACACCGAGGCGGGCTGGTGCAGCGTGTTCCACCAGTCGACCGAGAACTTGATGATCGGCAGGTTCACGGCGCCGACCAGCGTCAGGATCGCCGCGGCACGGCCGGCGCGGGCGGGATCGTCGATGGTGCGCCACAGCGCGATCAGCCCGAGATACATCAGGAACAGCACCAGCACCGAGGTGAGGCGGGCGTCCCACACCCAGTAGGTGCCCCACATCGGGCGCCCCCACAGCGAGCCGGTGACGAGGGCGAGGAACGTGAAGGCCGCTCCCAGCGGCGCCGCGCATTTTGCCGCGACGTCGGCGAGCGGATGGCGCCACACCAGCGTGCCCAGTGCCGCCGCGCTCATCATCCCCCAGACGAACATGGAGAGCCACGCATTGGGGACGTGGATGTACATGATCTTGACGGTCGCGCCCTGCTGGTAGTCGTCGGGGACGAGCGCGATCCCGCGCAGCCCGATCGCAAAGGCGATCACCGTCGCCCCGATCAGCCATGGCAGCACGCGCTCGACGAGCGCGACGAAACGGGTCGGGTTGGCAAGGTCGATAAGGGCCATGGCGCATGTCTTAGTCTCCCCGCCGGGGCCGCGCAATGCGGCGTCTCGGCGGAGCGGTTCTGGCGCGATCGGGCCTTACTCCATGCCGTGGCGCAGCGTAGCGGCTGCGGCGAACGGGCCGATCACGGCGCTCACCAGGGTGAGCGCGCACAGGATCGTGAACGGGGTCGCAAACGGCACCGTACCGCCGACCGCCGCGTTGGTCGCGGAGACCCCGAAGATGAGCACGGGGATGGTCATCGGCAGCACCATCACCGGCATCAGCAGCCCGCCACGCCGCAGCGCGACCGAAAGTGCCGCGCCGATAATGCCGATGAAGGTCAGCGCCGGCGTGCCGACCAACAGGGTGAGCGCCGTAGCGCCGAGCGCGGCGGGTTCCAGGTTGAGGAACAGGCCGAGAATCGGTGAGGCGACGACGAGCGGCAGGCCGGTCGTCACCCAATGGGAGAGCGCCTTTGCCACCACCACGAGCTCCAGCGGCAGCCGGCCCATGAGGATGAGGTCGAGCGAGCCGTCGTCGTGGTCGCCGGAGAACAGCCGGTCGAGGGTCAGGAGCGAGGCGAGCAGCGCGCCGATCCAAAGGATCGCCGGCCCGATCCGCCGCAGCAGGGCAAGGTCCGGCCCGATCGCGAACGGCACCAGGGTCACCACGGTGAGAAAGAACAGCACCCCGATCATGGCTCCGCCGCCGATGCGGACGGCGATCCGCGCGTCGCGGGCGAATACGGCGGCAAGCGCCGAAAGCGTGCTCATGGGGCCTTGCCGAGCCGCGATTGGCCGAGCCGCAGTTCCTGGGCACCCGGCAGGCCGAGCGGCCCGTGGGTCGCCGCGACGATCAGTCCGCCGCCGCCGAGGTGGCTCCGCATGAGGCCGTCGAGCCGCTCCTGGGACGCGGCGTCGAGCGCTGTGGTCGGCTCGTCGAGGAGCCACAGCGACCTTGGCACCGCGACCATGCGGGCGAGCGACAGCCGGCGCCGCTGGCCGGCCGAAAGGTACCCGGCCGGCACGTTGGCGAGATCGCTCAAGCCCACGGTGTCGAGGCTCCGCTCCGCCCGATCCTGTGCGCCAGGGCCGGCCCCAACGTTGAGGAACCGCACCCAGAAGGCGAGGTTTTCCATCACCGTGAGGGCCCCTTTGAGGGGGTCGAGATGGCCAAGGTAGTGGGTCTGCTCGCCGACGGTGAGCTCGTCGTCGCCCCCCTCGATCGCCACGGTGCCGTGGTCCGGGTAGATCAGCCCGGCGATGAGACGCAGCAGCGAGCTCTTGCCGGCACCATTGGCACCGGTGAGCAGCAGCGGTGTCCCGGCCGCGACGCTGAAATTGACCCCCTCGAAGACGCGCCGGCCGCCACGGACGCAACCGAGGTCGGTCCCCCTGAGCTCCATCACCTCGAGCTCCATCACGGGCGTTCCGAGCGGGGGGCTTGGCACCGGTGTTGCACCGGCGGGCAGCGCAGGGAATGGCGCCCTGCCGCCGCCGCGGCACTGCACGAGGCGCGACCTGGATGCCCACTTCTCAGGCAGTGGTCAAATGCCTGCCTGATCGCTTGTTCAAAACTTCGGTGCATGTGGTAGAACCCGTGAAATGCCCCTATAACGCGGCGGTTAGACGCGACTCGGGCGACGCGCACAACCTCCTCGCGCGTTATCACCGATCCGTGATCCTCGGCTGCCGAAGCCGTCTCCCCGCCCGCCGGTATGGAACCTAGCAGATGACCTCGCTCGACAGTTTCAAATGCGCCCGCACCCTCAAGGTCGGCACCAAGTCCTACATCTATTACAGCCTTCCGGCCGCAGAGAAAAACGGCCTCAAAGGGATTTCCCGCCTGCCCTTCTCGATGAAGGTTTTGCTCGAAAATCTCCTGCGCAACGAGGACGGCCGCACCGTCGTCAAGGACGATCTCGTCGCCTTCACCCAATGGCTCAAAGCGAAGACCTCGGAGCGTGAGATCGCATTCCGGCCGGCGCGCGTGCTGATGCAGGACTTCACCGGCGTTCCTGCGGTGGTCGACCTCGCGGCGATGCGCGACGCGATGAAGCATCTCGGCGGCGATCCCAAGCGGATCAACCCGCTGGTGCCGGTCGACCTCGTCATCGACCATTCGGTGGCGATTACCTATTTCGGCGACAACGCCGCCTTCGCGAAGAACGTCGCGGAGGAATACAAGCAGAACGTCGAGCGCTACCGCTTCCTCAAATGGGCGCAGCGGTCGTTCGAGGACTTCCGCGTGGTCCCCCCCGGCACCGGCATCTGCCACCAGGTCAACCTCGAATATCTCTCGCAGACCGTCTTCACGTCGAAGGGCAACGCCAAGGTCGACGGCAAGATGGTGACCGGCGAGCTCGCGTATCCCGATACGCTGGTCGGCACCGATTCCCACACCACCATGGTCAATGGGCTCGCCGTGCTCGGCTGGGGCGTCGGCGGCATCGAGGCAGAAGCCGCGATGCTCGGCCAGCCCTATTCGATGGTGCTGCCCGAGGTGATCGGGGTGAAGCTCTCCGGCAAGCTCAAGGAGGGCGTCACCGCGACCGACCTCGTGCTCACGGTGACGCAGATGCTGCGCAAGCGCGGCGTCGTCGGCAAATTCGTCGAGTTCTTCGGGCCCGGCCTCGCCGCGATGTCGACCGCGGACCGCGCGACGCTCGGCAACATGTCGCCCGAATATGGCGCGACCTGCGGCTTCTCGCCCGTGGACGACGAGACGCTCGACTACCTGCGCAACACCGGCCGGCCGGAAGCCCGCGTTGCCCTCGTCGCCGCCTACGCCAAGGCGCAGGGCATGTACCGCAACAAGAACACGCCGGACCCGGTGTTCACCGACGTGCTCAAGCTCGAGCTCGGCTCGGTCGAGCCTTCGCTCGCCGGTCCCAAGCGCCCGCAGGACCGCGTTCCATTGAAGGATGTCAAAGCCGGCTTCGCGATAGCGATGGACAAGGAGTTCGGCAAGGCGGCGGAGGCGTTGGTGCGCTATCCGGTCGAAGGCCGCAAGCACGATCTCGGCCATGGCGACGTGGTGATCGCGGCCATCACCTCTTGCACCAACACCTCGAACCCGTCGGTCATGGTGGCTGCGGGCCTGCTCGCCCGCAACGCGGCGGCCAAGGGGCTGACCGCGAAGCCTTGGGTCAAGACCTCGCTCGCCCCGGGCTCGCAGGTGGTCGGCGAGTATCTCAAGAAGTCCGGACTGCAGAAGGATCTCGACAAGCTCGGCTTCAATCTCGTCGGCTATGGCTGCACCACCTGCATCGGCAATTCGGGCCCGCTGCCTTCGGACATTTCCAAGACGATCAACGCCAACGACGTCGTTGCCGCGGCAGTGCTGTCCGGCAACCGCAACTTCGAAGGCCGCGTCAACCAGGATGTGCGGGCGAACTACCTCGCGTCGCCGCCGCTGGTCGTCGCCTATGCCATCGCCGGCACCATGAATTTCGACTTCGCCAAGATGCCGCTCGGCGTCGACAAGGCCGGCAAGAAAGTGTTCCTCAAGGACATCTGGCCGAGCAGCAAGGAGATCGCATCGACGATCAAGAAGGCGATCACCAAGCAGATGTACATCCGCAAAGTATGCCGGCGTGTTCAAGGGCGATGCGAACTGGGACAAGATCGCGGTCAAGGGCGGCCTCACCTATGCGTGGGACCGCAAGAGCACCTATGTGCAGAACCCGCCCTATTTCACCCACATGAACCGCACCCCGGCGCCACTCACCGACATCATCGATGCGCGGGTGCTCGGGCTCTTCCTCGATTCGATCACCACCGACCACATCTCGCCGGCCGGCTCGATCAAGGCGGCGTCGCCGGCGGGCAAGTACCTGATCGACCACAAGGTCAAGCCGGCCGACTTCAACCAGTACGGCACGCGGCGCGGCAACCACGAAGTGATGATGCGCGGCACCTTCGCCAACATCCGCATCAAGAACCAGATGCTGCCGGGCGTCGAAGGCGGCGTCACCGTCCACTATCCCTCGCGCGAGCAGCTGCCGATCTACGACGCGGCGATGCGCTACAAGTCCGAGGGCGTGCCGCTCGTCGTGTTCGCGGGCAAGGAATACGGCACCGGGTCCTCGCGTGACTGGGCGGCCAAGGGCACCATCCTGCTCGGCATCCGCGCCGTGATCTGCCAGTCGTTCGAGCGCATCCACCGCTCCAACCTGATCGGCATGGGCGTCATTCCGCTCGTGTTCGAGGAGGGAAGCTCCTGGCAGACGCTCGGGCTCAAGGGCAACGAGACGGTGACGATCCGCGGCCTGCACGGCGAGCTCAAACCGCATCAGCGCATGATCGCCGAGATCGTCACCGGCGACGGCAGCCTCAAGCGGGTGCCGCTGATCTGCCGGATCGACACCCTCGACGAGCTGGAATATTTCAAGAACGGCGGCATTTTGCAGTACGTGCTGCGCCATCTCGCAGCGTGATCGCGAAATGTTCTGACATGCTGCGCCGCCGCGATCCTCGCGGCGGCGTTTTGTTGGGCACCTCACCTCGAAGTGAGTGGCGGGTGAGCGCGCCCCGACGTAATGAAAAAGGCGGGACGGGCCGCTTGCGGCCCGACGGCGCTCGGGACACGCAGCTGTGATCACGCTGTGTCCGGGCTGCCGGGGCGGCTCCGGTCGAGCGGTCGCCGGGGAGAGTCGTTGGGAATTATCGTCGTTTGGGTATCACGGTGGGTGGGTTGGCCGGCATCGCGTAGCGATGTCAGGCGGGGGGACTAAAAAAGGGAGGCTATTCGCCATGACGAAGATGATCATGGGCGCGATCGACGCCGCAGTCGTCGGCGTCATTCTGCTCGGCACGGCCAGTGTGGCGGTTGAAGCGGAGCCGCTCGCCGTCATCGAGCTCTTCACCAGCCAGGGCTGCTCGTCGTGCCCGGCCGCTGACAAGCTCCTCTCTGAGCTCAAGGACGACCCCAATCTGATCACGCTCAGCCTACCCATCGACTATTGGGATTACCTCGGCTGGAAGGACACGCTCGCCACGCCGGGGCATACGGCGCGGCAGAAGGCCTATTCGCGAATGCGCGGCGACCGCGAGGTCTACACTCCGCAGGTGGTGATCAACGGCGTCGCCCAGGCGCTCGGGAGCAACCGGGAGGACATCGAGAAGGCGGTGGCTGAGAGCCGCCAGGCGGCTCAGCCGCTCTCGGTACCGGTCGAGCTCGCCCAAGCCGAAAACCGTATCACGGTGAAGCTTCCCTCCAAGCCCGGCAGCGAAGCCGGGGAGGTCTGGCTGTGCCCGGTGACCGGCGCGGTGCCGGTCGGCATCGGCCGCGGCGAGAACCGCGGGCGCACTATCATCTACACCAATGTAGTACGGCGCTGGATCAAGCTCGGTGCCTGGACCGGGAAGAGCGAGAGCTTCAGCGTGCCTGTCGATACCATCAAGTCGAGCGGCGGCGATTCCGTCGCCGTCATCCTGCAGAGCGGCAGCGCCGACAAGCCGGGCAAGGTGCTGGGAGCTTCGATCGCCGCGTTGCACTGACCGGTTGACCGGATCGCGGCAACGGCGGCGTCCGCCATTCCGCACACTGCGACCTTCTTCCGATCACCGAGGGCGGTAATGAGAAACGGGCCGGTAAATCCGGCCCGTCGATATTGAGGCTTGCCCGGGTCCGGCCGCACAAGATCGGGGGGCTGGGGGGCTGGGGGTTCCGAACTCGCAGCGCACCGGACCGGGCGAGCCTCGTATCGCAACGCACGGAGTCCCTCCGGCGGCTTAAGTTTGGCAGCATTGTGGATGGACTAACGAGCGCGTGATGACGGGCTAACGAATGCGTGATCGCAGCCGCGCCAGAGTAACGCAGGTTCGATTTATTTGACTCAACGCACATCGAGGCCTTGCCGCAGATCAGGTTTCGGGGCGATCATGACATCACCATGAAAGGAGGCGCCGCATGATTGATCCCGGCGAAATCGACCCGAGCCAGCACCCGGGCGGCGAGCTTGCGGGCATCGCGCCGCCCCCCGCCGCTCCGGCCCGCGTGACTTTCGACCGCATCGAGCTCAAGCGCTTGTTCGGTCTTTACGGCCGCAAGGTCGCGGCCGGCGAGTGGCGCGACTACGCCATCGATTTTCTCAAAGATCGCGCCGTGTTCTCGGTGTTCCGCCGCGCCTGTGAGACGCCGATCTACCGCATCGAGAAGAATCCGCGCCTCGCCCGCCGCCAGGGCGTCTACAGCGTGATCTCCGCGACCGGCCTCATCGTGCGCCGCGGCCCCGAGCTCGACCGCGTGCTGCGCGCCATCGATCGCTCGGTCCAGCTCGTGGTGAACTGAGTTTTTCTGCCGATTGCATCGGCCGCAGCAGTGGCTTGTAGGGTGGGCAAAGGCGCGTCTTCGCGCCGTGCCCACGTCTGAGCCTGCCGCCCGCAAGACCGCGTGGGCACGGCGCGAAGGGCGCGCCTTTGCCCAGGCGGCTATGGTGTCGTCCCCGCCCCTTCGCCCAGCGCGCGCTGCATCATCACCGTGTCGAGCCAGCGGCCGAATTTGAAGCCGACCGCCTCGAAGGTGCCGACCATGCGGAAGCCGGCGGCGCGATGGAGCGCGATCGAGGGGATTTGCGCGGAATCGCCGATCACCGCCACCATCTGTCGGAAGCCGCGCGCCTCCGATTCCGTCAGGAGGCGATCGAGCAGGGCGCGGCCGACGCCGCGGCGGTGAAACGCCGGGTCGATGTAGATGCTGTCCTCGAGTGTGTGCCGGTAGGCGATGCGGGTGCGATAGAGCCCGGCATAGGCATAGCCGACGGTGCCGCCGTCCGGCGTGCAGGCGACCAGATAGGGAAAGCCGCCGCCGACGATGGCGCGGAAGCGCTCGCCCATCTCAGCTTCGCTCGGCGGCTCGGTCTCGAAGGTCGCAGTGCCATGGGTGACCGCGTGGCGGTAGATCGCGGTGACGGCGGGAAGGTCGGCGGCCGTCGCCGGCCGGATGAGGATCGACATGCGCGGCCGAATAGCGCGGCGCGGCTGGCAAATCAAACCCCAAGGCTGTCATCGCCCGGCTTGACCGGGCGATCCAGTAACCACCGGATTCTCCGTAGGGCAAATGCTCTGCCATATCGACGGCGCGGGGGTTACGGATTGCCGGGTGGCCAGGACGAGCCGGGCAACGACAGTCATGGGAGGGGGCTTCGCAAACAACAAAAAAACGCGCCCCGGTTTCCCGGAGCGCGCGCAACATCTGTCCGCGATTGACTGCTGCCTCAGCGGCGGTCGCCGAACAGGCGGAGCAGCATCATGAACATGTTGATGAAGTCGAGGTAGAGCGACAGCGCGCCCATGATCGCCTTTCGGCCGGCCACGGTGCCGTCATCCTGGACGTCGTACATTTCCTTGATCTTCTGGGTGTCCCAGGCGGTCAGGCCGGCGAAGATCAGCACGCCGATGACCGAGAGCGCCCAGTCGAGGCCGCTCGACTTCAAGAAGATGTTGACGAGGCTCGCGATGATGAGGCCGAACAGGCCCATGATCAGGAACGAGCCCATGCCGTCGAGGCTGCGCTGGGTGGTGTAGCCGTAGAGGCTCAGGGCACCGAACGCGGCCGCCGAGATGAAGAACACCCGGGTGATCGAAGTCTGCGTGTACACCATGAAGATGGTGGCGAGCGATATTCCCATCACGCCGGCATAGACGAAGAACAGAAGCTTCGCCGTCGATGCCTCCATGTGGTTGATGCGGAAGCTGATGAAGAACACGAGGCCGAGAGGGGCGAGCACCAGCACCCACATCAGCGGGCTGCCGAACAGCGTCTGGCCGAGCGGGGTGAGCCCGACGATGGCGCCCGAGGCATTGGTCACGACCGAAGCCTGATAGGTGAACCAGGCGACGAGACCGGTCAGCGCGACGCCGCCCGCCATGTAGTTGTAGACGCGGATCATATGGGCGCGCAGGCCCACGTCATAGGCGACCGCACGATCGGTGCCTACGCCGCGCAGGCTGGCATAGTTCCGGTCGAAATCCGACATTGGATCATCCTTTCGTTCGCCCGTGACAGCCTGGGGCGTCAGGGGGGCACCCGCGGAACGGCCGCACTGCCCGGATGGCGCGAATTTAATGCCTGAAGGGGTCGGCGTGAAGATGGTTGCGACGATTTAAGTTACGACGGCGTAGCGTCCTTTGGTCGCCGACAAGTCTTTAAAAACGCGTAAAAACGGCATAGCGCAGACGGGCATATTTCCCTCCCCGTCTTCGGGGAGGCTGGAAGACGCGATAATCCCTCCCCGACTTAGGGGAGGGGCAGGGTGGGGTTCTTTCTTCGACCCACGCTCGTCGCCGGCTGAAAGATACATAAGCAGGACCCCACCCCGCCCTCCCCGAAGCCGGGGAGGGAGAGAGCGCCTACACCTTCTCCAGCGCCGCAGTGAGGTCGGCGGCGATGTCGTCGGGATGCTCGAGCCCGACCGAAAGCCGCACCAGCCCGTCGGTGATGCCGAGTTCGGCGCGCGCCTCCGGCGTGAGCCGCTGGTGAGTCGTGGTCGCCGGATGGGTGATCAGGCTCTTCGCGTCGCCGAGATTGTTGGTGATGCGGATGAGCTGCAGCGTATTGAGAAAGCGGAACGCCGCCGGCTTGCCGCCCTTGATTTCCAGGGCGATGAGGTTCGAGCCGCCGCGCATCTGCTTCTTGATGGTCGCGGCCTGCGGGTGGTCGGCGCGACCGGGATAGATCAGCCGCGTGATCTTGGGGTGGCTCGCAAAGCGGTCGGCGATCTTTGCCGCGCTCGCGGTCTGCCGCTCGACCCGCAGCGCCAGCGTCTCCAGGCCCTTGAGCAGCACCCAGGCATTGAACGGCGACATCGCCGGACCCGATTGGCGCAGCAGATTGTGGATGTGGTCCTGGATGAACTTCTCCGAGGCGAGGATGATGCCACCGAGGCAGCGGCCCTGGCCGTCGATGTGCTTGGTCGCCGAATACACGACGCAGTCGGCGCCGAGTGCGAGCGGCGACTGAAAGATCGGCGTCGCGAACACGTTGTCGACCACGAGCTTGGCCCCGGCATCGTGCGCGATCTTGGCGATCGCGGCGATGTCGAGCACCTCGAGCGTCGGATTGGTCGGGCTCTCGAGGAAGAACACCTTGGTGTTCGGCCGCACCGCGCG
Organism: uncultured Alphaproteobacteria bacterium; assembly: GCA_963824905.1. GTDB lineage: Bacteria > Pseudomonadota > Alphaproteobacteria > Rhizobiales > Xanthobacteraceae > JAJPKK01. The sequence goes on from CAWGRH010000014.1 coordinate 543,270, forward strand.
GCGCCACTCGTCGAGATCGAGCCCATTGACGAGGGTCGAAGCGACGCCGAACCGCGGCAGGAAATCCTCGACCACCCAGCGGCACGAGCCGAACAGCGCCTTCGCCGCGACGACGTGGTCGCCGGCCTTGACCTGGCCGACCACCGCATTGTGCACCGCCGCCATGCCGCTCGCGGTGGCGCGGGAGGCCTCTGCGCCCTCCAACGCGGCCATGCGCGTCTCGAACATGCTCACCGTCGGATTGGAGAAGCGCGAATAGAGATAGCCGGGCTCCTTGCCGACGAAGCGGGCCTCGCACTGCTCGGCGCTGTCGTAGACGAAGCCCTGGGTGAGAAACAGCGCCTCCGAGGTCTCGCCGAATTGCGAGCGCAGGGTGCCGGCATGGATGAGCCGGGTTTCCGGATGCAGGGTCTCGGGCTTGAGGGTTCGAGTGTTGATGGACGCGGACATCGCAGGCCTCCTTCGGCCAACAAAAAACCCGGCCGGGGGAAAATCCCTTAGCCGGGCACACGCGTCCCCGGCCTTTTAGCGATTTATTTTACGTGGCTGCAAGCCGGCCGGCTCAAATGACCACGGGATAACGATGCTCTTAGGCGCGGCGAGCCTTTCCGTCAAGCCGGGCACCGGATACTGCTAAATCGACGCTTTGCCCTCCCTCGGTGCGCAGGGCTTTTCGCATGCGAGTGCTTCGCCTTTCTCCAGCCGACATTGCGCGCGCCGCGAATTTGCGCGCCGGAACTGCTCCCTCTCCCGCTTGCGGGGGAGGGTCGAGGAGGGGGCACGGGCGGTGCGGTATGCTCAGGCGATGTGATTGGGGCAGGCGCCGCAGCCCCCTCCCCAACCCTCCCCCGCAAGGGGAGAGGGCGTTGTCTCCGCGAGGACCGACGTGTCGCTGAACCTGCGCGCCGAAGACAAGGGCATCCTGCCCGACCGCATGATCCACGCTCTCCTCGAGTCGGGCGCGATCATCCCCGAGGTCGAGCCCGACGAGGACCAGGTCCAGCCGGCGAGCATCGACCTGCGGCTCGGCGAGGTCGCCTATCGGGTCCGGGCGAGCTTCCTGCCGGGACCGGACGCGACGGTCGCCGAGCGCATCGATGAACTCAAGCTGCACGAGATCCCGCTCGGCGACGGCGCCGTGCTCGAGACCGGCTGCGTCTACATCGTGCCGCTGCTCGAAAGCCTCGCGCTCCCGTCGGACATAAGCGCCGCCGCCAATCCGAAGAGCTCGACCGGGCGCCTCGACGTGTTCACGCGGGTGATCGCGGACGCCACCCGCGGCTTCGATCGCATCACCGCCGGCTATCACGGACCGCTCTACGCCGAGATCAGCCCGCGGACCTTTCCGGTGCTGGTGCGCGAGGGATCGCGCCTCTCGCAGGTCAGGTTCCACCACGGCCATGCGGTGATCGCCGGCGCTGCGCTCGCATCGCTCCACGAGCGCGAGCGGCTCGTCGACACACCGACGCCCGATCTCTCCGACGGCGTGCCGGTCGGCGTCGATCTCGCCGGTTTCGGCAACGACCGCTTCATCGGCTATCGCGCCAAGCGTCACACCGGCCTGATCGATGTGGATCGCCGCGCGAGCTACGACGTCGGCGAGTTCTGGGAGCCGATCAAGGCGCGGCGCGACGAGAGTTTGATCCTCGACCCCGACGAGTTCTACATCCTCGCCTCGCGCGAGGCGGTGCAGGTGCCGCCGGACTGCGCCGCCGAGATGGTGCCGTTCGATCCGCTGGTCGGCGAGTTCCGCGTGCACTATGCCGGCTTCTTCGATCCCGGCTTCGGCTATGCCGGCGCGGGCGGCCGCGGCTCCCGCGCCGTCCTCGAAGTGCGCTCGCGCGAGGTGCCGTTCATCCTCGAGCACGGCCAGATCGTCGGCCGCCTCGTCTACGAGAAGATGCTCGCGCGCCCCGACACGCTCTACGGCGAAGGCATCGGCTCCAACTACCAGGCGCAGAGCTTGAAGTTGTCGAAGCATTTCCGCGTGCCGACGTAGGGTGCGACCCGGTCTCCTCGCGGACCTCATCCAGAGGAACCGTGCGCAGCACGGCGTCTCGAAGGATTGCCCCATATGCTGCGGCTCGTGGCCGTCCTGCGAGACGCCCGCTTCGCGGGCTCCTCAGGACGAGGTCCGAGCAGAAGGCGCGCCCCGCATTGTGCGCGCCGGATCGCTGCTCTATCCTCCCGGCTTCCGAATGCCGCGTCGCGGCGTTTCCCGCCTCCTCACGTTTCCGACATCGGTGGACCAATGGCTGACGTTTCACGCGACATCGTTTCCGAGCTTGCGCCGACCGGCACGCTGCGCACCGCGATCAACTTCGGCAACAGCGTGCTGGCGCAGCATCATCCGTCAGGCGGGGAGCCGCAGGGCGTGTCCTCGGCGCTGGCGCGCGAGCTCGCAAAACGGCTCGGCGTGCCGATCTCCTACGTCCCGTTCGATGCCGCCGGCAAAGTCACCGACGCGGGCAAGGCGGGGCTGTGGGACATCTGCTTTCTCGCCGTCGATCCCGTGCGCGCCGCCGGCATCGCCTTCACCGCGCCCTACGTCGTGATCGAGGGCGCGTACATCGTGCCGAAGGAATCCAAGCTGCAGACGATCGAGGATGTCGATCGTACCGGCATCCGCGTCGCGGTCGCGCAGGGCAGCGCCTACGACCTCTTCCTCACCCGCGCGCTGACCAAGGCGACGCTGGTGAGGAAGCCGAGCGGTCCGGAATCCCTCGACATGTTCGTCGACGACAAGCTCGAGGCGGCCGCCGGCGTGCGCCAGCCGCTCGCCGCCTTCGTCGCCTCGCGCAACGACGTGCGGATGATCCCCGGCCGCTTCATGGCGATCGAGCAGGCGATGGGCACCATCAAGGGCCGCGACAAGGCGGTGCCGTTCCTGCGCGCCTTCATCGAGGAGATGAAGGCCTCGGGCTTCGTCGCCCGCGAGCTCAAGGCGAGCGGGCAGGGCGAAGCGGCGGTCGCCCCGCCCGCGGCTTGAGCCGCGCGGCACGGGAGCGCGCGATGGATCTTGCCTCCGAACGCAAGCGCCGCATCGTCACCACCCATGTCGGCAGCCTTCCCCGGCCCGATGCGCTGTCGGCGAAGCTTCTCGCGCGCATGACGGGGCAGCCTTACGACGCGGCGGCGTTGGCGAGCGAGCTAACCCGCGACGTCGGTGCGATCGTCGCCAAGCAGGCGGAGCTCGGCATCGACGTCATGAGCGACGGCGAGTTCTCCAAGACGAGCTTCCAGTATTACGTCACCGACCGGCTCTCCGGCCTCGAGCCGATCACGCCCAAGCCGGGTGTGCGTGCGACCCGCGAGAACCGCGCCTACCCCGTTTTCTACAAGGGCGGCGCCCATTCCGGCACCCAGGCGACGCGCTTCGCCTGCACCGGGCCGATCCGCTATGTCGGCCACGCGCAGCTTGCGGCGGATATCGCGAACTTCAAGGCGGCGCTCGCCGGCGCGCCGCATGTCGGTGCCTTCATGCCGTCGGTGTCGCCGTCGAGCTGCGTCGGCCTGATGGAGAACCGCCACTACAAAAACGACGAGGAGCACGTCCACGCCGTCGCCGAAGCGCTGCGCGAGGAATACCTCGCGATCGTCGAGGCCGGCTTCCTGCTGCAGATCGACGATCCGCGGCTCGCCATGCATTACATGCTCTCGCCCGGCGAGGGCGTCGATGACGCCCGCGCCTGGGCGCGGCGGCGCATCGAGGCGCTCAATCACGCGCTGCGCGGCATACCGCCCGAGCGGGTGCGCCATCACACCTGCTACGGCATCAACATGGGGCCGCGGACCAGCGACTTCGAGCTCAAGCACCTCGCTGATCTCATCGTGACGATCCGCGCGAACTACTATTCCTTCGAGATGGCGAACCCGCGCCACGAGCACGAATGGCGGGTGTGGGAGACGGTGAAGCTTCCCGACGACAAGGTGCTTGTGCCGGGCTGCATCACCCAGGCCTCGGTCGTCGTCGAGCATCCCGAGCTCGTCGCAGAGCGTATCGTCCGCCTCGCCGGCGTGGTCGGCCGCGAGCGGGTGATGGCGAGCACCGACTGCGGCTTCGCCTCGACGCTGTCCGCGACCGAGCCGCCCGAGATCGTGCCGGAGGTCGTGTGGGCGAAGCTCGCGAGCCTCGTTGAAGGCGCGCGGCTCGCGAGCGCGACGCTGTGGCGGTGAGACCGTAACGGGTGCGGCCCTCTCTGCCGTCATCGCCGGGCTTGGCCCGGCGACCCCGCTTAACAAGGCACGGCCGTGCTACATGATCGGGGTGGCCGGGACCAGCCCGGCCATGACGACTTCGTTCAGGCGGCATATGCTTTGACGTCCGATAAAGGCGGGTGAAGCCGCTCGGGAGGGATCGCCGATGTCGTTCGCCGCCACGCGTTTCCTTCTCGCGCTAGCCGCGGTCGTGCTCTCCGGCAGCCTCGCTCTTGCCGATGACTACCCCTCGCGCACGATCCGCCTCGTCGTCGGCTTCGCCGCCGGGGGCTCGACCGACATTCCCGCCCGCTATGTCGCCGACAAGCTCGGCGCTCTGCTCGGCCAGCGCGTCATCGTCGAGAACAAGCCCGCGGCCGCGGGCATGCTGGCGACCCGCGACGTGCTCGCCCAGCCGAAGGACGGCTACAATCTCCTGCTGTGCACCCACTTCGAGTCCATCAATCGTGCGGTCTATCGCAACGCCCAGTTCGAGCTCTCCGACCTCGCGCCGATCTCGCTCATCTCGAAATACTATTACGGCCTCGCGCTCGCGAATGCGGTGCCGGCGACCGACCTCAGGGGCTTCATCGCCTATGCCAAGGCGCATCCCGGCGCGATCAGCTACGGCACCATCGGCTCCGGCTCGGCGCAGGAGATCTTCGCGCGCCAGCTCGAACGGCTCGCCGGCATCGCCATGAACCGCGTACCCTATCGCGGCGGTGCGCAGGCGATGCAGGACCTGCTGCCCGGGCGCCTGCAGTTCTTCGTCTCGCCGATGCTCTCGATCATCCCGCAGGCCAATGACGGCAAGCTCAAGATTCTCGGCGTGTCGAGTACCGAACGTCTCGAGGCCGCGCCCAACGTGCCGACATTGCGCGAGCAAGGCATCGATTTCGTCCGCTTCGGCTGGCTCGGCATCTGCGCCGCCGCCGGCACGCCGCAACCGATCATCGATCGTTTGCACAGGCACGTCGCGACAATCGTCGCCTCGCCGGACTACCGCGAGGTGACCGAGCGCGCCGGCTCGATCCCCGCCGCATCGAGCCCCGAGGAATTGCGAAAGATCATCCTGCAGACCCGCACCGACGTCGAAGCGACGATCCAGGAATTCGGGCTGCAGCAGGAGCAGTGACGCGGAAAACACGCCCCCGCGCCCCCCGCCGTACCGATTGAGAAATCCGCTACCGTGTGCTTCAATCCGCGCGCTTCACCGGCGCCGACCGGCAGCAAGCGGGCGTAGTTCAGTGGTAGAACGACAGCTTCCCAAGCTGTATGTCGTGAGTTCGATTCTCATCGCCCGCTCCAATCGTCAGCGTCGTCCATTCGGACACGACGAACTCGGGGGAAACCACACACATGAGAAAAGTCTTCGTTGCAGCTCTCATGCTGCCGTTCGCTCAGGCTGCCTCGGCGCAGGTCACCGGCGATGCGGCGGCGGGAAAGGCTTACTGGGAACGCGTGGCGCCGCGGCAGACCGATTGCCGCGACTGTCACGGCCTCAACGGGGAGGGCGGCTTCGGGCCCGATCTCGCCGGCCGCGGCCTCAACGCCGCGCAGGTCGAGCTCGCGGCGCGCAAGCCGTGGGGCATCATGCCGGCTTTCGTCGAAAGCCAGCTCAGCGCCAAGGATGCGGCCGATGTCGCGGCCTATTTTGCCTCGCTGCCGAAGCCGGCGGAGCCAGGTAAGTGGCGGGTCGAGGTGCCGGCAAACGCTCCGCCCGGCCAGGTCGTCCTGGTCACCATGGGCTGCGCCCAGTGCCATGGCGCGACCTTCAACGGCCCGCGCGGCAATTCGCTCGGTGCCTACAACATGGATTTCGACGGCTTTGCCGACATGGTCTACAACCACACCGAGGCGATGCCGAAATATCGGCAGACGATCGGCAACAACGCCACCAACATGGATATGGGCAACTACGCGCGCACGCGCCTCCCGCCCGAGCAACTGCGGCTCGTCTACAACTGGGCGCGCGACGAGATCGGCGTGCGTGCGCCGCTCGCCGGAGCGATCGCCAAGGGCGAGGCGGGCGCGAACGGCGTGACTTATCCAGTCACCGTGACCAACAACGGCATCCCGGCGCGCGGCGTCACCGCCGAGGACGTCAGGGTGAGCCTCACGATCCCGGCCGACACGACGGTGGTCGCCGCCACCGGCACCGGCTATGAGGGCGTGCACACCGACGACAAGACGAAGGCGACCGTCGCGACGTGGAAGATCCCGCGCAGCGGACCCAAGCAGCAGGAGAAGCTCTCCATCACGCTCTCCAAGCCGGTCACGGCCGCGGCAAACTTCAAGGGCGATATCCGCTGGGCGAAGCCGGCGCCGAAGACCGGCCCGAGCAACGACGTGGTCGTCATCGCGCCGCCGCAGCCCTGAGGCGACCGCGAGGCAAAAAGTAATAAGGTCCGGGCTCTTGCCCGGACCTTTCTTTTTGAGTCTTTTTGAGCCCATCGCCGCTGCCGATTATTCAGGCACCGGTATTGGTGCGAGCGATTTGTTCGCATCCGGCGATTTTTGCCCAGAAATGGCCGTTTTCGAAAGGCTGACAGCTTGGCCTGCGATCGTGTTCCGGTCGCGTCGGGTTTTCTCAATTCTCCGACTCCCAGAAAGGAACTGCTTATGAAGATGTTGGGCGCCCTTCTGCTCGGCTGCTGTCTCCTCTCCGGCGGCACCGCGCGCGCCGAGAAGATCGATTTCTCGACCACCACCTGCGCGCAGTTCCTGGAGTCGCACAAGGACGCCATGGGCGTCGTGCTGGCTTGGCTCGACGGCTATTACCGCGACGAGGACGATCCGCCGATCTTCGACACCGATCGCTTCCAGGAGAACGCCAAGAAGCTCGGCGCCTATTGCGCCGTGCATCCGACGACCGGGCTGATCACCGCGACCGACGAGCTGTTCGGGAAGTAACGCGCGGAGCGCGCAAGGGTGGCGCCGCTAGCGCCGGCCGATCTCGCGCTAACCAAGGACTGTCATGGCCCGGCTCGACCGGGCAATCCAGTACCCCCGCCCATCATGGACGGGGACTGAGCCCCAATCGAAGTCCGGTGGTTCTGGATCGCCCGGTCAAGCCGGGCGATGACGACATCGTAGCGTGCTTTCGAATCGAAGGAACGGTGAGGCGCATCACCCCTTCGGCGCCTCGACTTGCTGCGGGTTCACCGCACGGCCTTCGCTGATGTCGACCGGCGGGTTGAGAATCACCTTGTCGCCGTCCGCGACCCCGGCGCTGACCTCGAGTGTGGTGCCGCGGTCGCGCACCACAGTGAGCTTGCGCAGGTGTACGACGCCGTCTTCAACGACGGCGACGCCGAGACCGCTGCGGTTGAAGATGACGGCCTCGGCCGGAACGATCAGCGACATTGTCTTGCGCGGAATCTGCAACACGACCTCGCAATAGGTGCCGGGGGTCAGCATCCCCTCCTTGTTCGGCACGTCGATCTCGGTCTGCAGGGTGCGGGTGCCGGGTTGGAGCGCGCTCGCCACCCGCGAAACGGTGCCGCGAAACTCGACGCCCGGCAACTCGGGAACGCGCACGATGGCGCCGACGCCCTTCTGCAAACCGAACGCCTGATCCTGCGGCACATAGAGCTGGATGCGGATCACGTCGCTGTGCATCACGGTGAACATCGGCATGCCGCCGGCGGCGTCGGCTTGCACCAGGCTGCCATTGTCGATGTTGCGCTGGGTGACGACGCCGTCGAACGGCGCCACCACGCGCTGATAGGCCTTGTGCTGGAGGAGCACCTCGAGTTGAGCCTGCTGGGCGCGGATGTTCGCCTCGGCGACCGCGACAGCCGCCTCCTGCGCCTGCAGGTTCAGCCGCTCGGTGTCGCCCTGCTGCTTGGTGACCCATCCCTTGTCGAGCAGCTTGCTGTCGCGGCCCCAGGTGACGTTCGCGATCTCGCGATTGGCCTGGGCCTGATTGAGCGCGGCACGGTTCTGCGCGAGCGTGGCCTGCGCTTGCGCGATCTGGTGATCCAGCTCCTGCGCCGAGATCTCGGCGAGGACCTGTCCGGCCGTGACGTGATCGCCGATGTCGACATAGCGCTTCGCCACATAGCCGGTGATGCGGGCCATGATGTTCGCCGCCTCGAACGCCTCGGTCGAGCCCGGCAGCCGCGCCGCCATCGTGCCGTCATTGGCGCGCACCGGCGCGACGCGGACGGCGGGGACGATGTTGCGGCGCTGCTCGGACGTCGTGTTGACCTCGGCCTCGGCGGCAGCGTGGCGCCACATGCCGAGCGCTACGCCGCCACCGATGAGCAGCGCGGCGACGAGGAACATGCGGAACGTCTTGCGCTTCGCGCCGGGCGCGATCCTGAGCGGCAGCGCGGTGTCGCGATCGACCGGAACGGCGTCGCGGTCGTCCGCGTCGGGCATCTCCGGCATCGGCTTGAGCACGTTCATATGGCTTCCTCGGGAAAGACGCCGTGGGATTCGTTGCCGTCGTTGCCCTTGCGCAGCACTGCAAACAGATAGGGCACGATCAGTAGGGTGGTCGGGGTCGCAAACAACAGGCCGCCGATCACGGCGCGCGCGAGTGCCGCGTTCTGCTCCTCGCCGGCGCCGCCGATCGCCATCGGCAGCATGCCGACGATCATCGCCGCCGCGGTCATCAGCACCGGCCGGATGCGGGTGCGGCCGGCGAGCAGCGCGGCATCGACCGCCTTCATCCCGGCGAGCTGCTGCTCGCGGGCGAAGGTGACGAGCAGGATCGAGTTCGCGGAGGCGACGCCGATCGCCATGATCGCACCCATCAGCGAGGGCACGTTGAGCGTGGTGCCGGTGATGAACAGCATGGTGATGATGCCGCAGAACGTCGCCGGCAGTGCGAGGATCACCACAAACGGGTCCATGAAGTTCTGATAGTTCACCACCATCAGGAGATAGACGAACACCGACGCGAACAGGAGGCCGAGGCCCATGTCCTGAAACGCGCTGTTCATGCTCTCGATCTGGCCGAGCACCTCGATCCGGTTGCCGGGCTTGAGCTTCTTGCCGAGCTCGGCGACGACCTTGTCGATCTTCGCGGACACCGTGCCGAGATCGGTATTCTCGACATTGGCATAGATTTCGTACACCGGCTGCACGTTGGCGTGGTTGGCGTTGGTCGGGACCGAATCGCGCTTGAGCGCTGCGACGTTCTCGAGAAGCTGCGGCACCGGGTTGCCGTTCGTGGCGGTGACCGAGCCGACCGGGGTGTTCCGCAGGTCGTCGATCGAGGTTATGCGGTGCTCCGGCGTCTGCACCGCGAGAAAGTACGGCGTGCCGGACGAGGGATCGGTCCAGAAGTTCGGCGACACCTGTACCGAGGACGACAGGCTCACATTGAGGTTGGTCGCGATGCTGTTCGCGGTCAGGCCGAACTGGGCGGCGCGGGCGCGGTCGATCTCCGCATAGAATTCCGGTGCGTCGACCTCCTGCTGGACGTGAGCGTCGGCGATGCCGGGAATCGCGGCAAGCCGATCCTTGAGCTCGCGGGCGACCGCGAGGTTGTTGGCGCGGTCATAGCCGACGGTGCGCACGTCGATCTGGGCGGGAATGCCGAAATTGAGAATCTGCGTCACCATGTCGGCGGCCTGGAAGTAGAAGGTCACCTCGGGGAAGGCGGCCGGCAACGCCTCGCGCAGCTTGTGCACGTAGGTCGAGGTCGGTGGATGGCCTTCCTTGAGGGTGACCAGGATCACGCCGTCGTTCACGCCGATCGTGGTGCCGTCCGAGAATGCGAGATTGTAGTTGCGTGCCGGCAATCCGATGTTGTCGAGGATCTGCTCGCGCTCGTTCTCGGGGATCACCTCGCGGATCTTGTCCTCGATCTCCTGGAAGATCAGCTCGGTCCGTTCGATGCGAGTGCCGGGCGGCGCGCGCACGTGCAGCTGGATCTGGCCGCCGTCGATCATCGGGAAGAAGTCGCGGCCGACGTAGAAATACAGCGTGCCGCCGAGGGTCAGCATCACGGCGGCCACCGCCGGCGCAATGAGCCGGCGGGTGAGCAGCACGGTGAGGACGTCGGAGTAGCCGTGGCGCAGGGCCTCGAAGCCGCGCTCGAAGCGGGCATGAAGGCGCCCGAAAAACCCGAGCGTCCGGTTGGGATCGTGGTTCTCGCCCTTGAGCAAGAGGCCGATGGTGATCGGGGTCAATGTCCGCGACAGCGCATAGGAGGCGAGCATCGCGAACACGACTGCAAGGCCGAGCGGCGTGAACAGGTACTTCGCCGGCCCGTGCAGGAACAGCACCGAGACGAACACGCAGCTGATCGCGAGCGTCGAGACGAGGGTCGGCACCGCGATCTCTGCCGCGCCGTGCAGCGTCGCATAAGGCAGCGGCTTGTGCTCCTCGGTGAGCAGCCGGTGCGTGTTCTCGATCGTCACCGTGGAATCGTCGACCAGGATGCCGACGGCGAGCGCGAGGCCGCCGAGCGTCATGGTGTTGATGGTGTGGCCGAGGAAGTAGAGCACCACCAGCGATGCCAGGATCGAGAGCGGGATCGAGATGATGACGACGAGTGTCGAGCGCCACGAGCCGAGGAACAGGATGATCATGAGCGCGGTCAACGCCGCGGCGATGGCGCCTTCGCGCAGCACGCCGTTGATCGATTCGCTCACGAATACCGACTGGTCGAACAGCTCGGTGATCTTCAAGCCCGGCGGCGCCGCGGCGCGCGCGACCGTCAGGGCCTCCTTGACGGCGTTGACGACGGCGAGCGTCGAGGCGTTGCCGTTCTTGATGATGCTGAGCAACACCGAGCGGCGGCCCTCGGCGCGCACCACGTTCCCCTGCACGAGGTTGCCGTCGCGCACGTAGCCGACGTCCTTGAGGAACACGGTGGCGCCGTTCGCGAATTTCACCGGGATGTTGTTGAGGTCGTCGAGCGCGACCGGCGTCGCGTTGGTCCGTACCGAGTACTGGGTGTCGCCGATCTTCGCGGTGCCGGAGGGCAGCGTCAGGTTCTGGGTGTTGACCGCGCTCACGATGTCGAGCGGGGTGAGCCCCTTCGCCTGGAGCTTCGCCGGATCGAGATCGACCATGATCTGGCGGTAACGTCCGCCCGCCGGCGTCGGCAGTGTCACGCCATGGATCGGCGCGAGGCGCTGGCGCAGGCGGTAGATGCCGTAGTCATAGAGTTGCTGTTCGTTGAGGTTGTCGGAGCTCAAGCCGATCTGCAGCACCGGCACGCTCGAGGCGCTGTACTTGACGACGATCGGCGCCTGGATGCCGGCCGGCATGATGCCGCGCACCGAGTTGGTGCCGGCGACGATCTGCGCGATCGCGAGGTCGAGGTTGACGTCGGGCTGGAAGAATATCTTCTGGATCGAGATGCCGTTGAGCGTCTGGGATTCGATGTCCTTGATGCCGTTGACGCTCGAGCTGATCGAGAACTCGCCATAGGTGGTGACGCGCTGCTCCATCTCCGGCGTGCTGAGGCCGGTGTAGGTCCAGATCACCGTGACGACGGGGATGTCGATTTCCGGGAAGATGTCCGTCGGCATCGAGATCACCGCGGTGATCCCGAGAAACGAAATCAGCATTGCCAGGACGTAGAAAGTATGCGGAAACCTCAGTGCGAAGCGTACAATTCCCATCAGGCATTCCCATCAACTGCGCCACGGCCCGGCACTCACGCGACGCACTCAAACCCCTTGTGTGATTTCTTATACGGCGACATGACCGAAGTCGATAAAAGGCGCGTGACATTGCGCGCTTTTAATGTCGGGCGCCGGCGCGAGTCATCATTCACAAACGGCTTCGTCGTGTGCACATCGTATCAACAGGCAAAGGCCATACCACGCGCTTTCTGCTGGGACCGAATGCCTCGCATTACCAATGCATAAACTAGTGACGCAAAATATATCGCGCGGCGGAATCGAAAATCGCGAAACCCCCGACCAACGTCTTGCAGAGCCTAGTGCCTCGCAAGCAACACGGCGCTCACCGATGAGCGCGCGAACCGCGAGCCACTAAAATCCGACCCACGCGTAAGCGTGCCCGCGAGCGCCTAGCCGAAAGCAAACCAGACGATCGCCGCGAACATGCGGTTGAAACGGCTGCGGACTGCCGCCGCCCGGTCCCAGTGCGCGCCGCGAACGACTGCCATGGCGTCGAGCGCCACCCCGACGGCGTGTCACCGGCGTGCGCGGTGCAAGGTTGTCGAGATGAATGCGCCGGACCGCATTCTGCACGCCCATCGCCGGCAGGCTCGCGATCCGCGCTGCCGCTGCGTCGCTGTCGGAGAACAGTCCGAGCGCGACCGCGAGCGCCAAAGAACACGACGAGCAGCGCCACCTTTGCCGCTATGGGCAGCGGCACCGCCGGTCGTTGCCGCCGCGCCAGCCGGTCGGCGGCGTTGTCGAGAGGGTGACGAGGAGCTCGGGCAATACCGGCAGCTTGGCGATGGCATTGGCGCTGAGCACGATGTGGGGCCGAGCGCGACGAAGTCGCCGGTTACGCGGACAGTGAAGAACCGGCAGGGCGAGAAAGCCGGCGGTGTCCACGAAACCGCGCGCCCAAGCTCAACAGAGCGGCAAACGCATGATTTCGCATCACGCCTCCGACGGTCCACCCGCACACCCGGCAGGACCGCCGGTCAGGTCGTTGCAGCAAGCTGGTCGCTGCCATGCGCCGCGGCGCCGGTCTGACGCATTTTCTCGATGAAACGCAGCCGCTTAAGCCACAAAATCCGACCGACCGGCCACCGGTCCAACACCGCATTTTGCCGACGTCTGTGTCCCAAAAGGTACATCAATGCCGTCGCGCCGCGCTAGAATGCCCGCCCAAGGGGATAGGGGTGTCCACGTGCAGAAGTTGTCCGTTGCGAGCGTTGTGATCGCGGCTGTGGCGTTCTCGGTGCCGGCGCGTGCCGCCGATATGGCGCCGATTCCTGTGTCGCCGATTCCCATCGCGCTGCCGTTCGACTGGGAGGGCTTCTATGTCGGTGCGCATACGGGTGCGGCCACCGATGATGTGAGCTTTACCCAGACGAACTTGTCGTGGCTCTGCCAGTCAACCACGGCAAACTGTTTGGGTCCTCCGGTGTTCCCAAACGGCAGCGTCAATACCGGCGAGTCCGGCACGCTGCGCGCGACCAATGCGATCGGTGGCGTGCAGGCGGGGTACAACTGGGTGCTTCCCGGACCTTATCTGTTTGGCGTCGAGGCCGATATTTCCGGGACCGATATCAGTTCCACAGTGCTGACGAGCCCGCCGGGCGATCCATCCGCAGTAGCGCAGTGGAACGATAAGGTTAACGTTTTTGGCACGGCCCGCGCGCGAGTCGGCTACATCGCTGGCCCTTGGCTGTTCTACGCCACCGGCGGCTTCGCGCTGGGAGTTGGACAAGTTCACGCGGACTCAGCTGACGGCGCCGGCTACGGCCGGCTTCCCCTTCATCGACCCTAACGCGCTGCAAGGCGGCGCCGCGGTGACGGCGACCCACCTGCGCGCAGGCTGGACCGCCGGGGCGGGAATCGAATGGGCATTCGCGCGCACCTGGACGGTGAAGCTCGAATATCTGCACATCGATACCGAGTCAGAGCTGTTGTCCAGCGGGCATTTCAGCTTCGCCAACCTAGCCGGTGGCCCCCTGCGACGACCTTTCAGGCTTCATCCTCGGTCACAGCCCAGACGAGCAACCTCACGATCGACACGGTTCGCGTCGGCATCAACCACACCTTCAACTGACGCGCTTGCCGATCGGCGCCGGCGTGCGGGAGTTCGCGCCCGGCGCCCGCCCTTGTCCCGCGGAACCTGCCCAAATGCGGGAACCCGCCGCATGCAATGGGCCTTTACCCAGAGTTAAGCTTTCAGCAAGAATTCAGCGCGCGTTTTGCGCCGCCGCAACCGGACCTCGCCTAAAATCCGACGGTGCTCATTTTTCTTTTCGAACTGCCGTGTCAGGGCTACGGCTTGAACCCCGACCCACCGGAGTGATCACGGTGCCGAGACGTCTGGGAATACGCTCGCAGCTGCTCGGGCTCGTCGCCGCGGCCGCGGTTCCATTTCTCGTTCTGATCGGCGTCGCGCTGTGGAACCAGTACCGCATTGCGCAGGCCGAGGCGCTCGATCGCGCCTACGCCGAGGCGCGCGTCATCGCTGCGCAGATCGACGATCATCTCGGCAACCTCGACAACCTCACACTCGGTGTGAGCCACGTCATCGGCGTCACGCCTGCCGACACGGCGGCGAACGACGCGCTGCTGTCGGAGCTCAAGGCGCAGCTGCCGGGCTTCATCTCCGACATCGCGGTCGCGACCCCCGACGGCGAGAACATCGGCGCCGCCTCCGGCGCCCGCTTCAGCCGCGCCGACCGCGAGTATTTTCAGGAAATCCTCGCCGGCAGCCCGACCGCGGCCGGCAACCCCATTTTGAGCCGGCATAGCATGGAATGGGTGTTCCCCTTCGCGCGGGCGATCAGGAATGCCGCCGGAGAGCTGCAGGCCGTGCTCGTCGTCGGTACGCGAATATCGAAATTCGAGGATGCGATCCGCGTCGACCATCTGCCCGCCGGCAGCCTCGTGCGGGTCGTCAACGACAAGGGCATCGTGGTCGCCTCCTTTCCGGACGTTGCCGGCGTGGTCGGCCGCGATCTTTCGAAGGTCACGGCGGTCGTCCGGCATCTGCAGGCGAAGGAGACCGGCGAAATCTCGACCTGGAGCGACCAGGTGCCCCGCTTCACCGGCTATTCGACCGCGCACCGGGCGCCTTGGCTGGTGGGCGTCGGCTTTCCGATCGAAGTCGCGTATGCCGGCATCATGACCCGGCTAGAGCGGGGCCTGCTATTCAGCCTCGCGGCGATCGCGGTCGCCTCGACGATCGCCTGGATGCTGTCGGGCCGCATCATCCGTCCGCTGCGGCAGCTCGAGCGGGACGCCGCCATTCTCGCCGCCGGAGAGCTCAGCCACCGCACCTCGATCGAAGGGCCGAGCGAATTCGGCCGGCTGGGCGAGGCGTTCAACCGGATGGCGTCGTCGATGGAGCGCCGACGTGCAGCACGGCTCGAGCGCATCGACGATCTGCAGCGCGCCAAGAATACGCTCGACGCCGTCATCGATGCGTCGCCGGTCGCGATCGTCTGCTCGGACCTCGATCGGCGGCTGTTCGTGTGGAATCGCGCCGCGGAGAAAATGTACGGTTACACCGAGGCGGAGGTGCTCAGCCAACACATCAAGGTGGTCCCCCCCGAGCTCAATGACGAATCGCTCGCACTCCATGCACGCGCCTGCGCCGGCGAGATCGTTCCGGCGGTCGAGACCACCCGCGTCCGCAAGGATGGGACGTCGGTCGAAGTGTGCCTCGCCGCCGCACCGGTATTCGCCGAGGACGGCAGGGTTCGCGGGGTGGCGTTCGTGCACGAGGACATCACCGCCCGCAAGCGGGCCGAGGAGCAGCTGCGCCAGTTCGCGCATTTTGACCAGCTCACCGGGCTCCCCAACCGCCACGCCATGAGGGTGCGGCTCGACGGCCTTCTCGCCGACGAGGGGCGCCCGGTCAGCATCGCGCTTCTCGACCTCGACGGCTTCAAGGAGGTCAACGATACGCTCGGCCACTTGACCGGCGATCGCCTGCTCAAGCTCGTCGCCTATCGCCTGAAAACCGCGGTGACCGGCCGGGCGCCGGAGGCAATGGCATGCCGCCTCGGCGGCGACGAGTTCGTCATCGTCGTTCCCGATTGCGCCTCGCCGCTGACCATGGCCGAGATCATCTCCGAAGTGCTCACGAGCCTGTCGCAGCCCTTCGTGGTCGGCGAGCACGTGCTTCCTCTCGGCGCCAGCGCCGGCATCGCGATCGCGCCGATGCACGGATCCGACGTCGACGAGCTGTTGTCGAACGCCGATCTCGCGCTCTACCTCGCCAAGAAGGGTGGCGGCCGCGTCTACCGCTACTTCACGCCGTCGTTGCGGGCGAGCGCGCAGTCGCGACGCGCTCTCGCGAGGGAGCTGCACCACGCTTTCGCCAACGACGAGTTCGAGCTGTTCTACCAGCCGCAGGTCAGGCTGGCCGACGGCGTCGTAATCGGGGTCGAGGCGCTGTTGCGCTGGCATCACCCCGAGCGCGGGCTGCTCGAGCCCCATGCTTTCCACGAGGTACTGTCGGACACCGCACTCGCGGTCGACGTCGGCCGCTGGGTGCTCGCGACCGCCTGCGTCCAGGCAGCGGCTTGGCGGCGCGACGGATTCCGGCTTTCTCGCGTCGCCGTCAACCTGTTTCCCAAGCAGTTGCGCTACCCGTCGCTGATCGAGGACGTGGAGACCGCCCTTCGCGACAGCGGGCTGCCGGCGGAGCTCCTGGAGCTTGAAATCACCGAGGACATCGCGCTCAACCACGAGGAGGCAGCGAAGCCGCTGGCGCAGCTTCGAGCCCAGGGCGTGAAGCTCGCGTTCGACGATTTCGGCACCGGCTTTGCCTCGCTGCGCTATCTCACCCTGTTCCCGGTGTCGCGGATCAAGATAGACCGGGCCTTCATCAAGGGCGTCGCCGACGATCCGAGATCGGCGGGCATCGTCCGCTCGCTGCTCAGCATGGCGCAGAGCCTCGGCCTCGCTGTCATCGCCGAAGGCGTGGAGACCACCGCCCAGGCCGCGTTCTTGAAAAATGAACGCTGCGAAGAGGCGCAAGGCTACCTCTACGGGCGGCCGCAATCGGCCGCCGATTTTGCCATCCGGCTCAGCGTGACGCGGCTCGTGGCGACGTTCCCCGGCGCCCCGACCGACGACGTCATCATCACGCCCGAAGGGGGCCAGAACGGCGCGGCGAAAGCGGGCTAGAGCGCGATCCCATTCAGGTTGAATCGCATCGCGCTCCGAACTCGTTGATTTGGAGCATGATCCTGTCCGAAAGGTCTGCAACTCTTCGGGATCACGCTCTAGTCGCCCTCGTCGATGATCTGGCCGCCGTCATAGCCGCAGGCGATCCGGCCGAGAGAGGCGCGAAACGCCTCGTCGTCGATCGCATCGGCGTATTTTTCACCGGCGCCCCCGGCACGCGCGAGGATCGACGCGATCAGCTCGCGGTCGAGCCACGGCAGGCTCGCCCAGAATCCGCGTCCGAGTGCCTTGGCGAGCGCATGGTCGGGATGGCGCGCATTTTCCGGCGCTCGGCCGATCTCGTACATGTGCACGACCTTGTCCCATGGCGCGCGATCGGACGGCAGGCGGGCGAAAACCTCCGGCGCCTCTTCGGCGACGTAGAACCGGTTGAGCGTGTCGAACAGCGCGAAGCGGTAGCCCTGCGCGAGCAGGAACGGTTCCCACTCGCCCCATGCAGGCTCGTTCGAGCCCGGCATCACCGCTTCGATGACGATGACCTTCGGCCGGAACCGCTGCCAGTCGCCGCCGGCGAGCACGTCGGCCTCGCCGCCTTCGACGTCGATCTTGAGGAAGTCGATCTCGGTCGCGCCGTGGCGCGCACAGAGGTCGGCGAGCGTCATCGCGGGCATACGCACGGTGCGATAGTCGGCGCCGTATGCTTGCGCGCCGCGCGCCAGATGCTCCACGGTGGTGGAGAGCCCGTGCAGGCGGTCGACCACATGAAAATCGACGTCGCCGGTCGCGCGCGTGACGACGCCCTGGACCACGGTGTCGCGCGGGCGAAGCCGGCCATAGAGCGCGGTGAGCTCTGGTTGCGGCTCGACGACGATGCCGCGCCAGCCGCGCTCATAGAACCAGAACGAGACATTGTCGGCGATCGGATGGCCGCCGCCGATGTCGACATAGGTTCCGGTCTCCTGGCCCGCGAAGGCGAGGGAGAGATGATAGTCCTCGAGGTTCTGGGTGTAGGAGAGGTCCATTCCCGCATCCTTGTCCGCGCCGGTGGCCGCGATCGCCTGCGCCGCCCCCGGCGGCAGCTCGTCGTCGGTGTGCGCCTCTTGTCCGATCCGACATAAATGGTCCACCTTCCGCGGTCTATGTTGTGCCGGTCGTTCGACCGGCTTCCTCCAACCGAGACCGCAGGCGTTCCATGTTTCCCATTCCCAAATGCGTGTTTCTGACCCAGGGCGTCGGCGTCCATCGCCACATGCTGACGGCATTCGAATATGCGCTGCGCAACGCCGACATCGAACAGCAAAACCTGGTCACCGTGTCGTCGATCTTGCCGCCGGGCTGCGAGCTGATCAGCCGGGCGGCGGGGGTCGCGACCCTCGCTCCCGGCGAGCTGACCTTCAGCGTGCTGGCGCGCTCGGAAACCAACGAGCCCGGCCGCCGCATCGCCGCCGGCATCGGCCTCGCCCGACCAAAGGATCCGACCCATTACGGTTACGTTTCCGAGCATCACGCCTACGGCATGTCGGAAGCGGCGATGCGCGACTATGTCGAAGACCTCGCCGCGACCATGCTCGCCTCGACGCTCGGCATCGAGTTCAATCCCGACGCCGCCTGGGACGAGCGCAAGCGCGTCTATGAGCTGAGCGACCTCATCGTCGACAGCCTGTCGATCACTGCGGCCGCCGAGGGCGCCGCGAGCGGCGACTGGACCTGCGCGGTCGCCGCCGCGGTGTTCCGCTTCGCCCTGCCGCCCGCCCAGTCATGACCGTACCTGCGACCTACGCCGTCGCGCCGACATTCCTCGGCGTCGAGCGCCGCGACAGCGCTGCGGCGATCTCGATCGCAGGCATTCCCTTCGATATCGGCACCTCCAACCGCAGCGGCGCGCGGTTCGGGCCGGCGGCGATCCGGCAGGCGAGCCGTATGCTCGTCGACGGCGCGCATCCCGTCCATTGGATCGACCCCGCGGCTCTGCCGCTCGCCGATATCGGCGATTTCGATGTCGCCCTCGGCGACATCCCGGCGAGCCTTGCGCGTATCGAGGAGGCGGCGCACGGCCTCTCTCATCTCGTCGCGCTGGGTGGCGATCACGGGATCACGCTGCCGCTGCTGCGCGCGGTCGCGCGGCGGCGCGGTCCGGTGGCGCTCGTCCATTTCGATGCCCATGTCGACACCTGGCCGGACACGTTCGGCCAGCGCTACGGCCACGGCTCGGTGTTCTACAACGCGATCGAGGAAGGCCTCGTCGATCCACGCCGGATGATCCAGGTCGGCATCCGCTCGCCGATGGGCCGCGACATCTTCGACTGGACGATCGCGCGCGGGGTGACCATCGTCCCCGCGATGGAGGTCCATGACACGGGACCGGCCGCCGTCGCCGGGCGCATCCGCGATACCGTGGGAAACGCGCCGGCCTATCTGAGCTTCGACATCGACGCACTCGATCCCGGCTGCGCGCCGGGCACCGGCACGCCGGAAATCGGCGGACTGTCGAGCTGGCAGGCCCAGGCGATGCTGCGTCGCCTCGAAGGGCTCCCCTTCGTCGGCTGCGACATCGTCGAGGTCGCGCCCGCCTATGACGTCGCGGAGATCACC
Source organism: uncultured Alphaproteobacteria bacterium (assembly GCA_963824905.1). Lineage (GTDB taxonomy): Bacteria > Pseudomonadota > Alphaproteobacteria > Rhizobiales > Xanthobacteraceae > JAJPKK01. Next base: position 562,826 of record CAWGRH010000014.1, read on the forward strand.
GCGCTCGCGGGGGCGACGGTGGCGTGGGAATATGTCTGTTTGATCGGCCGTGCGGTGGCAGACGGCAAAATGCGGCTGCCTTGAGAGAGGCCGGGCCCCGGCACAACTCCGCATTTGCCCTCTTTCATAGGGTTGTGGAATCCGAACCTTTGTCGAATTCGCCCTCGGCCAAGCCCATTGCCGAATCGCGTGGCCGGCAAACCCCGCGGCGATCGTAAAGAAGCCTGCGAAACCCCTGTCGAAACCCCTTCCCTTCGCGCCGCGCAGGGCTTAGGCTGGTTCTAAAGTGGCTGTTAACGCGACTCGCCAAAAATATAGCCAGCCAAAAATACACCAGGGGAGAGAGCAGATGAAGCGCATCGCGTGGTTCGGGCTGCTGTTGCTGGCCTCGGCGCAGGGTGCCGCCGCCCAGCCCGCCGACAATCTCAACGACCAGCAAAAGCTCGGCCGGCAGATCGTGGGACAGTCGTGCGGCGTGTGCCATCTGCCGACCACGATGGGCGCCAAGACCTTCGGCCCGGCGCTCAACAAGGAAGCCGGCGGCGGCGACGACGACGTGATGCGCGAGTTCATCACCAACGGCACGCCCCGGATGCCGGCGTTCAAGCTCTACCTCAAGCCGAACGAGATCGACGCCATCATTTCGTATGTGCGCACCGTGCCGGTGTCGGCCACCACCGCCCCGACCGGCGGCGGCGGCCCGCGGCCCGCCGAATGAGTTCACTTGGATCGAATTCACCTGAATCGATGGATTGAAAGCAGGAGGAACACCATGACAAGCGTGCGTGGCAAGTTGCTGGCGAGCGTCGCGGCGATGGCGGCGATCGGTTTCGCAGGTTCTGCATCGGCCGACCAGCTGCTGTCCGGCTCGGTCGCATCGGCGTCCGGCCAGAAGCTCGACGGCGTGCAGATCTCCGCCAAGAAGGAAGGCTCGACCATCACCACGAGCGTCTACACCGATGGGAACGGCGACTACTTCTTCCCGGCCCTGCCGGACGGCAAGTACAACGTGTGGGCCCAGACGCTAGGCTTCGAGACCTCGAAGGGCCAGGTCGATCTGACGGCCAAGCGCCAGCAGGACTTCAAGCTCGCCGCGATCACCGATCCGGAGCAGAAGATCAAGCAGATGCCGTCGGAGATGCTCGCGGCCGCGCTGCCGGAGGACACCGAGGCCGATGCGAACATGAAGCGCATCTTCCACAACCAGTGCACCGGCTGCCACACCCCCGGCTATCCGCTCCAGTTCAAGTTCGATGAGGCCGGCTGGAACAAGATCATCAACCTGATGAAGTCGGTCGCCGGCACCGGCGAATATCTCGGGCCTAACGCCAAGCCGAACGGCATCATCGAGTTCAACCGCAAGGAACTCGCCGCCTACCTCGCCCGCGCCCGCGGACCGGGCGAGACCTCGATGAAGTTCCAGGACCGTCCGCGTCCGACCGGCGAGGCCGCACGCGTCGTGTGGCAGACCTATGACGTGCCGCTCAACCCGATGACCGGCATGGGCGCCCGCGGCGCCAAATACGCTGTGAACGACGGCTCCGATTGGACCCAGGGCACCCCCTCGAAACTTGGCCAGCTTCCGCATGACGGCGCGATGGGTCTCGACGGCAATCTCTACTACACCGTCAACAACCCGAACCCCGACGTGACGCTCGGACGTGTCGACACCAAGACCGGCGAAGTGAAGTACTTCAAGGTCGATCGCAGGGACGGCAAGTTCGCCTCGACCGCGCACGGCCTCACCCGCGACGGCGAGGGCAACCTGTGGTTCGACGTCAACCCGGGCCGCCGCAGCCTCGGCAAGTTCGACCCGAAGACCGAGAAGATCAGCGTCTACGAGACGCCGGAGCCGATGTCGCCGCTCGGCGGCGCGGTGACCATGGATGTCGACGGCAAGGGCCGCATTTGGGCCTCGGCGCCGGACGGCGTCGTGTCGTTCGATCCCAAGACCGAGAAGTTCACCGACTTCAAGTCGATGACGCCGTTCAAGAACGCCAAGGGCACCAACTCGACCTATGGCGCCGCGGGCGACCGCGACGGCAACGGCTGGTGGGCGCAGATGGCGTTCGACACCATCGGCAAGGCCGACATGACCACCGGCAAGACCTCGGAGATCACGCTGCCGGAACTCAAGGATGAGATGTCGCGCCTCCCCGAGGCGAAGCGCGCCTTCTATGAGAACTTCGACGGCCGCACCAACAACAATCCGCTGCCGTGGTCGCAAGGCCCGCGCCGCATGGGCACCGACAAGAATGCCGACGTGCTGTGGGTCGGAAACTCGTGGGGCGCGACGCTCGCCAAGATCGACACCAAGACCGGCCAGACGTCGATCATTCCGTTCCCGGACAAGGTCTATCAGCCCTACCACATCGCGGTCGACCAGAACCACAATGTGTGGGGCAACCTCTGGACCGCGGACCGGGTCGCGAAGTACGACCCCTCCAAGAACCAGTGGACGATGTTCGACCTGCCGGTGCGCGGCACCGAAATCCGCCACGTCTCGCTGCTCGAGCGTGACGGCGTGACCAAGGTCATCGTGCCGGTCTACCGCGACAGCAAGATGGGCGTGATGACGCTGCGCAGCGACGCCGACATCGCGGCTCTCAAGGCGCAGGCGAAGTAACGCCGGCTGCTCCTCGTATCTGAGGACCGGGCCCCGGAAGCGGGGCCCGGTTTTTTTATGGTGCCGTCATTCCGGGGGCGGCGAACGGGAGCGGTTTGGCGAGGGCGTCACGCTCAAATGCGCGTCATCGCCGGGCTTGTCCCGGCGACCCCGATCATGTGGCACGGCCGTGCCTCGTTAAGCGGGGTGGCCGGGTCAAGCCCGGCCATGACTCAAGATTTAGGTGGCGCGAGTAAGTCACCCCCTCAGTCGTACACCGTCTCAACATAGTGGTCGGAATCCACCACCGCCTCGATCACGGTCGGGCCGTCGGCGGCAAGTGCTGCGGCCATCGCGGCGGCGAGGGCGTCGGCGGAACGCACGCCATGCGCCGGCACGCCGAAGTAATGCGCGGGGGGCTCGCGGTATTCCTCCTCCTGCAGGGCGGTGCCGTAGAGCGGAAACTGGCGGCGGATCTGCTTGACCTTGATCAGTGCCAGCCAGCGGTCGTCGAGGACGACGACCGGGAGCGCAAGACCGAGCCGCTTTGCCACCGCGACCTCGCCGCAGGTCATCTGGAAGCAGCCGTCGCCGATGAGGCAGACGACGGGTAAGTCCGGTCGCGCGAGCTTCGCGGCGATGGCGCCCGGCAGGCCGAAGCCCATCGAGGACCAGCCGTTGGTGATGTGGAACGTCTTCGGCGCATGCGCCGTCCACTGGCTCGCGATCTGATGGGTGTGGGCGCCGACGTCGAACGAGAGGATACCGTTCGCCGGCAGCGCGCGGCGCACCGCATCGATCGCCGCATGGGCGGTGAACGCCGCGCTCGCCGGCCGCAGCGCCGCTGCAAACGCCTTGCGGTGATCGGCAAGCGTCGCGGGCGTCCATGCATTCGCAGATTTCGGCGCCGCAGCGAGCATCTCGAGTGCGGCGTCGAGATCGCCGGTGACCTCGTGCAAGAGCTTCACCCCCGGCGCGACATCGGCGCGCTCGATGTCGATCTGGAGGAGCGGCACATCGCCGATCCACGCCTCGTATTCGACCTCGATCGTGTCGTAGCCGATGCCGACGATGAGATCGGCGCTGCGCAGCAAGCGCCGCTGCACCTGCCGGCAGGCGCGCTCGATGCAGCCGATCGCGAGGGGATGATCGTCGTCGATCATTCCCTTGGCCATGGTGGTGGTGGCGAACGGCAGCGCGTGGCGCTCGACAAAGCGTTGCAGCCGGGCGGGATCGGCGATCCGCATCGCCGACGAGCCGATCACGGCGACCGGCCGCTTCGCCGCCGCGATCAGCTCCGCGGCGCGCGCGAGCGTAGCTTCGCCCGGCGGGGCGAGCGCGCGCACCGCGGCCAGCGCCGGCACCGGCTCTTTGGCAGGGGCGAGCGCGACGTCCTCCGGCAGGTCGAGATGCACCGGCCCCTGCGGCGGCGTGAGCGCGAGCGCGATCGCCGCGCTCAGCGTTTCGCCGACGCGTCCCTTTTCGAGGCGGAACGTGCCCTTGGTGATCGGCGCGAACAGGGCGTGGTGGTCGATCCACATCTGGATGCGGCGGCCGAGCTGCTCGGTGACGAGATTGCAGGTGAGCGCGATCATCGGCGAGCGGTCGAGGTAAGCGCAGCCGACGCCGGTCGCGAGATTGGTTGCGCCGGGTCCGAGCGTCGCGATGGCGAGGCCCGGGCGGCCGGTCATCCGCCCGGTGACGTCGGCGGCAAAGCCCGCCGAGCCTTCATGGGCGGTGAGGACGAAATCGACCCCGCCTTTGCGCATCGCCTCTATCAGCGGCAGCACGTTGCCGCTCGGAATGCCGAAGCCGCGGTCGATGCCGGCCGCCTTGAGGGTCGCGACGATCAGGTCAGCATTGTTCATGGATCTTTGCCCGGTTCGCCGCGGGCCATATCGCATTTTCGCCGCCACTGATAGAGCGCGATCGCGGTACAATGCGCGCCGTGCAAGGGAGTGCCTCATGCAGGAGCTGGTGAAACGGGCGGGCGAGCTTGCTGCCCGGTTGAAGGCGGGAAATTACACCGTCGCGGTCGCGGAATCCTCGACCGGCGGAATGCTCTCGGCCGCGCTGCTCGCTGTGCCCGGCGCGTCGGCCTATTTCATCGGCGGCGCCGTGGTCTATACCCGCGCGTCGCGCCGCGTGTTGCTCGGCATCACGGATGAGGCGATGGCCGGGATGCGGCCCTCGACCGAGGCCTATGCGTTACTCGTCGCGCGCACCGCGCGCGAAAAGTTTGCGACCACCTGGGCGCTCGGCGAGACCGGCGCGGCCGGCCCGACCGGCAACCGCTACGGCGACGCCTCCGGCCACAGTTGCATCGCCGTCGCCGGCCCGGTCGAGCGCGCGATCACGCTCGAGACCGGCAGCACCGACCGCTTCGCCAACATGGAGGCCTTCACCGCGGCGGCGCTGGATCTGCTGATGCATGCGATCGAGGCAGCGCCGTAAGGTTTCGTCATTCCGGGGCGCGCCTAAGCGCGAACCCGGAATCCAGGCTTGCTGCTTCGCCCAGCACTGTCGTTGCCCGGCTTGACCGGGCAATACAGTAACCCCTGTGTTTTGTCGTGGGAGGGACTTTGCCCCACCAAGAGTCCGGTGGTTATTGGATCGCCCGGTCAAGCCGGGCGATGAGTGCGTCCGTGAGTTCGTGATGTCAGCACGGTGGGAGTCTGTGCCATGTGAAGTCACCGCACACGTAGCTGACGGCAACTGCGTCGCCGCGAGGCGGGGTGGAGAGCAGCCGGAGGCGAACCGACAGCCCGTAGGATGACGAACCCGAATTCGGCGGCGTGCAGAGGCGAGCTTGCTCATTGATGGCGAAGTCTGGCCCGCGAGGGCCGACCGGTGGCACGAGGTGATAGGCACGTGACCGCCGGGCTGCATAACGTGGTTGGGGACGGGATGCCGGGAAGGCAGACGAACGGAACGGAGAGACCTTGTTGGCGTGTGCGAGTCGGCAAGGAGTCAGAGCCCGCATAGTACCGATGTGGTCTGGTGCACGGACCATGAGAGGAGGGGCTAGCAAAACCCCGTCCGAGGGAAGGCAGGGCAGGAAGGTGGATGCGTGAAGACCAAACCGGAGCAGAGCAGCACCGCGAGTGCCGAAAAGGCTAAGCAATGGTTGCAGAGATCCAGACGACAGACGCAACTGGGCGGGGATCGAAGCCGAGGCGTGGACCGATCGCATGCTGTCGGCGCTGGGCAACGGCGTCAAAGGGGAAACTAGCCTTCTTCGCGAATGCCAGGCGGGTCGCGTTTCACACCGCTTGGCAAGCAGCGAGACAGTCTCGATGAAGAAACCACCGACTGGAGAGCCGTATGCGGGAAAACCGCACGTACGGTTCGGAGGGAGGGGAGGCCAACGCCTTCCCTACCCCTATCAGTCAATGCGAAATAACGAAGCACAGCGGCGCATCTGTCGCGGTTTCTGCCGCACACAAAAATGCTCTAACATCGCCCAAACATCCGTCGGGAGGACTCTCATGAAACCCATCGTGCTGGTCGCGGCGCTGGTCGCCGTGGTCACGGCGAGTGCCGCGCAGGCGCAGAGCGCCGATGCGATCCTCGTCAACGGCAAGGTGATCACGCTCGATCCGCGCTCCTCGGTGGCGCAGGCGATCGCCATCCGCGACGGCAAGGTGCTCGCGACCGGCAGCGACGAGGATGTCCGCAAGCGCGCCGATGCGCACACAAAGGTCGTCGACCTCGGCGGCCGCACCGTGATCCCCGGTTTGATGGATTCCCACATCCACGCGCTGCGTGCCGGCCTCACCTACTCCGTCGAGGTGAGCTGGATCGGGGTGCCGAGCCTCGCCAAGGGCCTCGACATCATCCGCGAGGCGGCGCGCACCGCGAAGCCCGGCGCCTGGATCAAGATCGGCGGCGGCTGGACCGAGCTGCAGTTTCCCGAGAAGCGTGGACCGACGGTTGCCGAGCTCGTTGCCGCCGCGCCCGACCGACCCGTCTATGTTCAGCGGCTGTACAACACCGCCTGGATTACGCCGGCCGGCATCAAGCTGATGGGCCTCACCCCCGAGACGAAGATCCCCGGCGGCAAGGCGGAGATGGACGACGCCGGCAACCTCACCGGCGTGTTCACCGGCGTCAACGCCACCTTCAACTTCTTCACCGCCAAGATTCCCGCGCCGACCTTCGAGGAGCAGCTCGCCGGTACGAAGAAGTATTTCCGCGAGCTCAACCGGCTCGGCATGACCGCGGTCAACGACTTCCCCGGCGGCGGCATGCTGCCGGAGCATTTCCGCGCGGTGCAGACGCTGTGGCAGAACGGCGAGCAGAGCTTGCGCGTGACGTTCCACATCTCGGCCGACCGGCTCGCCGACTTCAAGGCGCTCACCGCGTTCACGCCGATGAATTTCGGCGACGACTGGCTGCGCTACCGCGGCATCGGCAAATCGCTCACCCGCGGCATCTATGACGGCTCGACCGTAGGGTTGCCTTACAACCCCTCCGACCAGGACCGCGCCGAGTTCTGCGAGGTCGCGCGGTGGGCCGCAGAGCACGGCATCAGCGTCCACCAGCATGCGGCGAGCGACAAGGCGGCTTCATTGATCCTCGACTGCTACGAGGCGGTGAACAAGGAATTTCCTATTCTCCCGCTGCGCTGGCAGATGGCGCACATGGAGAACGCCTCGGTCGATACCTTGCGGCGGATGAAAGCGCTCGGCATGGGCTGGGCGGTGCAAGACCGCCTGCTCTATTCCGGCGGCATCGTCGCCAAGGCGCTGGGGCCCGAGGGCTCGAAGCGCGCGCCGCCGATCATGACCGGCCTCAAGATGGGCCTTCCCGTCGCCGGCGGCACCGATTCCGACCAGGTCGCGCCGTACAGTCCGATGGTGTCGCTGCGCTGGCTTCTCGACGGCAAGGTGATCGATGGCATGCCGATGCGCGGGCCGGAGGAGACACCCTCGCGGGAAGAGGCGTTGCGGATGTATTCGGCGAACGCCGCCTGGTTCACCTTCGATGAGGCGACGCGCGGCACGCTCGAGCCCGGCAGATATGCCGATCTCGCCGTGCTCTCCGATGATTACATGGCGGTGCCGGTAGAGAAGGTCGGCGAGCTCGTGTCGCTGCTCACCATCGTCGGCGGCAAGGCCGTGTATGGCGACGGCCCGTTCGCTGCGCTGGAGGGCAAGCTTTAGAGGGCGGCCTAACGCGGCGTCTCGTCCCTGCCCGCGAGCGCGCTCCCTCCCCCTGAAAGGGGGAGGGTTGGGGTGGGGGTCCGCTAACTCGCCCCATTCGTTGCCGCCCGCGACCCCCTCCCCCGCCCTCCCCCTTTCAGGGAGGGAGAAGCGAGCGGCCTCATTCGCTTTGGGCCCCTCACGCCGCCTTGTCGCGCGCGGGCGGCGCGAAACGGCCGTAGAAGGTCTCGTCCTGCGCCGCCATGTCGAGGAGAAGCGGCGACGGCTTGAAGCGCGGCCCGCATTTCATCGCGAGCTCTTCGCAGCGGGCAACGAAGCGCGCGGTGCCCATCATGTCGATGTAGGAGAGCGTGCCGCCGGAGAACGGCGCGAAGCCGAAGCCGAGGATCGAGCCGACGTCGGCCTCGCGCACGTCGGTGAGCACGCCTTCCTCGAAGCAGCGCGCGGTCTCGAGCGCCTGGATGACGAGCAGCCGGTCCTTGAGCTCGGAGACGTCGACGGTGTCGGGGTCGAGCTTCGTCGCCTGCAAATCGGCAAGCCCCGGCCACAGCCGCTTCTCGCCGCGGTCCGGATAGTCGTAAAAGCCCTTGCCGTTCTTGCGGCCGTAGCGGCTACGTTTCTCGACAAGCTCGGAGAGCAGCTCCTTCTGCGCGAGATCGATGGCGCCCGCGCCGAGATCGGCCTCGGTGGCTTTCACGATCTTCCAGGCAAGATCGACGGCGACCTCGTCGGTGAGCGCGAGCGGGCCGACCGGCATGCCGGCCATGCGGCCGACATTCTCGATCATCGCTGCCGGCACGCCCCCGGTGAGCATCAGGTGGCCCTCGCGCAGATAAGTGCCGACGACGCGCGAGGTGTAGAAGCCGCGCGAATCGTTGACCACGATGGGCGTTTTGCGGATCGCGCGCACATAGTCGAGCGCGCTGGCGAGTGCGGCGTCGCCGGTCTCCTTGCCGCGGATGATCTCGACCAGCATCATCCGCTCGACCGGCGAGAAGAAATGGATGCCGATGAAGCGCGAAGGGTCGGCAAAGCCTTTGGCGAGCGAGGTGATCGGCAGGGTCGAAGTGTTGGAGGCGAAGATGACTGCCCGGCTTGAGCGCGACTTGCGCCTTTGCATAGGTTTCGGCCTTCACCTTGCGGTCCTCGAACACGGCTTCGATCACGAGGTCGCAATCGGCGAGCGCGGCATAGTCGGCGGTCGCGGTGATGCGCGCGATGAGCGCGTCGCGCTCCGCGGCAGTGGCGCGGCCGCGGTTGATCTGGTCGCCGATGAGCTTTGCCGAATGGGCCTTGCCGCGCTCGGCGGTCTCCTGGTCGCGGTCGATCAGCACGACGTCGATGCCGGCGAGTGCGGTGACATAGCCGACGCTCGCCCCCATGAAGCCGGCGCCGATGATGCCGACGCGCTTCGGCGTGCTGCGCGGCAGGTCAGGCCGGCGTGCGCCCTTGTTGAGCTCCTGCATCGACACGAACAGCGAGCGCATCATCGCCGCCGCTTGCGGTGAGCGCAGGATTTTCGCGAACCAGCGGGATTCCACACGCAGCGCGAGGTCGAACGGCAGTTGCAGGCCCTCGTAGACGACCTGGAGGATCGCCCGTGCCGCAGGATAATTGTCGTAGGTCTCGCGCCGGTAGATCGCGTTCGCCGCCGGGAAAGTCATCATGCCGGTTTTGGAATAGACGGCGCCGCCCGGCGGCTTGAAGCCGTCAAGGTCCCACGGGTTCTTGGCCTTGCCGCCGGCCTTGATCCAATCCTTGGCCGCCTTCACGAGGTCGTCGGGCGGTACGATCGCGTCGATCAGTTTCATTGCCCGCGCGCGCTCGACCTTGATCTGGTCGCCCTTGAGAAGGAACTGCAGCGCGTCGGCTGGCGGCAGCATGCGGGCGATGCGCGTCGTGCCGCCGGCGCCTGGAAACAGCCCGACCTTGATCTCCGGCAGCCCGAGACGCGTCTGCGGATTCTGCGACGCGACCCGGTGGTGGCAGGCGAGCGCGAGCTCGAAGCCGCCGCCGACCGCGGTGCCGTTGATGGCGGCGACCCACGGCTTGCCGCAGGTCTCGATCCGCCGATAGAGCAGCGAGAGCTTGCGGCTTTCCTCGAACAAGCGGGCCGCCGCCTGCTCCTCGCCGTCGCCGGGAAGCTTCCGGAAGCTGCGGCCGAGCGACTCGAGGAGCGTGAGATCGGCGCCAGCGCAGAAGGTGTCCTTGCCCGAGGTGATCACCACGCCCTTCACGGCAGCGTCACCGGCAAGCTGCTCCACCAGCGCCGCGAGCTGCTGGATCGCCTCGAGCGAGATCAGGTTCATCGAGCGGCCCGGCACGTCCCAGGTGATGAGGGCGATGCCGTCGCTGTCGAGATCGACCTTGAAGTTGGCGTAGCTCATCAGTGTCTCCGACCTTCGCTTGGGCTCCGCTCCTCCACAATCGTCATGGCCGGGCTTGTCCCGGCCACCCCGATCACGTGGCACGGCCGTGCCTTACTATCGGGGTCGCCGGGACAAGCCCGGCGATGACAGAAGGGGGGAGCGGTGTGCCGAACAATTACGCCAACATCTCCTACCGCTCCGAGCCGGGATAGGGGTCGCCCGACTTGTGCAGGTAACGCGCATCCTTGCCGATACGCTCCAGGCGCATGTCGATGTCGGGATAATCGACGAACTCGTTAAGCGCCCGGCTGCCGATCTCGAGGTAGATGGCATCGGTGGTGCCGCGGTTGACGAGGCAGTGGCCGTTGGCGACGCCGGCCTTCCAGCCGGCCGCATCGCCCGGGCGCAGCACCGTCTCGCCGCCGTCCTCGCAGAGCACGAGCTCGCCCGAGAGCAGGTAGACGAACTCGTCCTCGTTGGCGTGCCAATGGCGCTGCGCGGAGGCGGCGCCCGGCTTCAAGGTCGAGAGATTGACGCCGAACTGGTCGAGGCCGACGGCGTTGCCGAGCCGTTTGCGCGAACGTCCGAGCACTGCCTGGCGGAACGGCTCCGGATATCCGGTGTTGCTGTCGACCTTGAGGGCTGCGATGTCGATCTTCGGCATGGTTTGCTCTCTTGCTCCCGGCGAATGCTGTTCGTGCGGACCAAAGGGACGCGTGCTGCGGCGCTCGTTCCTCACACACGCTCGATGATCGTGGCCGTGCCCATGCCGGCGCCGATGCACAGCGTGACGAGCGCGGTGTTGAGATCGCGTCGCTCCATCTCGTCGATCGCGGTGCCGAGGATCATCGCGCCGGTCGCGCCGAGCGGATGGCCAAGCGCGATGGCGCCGCCATTGACGTTGACCTTGGCGTGATCGACGTCGAACGCCTGCAGAAAGCGCAGCACCACCGCCGCGAATGCTTCGTTCACCTCGATGAGGTCGATGTCGGTGAGCGTCATGCCGGCCTTCTTGAGCACCTTGCGCGTCACGTCGATCGGCCCGGTCAGCATGATCGCCGGCTCCGAGCCGATGTTGGCGAAGGCCTTGATGCGGGCGCGGGCTTTAAGGCCGGCGCGGCTGCCGGCCTCGGCATTGCCGACCAGCACCGCGGCGGCGCCATCGACGATGCCGGAGGAATTTCCGGCGTGGTGCACGTGGTTGACCGCCTCGACGTCCGGATGCGCCTGCACCGCGACGGCGTCGAAGCCCGCGAGCTGGCCCATCTGCACGAACGACGGCTGGAGCTGCGCCAGCGCCTGCATGGTGGTCGACGGTCGCATGTGCTCGTCCTTGGCGAGCAGTGTGATGCCGTTGCAGTCCTTCACCGGAACGACGGATTTCGCAAAGCGCCCTTCGTCCCAGGCAACGCCGGCGCGCTTCTGGCTCTCCACCGCATAGGCGTCGACGTCGTCGCGGGAGAAGCCGTACTTGGTGGCGATAAGGTCGGCGGAGATGCCCTGCGGCATGAAGTAGGAAGGGATCGCGATCGACGGATCCACCGGCCACGCCCCGCCGGACGAACCGATGCCGACCCGGCTCATCGATTCGACGCCGCCGCCGACCGTCATGTCGTGCTGGCCCGCCATCACCTCGGCGGCAGCGAAGTTCACCGCGTCGAGCCCGGACGCACAGAACCGATTGATCTGCACGCCCGGCACGCCGTTGCCGTAGCCGGCACACAGCGCGGCGGCGCGGGCGATGTTGCCGCCTGCTTCGCCGACCGGATCGACGCAACCGAGCACGACGTCGTCGACGAGGGCGGGATCGAGCCGGTTGCGTGCACGCAGGCTCGCGAGCGCCTGGGTCGCGAGGGCGAGCGCGGTAACCTCATGGAGTGCGCCGTCCGCCTTGCCCCGCCCGCGCGGGGTGCGGACGTGATCATAGATGAAGGCGTCGGTCATGAAGCTCTCCGCGTGACGGCAATCACTGCAATCCCCAACCATCCCTTCGACGTGAAATGAGCAGGCTTGGCTCTCATCGCAACATGATCTCCACGTCGCTGCCGCTTGGCAAGGTACGCCCCGGCTCAAAACGCCTCCGCCGGCAACTCCATCACGGCCGCGGCGCCGGCCTCGATGCGGGCGAGCCGCGTTGCGGTCTCGGGCAGCATCCGCTCCATGAAGAAGCGCGCGGTGACGAGCTTGCCGGCCATCCGGCCGGTCGCGTCAGTCGCGGCCTTTGCCTGCGCCGCTGCAGCGATGCGGCACCACATGTATCCGAGCGCGACGAGGCCCATCAGATGCATGTAGTCGGTCGCTCCGGCGCCGGCGTTGTCGGGCTTGCCGATGGCGTTCTGCATGAACCACACCGTCGCCTGCTGGAGGTGGCCGAGCGCCTTGCCGAGCGGTTCGGCAAAAGGCTTCATCGCAGCGTCCGCCGCGTGCTCCCGCACATGGTCCTGCACTTCGGCGAAGAACGCCATGATGGCGCGGCCGCCGTCCTTGCCGAGCTTGCGGCCGACGAGGTCGAGGGCCTGAATGCCGTTCGAGCCCTCGTAGATCATGGGGATGCGGGCGTCGCGGACGAACTGCTCCATGCCCCATTCGCGGATGTAGCCGTGGCCGCCGAACACCTGCTGCGCCGTCACCGTGTTGGCGAACCCCAGATCGGTGAGCACACCTTTGATGACGGGTGTGATGAGGCCCATATGGTCGTCCGCCGCCTGCCGCGCCTTGGCGTCGTCGGAGCGGCGGGCGACGTCGCTCTGAAGCGAGGTCCACAGGATGAGCGCGCGGGCCGCCTCGTTGAAGGCGCGGATCGTGAGCAGCATGCGCCGCACGTCGGGATGAACGATGATCGGATCGGCCGGGAGGTCCTTGTACTTGGCTCCCGTCAGCGCCCGGCCCTGGAGCCGGTCCTTCGCGTATCGCGCGGCATTCTGGTAGGCGACCTCCGAGAGTGCGAGCCCTTCGAGGCCGACGCCGAGGCGCGCCTCGTTCATCATCACGAACATCGCATTGAGGCCGCGGTTCTCCTCGCCGACCAGCCAGCCGGTGGCGCCGTCATAGTTCATGACGCAGGTGGGGCTCGCATGGATGCCCATCTTGTGCTCGATCGCGCCGCAGGACACCGCATTGCGGGCGCCGAGCGTGCCATCGGCATTGGCGATGATCTTCGGCACCACGAACAGCGACAGCCCGTGCGTACCGGGCGGCGCCCCTTCGATCCGCGCCAGCACGAGATGGATGATGTTTGCCGCAAGGTCGTGCTCGCCGGCGGAGATGAAGATCTTGGTGCCGGTAATTCGATAGCTGCCGTCCGGCTGGCCCACCGCCTTGGTGCGGATGAGCCCGAGGTCGGTCCCGCAATGGGCCTCGGTGAGGTTCATGGTGCCGGTCCATTCGCCGGACGCCAATTTCGGAACGTAGCGGGCCTTTTGCTCCGCCGTTCCGTGAAGCAGCAGGGCCGCGATCGCTCCCTGGGTCAGGGCCGGATATATCGCGAAGGCGAGATTCGCCGAAACCACGAACTCGCTGACGAGCTGGGAGATCGCGACCGGTAGCCCGAGACCGCCATGGTCAGGCGGCACCGCGACGCCGATCCAGCCGCCCTCGACATAGCGGCGGTAGGCCTGCCTGAAGCCGGCCGGTGTCGCGACCTGACCGTCGTCACTGCGCCGGCAACCCTCCTCGTCGCCGATGCGGTTGAGCGGCGCCAGCACCTCCTCGCAGAACCGGGCTGCCGTCCCGAGCACCGCGGCGACGACATCGGGCGTCGCCTCGGAGAAGCCCGGCAGATTGGCGTAGCGCTCGATGTGGAAGACGTCGTCGAGCAGGAACAGGGCGTCCTCGACCGGCGCCTTGTAGGCGGGCATTGGCATTCTCCTCGTCCGACGGTCGAGCGGCTTATAGCGGCCGGCGTGCCGGGCGCACAACACAGGCCAGGTTTGTGCGACCGCGCCGCAACACCGGCCCGCCAAATGGCACCCCGGTACGGCCGCTTCGTGAAATTTCATGCGTTGAACGAGGTCGTTAACCCGGCCTTTACCGTAATCCGCGGAAAGTCCTCATGTGGCGCGTCGCTCCGGTGCTGCTTCCAACCGAGCGGCAAGTCGAGCTGCGTAGCCCGAACCCACCGGAGCGGACATGAGACCCGTGCCCTGGCACGTCAAAGGCGTTCACCCCGACGCACGAGAGGTCGCGCGCGAGGCCGCGAGGCGCTCCGGCGTTTCGGTGGGTACCTGGCTGAACTCTCTCATCATCACCGCAGCCGAGCAGGACGAATCGCCGACGGGCGAATCGGCGCCCGACGCGTCGCCCGCATCGGCTCCGGCCCCCGCGCGGGCCCCGGCCGGCGAGGCGCTGAGCTCCATCGGGCGCCAGATCGACGAGCTCAAATGGCGGCTGGAAACTCTCTCGCGCGATGATTCGACCCGCCAGGCGGTGGCGTCCGCCGCCGCCTCGGCCGCGGCGGAGGAAATCCGCAGCGCCCGTCTTGCCGATGCGATCTCCCGGATCGACCGCCAGCTCGACCGGCTGAGCCGCAGCAAGCGTCCAGCCCGCGCCGAGGGCGACGACACCGTCGACGACGCGCTCGCCGAGATCACGGCCCGGCAGCATGCGCTCGAGGGCGAGTTCACCGAGCCGGCTTTGTTCGATCTTCCGGACGGAGACGGCGGGCGCCGCCGCGGCGAGAACGCGGCCGTCGAAAAGCAGCTCCAGGAGATCGCCTCCCAGATCAAGGCGCTGCAGGGCACGATGCAGCTCGACGGCCTCGCCTCGGGCCTGACCCGCACCATCGAGGAAGCCGCGCCGAAGAAGGCGATCGAGGCGATCGAAGAGCAGCTTCGCGCGCTCACCGGCCAGGTCGAGGCGGCGCGGTTGTCGGCGCCGGCCGAGCATGTCGATCTCCTGCGCGCCGACATCGCCGAGATCCGCTCGAGCCTCGCCGAGGCGAAGCCGCAGGCGGTCGCCGCGATCGAGCAGCAGGTCCGCGACCTCACCGACGAGGTCGCGCAACTCAAGCCGCTCACCGACGAGATCGCCGGCGCCTTGCGCCGGGAATTCGCCGAGATCGGCAAGACGATCCGCGAATCGATGCCGCAATCCGCCGGCGCCTCGCTCGAGGAGCAGATGCGCATCCTCACCGAGGAGATGGCCAAAGTCTCGCCGCCGGTGCGCGCCGAAGAGATCGCCGCGGCTCTCCGCAAGGATCTCGGCGAGATCGCCGACACGCTGCGGAACGCGGTGCCGCCCGGCGCGCTCGCCTCGCTCGAGAGCCAGGTTCGCGAGCTCGGTGTCCGCGTCGAAGGCAACCGCGCTTCACTCCAGGACCATCCGGTGATCGCCGAGATCGAGGCGAGCCTCGCCGATCTGCGCCACCGTCTCGAGGTGATGGCGCCGATCGGCGACGTGACGAGCCTCGCCGAGACGGTGCGCACGCTCTCCGCCAAGGCCGACGCCATCGCCAGCCAGGTGGCGGCGCCGGAGCGCCTGCAGCAGCTCGACGAAGCAATCGCGACGCTGCGCGAGGTCACCGGCCACATCGCGACGCCCGCGGACATCGCGGCGCTGTCGCGCGACATCCAGGCGCTGGCGGAGAAGGTCGACAACAGCGTCCAGCCGGAGGCGGTGATGACGCTCGACCGGCGGCTTTCCGAGATGGCCGCGGCCTTCGAGGGCCGCCAGGCTGAAGCCGTGGCGATCCCACCCGATCTCGAAGCGCTGTTCGAGAAGCTTTCCAACCGGCTCGATTCGATCGAGCTACGCTCCGCCGATCCCGTCGCGCTGCACAGTCTCGACGGACGGATCGCCGGCATCGCCGACAAGCTCGATGTCTCGCACGCGCAACTCGGCCGTCTCGACACCGTGGAGCGCGGGGTCGCCGAGCTCGTCGATCAGATGCAGGCGCTGCGCACCCACAACGACGACAAGATGCAGGTGATCCAGCGGGAGCTGGTCGACAACGCGACCCGTGCGGTGAGCGAGCCCGCGGAAGCGATCCGCCGCGATGTCGCGACACTCAAGGAGCTGCAGGGCGCGATCGACCGGCGCACCCAGGACACCTTCGAGGCGGTGTACGGCACCATCGAGCAGGTCGTCGACCGGCTCGCCAGCATCGAGGAAGACCGTCGCCCCAAAATCGAGTCCGGTCCACAAATTCCCGGGCTGCAAGGTCCGGGCTCGCGTGATCCGGGGCTACGCGATCCGGAGCCGCGCGATCCGACGCCCCAAAATCCGGGGCCGAAAGCGGCGGCCGAAAAGGCGGCGCCGGTGCTCGTCGCCGATGCTCCGGCGCTTGCACCCGCGGCGGCGCCGCTTCGCGAGCGCCTCGTCCTTGCGATGGAGGATGCGAAGCCCGGCGCGGTCGCGCGCTCGCTGGCCACCGACCTGCCGCCGGATGCGCCGCTGGAGCCCGGCTCCGGTGGGCGGCGTGTCCGCGCCATGGCGGGTGCCATCGACCGCATCGCCGGTGCGGATGCGGCGCCGGTCGCAACTCCGCCCGTAGCGGGCAATGCCGAGCCCACGCTCCGCACCAATTTCGTCGCGGTCGCCCGGCGCGCTGCGCAGGCGGTTGCCGGCGAGCAGAGCGCGCCCCCCAGCCCGACCACGCACTTCGCGGTATCGGGCGAGCCGAAGGGCAAGCGGACCGGGGCGTTCGTGATGCGGTTCGGACCGCAGATCAAGGCAGTGATCGTCGGCATCAGTGTCATCGCCATCGTGCTCGGCGCGTTGCGCCTCGCGCTCGACCTGTTCGCCGGCCCGGGTGGGTCCGCGAGCGCGCCGGCGACCGAAATGCAGGCCCCGGACGCTCCGCCGATCGCGCCGCCGGCGATGCCGGCCAATCCGCCGACCCCGGGGAAGGGCGCCGGGCTCGGCAGCGGGACGCGCGGCGCTGCCGTCGCGCCTGAGCAGGCGCCCCGCGCGGCCCAGCCGGCAGCGGTCGCCCCGCCACCCGCGCGGGAGGCCGCGCCGAAGTCTCAGGAGGTCCGGGATACAGCCGCGCCTGCACCGGTTCTGGCCAGAGATATCGCCAAGGAGCCGCTCCCGGCCGCAATCGGCAGCAAGGCCCTCATCGCCGCGGCGACGTCGGGCGATCCGGCGGCGAGCTACGAGGTCGGGGCGCGTTTCGCCGACGGCACCGCCGTGCCGCAAGACCTCACCGCGGCCGCATCCTGGTTCGAGCTCGCCGCCCGCAGGGGCATCGTGATGGCCCAGTTCCGCCTCGGCACCATGTACGAGAAGGGGCTCGGCCTGAAGAAGGACCTGCAGGAGGCGCGCCGCCTCTATCTCCTGGCCGCCGACAAGGGCAACGCCAAGGCGATGCACAACCTCGCCGTGCTCTATGCCGAAGGCATCGACGGCAAGCCGGACTACCCGACCGCGACGCAGTGGTTCCGCAAGGCCGCGACCTACGGCCTCCCCGACAGCGAATACAACCTCGCCATCTTGTATGCCCGCGGCGTCGGCATCGAGCGCAATCTCGCCGAGTCCTACAAGTGGTTGGCGCTGGTCGCCCGCGGCGGCGACAAGGACGCCGGCAAGAAGGCCCTCGACATTGCAGCCCACCTCGACGAACAGCAATTGAGCGCCGCACGCCAGGCCGTCGAAAGCTTCGTCCCGCAGAACCAACCCGACGATGCGGTGTCCGTCAAAACCCCGGCCGGCGGATGGGACCAGGAGATCACCGCGGTGCGCAAGGTAAACACCGCATCGCGCTAGACCCCGCGAGAGAAGGCCTCCACCCCGGCCCCTCGCAACGAGACCGCCCCGCCCCCGCAGGGCGGTCTCACCCTTTTTTGGGCTCGCTCAGCGACGCGCGCCGAAGCGTTTGCGCGTCCGATCCGCTGGCCTCGGCCGGGCGCTGTGGAGGGGCGATAGACCGCTGCTTTCCAGCTGAAAAAAGCCTTGCGTTTGGTCGACAAGAGAATACCGGTTGCGAAGGTCGCCGCCCCGGCGAGGCCCACCCGCCAGCACCGCTCCTGCCACTCGCACCGTCGGATCGAGCCTGTGGAAATTTATCTCCCGATCGCCGACCTCCCCGTGAACATTTTCCTGTTGCTGGCGATGGGGCTCGCGGTCGGATTCATCTCCGGCATGTTCGGCATCGGCGGCGGGTTTCTGATGACGCCGCTGCTCATCTTCATCGGGGTGTCGCCCGCGGTTGCGGTGGCGACGGTGTCGACCCACATCGCCGCGTCGTCGATGTCGGGCGCGGTGTCCTACTGGCGCCGCCGCGCCATCGATGTTGCGCTGGCACTGATGCTGCTGGTCGGCGGCATCGTCGGCACTCAGGGCGGGGTGTGGCTGTTCACCTTTCTGCGCACGATCGGCCAGCTCGACATCACCATCGGCGTCGCCTACGTCGTGCTGCTCACCTCGGTCGGCGGCATGATGGTGGCGGACGGCGCCCGTGTGATGCTGCGCCAGCGCCAGGGCAAGCCGGTGCCGCTGCGCCATTCCGGCAGCCACACCTGGATCCACGGCCTGCCGCTCAAGATGCGGTTCAAGCAGTCGCGCATCTACGTGTCGGCGATCCCGGTGGTCGCGATCGGATGGATCATGGGATTTGCCGGCGCGATCCTCGGCATCGGCGGCGGCTTCCTGCTGGTGCCGATGCTGATCTATCTCCTGCGCGTGCCGACCAACGTGGTCATCGGCACCTCGATGGTGCTCACGCTCGTCACCATGGCTTCGGCGACGGTGCTCCATGCGATGACCAATCACCTGGTCGACGCGGTGCTCGCGCTGATCCTGATGGTCGGCGGCGTCATCGGCGCCCAGTTCGGCGCTCGCGCCGGCCAGAAGATGCGCAGCGAGCGCCTGCGGCTGCTGCTCGGGGCGCTGGTGCTCGCAGTCGGCCTGCGCTTCGCCTTCGACCTCGTGGTGCGGCCCGAGGATATTTTTTCCATCCGTCCGCTCGAGGGCGTCGAATGAGGTGCGCCGCCGCCACGCTCATCCCCGCGCTGGTCGCCGCGCTGATCGCAGCGCCGCTGTTGGCCGCCGTGCCGGCGCGGGCGGAACGCCTGATCGCCTCGCTGTCGAGCCACCGCGTGCAGATCACCTCGATCTTCACCGGAGTCGAGCTCGTGCTGTTCGGCACCATGGAGCCGGAGCCCGAGGCGGGCCCGCGCAAAGGCACCTACGATATCGTCGCCACCATCACCGGGCCGCGGCAGACGCTGGTGACCCGGCGCAAGGCGCGGGTGTTCGGCATCTGGGTCAACACCGAATCACGCACCTTCGTCGACGTCCCGTCCTACCTGTCGGTGCTTGCGACGCGGCCGTTCGACGATTTCACCGACGAGGCGGCGCAGCGCCGCCTGCAGCTCGGCCTCTCGCACACGCTGCTGACCCAGCAGATCGGGCCCGACCTCGCCGACGTGGTCGTCGATGACGAATTCCGCCGGGCTTTCCTGCGCATCAAGGAGCAGCGCAAGCTCTACAGCCAGTCGACCAACGGGGTGACGTTCCTCACCCCGACGCTGTTCCGCGGCGCCATCGATGTGCCGGCGGAGGCGCAAATCGGCACCTACGACGTCGACGTCAAGCTGTTCGCCGACGGCGCGATGATCGCGCAGACCTCGTCGGCCTTCGACATCGTCAAGGTCGGCTTCGAGCGCTTCATCGCCAACTCCGCCGCCGACCACGGCCTCTTCTACGGCCTCGCCACCGCCTGTATGGCGATCATGACGGGGTGGTTCGCGTCGGTGGTGTTCAGGAAGGATTGAGGCGCGCTTGCCCGGGTGAGATCGACTCACACGCCGTCATCGCCGGGCTTGACCCGGCGATCCCGATCATGAGGCACGGCCGTGCCTCGTTAAGCGGGATGGCCGGGTCAAGCCCGGCCATGACGACTCCATGTGGATCGAACAGGCTTCTAATCCGCCAGGCACCTCGCCGCCGCGAAGCTGTAGAGCCGCCGCTGGCCGATCAGGTGTGCGGTGAAGCCGAGCGCGCCGAATACTTTCAGGAACGCCGCGTTGCGGATGTTGAGCCCGCCGGTGAAGGCGCCGAACGCGGGCATGACCAGGCGCTCGCCGTCGGTCGCAAAGCATTTGCGGGTCTGGGTGCGGCCGCGCTGGTGGATGCGCGCGGCCGGGTGCAGGTGGCCGGAAATCTCGCCGAAGCTCTCCGCGCAACCTTCATCGCGAGAGGCGGCCCGCCCGCCTTCCGTCGGCTCGTGGCGGAACGACAGCGCGCCGAGCGCGAGCGCGCGGGCGAACACGCCGCCGATGCCCTCGCCCGGATCGGGGTCGTGATTGCCGGCGATCCACACCCAGTCGCGGCCGCGCTGCAACTCATGAAGCCGGGCGCGGTCCGTCGCGGCAAGCCGGGCGGGACCGCCGCCGTCGTGGAAATTGTCGCCGAGCGCGATCACCATGCGGGCCGCGTAACGCGCGATGACCGCGCCGAGAGCTTCCAGCGTCGCCGCGGTATCATAGGGCGGCATCAGCACGCCGCGCACGGCAAACGCCGAGCCTTTTTCGAGATGCAGGTCGGAGACGACGAGCGCGCTTTCGTCGGGCCAGTAGAGCGCCCCGGCGAGATCGGCGACGAGAGTTACCCCTGCGACCGCGATTTCCGCGCCCGGCGCCGGCATCATCGCGGCACCCGCAAATACCGCCGGCGAAGGAGCCGCGTGCGTCATTGCATGGCCTCTTTCACGAGTTCCGCCTCGGCTTCGGCGAGCAGGGTGTCTCCTGCTTCGCCATAAACGGATTCGCGGCCGATCTCCAGCATCACCGGCACCGCAAGTGGGGATACGTGGTCGAGCGCGGCGTGGACGACATGGCCCTTCACTCGCGCAAGCATGGTGGCGAGGCGCCTTATGTCGAGAAGCCCGGCCGCCGCCTCCTGCCGGGCGGCGCGCAGCAGGATGTGGTCGGCCTGGTGGCGACGCAGCACGTCGTAGACGAGATCGGTCGAGATCGTCATCTGGCGCTGCTTCTTCTCTTCGCCGGGCGTGCGGCGCTGGATCAGGCCGGAGATGATGGCGCATTGGCGGAACATGCGCTTCATCAACGCGGATTCGGCAAGCCACGCTTCGAGGTCGTCGCCCAGCATGTCTTCGTCGAAGAGATCGGCGAGCGAGAGCGTGCCGGTGCGGATCGCGCGGGCGGGATCGCCGAGGCTCCACACTGCGAGGGCATATTCGTTGGCGACGAAGCCGAGCGGACGTAGCCGTGCCCGCTCGAGCCTTCGCGTCAGCAGCATGCCCAGTGTCTGATGAGCGAGCCGGCCTTCGAAGGGGTAGCAGACGAGGTAGCTCTTGTCGCCGCGCGGAAAAGTCTCGACCAATAGCTCGCCCGGCTTCGGCACGACCGAGCGCCACTGCTGAAATCCAAGCCATTCGCGTACCTGGTCCGGCAGTGCGGACCACGCGCTGGGTCGCGAGATGAGATCGCGCACGCGCGCGGCGAGGTAGGTGGAGAGCGGAAACTTGCCGCCCATGTAGGCCGGGACCTTGGGGTCCTCGCTGTGCGCGCGCGAGACATAGGCCTCGTCCTCTGCCATCGCCTCGTAGCGCAGCACCTCGCCGGAGAACACGAAGGTGTCGCCCGGCGTCAGCCCCTCGATGAAGTATTCCTCGAGCTCGCCGAGCACGCGGCCGCCGCGCGCGATGATGCCGGTCGGGCCACTCCCGGCCGATTTGCCCGTCGCGCTCCGCCCGTGGTGCCCGGAGCGCACCAGCCGCACCTTGATCATCGTCTCCTCGACGATGGTGCCGACATTGAGCCGGTACTGCTGGGCGACGCGCGGATTGGCGACGCGCCAGCGGCCGTCGGCGCCCTGGCGGATTTTTGCGAAGCGCTCGTAGACCTTGAGTGCGTAGCCGCCGGTCGCGACGAAATCGAGCACCGCGTCGAAGTCCTCGCGAGACAGCGCAGCAAACGGCGCGGCGGTGCGGACCTCGTCGTAGAGCGCGTCGGCGAGGAACGGCGCGCCGCAGGCGCGGCCCAGCACGTGCTGGGCGAGCACGTCGAAGGCGCCGGTGCGCAGCGGCGGAGTATCCTGCGCGCCCGCTTCCACCGCCTCGATGCCGGCCCGGCATTCGAGCACCTCGAAGCGGTTCGCGGGAACGAGCACCGCCTTCGACGGCTCGTCGAGGCGGTGATTGGCGCGCCCGATCCGCTGGGTGAGCCGCGAGGCGCCCTTGGGCGCGCCGACATTGATGACGAGGTCGACGTCGCCCCAGTCGATGCCGAGGTCGAGTGAGGAGGTGCACACCACTGCTTGAAGTTTTCCCGCCGCCATCGCCGCTTCGACCTTGCGGCGCTGCGCGGCGTCGAGCGAGCCGTGATGAAGCGCGATGGCGAGCCCGTCGTCGTTGATGCGCCACAGCTCCTGGAACAGCATCTCCGCCTGGCTGCGCGTGTTGACGAACATCAGCGTGGTGCGGTGCCGCTTGATGAGCTCGTACATCTCGCCGAGCGCGTGGCGCGCCGAGTGCCCCGCCCAGGGCAGGCGCTCCGCGGTGTCGAGCATCGTCACCTGCGGCGCGGCGCCTCCTTCGGCCACGATCAGGTCGGCGCTCGCGACACCTCCCGGCGGCTGCGGCACGAGATAGCGGCAGAGGTCGCCGGGCTCGGCCACGGTCGCCGAGAGGCCGATGGCGCTGGCCTGCGGCGCGAGCTGATAGAGCCGCGCGAGGCCGAGGGAGAGCAGGTCCCCGCGTTTCGAGGTCACCAGTGCATGCAGCTCGTCGAGCACGATTCGCTCGAGGGTGCCGAACAGGTAGGGCGCATCGGCGGTCGAGAGCAGGAGCGCGATCTGCTCCGGCGTGGTGAGCAGGATGTCGGGCGGATAGCGGCGCTGGCGCACGCGCTTCGAGGCCGGCGTGTCGCCGGTGCGGGTCTCGATTCTGATCGGTAGGCCCATGTCGGCGACCGGCCGTTCGAGGTTGCGGTGAACGTCGATTGCGAGCGCCTTGAGCGGGGAGATGTAGAGGGTATGAAGGCCGCCTGATTGCAGGCCCCTGCGCGCCGGCCGCCCGGCAAGCTCGACCAGGGTCGGCAGGAATCCGGCGAGCGTCTTGCCGGCGCCGGTCGGCGCGATCAGCAGCGCCGAACGCCCTGCGCGCGCCTTGTCGAGAAGCGCCAGCTGATGCTCGCGCGGCGCCCAGCCCCGCTCGGCGAACCATCGCGCAAACGGTTCCGGCAGAGGGGATTCCTGGGGATGCAGAAGGGCCACCGGAAAGGAGCTAGTTTTCCTTCCGTGGCGACGCAAGGGCGGATGGGGCGGCGGCGCCGAGCCGCCGCCCTCTGACCTCGTCCTGAGGAGCGTCCGCAGGACGCGTCTCGAAGGGCGGCCGCGGGCCCCGGCGTGTGGGGCCATCCTTCGAGACGCCCGCTTCGCGGGCTCCTCAGGATGAGGTCGGTGGAGGAATGTGTAGCCCGCATGCGCGCAGCGACATGGGGGAATCACCCGCGACATGCCCTATCCAGCCGTCGATCCCGGACGTGGCTTGGCTCACCCGGGCTACAAACCCGCGCCTCACTTCGTGAGCAGAGTTCCGGCGCCGAGGTCGGTCAGAAGCTCGAGCAGCACGGCATGCTCGACCTTGCCGTCGAGGATGACGACGCCCTCGACGCCGGCTTCGAGCGCGTAGATGCAGGTCTCGACCTTGGGGATCATGCCGCCCGAGATGGTGCCGTCGGCGATCAGCCGCCGGGCATCGGCGATGGTGAGCTGCTTGATGAGCTGCTTCGACTTGTCGAGCACGCCGGGCACGTCGGTGAGCAGCAGCAGGCGCTTTGCCTTGAGCGCGCCGGCGATGGCGCCGGCGAAGGTATCGGCATTGACGTTGTAGGTGCCGCCGACCGACGACATCGCGACAGGCGCCAGCACCGGGATCAGCTCACGGCCGAGAATCTGGTCGAGCACGGTGACGTCGACCTTGTCGGGCTCGCCGACGAAGCCGAGGTCGACGATTTTCTCGATCTGCGATCCCGGATCGACCACGGTGCGGTTGACCTTGCGGGCCACCACCATGTTGCCGTCCTTGCCGCACAGGCCGACCGCCTTGCCGCCCGCCTCGTTGATGTAGCCGACGATCTGCTTGTTGATCGACCCGGCGAGCACCATCTCGACGATCTCGATCGTGGCGGCGTCGGTGATGCGCAGCCCGGCAGCGAACTCGGACTTGATGCCGAGCCGCTTGAGCATGTCGCCGATCTGCGGACCGCCGCCGTGGACCACCACCGGATTGATCGCGGTCTGCTCGAGCAGCACGATGTCGCGGGCGAAACTGCGCGCCGCGTTCTCCTCGCCCATGGCATGGCCGCCATATTTCACGACGACGGTCTCGTCGTCGTACTGCTGCATGTGCGGCAGCGCTTCGGAGAGGACGCGGGCGGTTTCGTAAGGCGAGATCGACGGCGACTGCATGGGACGGGCTCCGGCCATGGGGCCCGGGTTCTTTAGCGGGCAAGCCGCCGGCACGGAAGGGGCGTCAGCGGCCGCGCAGAATTATGACGAATGCGGCGATCGTCAGCACAAGCCAGGAGACGATGAGGATCGTCCCGCCAGCGGGCGCGGCCATCGGAAACAGGCGATGCCCGGCAAAGGCCCGCATCGAGACGTCGCCGGCAAACAGCGCACCGCCGAGCACATAGCCGGCCATCGCGACGAAGGCCGCCGGCGCCCACAGCAGCCCTTGCGGGACGAGAGCGGCGACGCCGAGCACCGCGACCGCATGGAACAGCAGGAGATACGCCGCGCTGTCCAGCCCGGCGCCGGGCGCCGCATGGGCCGCGGCGGCAGCGAGGACGACGCCGGCCGCCCCCATCAGCGAGGCGAGCACCACGAGAGTCGAAATCATCAAAGGCGCCTCCGGAAAATGTCTCCGCAGCGTGCTCCTACTCCCCGCGCGCGGGGAGTAGGTCCGCTCACGCGCTCCGACCTCTGCCGCATGCGGGGAGAGGTTATCCCTCCGCTTCGAGAAATGTGAATCGAAAAGTCCCATCGCATGTTCGCCGGCGGCGGCGAAGCGGAATCCGCGCGCGAATGCAGATTTCTCTGCACGCATTGTGTTGCCGGCCGGGCAGGCGATGCTACAGTCCCCCGCAACAAAACCAAGGGAGGAGCACATGAACAAGTTGATCATTCCGGCCATGCTGGTGACGACATGCGTCGGCGGACTGGCGGTGTGGGCGCAGACCCCGCAGCGGCCGGCACTCCAGAACAACCGCTACTTCACGACGCCGCTCGAGAACGACGCGGGCCGCGAGGTTTCGATGCAGTCGGTCACCATGCCGCCCGGCGCCGGCAACCAGTTCCACCGCCATCCCGGCGACCAGTGGACCGCGGTGCAGGAGGGCGAGGTCACCTTCACGGTGCAGGGACAGCCGCCGAAGGTTCTCAAGGTGGGCGACAGCAATTACGTGCCGCGCGGCACCGTCCACCGCCAGCAGAATCTGACCGACAAGCCGGCGCGCTACATCGAGATGCGGGTTTTCGACAAGGGCAAGCCGGCTTCCGAGCAGATGACGCAATAAGTCACGCGATGCGCGGCGAACCCGTGTGCGCGGGTTCGCCGGAGCTGACCTTTGGCGAGGGCTCGGCTCAGCCGTCGCGCGCCGCAAGCGGCGCCACCGGATGCGATGATGCGCGCGATCCAATATCGATCTGCGTTGAACATATTATGGGCAGTGCCGGGCCTTGCTGCCCGGTGTTGCATACCCCAGAGTGCGGCGACTTATCCGTCATGGTTGCAGAGGCAACGAGGACCAGATGTCGATCGCACCTTTCAAGCCGGGCGACACGGTTCGCCTGAAATCCGGTGGTCCCGCGATGACGGTGAAAGTCATCGAGGGTGATTGGGTTTCCTGCGATTGGTTCGAGGGCTCGAAGAAGCACGAGGATACGTTTCCCGTCGCCGGGCTCGATCTCGACAACTCGTTCGACGCGCAACGGCCGCGTTGGTAGCGGCCGCGCCAATTCTCCGACCTTGTGCCAAGCTCTCAGCTAGTAGCCCGGATTGAGCGCAAGCGAAATCCGGATCTGGCTTTGGGGCGTGTTTGATTCGAAGTGGAATCGTCATGGCCGGCGATGACGGCAGGTGCTGACGCTTCCGCCTACCGCTGCGTCTTTTTGAAATACCGCAGGTCGGGCGGCGGCTGGTCCCTGCGGGCCGGCATCAGCATTCCCTCGCCGCTGAGATAATAGTGCTCCTCGCCGATCATCACCTGCCCGTTGAATTCGTTGCAGATGAACTCCGGCCATTGCGCCTTGAGATCGGAATTGCGGACATAGCGCTTGTCGACCGTCCATGGACGGGTGAGCGCGTTGTCGATCACGGTGATTTCGTCGTGCAGCAGGTTGGGGTCGCGCTTGTCGATGAAGATGCGCTCCTTGAACACCGACTGGTTGTCGCGGTGGGTCGGAATGCCGGAAATGTCGTAGACGCGGTTTCCCTTGAAGCCGCGCGTCTCGACCTGCAGCACGTCGAACTTGCCGTCGCCGTCCTCGTCGATCCATTTGCCGATCGAGTAGCCCTGGATCGTCGGCTCGATATCGGCCGGCCAGTCGCGCCCGTCGGTGAAGATGCGGCGCAGCGGGTCGTAGTCGGCGATCAGCACGTAGGTCGTGCCGGGGGTGACGACGAATTCCAGCGGGCGGAAGGCGATCATCATGAACGGCATGCCGGCGCCGCGGCACAGCACGTGCTCGGAGCTGTTGCCGAGGCCGCCATTCTGCTGGTCCTTGATGCTCTCCTCGAGGATTTTCTGGTACTCCGGCGTCAGCGGCGCCTGCTGACCGTTGCCCCACGGCTTTGTCTGGTCGAACGAGGGTTGGCCCGGAATCCCGGGAACGACGAACCGCTCCCACTGCCCCTTGAAATCGGGGTAGAGCGAATAATCGAAAATCTGTGCCTCGGCCGACGATGCCGCAGCGGCAACGAGCGCGACGGCACCGAGCCATACCTTACCGAACATAGTCTGGTCTCCACACGATTCCCTCACAGGCGGGGCGCGGATAATATAGCCCGGATCATGACAAGCGAATCCAGGTGTTTTCTCAGGTTGAGAGCCATGTCGAAAATTCGTGCCGCCGTTCTGCTGCTGTGCCTTCTCGCCGGCGTGGTCGCGCCGCAACTGGCGCAGGCCGCCTCGGATGCGATCACGCTTCGCATCGCTCTCTACCCCTACGTTCCCGAGCGCTACGCGCTGTTCGCGCTGCTCGCGCAGGGATTCCAGCGCCGCAATCCGGGCGTGACGCTCGACCTCGTCGAGGTCGATCCTGCGAGGGATTACTACGCCGGCGGCCTCGTCGCGCTCGACGCCGATGTCTACGAGATCGACACCATCCTGCTCGACGAGGTGATCGCGGCGAACAAGATCGCGCCGCTCGACCTTGCGCTCGGCGGATTTGCGCCCGAATCCGTCGCGGCGGTGACGCGCAACGGCCGGGTCTTCGCGTTGCCGCACTGGCTGTGCGGGAACTTCCTGTTCTATCGCAAGGACGATACTGCAATCCGCGACGCCGTGACCTGGGCCGATCTTGTGCGCGTCCTTGCGCGCCGCCGCGAGAACATCTTCGTCGACCTCTTCGGCCATCTCACTCTCGGTGAGTGGTACATCACGATGCTCGCGGAGAAATCGGGGCTCGCGGCCGCGCAAGCGGCGGTGCTCGGGAGCCGCGCGCCGGACGCCGATGCCGTCGCCGCGCTCGCGACGATTCTCGCGGGCTGCCCGACCGGCTATTGCCGCAGCGAGGCGATGCACGATCGTCCCGGCTTCTATGCGCGCGCCTTCGTCCACGGCGCTGCGGCGGCCTATGTCGGCTATTCCGAGACGGCCCACTACGCCCTGCAGGAGATCATCGACAATTGCCTGCCGGGCTCGGGTTGCTTGTCGGCCGACGATATCGCCGTCCGCAGTCTGCCGTCGCTCATCGCGGGATCGCCCGCACGCGGCATCGGCTGGGTCGATGGCCTAGCGATGTCGGGGACGCTGACGGGGGTGAAAAAGGCCGCGGCCCTCGCGTTTCTCGGCTTCGCCACCTCGGACGAGGGCTATCGCCCCATCCTCGAGCCGCGCGGGCTCGAAGCGCCGCGCTATCTCCTGCCCGCGCGCACTGGCCTCGCGCTCGCCGGCACGCCGCTCTATCCGAACTTCTACGCCGCCCACGCCGGACGCGAGACCGGCACTGCGGCTGGCCTCAATGCCCGGCTGCGGGCGCTCGCCGAACGGATCACCTGCGAGCTTCCGATCGACCGCACCGATACGCGGACCTTGGCGGCCTGCAATGTGCGGTGACGTTGGGCTGATGCGCGTTACGCCCGCCGCTCCGCGACCAGCCGCGCGATTGCCGCACGCAGCTCCGGGATGCCGGCGCCGGTGTCCGCGGCAGTCGCGAGCACCTCGGGAAAGGCGGCTGGATGCTTGGCAAGCGCTGCGCGTGCGGCCGCTTCGCATTCCACGAGCGCCTGCGGCTTCACCGCGTCGCACTTGGTGAGCACGACCTGATAGCTCACCGCTGTTTCGTCGAGCGAGGTAAGCACGGGATCGTCGGCGGCGCCAAGGCCGCGCCGCGCGTCGACCAGGACATAGACCCGCAGCAGGTTGGCGCGTCCCTTGAGATAGGCGTGGATCAGGTCGGTCCAGGCGGCGACCTTGGCCTTGGGCGCGGCGGCATAGCCGTAACCGGGCATGTCGACGAGCGTCACCGGACCCTCGGCAGCGAAGAAGATCAGCTCCTGGGTACGCCCGGGCGTGCTCGAGGTGCGCGCGAGGCCGTTGCGATTGGTGAGCGCGTTGATGAGGCTCGACTTGCCGACATTGGAACGGCCGGCAAAGGCGAGCTCGACGCCCTTCATGGCCGGCAACGAAGCTGGCGTTCCTGCCGCCGCGACGAACTGCCAGTCGACCGCGAACAGCCGACGGCCGGCCGCCATCTCATTCGAGGTGAAGGGTGTGGCCCGCGATGGCTGAATGTGTTCGGAGGATTCCGACACGCTTGCTTTGCCCCTCAACCAGCGTCCGTCGTCATTCTGTGTTGGTCATCGCCGGGCTTGACCCGGCGATCCCGATAATATGGCGCGGCCGTGCCTTACTAAGCGGGATGGCCGGGTCAAGCCCGGCCATGATGATCCCGAGGGCGGATCGTGGCGCGCTAGCTCTCCGCTTTCTTTCCTCGCCGGAACACCGCAACGACGTTGTCCCACAACTCAACCTTGGCGCCGTTACGCCGCATGATCACGGACTGCTGGATCACCGAGAGCGTGTTGTTCCACGCCCAGTAGATCACGAGGCCGGACGAGAACGACGCCAGCATGAAGGTGAACACCACCGGCATCCAGTCGAAGATCATCTTCTGCGCCGGATCGGGCGGCGCCGGATTGAGCTTCATCTGGAACCACATGGTGATGCCCATGATCAGCGGCCAGGCGCCGATCCACAGGAAGTGGCCGACCAGCGGAAGCTGCGTCGGATCGTAGGGGATCAGCCCGAACAGGTTGAACACGTTGGTCGGATCGGGCGCGGAGAGGTCCTTGATCCAGCCGAAGAACGGCGCGTGGCGCATCTCGATGGTGATGAACAGCACCTTGTAGAGCGAGAAGAACACCGGGATCTGAATCGCGATCGGCAGGCAGCCTGCGACCGGATTGATCTTCTCGCGCTTGTAGAGCTCCATCAGCTCCTGCTGCTGCTTGACCTTGTCGTCGGGGAAGCGCTCGCGGAGCGCCTGCATCTGCGGCTGCACCGCCTTCATCTTCGCCATCGAGGCATAGGACTTGTTGGCGAGCGGGAAGAACAGCGTCTTCACGAGCACGGTGACCAGCAGAATCGAGACGCCGAAGTTGCCGAACAGCTTGAAGAAGAAGTCGAGCGCCAGGAACATCGGCTTGGTGATGAAATAGAACCAGCCCCAGTCGATCAGGAGATCGAAGTGGTTGAGGCCGAGCTGCTGGTTGTAGCCGCCGATGTCGACGAAGGGGAAATTGATGCCGACGACGTTGATCTCCTTCGCGCCGGCGAACAGCCGCGCGTCAGCGGCTCCGGTCCCGCCCGGGGCGACCGTCTGCGCATCGAGGAGGTAGTCGGTCTGGTAGCTCTTCACACCGCCGGCATCGGCTGCGGAGAAATGCGCCTGGACCTGGGCGCTGGTGTTGGGGAGCAGGGTCGCCGCCCAATATTTGTCGGTGATGCCCATCCAGGCGTTGGTCACCTTGAAGGCGACGTTCTTCTTGTCGTCGATCGTCTTGTAGGTGAACTCCTGCAGTCCCTGATCGCCCATCACGCCGATCAGGCCTTCGTGCAGGATGTAGTAGCTCTGGGTCTGCGGGGTCCCTATGCGCGAGATGCGCGCATAGGGATAGAGGGTGACCGGCGCGCCGGTGCTGTTCGTCACCTCGTCGCGCAGGGTGAAGAGATACTTGTCGTCGACCGTGATGGTGCGGCGGAACTTGAGGCCCTCGCCATTGTCATAGACGAGCGTGATGGGATGGCCCGGGGACAGAGATGCCGTTCCTTCCTGCCCCCACACGGTCTCCGGACCCGGCGCATTGACGTTGGCGCCGGCGGCGCCGACCCAGCCGAACTCGGCATAGAACGGATGCGCGCTGCCGGCCGGGGCCAGCAGTACGATCGCCGGCGAATTGGGATCGACCGTTTCGCGATAGCGGGTGAGCGAAATGTCATCGATGCGCCCGCCCTTGAGGTCGATCGACCCCTTGATCTCCGGCGTCTCGATCTGGACGCGGGGGCCCGCGGCAAGCGCGATTTCGCGGCTCTTCTGCTCGGCCGGCGTCGTCACGTCCTGCTGGCCGGGCGGCTTTGGGGGGGCAGGTGCTGCTGCCGGCGACGGTGCGGCCTGGCCCGGCGCCGCCTGCGGCGGCTGGGTCTGCTGCGCCTGCTGCTGCTTGATGAGCGCATCCTGGCGCTGGCGTTCCATCTGCGGCATGCCGATGAAAAACTGCCATCCGATCAGAACGATCGCCGACAGCACGATTGCGAGAATGGTGTTCTTCTGATCGTTCATGAGATGCTCTGAGGCTCGGCAAGCCGCGCTTTGTCGGCTGCCCGCCCGCTCCGATCGGCCGGCCGCCGCGCCTTATCTAGGCGCGCCAACGCGCCCGCGAAATCCTCGACGAGGCGGGAAAACGGGATTTCGAGCGCAGTCGACCGTCCGACCAGCACGTAGTCGCTCCCGCCGCGCAGGTTCCGCGCGGCCGATAGCCGCACGACTTCCCGCAGGCGTCGCCGCACCCGATTGCGCTCGACCGCCCCGCCCACCTTCTTCGACACGGTGAAACCGACCCGCGCCGGACCTTCGTCGCCGCGCCTGCGTTCCTGGAGCACAAAACCGGCCGTCGGGGCCTTGGTGCCGGCCGCAGCCGCAAGGAAGTCCCGGCGACGTTTGAGTTTTTCCATTGCACCGACCTCGACGAGCCGGCGCGGCGTCCGCTCACGCGCTGAGCCGCTTGCGGCCCCGCGCCCGGCGCGCATTGAGCACCCGGCGGCCGCCCTTGGTGGCCATCCGGGCCCGGAAGCCGTGCCGGCGCTTGCGCACCAGCTTGCTCGGTTGATAGGTCCGTTTCACGGCTTCCTCTTTCGTCCTGCCGCCAAATTGAACGTAACGGGTGAAAAAACGCGACGGGCCCGGATCAATCGAAGGTCGGGAACCAGCGTCGCGCGTGCTGCGGCGCTTATAAGGGAGCACCCCAGTCCCGTCAATGCGAACCGACGGCGGACCGAGGGCGCCGTTTCCAGCAAGAACCGACAAAAAGCCACGTCTAAAGTCCAAGTCTATGGGCGCCGGATTGTGGTATAGAATCAGGCAATAGGCGCGACGTTGCGTAGCTGCTCTGCTGTTGGCTAGGTTAACAAGCGGGCCGCTATAGAATATCCCGTCAGCGCGACTGTCGCCGGGGCATTGAACCCCGGACGTAGAGGCAAGCTGTTGCAGACCCAAACCGACCTCGATCCGCCGGGTGTCGCGGCGATCCCTGAGCCGCCCATTCGCTTCGGCCTGTCCGGCAAGCTGCTGGTGCTGACGGTCGTCTTCGTCATGCTGGCAGAAGTGCTGATCTACGTGCCGTCGATCGCGAACTTCCGGCTCGCGTGGATCAACGACCGGCTGGCGGCCGCCCATACCGCGGCGCTCGTGCTCGACGCCGCGCCGAGCGGCATGGTGCCGGAATCGCTCGCGAAGCAAATCCTCGACAGCATCGGCGCCCGCGCAGTGGCGATGAAGATGGGCCAGCAGCGCCGGCTGCTCGCCACCTCCAACCTGCCGAGCGAGGTGCAGCAGGAAATCGACGCCCGCGATATCGGGGTGTGGCCGGCGATCATGGAGGCGTTTCGCACCCTCCTGTTCGACAACGACAAGGACATCATCCGCGCGATCGGGCCGGCGCCGATGGGCGGCGAATTCGTCGAGATCGTGATCGAAGAGGGCCCGCTGCGGAAGGCGATGTGGCGCTATTCGCGCAACGTGCTCCTGATCTCGCTCCTGATCTCCGCGATCGCGGCGACGCTCGTCTACTTCGCCCTGCATTACATGTTCGTGCGGCCGCTCCACCGCATCACCGCCAACATGATGGCGTTCCGCGCCGACCCCGAGAATCCCGCGCGCATCATCGCGGCTGGCGACCGCCACGACGAGATCGGCATCGCCGAGCGAGAGCTCTCCGCGATGCAGCGCGAGATCGCCTCGATGCTGCAGCAGAAGAGCCGGCTCGCTTCGCTCGGGCTCGCGGTCTCGAAGATCAACCACGACCTGCGCAATCTGCTCGCCTCGGCGCAGCTCTTCTCCGACCGCCTGGTCAAGCTGCCCGACCCGCAGGTGCAGCGCTTCGCGCCGAAGCTGATGCAGGCGCTCGAGCGCGCGATCGACTTCTGCCAGTCGACGCTCTCCTACGGCCGTGCCCAGGAGCAGCCACCCGACCGCGGGCCGGTCGTGGTGCGCGATCTCGTCGAGGAGGTGCGCGACACCATTGGGCTTGCGCCGGAATCGCCGATCGGATGGGTGGTCTCGATCGACCGCGGCCTCACCGTCGATGCCGACCATGAGCAGCTCTTGCGCGTGCTGGTCAACCTCACCCGCAACGCCCGCCAGGCGCTTGAGACCCGGGCGCCGAACGATCCGGCGCGCGACCAGATCCGCATCACCGGGCGGCGAGAAGGCACGGTCGGCGTCATCGAGGTGGCCGACACCGGACCGGGCTTCTCGAAGAAGGCGCGAGAGCACCTCTTCGAGGCGTTCCAGGGCTCGACCCGCACCGGCGGCTCCGGCCTCGGCCTCGCCATCGCCGCCGAGCTCGTGCGCGCCCATGGCGGCGAGATCGACCTCGTCGACGGCACCATCGGCGCGACCTTCCGGATCAGGATTCCCGACCGCCCAGTGGAGCTAAGCGCGCGGCGCAGTGAGCGGGCGAGCGCGTAGGGCGCGCGGGGCACGGTTGCGCCCTTGCCAAGCCCCGGTAGAGGCTATAGCTATGCGCGGCTGCCGGGCATACCCCGGACCCCAAAGCGCCCGTAGCTCAGCTGGATAGAGCACCAGACTACGAATCTGGGGGTCGGACGTTCGAATCGTTCCGGGCGCGCCACCTAAGCTCCCGTTATCTCTCAATCTTCTTTCGCGCAACAGACGTCGGCCCGGGTCCGGTTTGCAGTTGGTTTGCAAACTTCGTTCGCGGAGAGTTCTCGAAGTTGAAGATCGCTTGCTCGGCGAGACCTCGGGTTCGCGCGAGGTAGCGTTCCAAGATGCGATGGACCGTCTTCAGCGAGTGCCCGGTGATCGAGGCGATCTGCTGGGGCGTGCAGCCCGCCTCGGACAACAATGTCACCGCTGTGCCGCGCAGATCATGAAAGTGCAGGTCAACGGGCTGATCGAGCCCCGGAAGCTGGACTTGGCGAAGCCCGGCTCCTTCCATCGCCTCGTCCCAGAGCCTGGCAAAATAGCGTTTCTTGAAGGATTGCCCGGTCTTGGTCGTAAGGATCAGCGGTGAGACCCGGTCTACCTGATCGAGCATCCTGCGGAGCGCGGTCGTGCACGGGATCTCCACAAGCGGACCGGGCGAGCCGCCGCGATGAGACTTCCCTTGTCGCAGCTTGATGCTGGCACCGTCGTACGAAGACCACGACAAGCGCAAAAGGTCACCTTCCCGTTGTCCGGTATGCAGACCGATAATCAACGCACGCTGCATCTCGACCGAGGCGACGTTCATGAAAGCTGCGATGTGCTCCGGAAGCCATATGATCTCGGAACGATCAGAGTGATACAGGCGCTTGAAGCCGCGTAAGTGGTTGGCGACTATCCGGCCGCGGTCGGTGCCCCAAGTGAGCATCGCCGAAATCGCCGACAGACGATTGTCCGCTTCACGCTCGCCCGATCTCCGCGCCACCTTTTCACGCCAATCCAAGAACTCTTTGCGCACCCGCGGATCATCGAGCGCCGCAATGGGCATGTCTCCGAATTCCGCTTCGGCCGCAGTCAGCATCCGGCGGTACTCCGTTTGGGTGCTTGCCGCTAGCTTTTGCTGGAACTCGACCGAAAGCGTGTACCCGCGAACCAGCGCATTGAAGCTTTCGCCTGCGTGACGATCACGCATGCTTTTTTCAGCGTAACCGAAGCTGGCGATGAACTCGGCCGAGCCCGGCTGGCCCTCGACCCGCAGGCCCGTGGCACGGTGATAGTAATAGATTTTGACACCGCCGCCGGCGAGGCGCTTGCGAACCGTGTTGATTCCCTCAAGCCGAACGCGCATCTCGGCTCACCCTCCAGGCGTCAAGTGGATTGGCCGCCTCGCCCTCAGTCAACAATCCACTCAACCGGTTCATGGCGACCTGGAGCAGCATCAAGTCGTAACGCCCGCCCGGCAGTGTAGGCCCGGGATATTTCTGATCAAGACGCGCCTTATCGAAGCCTGAGGGTGAGAGACCAACGTATGCAGCTGCTGCCTCGCGCGTCAATCCGCGAGGAGCCAAGCCGGGCGGCAATGCGTCGTATCGAGCCATCACCAGGCCAACACGGCCTTCGTGCGGTTCAAACGGGTTCGGCGATAAAGGCGACCGATCACGTCAGTCGTCACGCCCCGCAGGCGAGAGGCGGTCGTCGAGCCGTACGGGAAGGCGAGTGCGGGGGCCACTTTGAGCCGGAGGGGCGTGTTTTGGCCGCCCCGATCTACGTCCACATCCCCACAATGTCTGAAGGCAGTGCGCAATTTGCTCGTTCCATGTGGTTGCCGGCTGACGTGACAATCGCGATGTCAACGTGCGACTATTGTGGCTTACACCCAGGATTGACCACTGGAGTTGTCAGACGGCGTAGATTTTTTACAACTGTCGGCGGCTTCTAGAGAGCCTGGTGGGGAGAATGCGAGTTTTTGAGATGAAATTCGCCGAGCCTTAAATTCCGTTCGAGGCAGCGTCAGTACCGCTTCTTATTTTGTTAATCCAACTGAGGACGATGAGTCGGACCAGGTTCTCTCCGGCCCGTAGACTGGAGCATCGGGCAGCAAGATCGAGAAACCGATAATGGAGACCTTGCCGCAAACCTAGCCAAGAGCCAGCCATGCCACGCGCTACCATACCTATTTTCGTTCGAGACACGGGACCTTTTGAAGGAGCTTCTTGGCTGCTTTCGAGTATTGCGTACCCTGATGATAACAACCGCTGTATTCCATTCACCGCGGCATTGTGTCGGTGTGCGCACCTTCAAACCGTGGACATGTCCCCCGATTGGGCAACGACTTTGCAACAGATACGTCCTTGGATCTTTACGTATGGTGATACTGCCTTTTCTAAAAACCTAACTGTTGGCTTCAACATACTTTATCGGCGTCTCGCAACCGCATTGTTCATGATCCAACCGCATCTGCGTGGACTGTTGAAAGAAAAGCCGCCGACACGCATAAATGGCTTCGCGCCGACGGTAGGAAATGCAGCAGCGCATCTTATGAGTGAATTTGGTTGGAAGGGAGACAGCGAGGCAACGTTTAAATCTCGCATTTGGGGTCCTACGAAGCCGGTATCGCATGCTGCTTACGTGGTATCGGTCCGCGTTTTCAAAGCAACACAAGCAAAACCCTATGAAGAGAGGAATTTACTGTCTGCTCTGTTTCCTCCAGAAAGCGAGCTTCTCCAGATAATATCTCTTTCCGAGCAAATTAGGTTGAGGCTACCTGAGATCAGGCAGTTCCGCATCAAAGAAAAAGATACATTCAAATTTGAGGCGGTCTGACGAGTTGCCTAACCCGGATTATGCGTGAGGCACGCATGTCGTGCCACAGCGCGACGGCCAATCAGGTGCGGCTCGTTCTCCATACTGCCGCGTTCAGGATGATGTT
This sequence comes from uncultured Alphaproteobacteria bacterium, assembly GCA_963824905.1. GTDB lineage: Bacteria > Pseudomonadota > Alphaproteobacteria > Rhizobiales > Xanthobacteraceae > JAJPKK01. Next base: position 599,246 of record CAWGRH010000014.1, read on the forward strand.
TGGCGTGCGCGCCGCGATCCCTCAGACGAGCCCGCGCGCCAGCGCTGAGTTCCCGAGAGCGCGCCTGATCAAGATCGGGCCGCGCGTGATCGAGCACATTGCGCGCATCCGCGTCCACCTGCCAACGAGTTTGCCCGGAGGGGACATTGTCCCGAATCGTCGCACTCGGCCTGCTGCGATCCGGCCCAGGAGCTGCGGGGCCATGTGCCCGACGAGCCGCCGCCGAGGCAGATCAACCCGAAACGCGTCGCTCAACGAGTTGCCTCACGCCGATCCAGCAGGTCGGATCTCCAGCGCACGCCCGCTCACTAGGCGTACAAAGTAAGTCCATGTGGCGCATCATTGCGGCTAAGCATCTCCTGGCAGTGAATGTCGGGAAAGCCCTTAGCCTGGGACATCAGGTTCGGGCTTTATCGATCTGGATCGCCTCCCCACGCGCTTCTCACCAATCATCGGGTGCCCTTCGTTCCAGAGACCCGGTCCTGAAGTTGCAAAAAAAGCGTGTACGCCTATCCCGCCCGGCCCCAATCAACTCCGCCGAGCCTGCTGGGAAGTATTCAAATCTCGTCGTCGTCTGACAACTCCGGCTCTCTAAGTCGTGCGTAATGTCCGTATCGCATCAGCCGAACAGGTTGTTGCCCGGGTGCATCCCACTGCGGTGGGCGTCCGGATGTCAAACCAAGCAGAGGAAAAGTGAAATGAGTTTGGTTTTTAGAAGAATGAAAGCAGCAAGTCATGACCGGCGAACGCTCAAGAAGAAGGACAAGTCGGAACGCAGGGCCGTTGCACAGACGCCTGCGCCCGTTGATCAAAAAACGGCACCGTCGACCTCGAAGCCTGTTTCGCTTCGAATCAGCAAGATCGTCATCGGACAACGGCTTCGCAAACTTAATAAAGCGACGGTGGAGGTAATCGCTGAGTCGATGCGTGAGGTCGGCCAGCTTTCGCCGATTTGGGTTCGCAAGATTAAGAAGAAGGACGCCAAAACCGGCGAGACCTCGACGGTACCGAAGATCATCGCAGGTGTGCACCGCGTTGAGGCCAAGAAAACGCTTGGTGAGAAGAAGGTTGACGCCGTCTACTTCGATGTCGACGAGCAAGGGGCGTTGCTGTTGGAAATCTCCGAAAATCTTGATCGGGGAGAGCTGACCGCACTTGAGCGCGCCGAGCACATTGACAAGAAAGTACAGCTTATTCGTGCAAGACGTAATGCAGCACAAACTGCAATTCCTGGTGGGCGGCAGCCGAAGGACAAGGCGATCAGTGCCTCTGCCCGCGAACTCAGCCACAGCAGGGACGTCATCAGCAGATCCAGCCGTATTGCCGGAATGTCCGACGCGGCGAAGGCGAAAGCCACAGAGCTCGAACTCGACGATAACGAGTCCGCGCTGCTGAAGATCGCCAAGAAGAAGCCGAACGAGCAGATCGCCATGGCCGAGCAGTTGGGGGTTAAAAAGAAGAGAACTGCGAAGGCACCCAAGAAGTTGGCCGACGTTGAGAGCGTGAGGGCCGACACAACGACCTACGCGGTGCTGCAGGCGCGGTGGACGAAACTGCCGAATTTTCGCCGCGCGTTCGGCAACGCCACGGAAAATGCTCGCCGGAAGTTCATCCGTATGCTTCAGACGATCCCGCTGACCGGGCAGAAGAAGGCCGCGCGGAATTAGCTCCAGCGACGCGACGTAGGCGAGCCGGGCGGCGCGAGCAGTCAGTCCGGCCCGAGAGAGGCCCGGGGTAGCGCCCCGGGCCTTTTGATTCGCGAAGACCACACCCAGCGCGGCAGCACAGATGGCGTCCTGCCCGGGGCCATTGCGATATCCCCGAGGAGCGTCCGCGCCCGCGCCTGACAGCTTGCGGAGACGCGTTCGCGTCGCGATCACCAGCTGATCGGACTCATCGCGTCGGGGGCGATCCCAGCACTGAACCCGGCGATAAGCCTACGGTACCGGCTCCCGGCGAACCTGGCGGCGGAGCGTCTACCACATCCGGTGCTCGCGATCCGGCGTCGCCGGCTCGACCGAGCCCGCGATCCCGTGAAGGCGACCACCGTCGCGCCGGCGACCATCTGACGGTTGTCCTGCGCGGGACGCTACCGCTAAGACGGGCCATGCGCCGCGGCGGCGAAGCTCGGGGCGCATTCGTTCACGTCGGTTGGCGAAACCTTGGTGTGGTCCTGACCGGGGTCGGGATCGTGCTGCATCACCATGGCGCGGTGAGCGACGCGATGCTGTGCGCGTTCGACCTCCTGAGGCATGCGCCCACGGCTCAAACGTGGTTTCAGGAATTTCGCGAGCACCTCTATCCTCCGGCTCGGCTCCTGCTTCGCGATCCACGCAGATCGCTGTATGTTCAGCCCGCCTTTCACTCTTTGGGAGTTCAGACATGATCACGATGCGGATCGTGGCAGCCGCCGCCTTGGCGGCGCTACTTGCAGTTTCCACCGCGTCAGCGCAACAACAGACCCATCGCGTTGCCGGCACCATCGACAAGGTCGAGGGCAAGACGCTGTTCATCAAATCGGCCAGCGGCCCAGTCACCCTGACGCTCGCCGACAATGCGGTGATCGTCGCGCGGGTGAAGGCTTCCGCCGCCGACATCAAGCCAGGCGACTACGTCGCTAGCGGCGGCGTCCCGCAGCCCGACGGCACACAGAAGGCGGTCGAGTTGCGCATTTTTCCGGAGAGCATGCGAGGCAATGGCGACGGACATCGGCCGGGGTGGCCGGGCGCTACCAACGGCACCATGACCAATGGCGCGGTTGGCCAGACCGTCACCAGTGTGGACGGCCCGGTCCTGACCGTGAAATTCAAGGACGGCGCGGCAGAGAAAAAGCTCATCGTCGGCCCGAACGTGCCGATTTCTCGTTTGGAGGTCTCCGACAGAAACGAGCTGAAATCAGGTGCCGCCGTCGCGGCGGCCGCTGCCACCAAGCAGCCGGATGGCACCTTCACGGCCGCCCGCATCGACGTAGGCCGCGGCGGCGTCGTGCCCTGAGCGATCTTGCTGAAGTTGCGGTTCGGACCAACGCCGGCGCTGGTCCGGGCCGCATCGTTGCTCAGGCGATTGCGCCGCCAGTTCGGTTTGAGCGATCTGAGTAGATATGCAGCGGAGGCGCTGTTCCCTCCACGACCTGCTTCGTGATCTCCACGCCCGTGACGCCTTCCAAACTTGGCAGGTCGAACATGGTGTCGAGCAGAACGCTCTCGATGATCGAGCGTAGTCCCCGCGCGCCCGTCTTGCGTTCTATCGCTTTCCGGGCAATGGCGCTCAGCGCCTCCTCGGCAAAGCTGAGGGCGATGCTCTCCATCTCGAACAGCCGATGGTACTGCTTGACCAGCGCGTTCTTCGGCTCGACCAAGATGCGTTTGAGGGTAGCCTCGTCGAGGTCTTCGAGGGTGGCAAGCACAGGCAGGCGCCCGACGAACTCCGGGATCAGGCCGTACTTCAGCAGGTCCTCAGGCTCGACCTCACGGAAGATCTCGCCCGCCTTGCGGTCCTCGGGCGCGGCGACCTTGGCGCCGAAGCCAATCGAGGTCGAGCGACCGCGGGCCGAGATGATCTTCTCCAGGCCGCCGAACGCGCCACCACAAATGAACAGGATGTTGGCGGTATCGACTTGCAGGAACTCCTGCTGAGGGTGCTTGCGACCGCCCTGCGGAGGCACCGAGGCGATGGTCCCTTCGATCATCTTGAGCAGCGCCTGCTGCACTCCTTCCCCCGACACGTCGCGGGTGATCGAAGGGTTCTCGGATTTGCGGCTGATCTTGTCGATTTCGTCGATATAGACGATGCCACGCTGGGCCCGTTCGATGTTGTAGTCGGAAGCCTGCAGCAGCTTGAGAATGATGTTCTCGACGTCTTCGCCGACATAGCCTGCCTCGGTGAGCGTCGTGGCGTCGGCCATAGTGAAGGGCACGTCGAGAATGCGCGCGAGCGTCTGGGCGAGCAGCGTCTTCCCCGATCCGGTGGGACCGATCAGCAGGATGTTTGACTTGGCGAGTTCAACCTCGTCGTGCTTGGTCTGATGATGCAAGCGCTTGTAGTGATTGTGAACGGCGACGGACAGCACCTTCTTCGCATGATCCTGGCCGATGACGTAATCGTCGAGAACTTTGCGAATATCCTTTGGCGTCGGAATGCCGTCGCGGGATTTGCCCAGAGAGGATTTGACCTCCTCGCGGATGATATCCTTGCACAGCTCAACGCATTCATCGCAGATGAACACCGTCGGCCCCGCGATAAGCTTGCGGACCTCGTGCTGGCTCTTCCCGCAGAACGAGCAATAGAGCGTATTCTTTGTATCGCCGCCTATGATCTTGCCCATTTTTGCCTTCCGTCAGCCAGCGTTACCACATAGGCGATGAGTTCGGTCAGCACAATGTCCCGCACGGTGTAGGGAATCCAATCAGATGCGGGAGGAACCGGGCGAGAGGAACACGGCGACGTGAACGCTTCGGCGTCGAGCCGAGACGAACCGGAAGGAGCCTGATGTCCGGTTACATGGCAGCTCTAGTCGGCGGTCGAAGAAAAAAGCGCACCATTTCCCGACTGGCATCAGGTCCACGTGGGTCGGTGTAAGATCCGGCCGAGCTGCCACCAGACCAAGCATGACCCGCGCCATGCAGGATCCATTGCTCTAACAAAGTTCGTCCGCTCTCATTCGTCTGGATCGTGCGGGTGAAACGCATCCCCCTGGCGCGATGCCTTGGCTGATTTCGGTCTCAAGAACTCGCCGCGGCTTTTGACTGAGAAATGATCTGGTCGCCGTTGATGGAATTGACCGTCCTGTCGCCATCGCCATGGAACACGATTGTTGGCACGATACTTTCGCATCGACGACGCGTTACCGTCGTTGCTGCGCCGCCCTGGCGCATAGCTGCGAATGCGGATGGTATGTCGCGTGCCGCGCCGCAGGCCAATCCGGAATGAACTCCGATCCCTGCATAGATATCTGGATAGGTAATCCCCAAGATCGCGGCCGCAGCCCCGCCCGCGGACAAGCCAGCGACATATACCCGACCGTTATCAATCGGAAAGTCACGCATGATTTGACGCGTGATTCCGGCGATCAGAGAGGGCTCACCATGGTCGCGCCGCTGGTCGCCTTCTTTAAACCAGTTCCAGCATTTCGAGGCATTGGCCGACCGCGTTTGCGCCGGGTAGGCAACCAGAAAGGTTTGCTCTTCTGCCAAGTTGTTCATTCGGGTGCCTGCAGCAAAATCATCGGGCGATTGCGTACAGCCGTGCAGCATGACTAACAATGGCAGCGCTTGGCCGACGTAGCTGCTGGGTATGTAGAGCTTGTAAGTCCGGCCTCCCGCCTCGTTGGCAAAGGTGTGTTCGTCAAATCTTGCGCCCTCGGGCAGAGGCAATGCGGGCGTCACGCCGCGGCCGTGCATCCGCCTCAAGTCCGTTTGCCCAGCCGCGTTTGAGCATACGATCAAGGACCGGACGCCCCGTGTCGTTTCGTTGAATAGACGCAACGCCTTCGCCGAAAGGCGGTACCGTCCAAGCGCGTCCGGTCTGTTTTGACGGCGGCACCATGTCGAGCGACGCACCCGCGTTTGTTTGGTGTGCTTCGGCACGGTGATCGCCGTCGGGCGCAGTCGAGGTCGCGCCGACTGAGGGACGCGCGCCTTGCAAAAGCGCCATCGCCTCTCTGAGCCTCCCCTCGCGCGTAAGGCGGGTAGCCTCCATCATGTTGAACATCGGGCTCATCGTCATCGGTGGTTGCTCCTGTTTGCAGAATTTCGACAAAGCGAGATCGGTCCCTCCTTGCGGAGGGTTGACGTCCGCGCACGAACCGCGGCCGGAACGAGCGATTAGTGAATTCGATCTTTGAGTGCCGCCTTCACCGCCGCGGGCGCTTGCAAAGCTCCGAGCACGTGAATGGAGGCAATCGTCTCGCGAGCCAATTCGGGAGAGACGTCGTCCGCGATGACGGCCAGCCCGAGGACCTGTATGTGCAGGGTTTCCTTGGCCGCCCGCACGGCCTCAAGATCCTCGCGGCTGTAGCGCCTCAGTCCGAGATCGAGTTGTTGCCTCTCGACGGATTTCTTGAGCACGTCGCCATGGCGATCCAATTGGCTCCGAATCGCCGTTCGAATGAAGTCCGTGCGATTCGAATAGAAGCCTTCTCGGACCAACAGGTCGATGTGCCCAAGATCAACGTAGCCCAGGTTGATGGTGATTTTTTCAGTGTCGGCTGAGTTCGGTCGAAGCTCATGAATCTTAGCCATCCCATCCTCACTCCATCCTTATGGATGGTACATGGCTGTTAAATTGCGCTGTGCAAGGGCGATGCGAAGGTTTTTGTAAACGCGACCGGTGCCCGAGCGCCTATCCATTGGTGGGGCCGTCACGGAGGCGACCCGTCCTGCAGGATGGGTCTGTCGCGCGCGGAGAAAACCGCACCACGGCCAGCGACGAGCGGCGTGAGCTGGCAGCGAATGAAGATAAGCCGCCGGCATGAGTGACCGCGTGTTCCGGCGTTGACCGCTGGTTGAGATTGTGGTCGATCCCGAAGCCGATCCGCTAAAACAATTCAGCCGGAACTTTGAGGAGCGCAAGGAACCGATGGCCGCAGCAGGTGAAGCCGTGCTGCTCGGCGACGTCGGTGCGACGAACGCTCGCTTCGCGGTGCATTTCGATGAGATGCTTGGACCAATCGAATGGATCGAGGTTGCCGATCACCCGACATTCGGCGGCGCGCTGAAACACTTTTTGCAATCGCATGGTCGCGATCACCGCATCCCCCACGCATTGCTAGCCATCGCTGGTCCCGTGAAGGACGACCGATGCGAATTCACCAACTGCCCTTGGACGGTTGATAGTCGAGACTTGCGAAATCAGTTCGGATTTCGATCCGTCCAGCTAGTAAACGACTTCGAGGCAACCGCCTTGTCTTTGCCGCATCTCGCAAAGCAAGATTTGCGTTCCATCGGCGAAGGACGCGGTGTGCTAGGCGCCCCGATGGTTGTGCTGGGGCCTGGGTCGGGCCTCGGCGTTGCCGGGCTGGTCCAGAACGGAGCGCTCCACGTCGTCGTCCCCACCGAAGGCGGCCACGCCACGATGGCCGCCGACTCACCCCGCGAAGATGCGATCCTCAACGTGCTGAGGCAACGCTACGGTCATGTTTCAGCCGAACGGATTCTTTCCGGGCCTGGCATCGAAAATCTCTATGAAATCGTCGCGGCACTCGATGGTGTCGCTGTTCCAGCTCGCAATGCCGCTCAGATCACCGTTGCTGCGCTCGAAGGTGCTTGCTCGACTTCGCGGGAGGCGCTGAACGTGTTTTGTGCCATGCTCGGCGGGTTTGCGGGCAACCTCGCGCTCACCTATGGCGCCCGGGGCGGTGTTTATATCTCCGGCGGCATCGCTCCTCGTATTCTCGATTTTCTGGTGAACTCGGAGTTCCGGCAACGGTTTGAACAAAAAGGCCGACTTACCGCATATCTCAAGGCAATTCCGACGCAAGTCATCTTGCACCCTGCTGCTACATTTATCGGACTGACATCACTCCTTGGTTCCAACTCGTCCGGATCGCGTTAGGACCGATCCTCGAACTCACGCCGTGTTGCCTCAATGTCGGCGAGGGTTGGCAAGCCTGCCTCGTTCCCGAGGTGCTGGATCTTGTATGCAGCGGCCGCCCGAGCGAAACGAAAGTGCTCCTCCCAACTCTGATCAGGACGAGCAAGGTAGGAAAATACGTAGGCGCCGTGGAAAACGTCGCCAGCACCGCTCGTATCGACAACACGGTGGGGTCGCGACTGAAAGCGCGCTGAGCGAACGAATGGCCCCGGTCTCATCGTACCAGAGAAGGCCGCTTTCTCCGAGCGTCACGCCTCCAACTCGGCAACCACGACCCTTCAGATAGGCCAACATCTCGGAAGGCGTGAGCGCCATTTGCTCACAGAGCCGTTCGGCCACAATCGCCACGTCTATGAAGGCAAGCAGCTCGTGGGTGTTTGATCGAAGTCCACCACCGTCCAACGATGTGAGGATTCCGGCAGCGCGACACGTCCGCGCATAATAGATGGCGGCATCGGATTGATGGCCATCGACGTGCAAGGCACGACATCCAGTCAGATCGAGATGAGGAAACGGACCAAGATAGTCGTCATCTCGACAGCGAACGATGGCGCGCTTGCCGTCACGCGGCATGATGAACGATAGCGACGAGGTGTTCACCTTTCGCGGGTGGATGGGAAGTTCCATGTTTCGCCGCCATATCCAGAAACATGCGCCCGAGCCAATCCTCTGCAACAGAGGTCAGAAGATCGGGGACGATGGAAAGCTTCGCACAACAAAACGCGGCAGTGACCGCGTTGCCTCCAAACGACACCGCGTAGTCCGACGCGACGTGCTTTTCGTCCCCCGTGGGCAGGCGATCCGTCAGAAAGGTGATGTCGATGTAGGTTTGGCCGATGAAAAGTGCCTGCATGGTCATGGATGTTAGGTGAATTCCGGCTTTTCTTCACGTGAGATCAACAATTGTCTCAGCGCCAACGCAGGGGAAGCGTTGCGCTGTGGAATGTTCTGTCACCCGAGTGGCGGTTCGGCGTGATGGCCCGCGGCGACGGGACCCAACCGGTGGCGCGTTTCCTCCCACACGCCGATGGACCGTGACCGGGAAATTCTGGGCCTGTGGAGCTGGCGGCGGTGTCACGGGATCCCTTGCCCTTGGAGGTCACGCCCTAGGAAAGATGTCTCGGCCTTGTTGGGCATGTTGTCCAGAAATTATCCACACAAGTTCCATTGGAGGGCGCTCTCATAGTCTCCTACCCGACCCCACCGAGATCGCCTAGGATCGTGACAACAGCGCACAAAAAACAAACGGGAGGATCTGATGCCGAAGCACACGATGCCGGCCGCGATTTTGGTGACGAGCACCTTGCTGACTGTAGCGGCTCCCGCGACGGCAGCCGAGGTTACTTCGGACCGCCTGATCAACGCGGACAAGGAGCCACAAAACTGGCTCATGAATCATCGCACCTACGACGCGCAGCGTTACTCGCCGCTGGACCGAATCAACAAAAGCACCGCCAGCAAGCTCAAGCTTGCGTATGCGGTCGCGCTCGGCGGCACATCCACGAACGCAAACCTCGAGTCCACACCGCTCGCCGAGGACGGCTATCTGTACGTCGTCGATCACTGGGGCGTGCTCTACAAGATCGACGGCCGGTCCGGTGATCTCGGCCGAATTGTGTGGCGCATGGACCCGGGCCAGGAAAAGCTGCCGCTCGCCAACCGCGGTGCGGCGCTATGGGGGAATTTCGTCATCACCGTCGCGAACTACCCGCCCCGCGTGATCGCTACCGACAAAGAGACCGGCAAGGTCGCCTGGGAAGCCAACCTCTCTGATGGACAAGCCGATCTGCAGCTCACGGCCGCGCCTCTCGCGGTGAAAGACAAGATTATACTCGGCGCCGCCGGCGGCGACCACGGCGTTCGCGACTTTATCGTCGGGCTTGATGCCGCGAATGGCAAAGTGCTGTGGCGCAAGTACGTTGTGCCTGCACCGGGCGAACCCGGCAGCGAGACCTGGAAGGACAAGAACAATGCCTGGC
>CAWGRH010000015.1:0-113757 GCA_963824905.1 uncultured Alphaproteobacteria bacterium
TCAAACGATCCATTACAGCTATCTCGAAAAAATCGCCGAAAGCTGAGCGATTTCTCCTACCAGGCGTCGGTCCCTAAGAAATGGTCATCGCTGGGCTTGACCCGGCGACCCCGATAACCTTGGCACGGCCGTCCTTCATTGATCGGGATCGCCGGGTCAAGCCCGGCGATGACGACGCAGGTTGCAGCGTCAATCCCAGTCGGGCGCGCCGGACCAATCGACGATCCGCCCGCGCGGATGGGCGAGCCCCGCGATCTCCGCCATCTCGGCTGCCGTCAGCGCGAAGTCGAAAATCGCAAAATTCGCGGCCAGGCCCTCGGGCCGCGACGAGCGCGGAATGACGATCGCGCCGCGCTGGACGAGCCAGCGCAGTCCCACCTGCCCCGCGGTCTTGCCGTGCCCGGCGCCGATCCTGCCCAAGGTCTTGTCGGAAAGCACCCTGCCCCGTCCGAGCGGGCTGTAGGCCGTGACCGCGAGGCCGTGCCGACCACACGCCTCGATGACCTTCGACTGATCTATGAACGGATGCCATTCGATCTGGTCGGTCACCAGCGGCTCTGTCGTAAGCTTCACCGCCTGCTCCAGGAGCTCCACGGTGCGGTTGGAGACGCCGACATGCTTCGTGCAGCCTTCGCGCTTCATCCGGCACAGCGCGCCGATGGTGTCGGCAAGCGGAATGCGCGGGTTCGGCCAGTGGATCAGCAGGAGATCGACCTCCGAGAGCTTGAGCTTCGCGAGGCTTTCCTTGGTGGCGCGCTCGAACTCGTGCGGCGCGAGATGGTCCGGCCACACCTTCGTCGTCACGAACACTTGGTCGCGCGGGACGCCCGAGCCGCGTATCCCCTCGCCGACCTCGCGCTCGTTCCCCGTACATCTCGGCGGTGTCGATCATGCGATAGCCGACGCGCAGCGCATGCTCGACCATGCGCACGCAGGTGCGCTCGCGCAAATCCCAGGTGCCGAGGCCGATCGCGGGAATGCGGGCGCCGTTGGCTTCGACGAAGGGGGCGGTCACGGGTATCTCTCTGGGCTTGCGACACTTCGCTCTGTGCGCATCGTTATCATCGGCACAGCGAGGTGAAGATGGGCCGATCTTCTCGACCCCGCGGCCATCCAAATCAACCATGCCGAGATGTTCCGTGATCAGGGGCGGTGCAGCACATTGAACTCGGTGTTGAAGCAGACGGGTTCCCGATACGACGTCGATACCGTAATAATTTCTGGGTTCGCTGCCTTGAGCGCCTCGCTGATTGGTTCGATGGCGCGCCACAGGCCGGTGTTCGGCGCATCGTGATGGGCCGGCATGAACACGTCGGGCTTGTATACTCGCACTTGCTCGAGTGCCAGCTCGGCCGTCAGCGTGTTGAGATAGGTGGCCGCGACAGCAGCAAGCGCGAGATCGACGCGCCCAATGCGCTGCATCGCATTCTTTTCTTGCTCGGTGATAGCACCACCGCTGTCACGGTACATGATACGAAAGCCATCATCGAGCGTAATCAGATATGCGATCGTTCCCTCCGTAATGACACGCGGATCGGAGGTGCCGCGTTGCCTGATTTCGGTTTGCTCGGCAATCGCGGTCTACTCAAGGGTTTGCTCACCTGCTTGAGTGCGGCGTCGATAGGACCCACGATTTCAGCGGGCGGAGCGACCATGTCGACCAAGGATTGGTTCGACAGTGAAGCCCGCAAATTTAAGAATTTCGCCGCCTCGGCCGGTTACGGTCTTCACTTGCTTTTGGTCGATCGGTTGAGTGGCAAGTTTCTCCGTGGTAACCGGCGCGCCCACTACGGTCGCGCCCGTCCTCGCTCCAATCGATGCCGCGTCCGACATATGATCGAAATGACCGTGCCCGATCAGTATCGCGTCAGCTCTTTTCACGTCCGACGCATTGACGCCTAAGGCTGGAAAGATGCTGCCGCGGTCGTAATGGGGGCAAATTCCAAGAGCAGAATGTGACCATCGTAGACGAGCTCGAAATTCGAGTAACCGACCCAGCGGACGGCAAGCGTATGGGGGTGACGCGGCATCGCGCCACCGGTCGAAGCGAGTTGCCGGGCGTAGCAGGCCTGATCTCGCGGTTCATTTACCGAGGCCTGATCGATTGCATCGTTGGATTGTGAACGCGGATCATTGAAGGGCCGCGCTGCACTGCTCCCGTACGAGGCTGTCACAGCCGCTACTGCCAGCAACGCTGACCAGAATTGGTTCATGTCCCCCTCCCTTCCCGTCCATTGTCGAGCAACATCTGCAGACGCAAGGCTAGCGCGGCGCTGCAAGTTGGAAGGTACACCAATTAGGTGCCTATGAACGAGGTCATGAGCCGACGCCGGCTTTCGTCCGCGCTCGGCGAGCGGGCGCGCCTGAATTTCTCCGCCGTCAGACCTGCATCCGCCGTCCCGCTCGACAAGGCAGAGCCGTGCGACATTATCGCGATCGCCGGTCAAGTCAGGTCGAGAGAAGTCCGGGATGACGGCTGATGAGCTCGTCTGTCCAAATACGCTTTAGAGATAGAGGCTCTTCATCTGCCGCTCCGGGTAGCGCGTGCCTGCCGCCGCGCCCGCCGGGATCGCATCCGATATCTCCTCGACGTCGCCCTTGGTCAGGCTGACCGCGAGGGCGCCGAGGTTTTCGAGGAGCCGCTCCTTGCGCTTGGTGCCCGGGATCGGAATGACGTCGGGCCCCTGGGCGAGCAGCCAGGCGAGCGCGAGCTGGCCGGGGGTGCAGCCCTTGCGCTGCGCGATCGCCTCGATGCGGTGAACCAGCGCAACGTTGTGGGCGAGATTGCCCTCGGCATAGCGGGGATGGCGCCGGCGCGAATCGTTGTCGGCGAGCGTCGCGGGGTCTTCGATCTTCGCGGTCAGCATGCCGCGGCCGAGCGGCGCGTAGGCGACGAAGGCGATGCCGAGCTCGCGCGTGGTGCGAAGCGTCTCCTCCGCCTCGACGCGATAGAGCAGCGAATACTCGTTCTGCACCGCCGCGATTTTGTGAACCTTGTGGGCGCGCCGGATGGTCTCCGGCGCCGCCTCGCTCAGGCCCAGGAAGCGCACCTTGCCCTGCGTGACGAGCTGCGCCATCGCGCCGACGGTGTCCTCGATCGGCACCGTCGGATCGATGCGGTGCTGGTAGTAGAGGTCGATCACGTCGACGCCGAGGCGCTTGAGGCTCAGGTCGCAAGAGCTGAGCACGAATTCCGGCCGCCCGTCGGCGACCTTGCCGCCGCGGCCGCCGAGATTGCCGAACTTCGTCGCGAGGAAGACCTCCGCGCGCCGTCCCGCGATGGCGCGGCCGACCACCTCCTCGTTGTGGCCGAAGCCGTACATGTCGGAGGTGTCGAGCATGGTCACGCCGAGATCGAGCGCCTCGCGGATGAGCGCGACGCTCGCATTGTCGTCGCTCGCGCCATAGACGTTCGAGAGCGACATGCAGCCGAAGCCGAGCGCCGAGACCTCGGTGGTGCCGAGCGCGCGCTTCTGGGTGACGCGGGTCAACATGCGGTTTCCTCTTCGCGCCCGTTCAGGACTTGTGTCGCCTCAGGATTTGCCGCCCACCGAAGCGACCGTCACCGGCTTCTCGCGATAGACGTCCGCAAACAGCTTCTCCAGGTTGTCGACCTTGGGGAGGTCGTTGTACATGATGTAGGGGCTGTAGGGGTGGGTGAGCGCGTAATCCTGATGATACGCCTCGGCGGGATAGAACTTCGCCAGCGGGTCGAGCCGCGTCACGATCGGACGACGGAACACGTCGGCGCCGCCGAGCTGGGCGATATAGGCCTGCGCGACTTTCTTCTGAGCCTCGTCGGAATAGAAGATCGCCGAGCGGTACTGGGTGCCGACATCGGGACCCTGGCGGTTGAGCTGGGTCGGGTCATGGGCAACGGAGAAGTAGATCTGGAGGATCTTGCCGAGCGAGACCTTGTGCGGGTCATAGGTCACCTGCACCGCCTCGGCGTGGCCGGTGCGCCCGCTGCTCACCTGCTCATAGCTCGGATTGGCGACGTTCCCGCCGGCATAGCCGGATACCGCGTTATGCACGCCGTCGACATGCTGGTAGACCGCCTGGATGCCCCAGAAGCACCCGCCGGCAAGCACGATGGTCTGGAGGCCGTCGCCTGAAGGGGCCGTCGCATCGGAGGCGGGCGCGGGGATCACGGCCGCCGGCTCGGCCGCGTCCACGGGAAGCCGGCCGAGCACGGAAGCCAAACCGAGCGCGACCACCGTGACCGCGACGGCGCGGCCTGCGGTTCCTGACCATCCACGGAAAACGCGTGTGTCCGTCATTGTCGTTCCTCCTGTTTCGGCCCCCGGGCTTCGCGGCGAATTGCGCGGCCACTGGATGACCCGCGAAGCCCTCGCCGCCAAGCCGATAAATCTCTCTATCGGCCATCTGTCGGGCGCAAAGATGTCGCGCAGGAGACCGCTCGCTACAAGTGAACATATCGTGAAGCTTGCGCGGGCCGTGTCGCCTGCGGCGCCGCGCACAAAAAAAGCGGCCGGGAAAGACCCGGCCGCCTGAAGTACACGTCATGCTGTGGCGTCAGAAAATCCTGCTGAACACGAAATAGAGGAACCCGGAGAGCATCATCGCCGCCGGGAGGGTGAGCACCCAGGCGAGCGCGATGTTGCGCAGCGTCGACATCTGCAGGCCGGAGCCGTTCGCCGCCATGGTGCCGGCGACGCCCGACGAGAGCACGTGGGTGGTCGACACCGGCAGGCCGTAGGAGTCGGCCGCGAAGATCGTGCCGGCGGCGACGAGCTCGGCCGCCACGCCCTGCCCGTAGGTGAGGTGGGTCTTGCCGATCTTCTCGCCGACGGTGACGACGATGCGCTTCCAGCCGATCATGGTGCCGAGCCCGAGCGCGATCGCGACCGCAAGCTTGACCCAGAACGGGATGAACTTGGTCGCGGCGTCGAGCGAGCCCTTGTAGGCGTTGAGCGCCGCAACGTCTTCCTTGGAGAGGTCGGCTTCCTTGTCCTTCATGAGGAAGCGGATCGCCTCCGAGGCGAGATACATGTCGTTACGGGTGTTGCCTACGGTGGCCGCAGGGATCTTGCCCAGCGAGCCGTACTCGGTCACCTGCTTGGCGATGTCCCGCATCAGCGCCGCGAGCGAGGGGAAGGTCCCTTCGCTGATCTGATGCAGCGCGACGTAGTTCGTCACCGCCGGCCGGGGATCGCCCATCACGTTGTAGCCCGCCGCCTTCGCCTCCACGACCTTTGCCGCTGCGTTCGAGTTCTTGACGAACGCTTCCATCTGGCTCGGCGGCATGGTGCGGTTGAGCGCGTAGGCCGTGGGCACGATACCGATCAGGATCAGCATGATGAGGCCCATGCCCTTCTGACCGTCGTTGGAGCCGTGCGCGAAGCTCACGCCCGTGCAGGTCAGGATCAGGAGGCCGCGGATCCACCACGGCGGCGGGGCGTTGCCCTTGGGCGATGTATAGAGCTCGGGCTTCCGGATCAGGTACTTCATGAGCAGCAGCAGCAAGGCGGAGAGCACGAACCCGACGATCGGCGAGAGCAGCAGCGCCTCGCCGATTTCGGTCGCCTTGCCCCAGTCGACGCCGGAGGTGCCGTCGCGGCCGCGCATCAGGGCGTTGGCGACGCCGACGCCGATGATCGAGCCGATCATGGTGTGGGAGCTCGAGGCCGGCAGGCCGAGCCACCAGGTGCCGAGGTTCCAGATGATCGCGGCGATGAGCAGCGCGAACACCATGGCGAAGCCGGCGCTGCTGCCGACCTGCAGGATGAGCTCGACCGGGAGCAGCGAGATGATCCCGAACGCGACCGCGCCGGTCGACAGCGCGACGCCGAGGAAGTTGAAGAAGCCCGACCAGATCACCGCGAATTCGGCCGGCAGCGCGTGGGTATAGATCACGGTCGCGACTGCGTTGGCGGTGTCGTGGAAGCCGTTCACGAACTCGAAGCCGAGCGCGATGAGGAGCGCGACGAACAGCAGCAGGAACGGCACATAGGACGTGATCTTGGTGCCGGCCGCATCGACGTCGGCATAGAGGCTGTAGGCGACATAGAGCAATCCGCCGGCAAGGATGCCGGCGAACAAGATCATCGTCAGCGGATTGAAACCCTTGTCGAGATTCGGCCGCTTTGCGGCAGGCTCGATCGATCCGGGTAAGGCCAGGTCCGTCATCGCACTATCCCCTGTTGCGGTGGCAGAACGTTCTCCCGCGCGTTGATGACAGACGCATGACAAATCAAATGCTTCCCGCATTGCGACGGAAGTTGCGGCGCCGTGCCGCTCGACGTCGCGCGGCGCGCTCCGGCGCGAGCCTTTCTTCGAGGCTTTTCAGCAGGCCTCGCCTCGAGGCCGAGGCGATCTGGGCAGCCGCTCTCATGCGCAGGCGGCGCAATGGAGTGCGCGCTCCTGGGAGACGGCGCCCAAATGCCGCGTCCGCGGGTTTGGGTGCGGGGGGCTAGCGCGACTTCTCGTAGAGCTCGCGGCCGATCAGCATGCGGCGGATTTCGCTGGTGCCGGCGCCGATCTCATAGAGCTTGGCGTCGCGAAGGAGCCGGCCGGCCGGAAAATCGTTGATATATCCGTTGCCGCCGAGGCACTGGATCGTCTCGAGCGTCATCCAGGTGGCGCGCTCGGCGGCATAGAGGATGGCGCCGGCGGCGTCCTCGCGGGTGACCCGGCCGTCGTCGCAGGCGCGCGCCACTGCATAGACATAGGCCCGCGCCGCATTCCCGGTGACGTACATGTCCGCAAGCTTCGCCTGGATCAGCTGAAACCGCCCGATCGGCTGACCGAATTGCTGGCGCTCATGCACATAGGGAATGACGAGGTCGAGGCAGGCCTGCATGATGCCGAGCGGACCGCCCGCGAGCACCAGGCGTTCGTAATCGAGCCCCGACATCAGCACGTTGACGCCGTTGCCCACCGCGCCGAGCACGTTTTCTTCCGGCACCTCACAGTCCGTGAAGACGATCTCGCTGGTGTCGGATCCGCGCATCCCGAGCTTGTCGAGCTTCTGCGCCGGCTGGAAGCCCGGAAAGCCCTTCTCGACGATGAAGGCGGTGATCCCTCGCGCGCCGGCCGTGCGATCGGTCTTGGCGTAGACAACCATGGTGTCGGCGACAGGCCCATTGGTGATCCACATCTTGGCGCCGTTGAGGACATAGCGGTCGCCCTTGCGGTCGGCGCGGGTGCGCATCGACACCACGTCGGAGCCGGCATTCGGCTCGGACATGGCGAGCGCGCCGACATGGGCGCCCGAGATGAGCTTGGGAAGGTATCTTCGCTTCTGCTCGTCGGAGCCGTTACGCCTGATTTGGTTCACGCACAGGTTCGAATGGGCGCCATAGGACAGGCCGACCGAAGCCGAAGCCCGCGACACTTCTTCCATGGCGACGCAGTGGGCGAGATAGCCGAGGCCGGAGCCGCCCCATTCTTCCTCGACGGTGATGCCGTGCAGCCCGAGTTCGCCCATCTGCGGCCAGAGATCGCGGGGAAATACGTTGTCGCGATCGATCTCGGCCGCCCGCGGCGCGATCTTGTCGCGGGAGAAGTCGTGCACGGTCGACCGCAGCTGGTCGAGGTCCTCGCCGAGGCCGAAATCAAATCCTGTCCATGCGTTGGGGATCATTGGTGAACCGGTCTCTGAGCCCATGCGGCGGCCGTCGGGGCGACGCGCTGGGCAACTTTAGCATTTCCGCGCCAACGACCGCTGCCGGTTTCGCATTTGAAGTAGGCGAAGTGGCCTCGACTGCGGTCGGCGCGCGACGAGTCGGCGCCTGCCCCCTACTTAGGCATCGGGAGGCACGTACCTAAGCATGCTGGGCGCGCGAAAAGTTCCAGAGTACTCTCCCCGTGTTCCAGGCGATTCCGGCGAGGCCTCGGGCCCATGCCGCGAAGCACAAAAGTCACTGCGAAATCAGCCTGTTGGATGATGTTGCTTGTAGCGTTTGGCAACTTGTCGCGGGTCGCTTGCGGTGCTACGCCATCCGCCTGCGGAAGCGCGTGTGTTGGCAGCGGTGCGAGATAGGCAAAAATCACAAATTGACCACCCATAATCCACGAAAAATTAAACTTACTGATTGGTTATGGAGACTAAGTGTAGGCACGGTGAACGCCCTAGAAGTCGAGCGTGGCGAAAGGCGTGCGGGGGAGTTGAAATGCAAGGTGTCATTTCGGCCGTCGTGGCCGCAACACTGCTGACGGCGACGGCCGCCATTACCACGGGCGCCAGCGCTGAGGAGTGCCCCGGCAATCCCGATGCGCTCGGGACGAGCCGCACCATCGTTGTCGATGCCCTGGAGCACCCCAGGCTCGGCGGCATGCAGTACCGCGAGAGCCTGCCCCTCGAGGACAAGGAGGTCGTGCTGACCTTCGACGATGGCCCGCTGCCGCCAAAGACCAATCAGATCCTCGACATCCTCGCCAAGGAGTGCGTGAAGGCGACCTTCTTCCTCGTCGGCAAGATGGCGACGACATTTCCCGACGTGGCGCGCAAGGTCGAGGCCGCCGGGCACACGATCGGCACCCACAGCCAGAGCCATCCGCTCAAGCTTCACAAAGTCTCGCTCGCCAAGGCCGAAGAAGAACTCGGCGGCGGCATCACCTCGGTGACGTCGGTGCTCGGCCACCCGCCCGCGCCGTTCATCCGCATTCCCGGGCTCGCGCGCACCAACGCCATCGACGAGTACCTCGGTTCGCAGAAGCTGATGACGTGGAGCGCCGACTTTCCGGCCGACGACTGGACCAAGATTTCGCCGACGCAGGTGTATACCCGCGCGCTGCAGCGCATCGAGGCCTATGGCAAGGGCATCCTCCTGTTGCACGACATCCAACCGCGGACGGTGGCGGCCCTTCCCACCCTGCTGCACGAGTTGAAGCGCCGCGGCTACCGCATCGTCCATGTGGTGCCGGCCACCCCCGACCTGGCGAAGACCGCAACGCTCCCGAGCGACTGGGCCGTGCATCACCACATGCGCCAGATCTGGCCTGCCTCGTTCGCCGAGATCGACGAAACCATCTTGGCCACCGTGCTTCCGGCACCGAGCCCGGCGAATTTTGCGGCCTCCCATCCGTTCGACCCGCTGGCGACAGCGAAGCGAACGAAGCCGACGGTGGCGACGGCGGCGCCCGCGGGGAAGACCACGCGCGGCCGAAACAAGTTCCGTCCGACACAGTCGGCTCAATTGCCAGCAGTTCAATTGCCGCCCGCGCCGTGGCCGCGCGCCTACAGCGAATCCCAGGCGCCGCTCGCCCGCGTGGCACTCCCGGCGCCGAGCCCTGACAGCTTCAGCTATCCCGAAACGTCGCCCACCCCCTGGCTGCCGGGCCGCATGTCGATGGTGGTGCCGCCCGTCCCGGTGCCGACCGCGGCACCGGACGCCGATGCGATGGCGACGTTGATCCGCCGCTCGCTCCAGGACCTGCAGGAGCCCGGTGAGCCCAGCGAGCCGGTCGTCCCGCCGATGCCGGCGTCGCGGCAGCTAGCGCCGGCGACCCGATGAGCATGGACAGGTAAGGCGGAAGTTTCGTAGCCCGCATGAGCGGAGCGACATGTGGGGCCGACCCCGGATGTCGCTTCCGGGCTACAAGACTCCCTCTCAGTCGGCCTTCGCTCCTGACAGCTTGACCACCTTCGCCCACTTCTCCGTCTCGTCGGCGAACAGCCGCGCGAAGGCCGCGGGCGTATCGGGAATGGCGATGCTGCCGAGGTCGGCGAGCCGTGCCAGCATGCGCGGATCGGCGAGCGTGACGTTGATCTCGCGATTGAGCTTCTCGACGATGTCCCGCGGCGTCGCGGCGGGCGCGCAGACGCCGAAGAACGCGCTCGCCTCGTAACCCGGCACGAAGTCGGCGACGGTCGGCAGATCGGGCAGCACCGGCGAGCGCGCCGCCGAGGTCACCGCGAGCGCGCGCAACCGTCCGGCTTTGACGTGCTCGATCGAGGTCGACAGGCTGTCGAACAGCACCTGGACCTGCCCGCCCATGAGGTCGGTGAGCGCCGGCGCGTTGCCGCGATAGGGCACGTGGACCATGTCGACGCCGGCCATCGCCTTGAACAGCTCGCCGGAGAGATGGGTCGTCGTGCCGTTGCCGGTCGAAGCCATGTTGAGGCGGCCGGGATTGGCCTTGGCGAGCGCGATGAACTCGGGGACGGTGGTGGCCCGCACGGCAGGGTTGACCACCATGATGTTCGGCGCCAGCGCCACCGGAGCGACCGGTGCGATGTCGCGCAGAAACACGAAGCCAAGACGCGAATAGAGGCTCGCGCTGATCGCATTGAACGATCCGCACAGCAGGAGCGTGTAGCCGTCCGCGGGCGCGTTCACCACCGCCTCGGTGCCGATGTTGGCGCCGGCGCCGGGCCGGTTGTCGATGATGAACTGCTGGCCGAGACGCTCGGCCAGGAACTGACCGACGAGCCTTGCGGCGATATCGACCGATCCGCCGGGCGGAAATCCGACGACGATGCGCACGGGCTTCACTGGATAATCCGCCGCCGGCGCAAGGCCGGGCAGCGTGGTCGACAATGTCAGGCCGACCGCCAGCGTCCTGGCGGCGCGCGCAATTGCACGCATAGAGATCATTCCTTTCGGCGCCGGCAGATCGGCGTCACTCGGTCGGCGTCCACTCGGCCGGCGTTACTCGGCCGGCGACCCGATGGCATCGCGTCCGGGCTTGGCGCCTTCGAGCATGCCCTCGAGCCAGTGGCCGGCGCGCGCCGCCTTGGTCGCGAGATAACGGCGGTTCTCGGGGTTGATCCGGGTGTGAAGGGGCACACGGGCGGCGATGTCGACGCCGCCCTCGCTCAGCGCTTCGAGCTTGCCCGGATTGTTGGTGAGCAGCAGCACGCGCTTGGCGCCGATCATGCGCAGCATCCGCGCCGCGACGCCATAGTCGCGCTCGTCGTCGTCGAAGCCGAGCATCATGTTGGCGTCCATCGTGTCGAGGCCGCCGTCCTGCAATTCATAGGCGCGCATCTTGTTGGCGAGCCCGAGGCCGCGGCCTTCCTGCTCGAGATAGAGCACGACGCCGCCGCCGGATTCCGAAAGCTGCGCGATGGCGAGCTTGAGCTGGGCGCCGCAATCGCATCGCCGCGAGCCGAACACGTCGCCGGTGAGGCAGGCCGAGTGCACCCGCACAGCGACCGGCTCCGAGAAATCCGGATCGCCGACGATGATCGCCACGGGGCTCGCGCCGACCGCGTCGCGGAACACGCAGAACCGCGCAGTGACGCCGTCCTCGAGCGGAATGCGCGCCTCGCTGACGATCTCCAGCGTGTCGACGATTCGCGTGCCGAAGCGCGCGACGGCGTCGGCCTTCACCGTAATCATCTGGCCACGGACGTCGGGCTCGAGCACCCCGGCATCGGCGACGAGCAGTGCCGGAAGCCGCTGGGCGAGCTTGGCGAGAACGACCGCCTGCGCCGCCGCTTCGCCCGCCGGCCGCATCTGCGAGCGCGGTTTGCCGTCGAGCCCGGCGGCGATCGACCAGATGGCGTCGCTCGTGTCCTTTCCCGACAGCGGAATCAGCACCGGCGCCGGCACATCGGCCCCGATCACCTGGGCCCGCCGCGCCGTCACCACGAGGCCGACCTCCTCCGGCGCGCAAAGCGCGCGGAATGCGTCGCAGGCCGTTTGTGTGAGCCCATCGACCGGAAACGCCGCCTGGCATTCGCCATGCGCCTCGATCAACACCGGACGACCGGCCTGGAACTCAGCGATGCCACGCTGAACGGCGATATCGTCAGCCGTTCCGAACAGGCCGAAGCCACTTTGCGGATTTTTCAACTGCATGAGAACACTATGCCCGACGGGTACGCGAGAGCTCTGCGCCGCCCCCGACGGCCATCTTCCCCCCTAAACCACGCCAAGATATGCCAACTAATTGGCCAAATGGGAAGGACTTCGCGGCAGGGCTGGCCATCAAACAGGCGGGCCTGCCCTGCGCGGCCGGGCCGGGCCGATGCCGGGAGGCCCAAAAGCGAGCGTCCGGCCGGCCACTTGGGTAACCCGCCGGAACCGGCTATCACCCGTGCCGTCACGCGGTCGGCCTCATCAACCAAGGATCAGTTCTCGTCATGCGCGTCGCCATGATCGGCTCCGGATATGTCGGGCTTGTGTCCGGGGCGTGCTTTGCCGATTTCGGGCATCAGGTCACCTGCGTCGACAAGGACGCCACCAAGATCGCCCGCCTGCGCGACGGCGAGATTCCGATCTTCGAGCCCGACCTCGACCGGCTGGTGGCGGTCAATGTGCGCGAGAAGCGCCTCGACTTCACAACCGACCTGCCCGGGCCGGTAGCCGAGGCGGAAGCGGTGTTCATCGCCGTCGGGACGCCGTCGCGGCGCGGCGACGGCCACGCCGATCTGAGCTACGTCCATATGGCCGCGCGCGAGATCGCCGCCGCGGTCAACGGCTTCACCGTCGTAGTGACCAAGTCGACGGTCCCGGTCGGCACCGGCGACGAGGTCGAGCGGATCGTCGCCGAGGCTCGGCCCGACGCCGACATCGCCGTCGTTTCCAATCCGGAATTCCTGCGCGAAGGCGCCGCGATCCAGGACTTCAAGCACCCCGACCGCATCGTCGTCGGCACCTCGGACGACCGCGCGCGCAAGGTGATGACGGAACTCTACCGGCCGCTCTATCTCAATCAGGCGCCGATACTCTTTACTACGCGGCGCACCGCGGAGCTGATCAAATATGCCGCCAACGCGTTCCTGGCGACCAAGATCACTTTCATCAACGAGGTCGCGGACCTGTGTGAGAAGGTCGGCGCCGACGTCCAGCAGGTCGCCCGCGGCATCGGTCTCGACAACCGCATCGGCTCGAAGTTCCTGCATGCCGGGCCGGGCTTCGGCGGCTCATGCTTCCCGAAGGACACGGTCGCGCTGATCAAGACCGCGCAGGACGCCGAGGCGCCGCTGCGCATTGTCGAGACCGTCGCCGCCGTCAACGAGACGAGGAAGCGCGGCATGGCGCGTAAGGTCGCCGCGGCACTCGGCGGGAACGTGCGCGGCAAGACGATCGCCATCCTCGGCCTCACCTTCAAGCCGAACACCGACGACATGCGCGAGGCACCGTCGATCCCGCTGATCACCGCGCTCACCGACATGGGCGCGCGGGTGCGCGCCTACGATCCGGTCGGGATGGCGCAGGCCAAGGAAGTGATCGGCGGTATCGAGTTCGCCAGCGGACCCTATGATTGCGCCCAGGATGCGGATGCCCTCGTCATCGTCACCGAATGGGAGCAATTCCGGGCGCTGGACTTCGAGCGCCTGCGGAAGGTGATGAAACAGGCGGTCCTGGTCGACCTGCGCAACGTCTACCGGCCGGAGGAAATCGAGGGCTTCACCTATCATGGCATCGGGCGCCCCAGCGACCCGAAGGATAACCCCAAGGCCTGACTGCCGATTCCCGGTAGTAATTTCCTGCTATGCTGGCACTTTCCGGCTCCGGGGCGGTTATACGGGTAAGGTTCTCCAGGCACGGGTGTTCATGAGTTTGCTCGAGACCTCCCATGAGAACGCTGGTGACGATGCCGGCTGGCGCGACGCGCTCACCGCGATCCGCTCCGGCCTGCGCGACGCGCCGGCACGCTGGGAGAGCATTTTCGGACCGTTGCGCGCGGGTTTGGTGGATGATCTCGTGGTGGTCGGGCAGATCGGCCAGTCGCTCGACGGCCGCACCGCCACCATGACCGGGCATTCGCACTACATCAACGGGAGCGACGGGCTCGACCATCTCCACCGGCTGCGCGCCGTCGTCGATGCCGTCGTCATCGGCGTCGGAACGGCGGTTGCCGACGATCCCCTGCTCACGGTGCGGCGGGTCCGCGGGCCGCATCCCGTTCGCGTCATCATCGATCCGAACCGCCGGCTGCCGGCCTGCGCCCGCGCACTTCGCGATGACGGCGTCGAGCGCCTCATCATCACCCGGGAGGGCGCTTCGGCTCCGCCAGGGATCGAATCCATCGCCCTGCCCGTCGAGAACGGCAGCGTCTCGCCGCGTGCCATCCTTGCGAGCCTCGCGGCGCGCGGGCTGCGGCGCATCCTCATCGAGGGCGGCTCCGGCACGATCTCGCGTTTTCTCGAGGCGCACTGCCTCGACCGGCTCCATGTCGTGGTGGCGCCGATCATCCTCGGCGGCGGTCTGTCAGGGCTCGCGCTGACCCCGATCGCGCGCTGCGAGGAAGCGCTGCGGCCGCACACCCGCACCCACCTGATCGGCAGCGAGGTGCTGTTCGACTGCGATCTCTCCCATCAGCGCGTGCCGATCGGCGCAGCGAAGAAATCAAGGTGACCGATCCGCATCGCGGAGCGGCCCCCCGCGATGTGGTCGCGGCGCTCGGCAAGCCAGGCATCGAGCAGGCCGGGCGCGATGCCCACTTCCCCTGCGGCGCCGGCCCAGCCGGCCAGCATCTCACGCTGGATCGCGTCGTCGGCCGGTCTGAACACCCAGTCGGAGGCTCCCTGCGCGATTGCAAAGTCTTCCGCCTGTAGCGCCGTGATGGCGGCCATGCCGCCATGCGAGCCGAGCGCCGGACCGAAGCCTTTGTTGGTGAGCTGGTGGAGATTGACGGCGGCGATGATCGCCGCATCGTCACGGCAGGTCGGCGCGAGGTCGACGCGGCCGTCGAAGCTGAGCGCCGCATAGAGCGGACGCCCGCTGATCGCAAGAATCGAAACGAGCCGTTCGAGCCATTCCCCCGACACGAGATCGAGCAGCGCCGACGTGGTGACGAGGTCGGTGTCATCGGCGATGGCGCGGCCGAGATCCTCGGCAAGATCGATGTGGGCGGTCGTCACCTCCTGCGTCGCCGGCGTGGTCTCGGCCGCCGCATCAAGCAGCGCGACATCGTTGTCGACCAAGCGCCAGGTCTGACGGGCCGGAAGCAGCGGCGCCACTGCGCGCATGGTCGAGCCGGTGCCGCAGCCGAGGTCGGCGACGCGCACCGCCGGGCGCCCGGCGAAGGCGGTTCGCACCGCTTCGAGCACGGCGGGATTGCGCGCCGCGCGATCGTAGGGCTCGCGCAACGCGAGCCATGCGAGGGAAAAGCTCATGCGACGCTCTTCACCACCTGAAGGAAGATGCGCGCCGTCACGTCCCATCGCGGCAGTTGTTTCGCCGCGGCGCGCGCGGCACCCGCATAGGTTTCGCGTGCATCAGGATCGGCGATCATCGTGCGCAGCGCCGCCGCCAGGGCCGGCGCATCGTCAGGCTCGACCAGGATGCCCGCGCCCGCCGGCACTGTCTCCGGAATGGCGCCGGCACGAGTGCCAACCACCGGCAGGCCCTGATTGATCGCTTCGGCAAATGCCATCCCGTAGCCTTCGTGCCGCGACGCGAGGACGAACACGTCCGCCTCGGCATGGAGTTGCGCCAACTCACCATCGCCGACCGCGCCCGGCACTCCCACCCGCGTGCCTAGGCCCGCCGCCGCGATCCGGGCCGTGACGGCGTCCGCCGTCGCCCGATCGCGGGTACGATCTCCGGCGATGACGAGGCGCCAGTCGAGATCGGCAAGCGTCGCGAGCGCATCGATGAGCACGTCGTAACCCTTGCGCGGCACCACTGCACCGACCGCGAGCAGCGCTACGGCGTCTCTGCGCGGTCGCCGCGAGACGACAACCGCGTCGATCCCCGGCAGCGCCACCGTGACCGACGCGGGCGCCACCGCATAGTCGGCGATCAGCACACGCCGGGTCGACGGGCTCGTGGTGACTACATGGCGCACACCGGCGAGCGCCGCGCGTTCGCTCGCCGCGAAGGCAGCCGCCGTCTCGGCCGTAATGCCGCTTTCGAGCGCGAGCGGATGATGGACCAGCGCGATCAGCGGATGGGTCGGCGCCAGCGCCGCCGCCGCGTCGGGCAGCACGCCGAGAGCGAGCCCGTCGATCACCAGCGGCCGGCCCGCCGGCGCAGCGCGCAGCCGCTCCAGCGCGGCCTCCCGCGTCGCGGGTGCGGGATAGGGAAAACCGTCGCCGAGATCGATGAGATCGACCTCGCAACCGAGCGCACGCAATGCGGCGATCAGGCGACGGTCGTAGGCATAGCCTCCGGTCGGCTGGTCGAGCGAGCCCGGCACGGCAAAGCCGAGCGCTACCACAGCGCTCCCTCGTACCAGGCGCGCGCGGTCGGGGATTCCCCGACGGTCACCCGGATGGCGTCGATCTCGCGCCCGTCGCGGCCAAGCTTCCCGGCCTTTACCGCCGCAGCCAGCGCATCGAACACGTGGCGGGTCAGAAACTCGGTCGTCGTGTTCACCCCGCGGAATTCGACGATGTCGTCGAGATTGCGGTAGTTGAGCGGCGCCAGCACCTCCTTGAGCACGTCGAAGGCGCGGCCGATGTCGACCACGATGCCGTTGGCATGTCGAGGGTGCGCGCCATGAAGGCGACCGACACCGCGAAGGTCGCGCCGTGGAGCCGTTGCGCCGGACCAAAGACCTCGCCGCGGAACGAATGCGCAATCATGATGTGGTCGGAGACTTCGACGGCGTACACTCGGTGCCCTCTGCTTTGGCGCCCTCTGCTCACGAAGCGACGACGGCGGGATAGCGGACGAGCGGACATAGCACATCGCCGGACGGTGCGAGGATTTTCGGCAGCAGGCCGGGCAGCTCGTAGAAATCGACCGGCCGCGCAACCAGCGCCTCGAGCGCATCGTCGCGCAACAGGCCGAGCGCGGCGGCGAGCCGGCGCTGATACGACCAGCGCGGACGGTGCGACGGCGCGACCCGGCCGACCTGGCTCGAGACGAGCCGCAGTCGCCGGCTGTGAAAGGCCTGGCCGAGCGGTGCCGTCACCTCGGTCGCGCCGTACCAGGAGAGCTCGATGACGCTGGCCTCGTCGCCGGCGAGCCGCAGCGCCGTCGCAAGGCCGGCGGCCGTGGCACTCGCATGGAAGACGACGTCGCACTCCGTCGGCGCGTCGAACGGCAGCGAGAAGGCGACGCCGAGCTCGGTCGCGATCTCCGCCCGTTTCGGCTCGATGTCGACGAGCGTAACTTCGGCGTTGGGCAGCTTGGCGCACAGCCACGCGCAGAGCGCGCCGACCACCCCGCCGCCGACCACGGCGATGCGGTCGGCGGGGCCCGGGGCGGCGTCCCAGACGGCGTTGAGCGCCGTCTCCATGTTGGCGCCGAGCACACCGCGCGAGGCCGGAACGTCCGCCGGCAACAGCGTCACGGCGTCGGCCGGCAGGTTGAACGCCGTCTGGTGCGGGTAGAGCACGAAGCCGATGCGGCCGGCGAGGTCCCCGGTCTCGATGCGCGCAACCGTTGCATAGCCGTATTTCACCGGGAACGGGAAGGCACCGCCCATGTGCGGCGCGCGCATGCGGGCGTACTCGCTCTCGGGAACCCGGCCGGTGAACACGAGGCGCTCGGTCCCGCGGCTGATCCCGCTGTAGAGCGCCGTGAGCCGAACCTCGCCGGCAGCAGGCGCTGCGACCGGCTCGGCGCGGATCTCCGTCTTACCAGGGCCGACGTACCACAGCGCCTCGGCGTCTCTCGCGCGCTCCACGTGTTCCCTCATTGGACTTGGTCACATTGGACTTGGTTATTGGACTTGGAAACGGCGGAGCCGCTATATTTCGCCTCCCGATCTTATCCAAGCGATTTGTTCATGCTGGACACCAAGCCCCTGCCCCCGGACCTCACCGTCCGCCGGGCCGCCGCCGACGCGCTCACCGTGCGGCGGATCATCTTCGCGGGCCTCGTGCTGGCGACGATTCTCCTCCTGATGGGGCTCGCGACCCATGCGCTCTCGGTCGGTGGCCTCGATGCCCTCGACGTCGTGCTGCTCGCGCTGTTCCTGGTGACCCTGCCGTGGACGGTGATCGGGTTCTGGAACGCGGCGATCGGCTTCGTGATCATGCGCTTTGCGAAAAATCCCGCCGCCGCGGTGACGGCCGCCGCCGGGCGCATCCGCGGCGACGAGCCGATCACGGCCTCGGTCGCCATTATGTGCTGCATCCGCAACGAGCCGCCGGCCCGCGTCATCCGCAACCTCGCGCCGATGCTCGACGGCCTCGCCGCCGCGGGGGTCGGCAGGAGCTTCCATCTCTACGTGCTGAGCGACACCGGCGATGCCGTGACCGCCGTCGAGGAGGAGGCGAGCTTTGCCGCGCTCACCGAGGCGTGGCGCAGCCGCATCGCCATCACCTATCGGCGACGTACCGACAACTCGGGCTTCAAGGCCGGCAACATCCGCGACTTCTGCGAGCGTTTCGGGGCGAACCACGAATTCGCGGTGACGCTCGATGCCGACAGCTTCATCCCGGCCTCGGCCATCCTGCGGATGGTGCGCATCATGCAGGTGTCGCCCGAGATCGGCCTGCTGCAGGGGCTCGTCGTCGGCATGCCCTCGACCAGCGCGTTTGCCCGCATCTTCCAGTTCGGGATGCGGCTCGGCATGTTCTCCTACACCATCGGCGGCGCCTGGTGGCAGGGCGACTGCGGCCCGCATTGGGGGCACAATTCGGTGATCCGGCTCGCGCCGTTCATGGCGCATTGCCACATCCCGATGCTGCCGACCGACGGCTTCCTCGGCGACGTGCTCGGCGGCCATGTCTTGAGCCACGACCAGATCGAGGCGGTGCTGATGCGCCGCGCCGGCTACGAGGTGCGGGTGCTGGTCGACGAGCATCTCGGCTGGGAGGAGAACCCGCCGACGCTTCTCGAGTTCATCCGCCGCGACATCCGCTGGTGCCAGGGCAACATGCAGTACTGGCATTTCATGATGTTGCCGGGGCTCAAATTCGTGAGCCGCTATCAGCTCGCCTTTGCGATCCTGATGTTTTTGGGCTCGCCGGCCTGGATGCTGCTGATGGTGCTCGGCACCTGGGGCGTCGCCCGCGCCGACCGTCCGTCCGACTTCGTTTCGCCGGGGAGCGGGCTCGCGGTGCTCATCCTCGTGCTGATCACGTGGTTCGCGCCAAAGATCGCGACGACGACCGACGTGATGCTGCGTCCCGCCGCGCGCAAGGCGTTCGGCGGCGGCGTGCGGTTTCTCTCCAGCGTTGCCAGCGAAACCCTGTTCTTCATCCTGCTGTCGCCGATCATGTGGTTCGAGCACACGGTGTTCCTTTCCGCGCTGCCGTTCGGCGTGCGGGTCGGCTGGGGCGGCCAGTCGCGCGACGACCATGCGGTGCCGCTCGCCCTCGCGGTGCGCCGGCTGTGGCCGCAGACCCTGCTCGGCTGGGGCGTGATCGTGACGCTCGCGATGACCGCGCCGGCGGCGATCCCGGTGGCGCTGCTGGTCGCCGGCGGGCTTGCACTCGCGATCCCGATGGCCGTCATCACCGCGGACCCCGCCATCGGACGGCTGGCGCTTCGCGTCGGCCTCGGGCGGCTGCCGGAGGAGACGCTGCCCTCGCCGCTCGATGCGATCGGCCTGCCGGCACTCGCGGGGCGCAAGCGTGGTGCGCGGAAGTCGGCCGCGGAGGCCGAGGCATGCTCGATCGGGTGAGAGCCGCACGCGGGGTCGTTCGGTCGCTGCGCATCTATTACGGCGGGCGGCATCGCCGGGCGGCGCTCGACGCGATCTATTCCCGCTACGTCGGGAGCGGCGACCTCGTGTTCGACATCGGCGGCCATGTCGGCGACCGCGTCGCCGCGTTTCGCCGGCTCGGCGCGCGCGTCGTGGTGGCGGAGCCGCAGCCGGCGCTGGCGACGACGCTGCGCCTCCTGTTCGGCCGCGACCGCGACGTGGCCGTCGAGGAGGTCGCGGTCGGGCGGGCCGCCGGCACCGTCACGCTGCGGATCAATCTCGACAATCCGACCGTATCGACCGCATCCGATGCCTTCATCGCGGCGGCGGACGGCGCGCCGGGCTGGGAGGGCCAGCACTGGACGCGCACCATTGCAGTGCCGGTGACGACGCTCGATGCGCTGATCGCGCGGCACGGGCGCCCGCGCTTCATCAAGATCGACGTCGAAGGCTTCGAGGCCGAGGCGCTGGCCGGATTGTCGGCGCCGGTGCCGGCGCTGTCGTTCGAGTTCACCACCATCCAGCGCGATGTCGCGCAGGCCTGCATCGACCGCGCCGCGGAATTGGGTTACCGCAGCTTCCGCGCCTCGCTCGGCGAGAACGCTCGCCTTCGTCGGAGGCGCGGCCGTGGACGCCGTCCGAAGCCGCCGCATGGCTCGTCGCGCTGCCGATCGCGGCCAATTCCGGGGACATCTATGCGACGCTCGACTGACCGCCGCGAATGCCTGGCACTCCTTGCCGCAGCGATGCTGCCGTTGCCTCGCGTCGCTCGCGCCGCTGCGCCGCTCGCCGTCGAGGTGGTCAACGCCAGCGTGCCGACGCTGTGCGCGGAGACCGACAACGTCTACTTCCAGTTCCTCTCGGCAGAGGTCCGCCGCTTCAAGATCGTCGCCGAGCATCCCGCCTATGCCGGCACCATCGTCGTCGATCGCTCCGCGCCGGATTTCCGCCACTGCGACATGTCCGGTGATCCCGTCTTCAAGGCCGAGCCGCGCCGGGTGACGCTCTACGAGACCGGCGACCTCCAGCTCATCGGCTACACGTTCTCGTCGTTCTGGCGGCCGAACACGGTGCCCGTCCGGGTCGGCCAGCGCGTCGAGAACGGGCTCCACCTCCTCCAGCTCTTCACCAAGTACCGCCAGCGCACCGAGGAGGTGCTGGTGGTCTACCCGCCCGACGGCTACTGGCGCGCCCGGCCGCTGCCGCCGCCTCACCTCGGCTACAGCGCCTATGGCTCGTCGTTCCTCGTCGGCCCGGTCGAGCCGACGGCGCGCCCGTTCGTCGACATCAGGGAGATCGCGTTCGATCCGGCGACGCTGACCTTCCGCCTCGCGCTCGCGCGCGGCGGCACCGCGACCCTGCATGTCGAGGCAGTCGACGACGAGCATATCGAGATCGCGATCGGCCTCGACCCTGCCGTGGCGGGGCTGCCGTTCGCGGCGCTGCGCTCGATGTTCGTCACCGACACCAACGCCGACACCGCGGAGGCCACCTGGCTCACCCCCGGCGCCCGCACCTTCGCCACCGCCCCGGTGATGGATTTCCATCGCGACACGGTCACCGAGTTCCGCGCCGGCCGCCGCCTGCCGTCCCGCCACAATACAAGCGCGCCGGACATGGTGCTGCGGGATTTTGGTGCGGATTCCACCCCTTGAGAATATTCCCTTTATGGAATATATGCTGAATGGCTTGGAACGTCGAACACACGAATGAATTTGCCGAATGGTACGGACAGCTGACCGACACGCAACAAGACGATGTCACCGCGGTCGGATTGCTGCTTATAGAACAAGGGCCGCAACTGCCGTTTCCGTTCTCATCCGGCATCAACGGATCGAAGCACCATCACATGCGCGAATTGCGCGTGCAAAGCAGCGGTCGACCGCTTCGCATATTTTACGCCTTCGATCCTCGACGCTCCGCAATCCTGCTGATCGGCGGCGACAAATCGGGCGATGATCGCTTCTATCAACGTATGATTCCGATCGCCGACACGCTCTATGATGTCTACATCGAGGAAATCAGGAAGGAAGGATTGATTCCATGACCGGACACCGACCTTTTGCTGATCTCGCGAAAAACTTCACGCCAGAGCGTCGCGCGCGCGTTGCTGCTAAGGCGGCAGCGCTGCGCGAGGCGATGAGTTTGGAGGAACTCCGCAAAGCACGTGAGCTCTCACAAGACGACGTGGCCCAGAGCCTTTCAGTTGGCCAATCGGCCGTCGCAAAGCTTGAAAAGCGCACGGATATGCACGTAAGCAACCTGCGCCGTTACATCGAAGCGCTCGGGGGGACGCTCGAAATCACCGCCCGCTTCGCAGGAAAAACAGTGGTGATCAACAACGTCGGAGAGTTCCTGAAGGGACGATCAAGCTCCGGCACACATTCTCAAAAATCGATCGACTCGCTCGGCGCCGCGATGCCCTTTGCGGTCACCGTCGTCGTCGACGGCATCACGCCGGGGTCGCGAAACTTGTTGGTGATGGGATAGCGCCGGTCGCGGCCGAAGCTCTTGAGCGTCACCTTGACCCCCGGACAGGCCTGGCGGCGCTTGTACTCGGCGATGTAGAGCAGGCGCTCGATGCGCTGCACGAGGTCGCGGTCGAAGCCGGCGGCGACGATCGCGGCGGTCGGCTCCTCCCGCTCGATGAGCCGTTCGAGAATGGCATCGAGCACGTCGTAGGGCGGCAGCGAATCCTGGTCGGTCTGGTTCTCGCGCAGCTCAGCGGTCGGGCGCGCGGACGATGACGTTCTCCGGGATCACCCGGCCCGCCGGCCCGAGCGCGCCTTCGGGCCTCCACACATTGCGCAGGCGCGAGAGGCGGTAGACCTCGGTCTTGTAGAGGTCCTTCACCGGGTTGAAGCCGCCGTTCATGTCGCCGTAAAGCGTCGCGTAGCCGGCCGACATCTCGGACTTGTTGCCGGTGGTCATCACCATCAGGCCGAACTTGTTGGAGATCGCCATCAGGATGACCCCGCGCGCGCGGGCCTGCAGATTCTCCTCGGTGACGTCGCGCTTGAGACCGGCCAGAAGTGGCGACAGCGCGGTCTCGAGCCCCTCGACTGCGTCTGCGATCGGCACGATGTCGTAGTGCACGCCGAGCGCGCGCGCGATCTCGGCGGCATCGGTGAGCGATTCCTGCGAGGTGAAGCGGTAGGGCAGCATCACGCAGCGCACGCGCTGCGGCCCCAGCGCATCGACCGCCATCGCCGCGCAGATCGCGGAATCGACGCCGCCGGAGAGGCCGATGACCACGCCGGGAAAGCCGTTCTTGTCGACATAGTCGCGCACACCGAGCACGCAGGCGGCGTAGTCCGCCTCGTCGCCGGTCTCGAGCGTCGCGATGGGACCGCCGCTGCAGGCCCAGCCGTCGGTCGTGCGCGTGAATACCACCGTCGTCACCGCCTCGCGGAACGCGGGGAGCTGCGCGCCGAAGGTCAAGTCGGTGTTGAGCACGAAGGAGGCGCCCTCGAACACGAGCTCGTCCTGGCCGCCGACCTGGTTGACATAGACGAGCGGCAGACCCGCGTCCTTGACGCGCGCCACCGCCACGTTGAGCCGTTCGTCGATGACGCCGCGCCGATAGGGCGAGCCGTTCGGCACCAGCAAAATCTCTCCGCCGGTCTCGCTGATGCATTCGACCGGCTCCGGCCCCCAGATGTCCTCGCAGATCGGCACGCCGATGCGCAGCCCACGGAAATTGATCGGCCCCGGCATCTGACCGGGTGCGAACACGCGCTTCTCGTCGAACACGCCGTAATTCGGCAGGTCGACCTTGAAGCGCAGCGCAGCGACGCGACCGCCGTCGAGCAGCGCCACCGCATTGTAGAGCAGCCCGTTCTCGACCCAGGGTGTGCCGATCAGCATGGCAGGGCCGCCGTCGGCGGTGTCACGGGCAAGCGCCTCGATGGCGCTGCGGCAGGCCTCCTGCAGAGCCGGCTTGAGCACGAGGTCTTCCGGCGGATAGCCGCAGATGAAAAGCTCGGAGAACACGATGAGATCGGCGCCGTCGGCGGCCGCTTTCGCCCGCGCGCGCCTCGCCTTCTCCGCATTGCCGGCGACGTCGCCGACAGTCGGATTGAGCTGCGCGATGCTCAGCGAGAGGCGGTCGAGCGGGCCGGGATTGAGGCGCGTGTCCATGGCCTTGATCTAACCGCTGCGCGGCGCGGCGGCAATCCGGCCCGGCTCCCTCCCCGTCTTCGGGGAGGGATGGGGTGGGGTCCGCGAGCGGAGCGAGCAAGGAAGAAAGGGCCCCACCCTGCCCTCCCCGAAGCCGGGGAGGGAAAGCCCTGGGCGCCGCTCTATGCTCCGCGCAACTCGACCGCTGCGATACCGTGCATGCCATGCTGCCGCCGCAACCCGTCGGCCGATGATTGCCGCCACGATGAGCGCCGCCGCAAAGCCGGTCGGGACCGGCACCACCGGAAACACCAGCACGAGGCCGCAAGCGGCCGCCATCGCGGCGAGCTCGCCGGGCAGGAATCCGTCACGCAGCCCGAGACGCAGCAGAAAGGCGAGCGGGATCATCAGCACCGGAAAATCGTACATGTAGAGATAAGGCGTCGCGAGCAGCGCGCCGGTCGCGAGCGCCGCCGATTTGACCTCGCTCGGCACGCGGCGGTCTCTCGTGATCATGACGAGCGCGGCCGCGCAGGCCGCGATCAGGAGCCCCTGCGCGATGAAGGCTGCGGTCGTGCTGGCGCCGAGCCAGCGCAGGACGCCGAACAGGCTTTGCAGCTTGTTGAGCCCGGAGCGGCCGTCGCCGAGAATGATTTCGCTCGTCGCCGGAAGCCACGTGAAAAAGGCGGACCACGCGGTAATGCCGAACACCGCGGCAGACGCTGCGATCAAAATCGCGGCGGTGGCGCTCGCCGCCGCGATGACGAGCCACTGCCCGTTCGCCGCCAACACTATCGGAAACAGGATGCCGAATTGCGGTTTGTAGGTGAGGAAGCCGAGCAGCACGCCGGCGACGACCGGCCTTGTGTCGAGGGTGAGCAGCATGAAGCCGATCAGCGCCGCGGTGAGAAAGCCGTTCTGCCCGACGAGCATATTCCACATCACGGCAGGAAGCGCGCAGGCGATGAGGATGCCGAGGCGCTCGCCCATGATGGCCCGCACCGCGGCGACGTAGAGCGGCAACGTCATAGCAAGCCAACCGAGCAATGCCACGAGATAGGGCAAGGTGGCGAGTGCCGCCGCGACGAACAGGTACGTCGGCGGATAGTGCCAGCCATAATTGCCGGGAAAGTCATGTCCGAGCGCCGCCACCTCGGCGTCGCGATGGATCACCCAGTCCCAGGCGGCGACCGCATGGCCGTCGAGCGCGAGCTTGCCCGCCGCCCATACGTCGACGAAATCGCTGTCCGCCAGCCGGCCGGCCTTGTCGAGGAGCCACTGGCCGGTGGCGAAGCTCACGAGGAGAAACAGGACGGTGTTGAGGCTCAGTGCGACGCCGATCAGGCGACAGTGACCGGCGTACGGCTTCGGGGCTGCTCGGGTGGCGGATATCGATAGGCATTGCGCGAACGGGCCAAGCCTGGTGGCGGAAGGCGCATCATCGCGGCGCTTATTTGCGGAAGTCTTAAGTCGGAGCCTCGCGACGGATCCCTTGCCGCGCCCATTCCCTCACGCCGTCATCGCCGGGCTTGTCCCGGCGACCCCGATAATGGGTGCACAGCCGTGCCGTTTGATCGGGGTGCCCGGGACAAGCCCGGCCATGACCGTAAGGGCGGGCCTCGAAGCAGGCGAAGCCGCGTCCCCCTACAGCCCCGCTGCCGCCGGCAGCGGCATGGCGCGGCCGAGGCGCTCCTTCTTGAGCAATTCGGCGAGCAGGAACGCAAGCTCGATCGACTGCTCGGCATTGAGCCGGGGGTCGCAGAAGGTGTGGTAGCGGTCGTTCAAATCTTCGTCGGTGATGGCGCGGGCGCCGCCGGTGCACTCGGTGACGTCCTTGCCGGTCATCTCGAGATGCACGCCGCCGGCATAGGTGCCTTCGGCGGCGTGGACGGCGAAGAAGCTCTTCACCTCGGAGAGGATGCGGTCGAACGGCCGCGTCTTGTAGCCGGTCGCCGATGAGATGGTGTTGCCGTGCATCGGGTCGCACGACCACACCACCTCGCAGTTCTCGCGCTTCACCGCACGGACGAGCGGCGGCAGGAGGTCGCCGACCTTGTCGGAGCCGAGCCGGCAGATCAGCGTGAGCCGGCCGGGCTCGTTGTCGGGATTGAGCGCATCGATCAGCCGCAGGAGATCGTCCGGCTTCGACGACGGCCCGCATTTGAGACCGAGCGGATTCTCGATGCCGCGGCAATATTCAACATGGGCGTGATCGAGTTGGCGGGTGCGGTCGCCGATCCACACCATGTGGCCGGAGGTCGCGTACCAGTCGCCGGTGGTCGAATCCACCCGCGTCATCGCCTGCTCGAAGCCGAGCAGCAGGGCCTCGTGACTGGTGTAGATGTCGGTGGTGCGCAGCTCCGGATGGTCCTCGAGGTCGAGGCCGATGGCACGCATGAAGCCGAGGGTTTCCGAGATGCGGTCGGCAAGCTCGGTGTAGCGGCGCGACTGCGGGCTGTCCTTGACGAAGCCGAGCATCCAGCTGTGCACGCTCGCGAGGTTGGCGTAGCCGCCCTGGGCGAAGGCGCGCAGCAGGTTGAGCGTTGCGGCCGACTGGCGGTAGGCCTCGACCTGGCGGCGCGGATCGGGCGTGCGCGCGACGGGGTCGAAGTCGTTGCCGTTGATGATGTCGCCGCGATAGCTCGGCAGCTCGATGCCGTCGCGCTTTTCGGTCGGCGAGGTGCGGGGCTTGGCGAACTGTCCGGCGATGCGGCCGATCTTGACCACCGGCAGCGCCGCCGCGAACGTCATCACCACCGCCATCTGCAGGAAGACGCGGAAGAAGTCGCGGATGTTGTTGGCGCCGTGCTCGGCGAAGCTCTCGGCGCAGTCGCCGCCATGGAGGAGGAATGCCTCTCCGGCCGCGACGCGCGCGAGCGACTTTTTCAGACGCCGCGCCTCACCTGCAAAAACCAGCGGCGGAAAGGTCGCGAGCTGCTTCTCGACCTCGGCAAGCGCCGCCGCATCCGGATAGACCGGAACCTGCTGGACCGGCTTTCCCCGCCAGCTATCGGGCGTCCAACGCTCGGCCATGACGCAACGCTCCTTGATTTCGCGGACCGAAACGAGCGGCCCGCGCGGCTTATACACGACCCCCGCAATCGCGCACCACGGCAAACTTTCCTATTCGGCGGCCTCGCGCATGTGCCGCACCGACGGCTCGCGCATGGTGACGAGCTCTTCCGCCGACGTCGGGTGCACCGCCATGGTGGCGTCGAAATCGGCCTTGGTCGCGCCGGTCTTCACCGCGATGCCGACGAGCTGGATCATCTCTCCGGCCCCTTCGCCGACGATATGGCAGCCGACCACGCGGTCGGTCGCGGCGTCGACCACGAGCTTCATCAGCACGCGGCTCGG
This sequence comes from uncultured Alphaproteobacteria bacterium, assembly GCA_963824905.1. Classification (GTDB taxonomy): domain Bacteria; phylum Pseudomonadota; class Alphaproteobacteria; order Rhizobiales; family Xanthobacteraceae; genus JAJPKK01. The sequence continues at coordinate 26,944 of CAWGRH010000015.1, forward strand.
GTTTCCCGACAGCGTCGCCTTGAGCGGCCGGAAATTCGATTTGTAGATGTCGACGCGGGGAAGGCGCTCGCGCGCCTGCGCTTCGGTCAACCCGATCACGCCGACCTCCGGCTCGGAGAACACCGCGGTCGGAATATGGAGGTGATCGACCGCGGTCGGCCGGCCGCCGAACAGCGTATCGGCCACCGCGTGGCCCTCGCGGATGGCGACGGGCGTGAGGTTCGCGCGGTTGGTGACGTCGCCGACGGCGAAGATGTGCGGCGCCGCCGTGCGCGAATAGCGGTCGACGGCGATGCCGCCATTGTCGGCGACGGTGACGCCGGCGTGCTCGATGCCGAGATCGCCGATGTTGGGCTTGCGGCCGACCGCGAACATCACCCGCTCCGCGGCGATCCGGCGGCCGTCGCTCAGCACCGCGGCATAGCGGCCACCCTGCCGCTCGATCGCCTCCACGAGCTGGCCGGTGATGACCTTGATGCCGCGCGCCTCCATCTCGCCGCGCAGGTGCGCGCGCACGTCATCGTCGAAGCCGCGCAGGACGTTCTCGCCGCGATAGACGAGCGACACCTGCGAGCCCAGTCCCGCAAAGATGCAGGCGAACTCGACCGCGATGTAGCCGCCGCCCTGGATGAGGATGCTCGCCGGCAGCTCCTCGAGATGGAACGCCTCGTTCGATGTGATCGCGTGCTCGATGCCGGGGATCGGGCGGCCGGGATGCGGCCACCCGCCGGTCGCGATGAGTATATGCGCTGCGCGCACTCGCGCCCCCGAGGCGAGGAGCCGGACCGTGTGCGCGTCCTCGATCACCGCGCGGCTCTTGACGATCTCGGCGCCCGCCTTCTCGAGATTGCTGCGGTAGATGCCTTCGAGCCGCGCGATCTCCTTGTCCTTGTTGGCGATCAGGGTCGGCCAGTCGAAGCTCGGCGCGCCGACCGTCCAGCCGAAGCCGGCGGCATCGGCGAACTCGTGGGAGAACCGCGACGCATAGACGAGGAGCTTCTTCGGCACGCAGCCGCGGATCACGCAGGTGCCGCCGATCCGATACTCCTCGGCGACCATCACCTTGGCGCCGTAACCCGCGGCGATCCGCGCCGCCCGCACGCCGCCCGATCCGGCGCCGATCACGAAGAGGTCGACGTCGTGCGGCGTGGTCGTCACAACGGGTGGCCCTTTTTCGTCATTTCGGACCGGATGCGAACGAGCACCGCCTCGGAGAACTCCTGCGACCAGTCCTGTGCCCGCTTCATGCCCTGGTCGAGCGCGAGCGGCTCCTCCTTGAGCATCTTCTGGCCGAGCGGGCTCTTGTAGAAAGCGACGAGCTCTTTGAGCTCCTGCTCGGTGAAGTGTTTGGCGTAGATCAGCGCCACCTCGTAGACGAGCTCGGCCTTCTTGCCGTCATAGTCCTTGCGGAGCTGCGCGGCCACGTCGTTGAGCTCTTTCGACAGGTTCGGATTGGTCGGCACCAGCGAATTCTTCGCGGTCTCGATCACGCCGGGGATCACCGGCTCGAACATCGCCGCGCCGCCCTTGACGACGATTAACTCGCGCGCCGCGGCGACCGCCCCTGCGCTCGGCGCGGGCGCCTGGGCCTGCGCGACGGCGGCGAAGCACCCGAACATGAAGCACCCTGCAAGGGCGCAGAGCACGGATCGTTTCAGCCCCATGGAATTCTCCTCCTGACGTTTCATTTCTCGACGACTTAAATCTCGACGACGCGCACGCCCTCGTTCCCGGCGATGATCGCAACCCGCACCAGGCCGATGAAGAGCCCGTGCTCGACCACGCCGGGGACGGCGGCGAGGTGCGATGCCAGGCGAGCCGGATCGGGGATCTCGCCGAGCGCCGCGTCGATGATGAAGTGCCCGCCATCGGTGACGAAAGGATGGCCCGCCTTGTCGCGCCGCAACACCAGCGGGCCGGCACAGCCGGCCGCCCGGATCGCCCCCTCGATGGTGCGGCAGGTCGCCGCAAGGCCGAACGGCGCCACCTCCACCGGCAGCGGAAAGCGCCCGAGCATCGGCACCGCCTTCAAATAGTCGGCGATGACAATCATCCGCCGCGACGCCGACGCCACGATCTTCTCGCGCAGCAGTGCGCCGCCGCCGCCCTTGATGACGGCGAGGCCGGGGCCGATCTCGTCGGCGCCGTCGACCGTGAGGTCGAGTTCGGGGGTCTCGTCGAGCGTCGTGAGCGGCACGCCGAACTTTTCGGCATCGGCGCGGGTCGCCTCCGAGGTCGGCACGCCGACGACGTCGAGCCCGGCGCGCACCCGCGCACCAAGGAGCTCGACGAAGTGGCGCGCCGTCGAGCCGGTGCCGAGGCCGAGCCGCATGCCCGGGGCGACGAAGTCGAGCGCGCGGATCGCTGCGGCGCGCTTAAGCTCGTCCGGTGAGATGCTGGGCGGTTGGGTGCTCATGAGGCCCTGCCGGCGAAGCTCATCGGAGGGGCGCCGCCATGTCCGGCCTTCCACCGAGTCGTCATGGCCGGACTTGACCGGCCATCCCGCTCAGGATGGCACGGCCCCGCCTTACGATCAGGATCGCCGGGTCAAGCCTGGCGATGACGGCGGACTGATTCATTTCTTCCAAGCATGATTCGAGCAAAGTTGAAGACTTTTCCATCACGTTCATGCTCCAAATCAAGCTCCAGCGTGTGAAACGATTCGAGGGGATCGGCCTCCCGACTAGGAATAAAAGCAGGCGGCGGCGTCGCAGCGCGCAGCTTACTTCGCCGCGAACATATAGTGCCTCCGGTTGCGACCATTTTTTGCCGTTTGGACGTGCGAAAGTCAGGGGAATCGGCACCCCTTATAGCTAGGGATCATCCGCCTGAACCGCACGAGAGCCATGCCGGAGACCACCATCATCTTCGATCTCGACGGGACGCTGGTCGACACCGCGCCCGACCTCGTCGAGACCCTTAACGTCGTGCTGGCGCGTGAGGGGCTTTTGCCGATCCCCTATCAGGACGGACGGATGCTGGTCGGCGGCGGCGCTCGCTACATGATCGAGCGCGGCCTTGCGAGCCACGGGCAGTCGCGCACCAAGGCCGATCTCGACCGCATGTTCGGCGATTTCATCGCCCATTACAGCCTCCATGTCGCCGACCAATCCCGCGCCTTTCCCGGCGTCGAGGAAGCACTCGACGTGCTCGCCGCCGACGGCTGCCGGCTCGCGGTCTGCACCAACAAGCTCGAGCGGCTCTCCATGCGCGTGCTCGATGCGCTCGGCCTCTCCCGCCGGTTCGCCGCGATCTGCGGCCAGGACACGTTCGGAGTGCAGAAGCCCAACCCCGAGTTCCTGCGCCGGACCTTGGAACGGGCCGGAGGGGACTTCAAGCGGGCCATCATGGTCGGGGATTTGCCGACCGACATCGCCACCGCCCAGGCCGCCGGCATCCCGGTGATCGCGGTCGATTTCGGCTATACCAACATTCCGGTCTCGCAGCTTGCGCCTGACAGGATCATAAGCCATTTCAATGTATTGGCTGATTCTGTTACGGAACTACTGGCACTGCGTGACGCCTCTCCCCGCCCCTGCCGGGCGGTGCCGGAGGGCGCGTGAAGGAACGCTCGTTTTCACGTCGGGGCCAGGCGAGGGCCCTGTGAAGATTTTGCGGATGCGAAAATTCGCGTATTACGCTAATGCTTTACTCGGAAAGCGGCTCGGTGCAGGGTAGCCGTCCGGGGGGATGTTGTGTCGGATGCCATGAGCATTGGGGGTTAGCGCGTGAACGGCAGGCAGGGAAGCAGCTTCGCCGCTCGCATCGTAGGAGTGGTGGCGACCGGGTTTGCACTCGCCGCCTGTTCGTTCTCGATGCCGAGCATGGATTTCTTTTCTTCCAAGCCGACGACGGCCTCGCTGTCGATCGAGTCCAATCCGCCGGGAGCTGACGCCAAGCTCTCGACCGGGGCGACGTGCAAGACGCCGTGCGCGCTCACGGTCAGTCTCGCGAACGAGTTCACCGTCGCCCTCTCGCTTACCGGCTACGGGCCGGAGACCCGGACGGTGAAGCCGGTCGCGCCCGAGGGCAGCGCCAAAGACGCCACCGCAACCCTGCTCGACCCGAATCCGCTGTTCGTCGAGCTCAAACGGCCGGTACCCCCCAAGGCGCCGCCAACAAAGCGCAAGCGCCCGATCATCTCGGCCTCGCCCGCCCCGGGCGCGACACCCGCCGTGCCGGCGCCCGCGCAACCGCAGTGATCTGATTGAGTTGTGCGGCTGGCCGGGCTTGTCCCGGCCACCCTGCTTAACGTGGCACGGCCGAGCCATATGATCGGGGTCGCCGGGTCAAGCCCGGCGATGACGACCGTGGTAGATTCAGACTTGCGCCGGCGACATTGACCTCGGCACGTGGACCGCGGCCGCCCATCCTTGCTTGCGGCCGCATGATCGGCTAAATGCCGGTCCGCCGGAGCGGGCGCGTAGCTCAGCGGGAGAGCACTCCCTTCACACGGGAGGGGTCACAGGTTCAATCCCTGTCGCGCCCACCATTGCAATCCTCGGCGCCATTAGCACGGAATTTGCTAGCCTTTTGCTCAGGCAAACTCGCTCAACAACGGGTGCAACATGCGCGGGCTCATCTCACGAAGGCATCTGCTTGCAATGACCGGAGCGGCCGCAACGGCCGGCCTGGTGGCATCGCGCGGGACCGTCAGCGCGGCCGGCGGCCGCATTGTGCTGATCAATCCGAATACCAACAAGGCCACGACCGACATGATGGTGCAGATCGCGCGATCGGCCGCGCCAAACGATATCGAGATCGTCGGCGCCACAGCTCCGCGTGGTCCGGCCATGATCGTCGAGCCGGACGCGCTCGCGGCTTCCGCGCCCCAGGTCGTCGAGTTGGGCGTGGGTCTCGGCAAGGACGCGTCCGGGATCATCATCAGCGCCTTCGGCGATCCCGGATGGGCCGACTTGCGCCGGCAGGTGAGCATCCCCGTCGTCGGCATCGCCGAGGCGGCCATGCTCGCGGCCTCCGATAAGGGCCGGCGATTTGGGGTGGCGACGACCACGCCATTGCTCATCGCTTCAATCGACGCGAGAGCCGCCGAGCTCGGCCTCGCCGGGCTCTACACCGGTACCCGGGTCACGACGGAAGATCCGAACAAGCTCGTCGCCGATCCCGGCCGACTGGTCGAAGCTTTGCGCGAGGTCGTTGCGACCTGCATCGAGCGCGACAAGGCCGAGGCCGTAATCATCGGTGGAGGCCCGCTCGGCAATGCGGCGATCGCCCTCACCCCCATGTTCAGCATCCCGGTGATCGCGCCAATCCCGGCAGCGGTGCATCGGATGATGGGGCTGGTGCGGAAGTAGCGTCTGCTTGCGGCCATGATCGGCAGACTTGCGTGATCGGCAGACCGCCACTGCCGCTCTTCGGGCTCAATTCAATCCGGCCTTCGCCCAACCGCCCTCATTACGATGCCCCAACTCATAGTTAATATGCCTTTGGGGTTAATTGGGGAGCGCTGATATGGAAACCAATACCAGGGCGGAGCGGGCACAGCACTATCGACAAGAGGCAAGGAAATACGCGGAGCTGGCCAATAGCGGCCAACTCGACATCACGAACTTCGCACGCAAAAGACTTGCCGAGCAGTATGTCCGGATAGCCGACGATCTGGAGCGAAGGGAAAACCTCACTCACACGATGGTGGCGCTTCTCCCCAGGCGCGCATAGGGAAGCGCCGGCCCGGCTGCGAAGAGGCAGCACGCAGAAGAGCTGAACCGCCCGCGTCGGCAACGAGCGGGCGGTTCGGAGTTTTCAAGCCACCGGTATTCGATTCCGGATCGCTCGCAATCGCGATCCTGTCCCTCACTCGCCCGAGCGCCGGCGCGCCGCGCCGATGTTCCAACACGTCTTTCGGATACATCCGCTTGGTGGCCGCAAACACGGCTGGCCGATCAGCCGGTCGGCCGCGCGAGCCAGCACTCCTCAGAGCAGTTCGTGCCGAGGTTGGATGGACACCTTTCCGCGAACATACCCGCGCGTGGCCGAAGCCGTGGCCTGTGCTTCTCCAGAGACGAAATCGCGGGTCCGGGTGAATTCGAAGATGATCTCGTGAAGCCGGCCCGCTCCGATGTCCCCACGGGACATTCCTCACCCGCCTAGGTTCGGGTGTCTGGGCGAGCACTGCTTCCAGAATCTCACACGCAACAATCACCGCGTCGTGGATGTGTGCGGTCCGTGGCGCGCAACGGGAACTACTGTGTGATGCGCAACACACACTAGGTGAACTGGGCGGCCGCGGCAAGCGACGAACGGGGCAGGATGAGCAAGCGCCCATCTGAATTGACAGAGGAGTTACATATCATGTTGCGAAAGATCAGCTTTGTGGTTGTCACCGCCATGGCTCTCGGCGCGGCTGCAGTCGCCCCGAGCTCGGCTTCGGCCCATGGCTTCGGTGGTGGCTGGCACGGCGGCGGGTGGGGCCATCGCAGCGTTGGTTTCGGATATGGCTACGGCTACGGCCGTGGCTGGTGCTACTGGCACCCCTATGCCTGCCGGTACTACTGAGCCCTAGCCGTTTTCCATCGAGCCCCGGGGCGCAGCGCCCCGGGGCTCGTGTTTTTGCGTGCCGCATCTGCGGCAGGATTCATGTCGCGGTTTTCGTTTTTGGTCAGCACATAGCCTTGGGCGTCGCGGTGGCCGCAACTTGATTTTCTCGCCGCCTTATCGCGCGGAATGCAAATTCAGCGACTCGCCCACCTGCAGCCCCGCGGGACGAGAGCGACCTCCCTCAACACCACCACGTCGTCGCCCAGCCCCTCCCGTTGCGAAACCAGTGCCAGCAATAGGCGCCGCCGTCGTTGAAGATCGGGGGCGCGGCTGGGCCGACAACGGTGTAGGCGGGGAGATAGACCTCGGTGCCATGAAAGCGCGCGCCGTGCCATTTGCGCGCCGCGGCATCGCCGGCGGTCGAGGCCGATACGGCAAGCGCGATGGCGATCAGGACGGACATCTGGCGCATGGTCACTCCTCACGGGGCAGCCTGATTGCAGGGTCGTTTCGCGCGGCGCGCTCGGATCGGCCTCTCGGCCTCGGCGTCCATTCTAAGGCCTGTTCGATCTCGATGGAATCATCCTGCCGGTGTTCAAGCCAGGGCTGCCATCCCCGCTTGAGGTGTGGCACGGCCGTGTCTTGTTAAGCGGGGTCGCCGGGTCAAGCCCGGCGATGACGGTCGTGAATCGCGAACGCGCTGGTGGATGGCGATGGCGCTGGGGGGTGGCGATTGCGCTGGCGGGTCGACCTCATACTGAGGTGCCCGGAGTTTCCGCCAGCGTCGACCGGCCCTCGCCTCACGCGGTTCCTGTGTGACCCAAGTCATTGGAACCCAAGCGGAACAGCGCCGCATGTGAGCTTCTTCATACCCCGCATGCCCCCGCAAAGACACTCTTCCAGTGCAGCGTCCGCCGTCGTGCGGGCGCTCCATCGAGCATCTCGAAACTTGGAGGAGAGCATGAGCAATCCAGGACAGCCTACCATCAGTTTCGGTGCCACCGGCGATACGGTTCGGCGGCTTGAGCGCGCGCTGCGGCGCACGCCCGACCTCGGCCTCAAAGTCGACGGTGTTTTCGGCGGCCAGGTGGAATCCGCCGTGAAGGACTTCCAGACGGGGGCGGGCCTCACCCCTGACGGCGTCGTGGGGCCGCACACCTGGGCGGCGCTGCCCGACGGCGGCCCGATGCCAACCTTGGAGAAGGGCACCAACGGCGCCGTGGTGAAGTCACTGCAGACGCTGCTCACCAACGGCGCACCGGGGCAGTGGAACGTCACTCCGCACGGCATCGACGGCAGCTTCGGGCCGAAGACCGAGGAGGCCGTGAAGGCTTTCCAGACCTGGGGCGGCGTCGCCTCGGACGGCATCGTCGGCGACCAGACCTGGGCGGTCTCGCTTCACGCAGCGAGCGCGACGCTCGAGAGCAAGGTCGGCCTCAACTACGTCATCGGGTGACGGGCGCAAGCCCGGCTCGCCCCCATCTTCTCCCCCGCCCGCTCGCGGGGAAGGTCGGGGGGTGTGGCCGCAAAATGCAAAGGCGCCGGACAATGCCGGCGCCTTCCATCTTGAAGAACGCGACGATCAGCGAGTCGATGATCAGTGAGTGCCGACCGACTTGCCGTCCTTGAACTTGATCTTGTTCACGTTCCACGCGCCGCCCGGCGCGCCACTGCGCAGCGGATCGATGGTGAGGTGCAGTTCGTCGCCCGGCTTGAGCGACTTGTTGTTCCAGCCGTCGCGGGCGAGCGCGCTCGGGCTGCCGCCTTCGAGATTCCAGTCCTCGACGGTGCCGTCCTTGTCCTTGATGGTCAGGATGATGAAGGTGTGCGGGCTCGTGTATTTGAAGTCCTTCACCACGCCGTCGACCTCCATCGGGTGCTCCTGGTCGAACATGGCAAAGGAGTGATGCGCCAGCACCGCGCCGGAGGTGACGACAAGCGCGGCGCTCGCGAGCAGCAAAGTCAGATGTTTCATGCGTTTCCCCGTGATCAAACTCAGGCGCCTGCGGCTCAACCTCGGCGCGGACGTCCCATTCGCGGAACGGTTGGGGGGTAAAGTACATCATTTTTGGTTGCGCGAGAAGAGGCCGCGGGCGCCACCTGCCGGGCGAGCAAGGGCGGACAAGCGGCAAACTGGCGCCTTGTCGATGGCAGCGAAAGGGTCGATGCTGCCGCGCTTTGCTGGAAGGGGATTCCGCATGAAACGCTCGATTGTATTCGGTGCTTCGACATTTCTGCTGGTGGCAGCGTTGGGTGGTGCGATGATCGGCGTGGCGCCGGGCGCCGAGGTGCTCCAGGTCGATCTCACCGAATGGTCGCCGCCGAAGCTCTCGACACTCGGCAACGATCCCTTCAGCAAGCTCGTGAAGTACGGCCACGCCCTCGTCACCGACACCGCGAATCAGATCGGTCCGAATGTCGCCGATCCGGCGAAGCGCCTCTCCGGCAACAACCTCACCTGCCAGAACTGCCACCTCCAGGCCGGCACCCAGCCCTATGCGATGCCGCTCACGGGGGTGTGGGGACAGTTTCCCCAGTATCGCGGCCGCGAGGGCGAGGTCGGCACGCTCGAGGACCGCATCAACGGCTGCATGGAGCGCAGCATGAACGGCCCCGCGCTCGCGCTCAACAGCACCGAGATGAAGGCCTACCTCGCCTACATGAAGTGGCTCTCGACCGGCATCGCCGACGGCGCCAAGCTTAAGGGCTCCGGTACGCTCGCCAGCAAGGCGCCCGACCGCGCCGTCGACCTCCCCCATGGCGAGAAGGTCTATGCGGCGACTTGCGCGCTCTGCCACGGCAATGACGGCCTCGGGAAGCGCGCCGCCACCGGGCACGGCTACCAGTTTCCGCCGCTGTGGGGACCGGACAGCTACAACAACGGCGCCGGCATGACCCGCGTGCTCACCGCCGCGGCCTTCGCCCAGCACAACATGCCGCTCGGCACCACCTACGAAGCGCCGGTGCTCAACGATGACGACGCTTATGACGTCGCTGGCTACATCAACAGCAAGGAACGGCCGGTGAAGGCCGACCTTGCCAAGGATTTCCCGAACCGGCTGCAGAAGGCGGCCGATACGCCGTACGGCCCCTATGCCGACGGGTTCGACCAGCAGCAGCACAAGTTCGGCCCGTTCGGCCCGATCCGCGCCAAGATCCGCGAGTTGCAGGAAGCCGCCGCAGCGGCTGCCAAGGCGGGAGCCGGCAAGTAGCGCGGAGGGGAAATCGGCCTCAGCCCTGTAGCCCGCATGAGCGCAGCGACAATGCGGGGGCCGACTTTACATGATCTCTGGCGCTGCCCCGGATGTCGCTTTGCTCATCCGGGCTACGACCTCATCACGAGGCTTGCGCGCGCTGCACCGCCGCGGCCCCCTCCCCGACCCTCCCGCGCAAGCGGGAGAGGGAGGACGGCGCGCGTACGCGCCGGAAAGGACGACCTTACGGCTTGACGTATTTGTAGCCGAGCTCCTGGAGCTCGACGAGCCGCACGACGCCGGCGGGGACGAGGGTCGCCTCGGGGATCAGCACGATGGTCTTGCCCTCGCGCTTCTCCATGCCCGTCTTGGTGTTGTTGCAGGCGCCGAAGGCCACCTGCGGCACCTTCTCGCGCAGCGCCTTGATCTCCGCCTTCACCGGCGAGGTATCGTCGCGCAGCATGTGCAGGCCCTGACTGTAGGCGACGATCTCGACCGCGAGGTCCTCGCCCCACTCCTTGTAGAGCTCGTAGGCGTTGCGCGTGTTGTTGAAGGCGAGCTTCATCACTTCAGGATCGTTGACGTCGACATGAATGGCGAGCTTGTGGTGCTTCTCGCTCGACTTCTCATAGGCCGCCGCGCGGTCGATGAGCGGCAACGTCACCAATCCGGCACTGAACACTTTCACCAGCCATCTGCGGTCCATCGCTTCCTCCGTGGCAAACGCAAGCGGCGGTGACGCTAACACCAATGCGGCGCTCGCGGGAAGGTGCTGTCGTGCGCTCGCGTCGAGGTGTCGCCGCAACTCCTCGTCGCGCGCGAGCAGCCCGAACGAACCGTCAGCCGTCGCCCGGCGTGGTTTGATCGGATGGATCGAGATCGGCGGGCGCGGCGTATGGTTGCCTGTACATCGAGGGTTGTTCGAACGGGCGGCGCACGCGCGGTCTCCAGCCCCATCGTCTGCGACGTGAGTGCTTGAGGCATCGTCCGGGGTGCTGAGCGGCGTAAGCCGGGTCTGTTTCAGCGTCATACATGGTCCACGATCTCGCTTTTTCAGAGGATAAGGATGGGTCCGGTCACCGGCTCGCGAACAGCGTCGCGACATGGGCGATGCGGGCCGCGGTTACGACCGCAATCAGCGCCAATCCGACGCTGCCGTAGAACACCAGCACGCGGCGCCGCCATCTCGCGACGGTTGCCTGATCTTCGGGCGATCGCTCGAAATCAAATGGTTTCATCGATTGCCTCTCGTTCAAATTCATTCGTGCCGAACTCATCGGTCAGTGAAAGAATCCGACTACGGTCGTGGGGTCGGCGTTCAAGATCGCAACAAGGATCGCGATCATGGCGCAGGCCACGACCAGGACGCCCTCGGTCTCTTTGGAAGTCTGCTCGGGATTTCGCGCACCGGACGAAAAACTGTACGGTAGCCTCATGGCGGCCTCCTCGTCCCATCACCATGCGAACGGTAAGAGGCCGCGCCGGGCGCAACCGTGACCTCCATCACACAGGCGTGAAAAAGAATGGCGCCCCCATTCCGGCGCGCGCCGGCGGCCGCCTGCCAAAAGTGCAGGACGGCGGATTCTCTTTAGAACAAGAACAATCTATAGTGCCGCGATGCGCGCGAGCCCCGCTCGGGACGACGCGCGCCAAGCGATTTCGCCCGGCTGCGCATGGGCGATGAACGGGAGAAGACAATGCCAACGTTGATCATCAACGGCCAACGCCACGAGGTCACGGTCGAGCCGGACACGCCGCTGTTGTGGGTGCTCCGCGACACGCTGGGCATGACCGGCACCAAATATGGCTGCGGCATCGCCCAATGCGGCGCCTGCACGGTGCACGTGAACGGGGTCGCGACGCGCTCCTGTTCGGTGCCGCTGTCCGCGGTCGCCGGCGCCGAGATCACCACCATCGAGGGGCTCGCCAAGAACGGCGTGCTGCACAAGGTGCAGAAGGCCTGGATCGAGAACGACGTGCCGCAATGCGGCTACTGTCAGTCCGGCATGATCATGGCGGTCGCCGAGCTCCTCGCCGCCAAGCCGAAGCCGACCGACGCCGACATCGATTCGGCGATCACCAACATTTGCCGCTGCGGCACCTACCAGCAGGTGCGCACGGCCATCCACGCCGCAGCGAACGCGTGAGGAGGCCCGCCATGAATTTCGTTCCGAAGCTCGACGCTCCCAAGCTCGACCGCCGTTCCTTCGTCGTCGCCGCCGCCACGCTCGGCGGCGGCCTCGCGCTCGGCCTGCGCATTCCGTTCGGAGGCGACGTCGCGCGTGCCGCTGACGGCGCGCCGGAAGTCAACGCCTGGGTGGTCGTTCGCCCCGACGACACCGTGGTGATCCGCATCGCCCGCTCGGAGATGGGCCAGGGCTCCCTCACCGGCCTCGCCCAGCTCGTCGCCGAGGAGCTTGAATGCGACTGGTCGAAAGTCACGACCGAATATCCGACGCCGGGCCAGAATCTCGCCCGCAAGCGCATCTGGGGCGACATGTCGACCGGCGGCAGCCGCGGCATCCGCACCTCCCACGAATATGTCCGCAAGGGCGGCGCGGCCGCCCGCGAGATGCTGATCCAGGCGGCCGCCGACGAATGGAAGGTGCCGGCCTCGGAATGCAGCGCCGCGAACAGCGTCATCACTCACAAGCCGTCGGGCCGCACCGTGGCCTACGGTAAGGTCGCCGATGCCGCGGCGAAGATCGAGCCGCCGAAGGACATCAAGCTCAAGGACCCCAAGGACTGGAAGATCGCCGGCAAGCCGCTCAAGCGGCTCGACACCGCGGACAAGGTCAACGGTGCGCTCGTCTACGGCATCGACCTCAAGATGCCGGGGATGCTCGTCGCGGCGATCCGCGATTGCCCGGTGCGCACCGGCAAGGTGAAGAGCTTCGATGCTGCCAAGGTCGCCGGCATGCCCGGCGTGAAAAAGGTGGTCCAGGTCGGTGATTCCGGCGTCGCCGTCGTCGCCGACAGCTACTGGCGCGCCCACAAGGCCGTCGAGGCTCTCCCGGTCGAGTGGGACCCCGGCGAAGCGGGCAAGGTCTCGAGTGCCACCATCGCCAAGTTCCTCGAAGGCGGGCTCGATGCCGAGCAGGCCTTTGTCGGCAACAAGGCGGGCGACGCCAAGGCCGACCTCGCCGGTGCCAAGCGCAAGATCGAGGCGGTCTACAGCTTCCCCTACCAGAACCACGCCACCATGGAGCCGATGAACGCGACCGCGCTCTACACGGCAGACAAGTGCGAGGTGTGGGGGCCGACCCAGAACGGCGAGGCGGCGCTCGCTGCCGTCTCCGAGGAGTCCGGGCTGCCGATCGGCCGCTGCGACGTGCACAAGGTGCTGGTGTGCGGCGGCGGCTTCGGCCGGCGCGGCCGGGTCGACTATGTGCGCCAGGCGGTGGCGATCGCCAAGCAGATGCCGGGCACGCCGGTCAAGCTGATGTGGTCGCGCGAAGAGGACATGACCCACTGCGGCTACCACCCGGTGACGCAGTGCAAGCTCACCGCCGGGATCGACGACAAGGGCAATGTCACCGGCTTCCACATGCGCATCTCCGGCCAGTCGATCTCAGCTTCGCTGGCGCCGGAGCGTCTCGAAGCCACCGGCATGGATCCGGTGGTGTTCCAGGGGCTGTCAGGAAACTCGCCGGAGGGCAATTTCGGCTACCAGATCCCGAACCTCCTGATCGACCACGCGATGCGCAACACCCACATCCTCGCCGGCTTCTGGCGCGGGGTGAACGTCAACCACAACGCGATCTACACCGAATGCTTCATGGACGAGGTCGCCCATGAGCTCGGCCAGGACCCCCTCGCCTTCCGCCTCAAGCTGCTCAAGCCGAAGCACGCCGCCGTCCTCAAGGCGGTCGGCGAAAAGATCGGCTGGGGCACGCCGGCACCGCAGGGTGTCTATCGCGGGCTCGCCCAATACATGGCCCATGGCAGCTACATCGCCGCCTGCGCCGAAATCTCGATCAACGCCAAGGGCGACCTGAAGATCCACCGCATCGTCGGCGCGATCGATCCCGGCTACGCCGTCAACCCGGCACAGATCGAGCGGCAGATGTCGGGCTCGTTCGTCTATGGACTCACGGCAATGCTCTATGGCGAATGCACGGTGAAGGACGGTGCCATCGAGCAGACGAACTTCGACACCTACCAGATGATGCGGCTGCACGAGATGCCGGCGGTCGAGACCATCGTGATGCCCTCAGGCGGCTTCTGGGGTGGGGTCGGCGAGCCCACCATCTCGGTCGCCGCACCGGCCGTGCTTAACGCGATCTTCGCGGCGACGGGCAAGCGTATCCGCTCGATCCCGCTGATGCATCACGGCATCCGCACGGCCTAACCCGCTGGGGAGGTTTTGATTTTTGTGCCGCGGCGGCCTTCGGGCCGCCGCGTTCTTTTTGCGCCCCACCCGGTGAACCTCAGCCCGACGGCTGATTACTAACCCGAGGATGGCGGCTGCGGCCGCTTACCGAACAGGGGACGCATTGGCGTTTTGGGGAGTTTTTTCATGCATTGCGCCGCAGCCCGTTACATTCCCCCGAATTATTTCTTCGACGATGAGGTCGAGGCCCCACCGGCCGCCCCGCCGACCGTACCACCCGAGACGTCCGCCCTGCCCGCCGCGCCGCCTGCGCCGGCGAACGACGCGATGCCGGCCCGGCGCGTGCCGTGGCTCACCTTCGCGATCCTCGGACTGCTCGCCGCGGTGTTCGCCGCCGAGCTCGCCTTCGCCATCGAGCCCACCCGCGGCCTCCTCGAGCCCGGCGTGCGCACCCTCCTCGCGCTCGGCGGCCTGCAATATGCGGCGACCGTGGGCGCCGACGAGTGGTACCGGATGTTTCTCGCCCCGCTCATGCACACCGGCCTCGTTCACCTCCTGATCAACGGCCTTGCGTTGTTCGTCGCCGGGCGCATTCTCGAGCCGGCTATCGGCGCGCGCTGGTTCGCGGCGCTGTTCGTGGTCAGCGGGCTCGCCGGGTCGACCGCCTCGCTGATGATCAATCCCCGCACGACCGTCTCGGTCGGCGCGTCCGGCGCGATCATGGGCCTGTTCGCGGCGATGCTGGTGCTCAGCTGCCGCTTCGCGGCTCCCACACGGGGGCGGCTGCGCATCACCGCGGTCCAGGTGCTGGTCGCCTCGATGCTGCCGATGGCTTTCGAGAGTTTCGGCATGGTCGACTACGGTGCTCATCTCGGCGGCGCGATCGCCGGCGGCGCCGCCGCGCTGCTGCTGCTCGCGCTGTGGCCGAACGGCGCACAGACCGGCACGGCCCCCGCCGGCCGCCCGCGGCTCGCATTCGTTGCCATGCTCGTCGCCACCCTCGGCGTCGCCGGCGCAGCCTACGGCGCGACCCGTATTCCCCATGACCACAAGCTGCAGAGCTATGGCGCGCTGCTGTTTCCCCGCGACCAGCTGCCGGCGACCGACGCGGCGGCGAAAGCGGCCGCTGCGACGCTCATCGCCGCGCACCCCCAAGATCCCCGCGGCCATTTCTACCATGCGCTTGCATTGATCGACGCCAAGAACCTCTCCGGCGCCGAGAACGAGCTGCGCACCGCGCTCGGCGACGGCGAGCTGCTGGCGATGATGTTCAAGCCGGCGTTCGCCCAGCGCATGGAGATGCTGCTCTCGCTGGTGCTGCTCGAGCAGCGCAAGACGACCGATGCGAGGCTCGCGGCAGCGCCGGTCTGTGGGCTCACCAACACCTTCCGCGACCAGGTCGCCAAATACGGCCTGTGCAGCTTGTGACCGATTGATCCACCGGCCTCTGAGAGGAACTCACGACCTCATCCTGTCAGGATGAGGTCGTTTTCGTGCTGCAGGCTTCGCGCCTGCATGCCTCGCCTGCCGCCGAAGCAGTCGGCCGCCGCTTGATTCCTGAAAGCCGTTGTGTCCCTGCTAGAGACCATTGATTTCACGTGGAATCGTCATGGCCGGGCTTGACCCGGCCATCCCGATTAGGGAGGCACGGCCGTGCCACCTGCTCGGGACCGCCGGATCAAGCCCGGCGATGACGGGGGTGAGCAGACGGGAGAGCCTCAATGACCTCGGGAGCGTTCGACTTTTCTCCGCTGCTGGCGCGGAGCTTGCCGCCGGCGGCGGTGAAGTTCGCGGGATTTCCCAAATACAATTTCGTCGGGGGCCATAACGACGCCGAGCAGGTCCCGCTCGACGATCTCGTGGCGTCGGCGAATGCGGTGCTCACTCGCGAGGGCCGCACGCTCGCGACCTACGGGCTCGAGAGCGGGCCGCTCGGCTACCGCCGCCTGCGCGAATTCCTGATCGCCAAGCTCAAGCGCGACGCCGGGATCACGGCGGCCATGGACGAGATCTTGATCACCTCCGGCTCGCTGCAGGGGATCGATATCATCAATGCCCTGCTGCTCTCGCGCGGCGACACCGTCATCATCGAGCAGGTCACTTATTTCGGCTCGCTCAACCGGCTCAACCGGCTGGGTGTCACCTCCGTCGGCATCCCGCTCGACGAGGAAGGCATGCGCATGGACGCACTTGCCACAGCGCTCGCAGACCTCAAGGGGCGCGGGGTGCGGCCGAAGTACATCTACACCATCCCGACCGTGCAGAACCCGACCGGTTCCATCATGGGCGAGGCGCGCCGCCTCGAGCTGCTGCGGCTCTCGGAAGAATACGGCGTGCCGATCTTCGAGGACGACTGCTACGCCGACCTCACCTGGGACGGCAAGCGGCCGCCGGCGATCCATGCGCTCGCCAAGCGCGGCGGCGTGATCCACATCGGCTCGTTCTCGAAGTCGATCGCGCCGGCGCTGCGGGTCGGCTTCATCGTCGCGCCGTGGGAGCTGTTGTCGCGGATGCTGCCGCTCAAGACCGATGCCGGCTCCGGCGCGGTCGAGCAGATGCTGCTCGCGGAATACTGCGCGCCGCATTTCGCGACCCACGTGCCGGTGCTGACGAAGGCGCTGCAGGCGAAGTGCGAGACCATGATGGAGGCCTTCGCCGAGCAGTTCGGCACCGCCGCCGAGTTCGAGGTGCCCAAGGGCGGCATCTTCCTGTGGGTCAAGCTTCCCGACGAGGTCGACACCTCGAAGCTCGCCCAGGCCGCGGCGGCAGCAGGCATCGCCATCAATCCCGGCCACGAATGGTCGCCCGACAAGGCGTACGGCCGGCCGCGCATGCGGCTCTGTTTCGGCAACCCCTCGCACCAGACGATCCGCGACGGCGTCGCCGCGCTCGCCGACGTCTGCCGCGAGGAGTTCGGCGTGCCGGCGCGCATCGCCAACGTGGAGCGGCGCGCGCAGGGTTGAGGCAAGCTTGAGGCAGGTTTGCACCATTCCTCGAGCCGTCGTGCGCTTTGCCCATCAAAACGAACCGATCGAGTAGAGTTAGGCTTCTTCGACCGGAAGATACGTATGCGGCACGCAATCGTCGGTGGGGCTGGTGTCGGAGGCCTGAGCGCCGCTGTCGGACTGGCGATAAGCGGTTGGTCCGTCGATGTTTACGAGCGCAGCACGGCAGTTCGAGAGATCGGAGCCGGCATATTCATCAAAGGGAACGGGCTGCGCGTTCTAGATGCGCTCGGTGTCCTCGACCAAATTCGACGAGACTGCGTCGTTTTGAGAGAAGCACGTACGTTCGACGAGAACGGGCAATTCCTTGCACGTCGCCCACTTCACGAACACAACCCTGTATGGACCATTCAGAGACAGCTTCTCGTCAGAGCTCTGTGCGACCGGACCGCCGAGCTCGGAGGGCGAGTTCACGTCGATTCCGAAGTCGAGGTCATCGGATCCGACGGCGACGTTCGCATCGGCGGGCGCCCTTTGCATGCAGAGCTCGTCGTCGCGGCGGACGGAGTAAACTCCTCCACTCGACATGCACTCGGTCTCGATCGCCCCGTTCGATTGCCACGTAGCGGCGCAGTCCGTCTGTTGATTCCCCGCACCAAGTCCGAAGCTGACGATGTCGTGAGGGAATTCTGGTCGCGTCATCTTCGCGTCGGCATTGTTCCCTGCACGCTTCGCGACGTATTCGTCTATCTGATCGCGCCGCTCGACGAGAAAAGAGGAACGGCAACTCCGATCGACGTCGAATTCTGGTCGGAGCACTTTCCCAGGCTCGCGTCCGAAGGGCTGTTCGAACGCGCGAGAAATTCCGTGTGTGTCCACCACGCCTATCCACTGGTTCGGACGACGTCATGGTTCCGGGGACGCGTTGCACTGATCGGAGATGCGGCTCACGCGCTTCCCCCGACCCTTGGCCAAGGTGCCGGGCTCTCCCTCGCCAACGCCCTTCTGATGTCACGCTACGTCTCCGAGCGTCTCGAAATACCGGAGGCTCTTGCCGTTTGGCAGCGAGATTGGCGCTGGATAACCGATAGAACTCAACGTTGGTCGAGGAGATACGATCGGATCACCTCCGAATGGCCGCAGGCCCTGTATCCGGTCCGCAACGCCGTAATCTGGGCCATCGGCCGGTCGCCTCGGTTCAACAGCTACATGCGTGTCGCCGATCGCCTGGATGCCCCGCGAAAGAGAGTGCTGCCCGCCGCAGCCCCCGCCGCGCGGACGGCCGGAGTTTGAACGCCGGAAATCAGTTGCGAGAGCGAAAATCGACCCTGCGAGCTATTCGATGACTTCGTCGGCCCTTGCCATGATCTCGGGATTGACGAGGAGGCCGAGTCCCTTCGCCGCATTCAGATTGACGACGAGATTGATCTTTTCTGGAGACCGGATCGGCAAGCCGCCTGGTCTCTCGCCCCTGAGGATTCGTCCCGTGTACTCGCCGACGACGTTGTATCCCCATTCCAGTTCGGGTCCGTAGCTCATGAGCCCGCCGGCATCGACGAATTCGCGAAACGGGTAAATCGCAGGAATTCCATAGTGTGCCACGAGCTGCACCACCAGTTTGCGGCGTGTGTTGAAGAAGGGATCGGCGCTGAACAGCAGTCCCGCCGCATTCTCCTTTGCCGCAGATGACATCGCGGTCTCGATCTCGCCGTCGGTCTTCGCTTCAATCGCGATGATGCGGAGGCGAGATGCAATTTTGGGTGCAACACTTTGCGTTGCAGCGATTTCCTGTTTCGTGGTGGCCGAGCCCGGATTCACGATATGAGCGAAAGTCAGATTGCCAGGCTTCAACTTGAGCGCTTCGAAGAGGATTTGGGCTCGCTTTTCGGCCAATTCCGTCGAAAACAACGTAGCGCCGGTGGCATTGCCATTCGGTCGCTTGATCTCCGCCACCAAGCCGAGTTCTGCCGGGTCCGCCCCGATCAGAAAAACAATTGGAACTGCTGATGTCGCGTCGATTGCGGCACGGGCGGAGACGACGCCGCCGGTGGCTACTATTACCGAAACGCGCTGCTCTACAAGTTCCCGGGCCAATGCCGGAAGCTTTTCGTACTGACCTCCGCCCCAGCGGGCTTCGATCTGAAAGTCACGACCTTCGACATAACCGGCGCGTCTGAGGCTATCGGAAAAAAACTTGAAGAATTGGACGGACTGGGCAGCGATTCCACTGTTGAGAAAGCCGATCTTAAGTCGCTGCTGGGCCTTCGCGCTACTACGAAGCGACCAAGTCGCCGCAGCCGCTCCGATCGTCGCGATGAACTCTCGCCGCTGCATGGCACTTTTCCCCGTCTAAGCACTCCGCGTATGTCGCCGGCCACCGAGACTGCCGCTTTGCCTAAGTTGCATGAAACGCAGGCCACGATAGTGAAGCGCTTCACTTTAGGCAATCGGCCGGTGAGTCTTGCAAGCGCAGCAGCCCAAGAAGAAACAGCTCCTCGATCCACTCGAATGCCGATGCAAGGGATGACTCCTCGTCATCGATCTGCTTCGCGATTTCAGCAACGGTTCGTGTACCGTCGCAAAGGCTTAAAATCGAGGCAGTGCCACGATCCACAAGAAGGGGATCGCGTGTCTCATGGTCGCGGCTGAAAACGATAACATAGCCGGGGCCGCGCCCCAAGGTTGCGGGAAACTGCGCGGCACTCTTTGCCGCCAGGAACCCGATTGGATCATGGTCGAGCTCGACGACCCGCACCTGAGAGCTTCGGATGGGGAACAAATCGGCCAACTCGCGCTCATCCAATGCCCACTTCCGTATCTGCAGGCGGAGTTCCAGAATCCGGAGCTGCGCCATTCATGGCACTCTCCGCTTCGGCAATTGCTATTTCGATTTCGACGGCGAATGCCAAAGACCTGCGTCTCTCCACTTTGATCGGGCTTCGATCGATCGCCTTGAGCAGTGCACGCGCCGTCGCGAGTTCCGCAGCGTGTTTTCGTTTGCCGGTCGCTTGAACGGACGGGATCGGCGTTTCGAGATATTTCTCCACTGCCGCTGCAACAAGTTGCGTGAGCGGAAAGCGTGTCGATTCAGCCTCCACTTCGACGACGTCGGCGGCGGCCCGCAATGCCGACGGAACTTGGCGTCGCGATGCTGCCGCCTCCAAAACGAGCTCAATCGGCTCCGGAAAGCTTACGCTGTTCTGCAATTCCAACGCGAACTTGCGGCCGCGCGCCCCGACGGCAATCGAAGGTTCCGGGTTCTGCGCGATTGCTGCGAGTTGCCGGCTCAGAGCGTCGGCGTCGTTTACATCTTTGACGGCGATGCAAGCGTACCGGTGCGGCAGTCGCTCGTGACCGGGCAGCTTATGAATCACTTCCGTGGAACCCAGGAGGCATCTGCCACAAAGCAGGACCTCGAGTGGCACGATCGGCGAATGGATACTGATCGGAAAATCCTGTTCGAGACAGCACACGGCAAGGCAACTGCGCAGAAACTCCGGCACGCGCCAGTGCGGGACGAACGGGATTTGCAAGACGCGGTCGACGATATCGAGCTCCGTGGCGCGCGCGCGAAAACGCGCTTCGATTTCGGGCTTTCCGTGCGCCAGCGCGACCAGCCCGACATCCAATCCGGCGAGCTTCAATTTGCGGAGCGCTTCGAGAAGCGCGAACGATCCTTTGTTGTCGCCGAGCTTGCCGTAGATGCCGAAATAGGGCCGATCTGCCGGGAACGCGCCCCACAGATCGCCGCACAGGGCTGTGTCCCGCTCGACCTCGCTGCGCAATCGACCAAGATCGATCAGCGGTCCCTCCGGCACGAACAGGTCGTCCGGCGGCCTGTAGCCGCCGCCAAACGCGATGCGATCGGGCGCAACCCCGCGGGCGACGGCGCGTTGCGCGACACTTCCGCCGGCGACCACGACCGCGGCCGACCGCAGGACGTGATCATAGAGAGCCTCGAACTGAGGATGGTGCCACAGCCGCCCGGCGTCGCTGCCTGCCATGCGAACCACCTGGGGCACCCCGGTCATCTGCGATACCAGATGACCGGCAACCCCATAGGGCTCGAGATAATGAGAGTAGATGATGTCGAACGGGTGCGCAGCGTGTGCGTTTGCTGCGAGGCCGGCGAGCTTGGTGACGAACGGACTTGCCATCGGCAGGTAGGACTGGGAGCGGTCGACCGGGTCGGTCCAATGCACGGTCACGCTGCCGGCACCGTAGCTTGCTCCGCAGCGCTGCCAGTCCTCGTCGCGCATGTGCATGCGAAACGGCGGGATCGCCTCCTTCGCGTTGGTCACCACGTGCACTTCGTGGCCGCGCCTCGCCAGCGCATGCGCCGTCCAATAGGTCCGCATGCTCACGCCGCCCTGGATCGGCGGGAACTTGCCGATGACGCAGATCCTCAAGGCGCGGCCTCCAGGAGACCGTGGGAGATCAGCTCGCGGATCGTCACGTCCGCTTCTTCGGCTTCGCCGAATACCGAACGCGGGGTCCAGTCGGACAAGGCCGACAGCACCGCAAACATGTCCGGATCGAGCTCGAGGACCCCGACGCCGGAAGCGCCGTGCGACGTGGCGAAGGCAAGAAACGTCTCGCGCTCGACCGGAGCAGGAAGTGGGCCGGCAGCGTCGAACATCGGCCGTACATCGTAATCGCAGCGCAGCAGAGCGACGCCGGGGTGACGGCGAATGCTCCCGGAACGCGGCTTCGCACCCTGGGGCGCCGCCGCATCGACCGCAGCGCTTTCCGCGTTGCGGGCCTCGGCGAACGCAAGCTCGCAGGCGGCGACGTCCGCGAGATAGGGCAATCGCGGCGGCCTGAACCGCCACAACCCGGTGAGGAAACCGTGAGAACTGCCGTGCGTTCTCGATCCGCGCGATGCTGACCGAGGGACATCGCTCGGCAAACGTTCGGATCACTTTCGCCTGCTCGTCGCCCAGCAATTCCAGCGTGCGCGAAAACACGCCCGCGATCTTCTCCATCCGCTTTTCGTGCGAAAAACGCGCTTCGAGCTGCAGCAGCCGCGCATCGAACCCCGCGAGCGCCCGGTCCGCGGGCCCCTCCGTCTCGTTGCCGAAAATCGCGGCACCACTGGTGAGATGGGCAAGAAGACTAACCTGCCGATCCAGGAGTCGTTTCGCCGGTCGCTTGGTCATGGACGATCCGGTGGGCTGCCACACGCGCCCGTATGCGCGCCACATCGTCGAGGATTTCCTCGCCCTCGTCCAGCCGGTCATCCCGCTCGAGGATGATGGTCTGCGGGCAGTGTCGAACCAGCGCGTAGTCGAGGAGGTCGAGCGCTTCCTCCGGGACCGGGTGGGAATGGGAATCGGCGAGGATCGGCCGGCCCGCGGCATCGTGGACCGTCACGCCGCCCGCCATATGGACCTCCTGCACCAGCCCCGCATCGAGCTCGTCCAGAAACGCGCGCGGGTCGAAACCGTGGTTGCGCGAATTGAGAAAGACGTTCTCGACGTCGAGCAGCAGCCCGGCGCCGGTCTCACGGCAGATCAGGTTGAGGAACTGGGCGTCCGACATTTTCGAGTCCGGCCATTCGAACACATAGGTGATGTTCTCCAGAAGGAACGGCACCGGGATGCGCGACTGAACCGTCCGAACCTTGGCGACGATCTGCTCCGCGACCTCCTCCGTCTTGGGCAACGGAAGGAAATTCGCGAGATCGCGGCCAGGCACCCGAGTGAAGGCGAGGTGCTCGCTGTAGGCCGGGGCCTCCAGACGCTCCACGATCGTGGCGACCTCGTCGAGATAGGCGAGATCGAGCGGCACGTCGGTGCCGAGCGAGAGGCCGACCCCGTGTGCGGTCAAGGGGATACGGCCGACCAAATCGAAGATTTCGGCGCGTTGGGAGGCGTTGCCGTGGAGGCAATGGTCGACGGTGATTTCGAGCGCATCCAAGCAATAAATATGCTCGACCGTCCATTCTGCGATAGCGTTTCGGTAGCCGAGCCCTATCAGCGAGCCCTGCCCTGAACCAATTCTGCCATCCACCGCGGAGCCTTTTCCTCATTTCGGCAACGTTGCCAAGGCATCAACTCACGTCGTTCCCCGCATTAATCAGCATAGGCGGAACTCGAACAGGACACTTCGTACCCGTCGCTAGAAAACTTACAACATCTCGTCCCAGCAGAAAGCACGCTCTTCCGAGTTTTGGTCCATGAATCGCAACCCGGCCGGCCGCGGGTAGCGTCCCGGAGTTGTTATTATACGTCTGGAGTGGATAGCACACCATTTTATTTGAATTATTGGCCGATGCTATAAGTGCGCTCTTATTGTTTTGGAAGGCCGGATCCGCGCTTACCAGTATTGCTGACGCACCACTATTACGCGCAAAATTCTGAAATATGTTGTCAAATCCTTGTTGCACAGACATAATTGGTGGAGAAAAAGATAGCGGATTAAATTGATAAAACGGCCCACCTGGATTTAGCGCTGCCCACTGCGCCTGTTCTACATAATACATCGCTGAGCCAGGATTCGAGAGAAAAGCGATCTGACTCGGCGGGATATTTAAATCATTCGTGAGATGATTAAAACGATCTGCGTTCCTGGCGATGGTATCCAGATTCACACCTCCGGAAAGATATCTTGCGCCCGCCAAGTCGGCAGTCAAATTACCGAAAACCGAGAAAAATGGTATGTTACCGGGGTTATATTGAGCCATGGTCGACGCGGCGACGTTACCCCCAAAGGTTATGATGGCAGCAGGCCCCGCGTTGGACAGATTTGTGGCATTAACTGCAAGTGGTGAACCCGGTTCGGTCCCGTATCCTAGATTTTCGTATATTGTAAAATTATATTGAGTCGAGCCTGGCATCTTCCCTGGCGTCATCCCGAGACCATACTGAAGCCACGTCTGGAAAGTGGTATTGGAGTATTGGATACTCGACAAAATTCCTATAGTGGGTGGCGCCGCCAGCGCCGCCGCGTGAGCCGCGTGAGCCGCCCGCCCCCCGGTTACCGTCAGAGTTGCCGTTGCCGTTCCGTCGATACCAGTAACTGATACAGCAATGGTAGCCGGACCGGGCCCAGAACTGTAAGAGACATTTATTTTAGTAGCAGTAGAACTAGAAATAGACACTGTATTGCCATTAAACCAAACTTGGCAAGTACTGTCGAAATAACCGTTAATTTCAATTGCGTTATTTGCCGTGTTAGGAGGAATAGTACCTGGAGGAACACTATTTGGATTAATGCTAGTAATCACAGGCGCTGGCATTTTTGTATCCTCTATCCGTTAGTTGCTTGCTTGTACAAAGGACACCAATTACTACATACAGAACGGGGCGCTCCCGCGGTTATGCACTACAGCCGCAGCCGCAGCCGCACGAGTGCACGTCCTTGCTGTTCCACCGCGCATGGCTCTTGTTCGGATAAAGCCGCCAGCCCAACACGAAGTGTTGCCCGCCTTTGTCGCCCTTCTTCACGGATCGCATCGCCTTCTCGATCAGCTTGGCGAGCTCGCGGTTCGCTTCATATCCGCATTTGTCGGTGGCGTTGACGTGCTTGGCGTCGGTCTTGACGCCCGGCAACGCGGCGCGTCCCTTTCCGTTCGATGTCCGGTGGGCGCTTTGCTTGAGCTTGGCGCGCGTAACCTTGGGGTAGATTTCAGGCATTGCATGGTCTCCCTTCGATAATCCACGCCGCAGATATCACCCCTGCGGCTTCGGGTCTTTCGGCACTTCACCAGCACTGTGTCGAAAGTCATTCAAGTCGTCCTTCGGACGCCTAGAGCTGCACAGGCGGCGCCTGCGCAATTGCTACGATCGCCGGGTTCGGATTCGCGCCGCGAAGTATGGTCGCCGCCATCACGCCCATCTCGTAATAGGCCGACCGCGGGTCGATCGGATTGACCTCGTGAAGATCGGGACCGATGATCACTGCGCTGCCATGGGTCGGCTGAACCGAACCGTTCGTATTTCGATATGTCAGCAGCGGGTAGCAGATGTATTTTCCGGACCCATCGGCCGCCCGGATCAGGTCGTCCTTGTGCTTGTGGAAATAAGCGTCGGCGCTGATGACGATCGCCTGAATGTTTGCCGGAAAGCCGGTGAAATCCCGCGGGAAATTGGCGGGATCGGTCCACCCGTTGACCGCGTCTACCACCGCTCCCCCCGTCCAGTGCGCCGGACTTGCCTCCACGGGCCCCATCACCGAGTGCGAGTTGTAGAGCAGCCCCACATTCTGCGCATTAGCGGCCTTCCCGTTATTGACCAACCAATTGATGCGTGGCCCGTCGTGGGTGAAGCTTTGAAGGTTACAGCATCCTACGAAATTGCCGTCGACCGGTTGAATAAAGCCCGGTGACAGACCTCCAATCAAGGAAATGAATTTGATGCTGCCTCCCGCCTGCTTTGCCGCCTCGCAGGCAATAAGACCACCAAAGGTAACGATCAGGTCCGCTCCAGAACCTTCCAGCGTCACCGCTGCATCGCGCAAGGCTCGGCCATATCCCTTGTCTTCCAAGATGTTGAAGTGGGCAGACGTGTTTAGGCCGGCGAGAAAGCTGGTCTGCATGGCTCCGCTGTAGTGGATGCTCGATAAAATCCCGATCGTCGGCGTGACGACGGGAGCTGGCCCGGTCTGCGTAATCTGACGTCGCCCGTGCGGGTCTATATCGATTTCAATTTTTATGACCGTCATAGACTAACTTCGCTCCCGGCCGGAATGGCTTGACGGTGCGATTGCGCGATTACGCGCTGCATCCGCAACCACATCCACACGAATGCACGTCCGTGTTGTTCCACCGAGCATGGCTCTTGTTCGGGTAGAGCCGCCAGCCCAACACGAAGTGCTGGCCGCCCTTGTCGGTCTTCTTCATGGAGCGCATCGCCTTTTGGATCAGCCTGGCGAGCTCGCGATTCGCTTGGTATCCGCATTTGTCGGTGGCATTGACATGCTTGGCGTCGGTCTTGACGCCCGGAAGTGGAGCACGCCCCTTTCCGTCCGATGTCCTCCGAGCGCTTCGCTTGAGCTTGGCGCGCGTAACTTTGGGCAAGATTTCAGGCATGGTCGCTGTCCCTTCGACTAGACGTTCCGGCGGCAGCCGAGTTGGCGCTCGGCCCGGAAGTTGCATTCACGTTTCGCTCGCCGCATTCGAACCATCACGGGCGGTACCTCCGGCGATGACCGTTCGTTTCCAATTTTGTTCAAGGTCTGCGAGGGAAATTCCATAGCTACCAATCCATCGATCAGCCGAGCCCGCGTCCTGCATAAGCGGCACCAGCGGCGTCCTGCCATATATAGACTTCAATTTGTCGAGCCCGAACGTTTCGGCGAGAAACCGGGTGAATGATCCCGTGACCGCATAAATATTGGCTTGTCCCGACGGATTTTCTCCATGAAACGTATCCCCGACCTGGAGCACCAGCGGATTGGGCGTGGCGATTTTATCGAGGGCACTCAGTTGTATCAGCCCGAGGCAATCAAAAGCATCGTCTGCAATTCGAGGAAGCATTTCTCTCACACGTTGTCGCGCCGTGTCGTGAAGCGGCTGACCAAAATTTGGAAACGCCGGATTTCCTCCAATTTCTGCCTGGACGTAAACGGCCAATCCTTCGGCCAGAAAGCGGTTGGCATTTGGGAAAAAAACATGAGTCAACTCATGCGCAATAGCGGCCCTTCTCTCGGCCACACGCCAAGATGGAAACTCCATATGTCCATGCAGACCGGACCAAGCCGGATTTAGCGCCCTCGATATTCTAAACCTTTGCGAGACGGTAACATGCAGCTCCGATACTGGCAAGGGCTTCCAACCTTGCTCAAAGGCCCATGCCAGCAACCGTTCAAGGTCATCAAAAAAATCGACTTTGAATTTAGTTTGATGCGCCTCCGTCAATGATCGTTCTTTGTTTTGGTCAGAAGGCTCAAAAAAGAAAGCTATATCTCGGCGATTGACCATCGGCGTCCCTAAGTATCGTCTTTAACGATTGCAGCATGGTATCAGAATTGCTGGCCGCGTCTCGCTTGCGCGGTGCCGCGCCGTGGGCCCCTGGCTCGACCGGGACCTTGTGCGCTTATTCCTTCCGCTCATCGCGCGGGCCGTGGTCCGAGCGGTTCTCGCCACCGCCGTCGCCGCCCATACGGAAGCTGTTGCCGTCGATATCTTCGACGGTCATCTCCCGCATGCCCCAGGGATAGTCGGTCGGCGGCTTGCGGATGATCGCCCCGGCCTTCTTGTAGGTCTCGTACAGCGCGTCGACGTCCTGCACGAAAACGGCGAGCCATGCGCGAGGGCCGCCTTGCGGGTTCAGCGACAGGAAGAGCTCGACCTGCTGGCGCCGGACGCACGCGAAATCAGGCGGGTTGCCCCATTCCCATTTCTTCTCGAAGCCGAGCTTGGTGACGTAATACTCCATTGACGCCGTCATGTCCTTGACCGTCAGGATCGGCACCACGATCTCGAAGCGGTTTTCCGAGCGCTCGCCGGGATTTGCGCCGGCCGCGACCAGGGCCGCGGTGATGTCCGGATGCGTCCGCGCTGTCGCAAGCCCAAGCGGCGTGTAGCCTCGACTGTCCTCGGCTGAGGGGTCGGCGCCGAGCTCCAACAGCAATCGCACCATCTGCGGCCGGTTCTTGAGCACAGCGAGATGAAGCGGCGTCCGATAATGTTCGAAGCGGCTCATCTTCTGCACTTGCAGAAGCTTCGGATCGTCGGCGACCAGCCGCCGGACGAGGTCGTCACGGCCGAGCGCGACCGCGGAAAAGATCGTCGGTTTGGCGCCGCGGTCGAGCAGGAAGTCGGCAACCTCCTTGCGCACCTCCTTGAAGCAGGTCGCCCAGCCCAGTGCGCCGATCCGGTGCTCGTCGCCTTCGCCGTCGACGTCGGCGCCGGCGTCGATCAGCCGCCTGACGATGTCGAGGCTGCCATGTTGGACCGCCCAATGGAGCGCGGTCGCATTGTCGAACGCATCGCGCGTCGCGATGTCGAAGCCGTGCCGGATGAGCACGTCGACGCAATCGCGATGCCCCTGCGCGGCCACGATATGCAGCAGCGGTCGATTCCAGTTGCTGCCGGTGATCGTGATTTTCCGCGGATGCGCGGTGAGCAGCGTGTCGAGATCGTCCGCGCGCCCCTCTTTGGCGGCGGCGATGATCTGGCCGTCGAGGCTCGAGGCATCGACCTGCGCTTTGAGCGCACGCCAGCTCGAAAAGCCGTACTCGTTGGCGATTGCGAGCTGCGCCTCGTGGAGCTTTGCCTGCGGATCGTGCTCGCGCAGCGTGGCGAGCCGCTCCTTGGCGGATTTCTTGAGCCAGTCGATATGAGGTTGAGGCGGAAGCGCCTTGGGCATGACACACCTTCTTTCGTTGCGCCCGGCGTCCGCGGCTCACGGGCAAGAAAGAAGGGTGGTGATCTTCAAAGCGCTGATAAGGCGGGTTCAACCCTTCACGCGGACCGTAGGTCGCCTTGCCGACCTCTGAAACCAATATCCGCCTTTTCCGCTGAAAGTGTCAACGCGGTGCGGGCCACGAGATGATATCGACGGGCCATCTCGCACGGCCGGACATTCGCGAAAATGATATGCTGCGAGAAATGCCGACGTGAACGGAGAGTATCGTGCCTTCATTGCCAAGTCGGCGCATCGCGGCGTCGGTTGTCGGGGTTTGCCTCGTGACGGGCATGTCGGCCAATGCGGGGCCACTGCCGGAGCGCGTGGAAAAAGCCGCGCAGGAGCGGATCGCGGCGGGAATCTATCGGACGCTGGCGTTCGGCGTCGTCGACGGTGACAAGAGCGAGGTCGTGGTTTTCGGCGCGCTCGACACCGGCAAGGCGCCCGACGGGGACACCGTCTATGAAATCGGCTCAGTCACCAAGACCTTCACGGCGACGCTCCTCGCCAAGGCGGTGCTCGCGGGTCGCGTAACGCTCGACACGCCGGTCGCGCGGCTGCTGTCGGATTTCAAGATTTCCGTCGCGCGGGGCCAAGGAGATCACGCTCGGCGAGCTGGCCACGCAGGATTCCGGCCTGCCACGGTTGCCTGCGAACCTGCTGCGGCGAGATCCGCAAAATCCCTATGCCGACTACGACGCCGCGAAATTGAAAGCCTTTCTTGCCGAATACGAGCTGCCGCGCGATCCCGGCGCGGCCTACGAATACTCCAATCTCGGCTTCGGGATTTTGGGATATGCGCTGGCGCAGTCGGCGCACATGACCTATGGCGTCCTGACGGCGCAAGAGATTTTCAAGCCGCTCGGCATGACGATGAGCGGCATGGCGCTCACCGACGCCATGCGCGCCCGTCTCGCGCCAGGTCACAACGCCACGGGCCGGCCGGTAAAGAATTGGGACTTCGACTCAATGGCCGGCGCCGGCGCCATCCGATCCACCGCCAACGACATGCTGCGCTATCTCAGGGCGAATATGGGTATCGACTCCTCACCGCTGGGGGCCGCGATGAAATTCGCGCAGCAGCCTCGCCGGGACGCGTTCCGCGGTATGCGCATCGGGCTCGCCTGGATGACGACAGGCAGCGGGATCGTCTGGCACAATGGCGAGACCGGCGGATATGCGAGCTTCATCGGTTTCACGGCCGACCGGCGGCACGGCGTCGTCATCCTCTCCGACGCGGCCGTAGTGGTCGACGACCTCGGGTTTGCGACACTCAATCCGCAGGCCGAAATCGCGCCCACGCCCAAAGCGATCGCCCTGCCCGTCGCGGCGCTCGCGGACTATGTCGGGACCTACAAGCTTGGCGACAATTTCCTGTTGAAGGTCTTTCGCGTGAACGACGCATTGTTTGCCCAGGCGACCGGGCAAGGCCCCGTCCCGATTTTTCCCTCCGCGCCCAACGAGTTTTTCGCCCGCGTCGCCGGCATCAGCATCAGCTTCACGCGCGATCACGACGGCGCGGTCGACGGACTCGTGCTGCACCAGAAGGGCGACCGCAAAGCTCCCAGGTTGAGCGCCTCCGAGCTTCCGCCCGAGCCTAAGGAGATCAAGCTCGGCGCCGCCGCGCTCGGCGATTACGTCGGCAAGTACCGGTTCAATTTCGGCATCCTCGATGTCGTGCTCAAGAGCGACGTTCTCGAAGCGCAGCTGACCGGACAGTCCGCCATCCCGATCTTCGCAAGCGCGACGGACAAGTTCTTTTATAAGGTCGTCGACGCGCAGCTCGACTTCCAACGCGATGCGGGCGGCAAAATCGTCGCCGTCGTCCTGCACCAGAACGGGCGCGACATGCGGGCGCCGCGAATGACGGATCAATGATGGCGCATGTCGGACCCGGGCTGCCCAGCCTTCGCCGCCCTTTCGCCGAAACCGACGTCGAACCGGGTCACGGCGACGCTCGAGGATGGCCGCACCGCGTCGCGGCAAGTCGACGACTTGCCCGGCTTCGCGGGCCGTCCGCTCGAACGCGACGACGTCGAGCGGAAATTCCGCGGCAATGTCGCCGCGCGCCTGACGGCGCAGGTCGGACGCGGGCGGCGCTGGATGCGCTTTGGAATCTCGAGCGGCAGCGCGAGGTCGGCGGGATCGCCGCAAGTTTTTCTGCAAGGCCTCGCGATCTCTAGACTCGAACGCGGTTACACGGACTGCGCGAACCGAAAGAGAGCAAGGTCATCAGGAGGCCGCCGGCGAAACCTACGCGATCTAACGCGTCTCTCCTTCAGGTGGTCACCGCGATCCGCCGGCGGCGCCTATCGTGCGTTGATGCCCGCCGCCTTGATCACCTTGGCCCACTTGTCGATCTCTTCGCTCAGATAGGACCGGAGATCCTCCGGGGAACTGGCGATCGTATCGATTCCGAGTTGCGCCAGTCGTTCCCTGATGTCGGGCGATTCGAGCACGCTCTTGAAGTCAACATTGATCTTTTCGATGGTCTCGCTTGGAGTGCCGGCCGGCGCATAGAGGCCATACCAAGTCGACGCTTCGTAGCCTGGGACGCCCGCTTCTCGCATGGTCGGCACGTCCGGCAGCACGTCCGATCTGCGTGGTCCCGAGACCGCCAACGGCTTCAATCGGCCGGTTGCCACCAGAGCCAGAGCTTGAGGCACGGTGACGCTGACTATTGCAATGTCACCGGTCAGCAGGGCAGAGGTCTGCTGCGCGTAATCGTTGTAGGGAATGTGGACGATATCCAGCCCGGCCTGAAGCTTGAAAAGCTCTATAGTCAGAAAGGCGCTGGTCCCGACCCCCTGCGACGCGAAGTTGAGTTTGCCCGGCTGCGCCTTTGCCACCTTGATGAAGTCGGCGATGGAACCCACCTGCAGCACCGGCGCAGCGAAGAATACGGAATTCGTCGAGGCCAGAATCATGACGGCGGCCAACTGCTTTTCGGCGTCATATGGCCGGGTCGGATGCAGGCTGACATTGCTGGCAATCGCCTGGCTCGTCGCGAGGAGCGTCTGTCCGTCGGGCTGCGAACGGGCGACAAAAGCTGCGCCAAGATCGCCATCCGCCCCCGCACGATTTTCGATGATCATTCGTTGACGCCACTTGTCGCCGACGGACTGAGCCAACAAGCGCGCGACCAGATCGATGCTTCCCCCCGCACTGAACGGGATCACCAGCCGAACGGGCCTGGTCGGGTAGTCCGTCGCAATCGCCCCGCCGCACCCGAACAGCATCAACGTCAAGGCGGGCGCAAGCGTCGAAATCCGGCCGAGGAAGGCGCGAGCAATCATAGCTTTTCATCCACTGCCCTGGTGCGAGACCATCCTGCAAGACGTTCGCACGCTCACGCTAGAACGGCGACGCCACCTCCTGGGCCAGCAGATGAGAAAGGTCCTTGATCTGCCTGGCGCGATCGAGCGTGAGAACTGCTTCCTTGAGGCGTTCGGCGTCCCCCGAAGCCATGATCAATGAGGTCAGCTTGTCGTATTTCTCGACGATCTCCGCATTGGTGAGTGGACGCTCTGCCCCGCCCTTCGGGTGACTGATTTCGATCTCGCGCGTCGTGCCGTCGAGGAAAGTCGCCGTCAGTTTCGTGCCCCAGCGCCCGGCCTCGCCTCGTCTCTCGATGTCTCCATTTCGGTACACTTCAATGCGCTCCATCAAGTTCCAGACGTCGTCCCGGTCGATGCGCTCGGGCGAAAATTGCGGGACGGAGGGGGAGCCATCCAACAGCGTCACCGCGACCACATAGCGATGGCTCATCTGAGCACCGATCGGAGTCGCGGGTCGCTCGAGCTCAAATCCGCCGTGGTGCAGCATCGCTTCGACCACGCCGATGCGGATCGCTCTGACCGTGTCCACGCGGAAGCCTGCGGTCTCACGCAGCTCGAGGGCGCCTTCGATGGCCGAATGCGTTCCGGCCATGGCCGAGTATGCGGGCTTCACCGCGATGCGCATCACTTCCCAGCGCGAGCCGAGTTCGTCCGTCAGCCGATTGAGGTCGAACGGATCGGAACCGCAAAAGGTCGCCGCGAAACCACCGAAGTCACGTTCGAGGACGCGCCTTATGCCTGTGAATCCGGCATCGGCGAGAGCCGCAGCTAGCACCCCACTTCGCGCAGCCAATCCACTATGCATGCGCTTGACCATCGCTTCGTACTGCGCCGACATCAGGCCGCAAGCCTGGGTGGCGGCATTTCCGATGGCGCTCTCGAATTGATCCTGGCTCAGGCGGCGGATTTTTCCGGCGCCCGCGACGGCTCCCAGGACGCCGTAAACAGCGCCGCAGTGCCAACCCCGCGTGACCAATTGCAGACCGCCCATCGCCATCCCGATGCGGGGACCTATCTCGAAGCCGAGCACCACTGCTTCGAGCAGTCGTCGACCGTCGACGCTCCCGAGCTGCTCGGCGGTTCCGAGGACAGCGGGAAGCACGCAGGCTTGCGAGTGCAAAGGACCGAAAGGGTGATAGTCGTCGAGCTCGAAACCTTGCACGAACGTGCCGTTGAGCAGCGCCGCCGTCATCGGCGGAAGCTTGAGCTTCCAGCCCCACACGGTCGCCACACCATCGCCGTCGAGCGTCTTCAAGGTCTTGACGGCACGATCGGACCAATCGAGTCGCGCCGCCAGAAGGCCGCAACCGAGACCGTCCAGCATGAGATGCTTGGTCCGGTCGATGACCTCGTCCGGGATTTGGTCATATGTCGTCCGGGCCAGGAACCGGGTGAGCTGCTCGGTCGCGCCTCCCGCCGCCCTAAGGTCCGCCGGTGAAGAGTCCCGATCATGCATCTGGGGTCCTTTGCGAGCTTGCCGAGCGCACGGCAGTCACCGATGGCGGGGGCGACGAATGCACAGGCCAGCCGGGGGCGCCGCGACCGCCGGCGCCGATAGAATTTCAAAACCGGACAAATAAAACAATTGAATTATTCCTATTGCGATCGATAATGTAGGATTATGAATGTAAGTCTGAGGCAAATCCGCTCCTTTGTCGCCGTCGCGCGCTGCGGCAGCTTCACATTGGCGGCGAATTCGCTCCACGTATCGCAGCCGGCATTGTCGGTGCAGATTCACGAGTTGGAGAAGAGCCTCGGGTTGAGGCTGTTTGATCGCACGAGCCGCGCAGTGAATTTGACGCCGCTCGGCCGGGAGTTGGTGCCCCGTTTCAAGAAGCTTCTCGACGAT
Source organism: uncultured Alphaproteobacteria bacterium (assembly GCA_963824905.1). Taxonomy (GTDB): domain Bacteria; phylum Pseudomonadota; class Alphaproteobacteria; order Rhizobiales; family Xanthobacteraceae; genus JAJPKK01. The sequence continues at coordinate 60,452 of CAWGRH010000015.1, forward strand.
CTCGACGCCATCCTGGATCGGGTGCAGCAACGGGCCGCACGTGGCCACGAGACCATCAGGATCGCGTGCGTACCGTCCATCGCTGCGACGGTGCTGCCCAAGCTGATTGCCGACTTCAGGTGCAAGCGGCCGCTCGTCGAGGTGACGCTCAAGGATGTCGTGTGGAAAAGAGTGCTCTCGATGGTGCGCGAGGAGGAGGTCGATCTTGGCATCGCCCCGGCGGACGTCGACGAAGACGATTTGAATGTCACCAAGTTGATGGAGGACAGGATGCATGCGGTATTTCCGTGCCGGCATCCTTTGGCGAAGGTCCGCAGGCTGACGTTGGACGAAGTATCGCGCTATCCCCTGGTTCTTACCGGCAAGGACAGCAATGTGCGCAGCACAATTGATGCCGCCTTCGGTAAACGGGGCGCGCTGGCGATGCCCGTGAGCGAGGTCACCCAGGCTGCCAGCGCGGTGGGAATGGTCCGCGCGGGGTTCGGCGTCACGATCTTGCCGTCGACCTCCATGGAAATACGCGGCGACCGCGCCTTGAGGTCGAGGCCGATCACGGATTGCGTGCGCCGGGTGTCCTTGCTGCGCAAGCGTGGCCATCCCTTATCGGCGGCCGCAAAAAGTCTCGTCGTTCAATTGAGAGCCGGGTTCGCGGCGTCGCCCCGCGTTCGGTAAACATCTCAGTGCCGAAACCGGAAGGTGGCGCAGGTGCTGAAGTTCGCCGACGTGCAGCCGGAGTGTGGCTTGCGTCGAAGTCCGCCGCTCCGCTCAGCCTGCTGCCGTCAGCTCGCGAAGCAACAGCGGCAACAGCCCGCCCCGGCGCAGCACGTGGATCTCCTTGTCGGTGTCGAGGGCGACGTCGACGACGATGGTGTCGGTCGCCCCATTCTCACGCATGATGTCGAGAGCAAGCTCGCCACCGGCCGCAAGGCCGTGCCGCAGCCCGCGCAGGCGGAACCGTTCGCGCCCGGTCAGGCAGAGGGTCTTGCGGTTCGCGCCTTGCGGAAAGGCCAATGGCAGAATGCCGACGCCGACGAGATTGGCGCGGTGGATGCGCTCGTAGCTTTCCGCCACCACGGCGCGCACTCCGAGATGTCGCAAGCCCTTCGCCGCCCAGTCGCGCGAGGAGCCGCTGCCGTAGCCCTTTCCGGCGATCACGATCGCCGGCGTACCGCGCGCGACATAGGCCATGCCCGCTTCGAAGATCGTCGCCTCCTCGCCTTCCGGCATCAGCAGCGTCGACGGGCCGCGCCTGCCCGGGAGCATCTCGTTCTCGATGTGGAGGTTGGCGAACATGCCACGCACCGCGATCTCGTGGCTGCCACGCCGCGCGGCATAATTGCCGAAGTCGTCCGGCGCGACGCCGCGCGCGGCGAGAAACCGGGCGGCCGGCGTGCCGTCGAGGATCGCGCCGTTCGGGGAGAGCGTGTCGGTGGTGATGCCATCGCCGAGGATCGCCAGCGGGCGCATATCGTCAAGCGTGTCGCTGTCGTCTGCGAAGGCCGGCGGCATGTCGAGCGGCGACGGGGTGATGAAGGTGCTGCCCGTGCGCCACATGAACTGCGCACCTTCGGCGGTGGAGATTTCGGACCAGCTCGCATGCCCCACCGCACCGCCCCGATAGGCCTTTCGATAACCGTCCGGCGAAACCAGCGACAGGAGCGACGCAATCTCGGCGTCGCTCGGCCAGATGTCGGCCAGCATCACCGGCTTGCCGTCCGTCCCGATACCGAGCGGCTGGCGCGTGAGATCGATCAACACGGTTCCGGCGATGGCGTAGGCGACGACCAGCGCGGGTGACGCGAGATACGACGCCGGCACCAGTGGATGGATGCGACCGGCAAAGTTGCGGTTTCCCGAGAGCACGGCGACGGCAGCGATGTCGTTCGCGGTGATGTCGCGTGCGATGGCGTCGGCGAGCGGTCCCGAATTTCCGTTACAGGTCGTGCAGCCATAACCGATGATGTGGAATCCGAGCTCGTCGAGGTCGCGTTGCAGTCCGGCGGCAGCGAGATAGTCGCCGACCACGCGGGAGCCAGGCGCGAGCGAGGTCTTGACCCAAGGCTTGACGCGTAAGGCCACGCGCGACGGCGTTGCGCGCGAGGAGGCCCGCGCCCAGCATCACGCTCGGGTTCGCGGTGTTGGTGCAGCTCGTGATCGCGGCGATGACGACGTCGCCGGATCTTGATCGCCGTCGATCCGGTACTCGGCGTTTTCGCAAAGGCCTTCCTGAAGGAGTCCGGCACTTGCGAAAGCGGTGTGCGCTGCTCCGGCCGCTTGGGCCCCGCAAGCGACGGCTCGATCTTCGACAGATCGAACTCGAGAACCGAGTCATAGATCGCATCGCCGGCGCTCGACTCCGGGCCCTTCCCACAGGCCCTGGGCCTTGGCGTAAGCCTCGACCAGAGCGATGTGATCTCCGGCACGTCCGGTCAGCCGCAAGTAATTGAGCGACTCGCGATCGATCGGGAAATACACGCTGGTCGCGCCGTATTCCGGCGCCATGTTGGCGATGGTGGCGCGCGTTTCGATCGGCAATGCGGACACGGCCTCGCCGAACACCTCGACGAACGCGTTGACCACGTCGGAGCGCCGCAGCAGCTCGGCGATGTGCAGCACGAGGTCGGTCGCGGTCACCCCGCCCGGCCGCTCGCCGGTCAATCGCAGCCCGACGACGCGCGGCGCCGTAAGAAGCGCGCGGTGCCCGAGCATCGCGGCTTGCGCCTCGATGCCGCCGACGCCCCAGCCCAACACGCCGAGCCCGCCGACCATCGGCGTGTGGCTGTCGGTGCCGAGCAGCGTATCCGGGCGCGCCAGGGTCGTCCCGGCCGTCTGTTCCAGGAAGACCACCGTCGAAAGCCATTCCAGATTGAGCTGGTGCATGATGCCGCTGCCCGGCGGGATCAGGCGGATGTTCGCAAAGGCTTTCGCGCACCATTTGAGGAACTCGAATCGTTCCCGGTTGCGCGCGACCTCGATCTCCTCGTTGAGGGCCCGCGCGTCCGGCCGGCCTCCATGCACGGCAATGAGGGCATGGTCGCACACGAAATCGATGGGAATGCGCGGATTGGCCTTGGCCGGATCGCCGCCGCGCCTCGCGATCTCGTCGCGCAGCGAGGCCATGTCGGTCATCAAGGGTATGCCGGTGAAATCCTGCAGCAGCAGGCGGGCCGGCTGAAATTCCAGAGCACCGCGCCGCGGACGGTCGGCGAGACCGGCGAGATCGAGCGCCCCAGGATCATCCGCGTGGCGCAGCGCGCCTTCGACCAGGATCTTCAGGGTGTGCGGGAGCCGGCTCGCGGCGACGAGGCGCTGCCCCTCGGCGCGTTCCAGGCTCACGTAACCGATCCGGCCCTCGGTTCCCGCGAGGGGCGCAACGAGCGTCGCAAGCAGCGCGTCATGAGGCGTTCGCACGGTCGTTCCGTCACCGAGCCGATCTCGCCGAGACCGGCGATCGCATCCTCTTAGAGGTCGCCGGTCTGCCCGGCAAATCCGCGTGTTGCCGTGCTCGTCCAAAGCGGTGACAATCGCTTCAGGCATCTGTCGAATGCCGCGCAGGGAGGAAAGTCCATGTTGTCACGCCGCGATGTTCTCGCCACCACCGCCGCCGCCGGCGCGCTTGCCGCCACGTCAGCGCCGCAGCCCGCCAAAGCCATGATGGCCGGCCGCACCATCGTCGACGCGCAGGCGCATCTCTGGCTGATGAACACGCCTGAGCGGCCGTGGCCGGCCGACGGCGATCGGGCAGGCGCATATCCCGAGACCGTTCTCCTATTACGAGCTGCTCTCCCGAATGAACGAGGCCGGCGTCGACCGCGTCGTCATCGTGCCGCCCTCCTGGGAGGGCTACCACAACGAATACGCCATGGAGGCCGCGAAGAAGTGGCCGCACCGCTTCGCGGTGATGGGACGGCTGCGGCTCGACGACCCGAAATCGAAGGAGGCGCTCGCGACGTGGAAGGACCAGCCCGGCATGCTGGGCGTGCGCCACACCTTCAACCGTCTGCAGGGCAGCTGGCTCACCGACGGCACGGCCGACTGGTTCTGGCCGGCCGCCGCCAAGGCCGGCATCCCGGTGATGACGCCGACCGCGGGACGCGGCCCCGACTTCCTGCGCGTCGTCGACCGCAATCCCGATCTCGTCTTTATCATCGACCACATGAACCTGTCCGACGAGGTGGCGAAGCAAGGCAAGATCCCCGAAGCGGTCGCCGAGTGCATCCTGTTCGCGAAATACCCGAACGTGCAGGTCAAGATGTCCTCGGTGCCGCACAAGTCGTCCGAAGGCTATCCGTTCCGCGACATGACCGATCACCTGCATCGCGTGTTCGATGCGTTCGGGCCGCGCCGCTGCTTCTGGGGCACCGACCTCACTGCCGGCATCGACCGCTTCCCGAAGTTCACCTACCAGCAGCGCATCACCCACTTCACCGAAGAGCTGCCGTTCCTCACCGAGAGCGACAAGGACTGGGTGATGGGCCGCGCCGTCATGCGGCGGCTTGGGTGGCCGTAAGCACGGCGCACGCCGACGCCGCTCTGTAGAATTGGGCGCGAGAGCCCGCGCTGCCGTCCGACCAACGGCAGCGCATCGGCCTCCCCTTGAGGTGGCAGCGGTCGATTGTTCTTATGGAAGCTGCAGAGACATCATCGTAGCGTCCCGATTGTGTTTTCCTGTACCAACAGCTCCAGACAGCACGATCATCGTCACGGAGTACTGTCAGCCGCGATTGGACTCACGATAATGATGTCGTCAGCGACCGCTATCGCTCAGCCAGCGAAGATCATCATTCTGCGCCACGGCGAAAAGAAAAATAGCCACGAGCTTTGCGACCTGGGCCTGCGCCGTGCGCAGGCACTTGCCGCGCAGTTCCTTGGGCGCAACGCCGCGCCGTCGCTGCTTCCGCCGGAAGGACCGGCGGCCATTCTGGCGATCACCTTGCACACGATCGAGACCATCGCGCCGACTGCGCAGACCTGGGGTTTGCCGGTGAAGGCTTCGGCCATCCCGGGACGCGAGAAGGGCCAGGAAAAAGACGACGATCTCGACAAGGCCACGAGAGAAGCGGCACAGGACGCGCTCACCAACCCGGCTTACGCCGGCAAGACCGTGATCATGGTGTGGGAGCACAGCCGCATCGCGAGCGAAAAGCACAATGCGGCGAAGACGAGCCTGTGGACGCTGCTCCACCTCGACAAGGCCGCCGCCCCTCCTCCGAAGAAATGGGAAGGCGAGAATTACAACTTCTTCTGGATCGTCGAATATGGGCCGGGAAATCGGGTGACGGTGAATGCATCGGGCCGACAAGCGTTCACCGGGGCGTTTGCCAACCTCCCAGACAACAAGTGGGGCAAGAAGGAGCATCACAAAGGAAACCGCGAGTAACCGCGGCCGCACCGGATCGCCGTCACTTCCCCCGGTGGCGATGGTTTTGCCGGCACCGGCGATGGGCTATGAGAGAGTGACGCACCGCGCACGACCCGCGGCGCCGCCGCCGTGCCAGCGCCAGGAGACCGCCCGATGCCGCGCCATTCCGCCTACATTCCGGCCGGAGTCATCCCGGCGGTGCTGCTGCCGTTCGACGACGATCTCGCCATCGACGAGAAGAGCTTCCGCGCCCATCTGCGCCACGTTGCCGCGACTGACGGCCTTTCCGCCATCACCGTGAATGCGCATTCGACCGAGGTCGCGTCCTGCACCTTCGACGAGCAGCGGCTGGTCATGGAGATTACCGCCGAAGAGGTGGGCGATCGGCTGCCGATCGTGCATGGCGTCTGGGCCGACGGCAGCCTCGAGGCTGCACGTATCGCCAAAGCGGCGCAGGCGGGCGGAGCCTCGGCGCTTCTCGTGTTTCCGCCGGGACCGTTCACCCTCGGGCAGAATGCCGAGATGGCGATCGCCCATTTCCGGCGCGTCGCCGACGCCGCGCCCGACCTGCCGATCATCGCCTTCCAGTATCCGCTGGCGACCGGCCAGGGTTATCCGCCGGACACGCTTCTCAAGCTCGTCGAGGCGGTCCCGCAGATCCGCGCCATCAAGGACTGGACCAACAACGTGCCGCTCCATGAGTGGCAGGTGCGCACCCTGCAGGGCCTGCCGCGGCCGGTGAACGTGCTCTCGACCCATTCGTCCTGGCTGATGAGCTCGCTGGTGCTCGGCTGCAAGGGGCTGCTGTCCGGCAGCGGCAGCGTCATCGCCGATCTGCAGGCGGCGCTGTTTCGCGCGGTGCAGGAAAACGACCTCGCCGCAGCCCGCGCCGTCAACGATCGCATCTACCCCCTCGCGCGCGCCTTCTATGCCGACCCCTTCGTCGACATGCACAACCGCATGAAGGAGGCGCTGGTGCTGCTCGGCCGCCTGCCCCGCGCCAACGTGCGGCCGCCTCTGGTCAAGCTCGGCACGCGCTGAAATCGAGCGGCATCAGGGGCGCCCTGATCGAGGCCGGATTGCTCGACCGTCGGGCCTCGCGCGCGGCATAAAATCCCAAGTCTAAAGCGCGCAGCCGCACAAAATATAAGCAAATGCTGCAAACGTCGGCAGCAGGCGACCGCGCTGTTCAGCAGTTTGTCATAATCCGCACAGGCGCCTGCCGGCCACCGATCCGCCCGGCACGGCGCGGTTTGCTTGGCATGCTCCTTGCGAACAGGCACGGCGCGACGGTTTTCCGCTCGCCCACGTCAAACAGAGGACATTGTGATGCTCAACCCACTCCGTGCGGTCGCGGATCGACCGAACCGCCGCTGCTGGCTCGCGGCCACGGCGGGCCTCGCCATGGGCCTCGCGGCGATTTTCCCCGCCAAGGCACAGGAAACGATCAAAGTCGGCATCCTCCATTCGCTCTCCGGCACGATGGCGATCAGCGAAACGACGCTCAAAGACGTCATGCTGATGCTCATCGACGAGCAGAACAAGAAGGGCGGCCTGCTCGGCAAGAAGCTCGAGGCCGTGGTCGTGGATCCCGCCTCCAACTGGCCGCTTTTCGCGGAAAAGGCCCGCGAGCTCATCAGCAAGGACAAGGTCGCGGCCGTGTTCGGCTGCTGGACCTCGGTGTCGCGCAAGTCGGTGCTGCCGGTGTTCAAGGAGCTCGACAGCATCCTCTTCTATCCCGTGCAGTATGAGGGCGAGGAGAGCGAGCGCAACGTGTTCTATACCGGCGCGGCGCCCAACCAGCAGGCGATCCCGGCGGTCGACTACCTGATGAAGGACGAGAAGGTGAAGCGCTGGGTGCTCGCCGGCACCGACTACGTCTATCCGCGCACCACCAACAAGATCCTCGAAGCCTACCTCAAGCAGAAGGGGGTAAAGGACGAGGACATCATGATCAACTACACGCCATTCGGACATTCCGACTGGCAGACCATCGTCGCCGACATCAAGAAGTTCGGCTCGCAGGGCAAGAAGACCGCGGTGGTGTCGACCATCAACGGCGACGCCAACGTTCCCTTCTACAAGGAGCTCGGCAACCAGGGCGTCAAGGCAAAGGACATCCCGGTCGTCGCCTTCTCGGTCGGCGAAGAAGAGCTCGCCGGCATCGACACCAAGCCGCTGCTCGGCCATCTCGCCGCGTGGAATTACTTCGAGTTCGATCAAGAACAAGGCGAACGACGACTTCATCAAGAAGTGGCACGATTTCACCAAGAATCCGAAGCGCGTCACCAACGACCCGATGGAAGCCCACGTCATCGGCTTCGCCATGTGGGTCAAGGCGGTCGAGAAGGTGAAGTCGACCGATCCCGACAAGGTGATCGACGCGCTGCCCGGCATCGAGGCGCCGAACCTGACCGGCGGCACCTCGAAGATGCTGCCCAACCACCACATCACCAAGCCGGTGTTCATCGGCGAGGTGCGCGGCGACGGCCAGTTCGACGTCGTGTGGAAGACCCCGGGCCTCGTCCCCGGCGACGCCTGGTCCGACTTCCTCCCGGGCTCGAAGGACCTCGAGGCCGACTGGGTTACGCTCAAGTGCGGCAACTACAACAAAGCCACCAAGAAGTGCGGCGGCGCTTCTTGACCTCGGCACATATCACTGAGAAGTAGCGAAAGGCGGCGTGTTGCCGCCTTTCCGTTCCGCCCGCCGGGGACTTGCAATGCACCGCCTCAGGGATGGCCTCGCCCTCGTGTTGTTGGCCCTGGCCATGGCGCTCGCCGCACCGGCGGCGAAGGCAGCGAACCTCGACGAGGCGATCGCCCACTTCACCCAGGACGATTTCAGCGAGACCGACGCCGGCATCAGCGCGGTCGCGGAGAGCGGCGATCCGCGCGCCGCCGCCATCATCGAGGCGCTGCAGGACGGCCGGCTGCAGTTCAGCGCCGAGCAGAAGAAGGTCTTCTACAAGGACGCCGACGGCAAGCTGATCGATGCCGTGACCGGCGCCGCCGTCGCGGGCGACCCGCCCGGCGATCTCGAAACCGTCCGCATCAACAACCGGCTCCGCCGCTCGATCGACGCGGCGCTGGGCGGCCTGACGCTGCTCTCTCCCGATCCCGGCAAGCGCTACGACGCCGCCCGGGCGGTGTTCAAGTCGCGCGAGCAGAACGCCCTTCCGGCGCTGGAAACCGCCATCGCCAAGGAGAGCGATTCCCGCATCAAACGGGCGCTCGAGCAGGCGCGTGCCGCCGTCATCCTCAATTCGCCGGACGCCAGCGAGGCCGACAAGCTCGACGCGGTCGCGGTGATCCGCAGCCGCGGCGACCAGGATTCGATTGCGCTGCTGTCCGCGTTGCCATCGGATACCCCGCCCGCGGTGGCGCAGCAGGCCGCCGCCGCGGTGACGTCGATCTCCAACAGTCTCGCGCTGTGGGACCTCTTGCAGAACGCCTGGTACGGCGTCTCGCTCGGGTCGGTGCTGCTGCTCGCCGCGATCGGGCTCGCGATCACCTTCGGCGTGATGGGCGTCATCAACATGGCCCATGGCGAGATGGTGATGCTCGGCGCCTACGTGACCTTCATGATCCAGGAGGCGATGCGGCAGAACAATCCGGCCCTGCTCGGCTGGTCGCTCGTCATCGCCGTGCCGCTCGCCTTCATCTTCACCGGGCTGATCGGCATCATCATCGAGCGCACCGTCATCCGCTTCCTCTACGGGCGCCCGCTCGAGACCCTGCTCGCCACCTGGGGCATCTCGCTGATCCTCCAGCAGGCGGTGCGCACCATCTTCGGGCCGACCAACCGCGAGGTTTCGGCGCCGTCGTGGATGAGCGGCGCCTTCGAGGTCGGGCATCTCACCATCACCTATAACCGGCTGTGGATCATCTGCTTCGCACTCGCGGTGTTCTTCGCGCTGCAGGCGATGCTGCGCTTCACGCGGCTTGGGCTCGAGGTGCGCGCGGTGACACAGAACCGCGCCATGGCCTCCGCCATGGGCATCCGCACCGGGCGCATCGATGCGCTCACTTTCGGGCTCGGCTCCGGCATCGCCGGCATCGCCGGCGTCGCGCTCTCGCAGATCGACAATGTGAGCCCGAACCTCGGCCAGGGCTACATCATCAACTCCTTCATGGTCGTGGTGTTCGGCGGCGTCGGCAATCTGTGGGGCACGCTGGTCGCCGCGATGTCGCTCGGCATCGCCAACAAGTTCCTGGAGCCGATCGCCGGCGCGGTGCTCGCCAAGATCGCGATCCTCGTGCTCCTCATCCTGTTCATCCAGAAACGCCCGCGCGGCCTGTTCGCACTCAAGGGCAGAGCGGTGGAAGCATGACCCGGCGCCTCGACAACGGCACCCTGCTGTTCGTCGTCATCCTGTTCGCGCTCGCCGTCGCGGTGCCGCTGCTCAACCTCGCGCTGCCGCCGACCTCGCCGTTCCAGGTGCCGACCTATGTGATGGCGCTGTGGGGCAAATACGCCTGCTACGCGCTGCTCGCACTCTCGATCGACCTGATCTGGGGCTATGCCGGCATTCTCTCGCTCGGCCACGGGGCGTTTTTCGCGCTGGGCGGCTACGCGATGGGCATGTATCTCATGCGCCAGATCGGCACCCGCGGCGTCTATGCCAACCCGGTGCTGCCGGACTTCATGGTATTCCTCAACTGGCAAGAGCTGCCGGTCTACTGGTACGGCTTCAACTGGTTTCCCTATGCACTCCTGATGGTGGTGCTGGCGCCGGGCGCGCTTGCCTTCGTGTTCGGCTGGTTCGCTTTCAGGAGCCGCGTCACCGGCGTCTATTTCTCGATCATCACCCAGGCGCTGACCTTCGCGCTGATGCTCGGCTTTTTCCGCAACAATTTCGGTTTCGGCGGCAACAACGGCCTCACCGACTTCAAGGACATCCTCGGCTTCAACGTGCAGGCGGGGGGTACCCGCGCCGCCCTGTTCGCGACCACCTGTGTGGTGCTCGCACTCGCGCTCATCATGTGCCGCTACATCGTCACCTCGAAGTTCGGCAAGGTGCTGATCGCGATCCGCGACGCCGAATCGCGCACCCGCTTCCTCGGCTACAGGGTCGCGTCCTACAAGACCGTGGTGTTCACCCTCTCCGCTTGCATGGCAGGCGTCGCCGGCGCGCTCTACGTGCCCCAGGTCGGCATCATCAATCCCGGCGAGTTCGCCCCGGCGAACTCCATCGAAGAGGTGATCTGGGTCGCGGTCGGCGGCCGCGGCACGCTGATCGGCGCGATCCTCGGCGCGGTGGTGGTGAACTACGGCAAGACCTATTTCACCAGCGGCCTGCTCGCGCCGTACTGGCTGTTCGTGCTCGGCGGGCTGTTCGTCGGCGTCACCCTGCTGCTGCCGCGCGGCATCATCGGCACCATCCAGCACTTGTGGAACGAGCGCCGCAAGCCGAACGCACCGGGGCCGGACGCTCAGCCGGTCGGCGAGCCGCTGCCGGCGGAATAGCGACATGGAAAAGACCACCAGCGCGCTCCTCTATCTCAACGGCGTCACCGTGTCGTTCGACGGCTTCCGCGCGCTCAACAACCTCTCCTTTGCGGTCGAGCCCGGCGAGATGCGCGCCATCATCGGCCCCAACGGTGCCGGCAAGACGACAATGATGGACGTCGTCACCGGCAAGACGCGGCCGCAGGAGGGCGAGGTCTATTTCGACTGCGGCGAGGTCGACCTCACGCGCCTCGACGAGAGCGCCATCGCCGAGCTCGGCATCGGCCGCAAGTTCCAGAAGCCGACGGTGTTCGAGAGCCACACCGTCGAGGACAATCTGCGTCTCGCGCTCAAGGCGGACCGGCAGGCCTTCGCCACGCTGTTCTGGCACGGCAGCCCGGAGGAGACCGCCCGCATCAACGGCATTCTCGATACCGTGCGCCTGACGCCGCTGCGCGCGCGGCTCGCCGGGAGCCTGTCGCACGGCCAGAAGCAGTGGCTCGAGATCGGCATGCTGCTGGCACAGGAGCCGAAGCTGATGCTGGTCGACGAGCCGGTCGCCGGCATGACTGACGCCGAGACCCGGCAGACCGCGGAGCTTCTCAAGGAGATCAACCGCACCCGCACGGTGATCGTGGTCGAGCACGACATGACCTTCGTGCGCGACCTCGGGGTCAAGGTCACGGTGCTGCATGAAGGGACTGTGCTCGCCGAAGGCACCATCGACCAGGTCTCCGAGAACGAGCGCGTGATCGATGTCTATCTGGGCCGGTGAACCATGCTCGAGGTGAACGCCATCGACCTCCATTACGGCGCCGCACAGGCGCTGCGCGGCATCTCGCTCAAGGCGATGCCCGGCACGGTCACCTGCGTGCTCGGCCGCAACGGGGTCGGCAAGACGAGCCTGTTGCGCGCGCTGATCGGCGAGCATCCGGTGAGCCGCGGCACCATCGTCTGGGAGGAGAAGGACATCACCTCTCTGCGGCCCTACGAGCGCGCGCGGAGCGGCATCGCGTACGTGCCGCAGGGACGCGACATCTTCCCGCTGCTTTCCGTCGAGGAGAACCTGGAGACCGGCTTCGCCCCGCTGAGGCGGCACGACCGCAGCGTTCCCGACACCGTGTTCTCGCTGTTTCCCGTGCTGCGCAGCATGCTCGGCCGGCGCGGCGGCGACCTCTCCGGCGGCCAGCAGCAGCAGCTCGCCATCGGCCGCGCGCTGGTGATGCGGCCGCGCCTGCTCCTCCTCGACGAGCCGACCGAGGGCATCCAGCCCTCGATCATCAAGGACATCGGCCGTGCCATCTCCTACCTGCGGGGGCTCGGCGACATGGCGATCGTGCTGGTCGAGCAGTATCTCGACTTCGCCCAGGAGCTCGGCGATTATTTCGCGGTGATGGACCGCGGGCAGGTCGTCTATTCCGCAACCCGCGCCGAGATGGACGAGGCCGACCTCAAACGCGCGCTCGCGATCTGACCGAACGCCAAGGGGCCGTCGTGGCGCTGACACTGACCGATGCGACGGGCGAAATGGTCGCGGCGAATCGCGCGCGGAGCCGTATCTCGCTCACGGTTGTGGATCGCGCGGGCGTAGCGCGGCCTCACCGCCTCGCCGAGGAAGGCTCGCTGCGGCTACGCTTTCCTGCGGCCTGCGCCGGCGCGCAGGAGGCGGTGCTGGTCAACACGGCCGGCGGCGTCGCCGGCGGCGACAAGCTCACCATCGACCTTGCGCTCGAGGCGCGCGCGCGCCTCGTCGTCACCACCGCATCGGCAGAGAAGATCTACCGCAGCGAAGGCGCGCATGCCTCGCTCGCGGTCACCGCGACGCTTTCCGAGGGCGCCGAGCTGACCTGGCTGCCCCACGAAACGATCCTGTTCGACCGCGCCCGTCTCGTCCGTTCGTTCGACATCGATTTGGCACCGACCGCCCGCCTCCTGTTCGCCGAGGCCATCGTGTTCGGCCGCTCCGCCATGGGCGAGACGGTGCGCGAAGGCCTGTTCGCCGACCGCTGGCGTGTCCGGCGTGGCGGCCAGTTGATCTTTGCCGAAAGCTTCCGGCTCGACGGCGCGATCGCGGATCGGCTCGCCGAGACCGCGGTCGCAGCCGGGCAGGTCGCGCTTGCAACGGTGCTGGCGGTGCCGGGCGACGACGCGATGGCCGAGGCGGTGCGCGCTCTCGCCACGACGTTTCGCGGCGAGGTCGGCATCTCCGCCTGGAACGGGATGGCGCTCGCCCGGCTCGCCGCGCCCGACGGGGCGGCGCTGCGCCACGATCTCGCGCTGTTGCTCACCGCGCTCGGCCGCGCCCCCCTGCCCCGGCTGTGGCTGAACTGATACGGATGGACGCTGGCCCAATGCAGACGGACACGGGTACGGATAAAGTCCTGGAGATGTCGCGATGCACCTGACACCCCGCGAGAAGGACAAGCTGATGATCGCGACCGCCGCCATGGTGGCGCGGCGCCGGCTCGAGCGCGGCGTCAAGCTCAATCACCCGGAGGCGGTGGCGCTGATCTCCGATTTCATCATGGAGGGCGCGCGCGACGGCCGCACTGTCGCCGACCTGATGCAGGCCGGCGCCCACGTGGTGTCGCGGGCGCAGGTGATGGACGGCATCGCCGAGATGATTCCGGAAATCCAGGTCGAGGCGACCTTCCCCGACGGCACCAAGCTCGTCACCGTGCACGCGCCGATCAGATGAACCTCTTCCGTCATTCCGGGGCGCGCGCCAGCGCGAACCCGGAATCCAGCAACCGACGTGCGGCAGATTCTGGATTCCGGGTTCCGCCTGCGGCGCCCCCGGAATGACATGAAGAGAGAGGCCAGCATGATCCCCGGTGAAATCATCCTCGCCGACGGCGATATCGAGCTCAACGCCGGCCGCAAGACCGTGACGCTCACGGTCGCCAACACCGGCGACCGGCCGATCCAGGTCGGCAGCCACTACCATTTCTTCGAGACCAATCCGGCGCTGAAGTTCGAGCGCAAGAAGGCACGCGGCATGCGCCTCGATATCGCCGCCGGAACCGCGGTGCGGTTCGAGCCAGGCCAGACCCGCGAGGTAACGCTGGTCGCGCTCGCTGGTGGACGCACCGTGTTCGGCTTCCGCCAGGACGTCATGGGCAAGCTTTAACTCCCGAGGCCAAAACATGCCGCTGAAGATTTCGCGTCCCCTCTATGCCGAGATGTTCGGCCCGACTACGGGCGACCGGGTGCGGCTCGCCGACACCGATCTCATCATCGAGGTGGAGAAGGATTTCACCACTTATGGCGAGGAGGTGAAATTCGGTGGCGGCAAGGTGATCCGCGACGGCATGGGCCAGGGCCAGGCGACCAACCGGCGCGGCGCTGTCGACACCGTGATCACCAATGCGCTGATCCTCGACCATTGGGGGATCGTCAAGGCCGACATCGGCATCAAGGACGGCCGCATCGCCGCGATCGGCAAGGCCGGCAACCCTGACATCCAGCCCGACGTGACCATCGTCATCGGACCTGGCACCGAGGCGATCGCCGGCGAGGGCAAGATCGTCACCGCCGGTGGCTTCGACACTCACATCCACTTCATCTGCCCGCAGCAGATCGAAGAGGCGCTGATGTCCGGCATCACCTCGATGCTCGGCGGCGGCACCGGCCCGGCCGCGGGCACCAACGCCACCACCTGCACCCCTGGGCCGTGGCACATCGCGCGCATGATCCAGGCTGCGGATGCGTTCCCGATGAACATCGGCTTCGCCGGCAAGGGCAACGCCTCGCTCCCCGACGCACTGGAGGAGCAGGTCAAGGCCGGCGCCTGCGCGCTCAAGCTCCACGAGGACTGGGGAACGACGCCGGCCGCCATCGATTGCTGCCTGTCGGTCGCTGACGATTACGATATCCAGGTGATGATCCACACCGACACCTTGAACGAATCCGGCTTTGTCGAGGACACCATCAAGGCGTTCAAGAACCGCACCATCCACGCCTTCCACACCGAAGGCGCCGGCGGCGGCCATGCGCCAGATATCATCAAGGTCGCCGGGCTCGCCAACGTGCTGCCGTCGTCGACCAACCCGACGCGGCCGTTCACCCGCAACACCATCGACGAGCATCTCGACATGCTGATGGTGTGCCACCATCTCGATCCCGCCATCGCCGAGGATCTTGCGTTTGCAGAAAGCCGCATCCGCAAGGAAACCATCGCGGCGGAAGACATTCTGCACGACATCGGCGCGCTCTCGATGATGTCATCGGACAGCCAGGCGATGGGACGCATCGGCGAAGTGATCATCCGCACCTGGCAGACCGCGGACAAGATGAAGAAACAGCGCGGCGGCCTTCCCGGCGAGCGGGACAACGACAACGTCCGCGCCAAGCGTTACGTCGCGAAATACACCATCAACCCCGCCATTGCTCACGGCGTGTCGAAGCACATCGGCTCGGTGGAGAAAGGCAAGCTCGCCGACCTCGTGGTGTGGTCGCCGGCCTTCTTCGGCGTCAAGCCCGACCTCGTCATCAAGGGCGGCACCATCGCGGCGGCGCCGATGGGCGACCCCAATGCGTCGATCCCGACGCCACAGCCGGTACACTACCGCCCGATGTTCGGCGCCTTCGGCAAGTCGGTCACAGCAGGCTCCGTCGTGTTCGTGTCGAAAGCGGCGGCCAAGGGAAAGCTGCGCGAACGGCTCGGCGTCGAAAAGGCCTTCGTCGCGGTCGAGGGGACGCGTAAGATCACCAAGAAGAGCATGGTGCACAACGGCGCGACGCCGGAGATTACCGTCGACCCCGAGACCTACGAGGTCACCGCCGACGGCGAGCTTCTGACCTGCGCACCCGCCGAGGTGCTGCCGATGGCACAGCGGTATTTCTTGTTCTGATGCGGTTGTTTTGAATGAGGCCCGAGGTCCTCGAACGGATTCGCGCCATCAAGCGGGCGACACAGGTCGCGCGCGCCGGGACGTGGCGTGGCGACGCGATCGACCGCGTGGTGCTCGATGCCGACGAGCGCTACCGGCGCCGCGTGGCGCTCACCGGCGAGGGCGGTCTCAAGTTCCTGCTCGACCTTGCCGAGGCGACCGCGCTACGCGACGGCGACGGCCTCGTGCTCGGCGACGGCACGATTGTCGCGGTGGTCGGAAGACCCGAGCCGCTTGCTGAGATTACCGCCACCGACGTCGCCGCACTGGCGCGCTTCGCCTGGCATCTCGGCAATCGCCACACCGAGCTGCAAGTCGTCGGCGACCGCCTGCGCATCCGCCGCGACCGCGTGATCGAGGACATG
The DNA here is from genome assembly GCA_963824905.1 of uncultured Alphaproteobacteria bacterium. Lineage (GTDB taxonomy): Bacteria > Pseudomonadota > Alphaproteobacteria > Rhizobiales > Xanthobacteraceae > JAJPKK01. The sequence goes on from CAWGRH010000015.1 coordinate 76,520, forward strand.
CTGCGCGGGTTGGGCGCGCGCGTGACAGCCATTGAGGCGCCCTTCGAGCCACAGCGCGGCGCATACGACCACGGCCATGATGGCCAAGGCATCCCTGACAGCCGAGACCTCGATGTCTAGGCCGACCTCATCTCGCTCGGGAGAAGCGGCGCGCGCTCCCTCCCCGTCTACGGAGAGGGCTGGGGTGGGGTCTTCCCCCTCTCCCCGCATGCGGGGAGAGGGTCGGGGTGAGGGGGCGGTTTCCCAATCCGGAGCCTGCGAAGCTCCCATCGATTTTGCGGAAACTCAGACGCCTGCCGCCGGCGCTCAAACTCGCGACGAGGCCCCCTCACCCGTCGCGCTGACGCGCGCCGACCTCTCCCGGCAGGGGAGAGGTGAAGCGGACGCCCGGTCCGCATCAGAACACAGCGATCCCAACGCCGAGCTTCCCGGGCCCGCGCTGTACCGGCTGATGACCTGGATGTCGCCGGCCTATCCGGTCGGCGCGTTCTCCTATTCGAGCGGGATCGAATGGGCGGTTGAGGCCAGCGACATCAGTTCGGCGGAGACGCTGTGCAAATGGCTCGCGACCACGGTCCGGCAGGGCAGCGTGTTCTGCGACGCGGCGCTGTTCGCCCATGCCCATCGCGCGGCGACGGCTGGCGACGACAAGGCACTCGCAGAGGTCGCCGGGCTCGCGGCCGCGCTCGCCGGGACGAAAGAACGCTTCCTCGAAACCACCGCCCAGGGCCAGGCGTTCCGCGACATCACCCGCGCGGCTTGGCCGACGCCGGCCCTCGATCAGCTCGCCACTGCATGGGACGGCCCCCTCGCCTACCCGGTCGTCGTCGCTGCGGCCTGCGCCGGCCACGGCATCACGCTCGCGCCCGCCCTCGATGCCTTCCTGCACGGCGTCGTGTCAAACCTCGTCTCGGCGGGCGTGCGGCTCGTTCCCCTCGGCCAGACCGACGGCCAGCGCGTGCTTGCCGCGCTCGAGACTGATATCGCTCAAGCCGCCGCGCGGGTGCGCACCCTCGCGCTCGACGACGTCGGTACCATGGCGCCGCGCGCCGACATCGCCAGCATGCGCCACGAGACGCAGTACACGCGGCTGTTCCGATCGTGAGCACAGGGCTTTCGCTGTCATGCTCCGCGAAAGCGGGGCATCCAGTAACCCCCGGACTATTGATGCGACAGGGCCGTGTCCCGTCAGTATTCCGGTGGCTACTGGATCGCCCGGTCAAGCCGGGCGATGACAGTCGCGAGGGTTGAAGGAAATCGAGGTCAGCGAGCAAATGCCTGACACACGAAGCACCCACGGCCCGCTGCGGGTCGGCGTCGGCGGCCCGGTCGGGTCCGGCAAGACCTCGCTCATGGATACGCTGTGCAAGCGGCTGCGCGAGCGCTACGATATCGCCGCGATCACCAACGACATCTACACCAAGTGGGATGCCGAATACCTCGTGCGGTCCGGCGCGCTGGCGGCGGAACGCATCGCCGGGGTCGAGACCGGCGGCTGCCCGCACACGGCGATCCGCGAGGACGCCTCGGCCAATCTCGCAGCGGTCGCCGAGATGCGCGCGAAGTTTCCCGGGCTCGACCTGATCCTGATCGAATCCGGCGGCGACAATCTCGCGGCGACTTTTTCTCCGGAGCTCGCCGATCTCACGATCTACGTGATCGATGTCGCGGCGGGGGACAAGATTCCCTCGAAGGGCGGCCCGGGCATCACCCGCTCCGACCTCCTGGTCATCAACAAGATCGACCTCGCACCCCATGTCGGTGCCTCGCTGGAGGTGATGGAGCGCGACGCCAGGCGCATGCGCGGGGCGCGGCCGTTCGTCTTCACCAACGTGCGCGCCGGCGACGGAGTTGATGCCGTGGTCGATTTCATCGAGGAGAAGGGCGGGCTCGCTGCAGGATAGCCTGCCGCAATTCGAGCCCCAATTACCGTCGTCATCGCCGGGCTTGTCCCGGCGACCCCGATTGTCGAGGCACGGCGGTGCCATATTTATCGGGGTGGCCGGGACAAGCCCGGCCATGACTCGCATTGAATAATGCGGCCCAGCGCCCCTCGTTCCGCACCAGTCCCTTCACCGCGGAGGGATCTGGATCAACTCCGCAAGCTGCTCCTTGGTCAGCGGCGCCGTCATGTACTTGAAGGCGACTGCGTCGGCGTTGATGGCGTCGGTGCCGATGATGGTGTCGGGATTGAGCGCGGCCTTCGGATAGAAGCCGTCGCGGCCGCGGCGGCCGGTCGCTTCGGTGACGCCGATGAAATCGGAGTAGTGCTTGAACACGGCGGGGTCGGAATACATCCAGTCGATCGTTTCGCGATAGGCCGCCATGAAGCGCACGATCGCAGGGCGCCGCGCCGCGAGCGTCGCCGCATTGGTGATGAGGAGCCGCACCGTCTGGTTGCGGAACGCGCTCGCGTCGTTGCCCGACGCGATGATGCGGATCTTGTTCTGGTCGATGAGATCGAGCCCGAACGGCGGTCCGGCCCAGCCGACATCGACCTGGCCGGACATGACTTGGGTCAGCGTCGCCGCCGGGCTGCCGGTCGCGACCGGCTTCGCTTTCACGTCGTATTGGCGCAGGAACGCATTGACGATCGCATGCGTCGACGCGCCGTTCGTCGAATAGGCGATGGTCTTGCCGTCGATCTCGGCGAGCGAGCGGATCGGCGAGGCCGACTGCACGTACCAGAAGAGGTCGCCGCCGCCCGTCATCTCGGCGCCGATGATGCGCAGCGGTGCGCCCTTGGCATAGGCGCCGAACACGCCGAGCACGCCGGCCGACGAGCCGAGCTCGACGCTGCCGGAGATCACCGCCTGCTGCGTCTCGCCGCCGCCCTGGGTATAGAGGATGTCGAGCACGATGCCGTGCTTCTTGAAGATGCCGCCGCGCTGGCCGAGCTCGGCGACCGAGGTATCCCATAACCCGCGCTGGCCGACCGCGATGCGCAGCGTGTCGTCGGCGCGCACCGGCGACGCGAGCGCAAGCGCGGCCAGCAACACGCCAAACAGTATCCGCATCGCCGCGCCTCCCCTGTCGGGTGGGCAAAGCGAAGCGTGCCCACCGTCTTGCCTTTGTGCCGAACGACGCCGCGTTGACATCGCCGTACCCGCGTGGACACGGCGCGAAGCGCGCCTTTGCCCACCCTACGTGCGACGCGTTTCGCGAACCCGTTGCGTTTGCCCGTCCCGTCCATCAGGGCGCAGGGCAGAGCCCGCTTTCTAGCACCTTCCAAGCCACGCCGAGACCGGTCATATTGCCGCCAACTCGGACCCCAGGAGACAAAGAAAATGCAAGAGCCGGCGCAAAAGGAAAAGCCCGCCAAACCGGCGACGGCGCAGCCCAAGCCCGCGGCGCAGGCGACCAATCAAAGTCCGCGCGACCTGCGTGAGACGCTCGAATGGCTGCGCGCCCAGGGCGACCTCATCGAGACCGACAAGGAGGTCGATCCCGATCTCCAGGTCACCGGCCTGCAGAAGCACATGGACGGCGGCTGCCCGGTGCTGTTCCACAACGTCAAGGGCAAGCCGAACCACCAGGTCGTGACCAACCTGTTCGGCGACATGAACGTCATCAACAAGATGTTCGGCTGGAAGGACGACGTCGCGCGAACCCGGGCGATCGCCGCGGCGTTCCGCAAGCCGCTCAAGCCGGAGATCATTGCGCAGAGCGAGGCACCGGTGCAGGAGCACGTGGTGCTCGAGCCGAAGGACGTCAACGAGTTCATGGTGCCGATCCGGCACACCACCTACGAGTCCGAGTTGACCGTCGGCTCCGGCATCCGCTGCATCAGCTTCGACCAGTTCGAAGGCGGCACCGACCTCGGTTACAACCGGATGAACTTCCGCTGGGGCAGCATCGGCACGTTCCAGATTTCGCCCGGCTCGCACATGTGGCAGGTCGCCAACAAGTACTACAAGGACGACCAGCCGATCCCGATCAGCATGTGCTTCGGCGTGCCGCCGGCCTGCACGCTGCTCGCCGGCGCGGGCTTCGACTACGTGATCCTGCCGATGGGCTGTGACGAGATCGGCGTCGCCGGTGCTGTGCAGGGCGCGCCGATCCGCATGGTGAAGTGCCGCACCGTCGACGCCTACACGCTCGCCGACGCCGAGATCGTGCTCGAGGGCTACATCCATCCGCGCGACCGCCGCTACGAGACGAAGGAGTCCGAGGATGCCGGGGTGCAGGGCCGCTTCCATTTCCACCCCGAGTGGGCGGGCTACATGGGCAAGGCCTACAAGGCGCCGACCTTCCACTGCACCGCGGTGACTATGCGCCGCCCGGAGCTCAAGCCGATCATCTTCGCGCTCGGCGTCCACATGCTCGACGACCACAACATCGACACCACCGTGCGCGAAGCGGCGATCTTCGAATTGTGCGAGCGCCTGCAGCCCGGCATCGTGCAGGACGTGGTGATCCCCTACTGCATGACCGACTGGGGCGGCTGCGTCATCCAGGTGAAGAAGCGCAACCAGATCGACGAGGGCTGGCAGCGCAACTTCCTCGCCGCGGCGCTGTCCTGCTCGCAGGGCATGCGCGTCGCGATCGCGGTGTCGGAAGACGTCGATCCCTATTCGATGGACGACGTGATGTGGAGCATCACCACCCGCGTCAATCCGCAAACCGATATCCTCAACCCGATCCCCGGCGGCCGCGGCCAGACCTTCATGCCGGCCGAGCGCATGACCGCCGGCAACGCGCAGTGGACGGCCTCGAACACCCGCTTCGAGGGCGGCATGGCGATCGATGCCACCGTGCCGTTCGGCTACGAGAACGACTTCCTGCGCCCGGTCTATCCGGTCGACAAGGTCAAGCCGGAGGACTTCTTCACCAAGAAGGACATCGAGAACGTCAAGGCCCGTATGCACGGCTGGGTCACGTCGCTCGCGAAAAGCGGGCGGTGACGGCGGCTTGGGCACGCTCATCGGTCATGGCCGGGCTTGTCCCGGCCACCCCGCTTAACATGGCACGGCCGTGCCCAATGATCGGGGTCGCCGGGACAAGCCCGGCGATGACGCGCATGGGATGCGTAGGATGGGGCAAAGGCGCGTAGCGCCGTGCCTACGCGGACACGGCAACCGTGGGCACGCTTCGCTTCGCCCACCCTACGATTTCGCTACGACCGCGCCCGCATCCACTCGGCGACCAGCGCCTTGCGGTCGAGCTTGCCGCGTTCGCTCTTCGGCAAAACATCGCGCAGCAGGATCTGCTTCGGCGCCTTGAACGGGGGGAGCCAGGCGGCGCAGAAGCGCATCAACTCGTCCGGCGCGAACGAACAGCCAGGAGTGAGCACCACGTAGCTCACCACCTCCTCGCCCCAGATCGCGTCCGGCACGCCGATGGTGGCAGCTTCCGAGACTTCCGCGCACTGCATCAGCACGCCATCGATCTCCACGGGAGAGATATTGACGCCGCCGCGGATGATCAGCTCCTTCTCGCGGCCGGTGAGGAAGAGGTGGCCGTCGGCATCGAGATAGCCGATGTCGCCGGTGCGCATGCGGCCGCGGCTGTTCACCCGCACGCTGCCGTCGTCGCCGAGATAGCGGAAATCGTTGTCGTCCCATGCGCCGAGCTCGACAAGCCCGGTCTCGCCCTGCGACACGCCGCGCCCGCCGGTGTCGACGATAGCGAGCCGGTGATAGGCGAGCGGACGGCCGACGCTGCCAAACCGGCGCGCGCGACCGGGATTGACCGCGATCCACGCGGTTTCGCTGCTGCCGTAACCCTGGGCGACCGGAATGCCGAAGCGTTCCTCGAAGCGTCGCCATTCCTCCTGCAGCAACGGCGCCGAGCTCGAGGTGATGAAGCGCAGCGACGGCACGTCTTGTCGCCCGACCGCGATCGGCGCCGCGAGCAGCATGTTGATCACGGTCGGATTGCCGGCGGCAACGGTGACACCGTGGGTGCGTATGTCGTCGAAGAAGCGCGTCGCCGAGAATTTCTTCGCCATCACCAGGGTGGCGCCGCGCGCCAGCGGCGCCAACACGCCGAGCAGCTGCGCCGACGCCCAGTTGAAGGAACGAAAGTCGTAGATGCGGTCGTCGCCGCCGATGCCGAACCCTTCCGTCATCGGCATGATGTTGCCGAGCTGCTCGCGATAGCTCAGCACAACGCCTTTCGGCGTGCCGCTCGTTCCCGACGTGAAAAAGATCACGCCGTCGCCGCGCGCCGTCGTCTCGGTGCGAAAACTCTCCGCATCGGAGCTGGGATCGACGCCCGCGAAAAAACTTCCGGCGGCCGGCGCCTCGCGGCGACCGATGGCAAGGCGCGGCGCTTCCGACGGCAGCTCGATCCCCTCGTCATGGAGGACAAGCCGCGGCCGCAATTGCGCGAGGATGCGCGGAAGATGCGGCCGGTTCATCTCGACGTGGACGGTGCATATCGTCGCGCCATAGGCCATGACGCCGAGATAGCAGACGACATGCTCGATCGAATTGTCGGCGGCGAGGACGATGCGGTCGCCGCTCGCGATCCCCTGCCGGCTCAAGGAAGCCGCAATGCCGCGCACGAGCCGGCGCAGATCGCCGTAACTCAGCGACCGGCCGTCGTCGGCGGAAACGATGTAGGGCTTGTCGGGATGAAGCTCGGCCGCGCGGTCGATCCACGCGCGCAGCAGGCCCGGACCCGCATCGGCAGCGTGGGGCGCGCCACTGTGCAGTGCAATATCGCGCATGTCAATTCCTGCCGGCGGGACCTTATCGCAGCGGTGCTGCGACCGACAAGCCGTGGAAACCCGGCTGCCGCGGGGATAGTATGGCGCGAGCTTCCTTGCGGCCCAACAGACACGGTGAATACCATGATGGATGATGCGGATCGGACGCGGCGATCGTTACTCTACGCCGGCGGCGCGGCGCTGCTGACGAATGCGCTGGCGTCGCCGGCGCAGAGCCAGGGCGCGGCCCCCGCCAAGGCGGCGGCATCCGACGAGGAGGGCGAGGCCAAGGACGAGCCGATCTCGCCGGTGACCGCCGCACTCGCCGACTATGTATCGAAGACGCTCGACCGGGAGCTGCCGCCCGAGGTCATGGCGAAGACCAAGCTGCACGTCCTCGACACCATCGCGGCGATGGTGTCGGGCTCGCGCCTCAAGGCCGGCCAATTCGCCGCGCGCTATGTCGACACCCTCGGCGGCAAGCCGCAGGCGACCGTCATCGGCACGCCGATCGTGACGTCGTCGGTCAATGCCGCGCTTGCCAACGGCATGGCGGCCCATGGCGACGAGACCGACGACTCCCACCTCGCCGGCCGCTTCCATCCCGGCTGCGGCATCGTGCCCGCGGCGCTCGCGACCGCGGAGCTCGCAGGGCGCAGCGGCAACGACGTGCTGCGCGCGGTCGCGCTCGGCTACGACATCGGGGCGCGGTCTACGCCTGCGCTCGGCTACCGCCAGCTCTATACTGAGCGGCACTCGACCCACAGCATCGCGACGACCTTCGGCGCCACCGCCGCGGCGGCGGCGATGCTGCGGCTCGATCCGCGCCAGGTGCGCCACGCCTTCTCGATGGCGGCGCAGCAGGCCTCCGGGGTTCCCTATTGGGAGCGCGATCGCGAGCACGTCGAGAAGGCCTTCGACTTCGGCGGCATGGGCGCGCGGAACGGCGTCACCGCCGCCACCATGGTCGCGGCGGGGCTTACCGGCATCGACGACTTCATGAGCGGCAAGAAGAACGTGTTCACGGCGCTGGGCGACCAGGACGCCGCCGCCGAAAAGATGACCGCCGAGCTCGGCAGCCGTTACGAGGTGATGGCGACGTCGATCAAGAAATGGTGCGTCGGCTCGCCGCTGCAGTCGGTGCTCGACGCGGTGACGGCGCTGCTCGAGGATCCCGCCGTGCGCGCCGGACAAGTCCGCCGCATCGTCGTCGACATGCCGGCCGACCGGCTGCACATCGTCGACAACCGCACCATCCCCGACATCTGCCTGCAGCACCTCGTCGCGCTGATGATCGTCGATAACGGTGCGGGCTTCGACAGCGTGCACGACTTCGCGCGGATGAGCGATCCCAAGGTGCTCGCCATCCGCAAGCTCGTCGAGGCGGTGCCGAGCGAGGAGCTGGCGAAGGCGAAGCCCGCCCGCCAGGCGATCGTGAAGATCGAGACCGCCGACGGCCGCACCCTCTCCCACCGCACCTACGACGTGCGGGGAACGCCCGGCAATCCCATGAGCGCGGCAGAGGTCGCGGCGAAGGCGCTCGACCTCACCGCGCCGATCCTCGGCAAGGCGCGGGCGGAGGAACTCAACGCGGCGATCGCGAAATTCGACACGTTCGGCCCGGTACTCAACCTGCGCCGCCTGGTGCAGGCGTAGCGCCCCAACCACGCCAATCACTGTCGTCGCCCGCTTGACCGGGCGATCCAGTAACCACCGGAGTATGGTGGTTTGGGCACGATCTGAGCCCACGGATACACAGGGGTTACTGGATTGCCCGGTCAAGCCGGGCAATGACAGGAACTAGTGCATGGCCATGCCCCACATCGGCGTCATTTCCGACACGCACGGGCTGCTGCGGCCGCAGGCGGTAGCGGCGCTGCGGGGGTCCTCGCTGATCATCCATGCCGGCGACGTCGGCGCACCGGAGATCCTCGACGAGTTGCGCCGCATCGCGCCGGTGTTCGCGGTACGCGGCAATGTCGACCGGGGCGCGTGGGCGAACGCGCTGCCGGAGAGCGAGATCGTCGAGCTCGCGAACGGCCTTCTCTACGTGCTCCACGATATCGGCACGCTCGAGCTCGATCCGCCGAGCGCCGGATTTCGCGCCGTCATTTACGGACACTCGCACCAGCCCAAGAGCGAGACGAAGGACGGCGTGCTCTATTTCAACCCGGGCAGCGCCGGCCCGCGGCGCTTCAGCCTGCCGGTATCGGTCGGGCGCCTGACCGTTTCGGGCGATGCGCTCGAAGCGGAGATCATCGAGCTCGACGTCTGAGCCTTGACGAGGACCACTCGAAATCCGGCACCGATCCGGCGAAGTTGCGGCGCACTGGCGGCCTCCGGTCAACGGGATGTGATATCCGCTACGCGCCCGCAAGCTAGGCACGGCGCTCGTCCGCGCCTATGAATTGCAGCGCTTCGTTACAAGAAGTGCTTCGTTGCAGAAAATGAGGAGGGGATTCCTGATGCTCTCACGTCGCTCCGTTCTCGTGTCGGCTCTGCTGGCGACCGCCGCGGGCGCCGCGGTGACGCCGGCCTTCGCTGTCACGCCTGCGCCCTTCGACGACGCGGCTTTCGCGCAGGCACAGAAATCCGGCAAGCCGGTTTTCGTTGCGATCCACGCGACCTGGTGCCCGATCTGCAAGGCGCAGAAGCCGATCCTCGCCGACCTGATGGCCGATCCGAAGTTCAAGGACCTCGCCTACTTCACCATCGACTTCGACAGCCAGAAGGACCTTGTCCGCCGGTTCGGCGCGCAGAAGCAGTCGACGCTGATCGCGTTCATCGGCAGCAAGGAGCAAGGCCGCTCGGTCGGCGACTCCAACCGCGCCTCGATCTCCGATCTCCTCAACCTGACTCTGTGAGCGCCGCGCGGCGATGACCGGTCTCGTCCTGTCGTTCGTCGCCGGCGTGCTCTCGGTGCTTTCGCCCTGCGTGCTGCCGCTCCTGCCGATCGTGCTCGGTGCGGCCGCGGCGAAGCAGAAATGGGGCCCGCGTGGCACTCGCCGCCGGGCTTTCGCTCTCGTTCGTCGCGATCGGGCTGTTCGTCGCCACCATCGGCTTCTCGATCGGCCTCGATGCCGACGTGTTTCGCTACGTGGCGGCGGTATTGATCCTGGCGGTCGGCGTCGTGCTGATGGTACCGCGCCTGCAGACCGCCTTCGCGGTCGCCGGCGCCCCGCTCGCCAATTGGGCGCACGGCCATCTCGACGGCGCCGAGTCCGGTGGCGTCGGCGGCCAGTTCGCGGTCGGCCTGCTGCTCGGCGCGGTGTGGAGTCCCTGCGTCGGGCCGACACTGGGCGCCGCCTCGTTGCTCGCAGCGCAGGGACGCGATCTCGGCGACGTGGCGCTCACCATGTTCGTATTCGGCCTCGGCGCGGCATTGCCGCTGCTGGTACTCGGCATTGCCTCTCGTGAGGTGATGATGCGCTGGCGGGCGCGGCTCGCCGCCGCCGGCCCCGGGCTCAAGACGGGGTTCGGTGCGATCCTGGTGGCGGTCGGCCTCCTCGCACTCACCGGGCTCGACAAGCGGGTGGAGACGGCGCTGGTCGACGCCTCGCCGCAATGGCTCACCGAGCTCACGACACGGTTTTGAGGTACGGTCTTGATGTGTGCAAGGTGGGGCGCCAGCATCGATGCTCGCGAGCCGTTTCGGGGGCACGCCGGACGGCGCATTCATGAGCCCGCGCCCCCGCGACGTTACGCCTCTGGCGCCGTGCGAACTGTGGTAGTTTAGCAACCCATCGAATCCCCATGTTGCGGAAGTCGCCATGAAAATACTCAGTGTCTGCGTCGCCCTGTTCGGCCTCGTCGCCCTCGTGGTGGCCGAGGAGTTCCATGACCTCGCGGGTGGAGGTCTCGGCGCCACCGCACTGATCTCGGCGCTGGCGATCTGGCGCTCGGTCAACCTGTCGAGCTTCCTCAAGATCTTCATTGCGATCTTCTCGATCGAGACGATCGTGTTCGGGCTGTGCGTGCTCGCCGCCGAGGCGTCGCTATGGCCCGCGGCTTACGCCGAATACAAGCTGCCGGTGACGCTGCCGATCACGGTCGGCATCTTTTCGATCATCGTCTATCTCGTCGCGCAGACGAAGGTCGTGCAGCAGATGATGCACATCGCCGACCCGTACTTCGATACCACCGACCCTGGCGGGGCGCGGATATGGCCGCTGCCGCCCTTCACCTCGCTCGAACGGCGCATCGCGGTGGCGATGGTGGTGTTCCTGGTGCTGATCAATCAGGCGCAGGTCGGAATTACCGTGCGGCTCTCGTTCTTCAACCGTGACTGGTTCAACGCCATCCAGAGCAAGGATGCACATGCGTTTTGGCAACTGCTGCTGCTCGTGTTTACGCCCTGGGCCTTCGTGTACGTCGCGAGCACGGTAATCGAGTTCGTCGTCCAATCGATGCTGGTGATCCGCTGGCGGCGCTGGCTCACCGAGTTCTTCGTCGCCCGCTGGCTCGGCGACCATACCCATTACCGCATGAGCCTCACCGGCAGCGTGGCGGACAATCCGGACCAGCGCATCGCCGAAGACGTCAACCGCTTCATCGACGGCGGCGAGAATCCCGGCGCGGGCATCTATTCCTACTCGATCCTGCTGATCTCGACGCTGTCGTCGCTGGTGTCGTTCGCGGTCGTGCTGTGGGGACTCTCCGACAACTTCACCATTCCGGGGACCGAGCTGCACATCCCCGGCTTCCTGTTCTGGGTTGCGCTCGTCTATGCCGCGGCAGGCACGTGGATCACCCATGTGATCGGGCGCTCGCTGGTCGGGCTCTATTACGAGCGCCAGCGCATGGAGGCCGATTTCCGCTTCTCACTTGCGCGGCTTCGCGAATACACCGAGCAGGTCGCGTTGCTCAATGGCGAGGCCACGGAACAGGCGTCGCTCGGACGGCGGTTCGGCGGCATCATCGGGAACTATCTCGCGCTGGTGAACCGGCGCAAGAAGCTGCTCGCCTTTACCCAGACCTACGGGCAGATCTCCCCGATCATCCCCTTCATCTTCACCGCGCCGTTCTACTTCGCGGGTTCCATTGCGCTTGGTGTGATGACGCAGACCGCCGGCGCGTTCGCGCGGGTCGAAGGCGCCCTCACCTTCTTCGTCAACTATTACAACTCGCTTGCCGGATTCAAATCGGTGGTCGACCGCCTCAGCTCGTTCAACGAGGCGATCGAGAAGGCCAAGGTGCTCGGCACCATGGGTCCGAAGCGCAGGGCGGCGGCCGGCGGCGGGACCGCGCTCGAGGACGTCCACATCGCGCTCCCCGATGGCACCCGCATCGTAGAGACGGAAAAGCTCGCGTTGTCCCACGGCGAAAGCGCGCTGCTCGCCGGGCCATCGGGCTCGGGAAAATCGACGCTGTTCCGCGCCATCTCCGGCATCTGGCCGTATGGCCAAGGCAGCATCCACATTCCCGACGGCGCATCCGTGATGGTGGTGCCGCAGAAGCCTTACATCCCCATGGGCACGCTGCGCGCCGCCGTCACCTATCCGAAGCCGTCTGGCTCCCATACCGACGAGGAGGTCCGTCAGGCCCTCATCGACTGCCGGCTCGGCAACCTGCTCAATTGTGTCGACCGCGAGGAGATGTGGTCGCAGCGCCTCTCCGGCGGCGAGCAGCAGCGCGTCGCGCTGGCGCGCGCACTGCTCACTCAGCCCGACTGGCTGTTCCTCGATGAATCGACCTCCGCCCTCGACGAAAAGCTCGAGGCCGAGCTCTACAAGGTGCTGGCGACGCGGCTGCCCAACACGACGCTCGTCTCGATCGGCCATCGCTCGACGCTCGGCGCCTTCCACGCCCGCCGCATCGACATGACCGAGACCGAGGGCGGCCAATTCACCCCGCGCGACACGCCGGCCGCCGCGGCGGAGTAGGTGAATCCCTCCCCCGCTTGGCAAGTGGGAGAGGGAAGCAACCGCCGCGGTTAGAGGCGCTACAGCCCGAACACCATCAGCATCACGTTCTGTGGAATCTCCGCGGCCTCCGGGAACGAGCCCTCGTCGCGCCGCGGCCGGCCGCCGAGGGTGAGCGCGATGTACTGCTTGCCGTTCACCGAATAGGTCATCGGGTTGCCGGCGAATTGCGTGCCGGTCTCGAAACTCCACAACTCCTGCATGGTGTCTTTGTCGAAGGCGGAGATCTTGCCCATGATGTCGCCCATGAACAGCAGACCTCCGGCCGTGCCAAGGACACCGGAATAGGCCGGATAGTAGGACTCGAGCCTCTTCGCCACCTTGCCGGTCGCGATGTCGATGCCGCCGAGCAGGCCGTGGCTGACCTTGCAGTTGGGGTTGGAGACGTTGCGCACGATCGGCTCGACGGCGTTCTCCTTGGTGTGGCTGCCGCAGAAGATCTCACGGAAGCCTGTGCCGGCGACGCCCTTTTCCGGGTCGGCCGCGCGTGAGTTGAAGTAGTTTCCCTGCCCGATCATGGCCTGGAAGTAAGTCAGCCCGCGCTGCGGGTCGTAGGTGTTGGGCATCAGGGTCGGCATGCCGTAATGGGCGGGGCGCACGTCCATCGCCTTGCGGCCGTATTTGATCACCCGGCCGGAGTAGTCCTGCACTTTCTTCGCCGGATCATAGTCGACCGGCTTGCCGGTCTTCTGGTCGAGGCCGGCAGTCCAGTTGACCTCGGTGAAGGGCTCGCCGCGCAGGAACTGACCGTTGGTGCGGTCGAGGATGTAGTGGAAGCCGTTGCGATTGGTCTGCGAGATCACCTTGCGCATCTCGCCGCCGATGTTGATGTCGTAGAGCTGGGTGATGGCGACGGCGTCGTAGTCCCAGCCCTCATTGGCGATGGTCTGGAAATACCATTTCAGCTTCCCGGTATCGACGTCGAGCGCGATGATCGAGCTCGTGTAGAGATTGTCGCCGGGGCGCCCTTGCGGGTCGAACATGTGCACAGGATTGCCGGTGCCGAAATAGGCGAGGTTCGTCTCGGGATCGTAGGACGGCTCGGTCCATACGCCGCCGCCGCCGAACGCGATGGTGCGCGGATCGGCCCAGGTCTCCGAGCCCGGCTCGCCCGGCTCCGGAACCACCGAGAAGCGCCACAGGAACTTGCCGGTGTCGGCGGAATAGGCGGAGACGTAGCCGCGGCCGCTCTCGTCGCGCCCGGTCGAGCCGATCAGGATCTTGTCCTTGACCGCGAGTGGCGCCGCGGAATGGCCGGAGCCCGGCGCGGCCGTTGATCGCCGTCGAGACATCGAACACCACCTGCCCGGAGTTCTTGTCGAGCGCGATCAGCCGCGGATTCGGGCTGTCGCGGCCGGTGTTGATATAGAGGTTGTTGCCGAGCAGCGCGACGCTGTGCAGGCTCTGGCCGCCGCCCTGCACCTTGGCATCGTATTTCCACACGATCTTCGGCTTCTCGTCGCGGACGTCGAACTTCCAGTATTGCTGATACTGGTTGCCGACATACAGGAAGCCGTCCTCGACCAGCGGGGTGAAATACTGATTGCCTTTGCTGGGCCGGCTGGGATCGCTGATCGCCGCCATGAACTTGACCTTGAGGTTGGCGACGTTGCCCTTGTTGATCCTGTCGAGGGGTGAATAGTTCCAGTTGTCGTAACCCCCCATGCGCATGAGCCAGTTCTGCGGCTCGGCGCGTGCATTGAGCAGGCGCTGATAGGTCGTTTCCGCCGCCAAGGCGGCGTGGCTGACGCCGATCAACAGGGTCGATATAAGCGCGACGCGGCCGAGGGATGGAGCCTGATGCTGCAGGGTCATGTGATCCTCCCGATGTTTTCGTTTTTTGACGCGGGCGAACGATAACATTCGGATCGGGCGCGGTCGACGCGGGGGAATCTTGCTCGCACGCGCGCAAAAATACCGCGTCATCGCCGGGCTTGTCCCGGCGACCCCGATACTTGGGCACGGCCGTGCCACATGATTGGGGTAGCCGGGAGAAGCCCGGCCATGACCACCAATGGGGTTGGGGCAGGTTCAGCTCTTCGTCCGAGATGGCCTGTGCATGCCGCCCTCAGGCACTCCTTGCTCCAGCCGCCCTCGCAGTGCCGCGACCGTCTCCTTCGCGGCAACAATGTCCTCAACACGAAGCCCCTTCGTAAGCGCGTTGACCCACGGGGTCTGCAGCCGGTCGGCCGCGGCAAAGGCTGTTCGGCCCTTCGCGGTCAGCCCCACGAGGCTGGCGCGGCGGTGGTGCGGGTTGGGCGCGAGCGCGACATAGCCTTCCGCGGCGAGCTCGTTGACGATCCGCTGCACGCCCTGCCGGTTGAGGCCCATGCTCCGCGCGAGCCGGGCCACCGGCTCCGGACGTTCGGCAAGCGCGACCGCGCCGAGCACCTGCCAGCGCGCGCTGGTGAGCCCGAGACGCGACACCAGCCGATCGCCGGCGACGAGCAGGCGCCCGTTGAGCCGAAACACCTCGAGAATCAATTCGGTGACGGCCTCGCCGGCCGGAGTGCGTCGCGCCATTGACATCGAGGTACCGAATTGACAACATATTGTCAATATCAGGAGGTACCCATGCTGATGGGCCAGATCGCCCTTGCGCTCGCCGCCGCCTTCGCCGGCGCCGCCTTCTACATCAACGTCGCCGAGCAGCCAGCGCGGCTCGGCCTCGACGACGAAAGTCTGCTGGCCG
This sequence comes from uncultured Alphaproteobacteria bacterium, assembly GCA_963824905.1. Classification (GTDB taxonomy): domain Bacteria; phylum Pseudomonadota; class Alphaproteobacteria; order Rhizobiales; family Xanthobacteraceae; genus JAJPKK01. The sequence goes on from CAWGRH010000015.1 coordinate 91,785, forward strand.
AATGGAAGCCGAGCTATGCGCGCGGCCTCGCCATGCAGGCGAGCCTCGCCGTCGTGGCCGGCGTCACCGGCCTCGCCGCGGCGTGGCAGACCGGCGACTGGCGCTGGGTGGTCGGCGCGATCCTGATCCTCGCCAACTGGCCCTACACCCTCCTCGGGATCATGCCGACCAACAACCGGCTCAACGCCATCGCTGTGGGGGCCGCCGGGGCGCAGTCACGCAGCCTGATCGAGACCTGGGGACGGCTGCACGCGGTGCGGACCGGCCTCGGCGTCGCTGCGGCGCTCGCCTATCTCTGGGCTTTGAGCTGAGGGCCTTCTGAATGTGTTTGACGGCCTCATCCTGAGGAGCGTCCGCAGGACGCGTCTCGAAGGATGGCCGCAAGCCGCAGTGTGCGTGGCCATCGTTCGAGACGGCGCATCGAAATCGGCTGTTGCCGATTTCAACACCATTGAGTGCTGAAGTCAGGCAGGCCTGACTTCAGTGCGCCTCCTCAGGATGAGGTCTGGAAGACGAAAGGGCTCTTAGCCGCAAAAGCGCTGAACCCCAGTGGACCGCGCCCCATCACGGCAGATAGATGCCGCCGCTCACCTGGATCGCTTGCCCGGTGATGTAGCCGCCGCCGGTGCCGCACAGCAGCCCCACCATGCCGGCGACGTCCTCCGGCGTTCCTTCGCGGCCGACCAGCGGGTGGCCGCCGCCGGGGATGGCGCCGCCCGGGCCCGAGGTCGCCGAGCGCGCGCCGCCGATCTTTCCCGGCACAACGCAGTTGACGGTGATGCCGTGGCCCGAGAACTCGACCGCCAGCGCCTTGGTGAGGCCGACGAGCCCGGCCTTGGCCGACACGACATGAGCGCGCCGGGTCGCTCCCACATGCGCTGTGACGCCGCCGATATTGACGATCCTGCCCCACCCCTTCGCAAGCATGCCGGGAATCACCGCCCGGCTGCACAGGAAGGCGCCGTCGAGCACCACGGCCATGATGGCGCGCCAGTCGGCGTAGGTCATCTCGGTGAAGGCAGCTTCCCGCCGGTCGGCAGCATTGTTGATGAGGATGTCGACGCCGCCGAGGTCGCGCGTGATCGCTTCCACCATGCCGGCGACGGCCTGCTCGTCGGAGACGTCCGCGAGCATTGCCCGCGCCGTGCCCCCGACCGCTTCGATCGCCCGCACCGCCTCCGCGGCCTCGTCGCGCGAAGTGCGCGCATTCACCACGATCGCAGCGCCGCGCTTGGCGAGCTCCAACGCGGTCGCAAGGCCGATCCGCCGCACACCGCCGGTGACCAGGGCGACGCGGCCGGCCAGCTCGGGCTTCTCATGGGATGTCAATGGTGTGGTACTCCCTGCAGCGAGGGGAAAAGCGATCGACCCCATCGACGCCTTTGCGGCGCCGAGCGCGGTTTTGGCCGAGCGCAGGCGACAGCGCAATTACATTTTTCAACGGCTTGCTTCAGCGGCGCCAATCTGGTGCACTCGTTCCGACCGAAGGAGCAATGAATGCCGCAAAGCTTGAGCTTCTCCGTCATCCTCGAGCCTCAGGAGGATGGAGGATTTACCGTGCTCGTGCCGGCTCTTCCCGAGGTCGTGACCGAAGGCGACACCGAGGAAGAGGCTCTCGTCAATGCACGCGAGGCCATCGAAGCCATTCTTGAATATCGGCGTGAAAATGGAATCGCGATTCCGGCCGACGCTCCCCCGGAAATTCGGCGAGTGACTGTGGCGGCTTGACGTGACTGGCGGTCGACTGCCAGCCGTCAGTGGCAGGCGCACGATCCAAGCATTGACTCGGGCCGGGTTTGTAATCAATCGCATTACCGGCAGCCATCATGTCCTTGTGTTTCCCGGTGACCCCACGCGAACCGTAACTGTTCCTGTCCATGCCCGGCGCGATCTGAAGCCAGGCACTCTACGCAGCATCATTCGTCAAGCGCGTCTGACCGTGGACGAATTCGTCGCCCTTCTTTGACCGGAAAGGTTCACACGGCCCCCACCGCATACTTCCTCACCTTCGCCTCGTCGACCGCGATTCCCATCCCTGGCTCGTCGGAAACCTCGATCGCGCCTTCGGCAAAACGCATGGGCGCGGCGATGAGATCGTCCTTGTAATAGATGCCGGCGACCTGCCCGGACTGCGCTTCGGCCGGCGTCGACACCGGGACGACGCAGGAGAGCGTCACCGCCGGCGCGACGGAGGCGAGCACGATATTGGCGCGGTTGCCGATGCCGGTTTCGACCGAGCCGTTGACGTTGCAAACGAGGCCGGCCGCCCGCGCGACCGCGGCGACCTCCATGGCGCGGAACAGCCCGCCCGGTTTGGTCGTGTAGATCGAGACGATCTGCGCCGCCCTTTTCTCGGCGATCTCGATCACGTCGTGCGCGTTCCACGCGCTCTCGTCGGCCATGACAGGCGCATCGACCGCACGCGCGACCTCGGCGAGGCGCGCGATGCCCTCGACCGGCTGCTCGAAATAGAGGAGATCGCAGCGCGCCATGCGCCAGAAGGTGCGGATCGCGTCCGCCGGCGTCGCATAGCCCTGGTTGGCGTCGACGCACAGCGCGACCTTGGGTCCGGCCGCATTGCGCACCCTCGCCACCATCTCGACGTCGCGGTCGGGATCGACGCCGACCTTGATCTTGAAGGTGCGGATGCCCTCCTGCGCCGCCTGTGCCGCTTCGCGCTCGGCTTGCGCAAAGCCGATCAGCCCGATCGAATGGGTGACCGGGATATGCCGGCGCAGCACGCCGCCGAGAAGCCGCGCGCTCGGCACGCCGAGCTGCCGCCCGGCAAGATCGTAGGCCGCGATCTCGATCGCCGCCTTGGCATAGGGGTGGCCCTTGAGCGCGCGGTCCATGCGGGCATGAAGCTCGACGATGTCGCCGGGCCGGCACCCCATGACGGACGGCGCGAGATACTGCGTCACCACCACGCGCACGGTGCCCGGGCTTTCGCCGAAATAGCGCCCGAACTCGCCGCCCCAGTCCTTGAGCGCCGGCGCCTCGCCCCAACCGACGCCGCCGTCGGCATCGGTCATCTTGAGGATGACATAGCCGCCGATCGGCTCCTGCAGCCCCGTCCACTTGTGCTCGCGCCGCGTCGGCAGGCTCACGTGAAAGAGCTCGATGCCGCAGATGGGTGAGTTGCTCATAACGCCGACCCTTACCTCACCACCATCAGCCGGTCGGTGTCGGTGACGTCGGACAAAAGCTCGCAGCCGCGCTCGGTGACGAGCACCATGTCCTTGTTCTGCATGCCGAAGCCGAAGCCGGTCTGGTAGATCAGCGGCTCGATGCCGAGCACCATGCCGGGCTCGAGCGGCTGGTCGGCAGTGGGGCCCAGATAGGGATCCTCGTGGAGGTGCAGCCCGATGCCGTGGCCGACGAAGGAGATGCGCGGCAGGGCAAGCTCCTCGGTCTTGGCGAGATAGCGCTCGTAAATCGCGCGGCTCGAAGCGCCCGGCTTCATGGTGTCGAGCAGCATGTGCTTGCAGGCGGTGAGATTGGCCCAGATGCGCTCAGCCTGCGGCGGCGCGGTTTCGACCACAGCGGTGCGGCAGACGCCGGCGTGATAGCCGCCGATAATCGGAAAGATCTCGACACGGCAGACGTCGCCGCGCGCGAGCACGCGCGAGGTCGGGCCGACATTGGGAAACACGCTGCGCTCGCCGGTTGCAACGATCATCAGCGTGAAGGACTCCGCACCCTGCTCGTAGACACTGCGGGTGAGCGCGGCGGCGATGTCCATCTCCGTCGCGCCGGCGCCGACCGCGCCGAATGCCGAGGCGATACCGCGGTCGGCGACGCGGGAGAGACGCCGCAACAGGTCGATCTCGTCCGCGGTCTTGATCTGGCGGAGACGCGCCAACACCGCCTGCGCGGCGACGAATTTCGCCGACGGCAGCAGCGCGGCGAGCTCGGCGAAATCGGCAGCCGGCAGGTAATCGAGCTCGAGGCCGATGCGCGCCTGCGCGAGGCCGTGCCGGCGCAGGAGATCGGCGGCGACCTTCATCGCTTCGAACGCGAACTCGCGCCACACCGCGATCTCGATGCCCTCGCCCGCCCTCGCCCGAATGGTGCTCGCCTCCATGTCGACCACCACGAGCGCCGCCGTGCCGTCTGCCTTCACCAGCGCCATTGCGTGGCGCCACCGCATCAACTTCTGGGTCGGCGACAGGAAACCGGTGACGTAGGCGAAGTTCTCGGGAGAGCACGAAAGGATCGCATCGAGGCCGCCCGCGTTCATCGCCTGAGCCTGCCGGTCGATGATGTCGTGGCGCATGCTGGAGGTCCGGAGCGGCCGCATTCGTGGGGGCCCGCCTCGGTTCATGCATTAGCAGCTTCGTTCGGAGAATGCCTAGAAGTTTTCTTCTTTTCAGAATGTTCCAGACTCAGCTGTGATCACACTTCACCTAATTGACGGGACTGTTGTGATCACAGCCGCAAATATGCGCGCGCAGGCATATTCCGGGGCCGCGAGACAACCTCAGGGTCGATTCCATGCCGGATTTTCCGGCGCCCAGCGGCGATATTGCTCGGGGCGATCGACATCGAAGGCGAGATTCGGCGCTTCGACGGTCAGCGCCTCGAAGCCTCCCGCCCGCGCCTCGGCGCGGTGCGCCGCGTAGCTCCGCACGCCGAACGAGAAACGGAACCGGCGGAATGCACGCGAACCGAGACGGAGCACGTTGGTGCCGGTCCTCGCCTCGTCGGGAACGATGACCACTTCCCCCGCCGCGGATGCGACCTTGCCGATCTCCGCGGGCGTCGCGAGTGGCAGGTCGATCGGGAGCACCAGACCGGCCTGACAACCTTCGGCGAGGACGTGCTGCCGGCCGTTCTCCAGCGCGGCGTTGAGGCCGCCGCCGCGGTCGGGAATGACGGCGACGCCGTAGTCGCGGGCGATCGTCTCGACGCGCGGGTCGGAGGTCACGAGGCGCACCTGCCCCGGCGTCACCGCCTGGGTCGCGACGTCGAGAGTGCGGCACAGGAAGAACTCGCACAGCGCCCGCCGCGACCGCGGCGTCAGGCAACTGCCGAGCCGCGACTTGCCGCGGTCAAGATTTTTGCAGGGAATGAGGATGACCATCATCGCGCGATCACCGGCGCAAGCTCGCCGGCAAAGGCGAGAGCGGTGTGCGCGAGGGCGACGCGGTCATCCGCGTTGGACATCACCGTCGGCGCTACCTTCACTGCCATGCCCTCCGCGGCGATCTGTGGCGCGAGGCCCTGGTCAACGGTATCGATGACGAGGCCGTCGACAAGACCGGCATAGTGCCGCGCAATTCCGACCGCGGAGGCCGGCGCCCCGAGCTCCGCCATGATCTTGGCGGCCGGGCCTTTGATGGCAGCGCCACCGACGATGGGCGACACTGCGACGATCGGACAGCCCTGCGCGCGCAGCCAGGCCCGCATCCCCGGCACCGCCAGGATCGGATCGACGCTCAGATAGGGGTTCGATGGGCAGATGATAATGGCGGAAAGCTCTCGTAACCTCGCGAGGGCCGGATTGAGACGCGCGGCAGGTGCGCCGTCGTAACGGATGCTGCGGACGGGGACCGCGCAGGCCAGGCGTACGAAATAATCCTGAAACGGCAGCTCGCCGTCCTCGGTGCGGATGATCGTGCGCACGGGATCGTCGCTCATCGGGAGCAATGTCGCAGTGACGCCGAGCGCGCGGCTCAGCGCGGCGGTGACCGCCGAGTGGGTGTCGCCCGCGGCGAGACGCTCGCTGCGCAGGACGTGGGTTGCGAGGTCACGGTCGCCGAGGCGGAACCACGCCGGTCCGCCGAGCCGCTCCATCTGACCGAGGAAACTCCAGGTCTCGCCGGCAATCCCCCAGCCGGTCTGCGGATTGGCGATGCCAGCGAGCGTGTACATCACGGTATCAAGGTCCGGCGAAATGTGCAGGCCGAGATGGGTGAAATCGTCGCCGGTGTTGACGATGACCGTGAGCCGATCGCCGAGGAGGCGCACCAAACCGTCGGCGAGCTTCGCGCCGCCGACCCCGCCGGCGAGCGCCACGACATGTCCGGCGAATTCGCTCATCAGGACGCGCTCGACATCGGCGCGTCGGCCGAACCGGCGGCCGATGCGCTCACCGTGGCGGCATAGCGCACGAATGCCTCCGGCGGCTTGCGCGGCCGGTCGCGACCGGCATCAGCGGGAAAGCCGAGCGTGATGAGCCCCTGCGGTTGCCACGCCGACGGCACGTCGAGGCTCGCCCGCACCACCTCGGCGCAGAACAGTGGTGCGCACATCCAGCAGGCCGCAAGGCCCTCGGCGTGGGCCGCGAGCAGGAGGTTCTGCGTTGCCATCGCCGTACTCTGCACCGCCATCAGGAACTCGGCGCAGGAGCGCGCCTCGTCCGGGTAGACATCGGCCTCCTCCAGGGTGAGGCAGACGAGGACCAGCACCGGCGCGCTCGTGATCCGCGCATGGGAGCGCGCGACGTCGCGGGCGATTGCATCTTGCGGATCGCCGTCGCGGGCACGGTCGGCGGCGAGCCGTTCGCCCATGGCGTGGGCGAGCGCCGCTTTGGCGGGAGCATCCTCGATCACGAGATAGCGCCAGGGCTGCCGGTTGTGCGCCGAGGGCGCCGCCGCGGCGCTCATGAACATGCGTTCGAGCACATCACGCCCGACAGCGTCCGGCAGATAGCGCCGGATCGAGCGGCGGCTGCGCATCAGGCGATGCGCGGCTGCGGCGGCGTCGGACGCCGGAGCGTGCGAGATCATCATCGGAAGAGATCCTTTTCCCGCGCACGGATGAGCTCGCTTGCGGTGCCGTCGCGACGGCCATAGCGCAGGCCGCGAATGAGCACCACCGGTGTCCCCTCCCCTGCCTGGCCCATGACGAGCGACGCCGCGGCCGCGAGCTCGTCGGCAAGGCCGACCTCGGTCGTTTCCAGCGGCCGGCCGAAAAGATCGGGCGTGCCTCGCAAATCCAGCAGTCCCGGCAATCCGGCGACGCCGATCGCGGTGCCTATGGTGCCGTTGCGCCAAGCCCGCCCGATGCTGTCGATGATCATGATGCCGGCCTCGGCACCGGTCGCCGCGCGCGACCGCGCGCCGAAGCTCGGCGCAGGAGCGGTCGGGATCGCGCGGCAACAGCAGGACATGCTCGCGCCCATCGACATTCGAGCGGTCGATGCCGGCATTGGCGAGCACGAGGCCGAGTTTATGGGCGACGATCAGCGCGCCCGGACGATGGCGCAGCACCTCGGTCGATTCTGCAAGGATCAGCTCGACCACGCGCGCGTCCTTGCCGGTCTCCTCGGCGAGGATGACCGCGCGGGGCGATGGCGTAACAGTGGCGAGATCGACCAGTCGGCCTTCCGCCTTGGAGACGATCTTTTGTGCCAGCACAAGAACGTCGCCGGCGGCCAGCGCAAGATCGGCGTCGCGCAGGGCCTTGACGATGATCGCGGCGAGATCGTCGCCGGCCGCGATCATGGGAATGCCGGGCAGCGCGGCGAGGACAAGGCCTTGCGAGTGAGCGGATGTCATGTCTGCGATAATCCCACGGCTGTGGGGTTACCGGGAAATCAATCGCGTGTCATTCATCACCCGTCATTCCGGGCGCCGCGCAGCGGCGAACCCGGAATCAGACGACTTCGCCCGACGTGCCGCATCCTGGATTCCGGGTTCGCGCTGGCGCGCGCCCCGGAATGACGGTGTCGCGCAGTCAGAAGAACCGCTGCGAAAACGGCACGGCCTCGCGCTTGCTGTCGAGGAAATACTTCGCGAGCTCGCGATGGGTGGGGAACCAGACATCGGTGAACTCGGTGAAATAGCGCAGCAGCTTCAAGAGCTGCGCGGCCACCAGTGGCCGGCCGCCGAAATGGGCGTGAATGCCGAGATGGAGAATGCCGGCCGGCTCGTGGGCGTAGAGATACTCGAAGCTGTCCTTGTAGACGTCGAAGAAATCGCGCGGGCTTGCGCGCAGCACGCGGTTGTCGACGAACTCCGAGAACGGCAGCGCGACGATTTCTCCACTCGCGGTCTTCTCGCGGCGCGGCATGCTGCTGTCGAGAGCGTCGGCATGGTAGACGATGCCTTCCTGGACCAGGATGTCGGTGGTGAGTTCGTTCCAGCCGTAGACGGACGACACCCAGCCCTTGGGACGTTCGCCGCTTGCCTCGGCGAGAATGTCGAGGCTCTTGGCGATGGTCGCCTTCTGCACCTCCGGCGTCATCTCCAGAAGGTACTGGTCCTGCGAGTAGCCGTGACCCTCGACCAGGTGCCCGGACTTGACGATCTGCTTCATGGCGTCGGGATAAAGCTCGGCCGAGCGGGCATTGCAGAACACCGATCCCCGCAAATGACAGAGGTCGAGGGTGCGGATCAGCCGCCAGATGCCCTCCTTGCCGCCGTAGGTCGACCATTGGACGCCCGCGTGATCGACGGCGCCGCCGCGCAACGGCGTCGTGCGGGTGAAGTAGTTCGGCGACTTTCCTTCGGCCCAGCTTTCGAGCAGCAGGCTGACGAGGATCGCCACACGCTTGCCGTGCGGCCAGGAGAACGCGGGTACCGTCATGGGATTTCCTTCGGCTGCAGCAACGAAATACACAAAAAAATTCAGTCGGCACGCAACCGCGCGACCGCAGCCTCATCGACCTCTACTCCGAGGCCGGGGCCGGACGGCAGTGCCACCAGGCCGCTCTCCATCACCAGCGGCCGGCGCACGATGTCCTCGGCGAGGTAGAAATGGGTGAGGCTCACGCCCCAATCGACATTGTGGACGGCGCAGGCGAGGTGCACGGTCGCAGCCGAGGCGAGCGACGACTCGGCCATCTTCGAGGCGATATTCATCGCGAGCCCGAGGCGGCGGCACAGCGCGGCGGCGGCGAGCGCACCGGAGAATCCGCCAAGCTTGATGAGCTTGAGCGAGACACCCCGCGCACCGGCCGCGGCGTGGGCCTCGATGTCGCGGAGCGAGTGGATGCCCTCGTCGGCGCCGATCGCGACCGGCGTTGCGCGGGTGAGCGCGGCGAGCCCGCTCATGTCGTCGGGCGCGAAGGGCTGCTCGAGGAAGGCCAGGCCTGCATCGGTGGTCGCCTCGAGAAAGCGCTTCGCCGTTTCGTGGGAGAACCCGCAATTGGCGTCGGCGCAGAGCGGCATGTCGGGTCCGAGCGCTTCCCGCACGGCCAGTGCAGCGGCAACCTCCGACCCGAGCGGCTTGACGCCGACTTTGAGCTTGAAGAAGCGGATGCCGGCGGCCTTGCGCGCCGCCGCCTCGGCGACGTCCTGCTCCGGCGTCGCATTGCCGACGAGCCACATCGGGGCGACCGCTTGGCGGACCGCGCCACCGATGAGATCGATTACCGACACGCCCGCGGAACGTGCGGCGAGATCAATGAGCGCCATCTCAACAGCCGAGTGCGCGCCCGTGTTGCCGTAGAGGACCGTGCGCATGCGTTTGAGGAGCGCAGGCCGCATCCAAGCGTCGGCCCCGATGAGCACGGGCGCGAGATGGTCACGCACCGCGGAAACGAGGCCGGCGATGGTATCCCCGGTCATGGTCGGTGCCGACGCCGCCTCACCCCAGCCGACGGTCCCGTTCTCGCCCTCGATACGCACCAGGAGGTTGTGCGCATGTGTCACCGTCTCGGCGGCCATCTTCACGGGCTTGGTGAGCGGCAGGGCGAGCGCGATCGCATCGACCCGGCGGATCGCGAGCGGCGCGCGGGCGAGTTCGGACGGACGATCGGCGGCAACCTGCATGTTCGGCCCTGTGGGTGCTGGAAGGCTCGCGACTTATAGCACCAGGGGTCGGCTTGTCATGTGCGTGTCCCTCCCCGGCCAAGCCCGCCTCAGTCCTTGAGCGGCAGGCGCACCGGAGCGCCGGTCGCGACCGCGCGCTCGATCGCGATGGTCGTCTCGAGATTGATGCGCGCCTCGGCAGGCGTGGTGTGCACGGTCGGCTCGCCGGTCGCGAGGTAATCGAGCCAAGCACGGGTCTCGTTGCCCAGGGGTCCCCAGAAATTGCCGACGGCCCAGTCGCCCGCGGTGTTGCTGCCGAGAAACGCCATCTCGACGGCGTGATCGGGCACGTAGGCGTGGGGGATGCCCTTCTCGGAAAACAGCAGATGATCCATGTGGTCGTCGTCGATGATCATGGTGCCTTCGGTGCCGAGCAATTCGACCCGGTCGGACTGTCCGAGCGTCGGATAGCGCGCGGGGAGCGCGTAGCTCACGCCGAGATTGACCACGGCGCCGTCGGCGAAGGTCACGATCGCCCAGGTCACGTCGTGGGCGCCGAAACCCGCCGCCTTGAAGATGCCGTGCTGGCCGCGGGCAACCACCTCGACCGGCCGATTGCCTTCGAGAAACCAGCACATGAGATCGACGTAGTAGGTGAGCACGTCGAGCACCGGTGTCGCGTGCGGGTCGCGCGCGAGAATGGCGAAGGCCTGCGCGCGCGAATTGTAGACCCGCGCGGTGCCGCCCACGACCGTGCCGAGCCGGCCGTGGCGCATCTGCTCCTTGGCGCGCAGGAAGCATTCCTTGTAGCGCCGGCTGTAGCCGACCCGCAGGTCGCCGCCCTGCGCCGCAGCAAGGATCTTGTCGGCACTTTCGATGGTGAACGCCAGCGGCTTCTCCACCAGCACCGGCTTGCCGAGCGAAAGCGCCTTGCAGACGGGCGCGACGTGCTCCTGCTCCGGCGTCGAGACGATGACCGCGGTGACTTGCGGATCGGCGATGACGGCGTCGTTGTCGCAACTGTGCAGGTCGGCGCCCGCGGCCTCGGCGAGCGTGCGGGCGCGGGCGGGATCGCGGTCGGCAATGGCGAGGAAGCGCACCGCCGGATGCATTGCCGCAAGCCGTGCCCGCAGCGTTCCGATGCGCCCGGCGCCGATCACGGCGATACCCAGATCGCCGCGCTTCGCGTCACCGCGCTTGCCGGCGCCGCGCATCACACCACCTTGGCGCTGCGCAGCGCCGCGATCTCCGCGGCGGCGAGGCCGAGCTCCTGGCTGAGAATTTCATCGGTGTGCTCGCCGAGCAGCGGCGGCGGCCGGCGCACCGAGGCGGGCGTGCCGGAGAACTTGTAGGGCATGCCGACGAGCTTCAGTTCGCCGATCGCCGGGTGCTGCACCGTCTCGATCATGTCGCGTGCCGCCGCCTGCGGCTCGGCGAGTGCCTCGGCGACCGAATTGATGCGGCCGCAGGGTACGCCGACCGCCTTGAGCTTGGCGATCCAGGCGTCGGCGGTGTCGCCCGCGAGCGCCTTGGCGATCGAGCCGTCGACCAGGTCGCGGTTCTCGACGCGGGCGCGATTGGTGTTGTAGCGCGGATCGTCGGCCCATTCGGGGTGACCGAGCACGGCGGCGCATTTGGCGAACTGGGTCTCGTTGCCGATCGCGAGCGCCATCATGGCGTCGCTCGCTTCGTAGGTGGTGTAGGGCACGAGGCTCGGATGGCCGTTGCCGAACCTTCCGCCGCCTTTCCCCGCCACCAGCACGTTGGAGGCGACGTTGATCAGCATCAGCAGCGACGTCTCGAACAGCGACAGCTCGACCTTCTGGCCGCGACCGGTCGTATGGCGCGCATTGAGCGCGGCGAGAATGGCGTTGCACGCCAGCATTCCCGTGCACACGTCGACGATGGCGACGCCGTACTTGGTCGGTGTCCCGTCCGGCTCCCCGCAGATGCTCATCAGCCCGGACTCCGCCTGCAGCACGAAATCGTAACCGGGCAGCGCCGCCTTCGGCCCGCTGGTGCCGTAGCCGGTGATGGCGCAGCGCACCGCGCGCGGCGCGTGGGCCTCGAACCATTCGTCGGTGAAGCCCCACTTCGCCATGGTCCCGAGCTTGAAATTGTCGATGACGACGTCCGCCTTGTCGATGAGAGCGGCAAGCAGCTTGCGGCCCGCCGGTACCGCCATGTTCAGCGTCATCGAACGCTTGTTGCGGTTGGTCGTCAGAAAGTAAGCGGATTCGCCTTCGGCGAACGGCGGTCCCCAGCTGCGGGTATCGTCGCCGCGATCCGGCGGTTCGACCTTGATGATGTCGGCACCCATGTCGCCAAGCATCATCGCGCACAACGGGCCGGCGAGAACGCGGGTGAGGTCGAGAACACGGACGCCGGCCAACGCGCCCTGCGAGGTCTCGTCTTGCGAAATGGCCATCATGAAGCGGCCTTGGCCTTCGGCTTGGCAGCGGATTTGCCGGATGTGCCAGCCTTGGATTTGCCGGCCTTGCGCATGGAGGGCGGCGCATTGAGGTCCTTGGCGCAGCCGTCGAGATAGCCCGCGAGCTCCTTCTTGTTGCGCAGACGGAATTGCTGGAAGTCCGGCTTGCGGCCCTCGAGGAAGGCATTCATGCCCTCGAGGCTCTCCTCCGAGCCCCAGACATGGGCGAGGAGCTCCATGCCGTGCTGCCAGGACGCGTAGAGCAGGTCGGACTCGAAGTTGAGGCTCTTCTTGGTCATGCGCAGTGTCTGCGGACTGTGGCCCTTGATGGTCTCGCACCACACGAGCGTCTCTGCGAGCAGGTCTTTCTGCGACACGCATTTGTTGATGAGGCCGATCTCGACTGCCTCCTTCGCGGTGAAGCGGCGGGCACAGAAGATCATTTCGCGGGCGAGGCGCTCCCCGATAATGCGCGGCAGATATTGCGTCGCGCCGACCGTCGGACAGGCGCCGACCTTTGCGCCGGTCTGGCCGAGCACTGCGTTTTCGGACGCGATGACGAGGTCGCACCACAGGGCAAGCTCGTGGCCGCCGCCCATGCACCAGCCGTTGACCATGCCAATCACCGGGATCGGCAGGCCGCGAATGGTCATGGCGAGGCCCTGCATGCGGTCGTTCCACATGGCGGCATTGGTCCAGTTGAGCCGCTTCATGGCGTAGAAATCGCCGCCAGCCGAGAATGCCTTGTCGCCGGCACCAGTGACCACTGCGCAGGCGATCGAAGGGTCGTCGCGGGTCGATTTCAGCGCGTCGATCATCTCGTCGAGCGACTGTTCGCGAAACGCATTGAGCACGCGCGGCCGGTTGATGGTGACCCAGGCCACCTGGTCTTTCACCTCGTAGAGGATGTCCTCATAGCCGCGCGCGGCTGCGAGATTCGCGCCTTTGGTCCCGCCGGGCTTCTTGCCTTCCGGTTTCCTCGCCATGTGCTCTCCCGCCGCGGTGCTGCCGCGGCCTTCTTCTTGCGCGCAACGGGATGTGCCGATTGCCGCGGGGTTTTACGGCAGGGCCGCGTGGGCGACAAGCGGCGCGGCGTCGATGCCAGAGTCCTCATCCTGAGGAGCCTTGCGTAGCAAGGCGTCTCGAAGGATGGCCCCAATCGCTGCGGTCTGCGGCCGTCCTTCGAGACGCGCGCAACAGCGCGCTCCTCAGGACGAGGTTCTCAGGAGGCAAAAGACGCGTTGCGATCGCTCAGGATCGCACCGCGTGACACGAGGTACTGGAAAAAGAGGCGCCTGCCTCAGACCTTCAGCTTGGCATTGCACTGGCTGTAGTAGCCGCCGCCCTTCTGGATCCAGTGCAGGCCGGCGTTGCCGTTGCCCGACTTGTTGGCGTTGTACTGGTCGAGGCAGGTGTGCATCCGCGCCTTGCCGGCCAACTCGCTCGAATATTTCGACGACACGCTGCTCGGGAAAACCGCGCCGCCGGCCTTCGAGGTGGTGGTGGCGGTCTTCGCGCCGGTATCACCCGCGTCGGTGCGGGCGAGGCACTCCTTGCGGAAGTCGGCGTACTTCTTGTCGCCGACCGTCTTGTCTTCCTTCATCTTGTTCCATTCGTCGTTGCAGGCCTTCATGCGGCTCTGTTGCGCGCTCGCGGGAGCAGCGGAGAGCATGAGACCGGCGCAAATCGCTACCGCCGAAAATGCGATGAGCTTCTTCATGGCGTCACCTCGTTAATTTCATTGTCGCCCTGGGCGGCGACAGATTAGCCGAATGGATTGCTCCCGCAAGTTGCACTGGAGTGCAGGTTTCGGCCCGGGTGGGCTATTTCCATCCGACGAGATCAACCACCGCCGCCATGCCGGAGTGCCGCGAGCCCTCGCGCACCACGCTGTCATGTGCCCTGATGTCGAGCTTGCTGAAGCTGCCGAACTCCTCGCGCAGCATGTCCTCGGAATAGAGGTTCTCGACCTCCGACGGCCCACCGGTGTTGTAAGCGATCTGCTCCGGACGGTAACCCTGTAGCAGCAGGAGTCCGCCCGGCTTGAGCGCCTGACGGATGCCGGCAAAGATGCGCCGACGCTCCGGCGGCGCGCAGAACTGGATGAAGATCACCGCGATAACGTCGAATTCGGCCGTCGGCCAGTCCCACGCAGTGACGTCGGCCTGGACGAAGCGCACGGTGACGCCGCGGCGCTCCGCCAGCGCCTTCGCCTTGGCCTGGGCCTTCGGCGAAAAATCGACCGAGAGGACGTCGAGGCCCTGCTCGGCGAGCCACACCCCATTTCGACCTTCGCCGTCCGCGACGGCCAGCGCCTTGCCGGACTTCGGCAGCAGGCCCGCCTGCGCCTTGAGGAAGGCATTAGGCACGGTCCCGTAGAGATATTCGGACGCAGCGTAGCGCTTTTCCCAGTGTGCGAAATCGGCTGAGCTCATCTTGGGCCTGAACGTTGGTTGATTTTCATTCTTCGGGGGCATCGACGATCGGGTCGTAGCGCTTGAGGTCGAGCCCGAGGAGATTGAAGCTCTGCACCATGTGCGGCGGCAGCGGCGCGGTGACGTCGATCACACCGCCGCGCGGATGCGGCACCACGATTCGCCGGGCGAGGAGATGCAGCCGGTTCTGAATGCCGCCGGGAAGCTGCCAATTCTCCTTGTTGAAGTATTTGGGATCGCCCACGATCGGGTGCTCGATATGGGCGAGATGGGCGCGCAGCTGATGAGTGCGCCCAGTCACCGGCTTGAGCGACACCCAGGCGAGCTGCTGCGCCGAGGTCTCGACGACGGCGTAATAGGTGACGGCATGGCTCGCGCCCTCCTCGCCATGGCGGGCAATGCGCATTACCGACTCGTCCTCGCGCTCCTCCTTGGCGAGGAAGGTGCTGATGCGCCCCTGGTGCGGTTTCGGCACGCCGGCGACCAGCGCCCAATAGACCTTCCTCGCCTCGCGCGAGCGAAAGACCTTGGCGAGCGACGAGGCGGCAAAGCGGGTCTTGGCGACCAGCAGGCACCCGGTGGTGTCCTTGTCGAGGCGATGCACCAGGCGCGGCCGCTGGCCGTTCGCGTCCCGCATCACCCCCAGCATGCCGTCGAGATGGCGCGTCGTGCCGGAGCCGCCCTGCACGGCGAGTCCCATCGGCTTGTTCAGCACGAGCACGTCAGCGTCCTCGTAGAGCGTGATCGACTTGAGGAACGCCGCCGTCTTCTCGTCGCCCTCGGCGGGCTCGTGCTTCGGCGTCGCGAGCTTCATCGGCGGAATGCGCACCGCCTGCCCCGCCTCGAGCCGGTCCTTGCCGTCGACCCGCTTGCCGTTCACCCGCAACTCACCTTTGCGGATGACGCGGTGGATGTGGGAGAACGACAGCCCCGGGAATTTCGTCTCCAGAAAGCGGTCGACCCGCATGCCGGCCTCGTCAGCCGACACCGTCACCGTCTGAACGCCGGTCCCCGGCATCGCCGCAGGCGTCTCGGCCGGCTCGCGGCGGGGAGCCGATTTCGCGGGCAGCCCCTTGAGCGGCGCGACCGGCCGCGGGTTCGCACCATCGGAAGAACCGCCGCGGCCTCCACCCCCCTTGCGCGGAGCGGACGAGAATTTGCCGGGCGCGCGTTCTGCTTCGGCGGCGAATGGTCGACGTCGCTTGCCGCCCGCGCCGCCGGGCCGCTGCCCAAGGGCCTTGCCCGCCGGCTTGCGCGTTGGCTTGCCGGCCAGCTTGCCGCGATTCTGGCCGCGTGGCCCGACAGTCTGCCGCCCGCCGCCCGGTTGTTTCGGTCCGCTGCCCTGTCTCACGATCGATTCCTATGCGTGTTCCTACGCGGGATTCCTGCACGCCGCTGTCTCAACTGCGCCGCTGGCGTGCCGGACGCAAGGGCATGACGACGGTGAGGGTCTCATGACCAACACCGTGCACGCTATGTAGGGCAGTCTTCGGGAACAACCAGACGGGCGCGATCCGGAGTGGCCCGGCGCGCAATCCGCGCCGGCTCCCGACTCAGCCTCCGACCACCTTGAGGGGCGGCGCGTTGCTCATGCCGCCGGCCTCGAGCTCCCGCATCGCGGCCGTAACGCCGCCAGCGCGATGGGGCACGCCGGCCGCCGCCAGGCCCATTTCGACACCGGTCAACGCACCCATCAGGATGAGATCGTTGCACTCGCCGAGATGGCCGATGCGGAACACCTTGCCGGCGAGCTTGGCAAGCCCGGTGCCGAGCGACATGTTGTAGTTCTCGAGCACGACCTTGCGGAATTGATCGGCGTCGTGACCGGGCGGCATCAGCACCGCGGTGAGCACCGGCGAGTATTCCGTGGGATCGAGGCATAGCACCTCGAGGCCCCATGCCCGCACCGCGGCCCGCGTCGCTGCACCGAGCCGCTGGTGGCGGGCGAACACCTGGTCGAGCCCTTCTTCGAGCAGCATCGTGATCGCTTCGCAGAGCCCGTAGATCAGCGTCGTCGCCGGCGTGTAGGGGAAGAAGCCGCTGGCATTGGGCTTGAGCATTTCCTGCCAGTCCCAATAGGACCGCGGCATCTTGTTGGTCTTCGACGCGGCAAGCGCCTTCTCCGACATCGCCGTGAAGCCGAGCCCCGGCGGCAGCATCAGTCCCTTCTGCGAGCAACTCACCGTGACGTCGACACCCCATTCCTCATGGCGATAGTCGGCCGAACCGAGCGAGGAGATGGTGTCGACGAGGAGGAGCGCCGGATGGCCGGCCGCGTCGATCGCCTTGCGCACGTCGCCGATCCGGCTGGTGACGCCGGTCGAGGTCTCGTTGTGCACGACCATCACGGCCTTGATGGCGCGCGCACGGTCCTCGGCGAGCTTCGCCTCGATCACCGCGGGATCGACGCCGTGGCGCCAATCGCCGGGCATGAAATCGACCTCGATCCCCCACCGTGCGGCCATCTGGCGCCACAGCGTGGCGAAGTGACCGGTCTCCACCATCAGCACCTTGTCGCCGGGCGAGAGCGTGTTGACGATCGCCGCCTCCCAGGCGCCGGTTCCCGACGACGGGTAGATGACGACCGGGCCCGACGTCTTGAAGATCGCCTTGCAGCCCTCGAGCACGGCGTGCCCGAGCCGCTGGAACTCCGGGCCGCGGTGATCGATCACCTGCCGGTCCATCGCCCGCAGAACGCGCTCGGGAACCGGGCTGGGTCCTGGAATCTGGAGGAAATGGTGTCCTTGGCGCTGAGTCATGAGGGCAGCCTCCTCGACTGCTGAAACGGATCGACGCCGGTAGCCTGCGGCAAAGAATTGCATTCATTTTCAGCTGCAGCAATACGATTATGAATGCAAGCGTGACCTCGACGCGACTCACACTAGCAGATATCGTGAAATCCGTGGCGCATCCTGCAAAAAATCGCATTCAAGCGTTGCCGAGCTCGTCGACGCGGCGTTCCCGGCGAACCGACGGCGCCAAGTCGACGGCGGTGTCGCTGCACGGCGAGATCCTCGCCCGGCTGCGCGATTACATCGTCGAGGGCAATCTCAACGACGGCGCGCGAATTCCCGAACGGCAGCTGTGCGACCTGTTCGGCATCTCGCGCACGCCGCTGCGCGAGGCGCTCAAGGTGCTGGCGTCGGAGGGGCTCGTCGATCTCCTTCCCAATCGCGGGGCGCGGGTGCGCGAGCTCGGCGCGCGCGAGCTTGCCGAACTGTTCGACGTCATGGGCGGCCTCGAGGCGCTGGCCGGCCGGCTCGCCTGCGAGCGCCTCACCGCGGCGGAGTTCGCCGAGATCGAAGACCTGCACCATCAGATGTATGCGTTCTATCTCAAGCGCGACATGCCCGACTATTTCCGCTGCAACCAGCTGATCCACGAGAAGATCGTCGCCGCCGCGCGCAACGCCGCCCTGTCCGCGGCCTATGCGAGCCTCGCCGGCCGCATCCGGCGCATCCGCTATGCCGCGAACCTCGCGCAGAAGCGCGACCGCTGGGGCGAGGCCATCCGCGAGCACGAGGCTATCCTCGATGCGCTGCGCCGCCGCGACGGCGTCGAGCTGATGGACACGATGTTCCGCCACCTGCGCAACAAGCAGGCGGCGGCCATCGAATATCTCGAGGACAACCGAGACGGCCTTCCCGACCAGAAGCTCGTCGCCGCGCGCTAGCTGCGACGGCCGTCGCCCGGCACGCGATCGGAAGGCCTTATCGGCCTCGCAGAGTGCATTCAGACCTTGCCCGGCTCGGCGTCGCTATTGAATGCGGTTGCTTGACAGCCCTCTTCACTGGTGTACGGTTCCCGCTCGCCGGCCTAGGTCGGCGGCAATGAATAACGGCCATTGGGAGGGCGTCATGTGGGGTGCGCCCGGCGTCTGAGGCGTTGCGCCTTGGAGCCGGCGGCGTTGACCGGACTGCAGCATCGGCGTCTCGCGATTTTCACAGAGTACGGCCCTGCGTTGCCTCGGCGGGCCTTGGTTGTTCCCGGCAAAAATCGCCGCGCAGATTATGAAGGCCGCGAATCGGCGGCCTCTGTCCGTTTGCGCCTGCCCCCGCGTTTGTGCGCGCATCCCAAGCACATCGCAGGGAGGACTTGAAGATGGGACTCACAGGGAATCGGGTGTTGCGGCGTCTGATGCCGCCGCTTGGGCGTCTGATGCCGGCGCTTGCGCGCTTGGTGCCGGCGCTTGCGCGCTTGGTGCCGGCACTTGCGCTTCTCGGGACGCTGATCGGCTGGAATTCGCCGAGCGAGGCCTACGTCCAACAGATCATCATCGACACCACGAACACCGCCAATTACAGCCCGATCCCGCTGGGCAGTTCGACCCCCGGTCCCTCGGTGAGCTACACGATCTACACCGGCCGCATCATCGGCGCGCTTTCGCCGACCAATCCGCTCAACGCGATCATCACCGACATCAACCTCGCGCCGACCACCAGCGGCCTCGTCACCTACACCTCGGTGTTCTCGATCGTCACGCCGACCAACCCGGCGGCGCGCAGCGGGATGATGATCCACGAGGTGCCGAACCGCGGCGGCAATGCGATCAGCACCAATGCGTTGATCGCCGGGGCGACCTATGTGCAGAGCGGCTGGCAGCCCGATCTGCTTGCACAGTGCTCGACGGCGCCCGTGCCGGCCTATCCCTGCGTGAGCCTCGCTTCGCAGTACGGCACCCCGAGTGGCACCTATCCGTTCTTCACGGCACCCCCGGGCCTCGCCGCTTTCGTCGTTCAGGTGCCGGTTGCAACGGTTGACGGCAATCCGCCGAACGGCACCAACACGATTACCGGTCAGGTTTACGGACATGTCTGCACCGGCCCGGCCGGATGCCCGCTGGCAGCCGGAAGCGCGCCGACGAGCACGTCGCACATGGCCATTCAGGGGCCAGCTTTCGTTCCCTACCAGCCGGTCAGTTTCGACACCAACCAGGCGCAGCTATGGAGTACCCCGAGCCAGACCTTCAAAGGCGTGACGGGTCCGAAGACGCTGATCCCGAGCGCCCAATGGGCCTGGGCATTTTGCCCCAGCGGCTGGCCCGGCACGCCGAACCCCAACTACATCTGTCTGAACGGCCAGACCTTCAATCCGAACCTGCTCTATGAGGTCGTCTACACGGCGGCGAACCCGCTCGTGCTCGGCGTGGGCTTCGCCGCATTCCGCGACCTCGGCTCGTTCCTGCGCTACGGCACGACCGCCCCGGGCGGCGGCTCGAATCCGATCGCCGGGAGCATCTCCTCGGCGATGACGGTCGGCGCGTCGCAGTCCGCGGCGTTCATCCACGGCCTGATCTTCTACGGCTTCAACGAGGACGAGGACGGCCGCATCGTCTTCGACGGCGCCTGGCCGCAGATCGACGGGCGCATGATGGTCATGAACATCCGCTGGGGCCAGCCCAACAACCTCATGTACCTCTACATGGGCGGCGACGAAGCGCCGATATGGTGGGCCGACTATCCGAACCTCGCCCGGGGCCTTCCGGCCAATGGCATGCTTCACCGGTGCACCGCGACCGGCACCTGTCCGCAGGTCCTCGAGACCCTCGGCTCGGCGGAAATCTACTCCGAGAAAATGCATGCGAGCCTGTGCGGCTTCACCTGCGTCGCCGACATTCCGTTGCCGCCGAACGTCTATCGGTACTACTCGCCCGGCGCGACCCATGGCGGCGGCGCAGGTCAGCTTCACCTGGTCAGCCCCCGGCTCGATCACGCCGCCGACGGGTCAGACCTATCCGTCCGATCCCATTCCGCTGACCTACACCAACAACGCGCTGCAGGCCGCCTTCATCGGCCTGCTCCTGAACGGGACGCCGATGCCGCCGAGCGCCGCCGGTGTCACCTATCCCTCGCTCGCCGGCGGACAACTCGTCCTCAACACCGCAGCCGCCGAAGGATTCCCGACCATTCCCGGATTCCCGTTCGCTGGGGATCAGGCATGGGCGCCCTTCGTCTATGACTTCGGACCGCTGGAGGACTACTCGAACCAGTCGGGAATTCCGACCATCCAGCCGCCAAACATCACCCAGGTGCTGCCGGTCTACGCGCCGAAAGTCGACGCGGACGGCAACGAGACCCAGGTCGGGGGAATTCCCTCGGTGCTGGGCGAGGCGCCGATCGGCACCTATGTCGGCTGGAACCTGACCTCGATCGGCTGGTACACCGGCCAGGTCATCCCCGGAGCGGGCGGCAGCGGCGCGTTCTGGCCCTTCTGGGACACCAAGGCGCACCGCATGGCGAACAGCGACCCTCGGCTGTCGCTCGAGGAGCGCTACGGCAGCCATGTAGGGTATGTCTGCGTCGTCGCGGAAGCGGCGAGCAAGGCGATGGGCAAGCGCTTCCTGCTCTCCTCGGACGCGCCGGGGCTGATCACGCTCGCGAGCGCATCGAACGTGCTGACATCCCTCACTCCGACAACTGCCGATACGAGCCTCGCCAACACCCTGTGCCTCGCCAAGACCCACGACTTCAATGGCGACGGCAAGAGCGACCTGTTCTGGCGCGACAATGGCGGCAATCTCGCAGTGTGGCTGATGAACGGGTCGGGCATCGCGTCGAGCGGAGGTCTCGGCAACGTGCCCGGCAACTGGTCGATTGTCGGCCAGCGTGACTTCGACGGGGACGGCAAGACCGACCTCTTGTGGCGCGACACTACGGGCGATACCGCCATCTGGTTCATGAACGGCACGCAGGTCGCATCTGCCACCGGCATCCCGTCACTCAACTCCACTTGGTCGGTGGTCGCGACCGGCGACTTCAACGGCGACGGTATGGGCGACATCCTGTGGGAGGACACCGGCGGCAACGTCGCGCTGTGGCTCATGAATGGGACCACGCCGATATCGATGACCGCACTCGGCACGGTGCCGCTGACGTGGAGCGTCGCCGGAGCCGGCGACTTCAACGGCGACCGCAAGTCCGACATCCTGTGGCGCGACACGAGCGGCAACAACGCGATCTGGTTCATGAACGGAACCCAGATCGCTTCGGTTGCAGGCATCGGCAACGCGCCACCGGTGTGGACGGTGGCCGGAACCGGAGATCTCGACGGCGACGGCATGAGCGACATCATCTGGCAGGACAACAGCGGCGACATCGCGGTCTGGCTGATGCACGGCGCGACGATAGCGGCGGCCGGCGGCCTCGGCACCGTTCCGAACACCTGGACGGTGGCCGAAACCGGCGACTTCGACGGCAACGGCACGAGCGACCTCCTGTGGCACGATACCAGCGGCAACACCGCCATCTGGTTCATGAGCGGTCTCACGATCTCTTCGACCGGGTTCGTCGGCACCATCCCGCCGACCTGGGTGCTGCAGACCGTCAACGCCGACTGACGACAGCGCGATGCGCGGGACGCGAAGCTCGCGCGGACCCCTCGATCCACCGACCGCCGGGCTCGCCCGGCGG
>CAWGRH010000016.1:0-145281 GCA_963824905.1 uncultured Alphaproteobacteria bacterium
CGCAGACGCGCCGTCTGCCGCACCCGCACTTTGACCGAGAACGAGCGTCGTCGCAGCGTGGAGAGCGTACTCCCCTCCCCGCGTGCGGGGTGAGGGTCGGGGTGAGGGGGCGGTTTCGCGAGTCTGACCCCCTGAGGCTTTCCACTGACGCTCAAACTCGCGAAACCGCCCCCTCACCCGGATCGCTGGCGCGATCCGACCTCTCCCCACGCGCGGGGAGAGGTGAAAGGCCGGCGCTCGATGCAAGCGAAGCGGTATCGTTCGTTACCGCGGAGGCGACACCGGGTTTACGATCGGCCCACAGCTGCTCCGCCCGGAGGCCATGCACTCGTCGGCCTTGCGGGCGTCGAGCATCGCGTTGCCGAGCCAAACTGCGCACCCGATGACGGCGGCGATGATCCCGAGCAGGATCAGGTTGGTGGTGCGGCGCTCGCTCTCGGTTTCCGGGGCGTCGTCGTCGCGGCGGCGCTCGTCGTTCATTGCGGTGCACCCGTGCGGTTGCCGGTCGTCTCCTTCACCTTCTCCACCAGTTGCTTGAGGGTGAAGGGCTTGGGAAGGAACGCGTACGAGCCTTCCTCCGGGAGGTTCTTCTCGAAGGCTTCCTCGGCATAGCCCGAAACGAAGATGACCTTCACGCCGGGATCGCGGCGGCGCAGCTCCTTGAGGAGCGTCGGCCCGTCCATCTCCGGCATCACCACGTCGGAGACCACGAGATCGACCGTGCCGGAATGGCGGTCGATCGCCTCGATCGCTTCGACGCCGTTCGCGGCCTGCAGCACCGTATAGCCGCGCGAGGCGAGCCCGCGGGCATTGAGGCCGCGCAGGCCCTCCTCGTCCTCGACGAGGAGGATGGTGCCGTGGCCCGTGTCATCGGCCGGCACCGGCTTCGCGGCCTCCTTCGCTGCCTTCACAGCGGCCGGAGCGACCTCCTCGGCGGTCGGTACGTGGCGCGGAAGGAAGATGTGGAAGGTGGTGCCGCGGCCGACCTCCGATTCCGGATAGATGAAGCCGCCGGTCTGCTTGACGATGCCATAGACGGTGGAGAGCCCGAGGCCGGTGCCCTTGTTCACCTCCTTGGTGGTGAAGAACGGCTCGAAGATGCGGTCGATGATATCGGGCGGGATACCGGTACCGGTGTCGGAGACGTCGATACGGACATATTCGCCCTTCGGCATGCCTTTGAGGGCAAGCGCCTCGCTCTCCGCCATGGTGACATTGGCGGTACGCAGCACGAGGCGGCCGCCATTCGGCATGGCGTCGCGCGCATTGACCGCAAGATTGACGATCACCTGCTCGAACTGCGCGAGATCCGCCTTGACCAGCCACAGATCGGCTGTCCGGGGAGCGTCGAGCATCACCCGTTCGCCGATCAGCCGGCGCAGCAGCATCGAAAGGTCGGAAAGCCCGTCGCCGAGATCGAGCACCTGCGGCCGCAGCGTCTGGCGCCGCGAGAAGGCGAGCAGCTGCCGCACCAGGCTCGCCGCCCGGTTGGCGTTCTGCTTGATCTGCATGATGTCCTGGAACGACGGATCGCTCGGCTTCGACGCGTTGAGCAGGAAGTCGGTCGCCATCATGATGGCGGACAGCACGTTGTTGAAGTCGTGGGCGATGCCGCCGGCGAGCTTGCCGACCATGTCCATCTTCTGCGCCTGGTCAGCCTGGCGCTTGAGCTCGCGCTGGTCGGTGGTCTCGATCGCGTAGACGATCGCGGTCTCCGCATCGTTCTCCGCCTCCTCCACCGGAGTGACGTAGAACCGCGCCCATCGTTCGCCCTCTCCTGTGAGCGCGGCGTCGACCGGCGCCACGTCGGCGCGGCCGCCGGCCGCCTTGGCGAGCGCCTCCTCGATCATCAGGCGGTCACGCTCGGCGACGACCCCGAGGATCGAGCGGCCCTGCGCCGCCGGCTCGCCCTTGAGAACGCTCTGGACGAGCTGGGCGAACGGCGCATTGGTGCGCGCGATCCGACCGCGCCGGTCTACCGTGGCAATCGCCATCGGCGTGTTGTGGAAGAAGCGCATGAAGCGCACTTCCGCGGTGCGTTGGGGATCGCTGCCGTCGTCGGCGGCGCGGTTGAGGACGAGGGTCCGCGATGCACCGGGCGTCGCGTCCGACGCGAACGCGACCTTGTGGTGGAGACGCACCGGCAGGGTGCGGCCGTCGCGGCGGCGCAGGTCGAGGTCGAGCACTTCCGTTTTGACTTCGCCGGGATGGGCCGAGAGCGTGGTGAGCAAGGCCGCCGTATCGCCGGACAGGATGTCGGAGAGCCGCAGGCCGCCCGATCCGACCTGGGCGAGATCGTAGTCGAGCCAGCCGGCGAGCGTCGCGTTGAGATAGACGACGTCGCCGCGCCCATCGACCGAGAAGAAGCCGGCTGGTGCGTGGTCGAGATAATCGATCGCGTGCTGGAGCTCCTGGAAGACGTTCTCCTGCCGTTCGCGGTCGCGGGTGACGTCGGCGACGGTCCACACCGAGGCGCCGGCCTCGACAGGGTCGCCGAGCGGCCGCACCCGCAGCCGCAGCCATCGCGCCGGCTCGCCACGCGGCCCGGCGAGCCGCACCTCCTCCTGAAGGCGGCGGCCTTCCTGCGCCGCCTTGCGGAGCCGATAGACCGCTTCGGAGACTTCGGGATCGCCGACGAACACGCGCTCGACCGGACGCACTTCGTCCTCGCCGACCGCGTCGGCAAACAGCCGGTAGGCGGCATTGGCGAACAGCACCCGCCCGGCGGCATCGGTGACGACGATGCCGTCATTGGCGTTGTCGATGATCCGCCTGAGCATCGGCCCGCCGGATTCGCGGGCCGACACCCGCAGCACGCCGGCGGCGAGCGCGAACAGGGCGAACACCCCGATCACCGCGAGAATCGCGAGGAAGATCGTCACGTAGGGCCCGGCGGCATGGCGGCCGACCAGCATCAGACCGGCAGCGGCGGCAACCAGAAGAACCGCCACCAGCAGGACCAGCGCGATGCTGCCGCGGCGTTCGCTCCGCGCAATGATCATCGTGCCGAAGCCCTGCGTCGCCATGTTGAGCCGAATCCACCCATTCAAGGAACCCACCGGGACTCCTGAGTGCCCCAGCGGCCCGTGCTTCGCAAGGGGATGCCGCATCGACGCCGTGTGCGCCGAAGTTTCGCGATCAGGCGATGATTCGCAGACGGCGTTCCGGCGGTGGCAGGGTGGGTTACGCCATCATTTCGCCATCAAACCCCTATTTCGAGAAATCAACGGTTTTCCATAGACTTGCCCAAAGCAGGGATCGGCAGTACCGATCCTTGATTGGGCCCCGGGGAATCATTCGGTCGGCACAACGGGTGAAATTGCCGGAGAACCGTTCGCCTGAGATTGGGACGGGCGCGTGCGCTGATTATAGGGTGGCGTAACGCATCGGAGCTTTAGAGAATCGCTCCATGCGTTGCGGCAGGGCGAAAGGGTGCGTCGATGGAAGCGTTCTTCAACACCATGTCGGTCCCGGCGAAGTTCTTGCTCGCATTCATCGTCGTGCTCGCGGTGCTCGGCATCGGCGGTTACCTGATGCGGCGGCTGTCCGGAGGAACGCTGAGCATTGCCGGCCCGCGCGGCCGGCAGCCGCGCCTCGCGGTGATCGACGCCGCGAGCGTCGACGGGCGGCGCCGCCTGGTGCTGGTGCGGCGCGATAACGTCGAGCACCTGCTGCTGATCGGCGGACCGACCGACATCGTGGTCGAGCCGAACATCGACAAGGCCGCGCTTGCGGCATCGGCAGCAGTGCACGCATCGCCGGGGCTGCGTGACCTCTCGACGAGCCCTGCGCGTGAAGCGCTGCCGCGCTCCTCGCCGACCTATGAGCCGCTCTCTCGCGAACCAATGCATCGCGAACCAATTCATCGCGAACCCCTGTCTCGCCCGGCTGCGACGTACGAACCCGTGCGCCAGGCGCAGGCATTCGAGCCCGCACCGGGTCTCGAGAAAACGCATTGGCCGGCGCCGGAGCCTGTTGCCGTGATGCCAGCCGAGCCGTCGCATACCTCGTGGCCGGCACCCGAGCCGGTCGCCGCGTCCCCGGCCGAGCCGCCGCATACGTCGTGGCCTGCGCCGGAACCGGTCGCAGCCGCGCCGGTCGAGCAACCGCATACGCCGTGGCTCGAACCCGCGGCGCTCGCGCCCGCCGAGCCCACGTGGCCCGCGCCTGAACCGGTCGCCGTCGCACCGGCAGAGCCGCCTCACGCCGCCTGGCCGGCGCCCGAGCCGATCGCGCCGGCGCCCCTCGAACCGCCGCAATCGCTGCGCGAGGCGGCTGCGTGGCCATTCGACGAAGAAACCGTCGCGCCGACGCTGATACCGACGCCGGCCGAGCCGGAGCCGGTCATCCCGCCCCCGCCCCCGCAACCGGCCTTCGAGCCGGTCTTCGAGACACGGCGGATGCCGATGGCGCCGCCGCTGCCGCCCCGCAACGGGCAGAACGACGCCTCGAACCTTTCCGAGATGGCGCAGCGCCTGGAGGCGGCGCTGCGGCGTCCGATCAGGCCGGTCGAGCGGGCCGCGCCGCCGTCCGCGCCACACGTTGCCATCGAGGTGCCACCGCCGGAGCCGGTGCCGCCTCCGGCGCCACCTGCGCCGCCGCCATTGGAGCTGAGCGTAGTGCCGCAAGCGATCCCGGCCCCGGAGCCGATCGCACCGCCACCTCCGCCGGCACCGCCGACGGCCCCCGGCCCGCGTCCCGCCCCGGTGTTCACCAGCATCGAGGAGGAAATGGCGAGCCTGCTCGGGCGGGCGCCGGGACGGCCGTGACGGCACCGGCCGCGACACGGCCGGGGTTCATCACATGAAGTCCGCCCGATCGTCCGGTCGGGTGCAGAGCCGTCCGGGCACGGCGCCACGTGCCTGGCAGCGGATGCTCTCCGGGCGCCGGCTCGACCTCCTCGACCCCTCGCCGCTCGATATCGAGATCGAGGACATCGCCCACGGCCTTGCCCGCGTCGCACGATGGAACGGCCAGACGCTCGGCGATCACATCTTCTCGGTCGCCCAGCACACGCTGCTCGTCGGCGAGATCGCGCGGCGGCAGAACGGCGAGGTCGACCGTCGGCTCTCCCTCGCGCTGATGCTGCACGACGCCCCCGAATACGTGATCGGCGACATGATCTCGCCGTTCAAGGCGATCATCGGCGGCTCCTACAAGGCGGTGGAGCAACGCCTCCTCGCCGCGATCCATGTGCGGTTCGGATTGCCTCCGGTGCTTCCTGCCGATGTCGTCGCGATCATCAAGACCGCCGACCACGGCGCCGCCTTCCTCGAAGCCACCGCGCTCGCCGGGTTCGGCGTCACCGAAGCGCGGCGCTTTTTCGGACCGCGACCGGCCTTGCCGGCCATGGTGGAGAAGGATTATCTGACCCCGTGGCCGGCGGAGACCGCCAAGCGACGCTTTCTCGAGGGCTTCGCGACGCTCGTCGAGGACTGATCTGGGTCCCGCAACTTCAGGATGATGCGATGATCCATGTGTGCTCGCTGTTGCGACTGCACGACACCGTGGTGGCGACGGGTGCGCGCCACGTCGTCTCGCTGCTCGGGAACCAGGACAACCTGACGCTGCCGCCGGGCATCGCGCGGAGCGATCACCTCTGGCTGCAGTTCCACGACATCGTCGAGCCGCGCGAGGGCCACATCCACCCGGCGGGCGAGCACATCGAAAGGCTGGTCGGCTTCGTCAACCGCTGGGAACGCGCGAGCCCGATGGTGATCCATTGCTATGCCGGTGTCAGCCGCTCGACCGCGGCGGCGTTCGTCGCGGTGTGCGCACTCAACCCGGCGGGCACCGAGGGCGCCATTGCGCAGGCGTTGCGCCGCGCCTCCCCGACCGCGACGCCGAACATCCGCATCGTGGCGCTGGCCGACGACGTGCTCGGCCGCCGCGGCCACATGGTCGATGCCGTCACGGCGATCGGTCAGGGCGTGCTCGCCGAGGCCGCCCCGTTCCGGCTGGAGTTGCAGGGGCACTAGGAGCCCGAACCCGAAAAGTTGCGGGCTTTGTCTCGTCCGTCCGCGATTTCAAGGGCTCGAACACTCATTACTAAACGCCGTGTGTCCACATATGCTGTCACCGTGAAGCGCGTGGAACACAATTGCGGCGGCCGCTGAGACAGGTCGCCAACAGATGGGCTGCGGCTCAACGTCTGTTTCGGCCGTGGCGGACACGGTGCGCCCAGCGTCCTAGGCAGCAAAGGGCCCAGGCTGTGTGAAAATAGCTCGATAAGCCTGCATTCGGGTTGCGACGGCTCCCTTTCGCGCCCACCAAGCTTTTAAGGCCATCCACGGGCACCCAGAGGCTTTCTGTAGGCGCTGATCTGGTCGCGCAGGGCCTTGGCTTCACGCCCGCATCGCCTCCAGCAATCCGTCTACGCCCGCGATCGCCATCACGCGCTTCATGTTGTAAGCGAGCACATTTAGCGCCATCTCGGTGGCCACCTTGGGCAGCGTCTTCGTGAGAAAGTGCGTTGCTCCCATCCAACACTTGATCGTGCCGAACGGATGCTCTGCTGTCTGACGGCGGACGCCCATTGCATCGAGGTTGTGGTCGAGCCGAGCCTGAACTTTCTCCAGAACGGCCTCATGTTCCCAACGTGAGATGCGGCGCTCGGGGCCTGTCGTGCACCGCGCTTTGAGTGCGCAAGTTTCGCAGGTGCTCGCCCAATATCGCCGGATCGTCTTGCCGTGCTCCTCGCTCTGAAAGTGATAGGTCAGCCGCTCGCCGGCGGGACAGCGATAAATATCGTCGGCGGCGACATAGACGAAGTCCTGTTTGCCGAAGCGGCCAGCAGCCTTGGCACCCGAGGTCATCGGCTTCGGCAGCGTCACCGTGATGCCGGCTTCCTCGCAGCTCATGATCTCCACGCCCTCGTAATAGCCGCGGTCTGCCACGACATCGAGCGTCAAAACAGCCATCTCGTCACGCGCCTGAGCAGCCATGTTGGCAAGCTGGTGGCGATCGGTGCCCACGTTGGTCACCTCATGAGCCACGATGAGATGATGCTGCGTATCGACCGCAATCTGCACGTTGTAGCCAACGATCCCAGTGTCTTTGCCGCTTGTCGCCATCGAGCGCGCGTCAGGATCGGTGAGCGAGATCTGCCTGTCCTCGCTCTTCATCATCTCCGCGTTGATCGCGTTGAGCCGGACGATCTCCTCCTTGAGCTTCTCAATCTTGCCCTTCAACCGGGCAACCTTCGCCTCCGGCACCGAATCGCCATGCCGATCGGCGGTCTCGAGCTGCGAGAGATAGCGGGCAATGCTCTCGTCGATCCGCTCCAGGCGCCGCTTCATCTTGGCCTCGGTGAAGTTCTTGTCCCGCGCATTGACGGCCTTGAACTTCGATCCGTCGATGGCGACGCTCGCCGCACTGAGCAGATCAAGCCTGCGGCACAGCGCGACGAACTCGCGGCAGACCTCGCGAATAGCCTTGCCATTGTCCTTGCGGAAATCCGCGATGGTCTTGAAGTCCGGCGCCAGCTGCCCGGTCAGCCAGATCATCTCGATATTGCGCTGGCACTCCCGCTCCAGGCGTCGGCTCGATGGAATGCGATTGAGGTAGCCGTAGATGTAGAGCTTGAGCATAACGCGGGGGTGGTAGCCGGGTCGGCCCGTATCGAGTGGCTGGACGCCGACGAAGCCGAGCTTATCGAGATCAAGCCCGTCGACGAACACGTCGACCGCTCGCACGGGGTTGTCCTCGGCTACATAGTCGTCGAGCAGCGCCGGGAACAATGTGCTCTGCCCGCGATCGACCCCTTCCACGAAACCCGCCATCGGTCGCCCCTCGCGACGATTCATTGGCGAATCATAACAGACCCGACACAGGCGGCAGAGGCGCAGTTTTCACACAGCCTGGGCCAATAAGAGACATGGGGTGACCGGTTCCCGGAAAACCGAGGCCAAAAGCCTCCAGCTCGCGACGAAGTAGCCGCCGCCCGGAGTGGTGCCTCCGGGGTCGCGTGCGACCGCCGCTCGCGCGAGGTGCGGGCTCCATCTCGGTCCGAAATCGCCGGACCGCCCAATCTCATGAGCAGTGCACCCGCGGCCTCACCTGCGCCGGCACAATCTGTGGCTTGGTCGGCACGCCGGCGATCTCCTGCACCAGCTTATTGCGGGTTGCCTCCTTGAACTGTTCGCGCTCCTTGATCGTGATGAGGAAAGATCCGGGCCCGCCGATCACGCAGTCTTCGTAGTAAAGATCAAGGTTCGGAACGGCGGGACCGGTGGCGTAGCCCCGGCTCAGCATGATTGGCAGCCCGTTGATGGTAATGCCCGCCGCCAGCACCTCATCCCGCATGATGGTGACCGGTGGCCCCATATTATTAGAGCCGTCACCAGAAACGTCGATAACGCGGCGTAGGCCGCGATGGCCGCTCGAGTCGAACAGCGGCTTGGCAAACTGCAAGGCCCCAAAAATCGAGGTCCACGGCGCGCGCCGATAGGGGGTGCGCTTGATCTCATTGGTAACCGCTTCGGCGGATTCCGGGCCATCGATCAGCCGCCATGGCAGAATGATTCTCTGATCCCCCTGGCCGGCCCATTCAAAATACGTGATGGCAATGCGGCCATGGCTGCCATCGCGCAGCGCCTGAAGAAATTCGCGCGAAGTTAGCCCAAGGATGTAGCCTTCCCGCTGCAACGCCTGCTCCTCCGGATCCATGGAATTTGACACATCGACCGCGATCACGAGCTCGACGTCGACCGGTATGGCACTGGGGCTCTTGTCTGCAAATACCGCCCCGGGCTTGGGTGCCGCCAATGCCCAACCCGCAGCCGCCGCGGCCCCACCAGCCACCAAGATCGAGATCAAGACATGAGCACGCATGAGTCATCCTCCGACCCCCCTTGGAACGGGGATATCCCGACGCCACGAGCCTTATCAATTTCGGCAAAAGTCCGGAAGCACTGCTGTGTGATGGCAGCTTCGACCCGGGCCAAGGGGCGACATATGCAGTGCGGCAAATTGCAGCCTATTCGATCACCTCATCGGCGATCGCGAGCAACATCGGCGGGACTGTGATGCCAAGTGCCTTGGCGGTCTTGAGATTGATCGCGAAATTAAACCTGGTCGGCTGCTGTACGGGCAGATCGGCCGGCTTTTCGCCCCGTAGAATGCGGTCCACGTAGAAGGCCGCGAGACCGAAATCGGCGTTGTTGTCGGCTCCGTATGACATGAGGCCGCCCGCCGCCACGGGTTCCTTTATCTGAAATGCCGTTGGCAACCGGTACAGCTGCGCAAGCTCGGCGATTTTGCCCGCGTACCCAACGTTGGAAGGATCGGCGAGCAGTAACACGCCGTTGACACCCTCGGAGCTGAGACGCGCGAATGCGCGCTCGTATTCTTCCAGCGTAGCCGCATTGACCACTTGCGACTGGAAGCCTAGGGCGCGCACCGCTTGCTGCGTTCCATCCATTTGAGCGACCGCGCCCGGATTAGCGGAATTAACCACCACGCCGACGCTTCTCATGCCCCGAACCAACTGCGCAAACGTTTCCAGCAGCTTGGCGCTAAGATCGGGCGCGGCATTGCTGCTGCCCGTGGCATTGCCGCCGGGATGCGCCAGAACTCGCCGCGAAGTCCAGACCCGACCGGGTCCGAGATGCCCAGGAAGACGATTGGAATAGTCGAAGTGGCGCGTTGGGCAGCAAGAGCAGAGGGCGTCGCCCAAGCTACAATGACATCGACGTTGCTGTGCAAAATCTCGGAGATGAGGCCAGGTTCTTGTGCGAACGACGCCTTCGGCCAGCGCACGTCAATGGATAAGTTCTTCCCTTCGGTCCAGCCACGCTGCTGGAGCGCTTCGCGAAAGGCGCTAAGATACGCTGGGGGCGGTGGCACCGCCCCGATAAGGGCTATGTGCCAAACCCTACCAGTCTGCTGCGCCCGTGCTGCAAGCGGCCATGAAGCCGCCGCACTGCCGACAATCGTGATGAATTCCCGTCGCCTCATGGGCTACCCCTCAAGGGAAGGACTAATCCTAGCATATTGTTGGTCGGGTGCTGTGTTGTGCATCAGCAAGATCGGCGGGCCCCAGGTCGCCTTCGGGTCAAAACCTGCCAACCTCTGAACAACCAGCATGTCTGCTTTCGCCAGCTTCGGACAGCTTGCCGGCCTAACCATCGTCGGGCCCCTCCGACCTCGCGTTAACACCCTGCCAAGGTTGATCCGGCATTAGCCGCTGCCTCGGCCACATTGGGCCTCAATCCTGCCGCGCTGACGTTGACAATGAGCGTGGGGATTTGGATTGGGGTGGGGGGTTTGTGACGTTTCTCAGACGTGACGAACGCGATTCGCGCGTGCGGTTGCGGCCGGCAACTCTCGCCACCGGCGCCGCCTGGTTCATGATGGCGTCGCTGCCGGCGCCGATCGGCTATCAGGATTTTGCTGCATTCATCGCCCGCCAGCCGGCGGTCGGCGAGCATCTGCGCAAGCATCTCATCGCCTCGCCGTTCGGCACCATCCATGCCGCGACCTTCAGCCTGCCGCAGCCGGTGGGCACCGGCGTACCCGCGACCGGCGCCGTGCGCCTTGTGAATTTCGATCCGACCGCCGACGTCACGGGATCGATCTCGCCCGGCGGTTCATTCCAAATCGCCGATGGCGAAGCCCGCAGCGTGGTGAGGCTCGCCTATCCCGGCGTCAACCGCTCCTTGAAGGGCGACCGCCTGTCGCCGGCCCAGCCCGGCGTGCCGGTCGCGCAGGCGGTGCCACGGCCCGCTGCGGTTCCGCCGGTTGCCGCTAACGCTCCCGCCAACAGCGCGGCGCAGGCCGCCCGGTCGCAGGACACGTCCGAACCGGACGAGGCTCTCGATATCCAAGACGCCGAGGAGAATGCGCCCCGGGCGCAGGAGGTCGCGCGCCTTGCGCCGCCGACGGAGCCCCGCGGGCAGGCCGCGCTTGCCTCGCGCGACGCCAATACCGATCTTGCCGCCGTCGATCCGTCCGAGAGCCGCGACGTTCCGATCGCGGAGGAAGCGCCGGCGATTCGCGCCGCGCGCGTCTACTTCGGCCGAGATCCTCTGGGCGGAACGCTTTCCGCCATCGAGCCCTGGGGCGACGAGAAACCGGTATTCGAGCCCGACGACGACCAGATCGCGTCAGCGCGCCCGGACGGCCCGAACGAGACCATCGCGCGGAAGGGCGAGGTCAACGGCGACACCAATGCGATGTCGAGCCCCGCCGAGCGGCTCGGCCTCAACGACGACCCCGAGGAACGCGGCAAGCATGAGAAATGCCTCGCCGAGGCGATCTACTTCGAGGCCCGCGGCGAGCCGGTGCGCGGCCAGATCGCCGTCGCCCAGGTGGTGATGAATCGGGTGTTCTCGCGCTACTACCCGAACTCGGTCTGCGGCGTCGTCTATCAGAACTCCAACCGCCGAGCCTGCCAGTTCAGCTTCGCGTGCGACCGCATTCCCAACGATCGCATCACCGAGCCGACGGCGATGGACCGTGCCAAGCAGATCGCCCACGACACGCTCGACGGCAAGTACTGGCTCACCGACGTCGGCAAGGCGACGCACTATCACGCGCGCTGGGTGCACCCGCACTGGGTCCGCGAGATGCAGCGCCTCGACCGCATCGGCGTGCACACCTTCTACCGTCCGCGCAGCTGGGGCAACGGCGCCGATTCGCCGATCTGGGGCGATCCGGCCGTCACCGAAGAAGAGGCGCAGAAGAGCCTTTAGCCAGGATCAAGTCTCAGCCTGTTTCAGCTTCGCTTGTGCTTCGGCTCAAGCGATCTAAAGGGAATTGCGCCGACGCTGCGTCGGCTCGACATCATTTTTGGTTTCATAACCCTTATTGAAGTTATCGTTTTTGATAACTACAATGCGGAATGTGAAGCGACGTGATCTCATCGAGAAGCTGGCTTGGGCCAACTCTGTCGGCGTCTGGGCATTCACCCCCCCAAGCTTTTCGGTGCTGATGGGCGGACTAGACCCCATCGCCCCGAACTACCTCAAATTGAAGATGAAGCGACTCTCCGATCAGGGGGTACTCATTCGCGCCACGCGCGGCATCTACGTCAATCCCGCAGCCCGGTCGACGCCGGCCGACATTCGGCGCCACCTCCTGCGTTTTCTGCGGCCTCGCGAGATCAGCTACGTGAGCCTTGAATCGAAGCTTTCGGAGGCAGGGGTCATCTCGCAGATTGCCACCACGCTGACTTGCATGACGACAGGATCACCGGGCCGATTCGAGACGCCTTGGGGTGCGATAGAATTTACCCATACGGACCGCGAGATCGACATCGGGGCCGACGTTCTCGTCCAGAACGATGGAGTGCTGGAAGCCACGATCCGCACCGCGGTTCGCGACTTGCGCCGCGTCGGCAGAAACCTCGATTTGATCGACGAAGAAATTCTTGGCGACGCCATTTCGGATGAAGAGGGCCCACATGAGCAACAAAGCGAACAAAGCGAGCGGGCTTAAGAGCGCGATCGATGCGTTCATCCGGCGGCGCGGCATCGAAGCTGGCATGAACCAGAATTTGATGAAGGAGGCGATCCACCTTCATCTTCTGTCGGCGCTATCCGAGGCGGGCGTCCTTCAACACGTGATCTTTCAGGGGGGGACCGCGCTGCGCCTCTGCTATGGCGGCGAGCGTTACAGCGAGGACCTCGACTTTGTTTGCGGCAAAGGCGGGCTCTATGTGAAAGATCTCGAATTGAACGCCGTGGTTGATAGCGCGCTCGAAATCACGAAGCGAACCCTGCATCGCGACTTCGATATCGACCCCGCGCAGATTTCCCTGAAACGTCCAGCGCACCCGGAGCTGGTCAAGGGAAGCGACGTAAGCGTCGTTGCATGGCAGATCGTGGTCCCCTTCAGCCCGACGCCAAAAACTCCAAAGTCGCGCATCAAGATCGAGTTCGACAACGTGCCGTCGTACGACTCCAAACCGATGTCGGTCGGTGCGCCGCCGGGCCTTGTCCAAATTCAGGACGTCATTCTCAATACGGAGACCCCGAACGAGATTCTCGCGGACAAGGCGGTAGCGTTGATTGCTCGGGCGGCCCTCAAATACCGCGACGTGTGGGACGTCTGGTTCCTCCTCAACAAGCTCGGCGCGACACCCAATCGCGAGATCGTTCTGAAGAAACTCGCAGACTACAAAACCTCCGACATCACAGCGAAGGCCAACGCCCGTGTAAACGAGCTCGCAAAGGACGCGACGGCGACGGCTTTCTACACGGAGATGAGACGTTTCCTCCCGTCCGCACGGGTCGAGCAAATGTCGCAAATGAACTTGCAGCGCACGATGCTTTCGGACAGCGCCGATCTCATCCGAAGGACTGTCGTATAAGGCACGCCGTCTCGCCGGCGAACGGCATTCCGCGCCCCCATCACATCTCGATGTCGAACCCGACATCGAGATTGGGCGCGGAGTGGATGATCGCTCCCGACGAGAGATAGTCGACCCCGGTGGCGGCGATCGCGGCCGCGGTCGCGTGGGTGATGCCGCCGGAGGCCTCGGTTACGACGCGCCCGGCCGCCATGGCCACGGCGGTTTTCAGGGTCGGGACGTCCATGTTGTCGAGCAGCACGACGTCGGCCATCCCGGTGTCGAGCACCTCGCGCAACTGCTCGAGCGTATCGACCTCGATCTCGATCTTGACGAGATGGCCGGCGACCGCCCGCGCCCGGGCGAGCACCGCGCGGATGCCACCGGCGACCGCGATATGGTTGTCCTTGATGAGGATTGCGTCGTCGAGCCCGAACCGGTGATTGAAGCCGCCGCCGCAGCGCACGGCGTATTTCTCGAGCGCGCGCAGCCCCGGCGTCGTCTTGCGGGTGCAGCACACCCGCGCATTGGTGCCGGCGATCAGGCGCACGAAGGCCGTCGTCGCCGTGGCGATGCCGGAGAGATGGCCGAGAAAATTGAGCGCGACGCGCTCGGCGCCGAGCACGGCGCGGGCGTCGCCGGTGACGGCAAGGAGGGACGCGCCGGCCTCGACCGCATCGCCGTCGCGCGCCTGGGCGGTGATGGCGACGCCAGGATCGAGCCGGCGCAGCGCCGCTTCGACAAGAGGCAGTCCGCTGATCGCCCCCGCCCGGCGCGCCGCGACGACGCCGCGCGCCCGCGTGCCGGCCGGCACCGTCGCAATCGAGGTGACGTCGCCGGCACGGCCGAGGTCCTCTTCGAGGGCGCGGTCGACCGCGCTCTCGATGACGAGAGGCGACAGGAAGGCGTCGGGATAGAGCGTTGCAATCATGGACGTTGACTTAGCCGAAGCGGGAGGCAGTTGAAACCTCGTCATTCCGGGCACCGCGCAGCGGTGAACCGGAATCCAGATCTTTTTGCGACGAGACCTGGATTCCGGGTTCCGCCTTGCGGCGCCCCGGAATGACGAGGAAATTGCACTCGCCTGAGACGACAATGGACGCCGCGACCGCCGCCCTGGAAATAGCACCGCCGGGCTGATAGAGCCGGGCGATGGCCGCCTCCGCTGCGAACCGCGCGCCGGATATCTCCGTCGTGCTCGCCACTTACAATCGCCGCCACACGCTGCCGCGGGCGATTGCGAGCGTGCTCGCGCAAGAGGATGCCGCGTTCGAGTTGATCGTGGTCGACGACGCCTCGCGTGACGACACAGGGGCCTATCTCGCGGCGCTCGACGATCCGCGCATCCACGTCATCACCTGCCCGGACAATGGCGGCCCGAGCGCGGCGCGCAACCGCGGGCTCGCGGCGGCGCGCGCCGACATCGTCGCGTTTCTCGATTCCGACGACGCCTACCGGCCGCGCCGCCTCGCCGCGCCGCTCGCGGCGTTCGCGGCAGACCAGGGCCTCGTCGCCACCCTGAGCTCGGCCGTCAAGCACGACCGCGACGGCCCGCGCAACGCGGTCATCCCGGCGGTGAAGCTCGCGGCCCCGGCCTTCGAATGGGCGCTGATCTGCGATCTCATCCCGGTCGAGGCGACGAGCATCACGGTGCGGCGCGCGGCGGCGCTCGCGGCCGGCGGCTTCTGCGAACGGCTGCGGCTCACCGAGGACCGCGAGTTCCTGATCCGGCTCGCCCGCCACGGCGGCGGCGAGCTGCTGCCCGACCTGCTGTGGGAGAAATTCTCCGGCGACGACAACCTGTCGAACGACTGGGCAAAGGCCGGGCAAGGGCTTGCCGCCTATGTGCGCGAGCGGCCTGAATACGCGGGGCGTTTCCGCAAGGTCGGGAGCTATCTCGCGACCAAGGTGCTCGTCGCCGACCTGCGGCTTGGCCTTTGGGACGCGTTCCGGCGCGATTTTCGTGCGCTCTGCGCCGCCGGCCTGATCGGCGCCGATCCCCTGCGCCTCATCCGCGACCACCGGGAGGTCCGCCGCTACCGCCGGGCCATGTCCGGGGCGATGGGTCTCGGGAGCCTGACCGGGCCACCGGCGGCCTGGCGGTGAGTCCGTAAAGACACACTCGACCGGCCGTAAGTCCTTTTCGGCGCAGACTTTCCGAGATTTCAGAAAAAATTTACCACGATATCGAACCCTACAGGGGCTCACCCTGACTAACGAGTTGTCAGGGGTGACGGTAGAGGGGTTGGTTGGTCGTGGGGACTTTCAAGGCCATAGTCGTCGACAAGACCGACAGCGGCCAGTCCGTTGCGCTCACCGACTTCGACGAAGCCGCCCTGATGGACGGCAATGTCGTCCTGCGGCCGGAATGGTCGACCGTCAACTACAAGGACGGTCTTGCCATCACTGCCAAGGCGCCGGTGGTGCGCCGGTTCCCGATGATCGCGGGCGTCGACGGCGCCGGCACGGTGGAGACCTCCACCCACCCGGACTGGAAGTCCGGCGACAAATTCATTCTCAACGGCTGCGGCTGTGGCGAGACCCATCTCGGCCTCTATGCGCAGAAGGCGCGCGTCGACGGCGACTGGCTGACCTCGCTCCCGGCGAAGTTCTCCGTCCGCGACGCAATGGCGATCGGAACCGCGGGCTATACCGCGATGCTCGCCGTCATGGCGCTCGAGCGCGCCGGCGTCACTCCGGACCGCGGGCCGATCGTCGTCACCGGTGCCGCCGGCGGCGTCGGTTCGACCGCCGTCGCCCTGCTGGCGAAGCTCGGCTACCAAGTTACCGCCTCCACCGGGCGTACCGAGGAGGAAGCCTATCTCAAGAGCCTCGGCGCGTCCGAGGTGATCGGGCGCAGCGAACTGACCGGGCCGGTGCGCCCGCTCGCCAAGGAGCGCTGGGCCGGTGGCATCGACAGCGTCGGATCGACGACACTCGCCAACGTGCTGTCGATGATCCGTTACGGCGGTGCGGTAGCGGCCTGCGGACTCGCGGGAGGTATCGACCTGCCGACGACGGTCGCACCGTTCATCCTGCGCGCCGTCTCGCTCATCGGGATCGAGTCGGTCTACGCCTCGAAGGTGATTCGCAAGGAAGCCTGGACAAGGCTTGGAAAGGACCTCGACATGAACAAGTTGTCAGAGATGACAGCTGAGATCGGCCTCGCCGATACGATAGAAGCTGGAAAAAAAATAGTAAACGGCCGCGTGCGCGGTCGACTTGTGGTGAAAATCGGGTAAATTTGTTCAGGATTTATCGACCAAATCCGAGCATAATTTACTTCGATCTCCATGGTACTTTTGGGAAGAGATCGACACACATTGGGGTTGGGGGTCGTCGTCATGTTCGCGCGTAGTTTGCTTGTCGTTGCAGCTCTCTCGGCCACCCTCCCGGCGTATGCCGGTGAGCTGAGGCCCGAGGATGCCAAGCGCTTCGTCGCCGGCAAGTATTTCAGCTATAACTGTTTCGAGGGAACCCGGGGCATGGGCCGCATCCAAGCGGACGGCTCGGTCGCCGGCACGATCCAGATCCGCGGCTCCGGACCGGTGCATACGATGACGCTGCCGGCGGGGACGGTGCGGGTGCAGCCCGATTCGATCTGTGCGTCGGTGCGCGGCGTGCCGTTCAGCCCCTGCTTCAACGTCAACCAGATCGACCAGAAGAGCTTCCGCGGTTCCGTCAGCGGGCTCGGCTTCGCCTACTGCGATTTCGTGCGCCACAACCCGCGCGTCGACGTCGCAGAGTTCGACCGGAGCGACGGGCCAGCCCCAGTCGCACTCGGGCGACACCAGCAAGGCCCGTAGCTCGGTCAGCCAGTAAGGTCTGACATCATGCTCCCAGCTCAGGCGGGCCGGTCTCCTGCGCCGGCCGCCGCGGCGGGAACAGCAGATGCTGGTAGAGGTAGCCAATTCCCACCAGCACCAGTCCCAGCCCGATAAACGAGAGTGCGCGCCAGATCCCGGTGAGGTCGGACATATCGACCAGAAATACCTTGGCGATGGTGAGCACGACGACGGCAGCGGACGCAAGCCGCGCCGGCTTGGAGTCGAGCAGCAGCCCGACGACCAAGCAGCGCCACGCCGAAGCCGAGCCAGACTGCGGATAGTGTGTACTGCTCGGGATCGGTCGTCTCGCCTGCGGTCAGCGCCGGCCCATGATAGAATCGCATTATCTGAAAAGTGAGATAGCCGAGCGCAAGCGCGACCGACACCGCGGCTGAAATCGCGCGGTAGGCCATCGGGCGCGTCCCGCGCGTGACCAGGGCGAGGATGATCGCCAGCACTGCAGGCAGCCCGTAGCCCAGCAGGATGAGGTTGAGGAACGGGCCGCCGACCGGTGCATCGGTCACCAGCGGGTTCTCGACGAAGCCGAGGCCTACGACGATCGCCGCCAGCGTGACGGCGGCGATCACCACTGCGCCGATATCGTAGACGATGCTGCCGGTGCGTGCGCGCAGCCATTCGAGCCCGATGGCGATGGCGAGGCCTGCCGAGACCTGTAGCGCGACTTCCGCGAGCCCGCCGGTCGCCTCGTAGATGTCGCCGCCGTTCGTGGCGTGGCGGATCTCGAAGAACACCAGGAGCACGGTGAACAGGATCGCCGCCGCTTCGAGGATGCGCGCCGGCAAATCGTCGCCGCGGCGGCGCAGCAGGTGCCCGGCGATCCAGAACGAAACCGCCGGCACCCCGTAGCCGTAAAGCAGCCAGTTGAAGATCGGCCCGGTGCCGACATCGCTGCCGGCGATGCGGGGCTCCCAGGCGATCCGCGCGAGCACGAGCACTGCGGCCGCCGCAGCCAGCCAGCGCAGCAACGGCAGCGGCCGCTTCCCGGCGACCCAGGCGATGCCCGGCGCCATGAGAGCCAAGCCGATGGTCAGCCAGCCCTTCTCCAACGCAAAGGTAAGCGTGAGCGCGAGCGCAGCCGCCGCGCCCGCAGCAAAAAGCGCCGCCGCCGCGGCGATGCCGGGCCGCGGCGGGCGCCCGGTCAGCCGCTCGGCAGCGACCGCTTGCCCCGCGGCGAGCAGCAGCGCCAGCCCGGCGAACGGGATCGAGCGGTCGAGGCCGCCGATCCGGTAATAGAGCGCAACCAGGATCGCGAGCGGGGCGAGCACACCCGTCGCCGCCCACAGCACCGGAACGGCCGCATGGTCGCGGCGTCCCTGGATCAGATAGCCCGCACCGGCGAACGCCGCCGCGAGGCCCACGCCCAGCACGAGATGCCAGGTGATGCTCGTGGGCGACGGCTCCGAAGCGCCGCTGGGGCCCGACGCCACGAGGTGCGACGTGACCGGATCGACCGCCCAGGCGGTGATGACGAGGGCAGCGAGCGCCGCCGCGACCGGGAGCGCACCGGCCGCTGCATCCGTGCGCCAGGCGATCGCGATCGTCGCTACCGTCAGCACCGCAAAGACGGCCGTCGCGGCAGCGGAATGGTCCTGTGCCGCCACGATGAGGGCCGCCACCGCGAGATAGACGGCGAGTGCGCCCGACGACACCGCATCGATCCGGCCGGGGGCCGCAGCCGGCCCGTACCACAGGCCGGCGACGATCAGGAGTGCGGCGAGGACGAAACCCGCCACCGCGTGGAAGAGATGCGGCGCCGCGGTCCCGGCTTGCGCGATATCGGGCAGCCCCCAGAAAAGGCTGAAGGCGAGCGCCGCGATCGCGAGCCATCGCCACAGCCGCAGGCGGGCGAGCGCGAACGCGGCCGCGGTGACGACCGCGAGATAGAGATAGAGCGCCCAGTAGTCGGGCTTGTCCGATTGGACGAGGAGCGGCGTAACCTCGGCGCCGACGAGGCCGAGCGCCGCCAGCGCCGGCCCGTGCAGCATGGCGGCGGCGAGCGCGACGAGCGCCACGATGCCGAGCATCAGGAACGCGGCCGCGGGCGCGAGAAATCCGTAGAGCGCGTAGGCGGCCCACACGGTCGCGAACGCCACTGTGGTGCCGGCGGCGGTGAGAATGCTCGGAATGTTCGCGATGGAGCCGGCGGCATCCGGAGCCGGCTGGCGGCGGCGCAGCCACTCCCCGCTTCCCGCGAGAGCCGCCGCCAGAAGCCAGCCGAGCGCAATGCGCACGCCGGGCCCGATCCAGCCCTGCTCGATCGAATAGCGCACCAGGAAGACACCGCCGAGCGCGAGCGCGAGGCCGCCGACCCAGATCACCCAACGGGTGCCGAAGCGTTCCTCGAGGCTGGGCCGTTCCGGCGCAGGCGCGGCCGGCGCGCGCGGCACGAATGGCGGTGGTGGGGGAGGCGGCAGATCTGCCACCGGCTCGCCCGGCGGGGCGGGTGGCGGCGGAATCGGCGGCGTCTCGGAAGGCGCCGCAACGAGGGGCGCGACCGGCGACGACACCGGAGCAGCAAACGGCGCCTCGCCCCAGCGCGCGCGTTCCAGTTGGGCGAGGCGCGTTTCGAGCGCACCGACGCGTGCGGCAAGCGTCGAGGCCGATGCCGGCTCAATGCCGTCGATTTCGGGATTCGAGAGCTTTCAGCCGCCGGCGCAGTCGTATGCTGACGACGGCGCCAACGACACCGGCAACCGGTGTGAGCAGCAGCGCAACAACCACAAGGGCCCAGAACAGCTCTTCCAAGGCCGTGATCCCCGCTTACGTGTTTCCGAGAGAAGCTCGTTCGATTCAAACGGTGTCGTTCGGCAAGGTACTCGAACTGCGCGATCGGCACACGGTTGGAAGTCGGCAACCGGCTGGTCGAGCTCGGTATCCCCTTCATCTTCGCCACGGGTTATGGCGAGCGGGCCCCGATCCCATCCGGGCTCGACCAGGTGCCGGTGATCCAGAAGCCCTATACGCGCGACACCATCGAGCTGGCGATGGGCGCGCTGGCGCGGGCCGGCGCCCAGAGCGCCTAGCGCCCCGGCAGCAGCGACACGCCGAACCAGACGCCGAGGAGGTAGGCGCCGGCTCCGATCACCACGCCGGCCACGAGAGCGCGGTCTGAGACCAGCGGGCGCTCGCCGGCGAAGCGCAGGATCAGCACCGCCAGCACCCCCAGCACGCAGAAATAGAACAGGGGATGGCGGATGATCCCGTCGCCGAACGGGCGCTGGGCGGCATACATGCCAAACACCATGCCGCCGAGCGCCATGCCGCCGAGCCACCACGACAAGGCGCGTAGCGCCGCCTCGGGGGACCACGCCTCATCGGCGGGAGCCTGTTTTGCTGGCGCCTGACTGGTTGGGACGGTTGCGGACGGATCGGGCTCGGTCGGCTCTGTCACCTCGTCACCTGTTCTCCTCGCCGAGCGGCGAGGCCTTTCTATCGCATTGCAGCGGCATGCGGCCGGTCGAGCGGGGGGCCGTGGCGGTCGTCCACGGGGGATGGTGGCGCAAATTATCACCTCCCCTCGCCCATGCAATCGGCACCGCCGCGATCGCTCCCCTGTGCGGAGCGCTGCGGTGAACCTTCCCGGCGGTTGGGACACCAAGTGACGTGGATGCCGTCGAGAGGATCGAGATGAGCAACTTCGACGCCGATGATGCGAAGGTTTTCAAGGTCTGGCTGCGCCGCACGCTTGCGGTCTATGCCGGCATTGTCCTGCTGGGCGCCGTCACCATCGCCGCATTCGCTCTGAC
Organism: uncultured Alphaproteobacteria bacterium; assembly: GCA_963824905.1. Lineage (GTDB taxonomy): Bacteria > Pseudomonadota > Alphaproteobacteria > Rhizobiales > Xanthobacteraceae > JAJPKK01. The sequence goes on from CAWGRH010000016.1 coordinate 20,886, forward strand.
CGAGGGGCCGACCGCGGCCACGTACCTCGCCTCAGCCTTGAGCCTTGTCGCGCCCTGATCACGGATCGCGGGACCACCCTTCACTCGTGATACCACCCTGCTACGCCGTGCTCGCCGCCTCCTTGCCGAGCGCCGCCTGCGCCGCCGCGAGGCGCGCGATCGGCACCCGGAACGGCGAGCAGGAGACGTAGTCGAGGCCGATCTCGTTGCAGAAGGCGACCGAAGCCGGGTCGCCGCCATGCTCGCCGCAGATGCCGAGCTTGAGTTTCGGGCGCACCTTGCGGCCGCGCTCGGTCGCGATCCGCACCAATTCGCCGACGCCGTCGCGATCGATCGAGACGAACGGGTCGATCGGCAGGATGCCCTTGCCGGTGTAGATGCCGAGGAAGCTTGCCGCGTCGTCGCGGCTGATGCCGAACGTGGTCTGGGTGAGGTCGTTGGTGCCGTAGGAGAAGAACTCCGCGGTCTCGGCGATCTCGCCGGCCATCAGCGCGGCCCGCGGCAACTCGATCATGGTGCCGACCTGATAATCGATCTCCGTCGCGTGCTCCTTAGCCACCGCCTTTGCGGTGTCGTCGATCCGCGCCTTGACGAGGTCGAACTCCGCGCGCGTCGCGATCAGCGGCACCATCACCTCCGGCACCACCGGCTTGCCGGTGCGCTTGCCTGCCTCGACCGCCGCCTCGAAGATGGCGCGCGCCTGCATCTCGGCAATCTCGGGATAGGCGATCGCCAGGCGGCAGCCGCGAAAGCCGAGCATCGGGTTGAACTCGGCGAGCTCGCGGGCGCGGTCGGCGAGCTTGCGCGGATCGGCGTTCATCGCAGCGGCGACCTCGGCGACCTCCTCGTCGGTATGCGGCAGGAACTCGTGCAGCGGCGGATCGAGCAGCCGGATCGTCACTGGCAGGCCGCCCATGATCTCGAACAGCTCGACGAAGTCGTCGCGCTGCATCGGCAGCAGCTTGGCGAGCGCGGCGCGGCGCGTCTTCTCGTCGTCGGCGAGGATCATCTCGCGCACGGCACGGATGCGGTCCTCATCGAAGAACATGTGCTCGGTGCGGCACAGGCCGATGCCTTCGGCGCCGAACCGAACGGCGACGCGGGCGTCGTTCGGCGTGTCGGCGTTGGCGCGAACCCTGAGCTTGCGCGCCGCATCGGCCCAGCCCATCAGCGTCGCGAACTCGCCGGACAGCGCCGGCTCGATCATCGCGACCTTGCCGGCGAGCACCTGGCCGGTCGAGCCGTCGATGGTGATGACGTCGCCCTTCTTGCACGTGACCCCGCCGGCGGTGAATGCGTTCGCCGCATAGTCGACGCGTATGCCCCCGGCGCCGGAGACGCAGGGCGTGCCCATGCCGCGCGCCACCACCGCGGCGTGCGAGGTCATGCCGCCACGGGTGGTGAGGATGCCTTCGGCGGCGTGCATGCCGTGGATGTCCTCGGGGCTCGTCTCGACGCGGACCAGGATCACCCGGCGGCCTTGCGACTTCATCAGCTCGGCTTCGTCGGAGGAGAACACGACTTCGCCGGACGCGGCGCCGGGAGAGGCCGGCAGGCCGGTCGCGATCACCTTGCGCGCGGCCGAGGGATCGATGGTCGGATGGAGGAGCTGGTCGAGCGAGCCGGGATCGACCCGGGTCACCGCTTCCTCGCGCGTGATCAGGCCTTCGTTCGCGAGCTCGACCGCGATGCGCAGCGCCGCCTTGCCGGTGCGCTTGCCGGAGCGGGTCTGCAGCATCCACAGCTTGCCCTGCTCCACCGTGAATTCGAGGTCCTGCATGTCGCGGTAATGCGTTTCCAGGAGCCCGTAGATGCGGGTGAGCTCGGCGAACGCCGCCGGCATGGCACGCTCCAGCGACGGTTTTTCGGAGCCGGATTCCTGGCGCGCGATCTCGGTGATCTCCTGCGGCGTGCGGATGCCGGCGACGACGTCCTCGCCCTGGGCGTTGATGAGGAACTCGCCGTAGAGCCGTTTCTCGCCGGTCGAGGGATTGCGGGTAAAGGCGACGCCGGTCGCCGAGGTCTCGCCCATGTTGCCGAACACCATCGCCTGCACGTTGACGGCGGTGCCCCAGCTCTCGGGAATGCCGTGGAGGCGCCGATAGGTGATGGCGCGCTGGTTCATCCACGAGCCGAACACCGCGCCGATCGCGCCCCACAGCTGGTGGTGCGGGTCTTGCGGAAACGGTGCGCCGTGCTCCTCCTCGACCTTCGTCTTGTAGAGCTTGACGAGCTCCGCCCAATCGCCGGCTTCGAGCTCGGTATCCAGCATGTAGCCGTGCCGGTCCTTGTGCTCGTCGAGGATCTCCTCGAACAGGTGATGATCGAGGCCGAGCACCACGTTGGAATACATGGTGATGAAGCGCCGGTACGAATCGTAGGCGAAGCGGCGGTCGCCGGAATTCTTCGCCACCGCCTCGACGGTCACGTCGTTGAGGCCGAGATTGAGGACGGTGTCCATCATGCCCGGCATCGAGGCGCGGGCACCGGAGCGCACCGAGACGAGCAGCGGGTTGTCGCGATCGCCGAACCGCCGATTGGTCAGCCGGCCGACTTCTGCGAGCGCCGTCTCGACCTGGGCCTCGAGCTCCTTCGGATAGGTTTGGCCGTTGCGGTAAAAGTAGGTGCAGACCTCGGTGGTGATGGTGAAGCCGGGCGGTACCGGGAGGCCGAGGTTGGCCATCTCGGCTAGGTTCGCACCCTTGCCGCCGAGGAGATCGCGGAGCTTCGCCTTTCCTTCGGCCTTGCCGTCGCCGAATGCATAGACCCATTTGCCCGGCTTCGGCGTCGCCGCAGGCGCTTTCGGCTTCGCGGTCGCCGTCGCCGGCTTCTGTTTGGGTGCGGGTTTTGCAGCGGCCTTGCGCGATGGAGCGGGCGATTCGGTTCGGCGTGCCTTCGGCGCCGGCTTCGCCGCAGCCGATCTCGAAGCGGCTTTGGCCAGCGCAGATTTGGCCGACCCCGATTTGGCCGCCGAGACCTTGGCCGTACGACGGGAACGCAGCGATCTCGTTGATTTCACCATGACGGGCTCTGCCTTTTCGAGCGGCCACAAAGCACGCGCGCCGCCGACCGGCAACCCCGCCTTCCGTGGGATGTCAATGGATCAGGCCGAGCCCGGTGATCCCCACCACGATCAGGTAGATGGCGACGATGTAGTTGAGGAGCTGCGGCATGACGAGGATCAGGATTCCGGCGACCAGCGAGACGATCGGCTGGATGTGGGCAACGGTGAGCATCAAGTGATCCTCCTCCAAGGACTTCGTGAACCCAATGGTATGGGAGTAACACCCTAAGCGAAATCGCTCTGCGCGCCATGCTCAATTCCGGACTTGGCGACCGATAACGGGGGAGTGGCGGCGGGGTTCCGGCAGTCGAGCATGATCCGCGAGGTCGTTCGGCAGTCCCCAAGGCTGAGCACGTCGGCGCGGAGCGGTCGTTGCCGGTTGCGAGTCCGGGCATCGAGAGCGGCTTCGCCCCAACCAACGGAAATCACCGGTGCAAGTCGCGGCGACTCAATCGAGCGACGAGCTTCGCATCTGCTCCACTATGGCTGCGGCCCGGAGAGCCGCAATTCGCGCTCGGCACGAAACACATTGCTGTAGAGCCCGGCAATCCACTGACGTCCGCTGGAGGTGACGTTCAGGTACCGGATTCCCTCCTGGATGTGGGGAAAAACGCTGTTCCAATAAAACTGGGGATACTTGTCGAAGAGGTCCGCCGGTGACTCGTAACCGAATTGTCTGTTGAGCCCCGTTTCTTCGAACTCGTAGTACAGCGCATTGGACTTTCTGAGATAATGGGGATCGCCGAGTTGACCGATAAGATCGGCAGCCCGTAGAAGCGCGCCATCCTCGTTGATATCAGTCCCATCGTCAGGCGGCGAATAAGGGAATTGCGTGAAACCGATCGCGCGGGCAATCCGGGCAGCGTCGAGTTCTTCGACCTCCGCGAGGCGATCCAGCACGAACAGCTTGGACCGCTCGACATGATACGGGGCGAGCGCGGCGTCCGACGCACCCCGGGGCAGGGAAACCTTGCGGCCGGTCGCATCGACGACATAGCCCGAAGCGTCGTCACCTTTGAGGATGCCCCTGACATACCCGATGTCGTGGGTGAGACAAGCGACGATGAAATTGCAGTAATCAGCCGGCGTGGAAAACTTCCGCAGGACGCGGCCCTTGAAGATCTCGTGGCCCGCCAAGGTGACGAGCATCGTATGCTCGACATTGTGATAAAGCGCGTCGCTGTTGCCGATGCACTCCAATGCCAGGCGCGCGGCAAACGGCACGATTTCAGCGAGCCGCGCATGTGAGCCGCCAAAGCGGCCCCTGACATCGGCGGCGAGAAACGTCCCAAGGGCGTCAGCGGCCAACTGCGGCAGGGTGATCATGTGCTCGAACCTGAGTGAATTTGCTGCGTCACAATCGCTAGCGGTCCGCAGCACAGAGGTTGCGGCCCGGTGCGCTAACGAGTGTAGACCCTCGCGCGCCACAGCCCAACCGGCGGACATTGCGGCCTTGTCGCCGAGGACGGCAGCTTCGATCCAAGTATCGGACCCCGGCGTTCGACGCCGCCGCTCACGCGCCGCCGGTCAGATAGCGCTTCGCCAGCACCTTTCCCTCCTCGACCGCCGGCTGATCGAACGCGTCGATGCCGAGGAGTTTCGCGGCGATGATCGTCTCCAGCATGAAGTGCATCAGAAGCTCGCCGAGGCTCGCCTCGTCGAGGCGATCGAGCTTGATGGTGCGGACCGGGCAGCCGTTCTTGGCGAGCGTTTCGGCGGTGGCACGGCCCTGCGCAGCAACGAGATCGCCGATGGTCTTGCCGGCGAAACCCGGCTCGCCGACCGCAGCCGCGAGGTCGGCGTCGAGCCGCGGTCCCTCTCCGGCGCAGGCGACGGTGATCACCGTGAACAGCTTGTCGCGCGGACCGCCGATGAAGAGCTGGAGCTGGCTGTGCTGATCGACCGGCCCGAGCGCCGCGATCGGCGTCGTGCCCTTGCCCTCCTTGCCGAGGCTTTCCGCCCACAACTGGACGTACCAGCGGGTGAAGCGTTCCAGGCGATCGGCATAGGCCATCATCACGGCGATCGGCTTGGTGGTGGCCACGGCGACGTTGAGGGCGGCACCGACGGCCGCGGGGACCTCGCCCGGGGCCGCGCCGGCAAGCACCGGGGCGAGCGCCGCGGCGGCTCCACGGCGCAGCGCTGCGATGTCGAGGCCGGCGACCGCAGCCGGCAACAGGCCCACATTGGTGAGGACGGAGTACCGGCCCCCTACTCCCGGATCGTGATCGAGCAAGGCGACCCCGAGCCCGCCGAAGAGGTCGCGCAGGCCGTTGCGGCGGCCGGCGACCGCGGGCTCGGTTATACCGAGGAAGAGCTCCGGCACCCGCTCGGCGAGCCCTGCAGCGCGCACCGCGGCGAGCGCAGCGATGGTCTGCATCAGCGTCTCACCGGTGCCCCCGGACTTCGACACCGCGACGAAGCGGGTCGCGGCGAGCGGCAGGCGCGCCAGCAGACCGGCGTAGCTCCCAGGGTCGAGGTTATCCATGAAATGCAGGCGCGGCCCTGGGCGCAGCGCGCCGACGCCCGGGACGCCGCAGCCGGCAAGCTGGGCCACTGTCTGGCCGCCGAGGCTCGAGCCCCCGGTCCCGAGAAACACGATGTCCTGCACAGGCTCCTGGGCGCCCCCGACGAGCCGCCTGGCGGCCGCTTCGATGCTGGCGAGATCGTCGGTCTTTCCGGGAAGCCGCAGTAGGGGGAGCTTGCCGTCGGCGTGGCGGGCGCGGATGAAGGCCAACGCCTCGCCGGTCCGCGCGAGCGCGTCGGCCAACGCCGGCGCCGTCACGCCATGATGGCCGACGCGTTCCTCGCGGGCATCATCGATCGATTGCGACAGCGCCATCGACGTTCGTGCGAACCGGTGCGGTCAACCACCCTTGGCCGGCGTGACCGGCGGCTTGCCGACGACGGTCACCAGCATGTTCCCGTCGAGCATGCGCCGCGCCGCCCGCTTCACGTCCTCCATGGTCACCGCCTGCACCATGCCGTTGCGCTTGTCGATGTAGTCGATGCCGAGATCCTCGAGCTGGATCAGCACCAGCTGCGCGGCGATCTTGCCCGAAGTGTCGAAGCGCAACGCATAGGAGCCGGTGAGGAAGGATTTCGCCTTGCTCAGCTCGTCCTCGGTGGGGCCGCTCTCGGCGAGGCGCCGGATTTCCGATTCCACGACTTCGAGGGTCTGGCCGGCGCGGTCGGCGCGGGTCGCGGTGCCGGTCATGAACAGCGCGGTGTGATCGAGCGGGATCAGGGCGCTGAACACCGAATAGGCGAGGCCACGTGCCTCGCGCACCTCACGGTAAAGCCGTGACGAGAACGAGCCGCCGCCGAGTATGTGATTGACGAGGAAGGCCGGGACGAAGTCCGGATCGTCGCGCGGGATGCCTACGCCGCCGACGAGCAGCACCGACTGTGGAACGTCGAGCTCCACCGAGATCTTCTGCCCGAGCCCCTGCGGGTTCATCCTCGGCACGGAGACGAGCGTGCTCTTGGCCGGCAGGCCGCCGAATACCTTGTCGACCAGCCGGCCGGCGGCGGCGGGATCGATGTCGCCGACGATCGCGATCTTCAGCGTGTCGCGGGCGAATATCCGCCGGACGTAGCCCTTGAGGTCGGCCGAGGTGATGGTGGGGACCGAGTCGAGCGTGCCGCGCACCGGCCGGCCGTAGGCATGGCCGGGAAAGGCGGTCGCCCACCAGCGCTGGGTCGCCATTTCGTTGGGGCTCGTCGTCTCGCGGCGCAGTCCCGACATGATCTGCTCGCGAATACGGTCCATGTCGACCGTGTCGAAATGCGCTTCGGTGAGACTGAGCCGCACCAGCTCGGCGGCCTCGTCGAGATGAGCGGACAGCGTGCGCATCGCCCCTGAGGTCTGGTCGCGATTGGCCGAGAAGCTGAGCTCGATCGCCTTCGCGGCGATGCGTTCATGGAACGCCTTGGAGTCGAGGTCGCCCGCGCCTTCGTCGATCAGCGACGTCGTCATGTTGGCGACGCCCGGCTTGTCCGCGGGATCCTGGCTGGCGCCGCCGCGAAACGCGAAGTCGAGCGCGACCAGCGGCACCGTATGCTCTTGGACGAGCCATGCCTCGATGCCGGATGGACTGACGACGCGCTCGATGGTGGTGGCGCCGGCGTCGGGGGCCGCCATCAGTGCGGCCGCGAGCGAGACAGCTGCGGCAAGGATGATGGCGGCGGGACCGCGACGCGAGTTTCGCGGCCGGCGGCCGTTGTAGGGGCTGAACTTCACGAGCGCTTCTCCGGGGCAGGCAGTTCCTTGACGAGATAGCCGGTGACCGAGCGGGTCTTCTGGAGCCATGTGCGGGCGGCCTCGCGCACCTCGTCGACCGTGACAGCGCCGACGCGCTTGGGCCACAAGGCGACCTCCTCCACCGTCGCGCCCGTGGTCAGCGCTGCCCCGTACCAGCGCGCCATGGTCGCCTGATTGTCCTGTGCATACACCGTATCGGCGAGCAGCCGCGTCTTCGCGCGGTCGAGTTCGTCCTCGCCGATGCCGTGGGCGCCAATGTCCGCGATCACCGCGTCGAGCGCGGCTTCAAGCGTAGCGAAGGGAATGCCCGGCAACGGACTGGCATAGACGCCGAACCGGGTGTCGTCGAGCGAGGTGCCCTGGTACCAGGAGCCGGCGTTGGTGGCGAGATGCTGGTCGATGACGAGGGCGCGATAGAGCCGGCTGGTCTCGCCGCTGCCGAGCACCTGAGCGAGCACCTCGAGCGCCTCCGACTGGCCGTCCTTCGCGGTGGTCGAGGAGGGAACGAGATAGCTGCGCTGCAAGCTCGGCTGCGCGACGCGCGGATCGGCGAGGGTGACCTGGCGCACCGCAGCCGGCGGCGGCTCCTGGGGACGCTGACGCGGGCGGATATCGGTACGCTTGGCGACCTTGCCGTAGGTCTTCTCGACCAGCGGCCGGACCTCCTCGGCCGTGACGTCGCCGGCAATCACCACCACCGCATTGTTGGGCGTGTAGAAGCGTCGGTAGAACGCGAGCGCATCCTCGCGGTTGAGCTTCTCGATCTCCGGGCGCCATCCGATCACCGGACGTCCGTAGGGGTGATTGAGATAGAGCGCCGCAGTGACCTGCTCGCCGAGCCGCGCCTCCGGGCTATTGGCGACGCGCATGTTGTATTCTTCCAGCACCACGTCGCGCTCGGGCAGCACGTTCTCGTCGTTGAGCACGAGACCGGTCATGCGGTCGGCCTCGGCCTCCATGACGGTCGGCAGATATTCGCGGGCGATGCGCTGGAAATATCCGGTGTAGTCGGCGGTGGTGAAGGCGTTCTCCTGGCCGCCGACGGTGGCGAGGACCTGCGAGAAGCGCCCCTGCGGATTCTTCTCGGTGCCCTTGAACATCAGGTGTTCGAGGAAATGGGCGAGCCCGGTCTTGCCGGCCTCTTCGTCCGCCGACCCGACCTTGTACCAGATCATGTGGGTCACGACCGGCGTGCGGTGGTCGGGAATGACGACAACCTCGAGCCCGTTGTCGAGGGTGAAATGGGAGATGTTCGCGCCGGCGACGGCAGCCCGGCCGCAGACGAGAAGCAGCGCCGTCGCAAGAACGACCGCACAAAACAAAGCCGCCGAGCGGAGCCCGCCGGCGGCCTTGAGATACTTGCAGATGAGAGACGGAAACGAAGGAGAACCGCTGGTTCGCCGCCCGGATGGATATGTCGTTGTCGAGCCCCCCCAGCGCAGCAAACCTGTGTTCATCACCTCTCCACTCCTACCGTCTGATGGTCAAAGACCGCCTTGTCCCGCTTCTGGGTGTCTTTGTAGTTGAGGCCATAGGGCTGCTCGGGCGATGGCGTAAGATAGCCCTTCGGCGGCTCGGTCAGCGAGGCCCGCGGCGGCTCGCGCAGGAACTTGGAGCCTTCCGCCGGCTTCTGCTTGTCGAAGGTATGACCTAATCCGGTCAGCGTGCCCCAGAAGCCGTCACCCTTGTAGCCGAGCTCGTCGGGGCGCAGCTGGGTCGAGGTCTCGACCGTCTGGCCGGGCTTGATGCCGGGCTCTCTCGGCAGCGCGTCGGTCGTGCCGGCCTTGAGCTCGCTCGGTCGCAGGGTATCACCCCAGGTCGACACGTCGGTCCATTTCCGCTCGCCCGCAGCCGCCTTGGCGGCCTTCTTCTTGGCCACGTCAGGGTCCGACGGCCAGGCGGGATCGCGCTGGTTGATCGAGCCCGTCGTATCCGGCGCGGGCAGATCGCGGCTTGGCGGTACCACCAGAGGCGGCCTTTCCTTGTATTCGATCGAGCCTTCTCGACCGTTTCGCAGGCCAATGCCCCGCAGCACGCTGCGGAGCGCCCTCTGGTCCCAGGTACCCTCGTCGTCGTCATCGGCGGCGAAGGCTTGGCCGGTATTCCCGGCCATAACGAGAAACACACCCAACAACGCCACCAGCACAGCGCTGGCGCGGCTGCGATGCAGAAGATCACGAGGCATGGCTTTCCCCATAAAGCTTGCCGAAAGTCGCGGCTTTAAGTGGCGGAGAACACTGACTTTTCCCCAACCACTCCCCCTAGATGCCTTTCAGGGCGCTTTTGCGGCGTCCCGAGCGAACAATGATTCATACAATAGACCGACCACCCCGGCAACGATCGCCACATCTGCGAGGTTGAAAACGTACCAGTTGAAGCTAAAGGACGCGGTGGTGACGTGAAACAGCACGAAATCCATCACCGCGCCGTGGATCACCCGGTCGAGCGCATTGCCGATGGCGCCGCCGATGATGAGGCCGAGCGCGACCGCGGAGAGGCGCGATCCGGTGCGCGCGAGCCACACCGCAAGTAACACAACGGCAATCATTTTCAGCGCGAACAGGGCCCATTGGCCGAGCGGCCCGGTCTGTGCGAACAGGCCGTAGCTGATGCCGGTATTCCAGGCGAGCACGAGATCGAGAAAGGGAGTGAGCACCACCCTCCCCCGCCCCGGCAGATCGAACCCGTCGAGCAGCCAGAACTTCACCGCCTGGTCGACGGCAGCAGTGACGAGCGCCACCATGACGCCGAGGCGAAAGGCCGCGCTGCGCCAGCTGAGCCCATCGGCCGCGTCAGGGGCGATGTCAGGCCTTGGCATGCGCGGCGTCCCATTCGCGCAGCGCCTCGGCGTCGCGCGGCGTCACGTCGGGGTATTCGGGATCGCTGCCGACGCTTTGCAGGATCTTCCATGACCGCGCGCATTTTTTGCCCGTCGCCAGCCGGACTTCGACCGCGACGCCCGGCACGTCCTCGAGCTGGAAGGCTTCCGCCGGCCCCGCCCCGGCGACGACCGTGAGCTCCGAGGTGATGGCAACCTCGGCAAGCCCGACCTCGCCGTGATCGCCCGCGAGCTCGCCGGCGACGAGCCGCAAGAGGTCGTGGTCGGCGACATGCACCACCGGCGCCGCCTCGAGGCTCGATCCGATCCGCTTGTTGGCGCGCTCGATCTCGAGCGCGCCGGTCACCACCCGGCGGACCTTGCGGATGTCACCCCACACCTTGGCGAGCGCGTCGTCGCGCCAGGTTTGAGGCATCGCAGCAAACGGCTCGAGATGGACCGAGCCGGACCCCGGATAGCGCGCCTGCCAGGCCTCTTCCGCGGTGAAGCACAGCATCGGCGCGAGCCAGGTCGCGATGGCCCGAAACACATGGTCGAGCACGGTGAGGCTGGCCTTGCGCTTACGCGACGAGATCGGATCGCAGTAGAGCGTGTCTTTCCGGATGTCGAAGTAGAACGCCGAGAGGTCGACGGTCATAAACTGGTTGAGGCCCGCGAAGATGCGCTTGTAGTCGAAATCGGCGTAGCTCGCGCGCACCAGCGCGTCGAGCTCGGCGAGCCGATGCAGCAGGTACTTCTCGAGCCCCGGCATGTCCTCATAAGCCACCGCATCGCCGGGATGGAAATGCACGAGGTTCCCGAGCAGCCACCGGATCGTGTTGCGCAGCTTGCGGTAGGTCTCGACCGTGGTCTTGAGGATTTCCGGCCCGATCCGCAAATCGTCGGCATAGTCCGACGCGCACACCCACATGCGCAGGATGTCGGCGCCCGACGACTTGATCACGTCCTGCGGCGCCACCGTGTTGCCGAGCGACTTCGACATCTTGCGCCCGTTCTCATCGAGCACGAAGCCGTGGGTGAGCACGACGTCGAACGGCGCGACCCCGCGGGTGCCACTGCTTTCGATGAGCGAGGAATGAAACCAGCCGCGGTGCTGGTCGGAGCCCTCGAGATACATCACGGTGTCGCCGCCGCCATCCTTGCGGCGGCGGATGCCGGCGAGAGCCGGAAAGTGCTGCGGGTCTTCCAGCGTGAAGGCATGGGTCGACCCTGAGTCGAACCAGACATCGAGAATGTCGTCGACCTTCTGCCAATCCTCCTTGGCGCGCGCGCCGAGGAAGCGCTCGCGGGCGCCGACCGCGTACCACGCATCGGCGCCCTCGTCGGCGAACGCCTCGACGATGCGCTGATCGACATGCTCGTCCTTCAGGATTTCGACGGTGCCGTCGCCGTTCTCGCGCACGAACACGGCAATCGGCACGCCCCAGGCGCGCTGGCGCGAGATCACCCAATCGGGCTTGCTCTCGATCATTCCGCGAATCCGGTTCTCCCCCTGCGGCGGCACCCAGCGGGTGACCGCGATCGCAGCGAGCGAGCGATGGCGCAGCGTGTCGCCGGGTTTAGAGCGCCCGTTCGCGTCGAGCTCCGGCTGGTCCATGGCGATGAACCATTGCGGCGTGTTGCGGAAGATCACCGGCTTCTTGGAGCGCCAGGAATGCGGGTATTGATGCTTGAGTCGGCCGCGCGCGATCAGCATGCCGGCCTCGATCAGGGCCTTGATTACGGCCTCGTTGGCGTCGCCCTTCTCGCCCTTGTCGGTGATGACGCGCTTGCCGGTGAAGCCGGGCGCGGCCTCGGTGAAGCGGCCGTCGGGATCGACGGTGTAGGGGATCGCGGTGAGGACGCCTGTCTCCTCCAGCTCCAGCTTGTTCGCCATCCAGATGTCGAAGTCCTCGCGGCCGTGGCCAGGCGCCGTATGAACGAAGCCGGTGCCGGTGTCGTCGGTGACATGCTCGCCGTCGAGCAGCGGGACCGGAAAGTCGTAGCCGCGACCCTTGAGCGGGTGATCGCAGACGAGGGTCTCGAGGAGGCGTGCGGGAAGATCGGCGACCTTCTCGTAGCCCGTCACGCGCGCCTGCTTGAACACCTCGCCGGCAAGGTTCTCGGAGAGGATGAAGAGGTCGTCGAACTTCGCCCAGTTGTCCGGCGCGGCATCGGTGACCCGATAGAGCGCGTACGCGATCTTGCCGGAGAAGCTGATGGCGCGGTTGCCGGGCAGCGTCCACGGCGTCGTCGTCCAGATGACGACCGACGCGCCGTGCATCCGTTTCGCGAGCTCGCTGTCGCGATCATCCAAGACGTGGGCGCCCCAGCCTGCACCGACGACCGGAAACTTCACCCACACGGTGTCGCTGGTGAAGTCCTCGTACTCCACCTCGGCCTCCGCGAGCGCCGTCTTCTCCACCACCGACCACATCACCGGCTTCGAGCCGCGATAGAGCAGGCCGTTGTCGCGGAACTTCATCAGCTCACGGGCGATCGTCGCTTCGGCGACGAAGTTCATGGTGGTGTAGGGATGCTCCCAGTCGCCGACGACGCCGAGCCGCTTGAACTCTTCACGCTGCACGGCGAGCCAGCGCTCGGCATAGGCGCGGCATTCGCGGCGAAACGCGATCATCGCCGCGGGATCGGAGAAATCCGGCTTCGCCTTGCCCTTGGAGCGGTAATTCTCCTCCTCGATCTTCCACTCGATCGGCAGGCCGTGGCAGTCCCAGCCCGGCACGTAGGGCGCGTCGAAGCCGAGCATCTGCTGGGAGCGCGTCACCACGTCCTTGAGGATCTTGTTGAGCGCGTGGCCGATGTGGATGTTGCCGTTGGCGTAAGGCGGCCCGTCGTGCAGCACGAATTTCGGCCGGCCCTCGCTCGCCCGGCGCAGCTTCCGGTAGAGGTCGATCTTTCCCCACTGCGCGAGGATCTCGGGCTCCTTCTGCGGCAGCCCAGCGCGCATGGGAAAGTCGGTCTTGGGCAGAAACAGCGTCTCGCTGTAATCGCGGACGGGATCGGACATGTTGAACCTGATCGTGAAGATGGCGGATGGGGCTCGACGATCCCGGTCTTTCGCCGACCAGCCGGTCAGGCGAAAGCCGGGCCGCTAATTGAAGCCGACCCGAATATGTGAGCGATCGTGACGCGCGCCATCATGGCGGCGGTCGTAACACATCGGTCCCGCAACGGAAAGGGCCAGCGGCTTGCGGGCCGTAAGCCAATCAGACCTCGTCCTGAGGAGCCCGCGAAGTGGGCGTCTCGAAGGACGGCCACAGGCCGCAGCGTGTGGGGCCATCCTTCGAGACGCGCGCAAGAGCGCGCTCCTCAGGATGAGGTCGCAAAGGAAATACCACCTCTCAGGACGAGGGTGCGGCCGCAAGCTCGCCGAGCGGCGGAAACACGTCGCCCGCCCGACGCAGCGCGTTGCGGGCGAGACGGCAGTCCTCTTCCATGCGGCGCACGAGGTCGGCGACGCTGTCGAACATCATCTCCGGCCGGATCCAGGCAATGAAGGCGACGTCGATGGTGCGGCCGTAGAGGTCGCCGGAGAAGTCGAACAGGAATACTTCGAGCAGCACGATGCCGGTGTCGAACATCGGGCGGCGGCCGAAATTGGCGACGCCGTCATAGCGCTTGCCGTCGACTGCGACGCGCACGGCATAGATGCCGTGGCGCAGCCCGCAGCCGGGGTCGAGCCGCAGGTTCGCGGTCGGATAGCCGAGATCGCGTCCGCGCCGGTCGCCGTGGACGACCTCGCCGGTGACGAACCAGGGATAGCCGAGGAGGTCCGCGGCCTCATCGACATGACCCGCCGCGAGCGCTTCGCGGATCGCGCCGGAGGAGACGCGGCGGCCTCCGTCGGAAAGCTCCGGCACGACGTCGACTGCAAAGCCGAGGCGCGCGCCCTCCTCGCGCAGATACGCCGGCGTGCCGGCCCGCTTGTGGCCGAAATGGAAGTCGTAGCCGATCACCGCGCCGCCGATGGCGTAGCGATCGAGCAGCACTTTCGAGATGAAAGCGTCGGGCTCGAGCGAGGCGAGCGCGCCGTCGAATTTCATCATGATGGCGCCGTCGAGCGCAGTGCTCGCAAGCAGCCGCAGCTTGGCGTCGCCATCGGTGAGCCGGAACAGCGGCTTGTCCGGCGCAAAGAATGCCCGCGGATGCGGCTCGAAGGTGAGCACCGCGGCCGGGCGGCCGAGCCCCCGGGCGCGCGCCACCGCAGTGCCGATCACCGCGCGATGGCCGCGATGCACGCCCTCGAAATTGCCGATCGCAACCACCGCACCTCGCAGCGCGCCCGGACCTGGCGGCAACTCCAGCGCGTCCCTGACGACGACGAACGGTGAGCGAGGTGACATCGTTACCCGTGTTTTTTTGGAATCGGCAGGCACTTAACAACTCGGCATGACCGGCGCAACTCGCGCGGTGCCTGATTGTGGTGAAGACGTGAGGCAGCAGCCACCTCGCCCCGCGTGCGGGGAGAGGTCGGATCGCTTTAGCGATCCGGGTGAGGGGGCCGTTTCGCGAGTCTGAGCATCTCGAATCCTTCCCGGGCGCTCAGACTTCGCGAAACCGCCCCCTCACCCCGACCCTCTCCCCGCCCGCGGGGAGAGGGAGAAGAGGCGCCGCGTGCAACGCACGAAAAAGTCACCACACGAGGCGTTCCATCACCGCCTTCGGGGTGACGCCGGCGGCGGCGAACATGTCGGAGAGCGCCGCCATGCGGCCCTTGCCGTCGAGCTCCTCGGCGTGGATGCCGGCGATGACGAACATGCCGTCGAAGCCCATGGCGATGGCGCCGGTGATGTCGGTGCGCAGCGAATTGCCGATCGCGAGCGTGCGCGACGGCAATGCGGCGACCCCGCGCGCGCGGGCCGCGGCGGCGAGCGCGGCCTCGTAGATCGGCCGGTGCGGCTTGCCGGCGTAGAGCACCGCGCCGCCCTGCTCGCGGTAGAGATCGGCGATCGATCCCGCGCAGTAAAGAAGCGTGTCGCCGCGTTTGACCACGAGATCGGGATTGGCGCACACCATGAAGAGCTCGCGTTTGCGCATCGTCTCGATCATGGCGCGGTAGTCGTCGGGCGTCTCGGTCTCGTCGTCGAACAGGCCGGAGCAGACGACGTAGTCGGCGGCGTCAATGGTGGTGAAGCGCAGGTCGAGCCCCGTGAAGATCGTGAGATCGCGCTCCGGGCCGATGTGGAACACCGCGCCGCGGCGCGCCGCGACTTCGGCCCGCGTGACGTCGCCCGAGGAGGCGACGCCGTCATAGGCGTCGGCGGGGACGCGCAGCCTGTCGAGCTGGCGCGCCACCCATTCCGACGGCCGCGGCGCATTGGTGACGAGGATGACCGTGCCGCCCTCGCGGCGAAACCGCGCCAGCGCATCGCAGGCGTCGGCGAAGGCGGTGACGCCGTCATGCACCACGCCCCAGATGTCGCACAGCACGACGTCATAGCGCGACGCCAAGGTGCGGAAGTTTTCGGTGAAGCGAAAGGAGGCGGTCACTGTCTCGCGCGCGAACATGGGCCGTGGGCAATGGTGAAATAGCGCGCGAGTGTTACAGCGATTGCATCGCGCCGGGCAAGGGCCACAAGCGTCCCGTCCTCGATCGTCATGGCCGGGCTCGTCCCGGCCACCCCGATAACCAGGGCACGACGCCAGGTTTCTCTAAGCGTGAAGGCGCCGTGCCCGATTGATCGGGGTCGCCGGGACAAGCCCGGCGATGACGAGCGTGGGGTTACGCAGCAACCCCTCACATCCGCCGCACCCACACGAGCAGGCCGCAGGTCACGCCGAAGATCACCAGCGCGGAGAGCGCGAGCGACCAGTGAATGCCGATGAGGCTTCCCATGAGGCCGACCGACACCCCGCTGAAGGCGCGCAGCCCCAGGCTCGCCATGTTGAACAGGCCGAGCACGCGGCCGCGCATGTCGATCGGCGCGTTGAGCTGAACGAGCGTCTGCGCCATGGCGTTGAACGACAATTCGAAGAAGCCGGCGGTGAACAGGAGCGCGAGCGCCAGCGGATAGGCGGTGGCGAGCGAGAAGCCGATGAGCGACGAGCACCACAGCATGGCGAGCACGATCGCGGTGCGCGGGTTCGACGGCAGCAGATTGCGGCCTTCCAGCACGACGCCCGCGAGCATGGCGCCGGCGGCGTCGGCGGCGAGCAGCATGCTGTAGGAGACGCCGGGGTCGCCGTGACCGAGGTCCTGGGCGAAGCCCGGCATCTGCGCGTTGTAGGCGTTGCCGACGAAGAACGAGGTGGTGCCGGCGAGCAGGATCATCGAGACGAGCACGTGCTGGCCGGTGATGCCACGCGCGGTCTGCACGATGTCGGCAAAGCCGCGCACGGCGCGCCGCGGCGCCGGCGTGCCTTTGCGAAAGCGCGGGCCGTAGGGCGCATTCACGAGCCACAACACCAGCGGCAGGTAGAACACGGTGTTGAGCATGATGCCGTGCGCCGGCCCGAGACCGAGCATGATCACGCCGCCGACGGCCGGACCGACCAGCACGCCGAGATAGCGCGCGGTGGCATTGAGGCGCACCGCGCTCGACAGGTTCGCCGGGCCGACGATGTCGTAGAGCAGCATCTGGTTCGGTGTCTGCCACAGCACCCCGGCGCAGCCGTGGATCACCAGCAGCACCATGGCGTGCCACATCTGCAGGGTGTCGGTGATGAAGAAGTAGCCCCAGCCGACCGACGCGGTGATGAACAGACCCATGCCGCACTGGATCAGCCGGCGCGGATCGAAGCGGTCGGCAAGCGCGCCGGAGGCGACCGAGAACAGCAGAAACGGCAGCCAGTGCGACACCACCGCAAAGCCGGCGAGCGCGGGCGACTGGAATTTCTGGAACACCACCCAGTAGCTGATCACGTGCTCGATGTTGTCGGCCATCATGGCGAGCGCGTAGGTGAGGAATTGGGCGCGGAAGCCCGGATTGTGCAGCGCCGCAAAGGATTGCGAGGCCTGGGCCGGGGCTTTGGGCATTTCGTTCAAGGGGTGACTTTCATGTGTAGGTTGGGGGCGCCTGGAAGCGTGTTTCGGGTGAAGTGCGCCCACCCCCCTGGGTCATCGCCGGGCTTGTCCCGGCGACCCCGATCATTTGGCGAGGCCGTGCCCCAAGGATCGGGGTGGCCGGGCCAAGCCCGGCCATGACCACTCCCAGAGGGGGGTCGTATCGAATGACGTATCTTACGATATATCATTCGTCAACATTGTATCGCAGCAAGACTGCCGCTTTCTCCACGCCGCAGCCATGCGCCGAGCGCGGGCGGTCGTGAGCCCCCCTACTTCACCGCCTCAATCACCCGCGCGACCTTGCCGAAGATTTCCGCGATGTCGCTCTCGATCGCGATCAGCGGCGGGGTGAGCGCGATGGTGTCGCCGGTGGCCCGGAGCACCACGCCCTCCTCGTGGAAGCCTTTCTCCATCGCGGCATAGCCCCGCTTGCCGACGCCGTCGGGCTTCGAGGCGAGGTCGATGCCGGCGACGAGGCCGACGGTGCGAATGTCGAGCACGTTGGGGAGCCCGCGCAGGCTCATGGCGGCGTCGGCGAATGTCGGCTCCAGCGCCTTCGCCCGCTCGAACAGCCCCTCCTCGCGGTAGAGGTCCAGCGTCGCGAGCCCGGCCGCGCAGGCGAGCGGATGGGCCGAATAGGTGTAGCCGTGGAACAGCTCCGGGGTGTGCTCCGGCCCCTTCATGAAGGCGTTGTAGACCGGCTCGCGCACGATGGTGCCCGCCATCGGCACGGTGCCCGAGGTCACCCCCTTGGCGAAGGTGATCATGTCCGGCACGACGCCGTAGCGCTCGGCGGCAAAGGCATAGCCGAGCCGGCCGAAGCCGGTGATCACCTCGTCGAAGATGAGCAGGATGCCGTACTTGTCGCAGATCGCGCGCAGCCGCGGCAGGTAGCCCTTGGGCGCCGGCAGCACGCCGGTCGAGCCCGACATCGGCTCGACGATGACCGCGGCGATGGTCGAGGGATCGTGCAGCGTCGCGATCCGCTCCAGCTCATCGGCGAGATGGGCGCCCCACTCCGGCTCGCCCTTGGTGAAGGCCTGGGTCTCGCGGTTATAGGTGTGCGGCAGGTGGTCGACGCCGGCGAGCATCGCCCCGAAATGCTTGCGGTTGTTGACGATGCCGCCGACCGAGATGCCGCCGAAGCCGACGCCGTGATAGCCGCGCTCGCGGCCGATCAGGCGGGTGCGGGCGCCTTCGCCGCGCACATTGTGGTAGGCGAGCGCGATCTTGAGCGCGGTGTCGACCGCCTCGGAGCCCGAGTTGCAGAAGAACACGTGGTCGAGGTCGGCAGGCGCCAGCGCCGCCACCCGGCTCGCCAGCTCGAAGGCCTTGGGGTGGGAGAACTGGAACGCCGGCGCATAGTCGAGCTCGGCCGCCTGCTTCTGGATCGCCGCGACGATGGGGTCGCGGTTGTGGCCGGCATTGCAGCACCACATGCCGGCGGCGGCGTCCATCACGGCGCGGCCGTCGTCGGTGTAGTAGTGCATGTCCTTCGCCCGGGTGATCAGCCGCGGCGCCTTCTTGAAGGCGCGGTTGGGCGTGAACGGGATCCAGAACGCCTCGAGGTCGTTCGGCCTTGTGTCGGCGGCAAGACGGGCTTGGGACATCTGGTACCTCCGGGGGCAAGTACACGCCACAGGCAGGCCACAGGCGTACCCGCCAACCCGCCGCCTGCCAATGGCGGATTGCGCGACACTCGTCCGCGCGCGACGCGTATCCGGTGTCGCGGACCGACGCGCTGTTGTGCTGTCGCTGCGATATGGTACCACCCGCCGTTTCAACGATGGAAGCTTGCGATGGCGCAGAAGAACGATCCCAAGCCGGATCAGAAGCAGGACGCCCGGTCGAACCGGCCGAAGGCGCGGCTGCCGCGCGGGCTCGGCGACCGCGGACCGGCGGAGATCGCGGCGACACGCGCCATGCTCGAGACCATCCGCAAGGTCTACGAGCTCTACGGCTTCGAGCCGGTGGAGACGCCGGCGTTCGAATACACCGACGCGCTCGGCAAGTTTTTGCCCGACCAGGACCGGCCCAACGAAGGCGTGTTCTCGTTCCAGGACGACGACGAGCAGTGGCTGTCGCTGCGCTACGACCTCACTGCGCCGCTCGCCCGCTATGTCGCGGAGAACTTCGACCAGCTCCCCAAGCCCTATCGCAGCTATCGCGCCGGCTGGGTGTTTCGCAACGAGAAGCCGGGGCCGGGGCGGTTCCGGCAATTCATGCAGTTCGACGCGGACACGGTGGGTTCGGCATCGATGGCGGCGGATGCCGAGATCTGCATGATGGCGGCGGATACGATGGAGGCGCTGGGGATTCCGCGCGGCAGCTATGTTGTGAAGGTGAATAACCGCAAGGTGCTGGATGGAGTTATGGAGTCGATTGGGCTCGGAGGCGAGGGGAATTCGGGGAAGCGGCTTACGGTGCTGCGAGCTATCGATAAGTTGGATCGATTGGGTCCAGAGGGAGTACGACTCCTCCTGGGGGGGGGACGCAAAGATGAGAGCGGCGATTTTACAAAAGGCGCTGGATTGGATGAGCAGCAAATAGATTTGATCCTAAGAGTGATCGCACCCGACCGCCCGACAAGACAGTTTGCAGGCGCCGCTCTCGATCCAGAGGGCGCCACGAGACTCCCAGCTAGCGAAGGCGTTATCGAATTCAATTTAGGCCCAGTTGCTCTGCCAGCTTTTCAGAACAAGATTTTTGCAGAAGGTGCTCACGAGTTGGACCTGATTAGAATGTTGGTTGAATCGGAGGGTTATGGATCGGATCGCATCCGCATCGATCAAACCATTGTCCGCGGCCTCGAGTACTACACCGGCCCCGTCTACGAGGTCGAGCTCACCTTCCCCACCACCGGCGATGACGGCAAGCCGATGCGCTTCGGCTCGGTCGGCGGGGGCGGGCGCTATGACGGCCTTGTCGCGCGCTTCCGCGGCGAGCCGGTGCCGGCGACCGGTTTCTCGATCGGCGTGTCGCGCCTTCTCGCCGCTCTCACCCATCTCGGCAAGGTCGCGTCAAAGCCCGAGCCCGGCCCGGTGATCGTCACCGTGTTCGACAAGGATCGCATCGCGGATTACCAGCGCATGGCCTCGACGCTGCGCCAGGCCGGCATCCGCGCCGAGCTCTATCTCGGCTCCGGAAAATTCGGCCCGCAGATGAAATACGCCGACCGCCGCGGCAGCCCCTGCGTCGTCATCCAGGGCTCCGACGAGAAGGCCAAGGGCGAGGTGCAGATCAAGGACTTGATCCTCGGCGCCGAGCTCGCTGGCCTCTCGAAGGAGCGCGACGATTATTTGCAGAAACAGGCCGCCGCCCAGTTCGCCGTCCCGGAAGCCGACCTCGTCGCCAAGGTGCGCGAGGTGTTGGCGCGGCATGATGTGAAGTGGGGGTAGTGCGGCGCTCGTCGTTGCGGAGTCAGGCACAGCGCTATCACGCCCACTGGGGGGGCGTCATCGCCGGGCTTGTCCCGGCGACCCCGATAACCAGGGCACTGCCGAGAAACGCGCACGTGTGGCGATGCCGTGCCTCGTTAATCGGGGTGGCCGGGACAAGACCCTATGAGGGTGTGTTGCGGTAGCGGCCCGAGGTTGTAGCAGAGGGTTGCCAACACATTCTGCAAGGGAGCAACCAATGTCTGTCATCGATCGTCCCGACGCTCCGGCCGCCACCGCGGTTGAGAATGGCATCGTCGCGGTGTCTTTGGAACTGAGCCGTTCGAAGTGGCTGGTGACGTCGCTGTTGCCGGGAAGCGAGAAGCTGTCGAAGCACATGGTCGCGGCGGGCGACGGCGCGGCGCTTCTGTCGCTTCTGGAGCGGCGGCGCCGGCAAGCCGAGGAGCGGGTCGGCGGGCCTGTGCGGGTGGTCGCGATCGAGGAGGCGGGGCTCGACGGCTTCTGGCTGCACCGGCTGCTCGAGGCGAACGGCATCGAAAGCCATGTCGTCGATGCCGCCTCGGTGGCGGTGTCGCGGCGCCGGCGGCGCGGCAAGAGCGACGGCATCGATGGCGAGACGCTGCTGCGCACGCTGCTGGCGTGGCGGCGCGGCGAGCCGCGGGTGTGCTCGATGGTGCGGCCGCCGCGCCCGCAGGAGGAAGACCGCCGCCGCGTGGTGCGCGAGCGGGCGGTGCTGATCCGCGAGCGGATCGCGATCACCAACCGTGTCCGCGGCCTGCTCATGAGCCAGGGCATCACCGACTATCAACCGTTGCGGCGCGATCGTCGGGCGCGCCTGGAAACGCTGATGACCGGCGACGGCCGCGCCTTGCCGCCGCAGATGAAGCGCGAGCTCGAGCGCGCGCTCGACCGGCTGGATCTGCTGGTGCAGCAGCTCAAGGCCGTGGAGGCGGAGCGGGACGCCATGCAGGAAGCCGCCGCAAGCGAAGCGGTCGCGACCGACGACCGGGCCCAATTGCTGCTGCGCCTTCGCGCGATCGGACCGCAGACCGCCGCCGTGCTCACGCTCGAAGCGTTCTACCGGCACTTCGACAATCGACGCCAGGTCGCCGCTTTCGCGGGTCTTTCGCCGAGCCCGTGGCAGAGCGGTGCGGTCGTCCACGACCAGGGCATCTCCAAGGCGGGACAGCCGCAGCTGCGCAAGGCCATGGTCGAACTCGCCTGGCTGTGGCGGCGCCACCAGCCGGGCTCCGCCCTGAGCCGATGGTACGCGCAGCGCGCCCGGGGCCAGGACGCCCGCCGGCGGCGCGCGCTGATCGTCGCCCTCGCCCGCAAGCTGCTGGTCGCGCTGTGGCGCTACGTCAGCGCCGGCGTCGTTCCCGAGGGCGCCGCCTTCAAGGCCGCCTGAGCCGCCGAGCCCAGCGCATCGGCGAGGCCCGATCAGCCTCGCCCGATCCGGGTGGGCGGCGCCGCATGGCCGGCTGGCTGCAACACGCCGCTGACAAGACTGGACCCGCCCTACCCGAGCCCGATCGTCGCGACCATGAGGATTATGGAACTGCCGTCACGGCAACCGGATGTGAGGTTCTGCGGCATCGCCGCCGCAGCCAGCGCGCGAACGACTCGAGGACCCGGATCAATCCTGCGCATCACGCTCGCCCCGACCAGGCAAGCCTCGCACCGGGCTCGCCGCCGTCAAGGCCGCTGCGCGCCGCCTCCGGCGGTGGCCTGCGGCCAGCCTTGACCGCGCCTGCGCACGGTGCACCGCCAATCTCATGGTCGGGACGAAGAGGTGGCCTCCCGGTCGAACAAAGAGGTGCCACATGAAAGTATAGCCCTTGACCCACACATCCTCATGTGAGCCCGGCCATGACGCTCAGAATGAGAAGGCCAACCGCGGCGGAAAACGGCGCAAACGCGCGTCCCTGCTGGCCCCCCTACCTCGGCATCGGCGGCGCCCCACCCGGCGTCGGGAAGCTCTTCCCCATCTCTTTCAGGTTGATCTTGAGGCCGTTGGGCAGGATGAGGTCGCCGGGCCGCTGGCCGGCTTCGCAGGGACCGAGCCATTTGCCGGCGACGGTGAGGTTGATCGCGCCGGCGTCGCTCTTGGAGGAGACCGTCATCGTGTAGTCGCTGTCGAAGGAGCCTTTGACGACGGCGTGAGACGACGCCTCGTGGCCGGCGACGCTGCACACCGAATCGATCGTCGTGGTGTCGCCGGACTTCACGATGTCGCGCTTCGAGCACTGGCTGCCGATGTTGGTCGCGCTCGACTGCATGATGGCGTCGGTCTCGGGGTCGACGCATTGCTTGATCGACTGCGCGCCGGGGCGGCCCTCGAACGCCATCTTGACCTCCCACAGCCCGGGTTTGCGTGCGGGCAGGTCCGCGGCGAGCGCCAGGCCCGGCACGAACGCGATCAGCGCCACCGCTCCGTATCTACGCATGTGAGCCCCCTGATGTGAGACAGTTCGGTGCAAGGGCGCCGAGTGCCCTCCCCGTCGACACGTCCGTTTATCAGCCGCTGTCCTTGTTGGCCATGATCAAGGCCCAGAACACCTTGTATTTCGACTGCGGCGAGTAGACTGCGGCGATGCCGAGCCGGTTGGCGCCGGCGTTGAGCATGTTGGCGCGGTGCGGCGGCGAATCGCGCCAGCCGGAGAAGGCTTCGGCGAGCGTGTGGTATCCGGCGCTAATGTTCTCCACCGTCTGCTTCGGATTGAAGCCGGCGGCGGCGAGGCTCTTGTTGAGCTGCGGGCTCGCGCCCTTGTCGAGCTTGTCCTTCGCCGCCATGGCGCGGGCCCACTCGTAGGCGAGGCGCGTCAGCTCGGGATCGACCTCGACAGTGCCGAGCCCGTTGTTGTGGCGGTAGCCGGAGATCATCGAGGCCGCGGTCGGCCCGTCGACCTGCGCCTCGGCGCTCGCCATGCTGCGATAGAACGACGGCTGTTCCGCCGGCAACGGATCGCCGGCACAGGCGGCGAGGCCGGTCAGCGCCGAGCGAGCGCAGCCAAGCGGGCGCTCTGGCGAAAGTATTTCGACGCGATCATGATCGGCCTTGTCCCCGACGAACCGGGCGCGATCATGGCAAAATGCGGTGAACAAAGGGTGTTTCGTCCCCCGCAGGGCCGGGCCGGCACGGCCTCCGCTCCCTGGCGGCGTCGATGAACGCGCAATCTTCTCCCCGCATGGCGCAAACCGATCGTGCGGGGACGGGAACCTTGCGAGGCGGTGAACAACGGGGCTATGGGAGTGCCCACATACCCGGCGCCGCCCGCGCACAATGGCGCGAGCCGCGGGCACGACGACCAGTTCTCAGGGAGGCCGATGTGACGAAGCAAATCCGCGGGGTGACGTTCGAGGAGAACCTCGACAACGCGATGGGGCTCGAGTTCTACAACCTGTCCCACCGCTTCGGCTACCAGTCGCCGAACTGGCCGTATTTCGAGGACGTCAAGATCGAGCGCATCCACTACATGGCGAAGTCGGGAGTGCTCTCGCAGCGCATCACGACGAGCATGCACAACACGACCCACATCGACGCGCCGGCGCACGTCATCCAGGGCACGCCGTTCATCGACGAGGTGCCGCTGCCGCATTTCTTCGGCTCGGGCATCGTGGTGTCGATCCCGAAGAAGAAATGGGAGCAGATCACCTACGACGATCTCGAGAAGGCGGCCGGCAAGGTGGTGCGCCCGCGCGACGTTGTCATCGTCAACACCGGCTGGCACAAGCTCTACGAGGACAGCGAGGACTATTTCTGCCGCGCGCCCGGCTTCGTGCCGTCCGCCGGCGAATGGTTCGTCGAGAAGAAGGTGAAGGTGGTCGGCCACGACACCCAGGCGAACGACCATCCGCTCGCGACCGCGATCGGCCCGCAGCGCAACGGGCCGCTGCATCCGCATCTCGCCGAAGAGTACAAGCAATGGTCCGGCGGCCGCGACTGGAAGGACGACTTCCCGGAATGGGAGCCGGTGCACCGCATCCTGTTCAAGAACGGCATCCTCGGCATCGAGAATGTCGGCGGCGACATCGACAAGGTGACGGGCAAGCGCTGCACCTTCGCGTTCTTCCCGTGGAACTGGGACCGCGGCGACGGCTGCATCATCCGCCTCGTCGCGATGATCGATCCCAAAGGCTCATACCGCATCGAGAAGGGGGAGACGTTCTGATGGAGGTCAAGCGCTTTGCCGACGCCAAGCCGTACGAGGTGCCGAACCACCGCGCCTACACCTCGGTGCGCCTGTTCGGCGCCGAAGCCGGCGGCCCGAAGCAGTTCGTGGTCGGGCTGTCGCATTTCCTCCCCGGCGGCGGCGCCGGCCCGGACTCCTCGCCGACCGAGAAGGTCTACTTCATCCTCGCCGGCGAGCTTACCGTGATCGCGGGCGGCAAGGAGACGGTGCTGAAGCCGAACGACAGCTGCTTCATCGGACCGAACGAGGTGCGCGAGGTGATCAACCGCACGAACGATGTGGTGACCATGCTGGTCGCAATCTCGGCGCCGCCGAAGTAGGGCTTTCCCTCCCCGTCTTCGGGGAGGGTAGGGTGGGGCCTGCTTCGCAACGATCCCCGCCCCGAAAGGAAGACCCCACCCCGCCCTCCCCGAAGACGGGGAGGGAGAAAGAACAACCCCATGTCCGACGAATTCCTCAAGAACCCGCTCGCGCTGTTCGATGTTCGCGGCAAGACGGCGGTGATCACCGGGGCGACCGGCGCGTTCGGCTCGCTCGCGGCAAAAGTGCTGGCGGGCGCCGGCGCCAACACCGTGCTCGCGGCGAGCCGGGCTGAGGAGTTGAAGAAGGTCGCGGCGGAGTGCGAGGCGCTCGGCGGCAAGACCGAGGTCGTCGCGCGGCGGCCGCGCAGCGAGGAGGATTGCGAGGCGATCGTCGCCGCTGCCGTGGCGAAGTTCGGCCGCATCGACATTCTCGTCGTCGCTTCCGGCCTCAACAAGGTGGCGAAGATCATCGACCAGAAGCCCGAGGATTTCCTCGAGGTGATGGACGCGAACGTCACCCAGTCGTGGCTGATGGCGCGCGCCGCCGGCCGGCAGATGCTCAAGCAGGGCGGCGGCGGCAAGGTGATCCTCACCTCCTCCGCGCGCGGCCTGCTCGGGCACCCGGCGGGCTACACCGCCTATTGCGCCTCGAAGTCGGCGGTCGACGGCATCACCAAGGCGCTCGGCTGCGAGTGGGGCGACACCGGCATCACCGTGAATGCGCTGGGCCCGACCGTGTTCCGCTCGCCGCTCACCGACTGGATGTACGAGGACACCGAGCGGGCGCGCGAGGTGCGCAAGGGCTTCCTCGCCCGCGTGCCGAAGGGCCGGCTCGGCGAGCCCGCCGACCTCGCCGGGCCGCTGCTGTTCCTCGCCTCGCGCGCGTCGGACTTCTACACCGGCCACATCCTCTACGCCGACGGCGGCTACACTGCCGGCTGATCGATGACGAAAGCACGCATCGCCGTTATCGGCGCCGGGCTGATGGGCCACGGCCTTGCGCAAGTGTTCGCGCTCGCCGGCCACGACGTGACGCTCACCGACGCGCATGCGCCGACGCTCGCCACCGCCAAGGACCGCATCCTCGCGAACCTCAGCGATCTCGGCGACGACACGGCAGCGCTCGCGCGCGTGCGCATCGTGCCGGGCCTTGCCGATGCCGTACGCGATGCTGACTTCGTGGTCGAAGCGGTGCGCGAGGACCTCGAGGCCAAGCAGACGCTGTTCGCCGAGATCGAAGCGGCGTGCGCAGCCCGACGCGATCCTCGCCAGCAACACCTCGGTGATCCCGATCACCGCCATCATGGGCAGGCTCGCACACCGCGAGCGCGCGCTCGGCACCCACTGGTGGAACCCGCCCTATCTCGTGCCGTTGGTCGAGGTGATCGGCACGGAATGGACGTCACCCGCGGCGATCGATTTCACGATGAAGCTGCACAAGGACGTCGGCAAGACGCCGGTCCATGTGAAGAAGGACGTGCCCGGCTTCGTCGGCAACCGGCTGCAGCACGCGCTATGGCGCGAGGCGATCTCGCTCGTCGAGAACGGCATCTGCGACGCCGAGACCGTCGACACCGTCATCAAGGCCGCGTTCGGCCGCCGCCTCGCCGTGCTCGGCCCGTTGGAGAACGCCGACCTCGTCGGCACCGATCTCACCCTCGCGATCCACAAGACCGTCCTGCCGGCGATCGACGCGCGGCCGGGACCGTCGCCCTATCTCGAGAAGCTCGTCGCCGACGGCAAGCTCGGCATGAAGTCCGGCGAGGGATTCCGCACCTGGACGCCGGCGCAGCAGGCGGAGTTGCGGGCGCGGGTGTTACGGCATCTCAAGGCGGCGCGGTGAACCGACACGTAGCCCGGATGAGCGAAGCGATATCCGGGAACACGTCACAGGTAGCGCCATCCCCGCATGTCGCCTCGCTCATCCGGGCTACGCAGCATCAAGTCCTGGTTTTTCGCTTGCCCCGGTGACCTCCGCCGCCCGTCACACACCGATCGGCAACTTCAACCTCGTGCCTGGTGTAGTGGGCCAAGGCGTGCGCTTTGGCTGCGGCATATCCGTAGGTGGCGATCGCTTGCTTGACCTGATCGCAATACGACTGAGCCATCGAGGCATTGGTCAGCAGCAAAGCGAATGCAACGGCACATAGAATCCTGATCATCGGCATCCTCCTCCGTGACACCGAGGGAATCATTCGTAGTTGGGCGAAGTTAAGGCCGGCGTCCGAGGCAGGACAGCTCAACCGACCGCAGACACTCCGCTGGGACCTGCACCATTCGCGCATGTCGGTTCGCTCATGCAGCGGCCGTAGCCCGAATGAGCGGAGCGAAATCCGGGGCGGCATCCGGCGAACGGCGTCTTTCCCCGCATGCCGCTTCGCTCATGCGGGCTACAGCACGCGCCGCGGTAAGCCCAACCTTTATGCACGCCCGCGCCCTATCGTGCGACGTTGTGCGTGGGACGGCCATGACGACAGTGGGCAACGATTGCTATAGTCATCCCCAATAACGCTCTTAGGAGGAAACGATGTCCGACCGCACGGGTGCCCGTACCCAGTCTGCCATCTCGCGCCGCAGTCTCGTCAAGGCTGGACTCGGCGCCGTCGCCGCGCCGGCGGTGCTCGACATCATTCCGGTCAATGCGCAGAGCCGCGTCATCAAGATCGGCCATGTCAGCCCCAAGACAGGCCCGCTCGCCGGCTTCGGCGAGGCCGACGGGTTCATCCTCGCAGCAGGTGAACGGCCTGCTGGCGAAGGGCCTCGTGAGCGGCGGCAAGACCTATCCGGTGCAGATCATCAGCAAGGACAGCCAGTCGAGTGGCAACCGCGCGGCAGAAGTCGCGTCCGAGCTGATCCTCGGCGACAAGGTCGACCTCATCCTCGCCTCGGCGACGCCGGACACCACCAATCCGGTGGCCGACCAGGCCGAGGTCAACGAGGTCCCCTGCATCACCACCAATTGCCCGTGGCAGCCGTACTTCTTCGGCCGCAACGGCGATCCGAAGAAGGGCTTCACCTGGACCTACCATTTCTTCTGGGGACTCGAGGACGTGATCGGCGCGTTCCTGGCGCTGTGGGATTCCGCGCCGACCAACAAGGTGGTCGGCGGCCTGTTCCCCAACGACGCCGACGGCAACGCCTGGGGCGACGCCAAGCTCGGGCTGCCGCCGGCGCTGGCCAAGGCGGGCTACAAGCTCACCGATCCCGGCCGCTACCAGCTCATGAACAACGACTTCACCTCGCAGATCTCCGCCTTCAAGGCGGTGAATGCGGAGATCGTCACCGGCAACATGATCCCGCCGGACTTCGCGACGTTCTGGTCGCAGGCGGCGCAGCAGGGCTTCAAGCCGAAGATCGTGACCATCGGCAAGGCGCTGCTGTTCCCCTCGGTGATCGCCTCGCTCGGGCCTCGCGGCAACGGGCTCACCAGCGAGGTGTGGTGGACGCCGCACCACCCGTTCAAGTCGGGCCTCACCGGCCAGAGCGCGCAGCAGCTCACCGACGCCTACACGGCGGCGACCAAGCGCCCATGGACCCAGCCGATCGGCTTCCAGCACGCGCTGTTCGAGGTCGGCATCGACGTGCTCAAGCGCTCGAAGAGCCTCGAGCCGAAGGCGATCCTCGACTGCGATCGTCGCCACCGACTACCGCTCCATCGTCGGCCCGGTGAAGTGGACGGGAATGCCGGTGAAGAACGTCACCAAGACGCCGCTCGTCGCCGGCCAGTGGCAGCGCAAGGGCGACAACTTCGAGCTCGTCATCACCACCAACAAGACCGCGCCGGAAATCCCCGTCGGCGGCAAGCTGGCGTTGCTGGGGTAACATTCGGGCAGAGCGGGTGCGGCATGCACTGTGCTGCTCCCTCTCCCCGCGTGCGGGGAGAGGGTCGGGGTGAGGGGGCGGTTTCGCGAGCTCTGAGCCTCCGAGCACATCACTGGCGCTCAGACTCGCGACGCGGCCCCCTCACCCGGATCGCTGACGCGATCCGACCTCTCCCCGCACGCGGGGAGAGGTGAGCAAAAAGCACCAACTCATGCCTCCCATCCTCGCGCTGGAAAAAATCTCGAAACGCTTCGGCGCAGTCGTGGTGGCCGACGGGATCGATCTTTCGCTCGCCGAGGGCGAGGCGCTCGGCATCATCGGGCCGAACGGCGCGGGCAAGACGACGCTGTTCGGCATCGCGACCGGTACGGTGCGGCCCGATGCCGGGCGCGTGCTGTTCGCCGGCGCCGACATCACGGCACTCCCGCCGCAGCGGCGCTGCCATCTCGGGCTCGCGCGCTCGTTCCAGATTCCGCAGCCGTTCGGCGGCATGACCGTGTTCGAGAACCTCGTCGTCGCGGCCGCGTTCGGCCGGCGCCGCGGCGAGCACGAGGTCTATGCCGGATGCGCGGACATCCTCGCCCGCTGCGGCCTCGCCGACAAGGCGAACCGGCTCGCCCGCACGCTCACGCTCCTCGACCGCAAGCGGCTCGAGCTTGCCCGTGCGCTCGCGACGTCGCCGCGCGTGCTGCTGCTCGACGAGGTCGCGGGCGGGCTCACCGAGCACGAATGCGAAAGCCTCGTCGCGCTGATCCGCGACGTGCGGGCAAGCGGCGTCTCGATCGTCTGGATCGAGCACGTGGTGCATGCGCTCACCGCCGTGGTCGACCGCCTCGCCGTGCTCTATGCCGGCGCGATCATCGCCGCGGGCGCGCCCGGACGCCGTGATCCGCAATCCGGCGGTGCGCGAAATCTATCTCGGGATCGCGGCCGATGCCTGAGCCCTTGCTCGAAGTCGACCGGCTCGACGCGTTCTACGGCGACTTCCAGGCGCTGTTCGCCGTGTCGATGAAGGTCGAGGCCGGCGAGACCGTGGCCGTGATCGGCGCCAACGGCGCGGGAAAAAGCACGCTGCTCGCGAGCATCGCCGGGCTGTTGGGCGCGCGCCGCGACGCCATCCGCTTCGATGGCGCTGCGATCGGCGGCGGCCCGGCCTATCGCACCGTCGCGCGCGGCATCGCCCTCGTGCCGGAGGGGCGGCGGCTGTTCTCCTCGCTCACAGTCGAGGAGAACCTCCTCGTCGGCGGCCAGCTCGGCCGTCCCGGGCCGTGGACGCTTCCTCGCATCTACGAGCTGTTTCCCGGTGCTCGCCGAACGGCGGCGGCTGCCGAGCATGGCGCTCTCCGGCGGCCAGCAGCAGATGGTCGCGATCGGCCGCGCGCTGATGTCGAACCCGAAGCTCATCCTGTGCGACGAGATCAGCCTCGGCCTCGCCCCCATCGTGGTGCGCGACATCTATGCGCGGCTGCCGGCGATTCTTGCGGAGGGCGCAGCGGTGATCATCGTCGAGCAGGACATCGTCCAGGCGCTCGCCGCGGCAAAGCACGTCTACTGCCTGCAGGAGGGCCGCGTCGCCCTCTCCGGCGCCGCGAACGCGCTCAGCCGCGACGCCATCTCCGCCGCGTATTTCGGGGTGTGACGTGATTTGCGTTTCTCTCGACGTCATTCCGGGGCCGGTGCGCCCCCTCCCCCTGAAAGGGGGAGGGTTGGGGTGGAGGTCCGCTGACTCGCCACTCGCACCACCGGCGCCACTTGTGCCGCCCGCGACCCCCTCCCCGCCCTCCCCCTTTCAGGGGGAGGGAGAAGGTCCGCCGTGGGGAAAAGGTCCCCCATGACCCTGTGGATCAACGTCATCATCCAGGGCGTGCTGGTGGGCGGGCTCTACGCCATGTTCGCGGCGGGGCTGTCGCTGATCTTCGGCATCATGCGGCTCGTCAACATCGCCCATGGCGATCTCATCGTGCTCGCCGCCTATCTGGCGCTCGTCGCCACCCATACGCTCGGCATCAACCCGATCACCTCGCTCGTCATCGTGGTGCCGCTGATGGCGGCGCTCGGCTACGTGCTGCAGCGCGTGCTGCTCAACCGCACGCTCGGCGACGACCTGTTGCCGCCGCTGCTCGTCACCTTCGGGCTCTCGGTGATCATCCAGAACGCGCTGCTCGAAGTGTTCACCGCCGACAGCGTGCGCCTGCAGGCCGGCGCCATCGAGATCGCGAGCATCCCCGTCGTGCCCGGCATCTCGATCGGCGTGCTGCCGCTCCTGCAGTTCGTGGTGGCGGTCGCGGTGATCGGCGCCCTGCAGGCGCTGTTCTATCGTACCGCGCTCGGCCGCGCGTTCCGTGCGACGTCCGACGATCCGGCGGTGGCGCAGCTCATGGGGCTCGACAATCGCCACATCTTCGCGCTCGGCATGGCGCTGTCGCTCGCCGTCGTCGCCATCGCCGGCGTGCTGCTCGCGATCCGCACCAATTTCGATCCGGCGATCGGGCCGGCGCGGCTGATCTTCGGCTTCGAGGCGGTGATCATCGGCGGGCTCGGGAGCCTGTGGGGCACGCTCGCCGGCGGCATCGTGCTCGGCGTCGCGCAGGGCATCGGCGCCCAGCTCGATCCCGGCTGGCAGGTGCTCGCCGGCCATCTCGCCTTCCTCGTCGTGCTCGCGGTGCGGCCGGAAGGCCTGTTTCCGAAGGTGCGCGGATGAGCGCGCCGCGCGTCTATTTCATGGACCGCGCGAAGCCGCATCGCCGGCGCGGTGTTCGCCGCGCTGATCGTGGCGCTGGTGCTCGCGCCCTATTGGGCGGAGCGCCAGGACCTGCGGCTGCTCGCCGAGATCTACGCCTACGTGGCGCTGGCGAGCGCCTGGAACCTGCTCGCCGGCTATGCCGGCCTCGTCTCGATCGGCCAGCAGGCCTATGTCGGGCTCGGCGGCTATCTCCTGTTCGCGCTGACCATGCTCGCCGGGCTGCCGCCGCTGTGGTCGATCCCGCTCGCCGGCGTCATCGGCGCCGCGGTGTCGATCCCGGTCGCGGCGCTGGTGTTCCGGCTGCGCGGGCATTATTTCGCGATCGGCACCTGGGTGGTGGCGGAGGTGTTCCGGCTGCTGGCGTCGCAGGTCTCCGTGCTCGGCGGCGGCTCCGGCACCAGCCTGCCGGCAAACATCGTGCTCTCGATCGCGGCGAGCCGGCAGGAGCGCGAGTTTCTCATCTACTGGATCGCGCTCGGCCTCGCGGTGCTGGTGCTGGCGCTGATCGTCGCGCTGCTGCGCTCGCGCTACGGCCTCGCGCTCACCGCGATCCGCGACAACGAGGTCGCCGCGCGCTCGAGCGGCATCGACGTCACCCGGGTCAAGCTCGTGGTCTATGTGATGACGGCGTTCTGCACGGCGATGGTCGGCGCGGTGATCTACCTGCAGAAGCTGCGCATCTCGCCCGACGGCGCGTTCAGCACCAACGACTGGACGGCATTCGTCATCTTCATCGCCGTGATCGGCGGCGTCGGCCGGATCGAAGGGCCGATCATCGGCACCGCGATCTTCTTCCTGCTGCGCCAGCTGTTCGCCGATCTCGGCAGCCTTTATTTGCTGATGCTGGGCGCAGTGGCGATCGCCATCATGCTGTTCGCGCCGCGCGGAGTGTGGGGGCTCATCGCCGACCGCTTCGGCCTGCAAATCTTCCCCTTGCAACGACGCCTCGCTTTGACCGACGATCCCCGCAAGCCCGGGAGGCCCGAATGAACGTTCACGAGAAACCGCGGCGGTGGCCGTGCGCCATCGACATGCACGCCCATCTCATGATCCCGCAGATGTATCGGATCACCGGGCCGCACAGCATGTTCGTGAAGTCGAACACCGACCCCAACATGAGCGAGGCGGCGAAGCAGGTGGTGCGCGACCGCGACGCCTTCATCGAGTCGCGCATGTCGGATACGACCGAGCGCCTCGCCCGCATGGACGCCATGGGCGTCGACATCCAGGTGCTCTCCTCGAGCCTCGTGCAGCAGTGCACCTACTGGGCGGAGCCGCAGGAGAGCCTGCGGATGGAGCGCATGCTCAACGAGCGCATGGCGGAGGTGGTCGCCGCCAATCCGCAGCGCTACATCGGGCTCGGCGGCGTGCCTCTGCATGCGCCCGATCTCGCGGTCGCGGAGCTCGTGCGCTGCATGACCGAGCTGCAAGCTCGCGGGCGTCGGCATCTCGACGACGGCGCGCGACATGGAGATCGGCGACCGCCGGCTGCGACCGTTCTGGGAAGCCGCCGAGGCGCATGGCGCGGTCGTCTACATCCACCCCGCCGGCAATCCCGATCGGCGGTTCGAGAAATGGTACCTGTGGAACAGCATCGGCCAGGCCTTCGAGGAGGCGATGGCGATCGCCTCGCTGTTCTACGAGGGCATTCTCGACGCTTATCCGAAGCTCAAGATCTGCGTCTCCCACGGGGGCGGCTACATGCCCTATTACATGGGACGGATCGCGCGGAATTATCTCGACAAGCCGGCGACGCGCGTCAACATGTCGAAGAGCCCGGCCGAATATCTGCGCATGCTCTATTTCGACAGCTGCGTCTACGAGACCGAGGTGCTGGAAGCGCTCGTCAAGCGCGTCGGCGCGGACCGCGTGCTGCTCGGCTCGGACTATCCGGTCGGCGAGCCGAAGCCGATCGAGTTCATCGAGTCCTGCGCGCTCTCCGCGCAGGAGAAGGCGGACATCATCGGCGGCAACGCCGCGCGCCTGTTCGGCGTCAAGGTCGCGGCGTGAAACTCCCTCTCCCCGCGCGCGGGGAGAGGGTCGGGGTGAGGGGGCGGTTTCGCGAGTCTGAGCCTCTGAGGATTTTCCGCCGACGCTCAAACTCGCGACGCGGCCCCCTCACCCGGATCGCTGGCGCGATCCGACCTCTCCCCGCACGCGGGGAGAGGTTACAAGAAGGGAGGACACCCATGAGGCTCATCGGCGCACTGCTGGCGCTCGTCGCCGCATTGGCCCAACCGGCGTCGGCACAATCGTGGCCGACCAAGCCGGTGCGGATCATCGTCTCGCTCGCCGCCGGCGGAACGCCCGACATCATCTGCCGGCTGCTCGCGGACCGGCTCTCGATGGCGCTCGGCCAGCAGGTCGTGGTGGAGAACCGCCCCGGCGGCGGCAATATCGTCGGTGCACAGCTTGCCGCCCATGCGGCACCCGACGGCTACACGCTCTATTTCGCGACGGCGGCGGCGCTCGTCACCAATCCTTTCACATTCAAGGCGCTGCCCTACGATCCGCTCAAGGACTTCGTACCGGTCGCGATGATCGCCAAGAACCCGTTCCTCGTCCTCGCCAATCCGGGCGTGCCGGTGAAGGACCTCGCCGAGCTCGCGGCCTTCGACAAGGCGAACCCCGGCAAGCTTACCTTCGCGACCGACGGACCGCGCAACCTCTCCGGCATGCTGGCGGCCTGGCTCAACAAGCTCGGCGGCAGCAGCATCCTGCAGGTGCCCTATGCGACGATGCCGCAGGGCGTGCAGGACACGCTCGCCGGACGGGTGCAGCTCGTCGTGCTCGCCGTGCCTTCCGCCGCCCAGCACATCGCGAGCGGCACGCTGCGCCCACTCGCGACGAGCTCGGCCGAGCGGCTCGCGAACTATCCGCAGGTGCCGACGATCGCGGAGACTTTCGCCGGCGTCGAATACATCGGCTGGTTCATGCTGGTGGCGCCCGCCGGCACGCCGAACGACATCGTCACCCGGCTCAATTCCGAGATGGACCGCATCCTCAAGAACCCGGAGGTGTCGGGCAAGCTCGCCGACCTCGGCTTCTTCACCACGGGCGCCGACACGCTGCCTACGCTCTCGGCCTACCTGCGCGCCCAGTTCGACCTGTGGCGCCGCCTCACCCACGACATCGGCCTGCAGCCGGAGTGAGGCGGTGAGGGGCAGAAGCTCCCTCCTCCGCCTATGAGCGCCCCCTCCCCCTGAAAGGGGGAGGGTTGGGGTGGGGGTCTTCTGACTCGTCACACAGCAATGCGCCGGAGCCTCATCTCACCGCCCGCGACCCCCTCCCCGACCCTCCCCCTTTCAGGGGGAGGGAGCCAAACGCTGCGGCTCCTTTCCGGGCGCCGATTTCGAGCTATAAGGGCGCGGACATTTGTCGACGCGCGCCGTTGCAGGAGCAACGCAAGGCAAAGTCAGGCGCGTCGGCGGCGCAAAACACAAGGCACAGGGGTACGAGGCTAGCTCATGGCGGATCAGGTCAACGTGGTCAGCATCTGCGGATCGCTGCGCAAGGGATCGTTCAACGCGGCGCTGGCGCGGCTCGCGCCGAAGCTCGCGCCGCCCGGCATGGCGATCACGGCGGCGCCGTCGCTCGACACCTTCCCGCTCTACAATCACGACGTCCAGGACGCGTCGGGCTTTCCCGCTGCCGCCAACGATCTCGCCGCCGCGATCCGCGCCGCCGACGGCGTGCTGATCTGCTCGCCCGAGTACAATTGGTCGGTCCCCGGCGTGCTCAAGAACGCGATCGACTGGGTGTCGCGCATGAAGGAACAGCCGTTCGCCATGAAGCCGGTGGCGATCCAGTCGGCGGCGACCGGCCTGCTCGGCGGCGCGCGCATGCAGTATCACCTGCGCCAGTCGCTGACCTCGATCGACGCCCTGCTGTTCGGCCGCCCCGAGGTCATCGTCACCTTCGCCGGCCAGAAGTTCGACGACAAGCTCGAGCTCAAGGACCAGCCGACCATCGACCTCATCAAGCAGCAGCTCGCGAGCTTCGAGAAGTTCATCCGCAAGGCGACGGGGAAATGAAGTCTTCTCCCTCCCCGTCTTCGGGGAGGGCCGGGTGGGGTCTTTCTTTCGCGCAGGTAAGAACCCACCCTGCCCTCCCCGAAGACGGGGAGGGAACGTATCTACTTCTCATCCTCGATCGGGTTGCGCAGCACCCCTACTCCTTCGATGTCGATCTCGCAGACGTCGCCGTTGCGCATCCAGGCCGGCGGTTTGCGGGCGTGGGCGACGCCCGACGGCGTGCCGGTGAGGAGGAGGTCGCCGGGCTCGAGCGTGATGCCTTGCGTCGCGTAGACGATGGTCTCGGCGACCGGAAACATCATGTTCGAGGTATTGTCGGACTGCATCACCTTGCCGTTGACGCGGCTTTCGATCTTGAGGCCCTTGCCGCCCGGCGGCAGCTCGTCGGCGGACACGAACCACGGACCGAGGCCACCGCTGCGGTCGAAGTTCTTGCCCATGTGCCACTGCGTGGTGTGGCGCTGGAATTCGCGGATCGAGCCCTCGTTGGCGCAGGTCCAGCCGGCGATGCAGGAGAGCGCGTTCTCGAGGCTCATGTGCTTCGCCCGCTTGCCGATGACGCAGACGAGCTCCGCCTCGTAGTCGAAGGTCTCGGAGACCTTGGGGCGGATCAGCGGCGCGAGATTGGGCGCGAACGAGTTGAGCCCGCGCGAGAACAGGGTCGGGAATTTCGGCAGATTGTCGGCGTAGCGGCCTTCCTTGACGTGCTCGAGATAATTGAGCCCGAGACAGATGATCTTGCCCGGCCGCGCCACCGGCAGCGCGTATTTGATGCCGGCGAGCGGACGCCGCGCCGTGGCGGGCGCGCCCTTGGCGAGGTTGGCAAGCGGACTGAGATCGCCATTGTTGCGCGCCAGCACGACGGCGAGATCGTTGGGGATGCTCGGGTCGACCGCCTGCAGGTCGACGACGTCCGTGCCCTCGATCACGCCGAGGCGCAGCCCGGCTTCCGTTTCGAATCCGACAATCTTCATGGCGTTTTCCCGTTGATTTTGCCGCGCGAGCGCGGATCACGGGCGCCTTAGTCGACTATTTTGCCGGACCGGGCAAGAGGCGCGGATTGATCTCCAATTACGACCTCATCCTGAGGAGCCGTCCGAAGGATGGCGTCTCGAAGGATAGCCACAAGCCGCAGCGTGTGGGCCGTCCTTCGAGACGCCGTGCTTCGCCGGCTCCTCAGGATGAGGTCCGTAAAGAAATTCTGCACATCCTCGGAGAGGTCAGATTACGCCGGCTGCGGCGTGCGGCGGATCATGCCGCGCTGCGGGTTGTAGCCCATCACCGCGAGCGCGAAGAACACGATGGTCGAGCCGACCACCACCGCGGCGGACACCGCCTCGAACTCCCCATAAAGTGCGAAACGGATGAGCTCCACCGCATGGGTGAAAGGATTGGCGAGCGCGATGTAATAGAGCCATTCCGAGCCGCCCTCGCGCAGCTTCCACAAGGGATAGAGCGCCGAGGAGAAGAAGAACATCGGAAACATCACGAAGTTCATCGCACCGGCGAAATTCTCGAGCTGCTTGATGTGCACCGAGAGAAACAGCCACAGCGAACCGAGCATCAACCCGGAGACGATCAGCGCCGGCAGCACGGTGAGCCAGGCCATCGGCTCGAAGGTGACGTCGAACAGGATGCAGATGGCGAGGAAGACGTAGCAGGTCAGCACCGAGAGCACCGTTCCCGCCATCAGCTTGCAAACCAGCAGCACCCAGCGTGGCAGCGGTGCGGTGAGGAGGAGCCGCATCACCCCCATCTCGCGGTCATAGACCATGGAGAGCGAGGACTGCATGCCGTGGAACAGCAGGATGATGCCGAGCAGGCCCGGCACGATGTAGACCTGATAGGTGATGTAGGTCTTGTAGGGCGGAATGATCGAGACGCCGAACACGTTGTAGAAACCCGCGGCGAAAACCGCGAGCCACATCAGCGGGCGCACCAGCGCGGAGAGCAGACGCCCGCGCTGCTGGGTGAACTTGATCATTTCGCGCGTCGTGACCGCGACGAACGCGCGGCCGGCATGGGCAAGCTGCATGGCTACTTATTGAGGTGGCAGGAGGTTTCCGGCTCGTCGTCGCCGATGGTGTCGAGATCGTTGATGCGGTGGAGGAAGCCTTCCACGGGCGCGCTCGCCACCACCATGTAGGGTGCGGCGAGCAGCACGGCCTGGCGCAGCTGATGGTCCCATGGACGCACGCCGACGGGCAGACCCTTGTCGCCGTCGAAGCCGCTGTCGCCGAGAATGAAGTCGCGCTGCTTGGCGAAGTCGGTCGAGCGCGTGCGCAGCGCCGACTGCACGATCATCTTCACCGCGATCCAGGCCGCCCAGTCGGGGCCTTCCATGTGGCGGCCGCCGGACTTCTTGTCGAAGCGGGAGTTCACCTGCGGCGCGCCGTTGTGCTCCCAGGTCCAGTGCCAGGCGACCGGCTCGAGATCGATGCTGCCGACCACCGGGCGCGCCCGCACCGTGTGATAGGGCACGGTGCGCACGAAATCGAAGGCGTCGTCGGCGACGAACACCACGTCGTAGTCGCGGCTGCCGGCGGTGAGCAGCGCCGGATTGTTCTGCTCGCGGT
Organism: uncultured Alphaproteobacteria bacterium; assembly: GCA_963824905.1. GTDB lineage: Bacteria > Pseudomonadota > Alphaproteobacteria > Rhizobiales > Xanthobacteraceae > JAJPKK01. The sequence continues at coordinate 59,127 of CAWGRH010000016.1, forward strand.
CGCGCGGATCGGTGCCGGGCTTGAACTTCTGGCGGGCGACGATGCGGCCGCCGAACTTCTGCACCGAGCGGGCGAAGGCGTCGGTGCGCTGGGTGTCGACCGGCAGCGGCCCCTCCAATACCAGCACGTCGCGCCACTTCTTGGACATGAGATATTGCACCAGCGCGTCCATGCTCATGGCGAGGCTCGGGATGGTGTGGACCATCTCGCGGGCACAGAGCTCGCGGCGCAGCGAGTTGTCCGGCGCCGACACGTTGAACAGCAGCGCCTCGCGGCCTTTCACGGCGGCGGCGAGCGGCTTGTAGGCTTCCGCCGGCGCATCGATCAGGAAGAACTTGATGCCGCGCTCGGTCATCGCCTTGGTGACGGCGCCGGCGACCTCTTCGGGCGACTTCACGGTTATGCGTTCGAGCACGAAATCGGTGTTGAGCACGCGCGCCAGCGCCTGCGCCTCGTCGATCCCGATCTGGGCGCCGGGGAAGGGATGGCCACGGGTCTTGAGCACGAGGCGCTCATAGGCGCGCACCGGCTCGTAGCGCGGGTCGCCATCGATGTCGACGAAGCCGATGGTGACGCGCTGGCGCGGCGCTTGCGCTTGGGGCGGCTGGGCCGGCGATGCCGCCGGCGCAGGTGGCGATGCTGGCTGCGCCACGGCCGGGATGCTCGCGCCGGCGAGCGCCAGAGCGAGCAACGCAGGAGCAAGAAGTCGCCAGCTCTAGTCATCGATCACTACGCCCCAGGGAATGCGGCCGACCGGGATCGAGATCACCGCCTTGCGGGTGGCGAGGTCGATCACCGTCACGTCGTCGCCGAAGCCGTTCGCGACATACAGCGTCTTTTCGTCGCGCGACATGCCCAGGCCCCAGGCGCGCTTGCCCACCAGGATGTAGCCCTGGACCTTGCGGGTCGCGACGTCGACCACCGCGACATGCGCGGCGTGGCCGAGCGTCACATAGGCGGTCTTGCCGTCCTTGGTGATGCGCAGATCGACCGGCGTGACGTCCGTCTTGCGCATGCCGGGCGGCAGGAATTCGAGCTTGCCGTCGACGGTGAATTTCTCGCGATTGATTATGTAGACCTCGCCGGACAGCTCGGCAGAGACCCAGAGCTCTTTGCCGTCCGGTGTCGCGGCGAACCGGCGCGGGCGTGTTCCCACCACCACGTCCTGCACCACGTTGCCGCTCTCGGCGTCGACCAGGTGGACGAGGTCGCCGACCTCGGACGTCACGTAGACGAAATGCCCGTCCTCGGCGACGAACACGCCTTCCGGCTCCGCCCCGGTCGGCACCTCGTGGATGATGATGTTCTGGTCCATGTCGATGACCGACAGGGACGAGCCTTCCTCGTTCGACACATAGATGCGGCGCCGCTTCTCGTCGATGCCGAAGGTCTCGGGGCTCGATCCGGTGGTGAGCTTGCCCACCACTTCGAGCTTGGCGACGTCGATGATGTCGATGACGTCGTCGTCGCCGCAGGCGACGTAGAGCTTGGTGTGGTCGGCGGAAAAATGCATGTCGCGCGGCCGCCGCGAGGTCCGCAGATCCTTCACGACCTTGTGGGTCTTGGGATCGATGACGATGATGTTGTTGGTCTTCTCGTTGCTGACGAAAACGAGGCCGGTGTCCTTGGCGGATGCTGGGGACGGGCCGGCCATGAACGCGGCAACGAGGCCGAAGGCCAGGAGCAGACGGAGGGGCACGGTTCTCTTCACTTGCGCTTGCGGAAATGGTGATCGCCAGCGTACGACTTATCGAAGTGCCGGGGCAAGGCGCCTGACGCCGTGCCGCGGCGATGTGCCCCGCGCGGGAGGAAACATTGCTGATGGACGAACGCTCGCGCCGGGCCACCGCCACCCCTGCCCTGCTGCTCGATAATGTCGTCAAGACCTACGGTTCGGTGCGCGCCGTCGGCGGCGTGAGCTTCTCCGCACAGCCCGGCGAGTTCATTGCGCTGCTCGGGCCCAACGGGGCCGGCAAATCGACGTTGTTCCAGCTGCTCTCCGGCCTGTTCGTCCCGGATTCCGGGCGCATCGAGGTCATGGGCCACGACATGACGCGCAAGCCCGTGCCGGCACTCGCCCGCCTCGGCATCGTGTTCCAGCAGCCGACGCTGGACCTCGAATTGTCGGTCACCTCGAACCTGCTGTTCCATGCCGGCCTGCACGGGATTCCCCGTGACATCGCCAAGAGGCGGATCGAGAAGGAGCTGGGGCGGCTCGAGCTCGCCGATCGTGCCCATGACAAAACCGCAACGCTGAGCGGCGGAAATCGCCGCCGGGTCGAACTCGCGCGGGCGCTGCTGCACGAACCGCGCGTGCTGCTGATGGATGAAGCGACCGTCGGGCTCGATCCCGCGAGCCGCAGCGAGCTGTTGCGCTCGCTCCTCGCCCTGCGCAGCGAGCGCGGCGTCGCCGTGCTGTGGGCGACGCACCTGTGCGACGAGGTCGCCGACGCCGACCGGGTGATCGTGATGCACCGCGGCAAAGTGCTGAGCGACACCCCGCCGGCCGAGCTTCTGGTGGCGACCGGCGCCGACAGTGTCGAGCAAGCCTTCCTCGCGATGACAGGCGCGCCGGAACGGGTGTGAAAGCTCCTCTCATCCACAAGGGTGTCATTGCCCGGCTTGACCGCGCAATCCAGTAACCCCTGTGCCATCGGCGTTGCTGAGACTTTGCCCCACCGAGAGTCCGGTGGTTACTGGATCGCCCGGTCAAGCCGGGCGATGACAGTTATCGGGGTCCCGTGAGTGAAGGGGCCGTTGAGGCCCTACTTCGCCGGCAGCAGGGGACCGGACAGTGGACGGAACTCGACCTGCTGGGCCTGCTTGACCAGCATGTCGAGATCGATATTGCCCATGCCGACGTCATTGCGGTTGGGGCCGTTGAGCTGCTCAGCCTGCTGCTCCATCTTTTGGTTGGATTCCTCGGCCTCCATGTCGCTCGCGGTCCCCTCCTGGGGGTTGCCGGCCATGATCTCGTCGCGCGCCTTGAGGGAGCGTTCGGCGAGCGGCGGCGTATAGCGGATGCGATAGGAGCGCGGGACGCCGGCCGGCACGTTGTTGTCGTCGAGCGCCTCGACCCAAAGGAAGATCGCGCCGGGATCGTGGGTCTTCGGGTCGGGCTCGACGACACGGGTCCACAGCAGCTGGAAGCGCGCCGGCAGCTGTCCGGTGCCCGGCCAGCCGAGCAGGCTCGTGGTGGCGAAGAACACCTCGAGGAAGAAGCCGCAGGTCACCACGATGACCAGCGCCTTCACCCACCACGCGAATCGCGAGGCGAGACCCATGTTGAGGAGCAGCACGCCGATGACAACATAGGCGAGCGTTATGGCGAGCACTGTCCCGGTCATCACCCCTGCTTTCGCGTAAGCTCCAGGCGCGTCACTTGGCCGAGTTCGAACGGCGGACGCTGCGTGTCAATTGAATGAGAGACTTGTCGCGGTGACTGACGTCGAGCACGTCGCCGTTGGCGGCGATCTTGAAGCGCGCCGCCGTTTTCTCCTGCCCCATGTGGTCGAGCATCACCGTGTCGTAGGAGACGACCTCGACATGGGGATTGACCTTCTCGATCTTGACCGTCACCGGTACCGGGGCCGCCTGGGTGGCGAGATAGTAGTTCACGTTGACGGTGTATTCGCCGGGCAGGATCCCGCGGATGCTGATGGTCTCCTGTCGGATCGGATTGGCGACCTTGCGGCCGTTCACCGTGATCGAGTTGTTCAAGCCGCCGCGGTCGTCGCGGTCGAGCACCATGAAGCCCGCCTCGCGCTCGTGGTACCACACGATGTTGCCGAGCGGATCCTCGGCATAGAGATCGATGTCGTCGGGGTGGCTGTCGGGCCAGCTCAGCGTGATGATGTATTCGGCCTTGGTGTCGATCTTGCCTTCCTTGGTCTCCGGATTCATCGCAAGCAGCGCGATGAAGAACAGGAAGGCGACGACCTGCAGCGCCTTGAACAGCATTACGCTGAAAGGATCGAACGGCTTCTCGAGTGGATAGTTACCGAACGTTTCCATTCGGCCCTCGCTCGAGGACGGACACCACGAACACCTCCGTCAGGTTGGTGGCAATGCCGAACAGCTGGGCGGTCGCCTTGTCGAGCATGTAATACTGGGTCTGCACCAGGATCGAGCCGATCAGGCCGGTCAGCGTCGTGTACATGGCAACTGCCATGCCGTCGCTCATCAGGCCCATCGAGCTCTTGACCGAGGCGTGGTCCGCGGCGTCGAGGCCGGCGATCGGCCCAAGCATCAGGATGAAGCCGATGATGGTGCCGAGCAGCCCGAGTTTCATCAGCGAATCGCTGGCGTAGCCGCCGAGCTGGTTCGGGCCGCGCAGCGCGTCGGCGAGGCCGCGCAGCAGCAGCGTCTGGTCGAGCCGGTGCTCGTCGCCCTGCAGCTTCGCCTTCATGATGAGATTGCGGATGTGGGTCGTGACCTCGCCGCGGGGCAACGTCGTCCCCTCGCCGGTGACGACATCCTCGCCCACGACCTTGAATTCATGGGTTCCGCCGCGCACCAGGGCCTGGATGCGCATCGCCTTGGAGAGCTCACGGGAAATGACCACCGTGCGCACCAGGCAATGGATCGAAGCCGCGGCGTAAAGGAGCAGGATGATCACGGAAATGTAGGTTTTATCGCTGTTGAGCATCATCCGGATCAGGCCGAAATGCCATGCCAGCACGAAGCCGAACACGCAAACTCCGGTGAAGATCATCCAGCGCAGCAGCGGCAGATAGTCGGAAGGAAGGCGAGTTTCGACCCTGAAGTCGGAGGGGGCTGCAGTTACGGCCATTGGGCTCATCTTTTCACATGGGCGACACTGGATAGTGCCGGTGGCGCGCCCGGTGTCAAGTTTTGCCCACTGCAATTTTGGGCCCGGCGCAAGCCGCGCGTGTGGATATGGCGGCGGTCAGGCAGGGAGCCGACGGCCGCAGCGGCCCGGAATGTCGGCTTCCGCGGGGCTCGCCGGCCCGCTAGGGTCGCGGCAAACATGAGGGAGAGAACATGAGAACGCCCGCCGCCTTGCTCCTGCTGGTCACGACGATCGCGAGCGCAGCCGCTGCCGACCGACCGATCCGATTCTGGAACCTGACGCTCTACACCATCTCGGACTTCCGCCTGGCGCCGGCCGGCACGACCAGCTGGGGGGACAACCAGTGCAAGAACGACAAGGACGGCACCGTCGATTCCGATGAGCGGTTGCGGATCACCGGGATCGACCCGGGCGTCTACGACGCGAGCTTGAAGGACACGACCGGACGGGCCTGCCTCGTGCGCAACATCAAGATCGAAGCGGGCGCGATCTTCTCGATCGAGGAGAAGGACCTCACCTCCTGCCAGAAGTAGGCCCGCTCCCCTGGAGCGTGGAGGAGCATCGCGACCGGCGAGCATCGCCATCCGGCATCGCACGATCCGGCACCGCACAATTCTGCCCACCGGCTGCCCACTTCTGTGCTCGTAGCGGAGTGCGGGAATCGTCTTCGGCAAAACGCATGGCGGCCCGCGCGCACCACATGGCGGTGTCGTATTGACCCCTTTCCGACCCCCGCCTAGGGTGCCGCAAACGCGTCGTTTTGCCGGTTCAGCGAGAGCCCGCATGCGCGCATATTCAACGCCCCGACATCACCGGGCGCAAAGGGAGAAACACCATGAAAATCGCTTCCATTGTCGGCGCGCTGACGAGCACGTTGCTGCTCGCGACGGCGCTTACGCCGGCGCACGCCGCCGACATGACGAACGATCGGATGCTCAATCCGGAGCGCGAGCCGCAAAACTGGATCCTGCATCACGGCAACTATCAGGGCCACCGCTTCTCGGCGCTCAAGGAGATCAACTCCGACAACATCAAGAACCTCAAGCCGATGTTCACGGTGGGTCTCAGCGGCCTCCAGAGCGGCGGACGCTACGCTCACGGCAACCTGGAAGCGACCCCGCTCGTCGAGGACGGCATCATGTACGTGCCGGACGGCTGGGGCTCGGTCTATGCGATCGACCTGACCAGCGGCAAGAAGGGCACCATCAAGTGGAAGATGGACCCCGGCACCGACCGCGCCTGGGCGGGCGACGTCACCTGCTGCGGCGTCAACAACCGCGGTGTCGCCCTGTGGAAGGACAAGGTCATTTCCGTGTCGCTCGACGGCCGGTTGTTCTCCATCAACAAGGCGACCGGCGAAGTGGTGTGGGAGCGCAAGATCGCCGATCCCGCGATCGCGGAGGTGCTGACGATCGCGCCGCTGGTCGTTCGTGACACCGCCATTGTCGGCATCGCCGGCGGCGAATTCGGCATCCGCGGCTTCGTCGAGGCGACCGACCTCAACACCGGCAAGGCGCTGTGGCGCACCTACACCATTCCAGGCACCGGCGAACCCGGCAACGAGACCTGGAAGGACGGCAAGGACCGCTGGAAGCACGGCGGCGGCTCGATCTGGGAAACTGCGACCTACGATCCCGAGAGCGACACCTTCTATCAGGGCGTCGGCAATGCCGGCCCGGACTGGGATGCCGAGTACCGCCCGGGCGACAACAAGTGGGCAGCGAGCGTGATCGCCATGGGCCCGAACGACGGCAAGATCAAATGGGGGTTCCAGTACACGCCGAACGACCCCTATGATTTCGACGAGATTTCCGAGCACCCGATCATCAACGCCAAGGTGAACGGCGAAGACCGCAAGCTCGTCGTGCACGCCGCGCGCAACGGCTTCTTCTACGCCCTCGACCGGTCCAACGGCTCATTCATCGCCGGCAAGCAGTATGTCGACCAGCTCAACTGGACGCCGGGCCTCGACCCCAAGACCGGGCGGCCGCTCAACTACGATCCGGCCGGCGGCTTCCAGGTCTACAACGTCGGCAGCCACGGCACCCGCGCCGAGCCCAAGGGCAAACAGCTGTGCCCGGCGCATTTCGGGGGCAAGAACTGGGAACCCACGGCCTATAGCCCGGAGACGGGCCTGCTCTACATCCCCTCGATCGAAGGCTGCAATTTTATCGAGGCCGCCGAGCAGAAGGACATGGACGACCAGGGCGGCTCGGTGAAGTGGCGCGAGCGCTTCACCGGCGGCGGCATCAAGACGCCGGAACGTCTCTACGGCAGCATCAAAGCGGTCGATCCCGCCACCGGCGAGATCAAGGCGTCGCAGCGGCTCGACTACCCGAACGTCGGCGGCGCTTTGGCGACGGCCGGCAATCTCGTGTTCTTCGGGCTCCCGGACGGCACCTTCGCGGCCTATGACGCCAAGACCCTCAAGGAGGTGTGGAGCTTCAACGTCGGCACTGGCATCAACGCACCGCCGATCACCTATTCGGTGAACGGCAAGCAGTACATCGCGGTGCTGGTCGGCTCGCGCCAGGCGCCGAACATCATCCCGCTGTCGCCCGAGCTCAAGAATACGTCGACGGCGTCGATGCTGTTCGTGTTCGCTCTGTAAGCGCCTGACCCATGCGATATCCGCTGGCGCCATCGCGCCGGCGGCAGGACTTCCAGGACGAACGACAAGTTCGAAAAGGAAATTGAATAAAAACGAGAAGAACCGCAGGTGCGGAACGAGCCAGCCGGCCGCGAAGCGCCGGAGCTCAAAAACACCACGACGGCTTGGATGCTGTTCGTGTTCAGCCTCTGACGCACCGTCGATGCACAGGACTTGAGGACGAAAGGTCGCGGATTCTTTCGCGGGGTTCGTGCTCATAATTGGGGAGTTCGGGGGCGCCGTTCGATTCGAACGGCGCTCCTGTTGCGTGGATTTCACGCAAACCGCGATTACCACCCGGGCTGCGATGGGCCCGATCGATGAAGGAGACGCTCTATGAGGACCAAATCTCTCGCCGGAACAGGCGCGTTATTGCTGCTCGCGACGGCACTTACGCCGGCGCACGCCGCCGACATGACGAACGAGCGCGATGCTCAATCCGCAGCGCGAGCCGCAGAACTGGATCCTGCATCACGGCAACTACCAGGGTCACCGCTTCTCGGCGCTCAAGGAGATCAACGCCGACACGGTGAAGAACCTGAAGCCCGCGTTCACCGTCGCGCTCGGCGGCTTCCAGAGCGGCGGTCGCTATGCGTCGGGCGCCCTCGAGGCGACGCCGCTCGTCGAGGACGGCATCATGTATGTGCCGGATGGCTGGGGCTCGGTCTATGCAATCGACGTCACCGCCGGCAAGAAGGCCACCATCAAGTGGAAGATGGACCCCGGCACCGACCGCGCCTGGGCGGGTGACGTCGCCTGCTGCGGCGTCAACAACCGCGGCGTCGCCTTGTGGAAAGACAAGGTGATCTCGATCGCGCTGGACGGACGCATGTTCGCCATCAACAAGGCGACCGGCGAAGTCGTATGGGAGCGCAAGATCGCAGAGCCGGCGCTCGGCGAGACGCTCACCATCGCACCGCTCGTCGTCCGCGACACCGCGATCGTCGGTGCGGCTGGCGGCGAGTTCGGCATCCGCGGCTATCTCGACGCGACCGACCTCAACACCGGCAAGCAGGCCTGGCGCACCTTCACGATCCCCGGCACCGGCGAGCCCGGCAACGAAACCTGGAAGGACGGCAAGGACCGCTGGAAGCACGGCGGCGGCTCGATCTGGGAGACCGCGACCTACGATCCGGAGAGCAACACCTTCTACCAGGGCATAGGCAACGCCGGACCCGACTACGACATCCAGTATCGCCCCGGCGACAACAAGTGGGCGGCGAGCGTGCTCGCCATGAATCCCACCGACGGCAAGATCAAGTGGGGGTTCCAGTACACGCCGCAGGACCCCTACGACTACGACGAGATTTCCGAGCACCCGATCATCAATGCGAAGGTGAACGGCGAGGACCGCAAGCTCGTCGTGCACGCCGCGCGCAATGGCTTCTTCTACGCGCTCGATCGCACCAACGGCTCGTTCGTCGCCGGCAAGCAGTATGTGGACGAGCTCAACTGGACGCCCGGCCTCGACCCCAAGACCGGCCGTCCTCTCAACTACGATCCCAACAGCGATATCCAAGTCTATGCGCCGGGATCGCATGGCATGCGCGGGCTTCCCTCGGTCCGCACCTGCCCATCGAACGTCGGCGGCAAGAACTGGGAGCCGTCAGCCTACAATCCGGAGCTCCAGTTGTTGTTCGTGCCCTCGATCGAGGGCTGCAACACCATCGAGACGCTCGAGCAGAAGGACATGGAGGACCAGGGCGGACCGTCGAAGGCGCGTGAGCGCTTCACCGGGGGCAGCGCCAAGACCGTCCAGCGCCTCTACGGCAGCCTCAAGGCCATCGATCCCGTGACCGGTGAGACCAAGGCCAACCTGAAGATGGACTATCCGAACTACGGCGGCGCGCTCGCCACCGCCGGCAACCTCGTCTTCCTCGGCGAGGCGGACGGCACCTTCGGGGCCTACGACGCCAAGACCTTGAAGCAGCTGTGGAGCTTCAACGTCGGCACCGGCATCAACGCGCCGCCGATCACCTATTCGGTGAACGGCAAGCAGTATGTCGCCGTGCTCGCGGGCTCGCGTCAGAACGTCAACATCTACGGGCTGGCGCCCGAGATCAAGAACATGTCGACCGCCTCGATGCTCTACGTGTTCGCGCTGTAACCGGCGCTCTCACGCCGCGCCGCTCGAAAGGCGGCGCGGCGGCGTTTCTCCGGCCTGGAAGACTGCAGCTACCCCGAAGGAGATTCCGATGACCGTGTCCCACCCCCGCCTGTCGATGGGCGTCCTTTTGATGGCGACGGCACTCACTCCGATGACGGCCTTTGCCGCCGACATGACCATGGAGCGCGCGCTCAATCCGCAGCGCGAGCCGCAGAACTGGATTCTCCATCACGGCAACTACCAGGGCCACCGCTTCTCGACCCTCAAAGAGATCAACGCCGACACCGTCAAGAACCTGCGGCTCGTCTACACGGTGGCGCTCGGCGGCTTCCAGAGCGGCGGCCGCTACGCCTTCGGCAACCTCGAAGCGACCCCTATCGTCGAGGACGGCATGATGTACGTGCCGGACGGCTGGGGCTCGGTCTATGCGATCGACCTCACCAACGGCCGCAAGGCCTCCATCAAATGGAAGATGGACCCGGGCACCGACCGCAACTGGGCGGGCGACGTCGCCTGCTGCGGCGTCAACAATCGCGGCGTCGCGCTGTGGAAGGACAAGATCATCTCGATTTCGCTCGACGGGCGCATGTTCTCGATCAACAAGGCGACCGGCGAGGTGGTCTGGGAGCGCAAGATCGCCGAGCCGGCGCTCGGCGAGACGCTCACCGCCGCGCCGCTGGTGATCCGCGACACGGCAATCGTCGGCTCGGCCGGCGGCGAGTTCGGCATCCGCGGTTACATCGAGGCGACCGACCTCAACACCGGCAAGGCCGCCTGGCGGACCTACACTATTCCGGGCACCGGCGAGCCCGGCAACGAGACCTGGAAGGACGGTAAGGACCGCTGGAAGCACGGCGGCGGTTCGATCTGGGAAACTGCAACCTATGATCCGGACACCGACACCTTCTACCAGGGTATCGGCAACGCCGGGCCGGACTATGACATCGCCTATCGCCCCGGTGACAACAAATGGGCAGCGAGCGTGCTCGCCATCGGTGCCAGCGACGGCAAGATCAAGTGGGGCTTCCAGTACACCCCGCAGGACCCCTACGACTACGACGAGATTTCCGAGCACCCGATCATCAACGCCAAGGTGAACGGCGAGGACCGCAAGCTCGTGGTGCATGCCGCGCGCAACGGTTTCTTCTACGCGCTCGACCGGGCCAACGGCTCGTTCATCGCCGGCAAGCAATATGTCGACCAGTTGACCTGGACGACCGGCCTCGATCCCAAGACCGGCAAGCCGCTCAACTACGATCCGAACTCGGACATCCAGCTCTACTCGCCGGGCAGCCATGGCATGCGCGGCCAGGCGGCGGGCCGCACCTGCCCGACCAACAGCGGCGGCAAGAACTGGGAGCCGACCGCCTACAATCCCGAGCTCGGCCTGCTCTACATCCCCTCGATCGAAGGCTGCAACCTGATCGAGACGGTGGAGCAGAAGGACTTCGCCGACCAGGGCGGCACCGTGAAGCCGCGCGAGCGCTTCACCGGCGGCAGCACCAAGAACGCCGAGCGCCGCTACGGAAGCCTCAAGGCGGTGGATCCGACGACCGGCGAAACCAAGGCCAATCTCCGGCTCACATACCCGAACTATTCGGGAGCGCTGGCGACGGCCGGGAACCTGGTGTTCCTCGGTCACTACGACGGCACGATCTCGGCCTATGACGCCAAAACCCTTGCCGAGGTATGGAGCTTCAACATCGGCACCGGCATCAACGCGCCGCTGATCACCTTCGCGGTCAACGGCAAGCAGTACCTTGCGGTTCTCGCCGGGTCAGCCATGCGCGAGCAGGTGTTGGGCACCGCACCGGAGCTGCGGAATAATGCGACCGCGTCGATGCTGTACGTATTCACGCTATGATGCCATGAACTCCCTCGTCATGGCCGGCCGGGCGCTGCGCCGGGTCGGCCGCCTTCAACCTCGACGCGCGTCGCAGTGCCTTTGAAAGTGAAGCCCTCGGACATGAAGATGAAAGCTTGCAACACCATCGTTCCCGCCCTGCTCGCACTCGCGGCGCTGTCGATCGCTGAGCCGGCCTTTGCCCAATTGCCGCCTTCTGCGCAGGCCGCGGAGGACGCCCGCTTCGTCGCGTTCGGCAAGGAAATCTTCAAGAGCAAGGCGGTCTGCCAGTATTGCCACAAGTGGGACGCTTCGGGCGATCAGGGCTATGGCGGCAACGCGCTGTCGCTGCGGGTGACGCAGCTCACGCCCGAGCAGATGACGGAAGTGGTGAAATGCGGGCGCCCCAGCACCGGCATGCCCTATCACGACCGCTTCGCCTACACCGACAAGCGCTGCTACGGCTACACCCGCGAGCAGATGGGCAACGACATGCCGCCGGCCGGCAACGACTTCCTCTCCAACCGCGAGGTCGATGCCGTGGTGAAATACCTGTTCGCCAAGGACGTCGGGAAAGGCCCGGCAACCTACGAGGACTGCGTCGATTTCTGGGGCACCGACACCAAGCAATGCGAGCCGATGAAGAAATGATCCGGCCCCGACGAGTCGTCGCGCTTGTAGCGGCCTTGGCTGCGGCGCTGAGCGCCGTGTCAGGCGGTCCCGTCGTCGGCGCCGAGCCGCAACCCGACCCCGGAGAAATCCACGGCCTCAAGCTCGGCCTCAAGGCTGCGGAGATGTCGGCCGACACCTTCGGTGACCTCGCCTGCGGCAGCAATGGCGGCCCGGCGCGTCAGGGGATCGGCGGCTGGACCGAGTTCCGCAAATGCCGGCCCGAGGCGAGCGGGCTCTACGAGGTCTATGCCCCGTTCGACGATCAGCAGGACTATGTCGCCCGCGCCATCGACGACCCGATGTATGCGCAAGGCAAGGTCGGCACCCGGGTCGCCGGGCATCCCGTCATTCTCTCGGTGCTGTTCGATACCGAAGGCGTACTGCGCGGCATCCGCATGGTCAGCGATCCCCGCGGCTCGCCGATGGAGCGGCGCATGGCGCACATGCTCCGCCTCGCCATCATCAACCGCTACGAGCCCGAGGGCTGGAAGTGCACCGACTTCCCGCCCGCCCCGGGCGAAACGCCGGTCGGCGGCGGTGTCTTCATCAAGCAGCGCTGCGAGAAGGCGATGCCGGGCAAGACGCTGATGGTCGAGACGCGTTTCCTGCGCAAGCCCGGGCAGGCCGGAGTCGACTCCAACACCGGCGAAGCGACCCAGGGTCAGTTCGAGAGCTGGACCCGCTTCGAGATCATGGACCCGACCTACCGCAAGTCGTGACCGCGGCGGCCCGCCGTTACGATCGAACCTAGGGCATGTCGGTTTCTCACTTGAGCGTCATGGCCGGGCTCGTCCAGGCCACCCCGTGTACCGAGGCACGGCCGTGCCACATGATCGGGGTCGCCGGGACAAGCCCGGCGATGACCAAGGAGGTGGGTTCATCTCATCTAATCATGCTCCAACTCACTCGAGCTTTCAGGACGCACGCCATGAACAGACACTTGCTCGCCGCCGGTTTCGCCATCGCGGTGTCGGCGTTCGCGTCGCCGGCGCTCGCGACCTGCTCGTCGTGCAACATCCAGACGAAGACGCCGTCGGCGACGGCGCCCGGCAAGTTCGACTACCGCGTGAGCTGCATCATCGACGAGAGCGGCGACGAGGTGAACAGCGTCGTTACCGCCGCGACCGACGAAGAGGCAATCGAGCTCACCAAGCGCAAGGGCTGCTAGCCCATAAGGATTGCTGAGCCGCCCTGCTCCCTCTCCCCGCGGGCGGGGAGAGGGTCGGGGTGAGGGGGCGGTTTCGCGAGTCTGAGCGTCCGAGAAGTCTTCCGAGTCGGCGTTATAGAGGGCTACGACGACGCTCAGTGCACGTGACCGAGCCGGTCGCGCAGCTCGCCGAGCATGCGGAAGGCGGCGCGCAGATCCTCGTCGGCGGTGATCGACTGCAAGGCGGCGTCGCGGCACATCCCCGCCTCGGCTTGGCCGTTGTCCTGGGCGAGCTCGCACCAGGCATAGGCGCGCGTATAGCTCTGCGGCACGCCTTTGCCGAAGAAATAGAGGCTGCCCAGCATGAACTGGCCTTCGGCCTGGCCCTGCTCAGCGGCCTTGCGCAGCCAGAGCACGGCCTGCTCGTCGTCGATCTTCACGCCGAGCCCGCGGTGATACATGAAGCCGATGCCAGCCTGGGAGCGCGCGTCGTTTGCATCCGCGAGCGGTCGCCACGTCCGCATCGCGGCGGCGTAGTCGCCGCTGTTGAACGCGGAGAGCCCGGCGCGGAATTCCTCTTCCGCCGACCCCGCACCGGCCGGCCGGACGGCCGCAACGAGCACGACGGCGAGGAGGAGAAAGGCGAGCTTCACGGGGGCTCCGTCGTGTCGGACAAGATGCAGGATAACGCAGATAGCGCCGTTTCGTCCCGGCGAAACCGAAGCCCCTCGACCCGTCATCGCCCGGCTTGACCAGGCGATCCAGTAACCACCGGATTCCCGGTGGGGCAAAGTCTCAACGACACCAATGGCGCGGGGGTTACTGGATGCCCCGCTTTCGCGGAGCATGACAGTAAAACTGGAGTGCCGCGCTAAACCACAACGCTACCCACCTCCACCCGCGTCCCGTCGATCCGGGTGAGGATCGCCCGGTAGCCGGGGCAGCCAGCCAGCATCCCCGCGGCGCGGGCTTCGCCGGCAACGCAGAGCGCGGTGGAGAGCCCGTTGGCGACCGTCGCCCGCGGGCCGATCACGGCGGCATCGATCAGGGCGCGGGCGCTGTCGCCCGTCGCCGGATCGAAGATGTGATGATAGCGGCCTGACGGCTCGAAGGTGGTGCCGTAGCCGCCGGACACCGCCATTGCGGAATCCGCCAGTTCAATCATCGGCGCCAGCTGCTTTGGCGCAGGACCTGCACTCCCTACCCCCGCAGCCGCGGCGCTTGTTTCGGCCCCGCCGGCCGCGGACCGGCCGTCGCGGACGCCGATCCGCCACGCCCGCCCCTCGGGGTGGCGGCCGAGCGCGCGGATTTCGCCGAGATCGACGAAGGCACTCTCGAACCCCTCGTTACGCAGAAGGTCGGCGGCGGCATCGGTGATGTAGCCCTGGGCGAGGCTATTGAGCGTCGCGCCCATCCCGGGGCGGGCGAAGGCGATGCGCCCGGCTCCGGTTTCGATTTGGCGGTAGTCGACCAGCGCCCGCGCGACATCGTGGGCGCGGGCGAGGATGTCGTCGGCGCGGGCCTCGCCGACGCTGCTCCGGCCCGACCAGAAATGCGCCTCGTAGAGGCGCCACAGCGGCTGCACCGAGATATCGAACGCGCCGCCGCTGAGCACGGAGAACCGACGGCCCTCCTCCATCAGCGCGCGCAGCTCCGTCGACGGCCGCGCCAGCGATCCCGCCGCATTGAGTCGCGAGATTTCGCTCTCCGCCCGGGCGAGGCTGAAAATGCCTTCGTACCGCGCGATCTCCGCTTCGACCTTGCGGATGGCGCGGCGCGCGGTCGGCTCATCGGTATGCCACAGCGAAAGCTCGGCGACGCCGCCCAGGACCTCGCCCTGCCAGTTGAACAACTGGCCCGCGGGAACGGTCGCGCGCAGCGCCGCGATCATCAGCGGCAGGCCGGCGGCAACGGCGACGATGCGGAAGGTGCGCCGGCGCGTCACGCCCCGCCACACTGAAGAAACTCCGGGTATCGAGGCCTCAGACATGTTTCACCATTGCCGCCACCGGAACCGTCCCCACGTCGATGCTGCCGCGGCGCTTTGCGGCCTGCACCAGCGGCGGACAGCGCTTGTCGTCATAATACTCGACCTGGCAGTCGAGGCATTGGAAGCATTCCGCGGTGATGATCTTGCCAGATTTCTCGATCGCCCGCACCGGGCAGGCGCGCTCGCACAGGCGGCACGGGCTGCCGCACTCCGGGCGCCGCTTGAGCAGGTCGATAAGGTGCAGGCGGTCGAGCACGGCGAGCACCCCGCCGAGCGGGCATAGGAACCGGCAATAGGCGCGCTCCGAGAACAGCCCGATGGCGAGCAGGATGCCCGCGTAAAGCACATAGGGCCAGGCGCGGGTGAATTTGGAGGTGATGGCGGTCTTGAACGGCTCGATCTCGGTCGTCGCGCCGGAGGTGTCGATCGAGGTCAGCACCAGCCCCAGCACGATGGCGGCGGCGATGTACTTGCCGAGCCACAGCCGCTTCTCCAGGGCCTCCGACGGGTTCCATTGCGGCAGCCCGAGGGCGCGCGAGACCTGCGCCAGCAGTTCCTGCAAGGCGCCGAACGGGCACAGCCAGCCGCAGAACACGCCGCGCCCGATCAGCACGACGGAGATGAGCGTGTAGGCGGCGATGATCACCATCAGCGGCTCGGCGAGATAGAAGCCGGCATTGAAGCCGCGGAACGGCGCCTCGAGGTAGTTGATGACATTGACGATGGAGAGCTGGACGCTCACCGTCCAGCCGAGCCAGACCAGCACGAACAGCAGGACCGCGTTGCGCACCAGGCGATGGGCGCGGCGCGACCGCGACAGCGGCGCCTGGAACACGAACACCCCCGTCACCACCGCGAGCAGCACGGCGAGGATCGCGATGTTCCAGCGGGCATCGTGCCACGCCTCGACCCAGGCCGGCACCGGCGGCTCCTCCGGCATCAGCACGAAGGCCGGGCCAATCCGGAACTCGACGGGCATCGCGACACTCACCGGCTGCGGGTCGGTCCCGCCGCCCGCCGCGCTGCCGTTGACCAGAAGCTCCAGCCGCCACGGCTTGAGCGGATCGAACTTCGCATTGGCCGGCAGCGCGAACAGCCCCGCGTATTGCTGCGCCCGGATGCCGTCGGCGGAGCCGGTACCGAGCCGCTGGTAGTTGTCGTTGGTGAAGGAGAACGTCTCGTTGCCCTGCACCACGCGGATGCGGTCGAACCGGTTGCCTTCGGACTGGCGAAAATGCTTGGTGCCGATGAAGTCGTAGGGCCCGTTGGAGGCGATGAAAATCGCCGGAGTCCCGCGTGGCAGGCGGGCGCGGTATTCCTCGAAATTTCGCAGGCCCAGCAGGTTGCCGCCGACGGCCGCGGGCGTGAGCAGGCCGGTGAAGAGCTCGATATATGGCTCGTCCGGCTTGCCGAGCGGCACGTCGAGCGTAGCACCGCTCGCGCCCGCCGCGGCGAGCGCGGTCGCGACCTCTCCCGACGTGATGCGGCGCTGCGCCACTGCCCCCGCAGCCATGAGGTCCTTCCATGACATCAGGCGGAAGCCGTCGAGATCGAGCGTCGGCACCGAGACTACCGGGCGCGAAATCCGCGACCGCGCCACGAGCCGCGCGGAATCGAGGATCGCGGCGCGCATGGCGCGGGCGCTGATCGATGCGCCTTTGACGAAATCCGGCTGCAGCGTCGCCGCGCCGCCCTGCAGCAGGGTCCCGGCCTGCCGCGCGAGAAAGGTGTCGAGCAGCGGCTGGCGCACCGCGTCGTGATAGATGTAGGGCTCGACGTGGAAGATCACCTTGGCGCCGGTGATCCGCCCGCTGGTGTCGACCCCGGCGATGACGTCGAACGGAGTTGTCGCATAGCCCGGCGCAGCGACGATATCGAGGGTCGAGAAAATGTAGGCGGCGATCTTGCCGTCCTTGTAGGCGGGGATCGCCGGCGGCGTGCCCTCCTCCGGCCCGAGTTTCTCGGCGCCCGGAAACACCACCGCCATCACCTCAGGCGTGAGACGCTCGGCGAGCTTGCCCTTTTCGGCGAGCGCGGGCGCGGCGATCAACGCAGCAGCGATCAGGGCCACGCAAGCGACGAGCGCCGGCAACCAGGCCGCGCGAGGAAGTGCAGGACGGAAGGTCATTCGTTGCGCTTCCCGTCCGGCATGATGGCGGCGTCGAAATTCGCCCCCTCGGTCTGGGCGTCGGTGAGGATCGCGTTCTTGAGGTTCGCGCCCTCGAAGGTCACGCCGCGCAGATCGGCGCCATGGAAATTGGCGCCGAACAGGTCGACTCCGGCGAGCTTGGCGCCGCGCAGATCGGCGCCGTAGAAGTCGGCCTCGACCATGTCGGAGAGCGTGAAGTCGACGCCGCGCAAATCCATATCGCGCAGCTTCTGTCCGTCGAGCTTGGCGCTGCGGAAATTGGCGCCGGCGAGCTTGGCGCCGGCGAGACGTGCGCCGCGCATGTCGGTTCCGGCGAGGATCGCGCCCTCGAGATTCGCCTGGTTGAGCCGCGCCAGGCCGAGCCGGGCGTTGATCAGGTTGGCGCCCGCCAGATTGGCGCTCGAGAGGTCGGCCTCGTAGAGCAGCGCCTTCGACATGTCGGCGCCGCGGAAGTCCGCCCATTTGGCGTCGATCCGGTTGAGGTCCGCCTCGACCAGCTTGGCGCCGGAGAGATCGGCGCGCTGCAGCGAGCTGCGGAACAGCGAGGCCGTCGAGAGATCGGCATTGCGCAGGATCACGCGGTCGAGCTTGGCGCGCTTGAATTCGCGCTCGCGCAGGTTTTGCCCGGCAAGGTCGCAGGCGACGCAAGACTTGGTATCGCCGGCGAGAAAGGCGGCGACGTCATCGGCAGCGGTGGCGGCAAGCGTCGCGGACACGAGCATGCCCGCGGCAATCAAGCCCACCTTGCTGGCCATCGCTGCACTCCCTCCCCGGCCGTTACCCGGTCGGCGGGCTTTCGACCGGTTCGAGGGGATTTTGTTCCGATGCCGCGGCGGGCGCAAGGCCCGGCAGCGCCTCGAGCCACTTGATGACGGCGGTGTGATCGGCGCCGTAGCCGATCGCGTTCTCGGCGTCGGTCCAGGCGGCAAGCGTCGCCTCGAGCAACGGCGAGCGGGTATCCGTCGCCGCGGCAAGGCGGGCAGCGAGCGCGATATTGCGGCGGATGAGGCCGAGCTGCCGCCCCGACTTGAAGTT
This sequence comes from uncultured Alphaproteobacteria bacterium, assembly GCA_963824905.1. GTDB lineage: Bacteria > Pseudomonadota > Alphaproteobacteria > Rhizobiales > Xanthobacteraceae > JAJPKK01. The sequence continues at coordinate 77,533 of CAWGRH010000016.1, forward strand.
CCGGGTGACGAGGTCGCGCTCGACCGTCTCGCCGACGTCGCCGCCGAGCTCGTCGCCGAGCGAGATCACGGCGGCAGGGTCGAAGCCGTAGCGCTGGCCGAGACGAATCGCCTCAGCCGCGGCGAGCAGGCGCGCGCCGCGCAGGAAATCGGCGATGGCTCCGGCCGCCTGCGCCGCCTCTGCGGCGCCCGCGGTGAGCACGCGGGTGGCCAGCGTGTCGAGTACCGGGCGGCAGCGCGCGACCGCGGCGTCCGCGCCGCCAACCACCAGCGTCAGCTTGCCCTCCTTGGCCTGCACCGGCGTCCCGAACGCGGGGGCGGCGACGAGGTCGATGCCGCGCGCCGCGAGCTCCTGGGCCAGCGCCGCGGTCGCTACCGGGTCGGTGGTGCCGAGATCGAGCACAGTGCCACCCTCGGCAAAGCCCTCGGCGATGCCCTCCCAGCCGAAGCAGACCTCGCGCAGCTCGGCGGCTGACGGCAGCACGGTGATGACGACATCGGTGGTCTGCGCCATCATTTTCGGCGAGCCCAGCGCCATGCCGCCATAGTCGTTGGTGAACAGCCGGGTCGCGACGTCGGCGACGTCGTAGATCGACAGCGTGTGGTAGCCGGACCACAACAGGCGCAGCGCCACCCGCGCACCGAAGGCGCCGATGCCGATCACGCCGAGCCTGAGTTGCGACATCGCGGTCCTCCCTGGTTGCGCGCCTAGGCACCGGTGGTCATGGCCGGGCTTGTCCCGGCCACCCCGATTGCAAAGGCACGGCCGTGCCACATGATCGGGGTCGCCGGGACAAGCCCGGCGATGACGGCGGTGGGTGTCGACCCTCGCGCCAAACCCGTCCTAAGCACCGCTGATCTTGAGCGCCTCGTCAAGCAGGAACAGGTCGGTCAAAAGCGCGCGCAGGTGGATCGAGGCGTTGAGGTTGTCGACCATCTGCGAGCCGATGCTGCGGCGCGCCAGCACGAAGCGCATCGCGGCGCGAGCGCGCGCGGCGTCAGTGCGGACGATGTCGAGGAACGCCTCGTCGGCGGCATCGCCGGGCGCGCTGCCGGCCGACTGCGCCGTCGCCGCGGCGATCACGCCGAGCGCCGCTTCCGCCCGTTTGAGATAGTCGCGGATGCCGTCGTCCTCGTCGCCGCCGGAGCGTCCCTGCGCCGCATAGGCGAGCATGTACTCGTAGGTTTCCTCGACGACGTCGATCGCCTTGGCGAGTTCCTCAGTTCCGGATGCCATCACCTTTGCCTCGCCGCCGCTTTTCGCCATTGCCATGATTGTTCTCGCCGGTGTTCGGCTCGTACTCGCGCCGCACTTACGCATCGTCCGCCTGCCAGCGCGCGCGGTCGATGTGGCCGTCATATTCGCGCCGCGTGATCCAGCCGCGAAACATCGCGCGGCTCGCCCACCATTCGTCCGGACGGATCGCGAAGTAGATGTGGATCATCACCAGGGTGACGAGCGTCATCGCGGCGAAGTCGTGGACCACGTAGATGAGCGCCCAGGTGTCGTCGGCGAGCAGGTAGGGATTGCGGCGCCACCACGGCGTGTCGATCTTGAGCAGCATCAGCAGGCCGGTCGCGACGAGCGCCAGCACGAGCACCGCCGCGCCGGCGTGATAGAGCTTCTGCGCCGCGTTGTATTTGCCCTGTTTGCCGGGCGGAGCCGCGGCGCCGAACAGGCGGGTGAAGCTCTTCCAGCCGTTCCCGATGTCGGCCAGGTCGATCATCATGCGGCTCAAGTGCTGCCAGATGGTCGCGCGCACGATGTGAAAGAGCACGAGCGCGGTGAGCACGAGCCCGGTCGTCCAGTGAATGGTGAGCCACTCGAACTTGATGCCGATGATCGGCAGGAACGCCGTCGCCATCAAAGTCAGCACGCAGGCCGCCATCGTCCAGTGATAGAGCCGGTCGACGAGGCGATGCCGCCGCACCCGCTCAGGCACGGTTTGCGCCGATGCGGACGCCCGGATCGATGTGACGCTCATGGCGCTTTCCGTCCGCTGTTCGGCAAGCCGTCAGCGCGGCTCGTCGGCGTGCCGCCGACCGAAGACGGCCATGACGACCGCATGCACGATGATGAACGCGGCACCGGCGCCGACAAACCACGGCAGCAAGTCCCACGACGCGCCGATCAGCGCGTCGCTTCCGCCATAGATCGACTTCGAGTAGCGGAACAACTCCAGACCGTCCATGCCGCGTCGAACTCCGCGCAACTTCGGCGGACCGCTCACGGCTCCGCCTGATGAATAAGAGCGCGATCATCTCCGTTTCGAAGCGATCGCGCTCTTTTTCGTCCCACTCTCGGGGCGTTTGGCGCCCCGCTTTGCGCGGCCCGAGGACTGCCCTCGGGCCCGGATCGTCATGCCTTCCCGATCACGCCGTCGCGTCGCGGACGGCGCGGGTGACGAGGTTCGCCATCAGCGGAATCTTGAACTGGTTGAAGTTCAAGGGCGAGGCGCCGCGCGTCGCCGATTGCCCGGCGAGCTTGGCGATGTCCGCATTGAGCGGCTTGCCTTTGACGATGCCTTCGACGGCGACGAGCCGCCGCGGCACCGCGCTCACCCCGCCGCAGGCGATGCGGCAGTCCTCGATCATCCCGTTCTTCACCGTCATCGCCGCGGCGACGTTGACCAGCGGGAAGTCCCAGGCGTTCCGGTCGGCGACCTTCTCGAAATAGAAGTGGGCGCCGGCCCAGGTCTTGGGGATGCGGATCGCAGTGAGAACCTCCTGAGGAGCGAGCGAGGTCATCCGGGTGATGTCGGTCTTCGGCCCGATGAAGAAGTCCTCGACGCCGACAACGCGCTCACCCTTGCTGCTCTTGACGACGAACTTCGCATCGAGCGCAACGAGGGCCGGCGCGGTGTCCGACGGCGTCACTGCGACGCAACGGTCGCTGTCGAACAGCGCATGCTCGCGGTTCACGCCCTGCGGCGTGTCGGCGTAGCAGGTGGTGCCGCCGGCGCGGTAGCACGGCAGGCCGGCCCGGTAATACCAGCAGCGCGCGTCCTGGGACGCGTTGCCGCCGATGGTGCCGGCGTTGCGGATCTGCGGGCTGGCGACCTTGCCGGCCGCGTCGGCGAGCAGCCGGTACTTCCCTCGGATAAGCGGATCACGCTCGATCTCGGTGAGCGTGGTGAGCGCACCGATCTCGATGCCGTCGGGCGTTTCGCGGATGCCCTTGAGCTCGGCGATGCCGCCGAGATCGATCACCGCCTTGGGGCGCTTGATGCGTTCCTTGAACCACGACAGGCTGTCGTAGCCCCCGGCCATCTTCCAGCCATCCTTGCCGTAGCGGTCGAGCAATGCGAACGCGTCCTTGAGCTGAGTGGGCTGGTACAGCTCGAAGCTGGGCATGACGTCCTTGATCATCATGGCGATGCTCCGTCAAACCGTGTTGATCTGGAGCGGCTTGTGCGCTTGCGGCCGCTTCGAGAGGTGGTTGAGAATCATATCGACCGACACCGGGGTGCGGTTGAACAGGTGGCCGCCGAGCGCATCCGAGATCGCCGACGTGATGGCGGCAGCGCCGGAGCCCTGCACCGGCTCGCCGACGCCCTTCGCGCCGACGGGATTCTGCGGGTCGGCCTTGTCGACTGCGCCCCATCCGACCTCGGCGGGAACGTCGAGATAGGTCGGAGGCTTCGACTGGTAGAGCAGAACGTTGGTCGGCAGGCCGAGCTTGTGGTCGTAGACATGGCGTTCGAGCATCGCCAAGCCGATGCCCATGACGTTGCCGCCGCGGATCTGGTTGGCGAGACCCTGCGGATGCAGCACGGTGCCGCAGTCGGCGACGCACAGCATGTCGAGGATCGTGACCTTGCCGGTCTCGGTGTCGAGCTCGACCTCGGCGAACGTCGTGGTCAGGCCCGGCGTGACGCCGACGCGCGGCAGGTTGTCCTTGGCGACGCCGATCAAGACCGGACCCCGCGATCATGTCGAGGCCGTGCTTGGTGACGGGGTTGATGTCCTTCGGCGCCTCCTTGCCGGAGAACTTGCCGCCGAGCTCCATCGCCTTCTGCGCGGCTTGAGCGTAGCTGATCGACTTCGCCGGATCGGCCTTGCTCACCACCTTTTCAGGTCCGAGGTCGTAGTCGGCGGGAGCGCCGCCGAGCACCTGGGCGGCGATGTCGAGCAGCTTCTCCTTGGCGTCCATCGCCGCGACATACATGGTGCGCGACTCGGTCGATGCGGTGAGGCTGCCGGCCTGGTTGGAGTTCCAGGGCAGGCCGCGGCGGCTGTCGCCGCGCTCGATGACCACGTTGTCCCAGGCGTAGTTGAGCATTTCGGCCGCCACCCGCGCGGTCCCCGAGTGGGAGTACGTGCCGAGATTGCCGACGCCGGTGTGGACGTGCAGCTTGCCGTCCGGCGTGATGCGCACCATGCCGTCGAAGCCGTTCGAGCCGGCGGAGTGATAGCCCTGGCCGATGCCGACACCGGTCACCTTGGTGCCGTTGCGCTGGCCGGACTTTTTCTTCTTCTCCTCCCACTTGAACATCTCGGCACCCTTGTCGAGCGCCTCTTTCTGGAAGGCGCTGGTGAGGGGACCGCGATCGGAGCCGATCTTGGAGGACGAGTCGGGCGCGTTCATGCGCCGGATCGCCAGCCGGTCGACGCCGAGCTGTTTCGCCGCCTTGTCCATGATCGGCTCGAAGATCGGCACGAACTGGTTCTCGCCGGGGCCGCGCTGCGGACCGACGGGCGGCGTGTTGGTGAGCACGGGCACCGCGCGCCAGCGCATCGCATCGGGCTGATAGACGATCGAGAGCGCATTGCCGGCGGAGCGGAAGTCGCCGCCGCCGATATGCGGGCCGTTCTCCTGCACGATGTAGAGGTCGGCGGCGAGCAGCTTGCCGTCCTCGCGGAAGCCGAGCTTGACGTGGCCCTGGAAGCTCGGGCGCGCGCTGCCGATGCCGTATTCCTCCATGCGGGAGATGCGGTGCATCACCGGCCGGTTGATCTTCTTCGACATCAGCGCGGCGATCGCCATGTTGGGATAGCCGGGGATCTTGCTGCCGAAGCCGCCGCCGCAGAACTCGGCGACGAGGACGAGGTCTTCCGGCTTGATGCCGATCAGGCGGGCGATGTTGGGCACCGCCGCGGTGTGGCTCTGGTTCGAGCCGTGGAGGATGCACTTGCCGCCCTCCCAACGGGCGAAGGCGGAGCGCGTCTCCATGCTGTGGTGCGAGTAGCCCGCGGAGACGAAGCTTTCCTCGATGACGAGCTTCGCCGCCTTGAAGCCGGCGTCGATGTCACCGTAGGCCCACTCCTCCGCCGGCTTGCCGAGCGGCATCTTGTCGTCGCCCGCGGCGGCGAAGTCGCCGGCGTCCCATTTCACCGTCTGCAGGTTGATCTGCGCGGCCGCGACATTGCCGTTCGAGCGCGCATTGGGGCCGCCGGGGAACAGGCTTTCGAGCGGATCGGTGACGTGGGGCAGCTGCTCGAAGTCGATCTTGATCGCCTCGATCGCTTCCGCGGCGATCTCCTCGGTCTCGGCGGCCACCGCGAGGATCGGCTCGCCGACATAGAAGGTCTCGTCCTTGACGAGGATCGGCGGCTGCGGCGGCGGGAAGCTCGGCACGTCGTCGGCGGTGAGGATGCCGAGCACGCCCTTGATCTTGAGGGCGGCCGAGGTGTCGATGCGGCGGATGCGGGCGTGCGGGATCGGGCTCGTCAGCGTCTTGCAGAACGCCATGCCGTCGGCACGGAAGTCTTCCGCGTACTTGGCGCGGCCGGTGACCTTGGCGACCACATCGACCGGGGTGAAGTTCTTGCCAATGAGATTGTACGCCATCTCAAGCCTCCCGTGATGCGCGCATGACGGCTTTGAGGTAGTGGTCGTACGCCCCGCAGCGACAGAGATTGCCGGACATTGCGAGGCGCGCTTCATCGACGGTGGGCTTGGGGTTGTGCTTCAGGAGCGCAACCGCAGACACGACCTGGCCGGAGGTACAGAAGCCGCATTGTGGAGAGAGCTCCTCCACCATCGCCTTCTGCACCGGGTGCAGCTCGCCGTTCGGCCCTTCGATGCCTTCGATGGTCGTGATCTTGCGCCCGCGGACGCTGTGGGTGAGCGTCGAGCAGGAATAGGTCGCGACGTCGTCGACCATCACGGTGCAGTTGCCGCACTCGGAGTGATCGCAGCCGAGCTTGGTGCCGGTGAGGCCGAGCTTGTAGCGGACGGTGTGGATCAACGTCTCGTTGGGCAGCACGTCGACCGGACGGTCGCGGCCGTTGACGTTGAGCGTGATGAGGCGTCCGACCGAGCCGGCGGCCTGGGCGTGGGCAGTGCCGCGGCCGAGCACGATGTAGCCGGTGGACGATACCGCGACACCCGAGGCGATCACGCCCTTGATGAATTCGCGGCGCGATGCCCGCAGATGTTCCGGATGCGCACCGCAGCTATCCTCATGCGCTGCGTGGTCGCAAGACGGACGTAAGTCGTCGTCTGTCATGAGCGTCCTCCCTGAGCTTGCAGGCGCCGGCGACGCGGCCCCCGCCGATTAGAATTGTAATTGGTCGAAAGAGAGCACGATTTGCCTGCCGGTTCAACGCGCTTATGCGCGCTGCAGCGATGCGGCGCATGGTGGGCAGCGTCCAACTCACTAGCCATCGCGCATGGGGGCTGCGACGCCCACCGACCTTGTGCGGCGCATGCCGATGTTCAAAGATCGCCCTTTGGAAACGCTCCAGGGACACGTCCGATGAAGCTCACAAGCAAACTGACAAGCCTGGTTGCCGGCCTGCTGCTCGCCGGCGGCGCTGCCGCCACGGCACAGACGCTCGACGACCTCAAGAACGACGGCAAGAACACCGACAATATTCTGACCTACGGCATGGGCTACGGGCAGAACCGCTACAGCCCGCTCAAGCAGGTCGACAGAACCACCGTCAAACGGCTGGTGCCGATCTGGAATCTGAGCCTCGACAACCAGTGGGGCGAGCAGGCGCAGCCCTACATCTACAACGGCGTGATGTATATCGCCGACGCCAAGGCGACGGTCGCCATCGACGTCGCCACCGGGCGCCAGATCTGGAAGACCCCGGTCGAGTGGCTGCCCGAGACGCCTCGCGTCGTGTGCTGCGGCGTTTCGACCAAGGGCGTCGCCCTCTATGACGGCAAGGTCTACCGCACCACGCTCGACGCCTATGTGGTGGCGCTCGACGCCAAGACCGGCAAGGAGATCTGGAAGCAGAAGGCCGCCGAGTGGAAGGACGGCTACTCGATGACGGTCGCGCCGCAGATCGCCAACGGCGTGCTGATGACCGGCATCTCCGGCGCCGAGTTCGGCATCCGCGGCTTCATCGACGGCTGGGACCCGCAGACCGGCAAGAAGCTGTGGCGGCTCTACACCATCCCCGGGCCCGGCGAGAAGGGCCACGACACCTGGCCGGCGAACACCGACGCTTATCTCCATGGCGGCGGCTCGACCTGGATCACCGGCTCCTACGATCCCGATCTCGACCTCACCTACTGGGGGACCGGCAACGCCGCGCCGTGGGCCTCGGAGCAGCGGCCGGGCGACAATCTCTACACCGCCTCGGTGCTCGCGATTCGGCCGAAGACCGGCGAGATCGTGTGGCACTACCAGTTCACGCCGAACGACGCCTACGACTACGACGCGGTGTGGGAGCTGATCCTCGCCGAGCTGCCGGTCGACGGCGTCAAGCGCAAGGTGGTGATGCAGCTCAACCGCAACGGCTTCCTCTACGTGCTCGATCGCGCCAACGGCTCGATCATCGCCGCCAACCCCTATGAGAAGGTGAACTGGGCGAGCCACGTCGACAAGGAGACCGGGCGGCCGGTGGAGACCGAGGTCGCCAAGACCCTGCGCTCGGGTGGCCAGATCGAGATGTGGCCGTCGACCCGCGGCGGCAAGAACTGGCCGCACGCCGCCTTCAACCCGGAGACCGGGCTCCTCTATGCCAACACCATCCACGAGGGCCGGCTCTACAAGCACCTCACCATCGAGGAGTTCAAGGCGGGCCAGCGCTACATGTTCGTCGAGAACGTCAACATGCCCCCGACCGGCGAGCCGATCGGCCATGTCGACGCCATCGATCCGCTCACGGGCAAGCAGAAATGGCGGGTGCCGCTGACCGACCACCAGTACTGGTCCGCAATGCTCGCGACGGGCGGCGGCTTGTTGTTCACCGGCAAGGAGACCGGCGAGTTCATCGCGCTCGATGCCGACAACGGCAAGGAGCTGTGGCACTTCCAGACCGGGTCCGGCATCAACGGCATGCCGGTCACCTACACCCACAACGGCCAGCAGTATGTCACGGTGCTCTCCGGCATCGGCGGGCTCTACTGGAACCTCGCCCGCGAGAAGCTCAAGAACGTGCCGCCGGGCGGCTCGGTGTGGACCTTCGCGCTGATGCCGAACTGAGCCGATCCAATCGATGCGTCATCGGGCCGGCCGCAACGCCGGCCCGATCCGTTCCACACCTTCGTCGAGTTCCCTTCGCAGATGCCTCCCATGAAATCGAGACTGTCACCTGCCGCAGGTCTCTTCGCCCGCGCGCTCTTCCTGTTTCCGTTCCTGTTGCCGTTGCCCGGCGCAGCCCAGGAACCGACCTTTCCGCCGGAAGAGATCGCCAAGGGCGCATCGATCTTCTCGCGCAACTGCTCGCCCTGCCACGGCACCCGCATGCGGGACCCGGAAAGCGCCTTCGACCTGCGCAAGTTCCCGCACGACCAGCACGAGCGCTTCGTAAGCTCGGTGACGCGCGGCAAGAACATGATGCCGCCCTGGGGCGATCTCCTCGCTCAAGCCGACATCGAGGCGCTGTGGTCCTATGTGGTGGCGGGCGAAAAGAATTAGCGCGTGCAGACCTCGCGCGATGCGCCTTGACGCATGACGGCGCGAGCGCAATGGATCGCAAGCTTCGAAACCCGAGAGGTTCCCGCGTGAAGACGTCGATGTTCACAATCGTCGCGGCAGTTCTTTCATTCGCCGCACTGTCGTTTCCCGGCTTCGCGCAGGACGTGTCGTTCGGCGACCGGCTCTATCACGACAAGGCGGACTGCCAATTCTGCCACGGGCCCGACGGCGACGGGCGCGGCGATCCGCGCTCGCCCGGCCAGGCGGCAAACTTGCGCAAGACGATCCTCAACCGCGACCAGTTGATCGAGGTGATCGCCTGCGGCCGGCCCGGCACCGAGATGCCGCACTTCGACAAATACGCCTACGAGGACAAGACCTGCTACGGCGCCACCGCCGCCGACCTCGGCGACAGCACACCGCACGATCCGCATTCGACGCCCCTCGCCAAGCGCGAGATCGAGGCGGTGGCGGACTTCGTCATCAAGACGTACGTGGGGAAGTAGAGACTTGCGTCATTCCGGGGCGCGCATTGCGCGAACCCGGAATCCAGTCTTCTTGGTAAGAATCTGGATTCCGGGTTCCGACCTGCTACTACTGCATCACAAGCGCAGGTAGGGTGTGCAACCGCGCGGTCCTCGGCCGATCGCGTGCGCAAAATCGCGCAGCGCGGTTGCGCACGCTGCCAGATCCTCACAGCGCGATTTTGCACACCCCACGTGACGCAGTAGTGCTGCGGTCGGCCCTGGAATGACAATCATGCTGCCGTGCTGATGTTGCTACGCCGCGACGCTGATGCTGCCGTCGCGGTTGTCGACCATGACAGGGGAATGGAGATACTCGACCTGCGGCGGCGTGCCGTAGCGGCCCTCGACGCGCTTTGCCCATTCCGCCGTGTAGACGCGCTCGGCGTCGGCGCGCGACGCCCAGACATAGATGCCGCCGGCACGGCGGCCATCCTCGCTCATGAAGTAATTCTTGCGCAGCAGACCGGGCATGCCTTGATAGTGGGGCGCGGTCGATTGGAACGTCTTGGTGATCTCGTCGAGCGTCGTCGGCTTCGGGAGTTGAAAGGTGACGATAGTGACGATCATGGCAGCCTCCTCAATCCGGTGGGCGATGATAGCATGGCGCTTCCGCGTGGAAGGCGGGTTCCCTCCCCCTGAAAGGGGGAGGGTTAGGGTGGGGGTCCACTGACTCGCCGCATTCGTTGCCGCCCGCGACCCCCTCCCCGACCCTCCCCCTTTCAGGGGGAGGGAGTTCACGGATCACCGCCATTTGCCCTGCACCGCTAAAGGACAAACGCATGAGCACATCCACCCGCGAATCTGAACCCGCCGCCGCGACGCGTGCATCCGACATCGTGATGATGGATGCCGTCGCGCTGGCCGGCGCGATCCGCTCGCGGCAAGTGTCCTGCGTCGAGGTCATGACGGCCTATCTCGACCAGATCGACAGGCTCAACCCCGAGGTCAACGCCATCGTCGCGTTGCGCGATCGCTCAGCACTGCTTACCGAGGCGCGTGGGCGCGACGCCGAGATTGCCCGGGGTGAAGACATCGGCCCGTTGCATGGCCTCCCCCAGGCGGTGAAAGACCTCGCCCCGGTCAAGGGCATGCCGATGACCCAGGGCTCGCCGATTCTCAAAGACTTCATGCCGCCGGCCGACAGCGTCATGGTCGAGCGCATGCGCAAGGCCGGGGCGATCATCATCGGCAAGACCAACACGCCGGAATTCGGGCTGGGCTCGCATACCTACAATCCGGTCTACGGCAACACGCGTAACCCTTATGACCTGACGCGCTCCGCGGGCGGCAGCAGCGGCGGCGCCGCGGTCGCGCTGGCCCTGCGCATGCTGCCCGTCGCCGACGGCACCGATTACGGCGGCAGCCTGCGCAATCCCGCCGGCTGGAACAACGTGTTCGGCTTCCGCACGAGCTTCGGCCGCGTGCCCGCCGACGGACGCGACGCCTGGCTGCCGTCGATGGGCGTGACCGGACCGATGGCGCGCAATGTGCCCGATCTCGCGCTGCTGCTCTCCGTGCAGGCCGGGCATGACCCGCGCGCCCCGCTCTCGCTCGAAGGCGACGGCGCGCGCTACGCCGCCTCTCTCGACGCCGACCTCAAGGGCAAGCGCATCGCCTGGCTCGGCGACTTCGGCGGCTACCTCCCCTACGAGGCCGGCGTGCTCGACGTCTGCAAGGCCGCGCTGAAGACCTTCGAGGCGATCGGATGCATCGTCGAGGAGGCGCAGCCCGATTATCCCGTCGACGCCGTGTGGCAGGCCTTCGTCAAGCTGCGGGCGTGGCAGACCGGCGGCACGCTGCTGCCGTTCTACCGCGACCCGGCGAAGCGCGCGCTGATGAAGCCGGAAGCGGTGTGGGAGGTCGAGAGCGGACTGAAGCTCTCTGCCTACGACATCACCGCGGCGTCCGCGGTGCGCTCGGAGTGGTATCACGCCGTGCGCCGCTTCTTCGAGCGCTACGACTATTTCGTCGTGCCGACCGCGCAGCTCTTTCCGTTTCCGATCGATCTCACCTGGCCGCGCGAGATCGACGGCACCAGGATGACGACCTATCACGAGTGGATGAAGGGCGTGCTCCCGGTCACCATGGCGGGCTCGCCGGCGCTCGCGGTCCCCGCCGGCTTCGGGCCGCAGGGCTTGCCGATCGGCATCCAGATCGTCGGGCCGAACCACGCCGAGGTCGCGTGCCTGCAGCTCGCTTATGCCTACGACCAGGCGACGAGCTGGGTGGCGCGGCGCCCGCCGCCGATGTTGGGCGGGTAATCGCCGCGGGGGTGAGCACGGGCAAAAGCAACATTTTCACAAACAAACTGTCATCGCCCGGCTTGACCGGGCGATCCAGTAACCACCGGCGTATCGTTGGGGCATTGCCTGAGTCACATCGATCGCGCGGGGGCTACTGGATTGCCCGGTCAAGCCGGGCAATGACAGTGAATGGGACCGCGGAATACAGAAGCCGCTACGCCCGCAATAGTCGCCGCGGGTCGGCGACGAGCTTGTTGGCGGCGACCCACTGCGCAATCTCGGCATAGGTCGCGACCCAGACCTCAGAGTGCCGCGAGCACGTGCTTGAACACCTTGTCCATCACTGCGGAAATCATCGGGCGGCCGCCGAAGTGGCAGTGCATCGAGAGCACCATGAAGGCCGGCGCTTCGCGGTGGTAGAGGTAGTCGAAGGTCTCCTTGTGCACGTCCCACAGATCCATCGAGCTCGAGCGCAGCACACGGTTGTCGGTGAAGTCGCTGCCGGGGATGTGCACGATGGTGCCGCTCGCGGTGTCGACGATGCGCGGCAGATCGCTGTCGCGGGCATCGCCGTGCCACTTGAGCCCTTCCTCGACGAGAAAGCGGCGGGTGTTCTCGGAAAACGCCATCGACGGACCGAGCCAGCCGACCGGCCGCCTCCCTGTCGCCTTCTCGAGCGCATCGAGCGAGCGGCGGATGGTGCTGCGCTCCTCGTCCGGCGCCATGTAGGACATGAGCTGGTCCTGGTACCAGCCGTGGCCGGCGACGTCGTGGCCGGACTTGACGATCTGGGCCGACCGCCTCGGGATAGAGCTCGGCGCAGCGGCCGTTGACGCAGAACGTGCCGCGGATGCCGTTCTCGCGGAACAGGTTGATGAGCCGGTAGACGCCGACCTTGCCGCCGTAACTGCCCCAGGCAATGCCGGCGTGATCAATCACGCCTGCCTTCACCGGGCTCGCCTGCACCGAGTAAGGCGGCGCCTTGCCCTCGCTCCAGGTCTCCAGCATGGCGGTGACGGCGACTGCGATCCGCTTGCCGTCGGGCCACTTGTACTCGCTGCTCATCGAGGCATTCCCCTTCCGCGGTGCCGACACGTGCGTATCGTGCAGATCGCCACTCCCGTATTCGCTCGATCCGGGAGCGGTCAAGCCGGGCCGTAGCCTGTGACCTCGTCCTGAGGAGCTCGCGAAGCGGGCGTCTCGAAGGACGGCCCCATGCACACCGACCTGTGGCCATCCTTCGAGACGCCGTGCTACGCACGGCTCCTCAGGATGAGGGCCACAAGAGATTTGCACCGCGGGAGGACGCGTGACGCATCCGGACATTCTCTACGTGCCCTACCGGGACACGCTGAAGCTTCTGACCCTCGAGGATGCGATGCGCATCTGCGAGGACGTCTACCGGATGCATGCGCGCGGCAGCGTCGTGTGGTCGAAGCCGGCAAGCTTCAAGCTCGACGTCGCCGACGGCTTTCATAACCACTGGCACGTCAAGGGCGTGCTGCTCAAGGACATCCCCGTCACCGGCGTGCGGATGTACAACTATTTCAACGACGGCGACCGCAACACCGTCGGCGGCCTCGATTGCACACGCCTCATCGTGCTCTCGGACCCGCGCACCGGCCAAGCGCTCGCGATCGTCGACGAGCACCTCGTCTACCAGGTGCGCAGCACGGCCGCCGCGGTGATCCCGCTCAAATGGGTGGGGCCGGTCGCGCCGAAGGTGCTCGGGCTCGTCGGCATCGGCACGATGGGGCTGAACACCATGCGCTGCCTGCTGACCATGTTTGATTTTTCCGAAATCCGCGTCACCTCGCGTCGTCGCGAGACCCGCGAGGCGTTCGCCGCGGCGTGGAGCAAGACGCTCGGTATTCCCGTGCGCGCAATGGACACGATCGAGCACGTGGTGCGCGGCGCCGACATCGCGGTCGGCGGCACGACGTCGTCGGAGATTATGACGCAGGAGGCCTGGCTCAAGCCGGGTGCCGTGTTCATCTCGCTGGCGCGGCGCGAGTTCGAGCCGGCCGGCTGGGCGAAGGTCGACAAGGTCGTGATCGACAGCTGGGAGATGAACTATCTCATGCCGTTCTTCCGCGAGATGGTGGACGCAGGCACCTTCCGCCGCGACCAGCTTCACGCCGAGATCCACGAGATGGTCGCCGGCACCAAGCCGGGCCGGGAGGAGCCCGCGGAGCGCATCCTCGTGCACACCACCGGGCTCGCGTCCCAGGACATCGCGATCTGCCACTACATCTTCGAGCAGGCGAAGGCGAAGGGGCTCGGCATCATGCTGCCGGCGGCGCGTGCCCCGGATGGCGAGCCATGATCGACATCGCAGCAAAACTCGCCGAGCTCCGGCAGATCATCACAGCGGAGCGCTGCAAGGCGTTGCTCGTCGATCTCGTGCGCGTGCCGAGCCCGCAGACGGCGCTGATGGAGGCGGAGCCGCAGCTCCGCACCTTCGTCGAGACCGCGGTCGCGCCGCGGTTGCGGGCCATGGGCTTCGCCGACATCCGCCACGACGCGATGGGAAACCTGATCTCGACCGTCGGCGCCGGGACATCCGGCAAATCGCTGATGCTGATCACCAACGCGATGAACCAGCCGGCAGCAACAATGCCCAATGCGTATACCGGCGACGTCACCGACGGCGCGCGTTTCGGCCTGTCCGGCGAAGTGGTGCTCGGCAAGGGCGCGAGCGAGCAGAAGGCCAACATGGCGGCGATGCTCGTCGCCATGGAGGCGGTGCTGCGCGGCGGATATCCACTCGCCGGGCGGCTGGTCCATGTCTGCTGCGTGTCGGGCGAGACCGGCAGCCATGCCGCGATCCGCAGCGTCATCGAGGATGAAGGCGTGCGCGCCGACCTCGCCTATCTCGGTGGCACCAGCCTGATGATGACGCTCGGCAACCGCGGACGCATCGACGTCTTCGTCACCGTCCACGGGGCCCCGACCCATTCGAGCCGGCCGGAGGACGGCGCCAATGCCATCACCGGCGCGATGGAGGTGATCCGCCGGCTCGCCGAAATCAAGTTCGACCAGGTCCATCCCGCCCTCGGCCGCCAGACCCTAACGGTGAACCGCATCCGCAGCTACCCCGAGAGCACCCACACCATCCAGGCGTCATGCGAGCTCACGATCGACCGCCGCCTGCTGCCCGGCGAGGACCCCGATGCGGCCTTCGCCGAGATCACAGCGGTGGCGAAGAGCGTTGAAGCGTGGCCCGACCCCGTGAGCGGCAAACCGTTCCGCGTCGAGGTCACGCTCGGGCCGTTCATGTATCCGTCGCTGGTCGCAACCGACGCCGAGGTGGTGCAGGAGCTATTCGCGGCCTCGCGGCTCGCGCTCGGCACCGAGCCCGCCACCTTCTACGCGCCGAACGCATTCGACCAAGGCTATCTCAATCACGTCGGCATCCCGACGGTGAACTGGGGCCCCGGCGAATACAAATTCGCCCACACCGACTTCGACCTCGCCGCCGTCGATCGCGTTCGCGACGCGGCGCTGGTGTTCGCGGCGCTCATCATGCGGCGGCTGGGGTAACCCACTTCTCCCTCGCCGTCTTCCTTCTCCCCGTCCGGGGAGGGCGGGGTGGGGTTCTTGCTGCAAGGACATCAGGGTGGCGACGTCGAAAGAAAGACCCCACCCTGCCCTCCCCGAAGTCGGGGAGGGAAAAAGCGCCATGGAGACCCTTCGTGCCGTTCAAAATCATCAAGCCGGAAACCGCGCCGCGCCGCGCGCTCGAACCAGGGCGCGGATACTCGCTCCGCCTCGTCGACACCGGGATCGGTGTCGAAACCCTCGACCTGCATTTGAACGTGCTCGCGCCGGGCGGACCGCGGGGCCGGCTGCACCGGCACACCCGCTCCGACAATGTCTACATCGTGAAATCCGGCGAGGGCCTGCTCACGATCGAGAACGAGGACCACGTCATTGTCGCCGATGACGTCGTGTTCATCCCTGCCGGCACGCGGCACGCGCTGAGCAACGTCTCCGGCAGTGATCTCGTCATCTACGAGATCTACGCGCCGGCCGGCGCCGCGTTCGACTTCGTCGCAGAGGCGTAGCGCCTCGAGCCAGGACTTAGCGACGCGCGGAGTGCAGCGCGTCAGTTCGGGCTGGGCGGAGCTCCAGGTGCAACCGGCTGCGCCGGAGGTGCCGATGGGTCGGGAGCCTGTGCAGGCGACCCAGGCGACCCAGGTGGCACTGCCCGCGCAGCAGCCCGGGGCTGCCCGAAATTCGGATTGGCGGCACTGCACGCGGCGACCAGTTCCGGGGCGACCTGTGGCAGCGGTTTCGTCGCACGACGCGGCTGCGGCCTGCCCTGCATGATCGGCCGAATGCAGTCGGCCGCGATGCCGTTGCCCGCTTTCGCACTGCCGCGCTCGAATCCCGCCTGCTGGCAGGCTGTGATGATCTGTCCGCAAGGGCCGGCGCGTCGCGGCGCCTGCGCCTCTGCGAGAGATGCCCCAAAGACGACCACGGCGCAGACCGCGCCCATTCGCAATCCGTATCGCTGCATGCTCGATACTCCCCGTTTCGCCCTGCCCTGCGATAGCGCACGGCGAGGTCGGGAAGAAGGCAAGGCCAAGGCGGTGAACGCGCGACCTGCTATGATGTCGCCATCTGTCGGCTCGAATGAGCGCGCGCCAAAGTCTGTTCACCCAGCGGAGGAAACGCCATGAACGCCCCGACCCGCCGCAAGTTCCTCGCCCAATCCGGCTCGCTGCTGGCGCTCGGCGGCACCGGCCCCGCATTCGCCGCGATGGGCCCGAACGACAAGTTCGATCTCGTGGTCAAAGGCGGCGAGGTGCTCGATCCCAGCCAGAACCTGCGCGGGCGGCGCGACGTCGGCATCCGCTGGGGCGTGATCGAGGCGGTGGAGCCCGACATCCCGGCGGAACGCGCGCTGCGCGTGCTCAATGTCGCCGGCAAGCTGGTGACGCCGGGGCTCGTCGACATCCACGCCCATGTCTACCCCTACGGCTCGGCGATCGGCATTCCGGCCGACGAGCTCCTGAGCTTCCAGGGCACCACGACGATGGTGTCGGCGGGCGACGCCGGCGCCAACAATTTTGCCGCGTTCCGGCGCTTCATCGTCGGCGAGACGCGCACCCGGCTCTATGCCTTCGTGCACATCGCCAATTTCGGGCTGACGCCGTTCCCGGTGCCGGAGCTCTACAACATCGATTTCGCGGTGGTCGACGCCTGCGCCAAGACGGTCGCCGAGAACGCCGACATCGCAATCGGCGTCAAGGTGCGGATGTCGGAGAACATCATTGCCGCCAACGGCTCCGAGCCGCTCAAGCGGTCGATCCAGGCGGCGGCTCAGGCGGGCGGTGGCGCGCGCGTGATGTGCCACATCGGCGGCGTCGCAAACGTCGCGCTGATGTCGGAAATCCTCGACCTGCTGCGGCCCGGCGACATCCTCACCCACGCCTATTCCGGCCTGCCGAACAACGCCGGCGTCTTCACCAACATCGTGCAGAACGGCCGGCTGCTGCCGGCGGCGACCGCGGCCAAGCAGCGCGGCGTCATCTTCGACGTCGGTCACGGCGGCGGCAGCTTCGACTACACGGTGGCGGAGATCGCGATCGCGGCGGGCGCAACCCCGGACACGATCTCCTCCGACATCCACGTGGTGTCCGGCAACACTCCGGGCATGCCGTATCTCACCTGGGTGATGAGCAAGTTCCTCAACATGGGATTTCCACTCGAGCAGGTGGTCGCGATGGCGACCATCAATCCTGCAAAGATCATCAACCGGATGCCGAAGCTCGGCACGCTGCAGGTCGGCGCGCCGGGAGACGTATCGGTGCTGGAGCTGGTCGAAGGGCCCGTGGAGTTCGTCGACACCCGCGACAACAAGCGCCAAGGCAAGGTCCAGCTCAAGCCCGCCGGCGTCGTGCTTGGTGGCGTTCCATTCGGCAGGCCGTACCAGCTGCCGTTCGCGGTGCGGTGACGCGGCAAGCACCCCGTGGCGCCGCGACGGCGCCGACTACTTCGCGATGTGCAGCTTCGAGATCGCGTTGCCGATCGTCTGGAACGTGGTGATGATCTGGCTCGCCGACGTCAGCAGGAAGAACTTGCCCGAGTCGCTCGCGCAATTCTGCAGCAAGGTCGAGGTGGGGTCGCCGCCGGTGTCGACCTGGACGGCGTAGATCGTGATGCCGGCGGCCTTGACGTTGGTGCAGGTGGTCCGCTGGCGCGCGTCGATCTGGGACGCGTTGGAGTACCAGCGGTCCTGTGTATTGAGACCGTCGCTCAAGATGATGATGACCTGCTGGTACTGGTAGTTCGAGTCCATTGCCGGCGCGGTGAGCGGGCCGCCGCCGACGAGCGACATCCAGCCCCACACGAGGCCGATCGCCTGGTTGGTATTGCCGTTGGGCGTCATCTGGTTGACCAAAGTGTTCATGGCCGTCCAGTTGTTGCTCAGCCCCATCAGCTGCAGCGGGCAGCTGCTGTATTGCTCGGCCGGGAACATGCTGGCGGTGTTTCCAGCGGCTGGCGGATTGACGTTCTCGTCGTAATTCGCCGAGCTCGGGCCGTTCGAATTTCCGCGATCGGTGATGCAGCCGTTCCAGGTGCTGTGCGATGCAGGCGTCCAAGTGTAGTTGCAGCTGCTCTGGGTCGTGGCCGAGCCCCGGCTGCAGGTTCCGTTGTTGGCTTCCCAGTCCGTCCAGTCGATCCAACTCGCACCCGAGTAGGTTGATCCGACGTTGACGTCCTTCACGAAGGGAATGATCGAGACATAGACGTCACCGGTGTTGACGACGACGGATTGCAGCTGATTGAGCAGGTTCTTGGTTGCCGTCTGCAACGCGCCGATCTTGCCGGAGTCCGCCATCGAGCCGGTGTTGTCGAGCACCAGGGCAACGCGCAGCCGCGACTGGCCCCAGGCGATGGTCGAGGAGGCGCTCAGGTTGATCGACGACAGCTTGAACGGCGGCAAATTGAGAAACGTCGTCGGCAACGTCGCTGTCCCCGTGAGCACGATTTGAGGACCGCCGGTGTTCGAATAGGTTGCGGTGACCGCCGGCGTCATGAGCCTGCTCCCGGTGTAGATCGACGAGAACAGCGTGTTCGCTTCCGAAGTCAGCGCGCTCTGGCTGATTGTTGCCGCGTTCGACGAAAGTGCGAGCGCGGTGGCGTCGAGCGCAGCCTGCATCTTCGCATTGGCGAAGCTCCCGCGGGTGTAGTCGATACCCATCCCGATCATTCCGATCAGCACCAGCAGAATGATCGCGAACACCGGGACGAGGCTGCCGCGCTCGTCCCGCAACAGGCGAACGAGCTGCGAAGTTTTGACGTTCATGACGGGTGATCCGCTGCGCCGAACAATTTGCGCAAACATCGAAGAAAAAAATTACCCGGCGGTGTGATCGCGCCACGTTTCGCGACGCTTTTGTTAAGGGGACGCTAACCAAAGCGACGCGTCTACGCGTCGATACAGGAAATGGCGGTTTGGGAACGCACAATCCGGGCGTGACCACGGCGCGATGCCCGACCGGGCATGGTCATCGGCTCGCGTCACCTCGCATCACAAAGGCGTGATCGCGCCAAGCTTTCCGCATGTTGGAGAGAAAAACCGCGCACAAACAGTCCTCGCGCGCCCGATCGAACAGCGCCGACGGCATCCCCTCACGCCGCGGGACACCAAACCACATTCCGCGCCGACCGAACGCCGTCCATGATTCGCCGAAGGTTCGGCCGCGGGGCCGAGGTGGGCGATGCAAGGAGAAGCAGGCCGTCGGAGTTCTGTCATGCCGCAATTCGACCCACGACTTATCGATCTGATGAGAAGCGCGCTCGAGGACGTCATGTCCAAAGTACCTGTGGAATGTGCGACACCGGCGGCCAAAGCGTATCTCGCCGAGTGCATCCTCAAGGCCGCGGCCCAGGGCCACACGAGCTACAACGAGCTGATCGCGGCGGCCTCCGACCAGATCCAGGTGGTGCTGTCGCTGTTCACGTGAGGCCGCGTGACAATCAATGAAACCTCGTCCTGAGGAGCCTCGCGCAGCGAGGCGTCTCGAAGGACGGCCACAGGCGCAAGCGCATGGGGCCATCCTTCGAGACGCCCGGTTAGGCGGGCTCCTCAGGATGAGGTCGGTGAGGACTCGTGGTGAAATTGTCCGCTAGAAATTCGCCGCCTTGCGCATCGGGTGCGCCTGCGGACCGGCAACGCCCTTGGGCAATTCGAAGAGCCCGCTCGGCAGGGTGTCGAAGAAGGCGAGCACCTCGTCGGTCTTGATCACGTCGGCGTACTTCGCGTTCATGTCGCAGAGATTGATCGCATGGCTCGCCTGCGAACGGTCGAAGCAGCCTTCCTCGGCGAGCGTGATGCGATAGTTGAGGCTGAAGGCGTCGAGCACGGTGGCGCGCACGCAGCCTGACGTGGTCGTGCCGGTGACGATGACGCTGTCGGCGCCGAGCAGCGTGAGATAGCTCGCCATGTTGGTGCCGAAGAAGCCGGACGGCTTCTGCTTATAGATCACGATGTCGCGCGGTCCCGGCGCGATGTCGGACATGATCTCGTTGCCGTCGAAGTTGGAGACCACGGTCTTGTTGCCGACGTCCTCGGCCGAGCGGTTGTTCTTCCAAGCCCAGCTCCCGGAGTCCCAGAGGTCGCCGCGCCGCACGCCGGTGGTGTAGATCACCGGCAAACCCTTGGCGCGCGCTTTGTCGATCAGGGCGCGGATATAGGGCAGCGCGGTCCAGGCGTCCTCGCCGCACGAATTGCGCCACTTCTTGATGGACTCGAGGATCGGCTCCGGCTTGTCGCCGCAGAACGCGTAGTTGACGTCGATGATGACCAGCGCCGGCCGTTTGCCGAAGCCTTGCCGCGCGCCATAGCCCGAGGTCCCGAACACCGCCTTGTCGCGCTCGGTGAGAAACTTGTTCCAGATCGGCTCGCTCATGTGTGTCCTCCCAAAATCGAATTGTTCGTCATTCCGGGGCCGGCCGCAGGCCGGAACCCGGAATCCAAATTCTTGCGAAGAGGGCTGGATTCCGGGTTCGATGCTGCGCACCGCCCCCGAATGACGAAGTTACCCGCATCGACATTATCGCCTGGGTCTGCCTCACCCTACAGCGTCGCCCGCACCAACTCGACGAAGCTCATGTCGATGATCTCCTCGTACTTGACGTCGCTCTTGAGGAGGCCGGCCTCGCGGACCACGGCGCTCGCGGTTGCCCACGCCTGCCGGCTGATCATGCCGTCTTTGCTCCACATCTCGTCGGCGAAGGAACGGTCGAGTGTCGAGCGCAGGTCTTCCAGCGGCATGGTCGGGAACTGCGCCTTGGCGATCTCGCTCGCCTCCTTCGGGTTCGCATACAGGAGCTTCGAGGCCTTGACCATGCCGCGCACGAAGGTGCGCACGAGCTCGGGGTCCTTCTGAATGGTGTCGAGCCGCACATTGAGGGTGGAATAGGCGTAAGGCCCGAGCTCCTTCGGCACGTTGAAGAACGGCTCGGCCCATATGTTGTTGCGTACGCCCTGAGTGACGAACGGCTCGGTCGCCTCGCCGATCTGGGCCTGCTTGCTGCGCACCACGGCGATGGTGGCGGAATTCCCGGTCTCGATCAGCGTCACGTCCTTCTTGGGATCGAGCTTCCATTTGCCCAGCAGATACCGGGTGATCGAGTTCGGTGTACCGCCGAACGGCCCGACGGCGATGGTCTTGCCCTTGAAGTAGGCCGGCCAGTCGGTGCCGGTCGGCTCCTGCCCCTTGGCTGCGCAGAAATAGATATTGCCGCGGTCGACGCAGTTGACCACGGCACGCAGCTCCGCGCCCTTGGCCTTGGCGTAAGCGTTGTGCTCAGGGCCGCCGATGAAGGCGAAGGCCTGGCCGGAGAGCACCGCGTTGGTATGGCCGCTGCCGTTTTCGATGGTGACGATTTTCACCGTCACGTCGTCGAAAAAGCCCTTCGCCATCCCGATGTAGAGCGGCAGATAGCCGGTGCTGTGCACCGGCTCCGCGACCAGGAGCTCGCGCGCGGCCCGGGCCCGGGTCGCACGACCGGCGAGCGCCGCACCGGCGGCCGCCGTAGTCTTCAAAAATCTGCGACGGTCCATGAAAGTCTCCTCAGCTCTTGACGCCCTTGCGCAGGACGCGCTCGATCCAGGACACGGTGACATACATGAAGACGGCAAGCATCGAGAGCACGCCGACGGCGACCCACACCAGCGCGATGTCATAGGTCTGGCCGGCATACAGGATGGCGCGGCCCAGGCCGTGCTGGGACGCGATGAATTCACCGACCACTGCGCCGGTGAGCGCGAGCCCGATGTTCACCCGCAGCACCGAGATGATCCACGGCAGGCAGGACGGCACAACGAGCTTGCGAAAAACCTGCAGGCGCGACGCGCCGAGCGAATAGAACAGCTTCTCGTTGTCGGGATCGACCGCTTTGACGCCGGCATAGGTGGTGAGCGTCGACACCACGAGGGTGAGCGCGGTCGCGATCGCGACCTTCGAGGCCAGGCCGATCCCGAACACCAGCACGATCAGCGGAGCGAGCGCGAGCTTGGGCAACGACTCGAAGCAGATGACGTAGGGCTGCACGATCGCCGCATAATTGCGCGACCACCAGAACGACAGGCCGAGCGCCGAACCCGCGACCGTGCCGATCAGGAAGCCGAGCAGAGTCGAGCGGAAGGTGAAGGCGATGTCGGTGAAGGCGTCGCCGGTGGTGAAGAAGATCGTCATGGTGCGGAAGATCGCGCTCGGCTGCGACCAGAAGAACGCGTCGATCCATCCGGCGTCGGCGCCGACCTCCCACAGCGTGACCACCCCGACCAGAATGCCGATCTGCACCGCAAGGATGATCCAGGCCGGCCAGTCGCGCTGCACCGGCAGTTTTCGCAAAGCTTTCGCAGGTGGCGGCGGAGCGGCAGCGGCTGTGGCCGGCAGGTCGGCCGCGACGCTCCAGGGCAGCTCCTTGACGGGGGTATGTTCCATCGCCATGGCGCCCGGTCCGTCTCAGGCCGCGTCGTCGAAGGCGGCCGGCTGGCTGTGCAGCAGGTCGAGACAACGTTCCTTCATCGCGGTGAATTCCGCACCGGTGGTGCAGGAGCGCAGCCGCGGCCGCGGCAGCGGGACGGCGATCGTCTCGATCAGCCGTCCCGGCCGCGTGCCCATCACATGGACCTCGTCGGAGAGGAAGATCGCTTCCTCGACGTCATGGGTGACGAAGACGACGGTCTTGCCGAAGTCGCTCCACAGCGCGAGCAGCCACTCCTGCATGCGCAGCTTGGTCTGGGCGTCGAGCGCGCCGAAGGGCTCGTCGAGCAAAATGACGTCGGCGTCGAACAGCAGCGTGCGCAACAGCGCCGCGCGCTGGCGCATGCCGCCGGATAGTGCCCTGGGGTAGGCATTCTCGAATCCGGAAAGCCCATAGCGGCGCAGCAGCGGCAGTGCGCGGGCACGTGCCTCGCGCAGCGGCACGCCCTGGATCTCCATGCCGAGAATGATGTTGTCGGTGAGCGTCCGCCACGGCAGCAGCAGGTCCTTCTGCAGCATGTAGCCGACGCGCCCGATGGTGCCGGTCGAGTCGACGCCGTCGATCAGGACGCGCCCCGACGTCGGTTCCTGCAGTCCGGCGACGATGTTGAAGATGGTGCTCTTGCCGCAGCCCGAGGGTCCGACGAGGCTGATGAAGGCGCCCTGACGGACCGCGAGGCTCACATGGTCGAGCGCCAGGAACCCGCCGGCCGGCGTGTCGAAGCGCATGCTGAGGTCATCGATCTCGAGCTTGGCCGGCGAGGGCATGGGCGCCTCCGTTCCCGGAGCGTATCGGGTGCCCCGGCGGGTCGCAAGAAGCATGCCACCAAAGCGAGAGACGAGCGGCGATACGTCACGACGGCCGCCATGGCGCGGCCTTCACGGACGATGGCGAGGCCGGCGATGCTCGCCCGACCACGCCATCACCAACCACGCATGACCCAACCCCGTCCCGCCCGGCTTATTCCGCCCGCACCGCCGCGACCGGCGCGCCGGCCACCAAGGCGTGGACCGAGAAGTACTTTTTCTCGTCGAGCCAAAACGCGACCGGGGTCCAGCCGGCACTCCGGGCGTGGCTGCGGAACAGCTCGACCGAGTATTTGTAGCTGTTCTCGGTGTGGATCGAACTCGCCGCGACGGAAATCGATGCACTTGCCGGCGACCCGCACCTTGTGGCGCGCCAGGCTGACGAGATGCATCTCGACCCGCTGCTTCTCGCGATTATAGAAGGCGCGGTGACGGAATTTCGCGAGGTCGAAATCGCCGTCGAGCTCGCGGTTCATCCGCTCCAGCAGGTTCAAGTTGAACGCGGCGGTGACGCCGGCGGCATCGTTGTAGGCCGCGTTGAGGATCGCGGGCGCCTTGACGAGATCGACCCCGATGAGGAGCACCGCGCCGCGGCCGAGCAGCGTTGCGGCATGCCGCAGGAACGCATGGGCCTCGACCGGCTCGAAATTGCCGATGGTCGAGCCCGGGAAGAAGCCGACCCGCGGCTTCGTGCTGATGCTCGCGGGCAGTGCGAACGGCTTGGTGAAGTCCGCCGCGATCGGATGTAGCACGAGGTCCGGCAGGTCCTCGTGCAGCTTCATCGTCTCGGTCGAGAGAAACTCGGCGGAGATGTCGACCGGGACATAGGCCGCCACCCGCCGCGCCTCGCGCAGAAGAATGCGGGCCTTGGCAGAGGAGCCGGCGCCGAAATCGACAATGGCCGCATCCGCGGGGATGAGCTTGGCGATCGCCGGCGCATTCGCCTCCAGGATCGAGGTCTCGGTGCGGGTCGGATAATATTCGGGGAGCCGCGTGATCTCCTCGAACAATTGCGAGCCGCGCTCGTCGTAGAAATACTTCGGCGACAGGTGCTTCGGCTCGTCGAGGAGCCCGGCGATCACGTCATCGGCAAAGGTCTTGGCCGTATCACCAGACGGACGCAGAAGCAGGTTGACGGCGACGTTCATGACGCTCTCTCCAAAAAGACCGGCGGTCAGGCGAAGTCGGCGAGGCGCAGGCCGCTGAACTGCCAGCGGGCGGCGGGCGGGAAGAAGTTGCGGTAGCTCATCCGGGCATGTCCGGTGGGGGTCGCGAGCGAAGAGCCGCGCAGCACCATCTGGTTCACCATGAACTTGCCGTTGTACTCGCCGAGCGCGCCTTCGACCGGCCGGTAGGCGGGGTATGGGGAATAGGCGCTGCGCGTCCACTGCCAGACGATGCCGAAGGCGTCGGAAAGCTCGCCGGCACGCGCCGCAACCTCCCATTCCTGCTCGCTCGGCAGATGCTTGCCGGACCATCGCGCGAAGGCGTCGGCCTCGTAGTAGCTCACGTGGCAGACCGGCACTTCTTCGTCGATGCGCGCCAACCCGCCAAGGGTGAAGGATTGCCAGGTGCCGTCGATCTCGCGCCAGTGCCCCGGCGCTCGCCAGCCCTCGGCACATACGGTGGCCCAGCCGTCGGAGAGCCAGAGGTCGGGCCGCGTATAGCCACCGTCGCGCATGAAGTCGAGCCACTCGCCGTTGGTCACGAGGGAACGGGCGATGTGCACCGGCCCGACCAGCGCACGATGGGCCGGCGCCTCGTTGTCGAAGCAGAACCCGCCCCCCTGGTGCCCGACGGTGTGGATGCCTTCGCCGAGCTCGCAGAAGCCAGCCCCGGCGGCGCGCGGCCACCGAAACCCCGGATCGTAGACCGGCGCCGTTGGATTTTCGGAAAATGCATGGAGAATGTCGGTCAGGATCAGCTCCTGGTGCTGCTGCTCGTGATGAAGCCCGATCTCGATGAGATCGACGAGCTGGGTGAGAGCATCCCCGGAACTTTCCGCGATCAGGTTCTCCATCCCTCGGTCGACATGGGCGCGATAGGCGCCCACCTCACTGCAATCCGGTCGCGTGATCACACCGCGCTTGGGCCGCGCATGGCGCGCGCCGACCGTCTCGTAATAAGAGTTGAACAGATACGCGAAGCGCTCATCGAACGGACGATATTCCCGCGCATGCGGGGTGAGCACGAACTGCTCGAAGAACCAGGTCGTGTGGGCACGATGCCACTTGGTCGGGCTCGCGTCGGGCATCGATTGGACGCATTGGTCCTCGGCCGACAGGGCCGCGGCGCGGCGCTCGGTTTCATCGCGCACGGTGCGATAGGCGCGCGACCAGGCGCCGGCGTGGTCGCGGCGGTCAGGCCACAAGCCGGTGGGGGTAGGACGAAGCGTGTCGTCCGCGGGTGTCGGTGCCAAAAGGGTCATTGGATGACTTGCGCCCGGGCCGTGCTGCACGCGCACCCCGATTTGGCTCCAAACGCGCAAAAACGGTCGCGGTTCCCTTCCCGGGACGCAAACGACATCGCCGGGCTCACTTGCGCTCGATCCATCGGTTCACTCGCCCCTGACGCCCGCACTCCCCTCGGCACCGGAGGGAAACAAAAATCCGCAAGAAAACCATTGGATTGCGTCACGGGACGCGGCCGAATCGGTCGGCTTGCGGGGTTAAGCCAAAGTCACCCCCGCCGCGTCGTCCGAAGGACTAGAATCGCTTGCGCGCCCCAACGCGTCCGGCAGATAAGCACAGCCCCCGCGTTTTTCCAGGGTGGCCCGCCGGCCATCGAAATGCAGTGAAGAATCAATGGATGCGCCCGTTGCCGCCGCCCCCTCCCCGCTGACCCACCGGGAAGCGCAGCAGATCGTATGGGGGATCCTGCTGCCGGTGTTCATGGGCTCGCTGGATTCGACCATCCTCGCGAGCGCGCTGCCGACCATCGGCCGCGACCTCGGCGACGTGCATCTCCTGCCGTGGCTCATCACCGCCTACCTGATCGCGTCGACCGCGGTGACGCCGCTCTACGGCAAGATCAGCGACATCCACGGCCGCCGCCGCACCGTCATCGCCGCGCTCACGATCCACATGGCGGGCTCGTTGATCTGCGCGCTCGCGCCCAATCTCCTCGTGCTGATCTTCGGCCGCGTCGTGCACGGCCTCGGCGGCGGCGGGCTGACCTCGATGGGCATGGCGGTGCTCGGCGATCTTGCCGCGCCGAAGGACCGCGGCCGCTACTACTCGTATTTTTCCGCGACCTACACCACCGCCGGCGCCTGCGGCCCGGCACTCGGCGGCTTCATCTCCGACTATGTGCACTGGTCGGCGATCTTCTGGCTCAACATCCCGCTCGGGATTCTCGCGCTGTGGCTCACCTCGAAGCGGCTGCGTAAACTGCCACGGCACGAGCGGCCGCACCGCCTCGACGTCATCGGGGCCGTGCTCATCGTCGCGGCGAGCGTCGCCTTCATGCTCGGCCTCACGCTTGGTGGGTCGCGCTATCCGTGGCTGTCGCCGCAGGTCCTCGGCCTTGCCGGCTCGGCGCTGGCGCTCGGCACACTGTTCGTCCTCCGGCTCCTCACCGCGCCGGAGCCGCTGATCCCGGTCTCGATCCTGTCGGATCGCGTAGCGCGCTGTGCGCTCGCCGCCAACACCTTCGGATGGGCCCCGATCGTCGGGATGAACGTGTTCATGCCGACCTACCTGCAGAGCGTGCTCGGCATGTCCGCGACCTCCGCCGGCCTCACCTTGATGGTGATCATGGTGACGCTCAACACCAGCGCCGGTGTCACCGGCCAGTTGATCGGCCGCGTCGTCCACTACAAGCGCCTGCCCATGCTCGGCCTCGTGATCGCCATCGCGACGCTCCTCGTCATGGGATGGAACGCGCAAAGCTTGACGCCGTGGTCGGTCGCCGGGCTGCTCGCGGTGCTCGGCGCCGGGTTCGGCCCGGTGCCGCCGGTTGCCATGGTGTCGCTGCAGAATACCGTCGAGGCCCATCACCTCGGCACCGCGGTCGGCACGCTGAGCTTTCTGCGCAATCTCTTCGCGACCATCATCGTCGCGATCTTCGGCGCGATGGTGCTGGTGGGATCGGCACGGGTGCTGCCGCGCGGCGTCGACGGCCTCGCCCTTCCCGCCGAGCGGTTCACGCACGTGTTCTATGTCGCCGCGGCGAGCCTGGTCGTTTCGCTGATCGCGCTTGTGCTGATGGAGGAGAAGCCGCTGCGCTCCAATCGACCGCCCGCGGCCGGGGGCGACGCGCAACGTTGAGCCGGCCGCGCAACGCTCCTGCCCGGTTTCGGAATGCGCCCGGGCGTGAATTTTCCGGCCGGATCGGCTATCTGCGTCAGTCGGGCTCGGCGGCCCGCATGCACCGACCTCGATCCTCCAACGGGACTCTGCCCATGCCCCATCTCACCACCGACGACGGCGTGAAGCTTTATTACCACGAGGTCGGAACCGGCTCGCCGGTCCTGTTCGTGCACGAATTTGCAGGCGATGTGCGCTCCTGGGAGCCACAGCTTCGCCATCTCGGCCGGCGCTACCGCTGCATCACCTATAACGCCCGCGGCTATCCGCCCTCCGACGTGCCGGACGACGTCGCGAAGTACTCGCAGGCGCGCGCCCGCGACGACATCCGCGCCGTGCTCGACGCCCTCAAGATCGACAAGGCCCACATCGTCGGCCTGTCGATGGGCGGCTTCGCCACCGTCCATTTCGGCTTCACCTATCCCGAGCGCGCTCGCTCGCTGGTCATCGCCGGATGCGGCTACGGGGCCCATCCCTCGTCGCGTGCGCAGTTCACCACGGAAGCCGAGGCGAGCGCGGCGCGCTTCCAGGAGCTCGGCATGGCGAAGGCCGCGGAAGCCTATGCGCTGGGGCCGACCCGGGTGCAGCACCAGAACAAGGACCCGCGCGGCTGGCGCGAGATGGCCGACCAGCTCGCCGAGCATTCGACGCTCGGCGCGACCATGACGCTGCGCGGCGTGCAGAGTAAGCGCCCCTCGCTCTACGACCTCACCGAGGAGATGAAGAAGATCACGGCGCCGACCCTGGTCATGACCGGCGATGAGGACTGGGCCTGCCTCGAGCCGGGCATCCTGATGAAGCGGAACATCGCGACCGCCGCCCTGGTGGTGCTTCCCAACGCCGGCCACGCCATCAATCTCGAGGAGACCGATGCGTTCAACGCGCACCTCGACGCATTCCTCCACGCGGTCGAGGTCGGCAAATGGCCGACCCGCGACCCACGCGCCATGGCGGGATCGATCTTGGGGCGGTAGCCCTTCTGCTCCCTCTCCCCGCGTGCGGGGAGAGGGTCGGGGAGAGGGGGCGGCTTCGCGAGTCTGAGCCTCCGAGGGTCTGCTCTTACGCTCAAACTCGCGACGCGGCCCCCTCACCCTCCCTCGCTTCGCTCGGTCGACCTCTCCCCGCACGCGGGGAGAGGTAATCCCGGCCACTCCGCAAAGAGTGAATCTCGCAGGGCTCAACCGGGCAATCCAGTAACCCCCGCGCTCTCGATGCTGCAGAGACTTCGCCCCACCCGAAGTGCGGTGGTTGCCGGATCGCCCGGTCAAGCCGGGCGATGACGCGCGAGGGAAAGCGGCACCGGAAAAGCAAGTCGCCCTACTCCGCCGCCCTTCCCAACCGGCGGGAGATCTCCGCGCGGATCGCGGCGCGCTCGGTGAGCGAATGGCCGCGCGGGCGGGCGATCGGCAGCTCGGCGATCACGTGGGTGGGACTTGAGGAGAGCAGGAACACCCGGTCGGCAAGGCCGATCGCCTCGTCGAGATTGTGGGTCACCAAAAGCGTGGTGACGCGCCGGCTCGTCACCAGTGCGGCGAGCTCGTCGCGCAGGCGTTCGGCGAGCGCGTCGTCGAGCGACACGAAGGGCTCGTCGAGCACCAGAAGGTCGGGCTTGACCGCGAAGGCGCGGGCGAGCGCGACGCGGCGGGCCTGGCCGAGCGACAGCTCGCCGGGATAGTGGTTCCGGTGCGCGGACAAGCCCAGCGCCGCGAACAGCGTGTCGAGATCGACATCAACCGCCTCCGGCGCGCCGAGCCGTACGTTCTGTTCCACCGTGCGCCAGGGCAACAGGCGGGGCTCCTGGAACACCATGCCGAGCCGGCCGTGCTCCGGAAGGCTGACGGTGCCGGCGAAATCGCGGTCGATCCCGGTGATGATGCGCAGAAGCGTCGTCTTGCCGCAGCCGGACGGGCCGACCAGCGCCGCGACCGCACCTAACGGAAGCTCGAACTTCAGGTCGCGGAGAACGTCGAGCCGACCGCCCGACGCCGACCGGTAGGATTTGTTTTCGATCCGAACATCAAGCTGGGCGGGGCCGCCAGCGCGAGACATGTCGTTCAATCGGCTGCACCAGGAAGGTTTCGATCGCCAGCATTACGAGGACGAAGACGATAGCATAGGCGAGGATGCGCCGAACGTCGAACAGCTGAAACGCCGTGCCGATCTCGAAGCCGACCCCGTTCGGGCGCCCTAGAAGCTCGACGATGAGCACAATCTTCCACACCAGCGAAAGCCCCGACCGCGCCGCCGCCGCGAGGTAGGGCGCGAGCTGGGGAAGGAGCACGTGGCGCAGCCGCATCCACGGGCTCATGCGAAAGACCTCCGCCATCTCGTCGAGCTGCCGGTCGAACGAGCGGGCGCCCTCGCGCACGGTCACCGTGGCGTTGGGAAGCTTGTTGAGCACGACGGCCCCGATCCCCGCCGCCTCGGTGAGGCCCGCCCACACATAGGCGAGCACGATGATCACGAGCGCCGGCAGGTTGAGCAGCACCACGAGCCAGGGGTCGGCAAGTCGATCGGCAAGGCGCGAGCGGCCCATGACGAGGCCGAGCACAGAGCCGAGCAGCATGGCGATCGCAAACGAGACGGCAACCCGCGCCAACGTCACCCCGAGCTGAAAGGCGAGCTCACCCGACTGTCGCCTCATCCAGATCGCCGAGCCGACGGCGATCGGACCCGGCAGCATGCGCGGACCGGCGAGCTCCGCGCCGACGTACCATGCGAGGACCAGGAGGCCGAGCGAGGCCAGTCGCGCAGCGAACGTTCAATCGGCCTTCCCCGGATCGTAGAAGGTGCCCTTGTCGAGCTCCTTGGCCGTGCCGACGAGGTTCTGCCCGCCGAGCTCGGCGAGCACGCCATAAAGGGCGCGGGAATCGCTTTCCTCGTCGGCGACGGGTCGGCGGGGAATGCCCTCGCTGTAGCGCTTGCGGTAGATTTCGAGCCCGGCCTTGTCGGAGACGCCGATGCGCGGGGCGAGCCGCTGCCACTCGGATTCCGACTTCGCGAGGATCTCCTTGGCCGCTGCGGCGGTCTTGAGGAAGCGGGCGACCGCGGACCTGTTCTTGGCCGCCCAGCCGCCGTCGAATGCGTAGCCGAGCATGGCGACCGGCCCGCTGGCGCCGAGCTGCTTCTCGATCGACTCCATGTCGATCACGCGCTTCATGCCCTTGCCTTCGAGATCGGCGCAGAAATTCCAGAACGTCAGCGTCGCTTCATGCTCGCCCTGAAGCGCCTTCTCGGACAACAGCGGCGGCGCCCCGAACACCACGGTGGCCTGCTTCTTGAGGTCGAGGTTGGCGCGGCGAGCGACCGCCTGGAGCATCAGCCAGTTCTTGTCGAGCGGACCGCCGGCGATGGCGAGCTTCTTGCCCTTGAGATCGGCAGTGTCGGCGATCTCCGAGGTGGCCGGCGCCATCACGCAGCCGAGCGTCGAGGAATAGGGATAGAACACCATGTTCGAGCCGAGCGAGCGCTCACGCGACACCCACAGCCAGTCCGACACGATCATGTCGGCGGAGCCGCTGGCGAGCGCGATGCGGCCGGCTTCGGTCGAAGCGAGCTCGACCACCTGGATGTCGAGATCGGCCGCCTTGTCGAGGCCGCGCGTCTTGATGACGTCGAGCTCCCAGGAGAGCGTGCCGGTCCTCTGGGCGACGATACGGATGCGGTCGGCCGCGGAGGCTGCGGAGGCGAAGGCGAGCCCCGCGATCAACACCGGCGCTGCGCCCCGCAACGCGCGCCACACACCCCGCACCATCACCGTCCTCCCGATCCCGTTCGCGCACGCTTAACCCCGGCGTGGTAAGGCGCAGGCTGCCAAGTCGCCGGGAGTGGCGCAGCATACATGCTCGTCCGGCCTTGGCTTCGGCGGTTTTTCCTTTTCGCGCTATTGTCTTTTCCTATGGCGCCCAAAGGTCGCAGCAAATCGAAGTGAGAGTCGAAACGGGAGACGATTGATGCTTGTCGGCGTGCCGAAGGAGATCAAGGACAGCGAATACCGGGTCGGCCTCGTGCCCTCGACAGTGCGCGAGCTGACCTCGCGCAACCATCGCGTCCTCGTGCAGAAGGATGCCGGGCTCGGCGCCGGCATTCCTGACGACGCCTATGTAGCGGCAGGGGCGGAGATCGCACCCGGCCCCGACCCCATCTTCGCCGAGGCTGAGCTGATCGTGAAGGTGAAGGAGCCGCTCGCCGTCGAGCGAAAGAAGCTCCGCCCCGGCCAGGTGTTGTTCACATACCTGCACCTCGCCGCCGACCGCGAGCAAGCCGAGGACCTGCTCAAGTCCGGGGTCATCGCCATCGCCTACGAAACGGTGACGAGCCCGCAGGGCGGCCTGCCGCTGCTGGTGCCGATGTCGGAGGTCGCGGGCCGCATGGCTCCGCAGGCCGGCGCCCACTGCCTCGAGAAGGAGAACGGCGGGCGCGGGGTGTTGCTCGGCGGGGTTCCCGGCGTGCCGGCCGCCGACGTGCTGGTGCTCGGCGGCGGCACTGTCGGCGCCAATGCGGCGCGGATCGCCGCGGGCATGGGCGCCTATGTGACTGTGGTCGACCGCAGCCCCGAGGCGCTGCGGCGCATCGATACCAATTTCAACGGCACCGTGCGTACCGTGTTCTCGACCCGCGATGCGGTCGAGACCCTGTGCCGCCGCGCCGATCTCGTCATCGGCACCGTGCTCATTCCCGGCGCCAAGGCGCCGAAGCTCATCACGGCGGCGACGGTGAAGGCGATGAAGCCGGGCTCGGTGATCGTCGACGTCTCGATCGACCAGGGCGGCTGCTCGGAAACGTCACGCCCCACGACACATTCGCACCCGACCTATGTCGTCGACGATGTCGTGCACTACTGCGTCGCCAACATGCCGGGCGCGGTCGCCCGCACCTCGACCTTCGCACTCAACAACATGACGCTGCCGTTCGTCCTCGCCCTCGCCGACAAGGGCTACCGCGTCGCGCTCGGCCAGGACCCGTATCTGCGCGCCGGCCTCAACGTCTGCGAGGGCCATATCACCTACAAGGCGGTCGCCGATGCGCTGAAGCTTCCCTACGTGCCGGCCGAGCAGGCGCTGCGGATGTGAGTACCCCGCTTCCCTCCCGGTTTCGGGGAGAGCAGCGTGGGGGCTTTGCGACCTCGCTCGCGCGCCCCACCCGACCCCACTTCGCGCGACGACCCACAGGCAGCGCCCTATAGTCGGCTTAAATCCCAATACCGGCCGCGAGGTCGCCGACGCCGCGCTTCCGAGAAGGGCCATAACCGGCCTCATGCAGTGCAGCAAAAGCGTACGGCCACCGTACCCTGGGAACCATCCCCGGGGTACGCTCGCTGGTCGACATGTTATGCGGAATGCTGGGGTCATCGCTGTATCGTCGATGTGGTCCCATAGAGTTTCGCCACTGAGCTCGACGCGGTAGGTGTTGTGAACGATGTGGACTGGCTCAAGTCCGGTTTCGGCCGCGGCGCGGAAGTATCGCTAGCCAGCTGGGCGAGGCGCCCATGTCGGATTATCTCTACGTCGACCTTGGCAATGTGACGGTGTCTGAGGCAGCGCTTGCGGAAGCGAAAACGAGCGTCACCGAGGCGTGTGCCCGTTTGGATCTTCACAATCTCCATCACATCTCGAGGTCAGGTGCAGTTATGGACCCGGCGGCGCGCTGCTGCCGCTGTCGTTGGAGTTTACGTCCGTTGCGGCGATTCTCGCGCAGCGCAAACGACGTCCCTATGGCATAGCGACTGTCGACGCCTTGGTCCAATGGTCACGAAAGCGAGGATGAAATCCGACGCTTTTTCTAGAGGGTCACCGCCGCCACCGTCTTCTGCGATCTTAGGACACCATGACTTCCTCTCTCGAGGCAGCGCTGGAGTCGCGGCCGAAGGGGGCGTACGCGATCGGGGGGCTGCTCAGCGATAGCCGACCGTTGTAGTCGACGTTGGACGCGTATCTTTGGCCGGACCGACGATGTCGTAAGCCGTAACGTCACGATTGAGGAACGCTGGGCCGCATGTCAATTTGATCTGAGAGCTTTCTGGGCCGGCCCCAATTATGCGACGCGCCAATCGTGTCCGGGCTTGAATTTCTCCGCGGGTGAGCGGTCGATCGCGGCGTTCATGACACATCGACTCGTCACGACACGCCATGTACACTTACCTCAGAGCTGCCGCCTAGATGTGCCGAAATCTTTGCAACGAACGGGCAGCGCTAGTGCCGTCGGCGGGCAAATCAATTTGAAGATTGCAGTGCCTCGTTTATTCGGAGCGTCGGTGCCGCATAGCGCATATTTTGACGCAACCGAGGGATAGGCGGGCAACCAGGGAGGACTCAAAATGAAGCGCTCCAACATAACCCGTCGTACCGCTCTCCGGACTACGACACTCGGCGCGGCGGCGGTGCTGGCCGCGCCCTACGTGAGGGGCGCATACGCCGCCGGCAAGCTAACCCTAGGCTGCTGGGACCATTGGGTACCCGGCGCTAACAACACGTTGACCAAGCTCTGCAACGAATGGGGCGAGAAGAACAAGGTGGAGCTTCATATCGACTACATCACCTCCCAGGGCGAGAAGGACAAGCTGACCGCCGCCGCCGAAGCCCAGGCCGGCACCGGCCACGACATCATGTCCCATCGCGATTGGAACATTCAGATTCACCAGCGCGTGCTGGAGCCACTCGACGATGTTATCGGCGTATTGATCAAGCAGAACGGGCCGATCAGCCCTGTCGCCGAGTATCTTGCCAAGATCAACGGGACCTGGCGCGGCGTACCGACGGCCGTCGGTAGTCAGGTCAAGCCGTGCCAGTCACGCTTCGACCTCTACCAGCAGCATTGCGGCATCGACCTGCGCGACATGTTTCCAGCCGACCAATCGGCATTCGACAAGGCGAAGCAGGCGACTTGGACTTGGGATCTTTATCTGACCTGTGCGGAAAAGCTCTACAGAGCTGGCTATCCGGTCGGACTGCCGATGGGCCAGACCAGCGATGCGGTCGACTGGGTGGGTGCGCTGTTCAAGTCGTTCGGCGCCGTCATGGTGGACGAGAAGGACAACATCAAGATCAACTCTGCCGAAACGCGTCAGGCGATGGAATACCTCAAGAAGCTGATGGCGGTGAATCCGCCGGAGGTCTACGCCTGGGATGATGCCGGCAATAATCGTTGGATCATTTCCGGCAAGGGCTCCGGTATCATGAACCCGCCGAGTTCGTGGGCGGTGGCCAAGCGCGACAACCCGGCCGTGGCCGAGAAGATCTGGACGCATGCAATGCCGACGGGTCCGAAAGGACGCTTCGTCGGGCAGCTTCCGCAATTCTATGGCGTGTGGAGCTTCTCCAAAAACAAGCAAGCCGCCAAGGACCTTCTGCTCCACATCTCCGAGCGCGATTCCATGCGCCAGCTTGTTGCCGCCTCGATCGGCTACGATCTTCCCTCATTCAAGAGCATGTACGACTTCGACACCTGGAAGACCGTCGAGCCGCCAATCGGCACTGTCTACAACTATCCGCCGCGCGGCGACGAGCAAACCTCGATCGCGGCTGCGCCGGCGCGATCGGAGGTCGGCGCCCAGATTTATAACCAGGCGATCAACACCGTGATGGTCTCAAAGTTTACCCAGGGCGGCGAGAAGCTCGACGACGTCATCAAATGGGCCGAGCGAGAACTCGAAGGCACGTTGCGCGCCTGATGTTTCGCCCCGCGGCCGCATGAAACCACCGCGCGTGCCGGTCCGTTGTCGGCACGCAGGTCTCTGCGACGCTAAACACCGATAGGATTCCTGCGGAGCGCGAGTTCCCGATCAGGTGGAACACCAAGCCATGGTCGAGACAGCCGTCCAGCGAAATTGGGAGCCTTCGATTGGCGCACGGCCGTCGCGTTCCTCGGGGAGCGGGCTAAGACGGATGATGCGGCGCCGTTCGGTTGTCGCCTTCGCGATGTGCCTGCCGCTGATACTGATAATCGCCGGACTGATCGTTTATCCGGCACTTTATTCGATCTTCCTCTCGACCCTGAACAAGGCGCAGACTCGGTTCATTGGGCTTGGCAACTTCACCTATCTGCTCGGCCGCGACACGTTTTGGATGGTCGTTCAACAGTCCGCGATCTTTGCGCTCAGCGCCGTGTTCTTCAAAGCGCTGATCGGGCTCGTCACCGCGCACCTGATAAACAATCTGCCCGCCAAGGGGCAGCGCAAATGGCGTGGCATGCTGCTAGTGCCGTGGGTCATCCCGCTTGCGCTGTCCTCGCTCGGGTGGTGGTGGCTGTTCGATCCCACTCACAGCGCGTTTAACTGGCTGATTAAATTTTTCGGGGGCAGTGAAATTCCTTGGCTCAGCGATCCGTACTGGGCACGCTTCTCTGTGATCCTCGTCAATGTCTGGTACGGCGCGCCGTTTTTCCTCATCATGTATCTCGCTGCGCTCAAATCGGTGCCAGAGCAACTCTATGAGGCAGCGGCGATCGATGGCGCCAATGCCTGGCAACGCTTCATCCACATCACGCTACCGATGATGCGCAACATCATCGCGATCACCGTGCTATTCTCGCTAATCGTGACGTTCGCCAATTTCGATATCGTCCAGATCATGACGGCGGGCGGCCCGCGCAACATGACTCACGTGTTCGCGACCTATGCGTTTCTGACCGGCATCCGCTCCGGCGACATTCCGCTCGGGTCGGCGATATCGCTCTTCATGTTGCCGATTCTCGCAGTGTCCGCTGTTTTCATCCTGCGTGGAGTTCGCAAGCGGGGCAGGGAGATCGGTGCATGACCGCGGTCGCTGTCTCGAATCCAGATACCCGGCGTCTTGCGCCGGGCGCGAGTCTGAGGCGGAATCGTCGTTGGGCGCTGATCGTATCGTATTTTTTCCTGATTCTGTTCGCGATTTTCTTCCTAGTGCCGCCGTACTATATGATCGTGACGTCGTTCAAGAGCGACGCCGAGGTCGCCCATATGGCGACCAATCCGTGGATCATCGCAAACGGCGTCACCTTCGAGCAGTATCGGCTGCTGTTCACGGAAACCGATTTCCTGATCTATTTCAAGAACACGATCATCGTGACGGTATGCGTGGTGGTCATCACCATGGTGGTGAGTGTCCTCGCCGCCTTTTCGCTGTCGCGCATGAAGTTCTGGGGGTCTGGCATTCTCGCGACCGGTATCTTTCTTACCTACCTCGTGCCGGACACGCTGTTGTTCATTCCACTGTTCCAGATTGTTCGCAGTATTGGGCTCTTGAACTCCTACTGGAGCATGGTGCTGGTCTATCCGACACTGACAGTGCCGTTCTGCACCTGGATCATGATCGGATACTTCCAATCGATACCGAAGGAACTCGACGAAGCGGCGCTGATCGACGGCGCCGGACACATGCAAATGTTGCTCAAGATCTTCATACCGGTCGCGCTACCTGGAATCATTGCGGCAACCATTTTTGCCTTCACCGTGTCGTGGGCCGCCTTCGTCTATCCGCTCGCTTTTCTCTACAGCGCCGACCAGCAGGTTCTCACCGTGGGCACGGTGACGAGTTTGATCAAGGCCGATGTCTACAAGTGGGGCATGCTCATGGCCGGAGCCCTCGTGGCCGCGGCGCCGCCGCTCGTGATCTATGCATTTCTGATGGACTATTATATCGCCGGACTGACCGCTGGCGCGACCAAGGGTTGACTTATGGCTGACGTGGCGTTGCGCAACGTAGTGAAGAATTACGATGAGGTTCCGGCCGTGCGTGGCGTCAGTCTGAGTATTCCGGATAAGGAATTCATCGTGCTGGTCGGCC
This sequence comes from uncultured Alphaproteobacteria bacterium, assembly GCA_963824905.1. Classification (GTDB taxonomy): domain Bacteria; phylum Pseudomonadota; class Alphaproteobacteria; order Rhizobiales; family Xanthobacteraceae; genus JAJPKK01. The sequence goes on from CAWGRH010000016.1 coordinate 115,008, forward strand.
CTTCCGGCTGCGGCAAGAGCACCACATTGCGCATGATCGCAGGGCTTGAAGAAGTCTCGGCCGGCGATATCCTGATCGGCGGGGAGGTCGTCAACGACATACCGCCGCGCGATCGCGACATCGCCATGGTTTTCCAGAACTATGCGCTCTACCCGCACATGACGGTGTTTGAGAATATGTCGTTCGGGCTCAAGCTGCGACGGGTGAAGAAGTCCGAAATTCGCGCCCGAGTCGAGCAGGCCGCTCGTATCCTCGATATCACGGATCTTCTCGCCCGCCGTCCCAAGCAGCTCTCGGGAGGCCAGCGCCAGCGCGTCGCAATGGGCCGCGCCATTGTTCGCAATCCCAAAGTGTTCCTGTTCGACGAGCCGCTGTCGAACCTGGACGCCAAGCTGCGTGTGCAAATGCGGACGGAAATCAAGCGCGTGCACCAGAAGGTTAGGACGACGACGGTCTATGTAACACACGACCAAGTCGAGGCGATGACTCTCGCCGATCGAGTGGTTGTGATGAATGGCGGAATCATCGAGCAGGTCGGCACGCCTGCCGACCTCTATCATCACCCACGCACTCACTTCGTTGCGGGCTTCATCGGCTCGCCGGCGATGAATTTCCTCCCCTGCCGGCTCGAGCAGAACGGCATAGGCCTGATCGCGCGTCTCTCCGACCAGCTAGCCCTTCCGGTGCCGGCCAGCCACGCCGATCGGTATCGGCAGGGCATCGGCAAACCCCTCGTTTTCGGCCTTCGCCCCGAGCACATTACCGAGCCGCGGGGGTCAATTCGGGATGAGCACTGCGAATCGAGTGTCGTTCCCGACGTCATCGAGCCGATGGGCATGGAAACGATGGTGTATTTTTCCGTCGCCCGCGCAGAGGTCTGCGCCCGCGTCGAACCGAAGAGCGTTTCGACACCGGGCCAGCCAATGCGGCTTCATTTCAACGTAGGTCATATGCATCTGATCGATCCCGTGACCAATCTGGTGCTCTGAACAGATCAACGACGGGATTGCTGCCGCGGGAGCCAACTTGAAGAACAAAGTGAGGCTTTCGAAGCTGCGTGGCCTCCCGATGTCGGGGTCGATTGCCGCTCTGGGTCAAACTGAGACTTACCAACAAAAGTCTTGGGTGACTGGTTTCCCGCGCATAGCGGACGCGACGGATCAACGTTCTTGTCGAGACTGGCGCAACGCAGCGGCGGTGTGGCGGGGCGAGTCGAGCGGCCCTCCCCGACCCTCCCCCGCAAGCAGGAGGGGGAGCAGCCGGCCACGGAAAGTCTCACCTTCAACTGAATGTCGCACTCATCCATTCAACTGCGTGATGAACTTCGTGTTGAGATACGCGTCGAGCGCGTCGGCGCCGCCTTCGCTGCCGTAGCCGGAATCCTTGACGCCGCCGAAGCGGACTTCGGGAAGCGCGAGGCCGTGATGGTTGATCGACACCATGCCGCTCTCGATCGCATGGCCGATCGCGGCCGCGGTCTTGGTGGAGCGGGTGTAGGCGTAGGCGGCGAGGCCGTAGGGCAGCCGGTTCGCCTCCTCCACCACCTCGTCGAAGCTGCCGAACGAGTTGATGATGGCGAGCGGGCCGAACGGCTCCTCGTTCATGATGCGCGCCTCCTGAGGCACCTCGGTCATGACGGTCGGCTCGAAGAAATAGCCCTTGTTGCCGATCCGGCGACCGCCAGTCTCGAGCTTGGCGCCCTTGGAGACCGCATCGGTGACGAAGGCCTCGACGGCATCGAGGCGGCGGCTGTGGGCGAGCGGGCCCATGCGGGTGTCGTCCTTCAAGCCGTCGCCGACCTTCACCGCCTTCGCCGCCGTAACGAACTTCTCGACGAACTGCTGGTAGACCGGCTCCTGGACCAGGAAGCGGGTCGGCGAGACGCAGACCTGGCCGGCATTGCGGAATTTGTTGGCGCTCAAGATCTTCGCCGCGACGTCGACGTCGGCATCGTCGAACACGATCGCGGGCGCGTGGCCGCCGAGCTCCATGGTGACGCGCTTCATGTGCGCCCCGGCGAGCGCCGCGAGCTGCTTGCCGACCGCGGTCGATCCGGTGAACGAAATCTTGCGGATCACCGGATGCGGAATGAGATAGGACGAGATGTCCGCCGGCACCCCGAACACGAGGTTGACGACGCCCGCCGGGATACCCGCCTGGACATAGGCATCGACGAGGGCCGCACAGGAGGCCGGCGTCTCTTCCGGACCTTTGAGGATGATCGAGCAGCCGGCGGCGAGCGCGGCAGACATCTTGCGCACCGCCTGGTTGATCGGGAAATTCCACGGCGTGAAGGCAGCGACCGGGCCGACCGGCTCCTTCACCTCGAGCTGCCAGATGCCGTCGCCGCGCGGTGGGATCGTGCGGCCATAGGCGCGGCGCGCCTCTTCGGCGAACCAGTCGATGACGTCGGCGCCGGCGAGCGTCTCGCCCTTCGACTCCACCAGCGGCTTGCCCTGCTCCATGGTCATGAGCGTCGCGATCTCGCCGGCGCGGCCGCGCAGGATGTCGGCCGCCTTGCGCATCAGCCGGTAACGTTCGTGCGGCGGCACCTTGCGCCAGACCGCGAAGCCCTTCTGCGCGGCAGCGAGCGCGGCGTCGAGATCGGCCTTCTCGGCATGGGCGACGGTGCCGATCGGCTCGGCCGTCGCGGGGTTGAGCACGACGAGGGTCTTGCCGCTCGCCGCCGGCTTCCAGGCGCCGTCGATGTAGAGATTGACGTTCGGGTACATGATGCACCTCGGAGGCTGTGGCCGGTTTGTCGGCGCATGATCCCGAAAAGTTGCAGACTTTTCGGACAAGAACATGCTCGAAACTGAGGACTCGCGCGCCGGCCGCTACAACTCGAAAGGACGGCGCGCGACGGTCTTTAGAGGACCCCTGCCCCGCCAGCAACGCCTATTGTGGCGCGGCGGTCATGCGGGGGCGCTTCCATGGGACCGGCTACTTCGCGCGGACGAGCTCGAAGCGGACATTGCTTTCGAACTGGTTGGTCGTCTCCTTGCCGGAATGCGGATCGTACTGGCTCTGCCCCGGCTTGCGTAGGTGCCTGGTGAGGAGCACCGCCCGGGTGGCCTCCTCGACCGCTTTCTCGCAACGCTGCTTGATGAAGACGCCGGTGACTGCCGTCTCGCCTTCGGTGGGGGGCTGGTCCTCGCATGTCCAGTTGTCGCGGCCGAACCGGGCATTGAGGAAGTTGCGCAGCAGGTAGGCTTCGTCGCGGTCGCCCGTGGGATCGCGCGGGTCGGTGACGATGCGGATGCCGCGGACGACGCCCGCTTCGTCGATCAGCGCCGACACCGTGATCGGAAAGCCGTAGGTCTTGGTGCCGATGTACTGTTCCATCTGGCCCTCGATATTGTTGGCCTTGGCCCAGTATTCGATCTCGTCGTCATAGCGGAAATAGACCTCGCGCAAGCCGCTGGGCTCCGGGCGGCAGCGGCGGAAGTCCTTCCACCCGGTAAGTTGCAGGCCGGGCGGGCCGCCATTGGTGCCGCAGGCGTAATCGATGAAGTCGTCGGGCTGGGCGGCGACATCCGCGCCGAGCTTGAGGTCCCACACTTCGCGCCGGGTCGGGCGCTCGTCGGCGCCGGCCGGTTCGGTCATCGACGCACCGAACACGGCGGCGAGCAGGACGGCGGCAAAACGACGGCGAGACATGGCTCCTCCCGGTGCGGCGGCACGGCGCTTTGGCGGCGCCGGCAAACCTGTGTTATCCAGCGCTTCCTGTGTTATCCAGCGTTTGGCGCGGAGCTGATTGTCCGCGGCCATCGCGAAATTCGCAACAGGCGATCCATGCTCCGATCGGGTCTCTTTGCCTCAGCGCTCGCTCTCGCCCTGCTGCCGGCCGCGGCCGTCGCCGCCGGCGAGACCGAGTTCCTCGCCGGCCAGACCAAAGCTTGCGCCAAATGCGCGCTCGCCAAGGTGTCGCTCAAGCGGCGCGACCTCGGCGGCGCCGATCTTTCCGGCGCGAACCTCGCCGGCGCGGTGTTCCACCGGAGCAAGCTGCTCGGCACGAATTTCGCGGGCGCCGACCTCACCGGCACCAACCTCAACAAGACCGACCTCAAGAATGCCGTGCTCACCAACGTCAAGGGCGCCGGCGCGATGTTCTACGAATCCGATCTCAGCGTCGCCAATTTCACCGGCGCCGACCTCACCGAAGGCAAGCTCGGCAAGGCACGGATGGTGCGCACCATTCTCGACCGGGCCAAGCTCACCGAGGCGATCCTGACCGGGGCACGGCTCGACAACGCGTCGCTGCGCGGCGCCGAGCTCCAGCGCGCGAATCTCGTCGGAACGTCGATGCGCGGCACCAATCTCGAAGGCGCGAACCTCGAGGATTCCGGCCTCGTCGACGCCGTGCTGCGCGAGGCGAACCTCAAGGGCGCGAACCTTTCCGGCGCCGACCTGTTCGGCGCCGACCTCACCGGCGCCAACCTCGCCGGCGCCGACTTATCGGAGTCACGGCTTTCGCGGGCGATCCTGACCGACGCGAATCTCCAGGGCGTCAACCTCAAGGGCGCGCTGATGCCGGATGGGACCACGCACGAGTAGCCCCTATCCCTCCCCGTTTTCGGCTATCGGATTCACACATCTTTTAAGCTCAGTATGGTGCCGTATCTGATGCGGCGAAAGTCGTGGAGACCGCGGCGCATGACCTGGGGGCCTGGCTTGCCGTAATATCCGGTCCAACCTCCGAGGCGAGCGATGACCCAGGCAGCGAAGGCGAGGGAGCCTGTGGGGTGCGGGTTCTTCTGGCGTACCGTTTTGCCTTCGAGGCGAGCGGAGACGGCTTCGAGGACGGGTTGATCGGCCGGCTCGAAGGCATCGGCCAGTAGCCGGTCGGTCGTACCGTCGCGGGCTTTGACGAGCTGCATGATGGTGACCGCCGCCACGGCGGCTGCCGTCATGAAGTTGGTCATGACCCGGGGCTCGCTGATATCGGCCTCTTCGATGTCGAAGCCGGCGGACTTGAGGGTGCGGAAGAACTCTTCGATGGTCCAGCGCATACGATAGAGGTCTACAATCCGGCGTGCGTCTCCGAGGCTTGTGACGGGATGGGTGGTGAGAAGCCGCCAACGCACCGGCTCGCCGTCCGCCGGAACCGAGACCTCGCGAACGTCGACCGCCACCAAGTCAATGGTGTCAGGCAGGCCGCGTCCCGCCCCGTTCTGCGGCTTGCACAAAACGACGGGCGCCAAGCGCACAGCGAGTTCCGCCTCCCGCGCCTTGCGGCCCGGCGCAGCAGGGATTTTGGTGCAGAACCGGCCGACTTCCGGCAGGCCGTCGATGAATCCGAACAACAACGCATCGGCTTCCCCGGACGCAATCCTGATCTTCCGGTTCTGACATGCCCGCACGATCAGATGCGTGTTCGCCGGTCGGTACGCGAAGTGCTCGTAGATGTCGCTTTCCCGGTCCGACACGACGGTAATGCTGCGCGCCGCCGCCAGCACCTGCGCGGCCCGCGCCGTGGTGTCGAGCCAGCGCCGCGACTCCTTGTCGGCCGTCGCACGCGAACGCCGCGGCGATACCGCGCCTTGATCGCGATTCCACACCCGGGCATCGACCAAGCCGAGAAGCGCACCACTCCCGACCTCGAGCGCCAGCCCCGCATGCAGCAGCAGTCCGCCCAGTGCCCCACCTTTGCCCACCGGGCCATACCCGTTCGCCCGCGCCCGCCGACCTCCCAACGCCATTTCGCTGGTATCTTGAACCACCACAATGTCGTACCCGGCGACACGGGTGGCCGTGCCCGTCGCCGCGCGATCCACCATCTCGTCACTGCTCACGGCGGGATTGCGCAGAAAGCGCCAGAACCGAACCTCCTGGGCACGAGACCCCGCAAGCCGCCGCACACGACAGCAAGGGCGCTCAACCATCGCCGCATGAAGAGCGGCCCCCCTTTTTCCAGGCGGCGATCTCCGAACCGCCCCAACCCAAATTCGACCGCCATCGACCCCTCCGCGAATCAACCACTGACCCACGGAATCAGCCTCGCCGGCTTCCGGCAACGACGATGTGTGCATGCGATAGCCGACTTCGGGGAGGGTGGCCGAGCGATAGCGAGGTCGGGTGGGGTCCGCGAGCGCAGCGAGCAGGAAGTAAAGAGCCCCACCCTGCCCTCCCCGAAGGCGGGGAGGGAAAGAAATTCAAACATACGCCGTGGCCCGCCCCGCGAGCAGCACCAGGGTCCAGCTCGCGAGCGACACCGCGGCGAAGCCGGCGCCGCGATCGAGCGGGGTGTCGGCGCGAAGCGCCCCGCCGAAGCGCCAGTAGAACGCCGCGACATTGACGAGGCCGAGTGCGAACATCGCCGTCTTGAACTGGAAAGCGCCGTTGCGGAGCATCGGCACCGCATCGGCCGACAGCATCACGATGCCCGAGACGATCTGCAGTGCGAGCCCGATCGCGGCGATCGGCATTGCGGCGCGGTAGGTCGCGAGCGGATGCGGCGCCGCGCGCAGCAGCTGGATGTCGAAGGTCGCAATGGCGCCGACCAGCAGCGCCCCGCCCAGCACGTGCGCGAGGTTCGCGAGCGGATAGAGCCAGGCCGAGCCGCGCGCGGCGACGCCGAGGCCCGACTGCTCGAGCGCCCGCATCACCGCTTCGAGGGCGGACACGCCTTAACGCAATTCGACGGTCTTGCCGTCGACCGTGATCCGCTCCGCCCGCATCTCGTGCTCGGTCCGCGTCGACGGATAGCCTTCGACGACGACCGGCGTGCCGGGCTTGAGCATGTCCTTCTTGATGCCGCGCGTCTCCATCCGGTAGAGCGGCGCGAGCGTCGCCTGCCAGGTCGCGTCCTGATATTTGAGGAAGACGTGGGCGTGCGGGTCGGCCCATTCGAGCGACTCGATCGGCGCCGATATCTTGAGCACCTTGTTGGCGTCGTAGCTGCCCCAGCCGTGATGGGCCCAGGCGGCGCCGACCGAAAGGGCCGCCCCCGCCGAAAGCACCGCCGCGAGCGCGATCAGGATCGTGCGCTTATCCATGCTGCACCTCTCGTGTTTGGTTCTGTCGCCATTCTAATTGCGCAGGGTGGGCAAAGCGAAGCGTGCCCACCACCTTCGGCATTGATTGACGTTCCGCGTGGGCACGGCGCGAAGAGCGCCTTTGCCCACCCTACGAACCGTCATCCTACGAATTGGTTGCCCGTCCAGTCAGTTCCAATAGGGCGGATAGCCTGAAGTTTTGCCCTGCGCATCGAGCAGGCGCAGCATCGCCGGCCATTCCAGCACGCCGTAGGGGCGCCGGGTGCCGGGCTGGTAGAGATGCGCCGTGTGGGCGAGCACGTTTTCGCCGGGCATGGTGAGGCCGGCCCCGGCCGCCATGGCCTCGACCTGGGCGCGGCAGGACATTTCGAGCTGGTACATGGTGTTGAACGCCTGCTGGACGGTCGCGCCGCAGGTCAGCAGGCCGTGATTGCGCATGATCATCGCGTCATGCGGCCCGAGGTCGCGCACCAGGGCTTCGCGCTCGGCAAGGTCGATCGCCGGGCCCTCGTAGTCGTGATAGCCGATGTGGCCGTGGAACCGGATCGAGGTCTGCGACATCGGCAACAGCCCGCAGGCCATCGCAGCCACCGCCATTCCGGCGGGCGTATGGGTGTGGAGCACGCATTTGAGCTCGGGGCGCGCCTGGTGGATCGCGCCGTGGATCACGTAGCCGGATTTGTTGATCCCGTAATCGGTGTCCGGCTTCCACACGATGTTGCCTTCGAGATCGATCTTCACGAGGCTCGACGCCGTGATCTCCTTGTAGAGCAGCCCGTAGAGATTGATCAGCAGGTGGTCATCGGTGCCGGGAATCCGCGCCGTGATGTGGTTGTAGATGAGGTCGGTCATGCCGTAGGCGTCGACCAGGCGGTAGCACGCCGCGAGATCGAGACGCGCCTGCCACTCCTCCTCCGATACATGGTCGCGGATGGTCTTGAAGTCGGTCGCATAGTTCATTGCAAAATCCTGCACACGGCGAGACGGCGCTCGCGGCCGCTCCGATCGGGGGGAGCATAGCGGCGCGCGGAAAATAACGCTACGCAGGGGAACGAAAAGCGGGAGGACACGATGGCGGACGGCATCGGCGACATATTGCGCAACAGCGTCAAGGAGAAGCTCGCGCGGGACGAGGTGGTGGCGTCGATGACGGTGCGCCTTGTGCGCCAGATCGAGATCGCCCAGATCGCCGCGACCGCTGGCTTCGACACGCTCTATATCGACGTCGAGCATGCGAGCGTCTCGCTCGAGACCACGAGCCAGATCTGCATCGCGGCGCTTGCCGCCGGCATCGCCCCGTTCGTGCGGGTGCCGGCCAATACGCCCGAATACATTTCCCGCGTCCTCGACGGCGGCGCGCTCGGCATCATCGCGCCCCATGTCGGCTCGGCCGAGGAGGCCCGCGCGGTGGTCGATGCGGCAAAGTTTCCCCCGCTCGGCAGCCGCTCGGCGGCCGGCGCCGGCCCGCATCTGCAGTACCGCTCGTTTCCGGTCGCCGAGGCCAATGCGGCGCTCAACGACGCCACCACGGTGATGGTGCAGTTCGAGAACGCCGCGGCGATCGCCCGGGCCGAGGAGATCGTCGCCGTCCCCGGGGTCGACATGGTGATGATCGGCAGCAACGACCTCCTCGCCGACTGGGGCATCCCCGAGCAGTACGAGAGTCCGCGCCTGCACGAGGCCTATGCCGCGACGATCGCGGCCTGCCGCAAACACGGCAAGCATGTCGGCGTCGGCGGCCTCGCCAGCCGGCCGCAGATTGTCGCCGAGCTCGTCAAGATGGGGGCGCGCTACGTCTCCACCGGCACCGACCTCGCCTTCCTCCTCGGCGCCTGCACCGCGCGGGCAAAGCAGGTCCGCGACATCGTGGTGTGAGACAATTCCCTCCCGCGCGCTCCTGCTCCCCCTCCCCCGGTTGCGGGGGAGGGCAGGGAGGGGGAACGGGCGGTTTGGCAACGAACAGTCCGTGCCTAATTGCACCTCAGCGCCCCCTCCCCGATCCTCCCCCGCAAGCGGGAGAGGGAGCAGCCCCCGCACGCGGGAGAGCCTCCGCGCGGCAAAATTAGCTATGGCGGCGGGCGGGGAAATGTGTTGCTAGGTTCGAGACCAATCAGAAACTGGGAGGAGTCCGGATGACCCGATTGCGCGCGACGCTTGCCGCCTGTCTCGTGATCGCGGGTACGGGCTTTGCGATGGCCCAGGAGTACCCGACCCGGCCGGTCCGGTTGATCATTCCGTTCCCGCCGGGCGGCAGCAACGACGTGGTCGGTCGGCTGATCGCGACCAAGCTCGGCGAGCGCCTCGGCAAGCAGGTCGTGGTCGACAACCGCAGCGGCGCCGGCGGGGTGATCGGCACCGAGGTCGCAGCGAAGTCGACGCCGGACGGCTACACCCTGCTCGTCATCTCGATGGCGCACGCGGTCAATCCGTGGCTCTACAAGCTCGGCTACGACCCGATCAAGGATTTCGCGCCGGTCGGCCTGCTCGCCAAGGGCGCGAACGTCCTCGTCGTCCATCCGTCGCTGCCGGTCCACACCGTGGCCGAGCTCATCGCGCTCGCCAAGAAGCAGCCGGGCGACCTGCAATACGCCTCCGCCGGCATCGGCAGCTTCCAGCATCTCGGCGCCGAGCTGTTCAAGTTGATGACCGGGACCGACATCCTGCACGTGCCGTTCAAGGGCGGCGGCCCGGCGCTCGTCGACGTGGTCGGCGGCCACGCCAAGGTGATGTTCAGCTCGATGGTGCAGACGGTGCCGCACATCCACAGCGGCAAGCTGCGCGCGCTCGGCACCGGCGGGCTCGAGCGCGCCGCCGTGCTCCCTGACGTGCCCGCGATCGCCGAGACCGTTCCCAACTACGAGGCCGTCAACTGGTGGGGCATGGTCGCACCCGTTGGAACCCCGAAGGCGATCATCGACAAGCTCAACACCGAGCTCGAGGCGGTGCAGAAATCGCCTGAGGTATTGAAGCAGTTCGCGTCCGAGGGCGGCGAGCCGGTGCCGATGAAGCCCGCCATATTCGGCGCCTTCATGGTGAGCGAGATGGACAAGTGGGGCAAGGTCGTGAAGCAGGGCGGCATCAAGGCCGAGTGAGGGGGTGTTATTGTGACCGCTCCGCAGCCGACCCGCGCTATCCCTCCCCGTCTTCGGGGAGGGCGGGGTGGGGTCCGCGAGCGCAGCGAGCAAGCAAGAAAGAACCCCACCCTCCCCTCCCCGAAGACGGGGAGGGAAAGAGTACGGTCCCGCCTCGATCCGTCTATCGACGCGAAGACAGCTTGAGCCGGTAATCCCCCGTGAGAATTCCCGACAGCAAGGACTTCTGGTCCGGCATCATGCTGATCGCGATCGGCGGCGGCGCGCTCATCATCGGGCGCGACTATCCGTTCGGCACCGCGCTGCGCATGGGGGCGGGATTTTTTCCGCTGGTGCTGGGTGCGGGCCTCGTCCTGTTCGGCGTGTACTTCGCGGTGCGCGGGCTCAAGTCGCATGACCGCATCGAGGGCAACTGGTCGCCGCGCGCGCTCATCATCCTGCCGCTCGCTTTCGTGGCGTTCGGCTTGCTGATGCAGCACGCGGGCTTCGTGCCGGCGCTGTTCGTGCTGGTGGTCGGCTCGGCCGCGGCCGGCACCGAGTTCAGGCTCGTCGAGGTGCTGCTGCTTGCGACGTTCCTCACCGCGCTCGGCGTCGCCGTGTTCGTCTGGGCGCTCGGCCTGCCCTATCCACTGTTCTCGGGACCGTGACGCGCCATGGAGCTGTTCCAGCAACTCATCTTCGGCTTCGGCGTCGCGCTCACCTGGCAGAACCTGCTCTATTGCCTGATTGGCGTCTCGGTCGGCACGCTGATCGGCGTGCTGCCCGGCATCGGACCGCTCGGCACCATCGCGATCCTGTTGCCGATCACATTCAACGTCGCACCGGTCGGCGCGCTGATCATGCTGGCGGGCATCTATTACGGCGCCCAGTATGGCGGCTCGACCACCGCGATCCTGGTCAACCTGCCGGGCGAGACGTCGTCCGTCATCACCTGCATCGACGGCTACCAGATGGCGCGCCAGGGCCGCGCCGGGCCGGCACTCGCCATCGCCGCGATCGGCTCGTTCTTCGCCGGCACCGTCGGCACGCTGCTGATCGCGCTGTTCGGGCCGCCGCTCGCCGAGGTCGCGCTCGAGTTCGCCGCGCCGGAGTATTTCTCGCTGATGCTGATGAGCCTCGTCGCCGCCGCGGTGCTCGCCCAGGGCGACATGGCGAAATCGATCGCCATGGTCGCGCTCGGCCTCCTGCTCGGCATCATCGGGCGCGACGTCAACACCGGGTTCGAGCGCTACAGCTTCGGCATTACCGAGCTCTCCGACGGCATCGGCTTCATCGTGGTCGCGGTCGGCATCTTCGCCATGGGCGAAATCATCGCCAATCTCGGCAATCCCGAGGAACGCACGATCTTCGGCTCCAAAGTCACCCACCTGTTTCCGACCTGGGACGACATGAAGCAGTCGATCGGCCCGATCCTTCGCGGCACCGCGATCGGCTCGTTCTTCGGCGTGCTGCCCGGTACCGGGCCCGCGATCGCCTCGTTCTCCTCCTACATGGTGGAGAAGAAGCTCGCCGCCGATCCCTCGCGCTTCGGCCACGGCGCGATCGAGGGCGTGGCGGGGCCGGAATCGGCCAACAACGCCGACGCCCAGTGCAAGTTCATACCGATGCTCACGCTCGGCCTGCCGGCGAGCGGAGTGATGGCGCTGATGCTCGGCGCGCTGCAAATCCAGGGCATCCAGCCCGGGCCCGAGGTGATGACCCAGCGCCCCGAGCTGTTCTGGGGCCTCATCGCCAGCATGTGGATCGGCAACCTCATGCTGGTCGTGCTCAACCTGCCGATGATCGGGCTGTGGGTGAAGCTTCTGAGCGTTCCCTATCGCCTGCTGTTTCCGGCGATCATGGCGTTCTCGGCGATCGGCATCTACAGCGTCAACAATTCCTCCTTCGAGATCTACCTGACCGCGCTGTTCGGCGTGCTCGGCTTCGTGTGGTCGAAGCTCGGGTTCCCGCCGGCGCCGCTGCTGCTCGGCTTCGTGCTCGGGCCGATGATGGAGGAGAACCTGCGCCGAGCCATGCTGACGGCGAAGGGCGACCCCTCGGTTTTCGTAACCCGGCCGATCAGCCTCACCTTTATCATCATCACCATCGGCATCCTCGTCGTGATGATTGCCCCGGCAGTGAAGAAGCGCCGCGCCGACATCACCGACTAGGTCCGCCGTCGTCGCGGCGGAGGCGGCAAGGACGGGAGCGGAACCATGGCGGACCAGAAAGTCGCATTGATCGTCGGCGCCGGCTCCGGCCTCTCGGCCTCGATCGCTCGCCGCTTCGCACGCGCCGGCATGCGGATCGCACTCGCGGCGCGCAGCATCGACGACCTCAAGGACTTGTCGGTCGAGCTCGGCGCGCAGACCTTCGCCTGCGATGCGACGCAGCCCGAGGTGGTGAAACGCGTGTTCGCCGACCTCGACCACAGCAGCGCGCCGCACGTCGTCGTCTACAATGCGAGCTACCGCACCCGCGGGCCGCTGATCGACCTCGTTCCTGCCGAGGTCGAGAAGTCGATCCTGGTGTCGGCGTACGGCGGCTTCCTGGTGGCGCAGGAGGCGGTCCGGCGCATGCTGCCGCGCCGCAGCGGCACCATCCTGTTCACCGGCGCCTCTGCGAGCGTGAAGGGCTATGCCCAGTCGGCGCCGTTCGCCATGGGCAAGTTCGCGCTGCGCGGCCTCGCCCAGAGCATGGCCCGCGAGCTCTCGCCGCAAGGCATCCACGTCGCCCATGTCGTGGTCGACGGCGGCATCCGCAGCGAACGCCGGCCCACGGCTGCCGACAATCCCGACGCGCTCCTCGACCCCGACGCCATCGCCGAGACATACCTGCATCTCGTCGAGCAGCACCGCAGCGCCTGGGCCTGGGAGGTCGAGGTGCGGCCGTGGGTGGAGAAGTTTTGAGGGCGTTTCCCTCCCCGTCTTCGGGGAGGGTAGGGTGGGGTCTGAACTCACCCCACGCCGCAGCGCCAAGAAAGAGCCCCACCCTGCCCTCCCCGAAGACGGGGAGCGAGAAGAGGCGATCACAATCCGAATACGAACAGCATGGTCTGGTTGCGCTGGTCCTTGAGCTCGGGGCTCAGAATGTGCTTGCTGCGCGCGATCGGGCTCAGCCCCGCGAGGATCGCGACATACTGCTTGCCGCCGGCCTCGAAGGTCATCGGCGGGGCGTTGAAACCGGTGCCGACGTTGATCTTCCAGAGCTGATCGAGCGTGGTGTCGTCGTAGGCCGCGAAGGTGCCGTCGGTGAAGCCGGTGAACACCAGGCCGCCTGCCGTCGAGAGCGTGCCGCTGTAGTTCGGGTATGGGACGTGCACGGTCTTCTTCACCTCGCCGGTGAAGGGATCGGCGACGGTGAGCTCGGACTCGAAGCGCTCGACCTGCTTGTAGGTCCCGCCCTTCCAGTCGCTCGCCTTGTTGCTCAGTGCCGGATTTTGGGTGAGGACAACGCAGGGCGTCGCGGTCGGGATGTAGATGAGGCGGGTCTTCACGCTGTAGGTCGACGGCCAGAAGTTGTTGCCGCCGGACGGGCCGGGACACATTCGCTTGGTCGGGTCGGCGAGGGTCGGCGCCGCCTCGCCGGAATAGAGCTGGATGTCCTTGCCCGCATCATAGTCGACCGGCTTGCCGGTCTTCTGGTCGATGCCGCGCGTCCAGTTGATGTTGCTCATGTAGGGCTTCGCGAGCAGCGTCTGGCCGTTGTTGCGCTCCATCGTGTAGAGGAAGCCGTTGCGCGCGGAGTGCGTGATCAGCTTGCGCGCCTGGCCCGCCATCTGCCCGTCGATGAGGATGTGGGTGCCGGCCTCGTCGTAGTCCCAGTGGTCGCCCGGCGTGTACTGGAAGTACCAGTTCATCTTGCCGCTGTCGGGGTCCCACGAGACCACGCTGTTGGTGAAGAGATTGTCGCCCGGGCGGTAGGTCGCGTCGTAGCCGGGCACGGGGTTGCCGGTGCCCCAGATCACCTGGTTGCCGGCGACGTCGTAGGAGCCGGTGACCCACATGGCCCCACCACCGGTCTGCCAGGCGTTGTTCCTGTCCTTCCAGGTCTCCGAGCCGGGCTCGCCGGGCGCCGGGATCACGTATTTGCGCCAGACGAGCTTGCCGGTCGCGGCATCGAGCCCGACGATGAAGTCGCGGGTGCCGCGGTCGCCGCCGGCGGCGCCGAGCACGATCTTGTCCTTCACCGCGAGCGGCGCCGCGGTGAGCTGCACGTCGGGCTGGCCGTCGGCGAGATTGGCCTCCCACGCGACGCGCCCGGTCTCCTTGTTGGTCGCGATGACGCGCGGCGGATAGTTCGCGGTGGTGACGACGAGATTGCCCCACAGCGCAGCGCCGCGGTTTGCCAGCGGGACCTTCTCCTGCCCGGGGTCCATGCGCCAGACGATGCGGCCGGCCTCGCCGGAGCGGGCATCGATCTTGTAGAGCACGCCCCACTGGTCGACGATGTAGAGAAAGCCGTCCTCGGCGAGCGGCGTCGCCTGCAGGTTCTCGTTCGCCGAGGTGCCGCCGAGCGCGACGGCGTAGGCGAGCTTGAGGCCTTTGACGTTGCCCTTGTTGATCGCTTCGAGCGGCGAGAACCGCTGCGCGTCATAGGTGCGGTGGTTCATCAGCCAGTTGCCGGGCTCCTTGTCGGGATTGGCGAGGCGATCGGGCGTGACGTCGGCGGCGAAGGCCGCGCTGCCGAGGGTGAGAAGCGCGCTTCCCGCGAGAAGCAGGCTGCGAAGGAGATCGAATTTGCATGGGGTTTGTCTCCGTTCTCGAATTCCGCGTCGTCATCCTGCAAGGCAACTAGATCCGCAGCGGCGCCTTTCCCTCCCCGACTTCGGGGAGGGTAGGGTGGGGTCTGACTAACGTCGCCCGCGAGCCCGTGCCGAAAGAAAGTGCCCCACCCCGCCCTCCCCGAAGACGGGGAGGGAGAACAAAGCTCACAGCCCGAACACGAACAGCATGGTCTGGTTGCGCATCTCGCGCAGCTCCGGCGTGTTGACGAGACGTCCCTTGGATTGCCGGCTCAGCCCCGAGAGGATCGCGACATACTGCTTGCCGCCGGCCTCGAAGGACATCGGCGGGGCGTTGAAGCCCGAGCCGACGTTGATCTTCCACAGCGGCGCGAGCGTCACGTCGTCATAGGCGACGAAGGTGCCATCGACGTATCCGGTGAACACGAGGCCGCCGCCGGTGGTGAGCACGCCGCTGACGTCGGAGAAGGTCGAGTGGGCGCGCTTCTTCACCTCGCCGGTCAAGGGATCGGCGGCGACGATGTCGGATTCGTTGCGCTCGTTGTTCTTGGAAATGCGGCTGAAGAAGATGCCCTTGTGGATCGCTTCCTGGTCGAGCGTCGACTCGTTGCACATCGACAGCGCCGGAATGTAGACGAGGCCGGTCCGCTGGCTGTAGGACGGCGGATAGTAGTTGTTGCCGCCCCACATCGACGGGCACAGCTTCTTGGTCGGTTCGGCGACGGTGAAGTTCTGCTTGCCCGAATAGACCTGGACGTCCTTGCCGGGATCGTAGTCGACCGGCAGGCCGGTCTTCTGGTCGATGCCGCTCGTCCAGTTGACCTGGGGCACGTAGGGCTTCGCCATCACCGTCTGGCCGTTCGCCCGCTCGAACGAGTAGAGGAAGCCGTTGCGGGCGGCGTGGGTGACGATCTTGCGCGGCTGCCCGTTGATCACGCCGTCGATCAGGATGTGCGAGCCTTCCTCGTCGTAGTCCCACATGTCGCCGGGGGTGTACTGGTGATACCAGTTCATCTTGCCGGTGTCGGGGTCCCATGAGATCAGGCTCGCGGTGAAGAGATTGTCGCCGGGGCGGTAGAACGGGTCCGACCACGGGATCGGATTGCCGGTGCCCCACAGCACCTGGTTGGTCGTGGGGTCGTAGGAGCCGGTCACCCACATGGCGCCGCCGCCGGTCTGCCAGGCGTTGTTCTTGTCCTTCCAGGTCTCCGAGCCGGGCTCGCCGGGCGCCGGGATCACGTATTTGCGCCACGCGAGCTTGCCGGTCGCGGCATCGACGGCGAGGATGAAGTCGCGCACGCCCTTGTCGCCGCCGGAGGCGCCCATCACGATCTTGTCCTTGACGGCGAGCGGCGCCGCGGTGAACTCGAGGTTCGCCTGGCCGTCGCCGATGTTGGTCTCCCAGACGACCTTGCCGGTCTCCTTGTCGGTCGCGATCACCCGCGGCGGATAGTTCGCATTGGTGATGACGAACTTGCCCCACAGCGCGGCGCCGCGGTTGGCGTCTGCCGTCTTCTCCTGGCCCGGGTCCATGCGCCAGACGATGCGGCCCGCCTCGCCGGAGCGGGCGTCGATCTTGTAGAGCACGCCCCACTGGTCGGTGACGTAGAGGAAGCCGTCCTCGGCGAGCGGCGTCGACTCCAAATTCTCGTTGACCGAGGTGCCGCCGATCGCCACCGCATAGGCGAGCTTGAGCGACTTGATGTTGTCCTTGTTGATCTTGTCGAGCGGCGCGTAGCGCTGCGAATCCCAGGTGCGGTGATTGCTGAGCCAGTTGCCGGGCTCGGGATTGGCGAGCCGCTCCGGCGTCACATCGGCGGCGAATGCGCCGGTGCCTAGCGCGAAAAGCGCGCTTCCGGCGAGAAGCAGGCTGCGCAGGGATGTCGTCTGCATGGTGTAGCGTCCTCTATCTCATGAAGCGTTTTGTTTGTGCTGCGTGGTGAATGACGTTCGCCGCAGCCGGAATCCCTCCCCGTTTTCGGGGAGGATAGGGTGGGGTCCGCAAGCGCAGCGAGCAAGGAAGAAAGGACCCCACCCTACCTCCCCGAAGACGGGGAGGGAGAAGAAGGATCACAGCGCAAACACCCACAGCATGGTCTGATTACGCATATCTCGCAGCTCCGGCGTGAACACGTGCCGCGACAGCGAGATCCTGCTCAAGCCCGACATGATGGCGATGTATTGCTTGCCATCGACCGAGAAGGTCATTGGCGGCGCGTTGAAGCCCGAGCCGACATTGATCTTCCAGAGCTGATCGAGTGTGGTGTCGTCATAGGCTGCAAAGGTGCCGTCGGTGAAGCCGGTGAAGATCACGCCGCCGGCAGTCGCCAGAATGCCGCTGTTGTTCGGATAGGCGATGTGCACCTTCTTCTTCACCTCGCCAGTCAGAGGATCGGCAAGGGTGATGTCGAACTCGTTGCGTTCAATGCTCTTGAAGGTCGCGCCTTTCCAGTCGCCCGCCTTGTTGGAGAGATTGGTGTCGAGCGTGACCTGATTGCACGACGACATCGCGGGGATGTACAGCAGCCCCGTTTTAGGGCTGTAGGCGGCGGGGAAATAATTGTTGCCGCCGCTCATCGACGGGCACAGCTTCTTGGTGCGGTCGGCGAGCGTCTGGTTCTGCTTGCCGGAATAGACCTGAACGTCCTTCGATGGGTCGTAGTCCACCGGCAGGCCGGTCTTCTGGTCGATGCCGGCGGTCCAGTTGATGGTGTCGACATAGGGCTTGGCGAGCGTCGTCTGGCCGTTGGCGCGCTCGAAGGTGTAGAGGAAGCCGTTGCGCGCGGGATGAGTGATCAGCTTGCGCGCTTGTCCGGCGACCTGACCATCGACGAGGATGTGCGTGCCGGCCTCGTCATAGTCCCACATGTCGCCAGGAAGGTACTGGTGGTACCAGTTCATCTTGCCGCTGTCGGGATTCCACGAGATCAGGCTGTTGGTGTAGAGATTGTCGCCCGGCCGGTAGTACGGATCGAACATGGGAACCGGATTGCCCGTGCCCCACAGCACCTGGTTGGTCACCGGATCGTAAGACCCGGTGACCCACATCGCGCCGCCGCCGGTCTGCCACGCGTTGTTCTTATCTTTCCAAGTCTCGGAGCCGGTCTCGCCGGGCGCCGGTACCACGTATTGGCGCCAAGCGATCTTTCCGCTCGCTGCGTCGACGGCGACGATGAAGTCGCGGGTGCCACGGTCGCCGCCGGCAGCGCCCAGGATGATCTTGTCCTTGACCGCGAGCGGCGCCGCGGTGAGTTGCAGGTCGGGCTGGCCGTCGGCGAGATTCGTCTCCCAGGCAACCTTGCCCGTCTCCTTGTTGGTCGCGATCATCCGCGGCGGGTAGTTTGCCACGGTGACGACGAGGTTGCCCCACAGGGCGGCACCCCGGTTCGCGAGCGGCACCCTCTCCTGCCCGGGATCCATGCGCCAGACGATACGGCCGGTGTCGCCGGAGCGGGCGTCGATCTTGTAAAGCACGCCCCACTGATCGGTGAGATACAGGAAGCCGTCCTCGGCTAGGGGAGTCGACTGCAGGTTCTCGTTTGTCGAGGTCCCCCCGAGCGCGACCGCATAAGCGAGCTTGAGGCCCTTGACGTTCGCCTTGTTGATCTTGTCGAGCGGCGAGTAGCGCTGCGCGTCATAGGTGCGGTGATTCATCAGCCAGTTGCCGGGCTCCTTATCCGCATTGACGAGGCGGTCCGGCGTCACGTCGGCGGCGAAGGCAGTGCCGGCGCAAGCGATGATGGCGCTGCCGGCGAGGAGCAGGTTGCGCAGGGCCGCGAGGGGCTTCCGCATGGATGTTTTCTCCCGTTCGAATTGATGCAGTTTCGTTTGCCGAGCATCTTCGATTCGGTCATGGCCGGGCTTGTCCCGGCCACCCCGATCCTTGGGGCACGGCCCTGCTCCACTATCGGGGTCGCCGGGACAAGCCCGGCGATGACGCCCTGAGTGAGCGACGGCCCCAGTGCTCTTCTCTCCCCGTCTTCGCAACGGGAAGGGGACGCATCACGGCGTGTAGATGCCGCGGTTGTACCAGTGGAAGGAATCCCAGCTCAGCACCTTCTCGCTGCCGTCGAACAGAGAGCCGAGATTGCCGCCGGAGACCTTGTAGGTGAACTCCTTGACCTTGTCCTTCACCGGCACCGAGGTGTTCTTCATGATGTCGAGCCCGGAATCGACCTTGAATATCTGGTAGGTGCTCGGGTTCTTCGGATCGAAGAATTTCACCTCCTGGGTCGGATTGCGGCGGCCCGGGCCACGTTCGTACTTCAAGTGCACTTCCATGTGCTCGCCGTTGGCGGCGGAGAACACCCAGTTCTCCTCGCCGAGCGCGACGCCATTGTCGATGCTCACCGAGCGCTGCACCTTGGCGGTGGTCGCCGGGGTGTAGTTACCAAACGGTCCAGGCGCTTCCTTGGGGTCGCCGACGAGGCCGCCAATGATCATCTGCCCGGTTGTATTGGTGCCGGTCTGCTTCACGGGAACGGCGAGGTAGGCGAGCTGGCTCGACGTCTTCGGGGTATTGTCGGCGCCGGTGACGTCGACGCGGTCGATGAAGATCAGGCGGATGTTGCAGTCCTTGGCCGGCCCCTGGGTCGCGACCTGCGGCTCCCAGCCGGCCGGAAGCAGCTTCTGCAGGGCCGCATCCTTGACCTGGAAGTCGAGCTGCATGCGGAACTCCGCACTGTTCTCGACCAGCGCCTCGGCGCCGGCATGGCGCGCCGCGCCGATCACCGCGCCGGCCGCGATCACCGCACCACCGGCACAAAAAGCGATACTCCTCCGCATGTTCGTTCTCCCGCTCATGAATTCTGGCGATGCTGCCATTATCCCGGAAACTGTCCGCCGGTGGTAGATCATCTTTGCATCGCGCGGTCGACGCGATGCGGCCCCGGTATGGCGAAGGGTCGCACCGCCGCGATGGAAAATTCCAGCCGTTCGCGATAGAGGCTAAGCTCGTCGGCCCCACGATCGCACAACGGCGCGATCGCGGGCGCACGCTGGAGGACCCCCGTGAAGACTCGACACCAACGTCGCTTTTCGTCAGCCGCCCGCGCCGCGCGGCCGAGCCGTCTCGCCGCCACGCTCGGTTGCACGATCCTCGCAGCAGGCACCACCGCCGTTTCGGCGGCCGAGGTGACCTTCGAGCGCCTCGCCAATCCCGAGCCGCAGAACTGGCTGATGAACCACCACGATCTCGGGTCGCACCGCTATTCCGCGCTCGACATCATCAACAAGACGAACGCCAAAAACCTCAAGCTCGCCTTCGCCCTGCCGCTCGGCGGCACCTCGGGTAACGAATACGCCGAGGCGACCCCGTTAGTGGAAGACGGCTTCATGTACGTCACCGACGTATGGAGCGTCGTCTACAAGATCGACGTCCGTTCCGGCACGGCCGGCCGCATCCAATGGAAGATGGACCCGGGCACCCAGAAGCCGGACCGCAACCGCGGCGTCGCGCTGTGGGGCAACTACGTCATCTCGGTGACCGGCCTCGACGGGCGCGTGATCGCGACCGACAAGGAGACCGGCAAGGTCGTGTGGGACAAGAATTTGCTCGACCAGCCCGACCTCGAGATCACCGCGGCGCCGCTCGCGCTCAAGGACGCGATCATCGTCGGCGCCTCCGGAGGCGACAACGGCGTGCGCGATTGGATCGCGTCGCTCGATCCGAAGACCGGCGAGGTGCAGTGGAAGACTTTCGTCATTCCGGCGCCCGGCGAGCCCGGCAGCGAGACTTGGAAGGACAAGAACAACGCGTGGCGCACCGGCGGCGGCGCGATGTACGTGACCGGCTCCTTCGATCCCGCGACCAACCTCACCTATTGGGGCACCGGCAATCCGGTGCCCCGCTACGACTCGGGCTTCCGGCCCGGCGACAATCTGTTCACCAACTCGACCGTCGCCTTCGACGTGAAGAGCGGCAAGATGCAGTGGCACTTCCAGCACACCGCGAACGACATCCACGACTACGACACCAGCGGCTCGCAGATCATCGTCGACGGCAAGGTCAACGGCGACGACCGCAAGCTCGTCGTGCACGCCGACCGCAATGGCTTCAACTACACCTTCGACCGCCTCAACGGCCAGTTCCTCAAGGCGGTGCAGTACGCGGAGAAGGTGAACTGGACGAAGGGCATCGATCCCAAGACCGGAAAGCCGGTCGACTACGATCCGGGCAAGGACGTCCAGACCTACAACCACGATTGGAAGGCGGTCACCGACACCATCAAGAACTCCTGCCCGGACGTGCACGGCGGCACCAATTTCTGGCCGCCCTCGTTCAGCGACAAGACGAAGCTGCTCTACATCGGCGCGAGCGAAGGCTGCGCCGACATCACGCCCGATCCGGCTGCCCATGTGCGCGGAAAATACGGCGGTGGCGGTTACGTCAACAACGAGCGCATCGTCGGCAGCCTCACCGTGGTCGATCCGATGACCGCCGAGGTGAAGGCGCGCAAGGAATTGCCCTACCCAGATCTCTCCGGCGTGCTCACCACCGCCGGCGGCATCGTCGTCACCGCGATGCTCGACGGCACCATCGTCGCGTTCGACGACCAGACGCTCGAGGAATTGTGGAAGATCAACGTCGGCACCGGTTTCGTCGCGCCGCCGATGACCTATGCGGTGAACGGCAAGCAGTACATCGCCATCGCGTCGGGCATCGGCCCGGTCGGCAAGGCGAAGATCGCGCGCTCGCCCGAGCTCAAGGGCCAGACCAACGCGACCATCGCTATCGCTCGCGGACCCCGCCCGACCTCGCTATCGCTCGGCCACCCTCCCTGAAGCCGGGGCGGCATGAGAGCGTGAGCGTGGCAAGGTCGCGCGGCAAGGTGGCGTCGCGCGCGCGGTTGCAGTCCTACGGCCGTTGCGCTAAACGCGCTTCATGACCCGAACCTGCAGCCGCCGAGCCATTTCCATGCGCATTCTCAACCTTGCCGCGGCTGTTGCCGTCGGCCTGATGCTGCTCCCGCTGACCGCGAGGAGCGCCGAGCAGCAGTCGCTCGAGATCGCCAGCAAGAACGGCGTCCACGTCTTCCAGGTGGAACTCGCCGTCACCGACGAGGAGCGCCAGAAAGGGCTGATGTTCCGAAAAACGATGCCGGAATCGACCGGCATGCTGTTCGACTTCAAGCGCGACCAGGACGTGTCGATGTGGATGCACAACACCTATGTGTCCCTCGACATGATCTTCATCCGCGCCGACGGCCGCATCCTGCGGATTGCGGAGAACACCGAGACGGAGTCCGACAAGATCATCTCGTCCGGCGGACCGGTCCGCGCCGTGCTCGAGGTGGTTGCCGGCACCGCCAAGAAATTCGGCATCGCGCCGGGAGACCGCGTGGGATCGCCGATCTTCCGCAAATAGGGTGGGCTTTCCTCAAGCGGGCTGCCCGGCCGCGATTGCCGGCGGCGCGATTGCGGGCATCCGGCGAAGCGTGTAATCGAGGGCCGCGGTGGTCGCCGCCCGGTCACGTCGGCGGGGTATAGCGCAGCCTGGTAGCGCGGGAGTTTTGGGTACTCCAGGTCGCAGGTTCAAATCCTGCTGCCCCGACCAACGAAATCAAATACTTAGATGCGCTTTATGACAGTCGATCTTCCCAGCCATCAAGGTCTGGGAAGTTCATGGGCAGCTTGCGTAGCAATTCCGTCGGTCTATGTGTCATCAGCGCAACGGTTCTCCCGAGGGCTGACGATGCGAATGGCGCTTCGCCCGCACGACCCGGTCGACGCCACCGAGCGGCGCCGCGATGAGCAAGACCTCGCTCGGCTGCGCCGACGTCTCCGACGCGACTGCACCGAACAGGAATTAGAGGCGGCGCTGGCCGATCTGTCCGCTGATGGGGTCAGATGATCGAGCCTCTCGCTGTCGTCACCGACCACTGCGGCCTGGTCACTGCGTTGCGCCGGCGCATTACCGAGCTCGGCACCGGCCTGGATTCGGTCGACGAGGTCGCCGGCCTGCCGGACGGCTACACCGGCAAGGTCCTTGTCGGGCGACATGGCCTTGGCCCCATCTCGTTGGGGGCGATCCTCGGCGCGCTTGCGGTGAAGATCGTGCTCGTGTCCGACGAGGAAGCGCTGGCCAGGGTCCGGCGCAGGCTGCCACCGAGGGGCACGCGTGGCCCGAAGCTCGACCGAGCAGAGCCTGGCGTGGCCTGGATGGGGGCGTAGCGGCAGAGCCCGTGATCGAAGGCGGAACACGGCGCCCTCGAGCACGGCGTAGTCATCCTCGCCCCACGGCCCCGGCACGCGGCCCTCGATGACGTCGTGCGCCGGTCGATCTTGCGCAGGAGATCGTCACTGTTCCTCACGAACAATCTCGCCGCCGTGAGGCAAGGGCGAGTCGCACGCTAGGATGCCCCCAGGACAGAGGTGCACCGGAAGCCTACCGCGCCTTGCGGCCTCGTCGACGGCCGGCCGCCTCGGCTTCCTGCGGCTGCCTCTATGCAGCGCCCGGGCGCGGGCTTCCCTGGCAAGCGCGGTCGCATCATCCCAGGCGTACTGTGAACGGAGCGCCTCGGGCGACAGCTGGCAGTGTGTTGGCTGTCGCTCATAATCCACGCGATCGTGTTCACCGGTGTCCCTTCGCCAGAAAAAGCCCCGCCCGGGCGGGGCTAAGTCTATGGAGAAATCTGGGCACCGCGTGTGACTTCGGTGCCCACACAGATGCTATCGCGGGCTTCCAGCCTCGTCTACGGCCGGTTTGCCGATCTCACAAAGCGCGGTGACCAACCCATCGAGGGCGTCCGCGTGCTGGTCGAGCAGCATGCAGACGCCATGCTTGACCAGCTCGCCCCCGCAATCGAGGCCAGCGACCGCCGACTCGATCCCTCGCGCAACAGCGGTCTGATTTTCAAGCGCGAGCCGGATGTCGAGGATGTCCCGGCTCATGCCTGCCCCCGCTCGATGATGTTGCGGATGGCGACGGCGACGTTTGTCAGCAACCTCGAACAGTAATCGAATTCGAGAAAATCGAATTGGCTGTCGCCGGCGGTGCGATCGCTGAACGCAGCCCAGTGCTCAAGCGCCGCTGAGATGCCGGCTGCCGTGGTCGGGATTGTCGCGACAAGCGCTTCGGTGCTCTCGCTCACCTCCGCGGTCTGACCGTTCCACCGTTCCCAGGCAGTGTAGCGCGGGGTTTGCCTCGGCGCGTTCGATTTCTGCATCCCGCCACGCGGTCCGCTCCTCGACAGACCATTTCGACCAGAACTCGTCCGGCCCGTCTTCTCGCGGATACAGAGCGTCCATTGCCTGGAAATGCTCATGGGCGGCGTCGTAGTGCTGCAACGCCGTTCGGTGGCGTTCGATCGCCGCGAAGATCGGATCGACGTCGCCCGTCCTCGGTATAGCGAGGGCGACGGTAGTTCCGGCCAGGGCAGCCGCGGCAGCAACGGGTGCGCCGGCCAACAGGGCGCGGCGGGATTGAATGGTGTTCATGGTGATCTCCTAAAGCGATACCGGCACATGCGCGGCACGGGGCCTGATGCCCGGTAGGCGCCTGATTGCACAGGCGCACGTCGAGCATCACGCCGCTATTCCAGTCCCCGGCGCATGTTGCTGAGGGCCTTAATCGCGTGGTCGTACCAGCGGTCGACATCGAGCCGGGTCATGTCCACGGTCTCCCGGCTCACCGGACCGGTTGGTATGCGGGGCGGCGAGTTGCCCTTGCCGGCGGCCTGGGACAGAGCGACGGCGACCCCGCCGAAGCAGGCGCCGAACGACATGCCGACGAGGAAGGCCGCAATGAGCCAAGCGACGCCGAGGTCGCAGCTGGCGCCGCTCATCGCTGCACCCGATTGCCAGGACGGCGGGCGAAGCGGCGCAGGCGTCTGGCGCGGGATCGCCTCTCGCGCATCCACCAGCCGGCGCCGTAGCTCGCAAGGGCAAGCGTAGCGCTGGCGACGACACAGAGGGCGGTCACTGCCGCACCCGAATGCCGGCGATCGTGGAGGGCTGCGCGGGGCGACGGCTGGCCGGCTTGAGCGCGAGCTCCAGCTCGGTGACCGCGTACGGAACGCGGTCGGGTAGTCGTTGAACAGCGCCGACGCGAGGATGCGCTTGGCGAGCTTGCGGGCGATGATGCGGTGGGCGTGATCGGCTGCCGGGGACATCTCCGTCAGAACGCGGACGGGTCGCTTGGCGACGTTCACGACAGCACCGCAAGCCAGACGAAACCGCAGGCGCCGAGCAGTGCCAACGCTACCAGGGCGAGAAGGTCGCTGGCCTGCTGGGGATCATGCTGTTCTGAGGGGGGAAACGAAGTGACGCACGCGCGCGAACGCGCTACGGGTGCCGTAGGCATTGAAGCTCCTTCACAGCTTTGATGCTTAGGCCGCGTGCAGTGCTAGACACACTGTGCGCGGCCGTCTGCCTTGGGCAAACTCCGCCATCATGCGCGCGAACGAACTCGCCGTCAAATCGACACAAACGCGATCGGGCGATTTAGCTGGCGCGTGTGGTTCCGGCCACAGGGCGCGGCACTTACTTCGGCTCTTCGAGGGCCTTGGGCGGCTGCCTCATCTTCTCGATCTGGGCCTGACGCTCGTAGGCCTGCAGGATGTTGAAGACAGCAGCGTGAGCATCGCGGGGCATCGACAGCTTTGACAGATCGGTATCGAGGTCCGGCCCGCCAGTCCGTCAGAGGCACCGGCTGTTGCTGGGCCACGGCAGCGTCGAGGACGAGAACCGAAGCCATAAGAGCGATGATGAAGTCAGGTATTGACATGTGCCGCCCGTCAAGATGCCGTTGGTAAAGATGAGAGTGAGGGGCGATGCGGTATTGACCGTGCAGGTCTGAGACACACCGACGCCCGCCGGGATCGGCGTCCATGTCGTGCTGCCACTCGAGTTGACGTAGAGCAAGTTCCCCAAGCCGCCATCAGTACGGGAATAAATCGACCCCTTAGCAGCGCTTGCCGATGGCGCTCCTGTACCGAAATATATACCCAGACCAGCCGTGCTGGAGAAACCGTAAGCAAACCCAGCTGTGGATGATGGCGCAGTGGCTACCAGGCTAGAAAAAGTATCTCCCGTTTGGACGCCATTTGAACCATGAAACTGCATCACTCCGGAGGTATTTACATTAATAATGCCGCTGATGGTTGAGGCGGCGCTATACCACATAATAGCCTGGCCGGCTCCGGAGCTTCCCGTAGGGGAGGAGGACAACTGGATGGCTTCATAGAAGCCGCTTGCCGCGAGGTGCAGCGCATTGGTTCCAAACGCTATCCCGGCCAGGAAGTCCGCGCCGTTATTGGCTATGTGAATGGCATCGCTGACGCTATTCGGGCCAACTAAGCCGACTCCACTATCAATCGATATGCCGACAGTGGTGCCGTCAGCAGTAAAGGTGAATGGATCGTTTACAACGGATGAGCCATTATTGACAAACGACGCTTCTAGAATTTGCACAATAGGGGCGGGATTTGCAGTTGCCGTCCTTTCGGCTACCCAATAATTTGTCCAAATACCGAAGTATCCACTATTCGCCGTGTTGTCATGCAGGGCATAAACGGCGCTCGTGATCAAGTCTTGCGTAGGGGTGGCATTTGATGGACCGGCAGGGATATAATCGGAAGACCTGTTTGCAAAGGCCGCCGCGCCGCCGCCATTGGGTCCATAGACCAGCATGTATGGGCCGCAAGGAAGCGTAATGGCGATAAGCCATGTGGCTTGACACCCTCCGCTCAAGCCGAGCTGGACAGCAGCCGGATCGCTACTCGGAGCGCTCTGCGGCCCTGTAAAACTTATCGGTCCCCCCGTAAATGCCTGCGGAAAGGTCCAGGTGTTGGATTGGTTGGTCAGCACCTGAACGATCGACGAGAACGGGATCGCCTGCCCCGGCCCGGTCCCGATCGCCGACCGCCCGTAGACGGTATTGGGCGGCAAATTCTGGGGGAAGCCGGGCTGCTGTGCCCGCGCCGGGAGAGCGAAGCTGAGCGCGGCGAGAACAGCGAAGAGCAACTTGCGAACCATGGTGAACCTCATAAGAATTTGTGCGACGCCGGCACTACCACTCACTGGCCGCATCGTGTGCCCTCAATAGGCCTGCCCGAATAAACTCGATGTGCTCCTCGGTAACCAAGCCGCGCACTTTAGCCGCTATGCGAAGCTCGGCGATGAAGGTGTCGATCGTAGCGTTCGTCATCTCAGCTCGCCGGGCGCTGTTTGATCATCAACGGGCGCTGGGTTATCAACGGTCCCTTAACCGCCCAGTGGTATGTTGCTCTCTTGCAGCCGCCTCGTAGCCCCGAGGCGAAGAAGACCCCAGTCGTCGGACGCGAAACAACCGCGCGATCCCGGCGACTGGGCTGTCTCTGCCATGTTGGCTCACTACTGCCCCGTCACGCCACAGAGATCATGCAGCGCGGCCATCGACGCCGAAGGGCTCACGCCATTCTTGATCGCACTCTGAACCACTGCTCGATGGAAAGCCGTATCCGCGCTGACAACGGCCGCCCGCGTGCTTGCGGCTGCAATAGCGACCTGCCGCGTATTTTCTGCGCGTGCCACCGCGTCGTCATGTACCTTGATGCCTGTGATTCCGTTCATAGTTTTTTCTCCTGATTATTCGCCCATTCGCTCAACTACCAACGAGCGCATCCAGTTACTGATCGAGCGCAACTCGGCACGCGCCTGACGCTCGACGAAGCGCCGCTGCGCGACAGTCAGTTTTACAATCACCGTTTCAGGGACGACGTCGGATTCGACGGTGACCGGTGCGGCGTGTGAATTCATGATGGGCACTCCTCGGTGAGCTCTTCGACGGGGTCGCCCCAATAGTCGAAGCGGGGCGTCCATGCGAGCTTCTTCGCTTCGCTGGCGACGTAGGAATTCAACACGCAAGTGATTGGACCGTGTTGCGCCATCCGCCACAGCGTGTCCGCCTCGACGTTGACGTAGACGACCTGGACGGGGTCGACACCGCGTCCAGTCCGCAGCGCGACACGAAACTGACGGTCGCGGGCGATGGCGGCGCGAGCATTCAAAACCAGCCAACCCATTATGATGCCCTCGCAAGATGTGCAGGCCGATGGCGCTCATGCCAGATGTCGCGCACAACGCTGTTTTCTTCGTTCACCTCGACTCGCTCGATCGTGCCGCCGGTGAATCTCAAGTTCGCGGCGTTCCGCAGAACCTCGTGAACCGCCGCGGCCTCGGAAGGCGCTGAGACAGCGACGGTCGTGCACTCGCGTGTGATCGCATCGAGCACCGGGACGAGGAATGTGTCGCTCATCGCATCATCCCGCCGAGCGAGCCCATCAACGCTTTCGAAGCGGCCGATCCGCCCGTCAAGCCGGCGAATACCGAGCTGGATTGCGTTGGCAGCAATCCGAGCTTGCGTTTCAGTTTCTGTTCCTCGGTTTCGTCCTCAACCTGGCTCTGCAAATTGCTGCCAAGACCAGAGTTGCCGGCATCAGCTGGAGCGACACCGGTGCGACCGATCCCAAGGCTGTGCCAGCTGCAGTGTAATTCGCCATCGCTGTTACCCCGTTAAAATCATTGAGAGCAATCGGGACTGTTTTACGTTCTCGGGCTCTCCACGTAAGAAGGCTTCAACCCAAGAAGGTGAACCATGGAGCTGCGCCTTTAGAGTCGTCGCAGCTGCTTTCTCCTCAGCGCTCGCTTTCCGGCCGCTCAAAAGCTCACGAATGGCCTCATCTGGAATTCCCGCGGCACGCATCGCTGGGATTTCACCGGCAATCTTCTTCGGCGACAACTTGCCTTCGATGGTGAGATCGGGGAGATCGGGCGCGGCGAGGATCATCATGTCGAGGTCGTTGCCCTCGACCGCCTTCTTCGCCAGGTCGTGGAATTCCTTGACCGTGTCTGCGTCTTGCGAAAGCAGCTTTTCTGCCCACGCCCGGTCAGAACGACGCTCCGCAAGCAGCTTTGCAGCCGCGGCAGGTGAGTTCCGGGGCAGTGGGCGGCGCGGCGGGAGATGCCGGATTTCCGGCAGGTGCGGCGGCCTCGCTCATGCTGTTCTCCGAATGGTGACGGTGATGCGGCCTTTCGGCATCCCCAGGATTTCCAAAATGTCGGTGAGCCGATCGCGGACACTCCGCCTCTGCTCGGCAATCAGGCCGAAGGCGCGCAGCATTTCGCCTGCGTGCCAGTTATCATCCGCCTCAAGTTCGCAGGTCTCGCACGCAGCGCGGAAATTCGCGGCCACGTCGCAAAACCAAGGATCGGCGGCGAGCTCGCTGATGAACCCGTCGAGCGGAGGAGCAAGAGAAACCGTCATGTCTCACTCGAAGGTTTTCCAGCACGGGGTTGGTCGACTGGTTCCGTACCGGCCAATCCGTGCTGGAGCGCAGCGGCGGGCGCCGCGCACAAGAGGCCTCGCGACCCCTGTTGGATTGCGCCGTCATGCGGCGCTGAGCTCCTGGCACTTGCGCCCTAACAAATTGGATTCAGCCTCGTCGTCAGATGTCATCTGACGGCTGGCCAACGCATTCATGCGAGCCAGCACTTGCGCGAGCTCGGGTTGGGCGCGGAGGCCTGAGGCGCTGCCGATGACATTGTGGTTGTGTTAACGGGAGCGTGGGACTGTCCGGCGACACCGGGATTCGCTCGCGCAGGATCGAGCTGATTCTGTGGAGAACCCCTCACGCATCACGCGACTGGCCACCGCCGATCCGACCTCGAGCTTCTTCGCCAGGGGCTCAATCTTCTCCGGCTGCAAAGCATGCTCCAGGCGCTCGGCCCGGCCGCCAGGAAACGAGGGGGGCTGTGATCTCCAACCGGCGCACCCGGCAAATGCGGCCGGCCTGTCAGCCGGAAAATCTCGTACTGCACCGCCAGGGCCAAGAGGACCGTCGGCCACCATCATCGCCGCATGGTCGTGAGCCGCGAACTGCCAGCGATGTCGGATTTCACGGCCGATCTCGAATAACCCTGGAAAGCTGCGTCGGCAGCCGTGATTGCATCCGTCAGAGCGTTTCCAAGGCGATCCCGCTCGCAAACAGTTGCTCGATGCCGGCGATCACCTCGGCCTTCTGGGCAGCGCGCTGCTCAGCCTCCGCCCGCTGAGCTTCGGCAGCCAACAGAACAAGCCGATCGCTCATGATCCGCTGCCGACGTTGATGCCGGGCAAGCTCATCGTCGATGCGGCCGACCTCGTCCTCGTCGACCTCATCCTGAAGGAGCAAGCGGTTCCGCTGCTCCATCAGTCGGGCAATATCGGCATCATTGGCAGCCAAGCTCGCCTGGGCCTTCGCCAGCGCGCCTTCGGGGCTGGGGCGGCATCGGCAGCGCCTGGCTCGCCGGTCGCATCAGCGGCCTCGGCCGGGGCGTCCTGGGGCAGTTCAACGGGAGCCGTTCCTGGGTTTTGAAAACGCGGCGCTGAATGGTCAAGCAAACCTCCATGTCTGGTATTTAGATCTGAAACGTCGAGAAATCGGCGCGCGGGGACGAAGAGGAGGTCCGAACTCAGCGGAGGCCGGGATTTCCCCCCCACC
>CAWGRH010000017.1:0-136737 GCA_963824905.1 uncultured Alphaproteobacteria bacterium
GGACTGTCCACATCCAAAAATACCACCGCCGGACGGCATCGCGTTGGCAACTCCGTCGACGCCTCGTGATCAGCTGTCACGTGAGTCCAGACAGATTATCGATTCACTTCAATGAGTTGATCAATTGCAGCCTTGATCGGTAAGCGCCCGGTCAACGCTCGACTGCTAGCGAGGACTGAATCGCTGGCGAGGGTTATTCCTGGCAAGCCCTCCTCGAATCCAAAAAGGGGGTGGGGAGGGGGGGATTTTCTCGCCTGCCGCTGATCCGACCTCCTCACTCCCTACAGCGCGCGCCCTTGAAAATGTCAGGACCGATCGCGCGTTTCCGCTGGAATGCCCCGCCAGACTCGCGCCGAGGCCGCTGGTGCGATTTCTGAGCTAGGTGGCGTGGTTGGGGTGCGGCGCAGGGCTGGGCATGTCGGCGCCCGTGGCCAGCGCCGTGACTTGCTCCCGCTCCAATGCCCACAGTTCCCGCTGGGACTGGTCTTGATAGTCCTCGGCGATGCGAAGGTAATACGAGCCATGGAATGGGTCGGGTGCTGTTTTGGCCAAGGCGGCGTATTCCGCAGCGACCTTTCGGTACCGATCCGCTCTGGCGGCGTGGTCGTATGTTCCCTCGTACATGACAATCTCCTGTGCACAGGCAACTCCCGGTCTGCCCGGGTGTTCCGTGAGCCGGCAAAGGGCCGCGCCAGGTTCCGCCGGTCCTCGCGCATGCCTTTCCCCGTTTTTGGCGGAACCTTGACAGCTGCGAGTGGAAAAACGCGCCAGCGGACTCTGTAGGCGCCGCCATCCTTCCCGGCTTCAAGGATAAATGCGGCCGGCTCCTTTGCATGTCGGACAAACCGTTGTTCCCGGCCGTCTGGCAAAATCGTGCTTGTCCTGGTGAAAGACTGGAACGTGCTTCATGCCAAAGCAGTCTGTGCAGGTCTCGAACAGCCGCCAGTTAGTGACGTCTGCCGCCGTTATCCATTCCTCTTTGCCACCGCTAACAAAGCGCATCAGCGCGGCGGAAGCTTCTATCCGAGCGACAATTGCTGCTGCGCCATCGGCCAGTCGTTCGTAGGACTTTCCCACCTCGAAGCTCATTGGGTCTAACTCTCAGGGGCGCTTTGAAAACGAGAACGTAAAATACCACGAACGGAAACGAATGGAAATTTGGATGAGTTTGCAAACCATCGCATAATCCTCGCAATGATTGCGAGGTGTTTGATGGACCGTGCCGAAAGAATGGTGACGTGCGCCGTGGTGCTTCCGGCTGATCTGCGTGCCCGCGCCGAGCAGCAGGCGGCGTTTGAGCGGCGCAGCCTATCCGGGTTCTTGCGCTGCTTGATCCAGGATCGCCTGGGCGATGAAGACGAGTGCCGTTCGGTTTCGGCTGGAGGGCGCTGATGAGCGTGATCGAGAAAGTCCGTCAGCTTTTGCTCCCGCGTGTCGAGAAAGACCTCGCCGCCGCAGAGCAGCGGGTGGCCGTCCTCCAGGCTGAGGTTGAAGCAACGGCGCTCGCCGAGTTCTTGGACGACGCCAAGGCTGCTGCCCGGCATCGCAAAGCTCGCCATGACCTCGATGAGGCGGTGGCGGCGGTTGCCAGGCTTCGTTTGGCGAGGGAGCAGGCGACGCTTCGCGACCAGCGGACTGAGGCCGATGCAGAGCTCGAGGCGATGCGCGCCGGCATGGCCGAGTTCGAGAAGGTCATGGAAGCGCGAAAAGCTGCTGCTGCGGACATCGACGCCGCGGTGACTTCTCTTGCGGATGCCTATTTCCGGCTCAAGGCGGGCACTCAGCTCGTTCAAATGACGATCCCCGATGGCCTGCAGCTCCCACGGGGATATGTCGGTCGTGACCTGAAGAAGCTGATCGCGCATGCCTTGCACAAGGCAAGCCGTGTCGCCGCGATTGGCGATGAGGGCCTGCCGGGTGCAGCAGCGCCTTCGATCTCGGCTCAATTCAACGCGCCTGCCATCCCGACATCCGAGATGGTCATTCGCGAGGAATGCGACTGGCTCATCTCGAGCTTGCAGCGGCAGATCGAGGCCCGCGCCCGACGTGACGGGGAGGCAGCCTGATGTCCGATATGACAGGATCAGCAACGCCGGGAGCTGATGCCGGGCCCAGCCCGATGCCGGCCATGGAGACTTTGCACGAGGCAGCCACGAACAGGCTGGACGCATTGCGGGCTGACAGCGCCTTCGGAGCTCGCGTCCTGGCCCAAGATGCCGCCGCCGTAAATGAGCGCCGGTCACTGATGGAGATCATTCACGGGGCCGGTGACGAGGCATCGAAGGCTGCGTTGGCCGCCTCGATCAAACTGGAGGCTCGACCAACGTTGGCCGCCGCAGAACGGCAGCGTGAGGCTGTCCAGGCCGCTGCCGATGCCCGCGCACCCCAGTACAGCTACCAGGATCGCGGAGATTTCGGCAGCGCGGGTCTCGGGAATGTCACCAAGGAACTGAACGAGTGGACGGTCTCGATCGGGCTGCCCGCCAGCACGGCGAAGACGGTGACGCAGGCCGTGGTCAACAGCGGCATCCGCACCATGGACGCCCAAACCTTCTCAGCCTGGAAGGAGCGGCAGGATTCGATGCTGCTCGGTGCCGCACACGGCGACCACGACCTGGTGAAGTCCTGGCGTGACGCCGCTGCGAAGGTTCTGGCCGCCGGCAAGTACAACTTCGACAATTCAGCCGCGCTCAACAGCGCGTTCGTCATCAGAGTACTCGCCAACGTCGGCGCCACAAGGAAGTAGGAGACGAAGATGGAAACGCGTGAACAATGGAACGCCGGTTACGACTGGAATGGCGGCCCCTGGCGGCCCCAGGGCCGGGATCAGGTTGCGTCGATGCCGCCTGACGTGCGCAAGGCTTATGAAATGGCCGCTGCACGCTACACGTTCGGCAACGACGTCCAGTTCGATGCCAAGGGCAAGCCCATCGAGAATGGCATCGGCAGCCCAGGCAACATGACGGCGCAGGCCCGTGAAGCGTTGGCGAAAGCTGGGGCGACCAAGGATGACCTGAAGGCCAAGGCTGGTATCTGAACCATGGGCGCAATCCACAGCCTCGCCGACGCCCGTCGTCCTCCTGAGCCGCTCGGCATCGATTGGCGGCTCCTCGACGCCTTCTGCGCTCGGGTTGTCCTCGATCATGACGATCCCACCGATCGGACTGCCGCCGACTTTCGCCATCGGCTGACAAGCCTCGATCGAGAGTTCCGGGCCGGCAATCCCTATGCGGCGCGCTATTGGCGTCTAGTCGAAACCAAAATGCGCCAGCCCCTACGCACACCGCTGCCCGGCGATGCGTTCTTCGACGCACATCTCGACCGCATCGTCGAGGTGTCTGCGCTGCTGCATCATTGGACGGCCAGGCACGCGCCCGCCGACCACTGCGATCCACCGGGAGACTGACAAATGACCACACAGCATCAAACCTTTGAGGCTTCCGTTGCTTCGGCTGCCGCGACCAGAGTAGCCGCACACGCCTCCGCCGAATCCACCTTCATCGCTGCGATCGCCGCGGCGGGCGTCGGTTGGGCGCCGGGGCAGTCGGCGAACGAGGCCACGCACGCCGCCGCGCTAGCCGCTGCAGTCGTGGCGCGGGACGCTACGAAACAAGCCGCGATCCAGGCCGAAATTATCGCCCGTAACGCGGCCAAGGACACACTTCGGGCGTCGGCTGCCGGTGATGGACTCGCGTTCTGATGAGTATCAGCGCAACGGAGCTCGTCTCGCTGCGCGATCTCGGACGTTGCCGCGGCTATTTCGTCCTCCCTGCGGTGAGCGTCGGCAAGGTCGACGTTGAACAGCGCGACAGGGGTGAGGTGGTTTTCACCGGAACCCCGGCGGCAGTCCATAAATTCTTGCGAGGCCGTCCGGTCGTGTTCGCGCCCGCAGGGGACCCATCATGAGAGATATGTCCGACGTTCCCCTGACCGACGCCGAGAAGTTGATGTACGGCGAGGACGCTCGACGCATGCCGAGCGGTGCCATCGAGGAACGCGGCGTCGGTTCAGCTTTCCAGCCGAAGCCCAACATCTTCCTCGGAAAGACCGACGACAAATTGCGCGAGATCGATCTGCGGGGCGTGCATCCCTTTCCCGATCGGGTGCAATAGCTGGCATGGCTGGCACAAGGCGAAAATCTCTGGCCGATAACTGGGGCGCGCTCGGCCCAGCTATGCGGGCGTTGCCCAGTAATCGCTGGCGAGCTTTCGTCGAGTTCTATTTGCTCGAGGAGCCGGGCCATGGGGCGCAAGCCGCGGCTGCGCGGAAAGCGGGCTTTGGACGCAAGAACAGCCCGCCGAGCTCGTTGGCTCACACCGCTTCTCGTCTGATGCGGGACGAACGGATGATCGCGGCGATCGCCGAGGAGTCAAAGAAGATCGTTCGCGGCGGCGCCCCCGAGGCAGCGAAAGCCCTGCTCGCCCTGGTCCGCGACCCCGAACACAAGGACCACGCCCGCGCAATTGGGATGGTGCTCGCCCGCACCGATCCAGAGACGACGGTGCAGAACCTCAACATCACTCACAAGATTCTCGACCCCGATCAGGAAGCGATCGAGGAGCTACGGGCCCTGCGCGAGCTCGGCACGTCGCGGACGAAGCTGTTCGAGTTGTTCGGACCAAACGGATTGGAGCGCTTGGAGGCGCAGGAGCTGGTGCGCCGATCTGACGAGGCGCGGGTGATCAACCAAATCCCGGAGGTGGTAGATGGCGCGCCCTGACGAATCCGCCCCCGATCCGGCCGCCCTGCTCCGGCTGGCGCGTCAGGCCCTTTCCAGCGCGGAGTTCCGCAAGAAGTTTGCTATGGCGGATTTCTGGGGACCGAAGGAATTTTATGATCCACAGCTCCGGTTCTTCGAGGCCGGCGCGAAGTACCATCAGCGTCTCATTCGCGGCGGCAACCAGGTCGGCAAGAGCTTTTCGGCGGCCTTCGAGGCCGGCCTTCACATGAGCGGTCAGTACCCGAGTTGGTGGCAGGGCCGTCGCTTCACCAAGCCTACCCGCGGCTGGGTGATCGGCCCGACCGCTCAGCTCGTGCGTGACGGTCCGCAGCGTCAGCTCTGCTCGAAGGGCGGCGAGTTCGGCACCGGAACGATTCCGCTCGCCTCGTTCGCCGGCAAGCCCGTCATGGTGCCCGGCGGCACCGGCTCGATCGACACGTTGTCGCGTCTCGCACCAGACCAACGGCAAGCGTGACGGCATCTCGACCTGCACATTCAAGTCGTTCGAAATGCGATCCGAGAAGATGCAATCGGAGAGCGTCGATTGGATATGGATCGACGAACGCTGCTCCGAGGAAATCTATTCAGCGAGCTGCTCGCCCGCACGACCGCGACCGACGGCATCCTGTTCCTGTCCTACACCCCGTTGAAGGGCGGCGGCGAGCTCACCTACCGGTTTCTGAACGAGTATTCCGCCGACCGCAGCGACACCCGCATCGAGGCATCGGACGCCCGCCACATCAGCCCGGAGCGCCGTGCCCAGCTCGAGGAAAGCTATCTACCGCACGAACGGGAAGCCCGCATTCACGGCATTCCGCAGCTCGGCATTGCGCGGGTGTTCCCGTTCCCGCTCGAAAGCCTGATGCGAGCCGTTCAATCCCGACAGCGATATCAAGTCATGGGCGCGCTGGATCGTCGGCATCGATTTCGGCTTCGGCCATCCCTTCGCGGCTGCGCTGTGCGCCTGGGTACCGGAGATCGAGGAGTTCTTCGTCGTCGACGGCTTCAAGATGGAGCGCAGCGAGGCGCTCTATCACGTCAAGCGTATCGCCGCGATGTGCCGCGGGCTGCGTATCCCGATCGCCTGGCCGCATGACGGCAACAGCCACGAAAAGGGCTCCGGTGTGCCGCTCGCCGACGTCTATCGCCGTCTCGGCGCGCCGATGCTGCCGAAGCACGCCGAGAACAAGGGCGGCACCATCCATGTCGAGCCCGCGATCGAGGAGATGTGCCGCTACATGCAGCGCGGCACCTTCGTCGATCGCGAATCACATGACCGAGCTCGGCGAGGAGTTCCTGAACTATCACCGCGATGAGGACTACAAGATCGTGAAGCTTCGCGACGATCTGATCTCGCGCCACGCGCTACGCCTTCATGATGCGACGGAGCGGCAAGCTGCTTGATGCCTGCGAGCAGTATGGCCGTGCTCCCGGTGTTCCCGGTCCCGACACA
This sequence comes from uncultured Alphaproteobacteria bacterium, assembly GCA_963824905.1. Classification (GTDB taxonomy): domain Bacteria; phylum Pseudomonadota; class Alphaproteobacteria; order Rhizobiales; family Xanthobacteraceae; genus JAJPKK01. Next base: position 6,174 of record CAWGRH010000017.1, read on the forward strand.
TACGATCCGCGACCGCACCGAGGATCGACGCAACGCTCCAATGGCGGGCTCGCGACCGGTATCGACTTCGATCTGTTCGGGTGAGGGCACACGCGATGATCGTTACACCGGATATTTCGAGACTTGTCGCCGGTCTCCCAGATGCAGCCGCGGATCATCCGTCGATTGAGCGGTTCATCGAGGAAGTCCGCGAGGCTGCAAAGGTGCGCGGCCTCGTTACCGAAGAGCACATTGAGGTCATTCGAGTTGGGCTGGCCGCCGCGTATCATGCAGCGGGTGACAGTGCGGAAATGCTCGACTTCTGGGACGAAGCGCACACGGTGATAACGCAGCGCAAATCGGTGAAAGAACGCCTTATGGAAATGGGCCGCATTGGCGAGTTGCTCGAAGCAGCGTTATCGCGGGAGGACAAACTGATGGCAATCGGTGGTGGGACTTTCACAGCTATCGGCGGCGGCATCTCCGATCTGTTCGCTGCTTCGGCTGATCGGTCGAAGGCGCAAGGCGATCTCATGGAGGCCGCCAACTACGATCTCGCCGCCAAATACGCTTATCAGGAGGAACAGTTCACCAAGGAGTCGACTGCGATCCAGGGCATGCAGGCTGAGCGCGCCATGTACAGCTCGATGAGCCAGACCAAGGCGGACATCGCCGGTGGTGGCTTTGCAGCATCCGGCTCCGGCCTCGACATCCTTGCGCAGTCCGCATCGCAGGGCGCGCTGCAGCAGGCTGTCATCGCGAGGCAAGGCCTCATCACCGAGCAGGGGTATCAGGAGCAGGCGCAGTCCTATCTGAACATGGAGAGTGCTGCGGATATGGCTGCATCGGCCGAGAAGAAGGCCGCAGTAGGCGCCGAGATCGGGGCTGGGTTCGACTTCGCTGCAGCGCTCGGTACGCTTTCACGCCCGCGCCCGGAGGAGGTGGCGGCCCCAGTCCGCCGGGTGGGGGTAGCCCGTACTATGGCGGCTCTGTCGAAGGGTAACCGGCCGGCGTTTGTAGGGCCGTGTGACCATTCTGTCACCAATTGCGCCTCATGCGGGCCTACAAAGCCTGGTTTGGTGGAGGCATGCATGGCGACCGCGTTCATCTGCCTATTCAGCGCAACCTGCGGCGTGTGCTGCGCCATCATCACCGTCTTTATCGCCGTGCTCGTATGGCCAGAGCTAAAGCCTGACGCGGCAGGGCTCCCATTGGGGGTTGTGCGGCGACGACATGCGCTCCCCGGCTCCCGGATGGCTTTTTCTCCAGTAACAGTAGGGGCATTGCATGGACGAACGAAAGGCTCTCACTTCGCAATTCTGCCCGCAGTACAATACGCAGGTGGAATTTCTCATGGAGACGTCGCTCGAGACCGGACGCACTCTAATCGCACGCTATGAGATCGGCGGGCCGGACGATCTTCCGATGGTCGACGGCAGGCGGGAGTTTCGGGCTGGGATTCCCGACGCTTGGTCGGAGGACTTTCTGATGCGCTTCCTGGCTTTAAATCAGTGGCCATCTTGGGAGCTTCCAGCACGAGCAGCCGGTAGTCCGTACCTATTCAGCTTTAGCCCACGATAGCGACAGGCCCCTAGCCTGGCTCAATCGCGCTCGCCCTTCCCAAGCAACTCCGGCAGCCTCGCGATGTTGACGGCGATCCGACGCGCCTCGTCCTTCGTGAGCATCTTCGCCTGCCGGGCTTCGTCCTCGTTGTCGCGGGAGTAGAGGTAGGCAAGCGCCTGCCCGTTGGCGTCCCGGACGACATAACCGCCGGGCATCGGGTCGGCGTGCCAGGGAGGCGGGAAGCGGCGCTGGTGTGCCCATGGCGCCTGCGACCACCCCGCTCAGTGGGCTGACGCTTTCCCCGGAGCAAGCCAGAAATTCAAAACACCGCAAACAAATTCCTTTTCGTCGAAGTCGACGATTGCCTCGGCCCTGCCGACAGCCTCTACGGGAAACGGGACCAGAATCATCCTGGAAATTAAGCCGGCATACGGCATTTTATTCTGCCGCGCGGCAGTCATCGCCTGACTTATCAGGCTAGTTTCAATTATATTTTGATTCTTGAGTTCAAGCCCTGGTATCCTAAGCCGAGTGATAATTTGTCGGATGTCAGCGTCGGTATTTAAATTGATCCGGAAGTAAACGCACAACTTCGGCAAAACTGTCGGTACCGCCGGAACATTAACATTGTCGAGCATAATACCGACAATTGTTTCCTGTCCGGACTTTCCGCCCGAATGTCATCGCAAAATAATGCGGTCGCGGAAAATAGCTGCGGCATAATCAAGCTGCTGCACTAACTCGATCACCGGAAAAGTTCATCGGCAAATCCATCGTCCCTTGCGTTCCGTCCGAGCTTGCGTTGGATGTCGTCGGGGTCCAATTGGCGCCCACCCTCTGAGCTTGTTCCAAAAGTTCAAAGGAAGGAACGCGTCCCATCGCCCAGGCCAATTCTCCCACCCTTCCGAGGGTAATATCTTTCTGGCCTCGGATTTCTCGGCTGATAACGGTTCTATGAACGCCAATTTTGCGAGCAATCTCGGACTGGGTTAGCCCACTCTTTTTCTGTTCCTCGGCCAGCGCCTTCTGCAGCGCCCGACGAACCTTTGTGATGAACCGACCGGCGGCCCGGCGACTAGGGGTAACTGAAATCTGAAACGACGTCATGGGGGCTGTCTCCAGGGATGTATTTTGGCTCGTCCAAATCTAGGCGGCTAAGGAAGTCGGCAGCATCCCGCACATAGGGCGCGTACAATTTGTGCTGCAAGATACGATCTTTCATATCTGCCGAGACGCCAACGAAGTGATCCTTCTTCGGGAACCATCCGAAGACTCGCAGGTCTGCTGTCTTTAGCTCCCATATGCCGTCCCTGATGTGTGTCAGCGGCTTGAACTGCCAATCGTAGGTCAGTGGTTCGCCCGGACAAAACACACCTTCGATGAAGGATTGCAGTTGCTCCTGTGGCGTCTGTTCGATCTTCCAAGTTGACTCGAGCGTCGGCAGCACCTCCTCAATCCATGTCTTGAACTTCAATGAGGTGTAGATGCATCGGCAGTCGAGAATGCCAGGCTCAAGATCGGGGTCCAGCTTGAAGAGATCGCCACAACGGACCAAATCTAATAGTGTTGCCATTTAAGTCAACAAGCTCAAATAAGAACTTTCTACGTTGTGGCGAAATTGTCGCACAAGGCAGACGAAGACGCGAGTCTGAAAGACCACGCTTACCCGGCACTTACCTGGAGCGGCTGGGCGACGACGAGGTGGAGTATTTGCTAAGTGTTTTCAGTCATATAAGACAAAAAATGAGCCGCTCTGCACATGAGGAACAATCACGTGCGCCCCCGTAAAATGCATCGGGCGACCCGAGAGCCGCCCGAACCATGCTTCTGTATCGCTCCCGAACACGGCAACAACAGGGCGTCGCGCCAATATGATCGGCGCAACGGAACCCGGTTCCGGTTGATTTTACGAGGGTTTCTCGGCGACCAGGACATTGGGTCGCGACTCAATGTCCTTCGAACGAGATCAGCGTGCGCACCGACACGTCGAGCGCGCGCAGCTTCGCGGCGCCCCCGAGATCCGGCAGGTCGATGATGAAGCAGGCAGCGAGCACGTCGGCCCCGATCTGGCGCAGCAGCTTGACCGCGGCCTGGGCAGTGCCGCCGGTCGCAATGAGATCGTCGACCAGGATCACGCGGTCGCCCGGCGCCACCGCGTCCTCGTGCATCTCCATCTCATCGCTGCCGTATTCGAGCGAGTAGCCGATGCTCACCCGCTTGTAGGGCAGCTTGCCCTTCTTGCGGATCGGCACGAACCCAGCCGAAATCTGGTGAGCGACCGCACCGCCAAGGATGAAGCCGCGCGCTTCGATGCCGGCCACCTTGTCGACCTTGTAGCCCGCCCATGGCTGCACCAGCTCATCGACGGTGCGGCGGAAAGCACGCGCATGGCCGAGCAAGGTGGTGATGTCGCGGAACATGACGCCCGGCGACGGGTAATCGGGGATAGTCCTGATTGCGGCGCGCAGGTCGAACTCGAGCTCGGGCGAGGTCATCAGTTCATCTCGCCATCATTTCGTCCTCGCAGCGGTGGCGAAGAGGCGCCCGGCAACAGCGTCGAGCTTCGCCAGCACAGCGGGATCGCGCGCCTCCGGTGCGGTGATGATCGCATTGTCGAGGGCCCGGTCGGAGCCGATCGGGCACGGCTCGTGCTCGCGCGGAAAATCCCGCGCGAGGCGGCCGACGAGACGCTTCGCCCTGTCGGCGTTCGTCGTCAGAACCTTGATGACATCCTGCACGGTGACGGCGTCGTGATCGGGATGCCAGCAATCGAAATCGGTGACCATGGCGACGGTGGCATAGCAAATCTCGGCCTCGCGGGCGAGCTTGGCTTCGGGCATGTTGGTCATCCCGATCACCGCGTAGCCGAGCCCCTTGTAGGTGAGGCTCTCGGCGAGCGTCGAGAACTGCGGCCCCTCGATGCAGACATAGGTGCCGGTGCGCGCCACGGCGATGTCTTCGGCCTCGGCCGCGGCGGCAAGCTTGAGCCGCAGGCGCGGCGCCACCGGATGCGCCATCGAAACATGGGCGACACAGCCGCGGCCGAAGAACGAGCTCGGACGGGCATAGGTGCGGTCGACGAACTGGTCGACCAGGACGAACGTCCCCGGCGGCATCTCTTCTTTGAACGAGCCGCAGGCCGAGAGTGATACGAGATCGGTCACGCCGGCGCGCTTGAGCACGTCGATGTTCGCCCGGTAGTTGATCTCGGATGGCGACAGCGTGTGGCCCTTGGCGTGACGCGGCAGGAACACCACCGGAAGGCCGTCGATGTCGCCGACGCGCGGGGTGGCCGACGGCTCGCCCCACGGGCTTTCGATGCGCCGCTCGACCACGTTGGCGAGCCCGGGCAGGTCATAGATGCCCGACCCACCGATGATTCCGAGCACGGACGCGGTCATGGCAAGACCTGCATGTCGATATGCGCGACAACGGTGTTGCGAGCTGCCCCCGTCCCCCTGAAAGGGGGAGGGATGGGGTGGGGGTCCACTGACTCGCCACCACCCGATCGCACGCGACCCCCTCCCCCGCCCTCCCCCTTTCAGGGGGAGGGAGAAGATCCCGAACACGGACGCCGCGTTGGACACGGTGCTGTCAGCGCTAGGTGCTCGCTTTGGGGCTCTGGCCCGGTGCATCGTCGCGCGCGTGGACGTCGTGCCAGAGCTTCTTCTTGGTGAAATAGAGCAGGCCCGCCAGGATCACGAGATAGATCAGCACCTGGAAGCCGAGGCGCTTGCGCTCGTCGAGCTTCGGCTCGGCCGCCCACATCATGAAGGCGGAGACGTCCTTGGCGTACTGGTCGACCGTTTCCGGCGCGCCGTCGGTATAGCTTACGACGCCGTCGCTGAGCGGCGGCGGCATGCCGATGGCATGGCCGGGGAAGTAGGTGTTGTACTGCGTTCCCGGCGGCAATGTTACGTCCGCAGGTTTCGGCACATAGCCCTTCATGAGCGCGACGATGTAGTCGGGGCCGAGCTCCTGATAGGGCCATACGATATCGACCAGGAACCCGGGAAAGCCGCGCTCGAACTGGCGCGCCTTGGCGAGCACCGACATGTCCGGCGGCAACGCGCCGTTGTTGGCGAAGCGCGCCGCGGCGTCATTCGGGAACGGCAGCGGAAAGAAGTCGGCGGGCCGGCCGGGGCGATCGAACATGTCGCCCTGGTCGTTGGGGCCGTCCTTGACTTTGTACATCGCCGCGATCGCGGCGACCTCGGCCTCGCTGAAATCGGGTCCGCCCTCAGCGCCCAGCGTGCGGAACGCGACGAGCTTGAGGCCGTGGCAGACCTGGCAGACGCTCTGATAGACCTTGAACCCGCGCTGCAGCTGGCCGGGATCGTAGTGGCCGAACACGCCGGCGAACGACCACTTGTTGGCCGGCGGGATCGGCTGCTCGTGCTCCTGGGCCGAAGCCGGCGTCGGTGCGCCGAGCACCAGCGCCGCGCCGGCGAGGAACACCGCCACGGCGGCGATCGCACTCCTGTGCTTGAGCACGGCTTCCGAGATCGAGTTCGGCAGCGGCTTCGGCTTCTCGACGAGGCCGAGCAGCGGCAGGACCACGATGAAGTGCAGGAAATACCAGGCGGTGAGCACCCGCGCCGCGAGCACATAGCCGCCTTCGGCAGGCTTCGATCCGAGCCAGCCGAGACCGATGCACACCGCGACGAAGATCCAGAAGAACTGCCGGTAGAGCGGCCGGTAGGTCGCCGAACGCACCTTCGACGTGTCGAGCCAGGGCAGGAAGGCGAGAATGGCGATCGAGCCGAACAGCGCCATCACGCCGATGAGCTTGCTCGGGATCGAGCGCAGGATCGCGTAGAACGGCAGGTAGTACCATTCAGGCACGATGTGCGCCGGCGTCACCGCGGGATTCGCCGGGATGTAGTTGTCGGCATGGCCGAGATAGTTCGGGATGTAGAACACGAACCACGCATAGAGGATCAGGAACACGCCGATGCCCAGCGCATCCTTCATGGTGGCATAGGGCGTGAAGGCCACCGTGTCCTTCTCATCCTTGGGATCGACGCCGGCCGGATTGTTCTGACCCACGACATGCAGGGCCCAGATGTGCAGGACGACGACGCCGAGAATGACGAACGGCAGGAGATAGTGCAGCGAGAAGAACCGGTTCAGGGTGGGATTGCCGACGGAGTAGCCGCCCCACAGCCAGGTCACGATCGGCTCGCCGACGATCGGGATCGCCGAGAACAGGTTGGTGATGACGGTCGCCGCCCAGTAGCTCATCTGGCCCCAGGGCAGCACATAGCCCATGAAGCCGGTCGCCATCATCAAGAGATAGATGACCACGCCGAGGATCCACAGCACCTCGCGCGGCGACTTGTAGGAGCCGTAATACATGCCGCGGAACATGTGGATGTAGACGGCAAGGAAGAACATCGAGGCACCGTTGGAGTGCAGATAGCGCAGCAACCAGCCATAGTTCACGTCGCGCATGATGTGCTCGACGGAATTGAAGGCCAGGTCGACATTCGGGGTGTAGTGCATGACCAGAATCACCCCGGTCACGATCTGCGCCATCAGCATGAAGGTGAGGATGGCGCCGAAGGTCCACCAGTAATTGAGATTGCGCGGCGTCGGGTAGGAGACGCCGGCCGCATAGCCGAAGCTCAGGATGGGCAGCCGCGCCTCCAGCCACCGCAATACCGGAACCTTCGGCTCGAAAGCCGGCGGCTCGTAGGGCGTGCCGTCGGCGCGCTTGAGAGCGTAGGGCCATTCAGGCGGGGTCGTGGACTTTTTGCTGGCAGGTCCGCTCATGATGTCTCTCGAAGCTCGTCAGCCGATCCGAATCTTTGAATCCGTGAGGAAGGCGTAGGGAGGCAGATTGAGATTGGCCGGCGCCGGCCCCTGGCGGATGCGGCCGGAGGCATCGTATTGCGACCCGTGGCACGGGCAGAACCAGCCATCGTAGTTGCCCTGGTGCGCGAGCGGAATGCAGCCGAGATGGGTGCAGATGCCGATCACTACGAGCCACTGGTCGTGGCCGGACTTGACGCGGTCCTGGTCCGGCTGCGGATCGGGCAGGCTCGAGAGCGGAACGGCCCGCACTTCGTCGATCTCTTTCTTGCTGCGGTGGCTGATGTAGATCGGCTTGCCGCGCCAGAACACCTTGACGATCTGGCCCTCGGTAATCGGCGCGAGGTCGATCTCGACGGGAGCGCCGGCGGCGATCGTCGAGGCATCCGGGTTCATTTGCGCGATCAAGGGAACAAGCACTGCCGCAGCACCGACGGCACCGACCGATCCGGTCGCGATATAGAGAAAATCGCGGCGGGTCGGCTCCGCCGAACTATTGCTTGCCACAGGTTTCCGTCCTCTCCGTCCACGCCAAGTCCGTCCGCGCGACGGACCGAAGCAGCCCCGCGAACGACGCTCGGGCAGCCGGAAACACCGTCACCGATCGAGATGGTGCGGTGCAATCGTCGGGGGTTTATTGGCACCCTTGCCGCCGGAGCGCAAGCCCGGTAACGACGGGGTATCGACGGGCTTAGACCAAGGGATGATCGGGGTCCGTGTGCTGCTGCGGCCCGTCGAGACACCGTTTCCCGCCTCCCGCGCCGCCGCCATGCCGATCGCCCTGTTCGAACCGGATATCCCCCAGAACACCGGCACCATCCTGCGGCTCGCCGCCTGTTTGGGCGTCGAGGCGCATCTGATCGAACCGGCCGGATTTCCTGTGAGCGACCGCGCGTTCCGTCGTGCCGGAATGGACTATCTCGATGCGGTGAAGCTCATGCGACATGCGTCGTGGGACACCTTCGACGCGTGGCGGAAGACGCAGGGCGTCCGCCTCGTGCTGTTCACCACGCGGGCGACAAGTTCCTATCTCGACCATCACTACGAACGGCGCGACATCCTGCTGTTCGGCCGCGAATCGGCCGGTGTGCCGGACCATGTCCACGCCGCGGCCGACGTGCGGTTGCGCATCCCGATGCGGGCGGGCCTGCGCTCGCTCAACGTGGCGATGACGTGCGCCATGGCGGTCGGCGAGGCGCTGCGGCAGACGGGCGGGTTTGGGGAGTGATGGCAGAGTTGGCGACCATCGCTATTCTTCTTCGCCGACCAAAGCACGACCCCGGGGCGCACCTGCTCGATCGCCTCAATCACCAGAGGCGCAAGCCACCGGAGATCGGCAAGGCGATTCGATTTCGACCGAAGCACGACGACGCAAAAGCGAACAGTGGTAAGATTCTGTTGGAACGACAGGTTCCGATCGACCGTGACGAAGGCAGATCTGAGCGCGACGAAAACGAGCGGTGATCTTGCAATGAGGGTGAACGATGGACGGCTTGCCGGCGGTCGTAATCCGAAGCTCCGGATCGTCTCCCTGACTGACCTATTTTTGAAATGCAATGAGGCGCCCGCACACCGCGTTGGCGCACCGGAGGGTCAGGTACCACACTGCAGTTGTTTCAATATTTCGGCCCGGATGAGTCGGTCCGATGGGGCCTAGCCAGCTCGGCTGGAGCGCTGCGCGCTCGTGAGATCACCTGACCTTGAGGTTCTCCGCAGACGATTTCCCGCGGTTGCTCACGATTTCAAACTCGACCTGCTGACCTTCATTGAGGGTGGACAGGCCGGCCTTCTCCACAGCAGAAATGTGAACAAATACATCTTGTCCGCCACCCTGTGGTTGAATGAATCCATAGCCCTTGGTCGGATTGAACCACTTCACGGTACCGGTCGACATCAAAGCTCTCCCAGACATCAAAGAACGAAGTCAGCTACCCTGCACATTCTGGTGACCGTGGCAATCCCATCCTCGCCACGCCAAGGGGCCGGCGCATAGCTTTGGCGACCGGCACGGCCTTGTCCGACGCGGGCCGGCGCTCGCCGCCGGCTTCGCTGTCAGTGAATCGTCGCAGTTTCGTATGTCACCTCGATTGTTTTCCCGTTTCGAAGGTTCCGGACGGTCCAGCCGGGTTCCAGCATGATCCAAATCCCGGCCCCTGCACTTCCGGAAGTGCCACGTCGTGCGATCTTTTGGCCGTCGACAATGACGAAGACGTGCTCGCCATCGTCATGAAGCTCACAAACGGGATCTTCGCTCATTTGCGCCCCCTCGATTCGTTCGCACGGCTAAAGTTGCTTCCCCGGATGAGGCAAATGCAAGGCGACGAGCCCAATGGGTCGCCAAGTCCTGGGATGCCCACTGGAGACGGGCGCCCGAACCGTCGTTTTGGCCCCCTCACGCCTCCGCCACCCCCGGCTTGCCGCTTTCTACCGCGAATGTCTTCAACGTCGATATGCTCGCCTGCGGGTCGGTGACGTCGGAGACGACGCGCATGCGCGTCGTCATCACCTTGGGCTCGAGGTCGACGCTCACATAGCCGCGCTTGCGGCTCTCGAAGAAATGGACGTGCGGGTTGTCCGGCAGTGCCTCCTTGATCAAGTCATAGGGCGCGCCGGGTGAGGTGATCGAGGTGCCGACGAACTCGGTGGCGATCACCGGCGAACTCGGATCGTCGAAATCGAGGTGCAGATCGTTGGCGAAGAAGGCGTGGATGTCGCCGCCGATCACAATCGGATTGGCCGGCTTCGTCTGCGCGATGCGAGAGAGCAGCCGGCGCCGGGCGGCCGGGTAGCCATCCCAGTCGTCCGTCCAGTAGCCGAAATTGCCCGTGAGGTTCTTCTGGCGCAGTTGAGCCATCAGGACGTCCTGCGCGATCACGTTCCACTGGGCCTTGGAGCGCGCCAGGCCGACGTCGAGCCAGGCCTCCTGGGCAAAGCCCAGATAGGTACGGCCCTCATCGCGCCGCTCCGGACAGGTGGCGTCGGTCTCAAGGTGGCCGCGGAGCTTGTTGGGTGGCGCATAGCAGGCGGGGCGCGAGCGATACTGGCGGCCGTCGATCATCGAGATATCGAGGAGGTCGCCGAAGGTGAAGCGGTCGTAGATGCGCATCACCGGGCCGTCGGGCCGCGACACGATCGGCCGCACCGGCATGTGCTCGTAGAACGCCTGGTAGGCGGCGGCGCGGCGCCGCAGGAACAACTCCGGCTCGTCGAAGAACTGCGAATATTTGCCGGCATAGTCGTTGGAGACCTCGTGATCGTCCCAGGTCACGAGCGCGGGCGCGGCGGCATGCAGGCGCTGCAGGTCGGGATCGAGCCGGTACTGCGCATAGCGGTTGCGATAGGTCGGCAGCGTCGCTGCCTCGATGCCGTCGCTGTGGGTGCGCACGGTCGGGCGGACCTGCTCGATGTATTCGTAGAAATAGTCGCCGAGATAGAGGACGACGTCCGGATTCTCGTCGGCGAGATGACGGTAGGCGGAAAAGTAGCCGTGCTCGTAATTGGAGCAGGAGACGAAGCCGAACCGCAGGCGTGGCAGCGCGGTGCCGGCTGGCACCGTCGTCATGGCGCGGCCGACCGGGCTTGCGGCATCGCCGCTGACGAACCGGTACCACCATGAGCGGCCCGGAGACAGGCCGCGGATGTCGGCATGGACCGAATGGGCGTAGGCCGCCTCCGCAGTCGCGGCGCCGCGGCGCACGATGTCGCGCATCTGCGGGTCGGATGCGATCTCGTAGGTCACCGGCACGTCGCCGCCGGTCATGCCGCCAGGCGTCGCAGGATCCGGCGAGAGCGGATCGGGGGCGAGGCGCGTCCACAGCACGAAGCCGTCCGGCCGCGGCGCGCCCGAGGCGACGCCGAGCGCGAACGGATCGGCGCGCCAGCGTCCTTGAGCGAACGCACCTGACACCAGCGCCGGCGCGGCGACGAGGCTCGCGCCGGCCCCGCACAGGAAACGACGACGGTCGAGCGGCGGCAAACGCCGGGATGAACGCACCGATGAACGCAACGACGGCGCCGCAACTGGCATACGAAACGACATAGCAGCCCCTTGGGAAAAGCCGGGGCAATCGGACCGGCGAAAAACCCTAACGCATTTCTGTGACAAATCAGGACCGTCCGGAAGGGGCGCTTCGCCGCGGCCCGGGCCGCGCTGTCCGCGACCAGGCACCGCGCATCACGTCTGCCATATTCGTGCCGGCATCCCCGCCCATCGGGCAGGTGAAGGTCCGCGCGGGACGGGTTTCGCACCAGGGGGTTTGGATATGCTAATGGAAGCGCCCTTTCCTCTCCGCGTTGACCCGATGCAACCGATCATTTCCGTCGCCAACCTGTCGAAGACCTACGCCTCCGGCTTCAAGGCGCTCAAGAGCGTCAATCTCACCATTCGTCGCGGCGAGATTTTCGGGCTGCTCGGCCCGAACGGCGCCGGCAAGACGACGCTCATCAGCATCATCTGCGGCATCGTCAATCCGACCGCCGGCACGGTGACGGTCGACGGCCACGATATCATCCGCGACTACCGCGCGGCTCGCGCCATGATCGGTCTCGTTCCCCAGGAGCTCACCACCGACGCCTTCGAATCGGTGTGGGCGACGGTGAGCTTCAGCCGAGGCCTGTTCGGCAAGCCGAAAAACCCGGCCTATGTCGAGAAGGTCCTCAAGGAGCTCTCGCTGTGGGACAAGAAGGACAACAAGATCATGACGCTCTCGGGCGGCATGAAGCGCCGCGTGCTGATCGCCAAGGCGCTCGCCCACGAGCCGCAGATCCTCTTCCTCGACGAGCCGACCGCGGGCGTTGACGTCGAGCGGCGTAAGGACATGTGGCAGGTGGTGGCGACGCTGCGCGCCTCTGGCGTCACCATCATCCTCACCACCCATTATCTCGAGGAAGCCGAGGAGATGGCGGACCGCATCGGCTTCATCAATCACGGCGAGCTCTCCCTTGTCGAGGACAAGGCGACCTTGATGCGCAAGCTCGGTCGCAAGCACCTCACGCTCCACCTCACCCGCAAGCTCGATGCCATTCCAGCTTCGCTCGCCGCCTACGGCCTCACGCTCTCCGCCGACGGCAGCGAGGTCGTCTACGGCTACGACACCCAGGGCGAACGCACCGGCATCACCGGGCTGATCGATGCGCTCGCCGCTGCCGGCATATCGTTCAACGACCTCAACACCACCCAGAGCTCGCTCGAAGACATCTTCGTCGATTTGGTGAAGCAATGATCACGAACTTCCGCGCCGTCCAGGCGATCTACATGTTCGAAATGGCGCGCACCATGCGCACGCTGTTCCAGAGCATTGTCTCCCCGGTGATTTCGACGACGCTCTATTTCGTCGTGTTCGGCGCCGCGATCGGCTCGCGCATCTCCGAGATCCAGGGCGTGAGCTACGGCCTCTTCATCGTGCCGGGGCTGATCATGCTCACGCTGCTCGGCCAGAGCATCGCCAACGCCTCGTTCGGCATCTACTTCCCGCGCTTCACCGGCACTATCTACGAGCTTCTCTCGGCGCCGGTGTCCTATTTCGAGATGGTGCTCGGCTATGTCGGCGCCGCCGCGACGAAGTCGATCGTGCTCGGGCTGATCATCCTCGCGACCGCCGGCTTCTTCGTGCCGCTGCGCATCGAGCATCCCCTGTGGATGGTGAGCTTTCTCGTCCTCACCGCGGTGACCTTCAGCCTGCTCGGCTTCATCATCGGCCTGTGGGCAGACGGCTTCGAGAAGCTGCAGATCGTGCCGCTGCTCGTCATCACGCCGCTGACCTTCCTCGGCGGCTGTTTCTACTCGATCAACGTGCTGCCGCCGTTCTGGCGGACGGTGACGCTGTTCAACCCCGTGCTCTATCTCATCAGCGGCTTCCGCTGGGCCTTCATCGGCTTCGCCGACGTCCAAGTCGGCATCAGCCTCGCCATGACGGCGGTGTTTCTGGTGCTGTGCCTCGCGACCGTGTGGTGGATGTTCCGCACGGGGTATCGGCTCAAGACGTGAAGCCGACAATGGCGGAACGCCCGGAAGAGACGGTGCCGGCCTTAGTCATGCCGGCTTCGCCGATGACCCCTCGCCGCGGCCGCGAGGCGTCTTGACCGGGGTCGCGCTTTTCGAGCTCACGCTGCTCCTCATGGCCGTAATCATCGGCCTCGAATTGTTGGCGCGTCGCCTGCGCCTGCCGCCCGCCGCGGCCTTCATCCTCGGCGGCGGCGCGCTGGCATTCGTCCCGGGCGCGCCAGCCATCGACCTCGATCCGGACCTGGCACTGGTGCTGTTTCTCCCACCGCTCCTGGCATCGAGTGCTTATGCGACCGTGTGGCGCGATTTCCGCGCGAACCTGCGGATCATCCTCCAGCTTGCAGTCGGTGCGGTCGCCTTCACGACCTTCTGTGTCGGCGTCGTCGCGCACTGGGCAGTGCCTTCCCTGCCGTGGGCGGCATGCTTCGCGCTGGGCGCCATCGTATCGCCGCCGGATTCGGTCGCGGCGAAGGCCGTGCTGCAAGGTCTTTCGCTGCCACCGCGCATCGCCGTGCTGCTCGAAGGGGAAAGCCTGGTCAATGATGCCTCGGGTCTCGTGCTCTATCGGTTTGCCGTCGCTGCGGCCCTGACCGGAACATTCGATGCGGGACAGGCCTTCACGATTTTCGGACTGCTGGCGCTGGGCGGGATCGCGGCGGGCGCGGCCTTCGGGTGGTGCGTCACGATCTTGCTTCAACGGCTGCGCGACCCGACCTTGGGCGTGATCATCAGCTTCCTGGCCGCCTGGGTGGCCTATATCGGCGGGGAAGCCCTGCATGCGTCCGGCGTTCTCGCCACCGTCGCCTGCGGCCTAGTGATCGGCTGGCGGCAGCACACCGTGCTCACCGCGGAGACGAGAACGCAGGCGATGGCGGTCTGGCGCGTTGCCGTGTTCGTTCTCGAATCTCTGGTCTTCATCCTGATCGGCCTGTCCCTGCGCGGCGTCCTGCAACGGCTCGGCGGCAGCTGGGAAGCGGTCCAGATTCTCGCGCCGGCCGTTTCCGTGATCGTCGCCACCGTGATTCTCACGCGCTTCTTCTGGATCGTCCCTGCCACCTACGTGCCGCGCGCGCTGTCGCCGGCGCTGCGCCGGCGCGATCCCTATCCGCCACTTTCAGTGCCGGTCGTGATGAGCTGGGCTGGGATGCGGGGCGTCGTCAGCCTGGCCGCCGCCCTTGCGCTGCCGGAGGCCTTCCCGGGTCGCGATTTCATCATCGCCACCACGTTCGCGGTCATTCTCGTGACCGTCCTGGTGCAGGGGGCGACCCTGGCGCCGCTGATTCGCGTCTTGCGTCTCGGCAGCTTCTCCCTGGCCTCGGGCAAGTCGATGCCGGAAGCGGAGGCCGGCGCCCGCGTGGCCGCCGCGCAGTTCGCCGAGGTCGAGCGGCACTCGATGCGTGACGGCGACGGCAACAGCCACCGCCATCCGCGTCTCGTCGAGCAGTACGGCCACCGCGCCAAAGCAGCGGAGCGGTTCAGCGCGGCGGTCGACGAGCTGACCGATGCCAAGCGGGAGCATTTCACGGTGGTGCTGGCGGCGATCTCCGCCGGGCGCGCCGAGCTCATCAGCCTCCATCGCGACGGCTCGATCCATGACAGCGTGCTCCACGCGCTCGAACAGAAGCTTGACCTCGAGGAGCTGACCGCCCGGCGCCATCTCGACGGGAAGTAGGAAACACCACGCTCGAGAACGCGAACACGCGAGTGCAACGCGCATCCCTGCTCAGTCTCGTGGAGCATGGGCGAGGTGGTACCGCGTGTAGCGCAGCGTGCCGCTCCGGGTAAGGGCGCCCTTCTCGACAAGGTCCTGCAGATCTCGCGTCGCCGTCGCGCGCGACGCCTTGCAGATGGTGACGTAGTTCTCCGCACTCAGCCCGCCGCGGAAGCCGTCGATCCCCTCGCGGAACATGCGCGCGATGACCCTTTCCTGCCGTTCGTTCAACTGTCCGCGCAGCCGTTCATAGAATCTCGCCTTCGCGACCAGGAAATCGACGCGCACGAGCGTGTTGCGCTGGGCTTCCAGAACCGTGTCGGCGAAATACGTCAGCCAATCGGTGATCTCGTTGTCCTTGTTGCTGCGTTCGAGTGCGGCGTAATAATCCCGGCGTTTGCGCTCGATGGTGTAGGCGAGCGCGATCAGGCTCGGATGCCCGAGGCTCTGCGCCAGCGACTTTTCCGCAAGCGCGCGTCCGACGCGGCCATTGCCGTCCTCGAACGGGTGGATGCAGACGAAATAGAGATGCGCGATCGCGGCCCGCGTGAGAGCCGGCAGCGGTCTTCCCGCACTTGGAGCGGTGTCGTTGAACCACCCGACGAACCGTTCCATTTCGGCGGGCACGCGCGCCGACGGCGGCGCCTCGAAATGCACCACACGCCTATAGTCGGGGCCGGAAACAACCTGCATCGGCGCAGCATCCGTGCGATAGGCGCCAACGACCTTGATCGTTTGATCCGCGCCGAGCAGCATTGCGTGCCAGTCGAACATCGTCTGGTGGCGCAGCGGGGCCGCGTAGCTGCGAAACAGGTCCACCATCATCATGGAGACGCCGCGCTCGGCGGGGTTCACGCCGGGACTCTCGGGGCCAATTCCGAACTGGTGGCGCAATGAGGATTGGACACTCGCGCGATCGAGGATTTCACCCTCGATCTCGGAGGTCTTTACGGCCTCGTCGCTGATGAGCTCGATTCTGAGCGCTTCCTGATCGCCCTCCCCGATATGCCTGAAGGCGCCGACGAACTCCCCGGATTGCAGCAGAAATTGCCGTTCCAAAGCATCCAATGCATTGGAATCATAGGAAAAATCTGGCCAATCGGGTTGTTGCCAGTTCCACCGCATGAGCTATAGGTCGCCTTTCTATAGCTCATAAATAGGCAAAATATGAGTTATAGCTAGAGGGATCGATTGCTCATGGAGGGCGTCGCTCACCCCAACGGCACTCCAACGCTCACTGTTGATTTGGTGTACTGAAGCGGCACTCGATCAATCCCTGCGATGACATCAGCAAATTAGAACTCCACGATGGATGAAATGCACGCCGGTCAACTGGAAGCGCGCAAGGCGCGGGCGAAGCAGTGGTTCGAAAGCCTGCGCGACGACATCTGCACCGCCTTCGAGGCGCTCGAGGCCGAGGCCCCGGCCACGCTTTACGAAGGCGAAGCGGCGCGGTTCGTGCGCACGCCGTGGTCGCGCACCGACCATACCGGTGCGTCCGGCGGTGGCGGCGTCATGTCGATGCTCAAGGGGCGGCTGTTCGAAAAAGTCGGCGTGCACGCCTCGACCGTCCACGGCGAGTTCGCCCCGGAGTTCCGCAGCCAGATTCCCGGCGCCGACACCGACCCGCGGTTCTGGGCCTCCGGAATCTCGCTGATCGCGCACCTCACCAATCCGAACGTGCCGGCGGTGCACATGAACACGCGCTTCGTCGTCACCACCAAGGCGTGGTTCGGCGGCGGTGCCGATCTGACGCCGGTGCTCGACCGCCGGCGCACCCAGGACGACCCCGACACGGCCGCCTTCCATGCCGCGATGAAAGCCGCCTGCGACGCCCATCCCGCGGTGGCGCCTTACGAGAAATACAAGAAGTGGTGCGACGAGTATTTCTATCTCAAGCATCGCGGCGAGATGCGCGGCATCGGCGGCATTTTCTACGACTATCTCGAGACCGACTGGGACGCGACCTTCGCCTTCACCCAGGATGTCGGCCGCGCCTTCCACAAGATCTATCCCGCGCTGGTGCGGGCGAACTTCGCCAAGCCGTGGACCGCCGCCGACCGCGAGGAGCAACTCGTGCGCCGCGGCCGCTACGTCGAGTTCAACCTGCTCTACGACCGCGGCACCGTGTTTGGGCTCAAGACCGGCGGCAATGTCGAGTCGATCCTCTCCTCGATGCCGCCGATGGCGAAGTGGCCGTGATCAGGAACGGCCGTTTAGCCCCGGGCAAAATGGCGAGTGCCTCGTAGGATGGGTTGAGCGAAGCGAAACCCATCGCAAGCCGACACAGCCGCGTGAACCGACCGTGTAAACCACGATGGGTTTCGCTTCCGCTCAACCCATCCTACGGCTTCATGAGGCGGTGAGCCCTTTACGCCCGCACCAGCGGCCCCGGCGCCTTGAGATACTGCTCGGTGATCGCCTTCGCCGACCAGTAGGCGAGCGCGCCGATGGTGGCGGTCGGATTGTGCCCCGCGTTCTGCGGGAACACTGCGCCGCCCATCACGAACAGATTGCTCACGTCCCAGGACTGCAGATAGCGGTTGACGACGCTCGTGCGCGGATCGGTGCCCATGATGGCGCCGCCGGTGTGGTGCGAGGAGCCGCCGACCCTCGCATCGAAGCGCGCCCGCATCTGCGGATTGCCCACGACCTTGGCGTTGGCGGCCCGCGCGATCTCCGTCATCTTGCCCATGATGTAGGCCGACATCTTTTGATCGTTCGGCTTGAAATCGTAGGTCATGCGCACCAACGGCCGCCCGATCGCGTCCCTATAGGTGGGATCGAGGTCGAGATAGTTGGTGCGGTGGGCGTAGTTCGAGCCGTGGAAGTAGAGCGGGAACCAGTGATTGTACCACTGCGCCGTCGCTTCCTTCCACGCCGAGCCCCAGCGCGGCGTGCCCGGCGGCACCGCGCGCACCTGGATCGGCCGGCCGCCGCTCACCGTCGGCGCAATGAAGCCGCCGCCGAAGAAGCCGAGCCCGGCGTGATCGAAATTGTCGCCCTGGAAATCGTCGATCGCCGCCGGCGTCGCGCCGGTGCCGATGAACGGATTGATCTCGTCGTCGACGAAGATCGGCAAATTGGCGTTGACCTGGAAGCAGTAGTTCTTGCCGACCACGCCCTTGCCGGTCGCGGGATCATAGGGGTCGCCGATGCCGGCGCCGAGCAGCAGGCCGACATTGTTGAAGGTGTAGCCCGACAGCACCACCATCTCGGCGGGCTGCTCGATCTCCTCGCCGGTGTTGCGGTCGATGTAGGCGACGCCGCGCACCTTCTTCGCCGCCTTGTCGTAGAGAAGCCGGCTCACATAGGCATGGGTGCGGAGCTCGAATCTCGGGTCCGCCATCAGCACCGGCAGCACGCAGACATTGGGGCTCGCCTTGGCGTTGGCTTCGCAGCCGAACACTTCGCAATGGCCGCAATACTCGCACTGGCCGATGGTGAGCCCTTCCGGATTGACGTAGGGCGCGCTCGAATTCGACGCCGGCGTCGGGAACGGATGGTAGCCGAGCTCTTTCGTCGCCTTGGTGAAGACCACGCCGGCCTGCGACATGATCAACGGCTTGTTCGGGTATTCGCTGGCGCGCGCGCCCTCCCACACATTGCCGCCCTCGATCCGCGTGCCGCGCAGATTGCCGGCGCGGCCCGAGGTGCCGCATAGCTTTTCGAACCGATCGTAATGCGGCTCGAGATCATCATAGGTGACGCCCCAGTCCTGGATCGTCATGTCGTCGGGGACGGCGCTCTTGCCGTAACGTTCGGTGAGATGGCTGCGCAGCACGAACTCGCTCGGCGTAAAGCGCCAGGTGACGCCGTTCCAGTGGGTCCCGGCACCACCGAGGCCGTCGCCGATATTGAAGGCCGTCCAGCGGCGCATCGGCAGCGCGGTCTCGGACGGCTCGTGCCGCATGGTGATGGTCTCGGTCGCGGTGTCGAGCATGAGCTCGAGCCGCACCCGGTACTTGAACTCGTCGCGCACACTCGGCAGAGTGAAATCCTCGGCCGGCATGCGGTGCTCGCCGCGCTCGAGCGCGACGACGTTGAGCCCCGCCTTGGTAAGCTCGCGCGCCATGATGCTGCCGGTCCAGCCGACGCCCACGAGGACGGCATCGACCGCTTTCATCGTTTTGGCCATGATCCGTCCCCTTCAGCTGAAGTCCGCAATCGACTGCGGCTCGATGTTGAGCTTCTTGCCGCGATAGGTTTCCGCCTTGGCGCCATAGCTCGCCGGCAGCCCGGGATAGCCGACCATCCGCCACGACGCCTTGTTGCGGTTGCCGCCGTAGATCGGGTCGGCGAAGAAGCCTTCCATGGCGGACTGATAGAGCGCCTCGAAGAACGGCTTGGCGTTGAAGTCGGGGAACTCCGCCTTGCCCTGGTCCATGGCCTTGAGCGCGGCGTCGCGGTCGGCCGGCAAGAGGCGGTCGAAATCCTTGCCGTAGGTCTTGCGCGACCAGGCGTTCGCCGCCCTGATCCCGGCGGCGAAGAACTCGCGCGGCGTCAGCGGCAGTTGGTAGCCCTGCTCCGGCTTGCCCTTGAGAAACGGGCCGCTGCGGTAGAGCCGCGCACCGTTGCCCCAGGCGCCGGCAAGCTGGCGATCCATGTAGGTGACGAGCCCGCATTCGGTGCCGGAGGGCGACAGCCGATCCGCCGGAATGAAGGTGTCGTAGGCGGCGGAGAGGAACGCCGCTTCGGTGGCGGTGAGGGTGAGATAGACGTCGCTTGCAGGCGCAGCGGTTGCGGCCGGTGCCGGAACCGGTTGCACCGGTGCTTGCGCCTGAGCCGGCTCGCCGGGCGTGGTCAGCGCGGTTGCAACCGCGGCGCCTGCCGCGCCGGCGCCCTTCAAGAAGCTGCGCCGCGGAAGAGTGTCGTCCGCCATGTCATCCTCCCTCGCGGGCGCCGCGACGGCGCCCGTTTGCGCGGCAGTATCGGGCCTCGCTGCGCGTGTCGCAAGCGGTCCGCGCAGTGATTGTCCGTGCAGTGATCCGGTTAGCGCATTGCGACCGACACTCACGCAGGCGCTCGGCGTTGTATGGTCGACGATCGCGCACCCCGAACGGCGCCGTGCGCACCGGAAAGCGTCACATGATCGGCTCGCTCATCGCCTTCGTGCTCGGCAACTTCACGCTGACCTTCTTCGTCATCGGCCTCGTATTCTCGGCCGTTGCACTCGTGCGCGCGCCGAAGCCCCGTGGCGGCGCGCTGCTGGTCGAGAAGCTGTTGTCGTGGTTCGTGTTCTGGACGATCGGCGTGCTCTACCTCTACAACGCGGTCTTCCACATCTTCTTCGGAGAGATGGCGGCGAGGTTCATCGGCTGGGCCGACAGCCCGTTCCAATTCGAGGTCGGCACCGCGAGCCTCGGCTTCTCCGCGCTCGGCTTCATTGCGGCGTTCGGAAGCTTCGACCGCCGGCTCGCGGCCGTCCTCGGCTCCGGCATCTTCATGCTCGGCGCAGCCGGCGGCCACGTCTACCAGATGGTCACCGCCCACAATTTCGCGCCGGGCAATGCCGGCATCATCTTCTGGAGCGACATCCTGCTGCCGGTGATCGGCTTCGCGCTGCTGTGGCTCGACCGGCGGGCGGCTGCATCGCGTGCGACGTCCGCCGGCGGGTGATCTCCATAGCCGGCTGCGCCCGCTTGAAGTGCGAGGCTTCGGCGGACTACGCTCGGCGAGGAACCGCAGAGCTACGGCCGTCTTCCATCAAACGCCGTCGCATGCGGGAACCAAAGGGAGGATGACATGTACACCAAGGGTTTCGGCGGGCTCTTAGCCCGTGCCGCGCTCGCCTCGATTCCGATCGCCATCGCAACAGCCGCATCGGCCCAGGCTCCGCCCCCCACGACGCCGCCGCAGGTTGCCCCCACGCTCGTGCCGGCGGCCTCCGTCGACCTGATGACTGCTGAAGGCGCGGCCGCGCTTGGCGCGAAATGGAAGACCATGGAGGCGAAGATCGTCGAAGGCCCGGCGCTCAACGGCGCCAAGCCCGGCTACAAGACCTCTTACGACATCTCGCCCCATGCCGGCGAAAGCGGTTTCGACGACTCCTCGTGGCCGGCGCTGGAACCGAAGGGACTGGGCGATCGCCTCGGCGGCGGCAAGGTGTCGTTCATCTGGTATCGCACCGATCTCACGATCCCGGAGAAGATCGGCGGCTTCGATCCCAAGGACGCCAAGGCGGTGCTGACCGCTTATGTCGACGACTACGCCGAGGTGTGGGTCAACGGCGAGGTCCGGCGCCGCGCCGGCATCACCAGTCCCTCCACCATCCAGGGCTTCAACATCCCGAACCGCGTGGTGCTCGCCGACAACGTCAAGCCGGGCGACAAATTCCAGATCGCGATCTTCGGCATCAACGGGCCGATCTCGGTCGCGCCGCCGAACTTCGTGTTCTTCCGCCAGGCATCGGTGGAGTTCTACAAGTAACGGCATGGCACCGCGGCTGCGTTCCGACGCAGCCGCGGTTACCCCAGCCGCAGCGCGTTGGTGATCATCACGGCGCCGCCGAGCGCGACGACCGCGTCGAGCATCACGGCGTGGACGTGCATCGGCAGCCGCGCGATCATCCAGCGCGCGAGGAACGCGCCGGGAAAGGTCGAGATGCCGATCACGAGCGCGATTGCGACCACCTGAGAGGTGGCGACGCCCGTCGTCCCGAACACCGCGAGCCGCACCGCGCCGATCAGCACCGACACCGTGGCATCGGTCGCGATCACCGCGGCGCCGGTGAGGCCCGCCGCCATCAGGAGCGAGAGCAGGATCACGCCCGATCCGGTGGTGCCGCCGACCACGACACCCCAGCCGAGCGCGCCGGCGACGAGGCCGCGGTCGCCGCATTTGAAGCCGCGATGGGCGAGCGCGCGGCGCAGCCCCACCATCAGGATCAGCATCGATCCGATCACGAGAAGGGCGCCGCGGCCGGTGAGCAACGTATAGGCCCACGCACCGATGATGCAGGTCGGGATCGCAGCCGCCGTGATCATGCCGACGCGGCGCCAGTCGATGGTGTGGCGGAATGCAAGCGCCCGGCTCACATTGGTGATGATCGCGGAGATCGCGATGATCGGCACCACCGGCTCGGCACCGACAATCGGCACCAGGATCAGCGGCATCAGTGCGCCGGTGCCGTAGCCCGTGACCCCGCCGAGGATCGAGGTCGCGGTGGCCGCGACCGCGATCAGCGCAAGCTGCCAGATCGAGATATTGGCCAACGCGGATTGGATCACGGCAGGCCGGCCACCCGGTCGGCGATCTTCGAGAGCCGCTCGGGATCGGCGGGGAAACCCTCCGCGATCCACGCCCGCTCGGCGGCGGCGAGCGCCTCGCCGAGCGCGGGGCCCTTGGCTGAGGCCGCGCGACATGAGGTCGGTGGCGCGGAGCGGGAATTTCGGCGCCTCCCAGCGCTCGGGCAGCGTGGCGAGCGCGCGCCACGACGCATCGTCGGCGCCAGCGCCCGCGCGCGACCATGCGAGAAGCACGCGATCGAGGAAGTGGACCGGCCCCAGCCGGTAGAGCAGCGTGCGCGCCGCTTCATCGCCCGCAGCGGGCGAAACCTGCCACCAGCGATCCGCCATCGCCTCCAGGCGTTGATACTCGGCGTTGGAAAGGCGCAGGCGCTCGCGCAGCCGCTCGGCATCTTCAGCGATGACGACGGCGAGCGCGCCGAGCCGGCGTACCGGCGAGGCTGAGAGCGCCATCGCCGCCTCGATCTCGACCATGCGGGCAAAGCTCGCAAGCTGCGCCACGCCGCCGAGCACGCGTTCGGCAAAGCCCGCTTCGGCCATCACCGCGATCGTGTGGACCGCGTAAGGCGCGACGAGGAGCTTCATCAATTCGGCGCAGACTCGTTCGCGCGACAGCGTCGCGACGCCGTCGCGCGCGACGATGCAAGCGTGCAGCCCGTCGCTGTCGGGCACGCCGTCGGAGTACGACGCCTGGAAGCGGAAGAAGCGCAGGATGCGCAGATAATCCTCGGCGATGCGGCGCGCCGGATCGCCGATGAAGCGAACCCGGCGCGCGGCGAGATCGTCGAGACCGCCGACATAGTCGTGGACGATGCGGTCCGGCGTGATCGACAGCGCGTTGATGGTGAAGTCGCGCCGCTCCGCGTCGACCTTCCAGTCGCGCCCGAACGCCACATTGGCTTTGCGGCCGAAGGTCTCGACGTCCTCGCGCAGCGTCGTCACCTCGAAGGGTATCCCATCGATCACCAACGTGACCGTGCCGTGCTCGACGCCGGTCGGCACCGCCTTGATGCCGGCCGCCGCAGCACGGCGCATCACCTCCTGCGGGAGCGCGGTGGTCGCGATATCGACGTCGCTCGGCGCCACGCCGAGGAGCGCATTGCGGGCGGCGCCGCCGACCACCCGCGCCTCCTCGCCGTCGTCGTTGAGGAGCGCGAGGACGCGCTGCACCGCCGGCGCAGCGAGCCACGCCGCATCGGCGAGGCGAATGGTGATGGGTGCCGTCATCTCTCCGTACCGGGCACCAGGCGCCCGTTTTCCATGTGGGCCGGGATGTAGGTCGAGCCCGGCGGCGCGCCGCCGAACTGCGCCAGCAGCACGAAGCTGATGATGACGAGGACGAGCGCCGAGATCGAGAGCCATATGAGGCGCGGCACCGACCATGCGTTGACGTCGAGCACACCCTCGTGGGTCGCCCACACGTACAGCGCATAGAGCACGAACGGCGTGATGAACAGGGCAAGTTCGGTGAGGATCGGGCGGATCATCGCGTTGAGCTCTGCCATCCGGCGGCGGGTCGGGGAATCGAGGACGGCGCAAGAATACCGCGGGGCGGCACCGCATTCACTCCCCGTAGAGGCGCTCATAGAGATTGCGCAGGATGCCCGCGGTGACGCCCCAGATATACCGGTCTCCGAAGGGGATTGCGTAATATTGCCGGATGATGCCGCCCTTCCAGTCGCGGCTGTGACGCTGGTGGTTCTCCGGCGCCATCAGGAAGGCGAGCGGCACCTCGAACGCTTCCACCACCTCGTGCCGGTTGATCGTCGTGGTGTAGTCCGGATCGACCCGTGCCACCGTCGGCAGGATGCGGAAGCCGCTGAAGGTCAGGTAGAGATCGAGATAGCCGAGCGGCTCGACGCGCGCCGGCACGAGGCCGATCTCCTCGTCCGCCTCGCGCAACGCCGCCGCCAGCGGCGTCGCGTCATGGGGATCGATCTTGCCGCCGGGAAACGCGATCTGGCCGGCGTGGCTCGCGAGATCGGGCGTGCGCACGGTGAGGATCACCGTCGGCTCCGCCCGGTCGACCACCGGGATGAGCACCGCAGCCTTGCGCGTCGCCTTCACGCCGGCGCGCTCCCACGTTGCCGGATCGAGATCGAGGTCGCCCCGGCGCGCGGGTGCCGAGAGATCCGAGAGCGCAGCCGGGACGTCGAGGGTGAGCCGCTCGCGCGCGCGGTCGAAGAACTCCTGCCCCGGCCGGGCGACCTCCCCCGCCTGCACCAACGTCATCGCGCCAAGTCCTGAATCGTCGTGGCCTGGATGATCGAATCCCCGATGGTCGAGTCCTCGATAGTCGCGGCGGGGGCCATCGCGAAGAACTCACCGGCCGACGCGACGCCGAACATCGCGGTGCCGTCGATCATGCGTTCCTCGCCGCGCTCGACGAGATCGAAGAACAGCGCCCGCGTCACTTTGGCCCAGAGATCGCGGCGCACATGAAGGTAGGGCTTGAGGCCGCCGGTTTCCGGCTCCGGCTCGAAACGCAGGCGATGATCCGCGCCGCAGTCGACCCAGTCGTCGACATTGGTGCGGAACCGCAGCAACGGTCCGGCGTCGGTCGCGATG
Source organism: uncultured Alphaproteobacteria bacterium (assembly GCA_963824905.1). GTDB lineage: Bacteria > Pseudomonadota > Alphaproteobacteria > Rhizobiales > Xanthobacteraceae > JAJPKK01. The sequence continues at coordinate 31,060 of CAWGRH010000017.1, forward strand.
ATTCGCAGTTCCACCGCGAGGAACGGCGCGTCATCCACAACGATGCCGCACTTTTCCACCGGGGTGACGAGATAGTAGCGGTCGCTCTCGCGCTTGAGGATCGAGGCGAACAGCTTGACCATCGCGGGGCGTCCGATCGGGGTCCGCTGATAGAACCAGATACCGTCGGACGCGATCCGCATGTCGATTTCGCCGCAATAGGGCGGATTCCACAGATGCACCGGGGGCGGTCCCTTGGCGGCCGCTGTTTTTGCGGCCCCCAGCATGGTCTCGAGGCCTGCGACGGCCTGCCCTTCCTTCGCCATTGTCGGGATTACCTTGGTCAACTGTGCATTTTTCCTGCGTCAACCCTGATTTTGCAGCGGCCTGCAGAACGGTGTCATTGCGTTCGGGGTCGCCACGGGGGCAGAATAGCGTACACTCATACGGGTCCCAGTGTGAAAGCCGGGCACGACCGATCGGGCCGCGGCCTGATTTTTGCACCCCATGTTCGCAACCGTTGTTCGTGACCGTCGTTCGCAACCGTCGTTCGCAACTTACGCAACCCAGTTGCGTCAATTTCGCCGGCACACCACTGATATGGTGTGGTACGGGAATTAGCGAGGAGTAAGCCTGATGGCCACAGTGCCCGGGGAAAACTTGGAAAAACTCGAAGACATGATCGTTCGCGCGGCCGAAAGCACGGCCGTCCACGTGCGCGCTGCGAAGGATGCAATCGGCACCGTCATCTACGGCCAGGAGAAGGTGGTCGAGCACGCCCTGATCACCGTGCTGTGCGGCGGCCATGCCCTGCTCGTCGGCGTTCCCGGCCTCGCCAAGACGAAGCTCGTGGACACCATGGGAACCGTGCTCGGCCTCGACGCGCGGCGCATCCAGTTCACCCCCGACCTGATGCCCTCCGACATCCTCGGCACCGAGGTGCTGGAAGAGACCCCGGGCGGCAAGCGCAATTTCCGCTTCATCCAGGGTCCGGTGTTCGCCCAGCTGCTGATGGCGGACGAGATCAACCGCGCGAGCCCGCGCACCCAATCGGCCTTGCTGCAGGCGATGCAGGAGCACCACGTCACGGTGGCCGGCGCGCGGCATGACCTTCCCGCTCCATTCCACGTGCTCGCGACCCAGAACCCGCTCGAGCAGGAGGGTACCTATCCGCTGCCCGAAGCCCAGCTCGACCGCTTCCTGATGGAGATCGACGTCGATTATCCGGACATCGAGGCGGAGCGCCGGATCCTGTTCGATACCACCAGCGCCGAGGAAACCAAGCCGAAGGCGGCGATGAGCGCCGACGATCTCATGGCCGCGCAGCGTCTGGTGCGCCGGCTGCCGGTCGGCTCCTCGGTCGTGGAGGCGATTCTCGCCCTCGTGCGCTCGGCCCGTCCCGGCCCGGAAGCCGGCGAATCCGGCAAGCTGATCGCCTGGGGCCCGAGCCCGCGCGCCAGCCAATCGCTGATGCTCGCGGTGCGCGCCCGTGCGCTGCTCGACGGCCGTTATGCGCCGTCGATCGACGACGTGCTCGCGCTCGCCGAGCCGATCCTCAAGCACCGCATGGCCTTGACCTTCGCGGCACGTGCCGACGGCGAGACGATCGCGGCCCTTGTCGCCAGGCTCAAGTCGCGGATCGGGTAACGGATGGCGAAGAACGCTTCGGCGTTTAAGGACGTCGCCGCCGTCCCTCATGCTGTCGGCGAGAGCCAGGCCCTCGCCGCCTCGATGCCGCGCCTCATCCTCGAGGCGCGGCGGATCGCGGCCACCATCATCCACGGCTTGCATGGACGCCGTCGCGCCGGCTCGGGCGAAAACTTCTGGCAATACCGGCGCTTCATGTCGGGCGAGCCGGCGGGACGGATCGACTGGCGCCGTTCGGCGCGCGACGATCATCTCTATGTCCGCGAGCAGGAGTGGGAGGCCGCACACACCGTGTGGATCTGGCCCGACCGCTCGCCGTCGATGATCTTCAAGTCACCGCTCGCTATCGACACCAAGCTCGATCGCGCGCTCGTGATGGCGCTCGCGCTCTCCGAGGTGCTGGTGGAAGGCGGCGAAAGGGTCGGCATTCCGGGACTGATACGGCCGACGAGCGCACGCAACGTCGTCGAGAAGATCGCCCAGGCGATGATCCACGATCCCACCGCGCGGGGCAGCCTGCCGCCGACCTTCGCGCCGTCGCCGTTCGCCGAGATCATCGTCCTCTCCGACCTCTGGAGCCCGATCGCCGAGGTCCACAACACCATCGCGCAACTGTCCTCGAGCGGCGCTCAGGGCCACGTGGTGCAGATCGTCGATCCGGTCGAGGAGACCTTCCCCTATTCCGGCCGCATCGAGTTCATCGAGCCGGAGGGCGCCGGCAGCATCACCGCCGGCCGCGCCGAGACCTGGCGCCAGGACTATGCGGCGCGCATCGAGCGACACCGTGCCGAAATCCGGCTCGAAACCGATCGCCTCGGCTGGAGTTTCATCATTCACCGCACCGATCGCCCCGCCAGCGAGCTGCTGCTGAAGCTGCATGAGCAGCTCGGCGCCGGCCGCGACGGCACCGGCATCAACCGCTGGCACGCGATCGGGCATCCGGAGAGACGGGCATGATTCCCGGTCTACCCCTCGCCTTCGCCGAACCGCTGGTCCTGCTCGGGCTGTTGAGCCTTCCCGTGCTGTGGTGGCTGCTGCGTCTCGTGCCGCCACGGCCGCGCCGGATCGATTTTCCGCCGACACGCATGCTGTTCGACATCGCGCCGAAGGAAGAGACGCCGGCGCGCACCCCGTGGTGGCTCACGCTGCTGCGCCTGACCCTTGCCGCGCTGGTGATTATCGCCGCCGCCGGTCCGTTATGGAATCCGCCGATCGCGACCACCCATGGCAGCGCGCCGCTGCTCTTGATGATGGACGACGGCTGGGGCGCCGCCGGGAGCTGGGACGCCCGCATCCGCACCGCCGAGGATCTGATTGCGCGCGCCGATGCCGACGGTCGCGGCGTCGCCATTTTGCCGCTATCCAACACCAACCGCGACATCTCGCTCGAAACGGCCGGCGCCGCCAAGGCGCGACTGCGGCTCGTCAAGCCGAAGCCGCAGACGGTAGAGCGCACCGAGGCGCTCGCGTCCCTCGACCGCTTCCTGACCGGAACCGGTGACGTCGAGATCGTCTGGCTCTCGGACGGCGTCGATGCCGGCCGCGCGGGCGAATTCGTCGGCGCGCTGCAGCGCCTCGTCGGCCAGCGTCCTATCACCGTGGTCGACGGCGGCATCAAGCCGGCCCATGCGCTCACCGGGGCCGACAACGCCGCCGGGGTGCTCACCGTGAAGGTGCTGCGCCCGGCGACGGGCGGCGACGATGCCGGCGCCGTGCGCGCGCTCGATCTCAAGGGCCTGCCGCTCGGCGAGGCACCTTACGCATTCAAGGCGGGCGACCGCGAGACCGACGCCGCGCTCGACCTGCCGGTCGAAATCCGCAACGACATCGCGCGCCTCGAGATCGCCAACGAGCATTCGGCGGGTGCGGTGCAGCTGCTCGACAAGCGCTGGCGCCGGCGCACCATCGGCGTGATCACCGGCTCGAGCGCGGAGACCGCACAGCCGCTGCTCGCCTCGACCTTCTACCTGTCGCGAGCGCTCTCGCCTTTCGCCGACATCCGGGTCGCCGATCGCGCCGCCCCGGCCGAGGCGGTCGCCCAGTTCATCGAGCAGCGTCTGCCGATGATCGTCCTCGCCGATGTCGGCAACGTCGCCGGAGATACGCGCGGGCGCCTCGACCGCTGGATCGACGAGGGCGGCGTGCTGGTGCGATTCGCCGGGCCGCGGCTCGCCGCCGCCTCCGACGACGAGCTCGTGCCGGTGCGGCTTCGCCGCGGCGGCCGCATTCTCGGCGGCAGCCTGAGCTGGGACAAGCCGCAGCAGCTCGCCGCGTTCTCGCGCGAAAGCCCGTTCAACGGCATGCTTGTCCCGAACGACGTCACTGTGACGCGTCAGGTTCTCGCCGAGCCCGATGCCGGGCTCTCGGATCACACCTGGGCGACACTCGGCGACGGAACGCCGCTGGTGACCGCAGCCAAGCGGGGCAAGGGGATGATTGTGTTGTTCCACGTCACGGCCGATACGCGCTGGTCGGACTTGCCGCTGTCCGGCGCCTTCGTCGATATGCTCAAGCGCGTCGTCGGGCTGTCCGGCGCGGTCGCGGCGACCGAGGCCAACGCCGAGACCGGCGCCGCCAATGCGCGCGACGCGATCCCGCCGACCCGCACCCTCGACGGCTTCGGCGCGTTCGAGCCGCCGCCACCGACCGCACGGCCGATCCTCGCCACCTTCTCCGGCCGCGCTACCGCAGACAATCCGCCGGGCTTCTACGGTCCGCCGGAAGGGCTCGTCGCGGTGAACACGCTCGCCCCGGCGGATCGCCTGCAGGGGATCGACTACGCGCCGCTCAATGCGCGGGTGGAATATTATCGCACGAGCGAGCCGCAGGACTTGCGCGGCCCGATCTTTCTCGCCGCGCTGGGGCTGCTCTTGATCGACGCGCTCGTCGTGTTCTGGCTCGCCGGCGGCCTCTACCGGCTGATGCCGCGGCGTGGCATGGCCGCTTCGGTGTTGGTCGCATTCGTCATCGCCTCTGCGGGCCTGCTGTTCGCCGGGGTTGCCAAGGCGGCCGATCCGTCGGCGGAGGCCTTCGCCGCGCGGGCGAGCCTGGAGACCCACCTCGCGTATGTCGTCACCGGCGACGCCGAGACGGACGCGGTCAGCAAATCAGGGCTGCAGGGCCTGACATTGTTCCTCGCGCAGCGCACCGCGCTCGAGGCAGGCGATCCGATCGGCGTCGACATCAGCCGCGACGAGCTCGCGTTCTTCCCGCTGATCTACTGGCCGATCGTGCCGGGGGCGGCGAAGCCGTCGCCGGAAGCGCTCGCCCGCATCGACGCCTACATGAAGCAGGGTGGGACGGTGCTGTTCGACACGCGTGACGCGGTGCTGGCGCCGCCCGGACCCGGCGGCGACGCCCGCAGCGCCGGCATGACGACGTTGCGCACGATCCTCTCCTCGCTCGACATTCCCGAGCTCGAGCCGATCCCGAAGGATCACGTGCTGACCAAGACGTTCTTCCTGCTGCGCGATTTTCCCGGCCGCTTCACCTCCGGCCAGCTCTGGGTCGAGGCGCTCGCCAGTCCCGACCGTGAAGAGGAGGAGGAAGAGAACAAGCGCCCCGCCCGCGGCGGCGACGGCGTCTCCTCGATCCTCATCACCTCGAACGACCTCGCCGGCGCCTGGGCGACCCGCCCGGACGGCCAGCCGATGCTGCCGCTGGTGCCGGGCGAGCCGCGCCAGCGCGAATTCGCGTTCCGCGCCGGCGTGAACATCGTGATGTACACGCTGACCGGCAACTACAAGGCCGATCAGGTCCACGTCCCCGCGCTGCTGGAGCGGCTCGGGCAGTAATGCACTGACGGGGTAACCCCCTCCCCCGCTTGCGGGGAGGGTGGGAAGGGAAAGGGGCGGCGAGACAACTGCGGGCGGCGGCGCAAGCTGCAAGTCAGCGGCCCCCTCCCCGGCCCTCCCCCGCAAGCGGGAGAGGGAGCAGAAGCGCCAGGTTTTCGGGGGCACGATGCGACGCCGGCGCGAGCCTGACGTCGCGAGAACAGGAGCACTGGAGTGAACTTCGGTATCAGTTTCGCGCCCCTCATCCCGGCTGCATACGTGTGGGCGGCCGCCGCGGTCGCGGCGGCGATCGCTCTCCTGATGCTGGTCTCGCGCAGCCGGGGCGCCCTGCTGCGCACCGCGGCGCTGGCGTTGCTCGTGCTGGCGCTGGCGAACCCCTCGCTCACGCGCGAGGACCGCGATCCACTCTCCTCGGTGGCGGTGGTCGTCGTCGACAAGAGCCCGAGCCAGAATTTCGGCGATCGCGCCGCACAGACCGAGGCCGCACGCGCGGCGGTAACGCAGCGCCTGCAACGCATTCCCGGCGTCGAGATGCGGGTGGTGGAGGCCGGCCAGGCCGACGGCGAGACCGACGGCACCCGCCTGTTCTCCGCGCTCAACGCAACGCTCGCCGACGTGCCGCCGGACCGCGTGGCAGGCGCGATCTTCATCACCGATGGACGGGTCCACGACGTGCCTGCGGACACCGGTGCGCTCGGCTTCGCGGCGCCCGTTCACGCCCTGATCAGCGGCGTCCCCAACGAACGCGACCGCCGCGTCGTCATCGTTGCGGCCCCGCGCTTCGGCATCGTCGGTCAGTCGCAGCAGATCTCGTTTCGCGTCGAGGACGAAGGCACCCGCCCTGCTCCTGCCGAGGTCAAGATCAGCCGCGACGGCGAGCCGATCGACCGCCGCACCGTCACGCCCGGCCAGCAGGTGAACATCCAGGTCCCGGTGCCCCATGCCGGGCAGAACATCATCGAGATCGAAGCCGCGCCGATCGAGGGCGAGCTCACCCAGGTCAACAACCGCGCCGTCGTGACGATCGACGGCGTACGCGACAAGCTGCGCGTGCTGCTCGTCTCCGGCGAGCCCCATGCCGGCGAGCGGACCTGGCGCAATCTCCTCAAATCCGACGCGAACGTCGATCTCGTGCACTTCACCATCCTGCGTCCGCCGGAGAAGCAGGACGGCACCCCGATCAACGAGCTTTCGCTCATCGCCTTCCCGACGCGGGAGCTGTTCCAGCAGAAGATCAACGACTTCCAGCTGATCATCTTCGACCGCTATGCGCGGCAGGGCGTGCTGCCGATCATCTATTTCGACAACATCGCGAAATACGTCCGCAACGGCGGCGCGGTGCTGGTCGCGGCCGGCCCCGACTACGCGGGACCGACGAGCCTGTGGCGCACGCCGCTCGACGCCATACTGCCCGCCGAGCCGAACGGTCACGTCACCAATGCGGCGTTCCATGCCCGCCTCACCGATCCCGGGCTGCGCCATCCGGTGACCCGCGGCCTCGAAGGCGCAACCGACAACCCGCCGCACTGGAGCCGCTTCTTCCGCGTCGTCGACACCAAGGCGACGGGAACCACCATCATGAAGGGCGCCGACGATCAGCCGCTGCTGGTCCTCTCGCGGGAAGGCGAAGGCCGGGTGGCGCTGGTGCTGTCCGACCAGATCTGGCTGTGGGCTCGCGGCTACGAAGGTGGCGGGCCGCACATCGACCTGCTGCGGCGCTTGTCCCACTGGCTGATGAAGCAGCCCGACCTCGAGGAGGAAGCGCTGCGCCTCATGGTGCATGGCCGCGAGATCACGGTGCAGCGGCAGACCATGGCCGATGGGGTCAGCCCGGTGGTCGTCACCTCGCCGTCGGGTATGGCGCAGACGCTTACGCTCGACATGGCCGAGCCCGGCGTCTACCGCAAGACCCTCGAGGCGAACGAGCTCGGGCTGTGGCGGGCAACGGACGGCAAGCTCACAACGCTGGTCAATGTAGGCCCGGCGAACCCGCGCGAGTTTACCGAGGTCACCTCGACGACCGACGTGATGGCGCCACTCACTGCGGCGACCGGTGGTGACTCGCGCCGTCTCGTCGATGGCACCACCATGAGCGTGCCGCGCGTCGTCGGCGTCCGCTCCAGCGACACCTTCAAGGGCGACGACTGGATCGGCCTCAAGCTTCGCGAGGCGAGCGTGGTCCGCGGCATCGGCGTGCTGCCGATGTTCTCCGGCCTGCTCGGCCTCCTGCTCCTGGTCGGCAGCCTCGCGCTGACCTGGGCGCGCGAGGGGCGCTGACAACGAAGGGGCAACGCGACTTCGCATCGCCCTCCCACCCCAAATATTGTCATCGCCGGGCTTGTCCCGGCGACCCCGATAACGAGGCACGGCCGTGCCCACTTGATCGAGGTCGCCGGGACAAGCCCGGCGATGACCATTTATTCAGAATGGACGCTCTGTGCTCCGACAGGCGATGGGCCCGCGGTTTGCTGATCCGCAAACTGTTGTCCGCCGGTCACACGCTTTCGAAATGTTAATTCTTGGGTGCCATCTTGTTTGAAATGACTGCATGTTTTCGCGATCATTCGCGCGGGCGTGCTTTTTAACTTCACCGCGTGAACTTTGCCGGCGCAACCCAAGACTAATTTTCACGTGCCTCGCAACGTTCCTGGCCGGAAAACGGGAGCGCATTCAATGATTTTACGTGACCTCTCGACTGCGCGTCTCGTCGGTGTCAGCTTGCTCGCAACCTCCGCCCTATGGGGAATCGGCGCCGCACAGGCCGCCCCTCGCGCGCATGGCGCCGCGAAGGCGGAAGGCGCCAAGGAAGGCCACAAGGGTGGCCGTCACGGCGTCCTGCATGGCTCCAATTACCACCCTCCCTTCGCCGCCATCGTGGTCGACGACAACACCGGCCAGACCATCTACGAGGTCAATGCCGACGAGCCGCGTCATCCGGCGTCGGTGACCAAGGTGATGAATCTCTATCTGTTGTTCGAAGAGCTCGAGGCCGGAAAGGTCGCGCTCGACACGATGCTGCCGGTGTCGGCCCATTGCGCGGGCCAGAATCCCGTCAAGCTCGGCCTCAAGGCCAATTCGACCATCCGCGCCGAGGATGCGCTCAAGGCGATGGTGACCAAGTCGGCGAACGATGCGGCCTGCGTCGTGGCCGAGCTCCACGGCGGCGGCGACGAAGGCGAAGGCGCGCGGCTCATGACTGCCAAGGCGCACGCGCTCGGCATGACCAGCACCAACTACGTCAACGGCTCCGGGCTGCCGGACGAGGCGCAGATCACCACCGCGCGCGACCAGGCGCTGCTCGGCCTCGTCATCCGCAACCGGTTTCCCCACTATTACCGCTACTTCTCGACGCTGAGCTTCAACTGGCACGGCAAAGAGATGCACAACCACAACGGCCTGCTCGGCAACGTCCAGGGCGTCGACGGCATCAAGACCGGCTACACCGAAGCGTCGGGCTACAACCTCGTCGCATCGGTCCAGCGCGGCGATCGGCACATCGTGTCGGTGGTGCTGGGCGGCACTTCGAACGGGGCGCGCGACACCCTGATGCGCAAGCTCATCGAGGAGCAGATTCCTCACGCCGCGGCGCAGCGCACCGCGCCGCCGCTCACCGAAATGGTCGGGGGCGTGATGGCCAACCCGATCGTCGCCATCAACGGCACGCCCCAGCCGATCACCGGGACGCCGGTCACGCCGGCGGTGGCTGTCGCACCGGCCGCGCCGACCGGGCCGACGCTCGCCTCGACCCGCGGCGGCGAGGCGAACTCCGCTGGCGGACCGACGACGGTGTCCGGCGTGAATGCCGGCCAGGCGCTCAAGGCCGACCAGGCTTTCCGCTCGTCCCCGAAACCCGACAAGTCCCGAGCGCGGACGAAACAGACGCAGACCCTGCTCGAGCAGCCCCAGATCCAGGCCGCGGCGCCGGCTTCGGCGGTCGCGCATGCGGTTCGTCAGCGCAGCCCGGCGACCCGCGCGCCGCGGGTGGTCACGCCGCAATAACGACGCGGGTCACTCTCGATAGCGACGCGTCGGAGCGCGATGTGATTGAGGTCCATCACGTCGCGCTCTGCACTCCGCAAGTGGTGCGCAGTTCGAATTCACACTGGCAGCGATCCCGTTGAATCTGGGGCGGCTCGCAAAGATCGTGAGCCGACCGCCGCCATCCATCGTTCTTGGGGCCGGGCGTCCGCCTCGGCCAGTTGGGGACACGCTGCGCCCAGCGTCCCAGGCAGCAGGGGGCCAAGAACGGACCTGCAAAATCAGGATGGCTGACGTTCCAATCGCACTGGACACCGCCCCAAAATTAGTTTTCGCCTGACCTATCCGTCGGTGTCGCCGACAGCAACCGCAATAAGTTGCTCGCGCAGCCAGATGTGGCTTGGATCAGCCTGATACCGCGGGTGCCAAGATGCTGAAACGGTGAACCCGCGGGACTTGAAGGGTAGTTCGTATCTGTCGAGGTCGTCGCTGAAGCGATCCAAAAAGCGCTCCGGCAATGTTGCGACGTGATCGGTGATGCGAAGGAACATCGGCACAAGTATGAACTGATGAACCGAGAGGACGACACGGCGCTGGCGACCGATCTCCTCCAGCTGCTCGTCGATCTTTCCGCGAAAGCTGCCGCTGCCGGCGTTCGACACCAATACATGTGAAAGACTGCAATAGGTGTCGAGGTCGAGAGGCTTCGTTCCCCTCGGGTGACCCCTGCGCTGAGCCATCAAAAAGCGGTCGTCGAACAGCTTGATGGATTTCATCCCGCACTGGGCATTGCGTTCGTCGCCGATCGCCAAGTCTATTTGCCCACGCTCAAGCTGATCTGCGATGAGGCCCGGGCTTAGACTGCGGAACGAAACTCGCACGCCGGGGCCGGCGACCTTCTGCACACGCGCGATGAGTCCCTCTCCCAGCACGGCCGTGAGATGGTCGCTCGTTGCGATCGCGAAGGTCCGCTCCACGGTCAGTGGGTCGAATATCGGCGGACGCTTGACGACAGTCTCGAGCTCCTTGAGCGCGCCGCGCAGGGGGCCTCGCAGCTCCAGAGCGCGTACCGTCGGGATCATCCCTCGTCCGGTCTTCGACGGCACCAGCAAAGGATCGCGAAATATGTCGCGAAGACGGGCGAGTTGGGCGGAGAGCGCCGGCTGACTGACATTTAGCCGCGCCGCCGCTTTCGTAACGTTCCCTTCCTCGATAAGCGCGTCGAGCGAGACCAGCAAATTGAGGTCGGCTCCGTTGAGATCAATCATGATTATACGTCAAATACAAAGGTTCGATTTCTCTTATAGCACGATATCTGGCTATTTTGGCCTTCGTTGCTGAATGACGGGAGCGGTCGGCAAACGCGGACTCGGAGGCTGCATCATGATCAACCGTCGTAGTTTGTTGGCTGCTTCCGCTGTCGGTCTCGCCTGTAGCGCCACGGACATGGTACCGTATGGCTTCGCGCAACCCGGCGACAAGGCCGCGCGCATGCTGGTTGGCTTTCCGGCTGGGGGAAATGTAGACTTTGTCGCACGCCTGCTCGCCAACGAGCTGAAAGGCTATTCCTCGACGATGATCATCGAGAACCGACCAGGCGCAGCCGGCCGGTTTGCGCTCGACGGTTTGAAATCCAGCGCTGCGGATGGCTCGACCATGACCCTCAGCCCCGCGGCCATGATAGGGCTCTTTCCGCACATCTATAAGTCCCTAAAGTACGATCCGTTTGCGGATTTTATTCCCGTAACCATGGTTTGCAGCTTCCCCTATTTGGTCAGCGTCGGGCCCGTGGTGCCTGATCGAGTGAAAACGATTACAGACTTTTTCGCTTGGTGCAGGGCTAACCCGCAGTTGGCTACTTACGGCACGGGGGGCGTCGGAACTCCGATGCATTTCACGGGTTTCATGTTGGCTCGCTCCGCCAAATTTGAATTTACTCACGTCCCCTATCAGAGCTCTACGAGCGCCGTTCCAGATCTTCTAGCGGGCCGAATCGCGGCCGGGATATTTCCCATCGACGTGCCGCTCCCTCATATCCAATCCGGAAAGGTCCGAGCGCTGGCGACGACCGGCCCGCAGCGAAGCCCGTTTCTTCCTGACGTACCGACAATCAAGGAAGTCGAATATCCCTCACTTGAGTTCGTCGACTGGATGGGCGTCTTCCTTCCAGCAAAGACCCCCACCGAAACAGTCGGCAATCTCGACAACGCAATTCGCGAGGCGTTGAAGAAAGAGGAGGTCAAAGCGGCCTTCACAAAAATCTCCTATGAGATCGCCGCCATCCCGGGGGCTGAATTCGCCGGGTTGATTAAATCCGATTTCGAACGCTGGGGTCCCATCGTGAAGGCCTCCGGATACAAACCGGAAGATTAAAGGCCTATGCGAGGAGACGATCCTGGCTCCAATCTTGTGAGCGACAATGGCCCCAGCCCGCGAATTTGTGGGGGCAGCGCAAGCCGGCCGCTTCGCTCACCAATTCTCGGCATCATGCGCACGAGCACGGACCACACAAATGGTCTTGTCTCCGCCGCCGTGCGACTGCGGCGCGACCGAGCGCAACACCCTGCAACGTGTGGACACATTAGTAACTAGTGTTCAAGCATCTGAAATTGCAGACGAATAGATCACAGTCTGCAACTTTTCAGGATCATGCTCTATGCCGCGTCGAAATCCGGCCGGATCGGACCGCAGACGCCGTCGAAGGCGCCCTCTTCCAGCTCCGCCACCAGCAGCCGGCGCGGATCGACCGGGCCGGGCATCCGTGCTTGCCCCTTGGCAATTCGCTTGAACCCCATCTTGCCGTAGAGCGGCTCGTCGCCGACCAGCACCACGAGCCGCGCGCCGGCCGCCTTGGCCTCGGAGAGCGCACGCTCGATCAGCGCGCGTCCGATGCCGCGGCTGCGGAACGGCGGCTCGATGGTCAGCGGGCCGAGCAGCAGCGCCGGGGCCTCGCCGATGCGCACCGGGGTGAGGCGTACCGAGCCCACCAGCAGCGTGCCGATGCGCGCCGTGAACGACAGGTCGAGGCGGTGCCCGGCGCCCTCACGGATGCGGAAGGCGGTGCGCGCAAAGCGCCCGGGGCCGAAGGTACGCTCGTGCAGCCGCTCGATGGCGAGCGCGTCGTCGGGCGCCTCAGGCAGGATCGTGACCGCGATATCGTTCATGGCGTTTGGCCCCGCCGGATAACACCGCGCGCGGGCAAGGTCCATGCGAAAGACGCGGGTGTCCGCCGCCCACGCCGATGATTACATGCCGGCTGCCGATTTCGCGAACGGGTTCATTGGGGCGGGCCTCCGGCGCCAACGCGTTCGCGTCCGTGGAAAAAGGGAGCCGACATGGGACTGCTGGTCGACGGCGTCTGGAAGGACCAGGACTACGACACGAAATCGACCGGCGGCCGCTTCGAGCGGACGGAGACGGTGTTCCGCAATTGGGTCACCGCCGACGGCAGCGCCGGACCGACCGGCGAAGGCGGCTTTCCCGCCGCGGCCGGGCGCTATCACCTCTATGTCGCGCTTGCCTGCCCGTGGGCCCACCGCACGCTCATCTTCCGCAAGCTCAAGAAGCTCGAGGACGTGATCTCGGTGTCGATCGTCGAGCCGATCAACATCGAATACGGCTGGGTGTTCGGCCCCACCGGCGCCGCCACCGCCGACACCGCAAACGGCCGCGCCAAGCTCTCCGACGTCTACCTCCTTGCGACGCCCGGCTTCACCGGCCGGGTCACCGTCCCAGTGCTGTGGGACAAGGAGCGGCGCACCATCGTCAACAACGAGTTGGCGGAAATCATCCGCATGCTCAACTCGGCGTTCGCCGGCTTCACCGGCGTTGCGACCGACTACTATCCGCCGCCGCTGCGCGAAGAGATCGACGCCATCAATCGCGACGTCTATGCGCAGGTCAACAACGGCGTCTATCGCGCGGGCTTCGCTACCACTCAAGGTGCCTACGAGGAGGCATTCCTCGCGCTGTTCGCCCGGCTCGACGCGCTCGAAGCACGCCTGTCACGCCAGCGCTGGCTCGTCGGCGAGCAGCAGACCGAGGCGGACTGGCGGCTGTTCACGACGCTGGTTCGGTTTGACGCCGTCTATTTCGGCCACTTCAAGTGCAACCTGCGCCGCATCGTCGACTACCCGAACCTGTCGAACTATCTGCGCGACCTCTACCAGACGCCGGGCGTCGCCGAGACCGTCAATTTCGACCACATCAAGCGCCACTATTACGGCAGCCACCGCCGCATCAACCCGACCGGCATCGTGCCGCTCGGCCCCGCGCTCGACCTCTCGGCGCCGCACGATCGCGGCCGCTTTGGGTAGTGGCAGGAGACGAGCTCAATGGGGCGTTCGCGTATCGGGATTTATGGAGCGGTCGCCAACGGAGGTGAGCCGTGTGACATGCCACACGCGCCTTAGTCGAAGCCCTTTGCTTTCAGAACGGTCTGGGCGGCAGTCGAGGAAAGGAACGTGACCAGCGCTCTTGCGGCATCAGTCTGACTGCTGCCGGTAACGATGCCGGGGGCGAACTGGGTGTAATTCTGAATCGGTGACGGCAACGGGCCAGCGAGTTCAATGGTCGGCTGAGCCAAGATTTCGCTGATTTGGTTAAAGCCGATCTCGACTTCGCCGTTGGCAACGCTTCCGTACAGCACCTCCGTGGGGGGAAGCAGCTTGGTCTTGGGTTTCATTTCTCCAGCGATGCCCAACCGTTCGAGCAGGCTGGCCACGTAGATGCCACTGGCACCCCCGCCGGCCGGATCAGGATAAGCAATCGAGCTTGCGGCCAACATCGCACGTTTGAAGGCGTCCGCCGAACTGATGTCGGGCTTCGCGGCACCCTTGCGCACAAAGGCGCCCACACCGACCTTCGCGATGATGACGCGGTCCCCAGCCACGACGTGGCCCCGCGCTTGAAGTTGGTCGATCATTGGCACAGAGCTTATTACGATATCGGCAGCCTCACTCTTTTGAACACGGTCCGCGACAGCACCCGCGGTTCCGTAGGCCACCGTTACTTTGTGTCCCGAGGATTTTTCAAAATCCGGGATCAGCGCATCAATTGCCGGATGCAAAGCCACCGCACATAGAAGCCTAATCTCAGCGGCTCGGGCGACGGTCCCGGCAGTGATGCCAAACAAGAAAAATCCTAACGCTATCGTAGCAGAGACACTCAGAATGCTGAGTCGATTCATACTTCTCTCCGTGGACGTGGAATTGGTCATAACGCGTCGCCGCGCCGATCACTCAGGCTTTGCTCCCGAAAACTTCACAACCTTGGCCCACTTCTCGGTTTCCTCGACGAAGAGCTTGCCGAAATCGACGGGCGTCGTCGGAAACACGGCGGAGCCAAGCTCGGCATAGCGCGCCTTGAGCTTGGGATCGGCAAGGCCGGCGTTGATCTCGCGATTGAGCTTGTCGACGATGTCCGGCGCCGTCCCGCTCGGCGCACCGACGCCGAACCACAGGTTCGACTCGTAGCCCGGTACGAACTCGGCCACGGTCGGAAGATCCGGCAGAGCATCTGCATGTGCAGTGCTGGTCACGGCGAGCGGCCGGACCTTGCCGCCCCTGATGTATTCGATCGTCTCCGGCAGGCCGGCGAAATAGACCTGCACCTGCGCGGCGATAAGATCGAGCAACGCCGGCCCGCCGCCGCGATACGGCACGTGCTGCATGTCGACGCCGGCCATCATCTTGAACAACTCGCCCGTCATGTGCGACGCCGAGCCGCTGCCCGAAGACGCCATGTTCACCTTGCCCGGATTGGCCTTCACGTAGGCGATGAATTCGGGAACGGTCCTGACCGGCATCGACAGGTTGACGTCGAGCACGAACGGCGCGCGGATGACACCGGCGATCGGCGCGATGTCGCGGATGAAGTTGAAGTTGAGCTTGTCGTAGAGCGTCGGGTTGATGACGTTGCTGGTTCCCACCATGAGCAGCGTGTAGCCGTCGGGGGTCGCCTTCGTGGCCGCCTCGGTGCCGATATTGGTGCCGCCGCCCGGCCGGTTCTCGACGACGAATTGTTGCCCAAGCCGCTCCGACAGCCATTGCGCGATCACGCGCGCCGTGATGTCGGTGCCGCCGCCGGCCGCAAACGGCACAATGATCCGCACCGGTCGCGACGGATAGGCTTGCGCGTTTGCGATCCGCGCAACAGCCGGCAGCGCGACAGCACCTGCTGCGAGATGGATGAATTTTCTTCGGTCGGAAAGGTTCACGATGCCCTGCCCCTACTCCGCTTTGATGTGCGCGGCGCGGATCACCTTGCCCCACTTCCCGGTCTCGTCGGCGATCAGCTTGCCGAAATCGGCGGGCGAGCCCGCGAGCACCGTGCCGCCGAGATCGGCAAATCGCGCGACGATCCTCGGATCGGCGAGCGCCCGGTTGATCTGCCGGTTGAGCTTCTCGATGACGTCAGGCGGCGTGCCCCTCGGGGCGGCCAAGCCCGTCCAGAAGCTCGCTTCATAGCCGGGAAGGAATTCGCTCATGATCGGTAGGTCGACTGCGCCCTCCATCGCGGAGGTCAATGCGAGCGCCCGCACCTTCCCCGCCTTGATGTGCTCGTTGGAGACCGCGGTAGTGCCGAACATCGTCTGCACCTGGCCGGCAATCAGGTCGGTAATGGCCAGCGCCTCGCCGCGATAGGGAACGTGCACGAGGTCGACGCCGGCCATCATCTTGAACAGCTCACCGGACAGATGAAGTCCCGAGCCGTTGCCGCTCGACGCCATGGTGATCTTGCCCGGATTGGCTTTGGCAAGCGCGATCAGCTGGGGCACGGTCTTCGCCGGAACCGCCGGATTGACCGCAAGCACGAACGGCATCTTGATCGCGGTTGCGATCGGGGCGATGTCGCGGATGACGTTGAAGTTGAGCTTTTCATAGAGCGTCGCATTGATCGCGGCCGGCGGGCTGACCATGAGAAGCGTGTAGCCATCGGGCGTCGCCCGCACGGCCGCTTCGGTCGCGATATTGGTCCCGGCACCCGGCCGGTTCTCGACGGTGAAGGGCTGGCCGAGCTGCTCGGAGAGCGATTGCGCCACGAGCCGCGCGGTGATGTCGACCGCCCCCGCCGGCGCAAAGCCGACGAGAATTCGCACCGGCCGCGCGGGATAGGCCTGCGCACGCGCCACGTCCCGGAGCGAAGGTACGATGGCAGCACCCGCGGCAGCACCGAGGCCCAGACGAAGAAACCGACGTCGTTGAAACATGATGATCAGCCTCGGAAAATGAAACGCGCGGGCAATCGCGCGGGAGAAATCGCTTTGCCGGAACCGCCGACGCTTCCAAGACTAGTGGAACTTCGACGCCGGAAACAGCCTCTCACCAGCGCTGCGACACCGGCGCACCCATCATGACCTCGGCGACCCGGGCGCGCACGCTCGCGACGGTGTCGTCGGGCAGCGCGTCGGTCGCAAAGAAGCCGTGGGCGAGAATCTCGTGGTCGGGCTTGGGCGGCGCAGGCTGGCGGAAGGCGGTCACTACGAATAGCGCCACGTGGTCGCGCTGCGACACCCGCTTGTTGAAATAGACCGCGTGCAGGGGAGGCTCATCGACGAGGTCGATGTTGCCCTCCTCCTTGAGCTCGCGGGCGAGCGCATCGAGCAGCGTCTCGCCGGGTTCGACGCCGCCGCCGGGTAGGTGCCAGCCGCGCACATAAGTATGCTTGACGAGGAAGATGCGGCCGCTCTCGTCGACGACGAGACCACGCACTCCGAGGGTGAGCCCGCGCGACAGCCGCCAATAGAGATGGAAGCCGCGACGGATCGCCGGCTCCAATGCGCTGCGGATCGCCTGGACGAGGCTAGACAACGCGTCGCCTTCCGACGGCACGCGAGTCATGCAGCAGGATTTGCATGGTGCTCAAGTCGAATCGGTTTCATCGCCCGGTGGCATGTTAGGGCATTTCGTCCGGTGGCATGTCTGTTTTTCCGCACTTTGTCATTCCGGGGCGCGCTTCGCGCGAACCCGGAATCCAGTCTTCTGGGCAGTGACCCAAGTCTCTGGATTCCGGGTTCACCGCTCCGCGGTGCCCCGGAATGACTGGGAACGAGTGCATCGCCTCCGATGCAAAGCGCAGCTGCTCTGCGTGCGTTATGATATGAATCCCCTCGCCGCGTGTCAGCCCTTCGCGAGCCGGTTGGCGCCGCCCGAGGACATCCCATGAAGCGCTTCGCCGATCTCTCCGAGCAGGAAGTCCTTGCTCTCGCCATCAGCAGCGAGGAGGAGGACAACCGCATCTACAGCGATTTCGCCGAAGGGCTGCGCGCCAACTATCCGGATACTGCGAAGATGTTCGAGGAGATGGCGGCGGAGGAAGTGCGCCACCGCGCCCTGCTGTTCGACCTCTACCGCAAGAAGTTCGGCGAATATCTGCCGCTGGTGCGGCGGCAGGACGTGCGCGGCTTCGTCCGCCACAAGCCGGTGTGGCTGGTGCGGCCGCTCGGCCTCGACGAGGTGCGCAAATACGCCGCCACCATGGAGTACGAGACCGCCCACTTCTACCGCAAGGCGGCCGAGCAGGCGCGCGACGCCTCGGTGCGCGAGCTCCTGGTCAAGCTCGCCGAGGCCGAGGACAAGCACGAGACGCTCGCCGAGAATCTCGACGCGCGCATCCTCACCAAGGCGGCGCGCACCCGCGAGGACGAGACTGCGCGGCGCATGTTCGTGCTGCAGTTCGTGCAGCCCGGGCTCGCCGGCCTGATGGACGGCTCGGTCTCGACGCTGGCGCCGCTGTTCGCCGCCGCCTTCGCCACCCAGAATACCTGGGAGACTTTCCTGGTCGGTCTCGCCGCTTCGGTCGGCGCCGGCATCTCCATGGGATTTGCCGAGGCATTGTCCGACGACGGCTCGCTGACCGGCCGCGGCGCGCCGGTGCTGCGCGGCATCACCTGCGGCGCGATGACCTTCCTCGGCGGCATCGGGCACACCCTGCCCTACCTGATCCCGGTGTTCTCGATCGCCACCGCGGTCGCCTTCGCGGTGGTCGCGGTCGAGCTCACCGTGATCTCCTACATCCGCTACCGCTACATGGACACGCCGTTCCTGACGGCCGCGTTCCAGGTCATCATCGGCGGCGTGCTGGTGTTCCTCGCCGGCATCCTCATCGGCAGCTCCTGATGCGCCGGATTGGCGGGCAACCACGAGCAAGACGTTCGCAAAGCGCAAAGGCCAAGGCGTAAGAGCTGACGTGTTCCTGCTGGCACACCTCTCCGATCCCCATCTCGCGCCGCTGCCGCCGCCGCGCCTCGGCGAGCTCGCGTCGAAGCGGCTGCTCGGCTATCTCAACTGGGTCCGCAAGCGCCGCGCCATCCATCGCCGCGACGTCCTCGCCGCGATCGTTGCGGATTTGCACGCCGCAAAGCCCGACCACATCGCGGTCACCGGCGACCTCGTCAACATCGCGCTGCCGGCCGAGATCGCAAATGCAGCGCATTGGCTCGAAGCGCTCGGCCCACCGGCGCAAGTGAGCCTCGTGCCCGGCAACCACGATGCCTATGTGCCCGGCGCGATCGCGCAGTGCACGGACGTCTGGGCGCCGTACATCACCGGCGACGCCGCGGGGGGCGCCAACATACGCTCTTTGGACGACGCCTTTCCCTTTCTGCACATCCGCGGACAGGTAGCGCTGATCGGCGTCTCAACCGCGGTGGCGACGGGACCGTTCCTGGCGACTGGAAGACTAGGTGCGCGCCAGATCACGCGAATGTCGGCGCTGCTCGCCGCGACCGCGGATCGCTTCCGCGTTGTCCTCATCCATCATCCGCCGCACGTCGTGCCGAAATCCCGTTTCAAGCGGCTCGTCGATGCCGCGGCGTTTCGCGACGCGATCGCGACCGCCGGCGCCGAGCTCGTGATCCACGGCCACGATCACGTGCGCTCGCTCGACTACATCGACGGTCCGCGCGGCCGCGTGCCGGTGATCGGCGTGCCGTCGGCCTCGGCGGCTTTCGGCAAAGATCACGATCCCGCCGGCTATAACCTCTACCGGATCGACGGGCGCCCCGGCGCGTGGACATGCGCCGTCGAGCGGCGCGGCCTCGACGCGCATGGTGCGGTCACGACATGCGAACGGTTCATCGTGTGAAGCGTTGGCGCATGTTTGGTTTTCACGGAGTGGTCATGGCCGGGCTCGTCCCGGCCACCCCGCTTAACAAAGCACCGCCGTGCCCTACTGATCGGGGTCGCCGGGACAAGCCCGGCGATGACGTAGGAATTCACTTTACAAAGACGTGTGTCACCGCGCCGCAAGCCAGGCGAGAGCCAGCAACCCCGCGATCCCGCACACGATGCCGGCGATGAAGGCCGAGGTCACGCCAGGCCGGCGCAACGCAGCGCTGCCCGTCGTCGCGAGCTCCGCGCCCGCCAGCATGCGCTCGCGCTCGATCATGCGGCGCGCGATGTATTTCGTCACGGCGCGCGCGATCTCGGCGCTCAGGATCGATTCCGCGAGCACCTTGCGGCCGAACCGCGTGTCCTGGACGAACCGGTACATCCGCTTGTCGCGGCCCATCTCGATATGGGCGACGGCGTCGATCCACAGCCGCGGCACCTCACCGCGCGAGATGCCGCGATCGAACAGCTCGATGTGAGTGGGGATCTCGGCGAACACCGGATCGAGCTCGTCGTCGAGAATCTCGAGCCGCGCCAGCTCGGCGTCGCGCATCTCGACCACGACGCCGGTGCGCTCCGCCGCCTCGATGCGGGCCGCGCGCAACGCTTGGCGCAGCGGACGCGGCGCCGCGTCCTGCGGCTCCTCCCTCGGCTTCCTGCGTCCCCACATCGCTTTAACCTCGCAAAAGAGCGAACCGGCCGCGGGGCGCCCGACTCGCGATTTTCTCAGCCCCGTCGTCGAGTGGCCGACGCCCTCACGCGGGCGCGGCGATGCCGTAAGCCCGCGCCCAGCCGAGCCCGTCCTCGGTGCGTGCCCGCGGTTTGTATTCGCAGGCGACCCACCCGGCATAGCCCGAGGCATCGATCGCCGCGAGCAGCGCGGGATAGTTCACCTCGCCCTCGTCGGGCTCGGCGCGCGACGGCACCGCCGCGATCTGCACGTGGCCGATGGCGCCAAGATGGCGCTTGAACCGGTGGATGAGATCGCCCGCCTCGATCTGCACGTGGTAGAAATCGAACTGCATCCGCACATTGGGCCGGCCGACCTTTTCGATGATCGCCGCCGCCTGCTCCGGCAAATGGAGGAGATTCTCCGGCCGGTCGCGCCGGTTGAGCGGCTCGATCAGGATGCCGATGCCGTGCGCGGCGGCGAGATCGGCGGCGCGGATGAGATTGGCGACAAACGTCCGCTCCCCGGCGCTCTCCTCCGCGGGCGGCACCCGGCCGGTCAGGCAGTGGATGGTCCGCGCACCGCTGCCCACCGCAAAGTCGAGCGCCTTGCCGAACAGCGCGGCGAACTCCGCTTCACGCCCGGGCACGCCGGCGACGCCGTTCTGGCCCGCCGAGGCGCCCGGGGTGTTGATGCCGAGCATGGTCAGCCCATGGCGTTCGACCTCACGGCGGATGTCGGCGGGCGCGTGGTCATACGCGACCTGCAGCTCGACCGCCTTGAAGCCGGCGGCGGCGGCGGCACCGAACCGCGCGAGCAGCGGCCGTTCGGTGAAGAGATAGGCGAGGTTCGCGGCGAGACGGGGCATGCCGCCCTTCTTTACGGGATTCGCGGAGCGAACGGGACTCACGGCACTCGATGTTCCGAATAGCGGAACGGCGGGTGCTTAACGCCGCCTTGCATTGAAATTCCGGCTCCCAGGCGATGGGCAATTGCCCACAAGCTGATGGGCAAACCGGAACTCGGACGCAAACCTACGATTTCAAAAAGCCCAATCGGATTAATCGCTTTTTCGCACGAACCTCGCCCATCCTTCGTCCCACTCACAGCGTGGGACCATTTGTGGTTGACGAACCTTGTTCCCACCGCTTCCATCGGCATCACCGGCGGCACAGCTAATAGGCAGAACACTTCCCGTCCGCCGGGCAGGAAACGAGCCGGGACCATGACCGCGCAAGAGCTGCTGCAGCAGATCTCCGAATTCTGCCGGCATGCGGGATTAGCCGAATCGACCTTCGGCCGCCGCGCGGTGAACGACGGAAAGCTCGCCAACCGGCTGCGCAACGGCGGCAGAATCACCACCGAGACGGTGGATCGCATCATGGCGTTCATGAACGCCAACCGCGAGGCCGCGGCGGGCCTGCGTTCGGTCGTCGCCTTTCCCGGCCCGCGGACGGTGCCGGTCCCAACCGCCATGCGTCCGGCGGTGGTGTCGCCCTCGGCCGATCCTCAGCGCAACTTCCGCTTCTTCGACAACCGGCAGAAATACCTGCTGTTCGTGACGACGTGCAGCGAGAAGTGGGTCGTCGCCCACCGCGTTGGGCTGGAACTCGCCAACATCCATCCGCGCCCACCGGCGGTGCGGCTGTTCGATGCCGGGGTCGGCGACGGCACCGTGCTGTCGCGGGTGATGCGCTCGATGCACGACCGCTTCCCGGCGATGCCGTTCTACGTCGTCGGCAAGGAGATCAGCCTCGAGGACATCCGCCTCACCCTGCAGAAAGTCGCCGACCGCTTTGTCGAGCACCCCGCGACCGTGCTGGTGCTCACCAACCTCGCCTATGCCGATGCGCCGTGGCTCGCGGTGAAATCGGTCAGCGCCGCCTCGAGCCTCGTCTGGCACGAGGTGCCGCTCACCGGCACCACCGCCCACAAGTTCGAGGCGCAGATCACCGACCTCGAGCCGTTCCTCGCCGAAAACTGGAAGGCCGGGCTGTCACCCAAGACGGGAAATCCGGTCTATGAGCGGCCGGTGGTCATGGTGATCTATCGCGAGGACCACAAGTTTCTGCTCGACCAGATCCTTCCCAAGCCCGGCGGCACCCAGGCGAGCTACGACCTCGTCATCGCCTCGCAGCCCTATCGCGCCCGCGCCTCGCTCGAATTCAAGTCGAGGCGGGTGATCGCGCCGCTCGCCCGCGCGCTCGGACCGGGCGGCCGCCTGATCGCGATCCACTCCCATGGCGCCGATCCCGGGCTCGAGATCATTCAGCGGCTGTGGCCGGGCGACAATCCGTTCATGCACGACCGCCACCAGATCATGAAGGCGGTGAAGAACGAGCTCGGGCCCGCGGGCCGCGAGCTCAACTTCAACGTCTATGCCGATAACCGCGCCCTGTTCCGCTACGACATGCACACGCTGCCGTCGGAAATCTCAGACGCGATCGGCACCTCGACGCTGTTCGCGGCGTGGAACGCCGCGATCTACGTGGCGCAGGTCGAGGACGACCGCCTCGCCGCGATCCACGGCGACAGCCGTTATCTCGACGCCACCCGTGACGTGCTGCGCCAGCACGGCGGGCTATGGTTCTACGACGAGTCCTACGTGATCTCGCGCCGCCGCGCTTAAGAGGCACCGATGACCGCAGCGCTCAACTCCGCCGTCGCCGACCGCAGCTCCACACCGAGCCCGCGCCGCATCGCTGACTTTGCACGAGGAGCCTCTTTCGAGGTGACGCGCCTTGCGCCGGGCGATCTCGATGCGCTGCGCGCCCTTCCCGAGCGCCCGCGCGTCTATGTAAGCGCCGTGCTCACGCGGCCGGTGCGGCAGCAGCTCGACGTCGTCTCGGCGCTGGCCGCAGCGGGGTTCGAGCCGGTCCCACATCTTGCAGTCAGGAGCTTTGCAAGCCGCGGTGCGCTAGACGCCCATCTCGCCCGGCTCGCGGCGGCCGGCGTGCGCCGGCTTCTCGTCATCGCCGGCGATCGCGCGGCGCCGGCGGGCCCATTCCATGGTGCGATCGAGGTGATCGAGAGCGGCCTGCTGCAGGCCCACGGCATCGTCGAGATCGGCATCGCCGGCTATCCCGACGGCCATCCGCGGGCCACGATCGACGACCTCGACCGCGCGCTCGCGGCGAAGCTCGAAGCCGCGGCACAGACCGGGCTCGACGTCCATATCGTGACGCAGTGGGGTTTCTCGGCCGGTTCGATCATCGCGTGGATCCAGCGGTTGCGCGACCTCGGCGTCGAGCGGACCGTGCGCATCGGCCTCGCCGGCCCGGTGACGCTCACCGGCCTCATCCGCTACGCCCGCATCTGCGGCGTGTCGGCCTCGGTCCAGGGGCTCGCTCGCGACGCCGGCCTCGCCCGCCAGCTGTTCGGCATGATCACGCCCGACCACGTGCTGCGCCCGCTTGCGGAGGCCTCCGACCTCGGCGACGTCGCACCCCACATCTTCTCGTTCGGCGGCCTCGCCGCCGCCGCGCGCTGGGCCGGCGGCGCCGCCGCCGGCCACATCACCCTCGACGCCGAGGGCTTCTCCGTCGAGCCGCCTTAGGCTGGCGAATTTCCCCGGGGCGTTGCGCAGAAGTGAACCCGGAATCCGGATGAGGGGCCCCGGACTCCTGGATTCCGGGTTCCGCCGGCACGCATGCATCACCATCGTCATTCCGGGGCACCGCGCAGCGCGAACCCGAAATCCAGGCGGCGAGTTCGCAAGCACCTGGATTTCGGATTCCGCCTAGAGGCGGCCCCGGAATGACGGGATCGAAAAAATTCGCACCCTGTCGAAATCCTCGCCCTCGCCCGACACTGTGTCGGCGGGGCATGATGTCCCTGAGCCGAAACGGGGTGAAGGAGTAAGACCCATGCAATACCTTCTGCTCATCTATGGAAACGAGGCCGGCATGCAGGCGGCGAGCAAGGCTGACATCGAGAAGATGGTCGCCGCCTATGGCGCCTATACCGAGGCATTGAAGAAGGCGGGCGTGCTGGCCGGCGCGAACCGGCTGCAGCCGACCGCCTCGGCGAGCACGGTGCGGGTCACCGACGGCAAGTCCAAGGTGCTCGACGGTCCTTACGCCGAAACCAAGGAGCAGCTCGCCGGCTACTACATGATCGAAGTGCCCGATCTCGACGCGGCGCTGTCCTGGGCGGCGCGCTGCCCCGGCGCGAGCTTCGGCGCGATCGAGGTGCGGCCGGTCTGGACCATGTAGGCCTCGCGATGGCGCAAGAGGCCACGCGCGCCACTGCGGAGGCGGTGGCGCGCCGCAGCTACGGCAAGCTGGTGGCCTTCCTCGCCGCGAGGAGCGGCGACGTCGCCGGCGCCGAGGATGCGCTCGCGGACGCCTTCGCCGCCGCGCTTTCCGACTGGGACAAGGGCGGCATTCCCGACAATCCCGAAGGCTGGCTCCTCACGGTGGCGCGGCGGCGCGCCATCGATACGGCGCGGCGGCGGCACAGCGGCGAGGCTGCCGTCCCGCATCTCCAGCTCCTCGCCGAGGAGCTTGCCCAGGACCTCGCCGACGCCGAGCCGTTGTCCATGCCGGATCACCGCCTCTCGCTGATGTTCGCCTGCGCCCATCCGGCGATCGACCCCGGCATCCGCGCGCCGCTCATCCTGCAGACGATCCTCGGCTTCGATGCCGCGACCATCGGCTCGGCCTTCCTGGTGTCGCCTTCGACCATGGGCCAGCGCCTGGCGCGGGCGAAGACGAAGATCAGACAGGCCGGCATTCCGTTCCGGGTTCCCGAGCGCACTGATTTGCGCGAGCGGCTCGGCGCGGTGCTGGAGGCGATCTACACCGCCTTCGCCGAGGGCTGGTCCGATCCCGCCGGCACCGAAGCGCGCCGCCGCGATCTCGGCGAGGAGGCGATCTGGCTCGGGCGGCTCGTGGTGTCGCTGATGCCGGACGAGCCCGAGGCGCTCGGGCTTCTCGCGCTGATGCTCCACGCCGAGGCGCGCCGTGGCGCCCGGCGCAGCGCCGCGGGCGACTACGTGCCGCTCGCCGAGCAGGATCCCGCGCTGTGGGACGCCGACCTGATCGCCGAGGCCGAAGCGCTGCTGCTCGCGGCGAGCCGCATGGGCAAGCCCGACCGCTATCAGCTCGAAGCAGCGGTGCAATCCGCGCACGCCGTGCGCCGCGCCACCGGCCGGCCGGACTGGTCGGCCATCCGCATGCTCTATGACGCGCTCGTGGAGATCACGGGATCGCCGGTGGTCGCGATCAACCGCGCCATCGCGATTGCCGAGACC
The DNA here is from genome assembly GCA_963824905.1 of uncultured Alphaproteobacteria bacterium. Lineage (GTDB taxonomy): Bacteria > Pseudomonadota > Alphaproteobacteria > Rhizobiales > Xanthobacteraceae > JAJPKK01. Next base: position 56,494 of record CAWGRH010000017.1, read on the forward strand.
GACGGGCCGGCTGCGGGGCTTGCTGCGCTCTCCGCGGTGGAGAGCGATGCGCGGCTTGCGCAGTACCAGCCCTATTGGGCGGCGCGCGCGGCGCTGCTCGCTGCGGCGGGCGACATCGCGGCGGCCGACGCCGCCTACGAGCAGGCGATCGGCCTCGAAGCCGACCCGGCGGTGCGGCGTTTCCTGCAGCAGCGGCGGGAGGGGATGCGGCGAAATTGATGCAAGCTCATCCCTCCCCGTCTTCGGGGAGGGCAGGGTGGGGTCCGCGAGCGCAGCGAGCCAAGAAGAACCCCACCCTGCCCTCCCCGAAGACGGGGGAAGCGCTTACTGCAACCCCGCCGCCTTGCGCGCGTCGCCGGTCAGCTCGAGGATGTGCATGCCGGTGTTGGCGCGGTCGATGATGTAGATCAGGCCGCGGTCGTCGGTCTCGGCGTTGTTTGTCTGGATCGCGGTCTTGCAGCGGTCCTTGCCGTCGACCTTGATGCAGCGCTTGTCGGTCGCCTCGGTGATCGCCGGAATGTAGTAGGCGATCTCCTTGGGCGCATAGGGATTGCGAATGTCGAGCGCGCGGACGCCGGCGTTGAAGTAGGCGATCATCGCGAACTTCTTGTAGAATACGGGGTCCATGCTCTCGTTCGACGCGTGCGGGCCGAACCGGCCGCCGCGATCGCAGAAGTGGCCGCTCTCCTCGGGCACCTGGAAGGTGGAGACGATGGTCGGCGTCTTCTCGAGCGTGACGTCGGCGAACCACACCATCTGGCGCGCCTCCTGGCACTCGTTGCGGATCTGCTCGTTGACGATCATCACGATGTCGCGCTTGGCGCCGTCCTTGTCCTTGGCGAACTCGGCGATCGGCATCTGCAACATCGGGAAGGTGGTGTGGGCGCCGTACCACGCCGACATCTCGAGCTTGCTCACTTCCGGATAGCGCAGGTTCTCCGGCGTCGGCTCCTTCGGCCCGTTGAGGAGCTTCTCGCGGTCGACGATCTGGAGCACGCCGCCCTTGTCGGTGCCGTACCCGAAGTACACCCGGTTGTTGCTCTTCGGCCCCATCGAGATCGCGCCGTGCAGTAGGGTCGGGATCGTGCCGGTAGCGCCGGGTTCCTGCCCGGGCAGCCCGAAGTCGCGGATATGCACGGGATGGGCGGGATCGCTGAGATCGTAGATCTGGGTCATCCGCTTGACCCGCCAGCCGGGCACGCCGGAGACGAGGAAGGCGATGCCGGTGTCGCACTCCCAGAAGTTCTTGTGGGTGTCGACGAGGCCCATCAGCCGCGCGAGCAGCGCCGGTTTGGCGGGGTCGGTGACGTCCCAGACCTCATGGCCCTGACCGCCGAACACGCGGAGCATGTAGGTCTTGGCGGGATCGCCCTTGGGCAGGAGCTTGCCGTCGCACACCCGCACCATCTGGGCGCCGCCCTCCTCGTATTTCCCTTCCGCGCCGGGAATGTGCTTGAGGTAGACGGGGTGGGCCGGATCGGTGACGTCGAGGATCGAGGTGCCGTTGAACTCGGCCTCGCCGGTCACCTTGTTGATCGGCTTCGGGATGTCGTTGCTGCCGCCGTGGTGGCCGATATAGGCGATGTAGCGGCCGCCCTGCTTGTGGATCACCGAAGAATAAGCGCCGCGGGCCTGCAGATCGTTGTAGCTGAGGAGACGCATGTTCATCACCTCGGGCTGATCTCCGATGTGCTGCTGCTGCGCCGCGGCCGGCACCATCATTGCCGCCATCGCGGCGCCCGCGACTGCGGCGGTCATCAACGCCCAACCTGGTTTCATCTCCCGAACTCCTCGTGGCGGCTGCGATCCAGCTCTGCGGCGGACGACGTTAGCACAGTGCCACCGGCTGGGGAGGCGGCAACCGGCCGCTCCCGTGCGCAGCCGCCGCAAAAAGTTTAAGCTCGCGCCGGGCCGACGCAGAGCGGCCGGGAGGCGCCCATGCACTTCGTCGTTCATGCGGTCGACAGGAAGGACGCGCTGCCGATGCGCGCCAAGCACTACCGCGACCACCGCATCCATCTCGACCGCGCCGGCGACCACGGCGTCTCGGTGATGACGGCGGGCACCCTCGTTGCGGAAGACGGCGAAACGCCGGTCGGCAGCCTGTTCATCCTGGAAGCCGCCGCGCGCGACGCCGTCGACGCCTTCACCGCGAGCGACCCGTACCGGGTCAACGGCGTGTGGCAGACGGTCGACGTGCACTATTACAATAAGAAGCGGTGAGTGCTTGCTCCGGTCATTCTAATGATCGTCATTCCGGGGCGCCGCGCAGCACTACTGTGTCATAAGCGCAGGTAGGGTGTGCAACCGCGGTTCCTCGGCCGATCGCGTGCGCAAAATCGCGCAGCGCGGTTGCGCACGCTGCCAGACCCTCACAGCGCGATTTTGCACACCCTACGAATTTGTGACGCAGTAGTAGCAGCGGCGAACCCGGAATCCAGCACTCTGCTGCACCGCTGTTTCTGGATTCCGGGTTCGCGCTGAGGCGCGCCCCGGAATGACGGTCGCTCAGTTGATCTCGCGCCAGATGCCGAGCGCTTCTTGCGCCGGGCGGTCGGAGATCGAGAACAGCACGGATTCCTTCGTAGCCTCGTGGGCGTAGCGCATCCACGGCGGCGCCACGAACACGTCGCCCGCGCTCCAGGCGAAGCGCTCGTCGCCGATTGATGTCGCGCCCTCGCCCTCGACGCACACGAAGATGGTGCCGTCGGTCGCGCGGTAGCTCTCGCCCTTGAAGCCCGCGGGCAGCAGCGCGAGATGCGCGCCCATGGTCGGCATCACCCAGCCGCCGGTAATCGGATTGGCGTAGCGCACCCGGGCGCCGTGGCGCTTGTCGATCTCGCCGGCGTTCCTGAGCCGCTCCAGGATCGGCCGCGTGCGCGCATAGGTGTAGTTGATGACGGGGCTGCGCTTCGGCGTCACGGCCAAGCCGTCCGGCAGCACGCCGGAACCGAAGAAGGCGAGCGAATCGCCGTCGGCATGGCCGACGGATTGGGTCTCGGTGTCGAGGTGCTCGGAGAACATCGTCTCGTAGAAATTGATGGTCGGCAGATCGAGCACGTCGAGCCAGATCATCGGCTTGTCCGAGGTGTTGCCGTGATCGTGGTAGGCCCAGTTCGGGGTGAGCACGAAGTCGCCGGGCGACATGTAGGTGCGCTCGCCCTCGACCGCGGTGTAGGCGCCACCGCCGTCGAGAATGAAGCGGATGGCCGATGCCGTGTGGCGATGCGCCGGTGCGACCTCGCCGGGCATGATGAGCTGCAGGCCGGCATAGAGCGACGGCGTGATGCGCGACTGGCCGCGCAGCGCCGGGTTCTCCAGTACGAGCACGCGCCGCTCGGCCTCCTTGGCGGTGATGAGATCGGCCGATTCCATCACCATGCCTTTGACGTCCTTGAAGCGCCAGATCGCAGGGGCGCACTGCGTCTTCGGTTCGTTGCCGACGAGCTGGCGCAGCTTCTCCCACAGCGGCGCCATGCTGTGTTTCCCGATGCGGTCGTAATAGGCCTGCCGCGCGCCCGTCACGTTGTGCTTGGGGTCGGCGGGATCGGCAGTCGCTGCGGCTTGCGCCATGGAATTCCTCCGGGGCCGGGGAAGGCCGGAATTTGTGTTGTGTCGGCTGTTTATAGCCGTGCGGCACAGGGCCGGAAATAGCGGCGACGACGCATCTGCCCCGTTTGCCGCGCTTGGCGGTACGCTCGGCGGAAGTGCGCTTGGCAGAAGAGGCCAAATCCGACATATCGGGCGGCGAAGCCGTAGGGCGCAAAAGGACCAAACCCATGCCGACTGCCGCCGAGATCGAAGATACGCGCCAGATCCGCGAGCTCGTCGAGAACTGGGCGCTGTGGCGCGACGCCCTGACGTGGGATCGCTTCCGCACCGTATGGCACGACGACGGACGGATGATGGCGACCTGGTTTCAAGGGACGGCGGACGAATTCGTCAAGGTGAGCCAGGAAGGTTTCGAGCGCGGCGTGCGCATCCTGCATTTCCTCGGCGGCACCTCGGTCGATCTCGCCGGCGACCGCGCCATCGCCCAGACCAAGATGACGATCTCGCAGCGCGCCCGCGTCGAGGACGTCTTGTGCGACGTCGTCTGCACCGGCCGCTTCTACGATTTCCTCGAGAAGCGCGGCGGCCGCTGGGGCCTCGTGCTGCGCCAGCCGATCTACGAGAAGGACCGCCTCGACCCCGTCGATCCCGCCGCGAAGCTCGCGCTCGATCCCGAGTTGCTGGCGCGCTTCCCGGAAGGCTACCGCCACCTCGCCTACCTGCAGACCCGCATCGGCTACAAGGTGAAGCGCGACATGCCCGGCCTCGACGGGGCCGAGGTCGCGGCGCTTTACGGTCGGGGTGCGCAGTGGCTCGCGGGCGGCGGGCTGGGGTGAAACCCCAGCGTCGCACACTGACCGTCGTCATCGCCGGGCTTGTCCCGGCGACCCCGATCACTATGGCACGTCGGCGCCACCAATTGGCGCTGAGCAGTGCTCTGTTATCGGGGTGGCCAGGACAAGCCCGGCCATGACCGCGTGATGGGAACGCCCGCAAATCTAAGCGGTCCGCACCAAATCGCCGCTACCCCTCGATGCGCGAGAAATCCGCGACCGCGCGCGTCGCCGTGCGGATGCCGTTGAGGAGGCGCAGGCGGTTGGCGCGCACGTCGGCTTCGGGTGCGTTGACGGTGACCTTGTCGAAGAAGGCGTCGACGTGGGGTCGCAGCTTCGCCATGGCGGACATGGCGGCGGCGAAATCTTCGCGGGCGACGGCGGCGCCGGCTTCCGATGCGGCGGTATCGATCGCGCGCGCGAGCTCCCACTCCTCGGCCTCGCGAAAGAGCGCGCTGTCGGCGCTGCCGGTGTATTCGGCCTTGTCGCGCTTCTCCTCGATACGCAGGATGTTGGTCGCGCGCTTATAGCCGGCGAGCAGGTTCTTGCCGTCCTCGGTGTCGAGGAATTTTCCGAGCGCCTCGATGCGGTGGACAATGAGGACAAGGTCATCCTGTCCTTCGAGCGCGAATACGGCGTCGACGAGGTCGTGACGCGCCCCCTGGTCGCGGAGTTGGACCTTGAGGCGGTCGGCGAAGAAGGCGAGGAGGTCGTTCAATATCTTCCAAGAGGGGGCGGCAGTTTCGACGGCATACCGTGTCGCTTCGTCTGGACCCAATTGATCAATGATCTTCTCTTGCAACCGCTTGACCTCCTTGGGGTCGAAGCCCGTCTGCGCTAATGCACTAAGAACCTTCAATTGTGAAACTACCTTCTCGCCGCGTCGATGAACGACGAACGCCGAAGCTACAAGCGCTCCAACCTGATGCAGCAACCCGACGCGAATCTCATTTTCAATTATAATTCGTACTATTCCGAGCGCAGCACGCCGCAAGGCGTAAGGGTCTTTACTTCCGGTCGGCTTCTCGTCGATCGCCCAAAACCCGAACAACGTGTCGAGCTTGTCGGCGAGGGCGACTGCGACCGACACTGGATCCGTGGGCACACGATCAGACGGGCCCAGCGGTTTATAGTGCTCCTCACACGCTGCGGCGACGCTTGCGTTCTCACCTTGGGCGCGTGCGTAATACTTGCCCATTAGGCCCTGCAGCTCGGGAAATTCTCCAACCATATCGGTTAAGAGGTCGGCTTTCACGAATCGTGCGGCGCGTTTCGTCTTCTCGATATCGGCGCCGACCAGTGGGGCCAATGCGGCAGCAAGCGTTCTCGATGCGCTCAATGCGATCCGCCTGGGTCCCAAGCTTTTCGTGGAAAACGATCTGTTCAAACTTCGGCAGCCGCGCTTCGAGCGGCGTCTCGAGATCGGTCTCGTAGAAGAACTTCGCGTCGGAGAGCCGCGCGCGGATGACGCGCTCGTTGCCGTGGACGATTGCCGCGCCGCCATCGGTCGCCTCGATGTTCGAAACGAGGACGAACCGGTTCGCGAGCCCCTCCCCTTTGCGCACCACGAAGCATTTCTGGTTGTTGCGGATGGTGGTGCGGATCACCTCGGGCGGGATCGCGAGAAACTCCTCCTCGAACGAACCCATCAGCACCACCGGCCATTCGACGAGGCCGGCGACCTCCTCGAGCAGACCTTCGTCCGCGACAAGCTCGTATCCCTGCGCGAAGGCGAGGTTCTTCGCGTCGGCGAGGATGATCTCGCGCCGCCGTGCCGGATCGAGCACGACCTTCGCCTTTTCGAGCTTTTCCGCGTAGTCGTCGAAGTGCCTTACGTGAAAGCTGTTCGGCGCCATGAAGCGGTGGCCGCGGGTGACGTCCGAGGCTTCGATGCCGTCGACCGCGAACGGCACGATGTCCGGCGCTTCGGTCTCGGGCCCGAAGGTCGCGATGATCGAATGCAGCGGCCGCACCCAGGAGAGCGCGCCGGGCCTTGCGGAACGCTCGCCCCAGCGCATCGACTTCGGCCACGGAAAGGTGCGGATGACTACGGGCAGGATTTCGGCGAGCACGTCGATCGCGGGGCGCCCCGGCTTCTCGATCAGCGCGACATAGAAGTCGCCCTTCTTGGGGTCCTTCTGGATCGTCGCCTCGGCGAGCGAGGACAGGCCCGCGCTCTTGAGGAACCCCTGCACCGCCACATCCGGTGCACCGACACGCGGGCCTTTCTTTTCCTCCTTGAGGTCCGGCTGGCGCACCGGAATGCCCTGCACCGCGAGCGCGAGCCGGCGCGGCGTGACGAACGCCGTCGCGCCCTCGTAGACGAGGCCGGCTTCGACCAGCCGCTCGGTGACGAGCTTCTTCAGATCTTCCGCCGCGCGCGTCTGCATGCGCGCCGGAATTTCCTCGGAGAACAGTTCGAACAGAAGATCGGGCATCTCAGACCTGCTCCCTCCCCCGCTTGCGGGGGAGGGTTGGGGAGGGGGAAGCGGCGGCGCGACAAGGCGAGTCAGAAGCCCCCTCCCCGACCCTCCCCCGCAAGCGGGAGAGGGAGAAGAGCGGCCTGCGGCCGACCATTGAACAGGTTGAGCGCCGCGCGCCCCCTCCCCCTGAAACGGGGAGGGTTGGGGTGGGGGCCCGCTGACTCGTAACAGCGTAATTCACCGACGCCTCATTCACCCGCCCGCAACCCCCACCCTTCCCCTTTCAGGGGGAGGGAGAAGGGTGCCGCCGCCGGCGGTCTTGAGCCAGGCTTCGCCGCAGCCCTTTGCGAGCTCGCGCACCCGCAGGATGTAGCTCTGGCGTTCGGTGACCGAGATCACGCCGCGCGCATCGAGCAGGTTGAAGACGTGGCTCGCCTTGATGCACTGGTCGTAGGCGGGCAGCGCCATCAGGTGGCGCTCGCGGCCGCCCTCGTCCCAGCCGGCGTCGAGATACTTGCGGCACGCCGCTTCGGCCATCCGGAACTGCTCGAACAGCATGTCGGTGTCGGCGAAGTGAAAATTGTGCCGCGAATATTCCTGCTCCGCCTGCAGAAAGACGTCGCGATAGAGAACCTTGCGGTTGTCGTCGCGGCCGTTGAAGTTGAGATCCATGATGTGGTCGACGCCCTGCAGGTAGCAGGCGAGGCGTTCGAGGCCGTAGGTGAGCTCGCCGGCGACCGGCGCGCATTCGAAGCCCGCGACCTGCTGGAAATACGTGAACTGCGAGACCTCCATGCCGTCGCACCAGCACTCCCAGCCGAGGCCCCAGGCGCCGAGCGTCGGGCTCTCCCAGTCGTCCTCGACAAAGCGGATGTCGTGCACCGCCGGGTCGATGCCGATCGCCTCGAGCGACTTGAGATAGAGCTCCTGCAGGTCGGGCGGCGACGGCTTGAGGATCACCTGGAACTGATAGTAGTGCTGCAGCCGGTTGGGATTTTCGCCGTAGCGCCCGTCCTTGGGACGGCGCGACGGCTGCACGTAGGCGGCGTCCCAGCGGTTCGGCCCGAGCGCGCGCAGCGTCGTCGCCGGATGAAAGGTGCCGGCGCCGACCTCCATGTCGTAAGGCTGCAGGATCACGCAGCCATAGTCCGCCCAATAGCGCTGCAGGGCGAGAATGAGCCCCTGGAACGAACGGTCCGGGCGCATATGGGTGGGCAGTTGGGCCATCGCCGCCTTCGACGCAAGGAAATGCGCGCGGACCCTATAGGCGGCGCGCGTGAAGGGTCAAGCGCAGCCCGTCAAGCGCAGTGTCAGCGAAGCGCGAGGCGCCTCAGCCCGGGCGGTAGACCCCGGTGACGGGATCGCGCCGAAGCGTCCCCCGCTCCTCGACACGCACCTTCGCGCCGCGTTCACGGTCGAGCTCGTCGTTGACGCGGCGCCATTCCCGCGCGACGAGCTTCGACATCACGACGGCGCCGATGGCACCGACCGCCCAGGCGATCACGGGGGGAATGGGCAACATGATCATCTCACCCTCTCACCTGCCGGCACGGCGCCGGCGAAACTGTCAAAGCCCGTAGCGCGACCAGAAGCTCCGGCTCTCGATCGCAGAGATGAGCCCGTCCACGATACCGGAGCCGATCCGCTCCGGCACAATCGCGTCCGGAAACATCGTGCCGGTCCCGGTCAGCGCCTGTCCGACGCCCGGCTTGCGCCATCCGAACAGGCTGCGCCCCTCGGTAATCAAGGGCGTCACCACCTTGTCGCCGTAGCGCTCGCGCAGGAACGCCCGCAGGTCGATCAGCCGGTCGACGAGACCGTACTCCATACCCTTCTTGGCGGTCCAGTATTCCCCGGAAAACAGCGTTCCGTCCGGGCCGCTCAGGCGGTCGCCACGGCTGGTGCGCACGAGATCGATGAACATCTCGTGGATTTCCTGCTGGATCGACTTGAGCCGCTCGACGTCGTCCTCCTTCACAGGGAGGAACGGGTCGAGCATCGATTTATGGTCGCCGGCGGTGTAGATGCGCCGCTCTATCCCGAGCTTGCGGATGGCATCGGTGAAGCCGAAGCTTGTGCCGATCACGCCGATCGATCCGACGATCGAGGAGGGATCGCCGACGATCTCGTCGGCGGCGCAGGCGAGCATGTAGCCGCCCGAGGCCGCGACGTCCTCCACTGCGGCGAACACCCGCAAATTCTTCTCCGCCGCCAGCGCCCGGATGCGCTGGTAGATGAGGTGCGATTGCACCGCCGAGCCGCCTGGCGAATTGATGAGCAACGCCACGGCCTTGGCGTTGCGCATGCCAAAGGCGCGGTCGAGCGTGCGGGCGACGCTGGCGAGGGTGAGCCCCGGACGCAGCGGCGACGATAAGCCGATCACCCCGGTCAGGCGGACGACGGGAATAACGGGAATATCGCCGCGCCAGCGCCTCGGCAGGAGGGAGCGGCAGGCGGCAAACGCACGGGCAGGCAGGTCTCGCAAAAAATCAGCCATGGATTCCTCGAAACTATGGATAGGCCGTCATGGTTTTGTCCTCAAGTTACGCAATCTTCACGATTTGAGGGGAGGTTCCGGGCGTGCCGTGGGGACGGGCCGCCGTCGGAATGGGGATTGGGGACCACAAATGATCGTCAAGCTGGTGCTGCTGACCGCAATATATTGCGCGCTCATGCTTTTGCCATGGCTGGCGGCGCGGTACGCCGTTGCCAAGACGAAGCGGGCCTGAACGGCCGTTAGAAACCTGAGTCGCTTCGAGAATCAGCGCTCGATGAGGTCGAGCGCCTCGCCTTGACGCAATATTGCCTCGATTCGGGCAGTCGGCGTGCCGTCGGACGCCGCCAGCACGAGGCCTTCGCGGATTGTGAACGGCGCCCGGCTGGCCTTGACGGCGGCGAGCAGCACCCGAATGGCGGCAGCGCCGGGCTTGGGATGCACCGGCATCACCGTGATGCCGCCGAACCCGTCGACGAGATCGATGAGTGCGGGCAGCCCGTCGGCGCGAAAGATCAGCGTGAGAACGCCGCCCGGGCGCAGCAGCCGCCGCGCCGCCGCAACCCAGTCGGTGAGCTTTCCCGCCTCGATCTCGTGCGCCTTGCGGCGGCACGCATCGGGAGAAGCCTGCAACTTTCCGCTATCGTGGAACGGCGGGTTCATCATCACGATGGCGCAGCTTTCCGCGGCGAGGCCGGGCGCCGCGAATGCCTCCGCGGGCGCCGCGACGTCGAGCGCGACCGCATCGACCCTTCCGGCAAGCCCATTGCGCGCGGCATTCTCTCCCGCCAGCGCGGCGAGGCGCGCGTCGATCTCGACGAGCGTCACCCGCGCCCCGTCGACCCGCGCCGCGACTGCCAACCCCGCGGTACCCACCCCGGCGCCGAGGTCGGCAATCCGGTCGCCGGCGCGGGCGGGGGTCGCCGCAGCGAGCAGGATGGCGTCGTGACCGAAGCGGTGGCCACGACGCGGTTGGAGGAGGCGCAGACGGCCCCCGAGGGCGGCATCGTCGGTGAGGTCCGGCTCAGCCGGCATCGGGCCGCAGCTCTTTGCCGAGCCCGGCGTCCTCGAGAAGCTTGCGCGCCGACCTCACCTGATCGTCGGCGACCAGCACGCGTCGCGGCAGGATGCCGAGCGAGCCTTCGAGCACGCTCATGTTCTGGTCGACCACCATGTGGTCGATGCCGGCCCCGTTGAGCAGCGCTTCGACGGCGGACACCAGCACCGCGTCGTTCGTCCTGATGATCTCCCGCACCGGTGCCCCCTTCTTCGCCCGGCTCGACCGAACGCGAGCGCGCACCTCGGCCGCAAGCGAAGGCCAACTCAGTCGTTGCGGCGCGGCGAGGATTCGCCGGGCGCGCGTTGCGCGAGATAGGCGAGGAGCTTCATCTCCCGCCGGCCCCGCGTCACCGTGTCGAGCACGAGACCGCAGGTTATCGCAAGCGCCGCGATGATCATCAATCCCGTCGACAGCACCGCGGTGGGCAGGCGGGGGACGATGCCCTCGCGGAGATAAGTGATCACGATCGGAATGGCGAAGCCGACCGACATGATCGCCATCGAGATGCCGATCCCGGAGAAGAAGCCGAGCGGCCGCTCCGAGCGGTAGAGCTTGACGATGGTCTTGAGGATGCGCACGCCGTCGCGCCAGGTGTTGAGCTTCGAGTGCGAGCCTTCCGGGCGCGCGTAATAGGGCGTCTCGATCTCGGCGACCGGCAGCTCGAGCTCGAGCGCGTGCACGGTAAGCTCGGTCTCGATCTCGAACCCGCCGGAGAGTGCCGGAAACGACTTCACGAAACGACGCGAGAAGGCGCGGTAGCCCGACAGGATATCGGTGAAGGTCTTGCCGAACACGTCGGCGACGAAAGCGGTGAGAATGCGGTTGCCGAAGCGATGGCCGGGCCGGTAGGCGGCCTTCTCCTGGTCGACGCGGGCGCCGACCACCATGTCGAGCCGATCGGTGACGATGCGCGCCGCCATCGCCCGCGCGCTCGGCGCGTCATAGGTCGCGTCGCCGTCGACCAGGATGTAGATGTCCGCCTCGACCTCGGCGAACATGCGGCGGACCACCCGCCCCTTGCCCTGCAGCCCCTCGCTGCGCACGATCGCGCCGGCGCCTTGCGCGACCTCGACGGTGCGGTCGCGCGAATTGTTGTCGTAGACGTAGATGTCGGCTTCGGGGAGCGCCTTGCGGAAATCCGCCACCACGGTGGCGATCGCCGCCTCCTCGTTGTAGCAGGGAACGAGGACCGCAATCCTGCGGTGGAGAAGCGGATCGGGCTCCGGACGCTGTTCGGCAAACGCCAGAACCTGCTCGACGAGCGCTTGCACCGAACCGGTCATCTTTCGTTCCCAAACGCCGACGCCGCCGCTCGCGGCACGCGCACAATGGCGCGAATAGGTTGATAAACAGCTAGTTGGCCCGTTTCCTTAGCCTTCGGTGCCGCAAAAACTCGCAACGCTCCGACCGCCGCGCCGCGCCATCTCACACGATCGGACAAGTGACCGGCGGCGTGGAATAATTCGTTCTCCGCACCGCTGCGGATGGCGGATCGTGCCGGATTGCAGCGGGGCTTGCCGCTCATCGCGCACATTTCTATGTATGCGGTGGCAGTGGGAGACGTCTTTGGCCGTCATCGTTCCGTTTGAAAGTCATCCGCCCGCATTGATCGACGCCCTCACCGATCTGGTGACCGCCGACATGGACCGGGTGAATGCCACGATCCTGACGCGCACCGGGTCCGAGGTCACCATGATCCCCGAGGTGGCGAACCACCTCATCAATTCCGGCGGCAAGCGGCTGCGGCCGATGCTCACCCTCGCCATGGCGGTGCTCACCGGCTATGCCGGCGACGGCCATGTAAAGCTCGCGGCGGCGGTCGAGTTCATGCACACCGCGACGCTGCTGCACGACGACGTCGTCGACCAGAGCGACATGCGCCGCGGCAAGCTCGCGGCGCGCATGCTGTGGGGCAACGAGGCGAGCGTGCTGGTCGGCGATTTCCTGCTCGGCCAGGCCTTCAAGATGATGGTCGAGGTAGGCTCGCTGCGCGCGCTCGAGATTCTGTCTTCCGCCGCCGCCATCATCGCCGAAGGCGAGGTGATGCAGCTCTCCGCGGCGAACAACACCGCCACGACCGAGGACGAATATCTCGCCGTCATCCGCGCCAAGACCGCGGAGCTGTTCGCCGCCGCCTGCGAGGTCGGACCGGTGATCGCAGGCCGCCCCAAGGCGGATCAGGCCGCCTGCCGCTCGTTCGGCATGAATCTCGGCATCGCGTTCCAGCTCGTCGACGACGCGCTCGACTACGGCGGCAAGGCGGCGAAGCTCGGCAAGAACGTCGGCGACGATTTCCGCGAGGGCAAGATCACGCTGCCGGTGGTGCTGGCGTTCCGCCGCGGCTCCGACAGCGAGCGCACGTTCTGGCAGCGCACGCTGGAGCGCGGCGAGATGACCGACCCCGATCTCGATCACGCCATCGGCCTGATGACCAAGCACCGCGCCATCGAGGACACGGTGACGCGCGCCCGCCACTACGGCGCCATCGCCAAGGACGCGCTGGCGCTGTTCCCCGCCGCGCCGATGAAGCAGGCGCTCGAGGACGCCGTCGAGTTCACCATCAACCGCACGCATTAGCCTCGCGTGACGGGCCTGTCGTTGCGTGCAAGCCCGGCTTACGGGACGCGCTGTCACGTTGATGAACGTCAGGCCACCTTGAGTTGCGCGGGTCGCCGGGAGCCGCGGTGCGGCTTCACCACGATCTCGACATCCTGTCCGAGAGCGACCAGAAAACGCATCAGACGCTCGACCGAGAACTGCCGGAAGTCGCCGCGGAGCATTTTTGAGACGTCGGGCTGGCGGATGCCGAACAGAACAGCAGCGTCCTTCTGCTTCAGCCCGCGGGCTTCCATGAGCGTCTCGATCTTGTAGACCAGCTGTGCCTTGATCAGATGTTCCTCGGCGTTGGGGAGACCGATGTCGGCGAAGACATTTCCGCTCCCGACCTCATGCCCGATCTTCGGCTTCTGTACCGCTTTCATCGCTCGCCTCTTGCCAGCCTTTCTGCTTCAGCCAGCCGGTTCTTGATCGTCTCGACCTCAAATCTCGGCGTCGCAATTCCTGTCTTCGACTTCTTCTGAAAGACGTGCAACACGAAGACCGCCTGCGCGAACCGCACGGTGTAGACGCCGCGAAATGTGTCACCCCGATGGTCGGCAACGACTTCGACAACTCCCGCGCCGCTGAACCCCCGCATCGGCTTTGCGTCCCGATGCTTTCCGCCACATTGGGCGACATAGAGCGCATACCCCATGCGGGCGCGGACGGCCTTGGGCAGCGCGCGGAAGTCACGCAGGCTCGGACCGATCCAGATCACCGGCTTCGGAACGAGCTGATCGGTCATTGTGCGAAAAATATAGTGATTTCACTATAACGTCAAATCAACTCCCGGCAAACCCTCGACCCGGTGACAACTGCTTCGGCCGCCGGATAGCGCAATAGGACCTCGCCCGGCAAAGCCGGGCGAGGCGAGCCCCCGTCAGATGCGGTCGGGAAACTGGACGACGAAGTTGTCGCGGTTCGGCATCCGCACCTTGGGCAAGGTCTGCGCATTCATCTCCTCGCCCTCTCCGATCAGCTTGTTCTCCGACAGGATAAAGGCGACCAGCGCATAGACCTGGTCGTCGGAAAGCGTGCGCGGTGCCGGGAACGGCATCGCGCGGCGGATGAAGTCGAACAGCGTCGTCGCATAGGGCCAGTAGTTGGCGATGGTCTTGCCGCCGTCGAGGCTCGCCTTCGGCGGGCCGCCGATGAGGCGGGCGGCGCGGCCGCCCTGCCCCTTGTCGCCATGGCAGAGCGCGCACTGCTCGCCGAAGATTTTTGCGCCGTCGGCGGCCTTACCGCTGCCCGGCGGAAGATTGCTGCCGTCGGGCAGGATGTTGATGTCCCACGCGGCGAAGTCCTTCGGGCTGATCGGCTTGCCGAGCCGCGGGCTCTCGGCAAGAGCGGCGGCGCCGAGCGCGAGCACGAGGCCAGACGCGATCGCGAGCTTACGCATAGACATTCTTCACCTCGCCCTTGGCGTTGACGCCCCAGCTCGTCACTGCATTGAAATGGTGGCCGGGGAATCCGAGCACCGACGGCGGCTTGGTGGTCTGGCCGCGCCGCGCCACGAACTGCTCCCGCGTCGGCTGCGAATTGCCGCCCTCGTCCCAGGCGCGACTCTGCAGCACCGCGGGGCCGCCGTCCCACCGCCACGCCATGCTGAAGCGGGTGAATGCCTTCGGTAGCCGCGGCTCGTCGAGCGCCGCCTCGCCCCAGCTCTTGCCGCCGTCGGCGGAGACCATCACCTTGGCGATGCGGCCGTTACCGGAATAGGCGATGCCGGAGATTTCGTAGACGCCGGGCTCCTTGAGGCCGACGCCGGGCGACGGCGAGGAGATGAACGACTTCACCTCCTGCACGAAGTAGAACTGGGTGTCTTTGCCGTCGGGCAGCGGATCGCTGTAGATCTTCGACTCGAAGAAGGTCATCCCGGGCTGATCGGTGACCTGGACCCGGCGCAGGAACTTGACGTTCATGTTGCCTTCGTAGCCGGGGAGATAGAGACGCATCGGATAACCTTGGCCGGGCTGAATGCGCTCGCCGTTCTGGTACATCGCGACCATCGCGTCGTCCCAGACCTTGGCGAGCGGCACGCTGCGCGACAGGTGCGGGGAGTCGGCGCCTTCGGCGACGATCCACTTCGCCTTGGGATCGACGCCGGCCTCGTCGAGGAGCGTCGCGAGTGGAACGCCCGTCCATTGCGCGCACGATGCGAGGCCATGCAGCGCCTGCACGTCGGCCTGGATCGGCTCGTTGGAGAACAGCGGCGCGCTGTTGCCGCCGCATTCGAGAAAGCCGGTCCGCGTGACCATCCGGTAGCGCGAGAGCGAGTCGAGATCGAACACCAGCGGCTGCTTCACCATGCCGTGGATGAGGAGCTTGTGCTCAGCCGGGTCGATGTCGGGAATGCCGGCATGCATAATGGTGAAATGCAATCCGTTGGGTGTGATCGCACCGCGGAGCAGGTGGTGTGGCGTTCGGGCGCGCGAGCCGCTCGGCTCGTTCTTCGGATTGTCGACGGTGCGCACGACCTTGCTTTCGAAGGATGACGGCCGTCCATAGGGCGGGGTCACGTCGCCGGGCATGAGGCTCCATGGCGCCTCGGCGAGCGGTTCGGCGGCAGCGCCGGTGAGAAGCCCCGCCGAGCCTGCGCCCATGGCGCCGGCCACCATGATCCCGCGCCCGAGCAGTGCGCGGCGATGCAGCAGGCCGTTGCCGGCCACCTGCTCGATCGGATTTTTCGATTTACTCATGTGGTCTCCTGGTCAGAGGGTCCTGGCGGACCCTTCGCGTTTGCTCGAAGCCGAGCTGATCGAAGCCCCTCCTCGCGGGCATATCCCGCACCGAGACGACTTCGCGTTTCCTTGTGCGACCGCGCGAAAACGGCCGCGGAGCGTGTGTCGATTGCGGACACGCTGCCCCTTTCCGCGACCCGAATCAACGTCATTCAACGACGCTTCGGAGCCGTGTGAACCATGCCAGGGATGGGTATGTTGTGCTCAGGCGGACGGCGTCAGTCCCGCGCTCTCCGCCCGGATCTCCGCGCGCAGCGCATCGATCAGGGTGAGCCGCCCCTTGTGCTCGACGTGCCAGAAGGTCCAGCCGTTGCAGGCTTCGAGACCTTGCGCGAGCGCGCCGATGCGGTGGATCGAGCCGACGGCGCCGCCGAGCGCGATCGCGCCGTCGGCGCGCACCAGCGCCTTGTGGCGGCGCTTGGCGTCGTAGAGGTCGGCGCCCGGCATGATCATGCCGCGCTCGATCAGTGCCGTGAACGGCACCCGCGGCGCGTCGCGCGCGGTCTGGAACGCGGCGAGCGTCGCCTCCGGCAGCGGCTCGATCGCTGCGATGCGCGTCTCGGCCGCCTTGCGATAATGCGCATCGCGCTCGATGCCGATGAACTCGCGGCGCAGGCGCTGCGCCACCGCGCCGGTGGTGCCGGTTCCGCAGAACGGGTCGAGCACGACGTCGCCGGGCCGCGACGATGAGAGAATGATGCGCGCCAGCAGCGCCTCCGGCTTCTGGGTCGGATGGAGCTTCTTGCCGTCGCCGCCCTTGAGCCGCTCCTCGCCGGTGCACAGCGCAAGCGTCCAGTCGGAGCGAACCTGGATGTCCTCGTTGCCGGCCTTGAGGGCCTCGTAGTTGAACGTGTACTGGCGCGCCGCCGCGTCGCGCGAGGCCCAGATCAAAGTCTCGTGGGCATTGGTGAAGCGGCGGCCGCGGAAATTCGGCATCGGATTCGACTTGCGCCAGATCACGTCGTTGAGGATCCAAAAGCCGAGATCCTGGAGAATCGCGCCGACGCGGAAAATATTGTGATAGGAGCCGATCACCCACAGCGTGGCGTTGGGCTTCATCGCCCGCCGGCAGGCGATGAGCCAGGCGCGGGTGAAGTCGTCATAGGCGGAAAAGCTTATGAACTTGTCCCAGTCGTCGTCGACGGCGTCGACCCGCGAATCGTCTGGACGCTTGAGATCGCCGGCGAGCTGGAGATTGTAGGGCGGATCGGCGAACACGAGGTCGACCGAATGTTCCGGGAGCTTCGCGAGTTGCGCGATGCAGTCGCCGCCGATGATCCGGAACGGCAGGCGCGGGGACGTCGAGTGGCACGCGGGACGGCTGGCGACAGTCAAGCGGGGCGTCCTCGGGGACGCCCCGCCGCGCGGCATGACCATGACTCAGAACTCTGAAACGCTGGCAACGCGGTCGGTGACGCGGGACCTACAACCGACATGTCCAATCATGGCGATTCGAGGTAAAAATCGGCTTAACCGAAGCACAATTCGCACTAGCGGCGTAACTATCGGCCTACCATATTGCTGTCTCGGGCAGGGTGCGCATTCGGGGTGCGCGGTGGTAGGATTGCGTTAAGACGTTTTGACAATGCCCGAAGTCATGCCCGGCGATGCAGCCGGGCCGCACGATGGAGCGGATCGATGCGCTTGGACGACCTGGACCAGAGCAGCAATGTCGAGGATCGGCGCGGCCAGTCCGGCGGCGGCGGCGGTTTCGGCCTTCCGATCGGGGGCGGCGGCCTCGGGATCGGCACCATCATCATTCTCGGCCTCATCGGCTGGGCACTCGGCATCGATCCGCGCGTCCTGATCGGCGGCGCCGAGATCCTGTCGGGCGGCAGCAGTACGCAGCAACAGCAGCAGGCGCCGCGGCAGACGCGCACCGGCTCGCCCAGCGACGAGATGGGCGTCTTCGTCGCCAAGGTGCTCGGCAGCACCGAGACGCAGTGGAAAGCGGTGTTCCAGGAAGGCGGCAAGACTTATCGGGCGCCGATTCTCGTCATGTACAACGGCCGCACCGGAGCCGGTTGCGGCGTGGCGCAGAGTGCGATGGGTCCGTTCTACTGCCCGAACGACCAGAAGATCTATCTCGACACCTCGTTCTTCCAGGAGCTCGAGAATCGCTTCCGCGGCTGCTCCGGCAAGGCATGCCAATTCTCCGAAGCCTACGTGATCGCCCACGAAGTCGGCCATCACGTGCAGAACCTGCTCGGCGTGCTCCCCAAGGTGCAGCAGCAACAGCAGCAGGTCGACAAGGTCGAGGCGAACCAGCTCCAGGTCCGCGTCGAGTTGCAGGCTGACTGTCTCGCCGGCGTATGGGCGTCGCGGGAGAACCAGACCCTGCAGCGCCAAGGCAAGCCGTCCTTCATCGAGCCGGGCGACGTCGAAGCGGCGATGCAGACGGCGTCCGCGATCGGCGACGATACGCTGCAGCGCAAGGCAACCGGGCGCGTGGTGCCGGACGCTTTCACCCACGGTTCCGCGGCGCAGCGCCAGCGCTGGTTCATGACCGGGTTGAAAGAGGGGAACATCGCCGCCTGCAACACGTTCCGGGCGAACAACATCTGACGTCGCAAAGCGGCGGATCGCGAGCGAGGTCGTTCGATGCCGGGCATCGACGAGAGCAAGGCGTTCGTGCCGCTGCGCATCGCGGTGCTCACCGTATCCGACACCCGTTCGCTCGCCGATGACAAGTCGGGCGCGACGCTCGCCGAGCGCATCACCAAGGCGGGCCACGCGCTCGCCGCACGCGACATCGTCACCGATGACAGCAAGGAGATCAGCGCCCGCGTGCAGGCGTGGATCTCCGATCCCGCAATCGACGTCGTCATCACGACCGGCGGCACCGGCTTCACCGGGCGCGACGTCACGCCCGAGGCGGTGGAGCCGCTGTTCGAAAAGAAGATGGACGGCTTTGCGACGCTGTTCCTGATGGTCAGCTACGCCAAGATCGGCACCTCCGCCATCCAGACCCGCGCCACCGCGGGCGTCGCCGGCGCGACCTACATCTTCTGCCTGCCCGGCTCGCCCGGCGCCTGCAAGGACGCCTGGGACGACATCCTCGTGCACCAGCTCGATTACCGCTACCGGCCCTGCAATTTCGTCGAGATCATGCCGCGGCTCGACGAGCATCTGCGCCGCCCCAAGGCGCAGGGCGCGACGGTGTGATCATGCGGAGCGCCGCACGATCGAGCTTTTTCTGAGTTGTCATGGCCGGGCTTGACCGGTCAAGCCCGGCGATGACGGCTGTGGGAACTCGCTCCGCAAGGCCGCACGTCGGGCTGCGGCCGCTACAACTCCATCTCCCAGGTTTCGCCGGTGAGATCGACGCCGAAGTCCCGGTGCGGGTTCTCGGCGATCTTCGTGAAGCCGCAGCGCTGATAGATCGTCCGCGCCTCGACCAGGACGCTCTGGGTCCACAGCGTGATCCTGCGGTAGCCGGCACGCCGGGCGAAGCGGACGCATTCCTCGACGAGCCTTCGTCCGATCCCGTGGCCGCGGGCGCGCGGCTCGACCAGGAGAAGGCGGAGCTTGGCGATGCGGTCACCGGCGTCGACCAGCATGACGGTGCCGACCGGCTCCCCGTCGATTTCCGCAATCCAGCAGGCCTCGCGCGCGGAGTCGAAGCGGGCCAGGAACTCGGCGACGATCTGCGCGACCAATCGTTCGAAGGCGCGGTCGAACCCGTACGCCTCGGCATAGAAGCTGCCGTGACGCGCGAGCACCCAGCCGAGATCGCCGCCGCGAAATGGCCGAATCACCACGCCGCCCGACGGCGCCACGGGATGGCCGAGCAGCTGCTCGATCGCCCGCATCGCGGCGACGAGCCGGCACTGCTGGGTGTCTGCCAGCGGCGCGAGTTGCGCCGCGGTGTGCTGCTGCGAGCGGCGGTCGAGCATCGCGAACTCAGCGCGACCCTCATCGGTCAAGGCGAGGATCGCCTCCCGCCGATCGGTCGCCGACGGCGTGCGCGCGACAAGGCCACGGGAGACGAGACGGCGGAGCAGGCGACTGAGAAACGCCGGGTCGAGGCCGAGGCTTTGTGCGAGGCCTGCTGCGGTCGTCTCGCCTTGAGCGATCTCATAGAGCACGCGAGCTTCGCTCAACGAATACGGCGTCTCCAAAAGCCCCTGCCGCAGCAGCCCGATTTGGCGCGTGTAGAAGCGATTGAATTGCCGCATCCCCGCGATGCGGTCGGGGAGAATGGCCTCCATGTGGGCTCCAGCTCAGGCTGACCAGATAGTTGATAAAGTCAACTATCTGGTGGCCGTCGTCAACGACATTCACGGGAATAACGGCCTCAATCCGCATCCACCGGTTGAGCACGGGTAGCGTTGCTGCTAATTTGGTTCCGGGCGCAATTATTTTCCTGAACTGATTTGATGTCTCCCGCCGGGCTACCCCATCGCATTTTCATCATTCGTCACGCTGAGAAACCGGAGACGGGCGACAGCCCGTTTCTCTCCGAAAAAGGGCGGCTGCGGGCCGCAGCCCTGCCTCGTTACGCATTTCCGACTCTCGCCGGTATCTTTGCCGCAAGAACCTCCCCGGATTGTGCGGGGCCGGTGGAGACCGTGAGGCCCCTTGCGGCGGCGAAGGGCTTGAGCATCAACGCCGAGGTCAAGGAATTTCGGCGGCTCATCGAGGAGGTGCTGTCGGGGCGTCTCGCCGCGAACGACCTTCTCATCTGCTGGCATCACGAGGACATCCCGCATCTGACCAAGGCGCTGGGCGTGAACCTCACCCGCTCCTACAAATGGCCCGACGTGTACGACCGCATGTGGGTCGTGACCTACCTCAAGGACGGCACCCCGACTTTCCAGGACCGGCCGCAGCGCCTGCTGCCGGGGGATTCGACGACCTGATTCGCGAGCCCCCCGTAGCCCGGATTGAGTGCAGCGAAATCCGGGGCCGACGTCGAACCCGACGCAGCGGGGCCCGCATTGCCGACCCGGATTTCGGCGTGCGCTTAATCCGGGCTACGCGCTGCTGGAATGGTTCATGAGCTCCGTGCGCCGCTGCGCAGCATCAGCACGCGCCGCCGGCCGAGCCGCGCAAGCAGATCGGCCTCGGGATCGTTCGCGTCGTCGCGATGGCCGCCGAGCTCGTCATACAGACGGTGGCTGATCACCAGCCCTTGGTCGGGGCTCGTCCGTCCGAACACCGAGAAGACAAGCAGGCCGAAGACTTCACGCAGCGCCGGATAGGAGGCGCGCGCCGAGACCGCCTTGCGGAACACCGCCGCCGATCCGTCGCTGCGGTCGGACTCCTCGATGAAATGCGTGGTCTCGTCGATCCACGTGGTGTCGAGCACCGCTCCCGCGCGCAGGAACATCAGCCAGGTCGAACGCGCGGCGGCGGCGGCGGCCCGCAGCCGCGCCGCCAGCGGCTCCCCGGACGACAGCACCGCGCAGCCGGCGATGTCGGCGACCGCGAGCGTCTCATCGCTCGAACCGGCATCGGCGATGATGACCTCACGAACGAGGCCGCCCATCGCTCCAGGCACCAGCATCGCGAGCGTCGGCACCAGCACCCGCTCGCTGTTCAGGGTCGGGATCACCACGCTCAGCATCGAAATACCTCTTTGCGCCGCATCGCCGACCCGGTTCGTAGTGGGAGAAGGAGAACGCTCGCCAGCGCCTCCGGGCAGGCGGACGTTGTGGGCAGAAAAAGCGGCGGGCAGCAAGAATGTTCTTGTTTTGTTCGTGCGGGTTGACTACATAGGATTTATGTCCACCGCGCCCTCATCGCTTGGCCGTCGCCCGCCGGAGCCGGACATGTCGCATCCCGGTCCGGCGGGCGTGCCTGAAACGCCGCCGGTCGGCGAAGCAAGGCGGCGCGGCCGCGGCGCGCAGACCAATGCCACCGGCCGCTTCGAGCCGCGGGTGACGATCGCCTTCGACGACGGCTGGCAGAGCATCGAGGATTTGCCGCCGTTCAAGACCGAGGTCGCGCTCGACACCGCGCGCAAGGTCATCACCCGCAATACCTCGCCGGACATCTCGTTCGACCGCTCGATCAATCCCTATCGCGGCTGCGAGCACGGCTGCATCTACTGCTTCGCGCGGCCGACCCACGCCTATCTCGGGCTCTCCGCCGGGCTCGATTTCGAATCGAAGCTCTACATGAAGCCGGATGCGCCGGAGTTGCTGGAACGCGAGCTTTCCGCCCGCAGCTACACGCCGCGCACCATCGCCATCGGCACCAACACCGATCCCTACCAGCCGATCGAGCGACGCTTCGAGATCATGCGGCGCATCCTCGAGGTGCTCGAGCGCGCCGGCCATCCGGTCGGCATCGTCACCAAATCCAATCTCATCCTGCGCGACATCGACATTCTCGGACGGATGGCGAAGCGCAACCTCGTCCGCGTCGCGATCTCCGTCACCACGATGGATGCCATGCTCTCGCGCGTGATGGAGCCGCGCGCTCCGACCCCGCCGCGCCGGCTCGAAGCATTGCGCCAGCTCAGCCATGCCGGCGTGCCGACCGCGGTGATGGTGGCGCCGGTGATCCCTGCGATCAACGATGCCGAGATCGAGCGCATTCTCGATGCCGCCGCCGCCTGCGGCGTGCGCGGCGCCGGCTACGTGCTGCTCCGCCTGCCGCTCGAGGTGCGCGATCTCTTCCGCGAATGGCTGCAGGCGAACTTCCCCGACCGCGAGCGCCACGTCTTTGCGCTGATCCGCCAGACCCGCGACGGCAAGGACTACGACGCGGCCTTCGGCAAGCGCATGACCGGCAGCGGGCCCTACGCCTGGATGATCGGCAAGCGCTTCGACACGGCGTGCGCGAAGCTCGGCCTCAACGTCGAGAAGGCGGCGCTGACGACGGAGCATTTCCGCCCGCCCCGCGAGCCGTCGCAGCAGTTGGATTTGTTTTGAGCGCGTAGGATGGGTTGAGGCCTCGCGAAACCCATCATCTCTCCCCGAACACAGGCGTCGTGATGGTGCCCGCCGTAAGGCGATGGGTTTCGCGAGGGCTCAACCCATCCTACCAGAACGCGCTGGTGTCGTTCCGAAGCGCGCTGCCGCGAGGCGATGGGTTTCGCAAGGGCTCAACCCATCCCACCAGATGGTCAGCAGCGCTCCGCGTTACGGCTCGCCCGGGAGCGGCGGCGTGCTTTTCGGCAGCTTGCGAAGGCCGCTCGCCTGCTCGAAGGCGTAGGCGTAGCCGAGGAGCCGCACCTCGGAATAATCGGGGCCGAGCAGCTCAGCGCCGACGGGGACGCCGAGCGGTGCCGATGACGTCGGCGCGGAGAAGCCACCGGGGAAGGTGACTGCTGGAAAGCCGGTGCCGTTCGACAGCGTGCCGTTGCGCTCGAATTGCTCCTCGGCGGTGACCGGCGCCACCAGGATCTTCTGTAACGGATAGAGGATCGCCTGCAGATCGAGATCGGCCATCGTCTTGGCGACGGCGAGCCGCAGCTTGTCGCGGTTGAGCGTGCGCTCCTTGTAGGCTTGGCTGTTCATGCCGTCGACGATCGCGATCTCGGCTTCGAGGGTCGGCTGCACCGCCGAGGTTTTGGCGGCGACCAGCTCGGCGAAGCTCTTGATCGGCGCGTTCGGACCGAGCGCTGCGAAATAGCGGTCCATTACCGTTCGCGCCTCTAATTGCGACGTCGACACGATCGGCGCGAGCGTGTCGTAATCCGGCAGGTCGAAGCGCACGATGGTGGCGCCGAGCCCCGCCATCCGCTCGATCACGCCTTCCATCACGCGGTTGACCTCGGCATGGCGCTCGGCCTTGCCGAACAGGTTCGTCATCACGCCGATGCGCGCGCCTTTGAGCGCATCCGTGCGCAGCGACTGCGTGTAGCTCTCGGGCTTATGCCCGACGCCGAAGGCGGTGATGGGATCGGCCGGGTCGTAGCCTGCCATGACGTCGAGCACGCGCGCGGCGTCTGTCACGGTGCGGGCAATCGGGCCGATCTCGTCCTGGGTCAGGCTGTTGGGAATGACACCGGCGCGGCTCACAAGCCCGCGGGTCGGACGGATGCCGACGAGGTTGTTCGCCGAAGCCGGAGACCGGATCGACTGGCCGGTATCGCTGCCGGTGCCGAGCACTGCGAAATTCGCCGCGATCGATGCACCGGTGCCGCCGCTCGATCCGCCGGGCGTGCGGCCGAGGTCGTAAGGATTGTGCACCTGGCCGCCGAGGCTCGAGATCGACATGCCGCCGCGCGCGAACTCCTGCATGTTCGCCTTGGCGAGGATCAGCGCACCGGCCTTGCGCATTCTCGCTACGGTGAATGCGTCGGCAGGCGGCGTCGAGGTCTTCATGCTCACATTGCCGCCGCTGGTCGGCATGTCGAAGGTGTTGAAGTTGTCCTTGAGGATGATCGGGATGCAATGCAGCGCGCCGGCGCTCGCAGGATCGGCGCGGTAGCTGCGATCCATCTCCGCGGCAGTCTCGAGGGCCCGTGGGTTGAGGGTGATGATCGCGTTGAGCGACGGGCCCTGCCGGTCATAGGCCGCGATGCGGTCGAGATAGAGCTTCACCAGTTGCACGCAGGTGAGCTCGCCGGAGGCGAAGGCGGCGTGAATGCCGGCGATCGTCGCCTCCTGGAAACGGAACGGCCTTTGCTGTGCGTCAGCCGGGGCTGCGAAAAGGCTCGTCATCGCGATCGCGGCCAACATTGCAACGGGATATCGCACCGCCATTCTCCTGATTAACGTACTTTCGACGGGCGCGCCTTCTTCCCTCCCCCTGAAAGGGGGAGGGTGGGGAGGGGGTTGCTCGCCACGGGCACGGAGTCTGCGGAAACTCCGCGGACCCCCACCCTACCCTCCCCCTTTCAGGGGGAGGGAAAAAAACTCACTTTCCGGCAAGATAGAAATACCCGACCTTGTCGTTCGCCGGCGAGCCGAACCACATGCGGCCCTTGTCGTCCATGAAGAAGTCGCGCAACGAATTTTCCGCATGGGGGAACGGGTACTCGATGACCTTGCCGGTCTCGGGATCGAGGCGGCCGACCACGTCCATGTATTCGGACGAGTACCAGACCTTGCCGTCGCGATCGATGCCGAGCGCGTAGGGCGTGGGCTGCGGGCCGGGGAGCTGGAACTCGGTGATGGCGCCGGTCTTCGGATCGAGCCGGCCGATCTTGCCGGAGTCGAACTCGGCGAACCACACGATGCCCTTGTCGTCGACCTGGATGCGGCGCGGCCGGCCGTTCGCGGTCGGCAGCGTGTACTTCGTCACCTTGAGCGTCTTGGCATCGACCATGCCGATCTTGCCGTTCGCCAGCAACTCGGTGAACCAGGCGTTGCCATCCTTGTCGAGGGCGATGCCGTAGCAGTTCGGCACCTCGGGAATATGGTCGTACTTCTCGGTCTTGGGATCGAACCGCGTCATCGCGCCGGTCGACCATACGAGGCCGGTCTTGGGATCGACCCGCACCGTGTGCTTGCCCAGGCTGTCCGGGTATTCGGTGATCTCCTTCGTCACCGGATCCCAGCGGCCGAGCTTGTTCGAGCCCTGCTCGGTGAGCCACACGCTGCCGTCGGGATGCGGCACCGCCGAGTGGATCGCCGCGGTGCCCATGTTGGGCACCGGATATTCCGTCACCACGCCGCTCGCAGGATCGAGATGGCCGATCTTGTTGGCGGCGCCGTAATAGGGAATCCAGAACGTGCCGTCCTTGTCGGGATGCGCGCTCCACGGCATCCGGTTCGGCCCGGGCAGGTCGTATTCGACATAGACGATCTTCATCGCCTCGTCGCTGAACGGGCGCACCTCGTCCTTGTACTGCGGGAGGTCGGCCGGCGACTTCGGCAGCTTGGAGTCCTCGCCGAACATCGTGTTGATGTAGAAGACGATGTCCTCGGCCTTCTGGTCGTTGAAGTTGAAGACGGGCCGGTTGATGAAATAGGCCATCGCGTCGCGCATGTAATTGACACGGCCGCGCCAGCCGTCCTCGTCGCGCACCACCGCGGCCATGCGGCTCTCGAAGCCGTGGCAAGCCATGCAATGGGTGAACAGCAGATCCTTGCCGCGCCCGTCCGGGAGGAGCTTCTTGCCCTGGTGCATGGAGATGTCGCTCCAGCGCACATAGCTCTGCGCAAGCGCGAGATCGTAGGACGCGCTCTGGTCGGCACCGAGCGTGACGCCGGTCTTGGGATCGCTCTTGAAGCCGATGGCGCGCATGGTGAGCCGGTAGTCGCCGGCCGGCAGGTTCTCGATCGCGTAACGGCCTTGGTTATCCGACAGCACGCTGGTGGTGATCTTCGTCTTGAGGTTCTTCGCCTGCACGAAGGCGCCGCGGAAACCCTTGCCGTCCGGCCCGGTGACGGTACCGGTGATCGTCGCGGCCTGTGCCGACGATACCGCCGCACAACCGGTCAATGCCCAGACCAAACCCAGCGTAAAGCGCGTCGCCGCAGCCATGGCGTCCTCCCTCTGGTTGTTTCGCGCAAGCTTAGCCAATCGAGCTGCCGGGCACCATCGGCTCGTCGTCCATCTGCGCCTGACGACGCCTCACCCAGGCCCGATATGGGCCGCCGCGATCACTTCACGCCAGCCCTGATACTCCGCCTTGATCCGCTCGGCGAACTGTCGAGGCGTGCTGTCGATGTCGTAGAAATCGAGAGCAGCGAGGCGCTCCTTCACCTCCGGCTCTCCGGTGATCTCAACGATGTTGCGGTAGAGCAGGTCGATGATCTCGTCCGGCGTCCCGGCCGGCACCAGAATTCCGAGCCACTGATCTCCCGAGAACACCGGGTAGCCGGCTTCCGCGGCGGTCGGAATGTCGGGCAGCCTCTCCGAGCGCCTCTGGCTCGAGAGCACGAGCGCGCGCAGGCCGCCGTCCATGATGTAGGGCACGCAAGGCGGCAGCGAGCTGACGCCGATCGGGGTGTGGCCCGCGATCACGGCGGCGACCGCCGGCCCTGCGCCGGCGAAGGGGACGTGCACGATGTCGAGGCCGAGCGACAGACGGAACCGCTCGAAGGTGAGATGCGGCTGCACCCCCGCTCCGCCCGAAGCGTAGGTGTACTTCCCGGGATTGGCCGCAACGAGAGAAGCGAGCTCCTTGAGCGTCCGCGCCGGCACCGATGGATGGACGATGATCGCAATCGCGGACGCCAGCGGAACCGCGACCGGCCGGAAATCCTTGACCGGGTCGTAGGGCGCCTTGCCGAGGAACGCCGGGTTGGTGACGAAGGCGCTGACGGTGAAGAGGATCGTAGAGCCATCGGGCGCCGCCCGGGCGACCTGCGCCGCGGCGATGTTGCCGCCGGCGCCGCCCACGTTCTCCACATAGAACTGCCGGCCCAGCCGCTCGGAGAGCTTCTGTGCCGCGATCCGGCCGAAGATGTCGGTCGGCCCCCCGGGAGCGAACGCGACGATGATGCGCACCGGGCGGTTCGGATAATCGAGCGCGGAAGCGCTTTGCAGCATGAGAGGGGCAGCGGCGGCGGCGCCCGCGAGCTCGAGAAAACGGCGACGACGAATTTGCATGGCGGTACCTCTCAAGGCCAACCGGCAGCGGCAACGGGCCGGAGCATCTGCTCCAGCCGCCAAGTCAGTTCATCACGCGTCACGTCTTCCAATGTCTGTCCGGGTTACCGAGCGAACCCGCGGGGATGCTGCATCCCCCGGAGCGAGGCAAAAAAACCGTCGTCGCCCCGGCAATTCTCCCGGCCCGGAGAACGTCACCGCAACGGTGGGTCGTCCATCGAGACGATCGGAACGCTAGCAAATGCGGGAACTGCGCGCCATCGGATCGCATTGCTGCAGTGCGGCCGCGGCTGCCGCGCGCATTGACAGCCCCCGCCAACGGCCTAGATTATCGCTCAGTTCCGAGGGGAGCTCCGGCAAGGGAGCTGAGAGACCGCGAAAGGCCCAAATGGGCGCCGCGGAGACCCTTTGAACCTGATCCGGGTCATGCCGGCGAAGGGACGGACCTTTTCCTTCCACGACACGTCCCCGGATCATATGTTGCAGAATCGTGACCGCGAGGGATCGCGGTCGATACGGCGCTGAGGACATGTCGATCACCGTCTTCGTTTCGCGAACCGTCTGCATCGCGCCCGTCCCGGGCGCCGTGCCGGGTTCGATGTCCTGTTGAGCGCCCCCAGGGAGCAGTCCATGAACGTTCACGAGCGCGGCGTCGTCACCCCCAAAGTCACCACCGGACCCATCGCGGGCTCGCGCAAAGTCTATGTGGCGCCGGATGCGGCGCCGGACCTGCGCGTACCTGTGCGCGAGGTGGTGCTGACGGAAGCTGCCGCCGAGCCGCCGGTGCCGGTCTACGATCCGTCCGGTCCCTACACCGATCCGAACGCGACGATCGACGTCGACGCCGGCCTGCCGCGCACGCGGATCGAATGGGTGCGCGAGCGCGGCGGCGTCGAGGATTATGAAGGCCGCATCATCAAGCCGGAGGACAACGGCGGCGTCGGCGACAAGCATCTCGCCCGCATTTTCCCGAAGACGTTTCGTCCGCTGCGTGCGCTCGCCGGCAAGCCGGTGACCCAGTTCGAATGGGCGCGCGCCGGCGTCATCACCAAGGAGATGGTCTACGTCGCGGCACGTGAGAACCTCGGCCGCAAGCAAAAGCTCGAGCGTGCCGAGGCCGCGCTAGCCGACGGCGAGAGCTTCGGCGCGTCGGTGCCGGCGTTCGTGACGCCGGAGTTCGTGCGCTCGGAGATCGCGCGCGGCCGCGCGATCATTCCTTCGAACATCAACCACGGCGAGCTCGAGCCGATGATCATCGGCCGCAACTTCCTCACCAAGATCAACGCCAACATCGGCAACTCCGCGGTGACGTCGTCGGTCGAGGAGGAAGTCGAGAAGATGGTGTGGGCGATCCGCTGGGGCGCCGACACGGTGATGGACCTCTCCACCGGCCGCAACATCCACACCACGCGCGAATGGATCATCCGCAATTCGCCGGTGCCGATCGGCACCGTGCCGATCTACCAGGCGCTGGAGAAGGTCGATGGCGATCCGGTCAAGCTCGACTGGGCGGTCTACAAGGACACGCTGATCGAGCAGTGCGAGCAGGGCGTCGACTACTTCACGATCCACGCCGGCGTGCGCCTCGCCTATGTGCCGCTGACCGCCAACCGCGTCACCGGCATCGTGTCGCGCGGCGGCTCGATCATGGCGAAGTGGTGCCTCGCCCACCACAAGGAGAGCTTCCTCTACGAGCACTTCGACGAGATCTGCGATCTCATGCGGCGCTACGACGTGTCGTTCTCGCTCGGCGACGGGCTTCGCCCCGGCTCGATCGCGGACGCCAACGACCGCGCCCAGTTCGCCGAGCTCGAGACGCTCGGCGAGCTCACCAACATCGCCTGGGACAAGGGCTGCCAGGTCATGATCGAGGGCCCCGGCCACGTGCCGATGCACAAGATCAAGATCAACATGGACAAGCAGCTCAAGGAGTGCGGCGAGGCGCCGTTCTACACGCTCGGACCGCTCACCACCGACATCGCGCCGGGCTACGACCACATCACCTCGGCGATCGGCGCCGCGATGATCGGCTGGTTCGGCTGCGCCATGCTCTGCTACGTGACGCCGAAGGAGCATCTCGGCCTGCCCGATCGCGACGACGTCAAGGACGGCGTCATCGCCTACAAGATCGCGGCCCATGCCGGCGATCTCGCCAAGGGCCATCCGGCGGCGCAGATCCGCGACGATGCGCTCTCGCGCGCGCGCTTCGAGTTCCGCTGGGTCGACCAGTTCAACCTCTCGCTCGACCCCGACACCGCGCGCGAATACCACGACGAGACGTTGCCCAAGGAGGCCCACAAGGTCGCGCATTTCTGCTCGATGTGCGGACCGAAATTCTGCTCGATGAAGATCACCCAGGACGTGCGCGACTACGCCGCGACGCTCAACGACCCGGCCGGCGCCGGCGCGAGCGCGCGTCGGCGGAGGCCGGCATGGCCGAGATGTCGAAGAAGTTCCGCGACATGGGCGGCGAGGTCTATGTCGAGCGCGACGCGGTGAAGGCGAGCAACAAGGTGTTTTAGGCACGTGTCGACGACGACAAAACCGCTCATCTTCACAATCACCGCCGCCTGGGACGACGAGGCGGCGGTGTGGACGGGTCATTGCGACGACATCCCGGCCGCTGCCGATGCGCCGACACTCGATGAGCTGTTGGCCAAGATTTCAGCGATGACGCTCGATCTGCTGCCGGACAATTTTCCCGACGTCGATCCGTCGTCGGTTTATGTGCAAATCACGGCCTTGCGCGAAGCAGAGGCTGTGACCGCATAGAGCGATGGCGCCGCAGTTCGACCGTGCGCTGAGAGAATTGCTTCGCGCCGCGGGCTGTACCCTTATCCGCCAAGGAAAGGGGAGCCACGAGATTTGGCACAGCCAGATTACAGACCGGAATTTTCCGGTACCAATCGGCATTCCGAGCAGGCATACGGCGAACGCGATCTTACGTCAGGCGGGTCTGCCCAAGGCCTTTTGATCCCGGACTTTGCGCAATCCGTGCAAGGCGCTTCAAGCCGCCGCTTCAGGCCCCGCCTACCCAACTTCCGACAAAATAATCAGGCCGTTAGAGGGCGTTCGGGGGCGGGGCCGCTCGAATCACTCCTCGCACCTGAACATGCATTCAGAACGCCCCTCGCGGGCGGGCCGTAGCGGCCATCTGTTGACGGGGGAACGCCGATGAAGACTGCCACCATTGCCGTCGCGGCAGCGGGCATGCTCGCGCTTGCGGCAGTCGCGGCGCCGCGCGGGGCGGACGCGGGTTGCCGCGGCTGCGTCGCTGCCGGCGTGCTCGGCGGACTTGCGGCCGGCGCGATCATCGGCGGTGCGATCGCGAATTCCGGACCCCCGCAGGGCTATGTGGCGGCCCCGGCTTATGCCGCGCCGGTCGCCTGCGCCGGCTACTGGGTGCGGCGGCCGCTGGTCGACCGTTTCGGCAACTTCATCGGCTACTCCCAGCCGGAATGGTACTGCCGGTAAGACGTCACCGACCGGCCGCGCTGCGATTTGTCCAGTTCGACGACGCTGCGATTTGTCCAATTCGCCTTATCGCCACCATGCTTACACACCACGTAACCGGGAACAGGCAGCGCCACGCCCACAGGCGGCAACACGAACGCGCCAACGCCTTCGGAGGGTAACATCATGTCCATGCGGAAACTGCACTTGGCGGCCCTGCTCGCTTCTGCCTTCACGATTGCCGTCGTGGGCGATGTTGCAGCGCGCGGCGGAGGCGGTGGTGGCGGCGGCCACTTCGGTGGTGGCGGTGGAGGTGGCGGTCACTTCGGCGGGTTTGGCGGCGGCGGGATGCGGAGCTTCGGCGGGGGCGGCTTCGGTGGCGGCGGCATGCGGAGCTTCGGTGGCGGCGGCCTGGGTGGCGGCGGCATGCGGGGCTTCGGCGGCGGGGCCGCGCACTTCGGTGGCGGCGCTGCCGCTCACAGCTTCGGCGGCCATAATTTTGGTGGCGGCACGGCGCATACCGGTGGGGGCCCGGGCGGCCTTCACAGTGGTCCCGGCGGCCTGCATGGTGGCCCGGGCGCCATACACGGCGGCCCGGTCGGCGCAGGACATTTCGCCGGCGGCGGGTTCGGGCCTCGCGGGTGGGGCGCCCATGGCTGGGGTCCGCACGGTTGGGGCCCGCATGGCTGGGGTCCGTGGCACGGCGCCTTCCCTCGTTTCTTTCCGGGCTTCCGCGGCTGGTACGGCTTTGGCTGGTACGGCCCGGTGTTCTGGCCGTTCGCCTACGACGTGCTCGTCGCCGATATCTTCTGGCCCTGGGGATATGACTACCCGTTCTGGGGCTACGGCTATCCGGACATCTACGGCGCGCTGTTCTGGCCCTACGGCTATGACGACCTCGCCGGCTACTTTCCGCCCGGCCCGGGCGCAGTCGGCCCCGGCCCGGTCGGGCCGCCCTATGCGCAGGGATCGCCTGCTGCAGCGCGTGTTGCCCAGCAGCGCGCTGCCCGCGTCGCGGCACGGCCCGGCGAGAGCCGGCAGGCGGAGGCGACCGGTCAGGTCGCCCAGATGTGCGGCGAGGACACCAAGGAGGTCGCCGGCTGGCCGATCGAGCGCATCGAGCAGTCGGTGAGCCCGACCGAGGATCAGCGTCACCTGCTCGACGATTTCGCCAACGCCTCGATCCACGCGTCGCAGGCGATCAAGGAGGCCTGCCCGACCACGGTGTCGTTCGCCCCGACCGGGCGGCTCGATGCGATGCAGAAACGGCTCGAAGGCATGGCCCAGGCGATCAGCATCGTCTCGCCGCCGCTCGACAAGTTCTATTCCTCGCTCACCGACGAGCAGAAGGCACGGCTCAACGCGGCGAACGGGACGCCGGACACGACGAAGTCGCTCGCCAATTGCGGCGCCGTCGGCAACTCGACGCAATGGCCGCAAGATCGCGTCGAGCGTGCGGTACGGCCGAACGCAGAGCAGCAGGGCAAGCTCGACGCGCTCAAGACGGCGATGGCGGACGCCTCCGACCGCCTGGCGAAAGCCTGCCCGGCGAGCCTGCCGGCAACGCCGTCGGCGCGCCTCGAGGCGATCTCGATGCGGCTCGACACCATGATCACCTCGGTGAAGGGCGTGCGCGCCGCGCTCGACGATTTCTACACCTCGCTTTCCGACGAGCAGAAGGCGCAGTTCAACCTGATCGGCCGCCAGCCCGCGCGGCAGAGCGGGCTCCAGTAGGCTCACGCATCAGCGGAAATGACGAAGGCCGGCTCCGCGAGGGGCCGGCTTTTTTCATGGGCCAAAGTTTCTGACGACGGTCAACTCCGATGACTGTCATCGCCCGGCTCGACCGGGCGATCCAGTAACCACCGGAGTCTCGGTGAGACAACGTCGCAGCAACACCGATGGCACAGGGGTTACTGGATTGCCCGGTCAAGCCGGGCAATGACGGTGAACGGGATTAGCGCGCGTGAAAAAACGCGGCCGCTCCGTCACCGCACCTGCGCGGTCGGATGGCTCTTCATGTGGTCAAGTACGGCGGTGGTCGGCCAGCAGTCGACCTTGAGGCCGTTCGCCTTCTGGTACGCGCCGAGCGCGGAGCGCGTCTTCATGCCGGCCTTGCCGTCGACCTTGTCCTGGTAGAGGCCGCGCGCGGTGAGCACGTTCTGCATCGCCTCGACGTCGGCGGTGCGCATCTGCGTTCCCTTGCTCCACGGCGTCTCGAAGTGGCGCGGATCGGACATGCGGTCGCTGACGTGGCCGACGAACAGCACGTAGAGATCGGAGATATTGTATTCCTTGATCACGAAGTAGTTCTTCGGCGTCAGGAAGGCCGGTCCGTAGATGCCTTCGGGCTGCAGCACCGAGGCGGGCTCGGCGAGCTCGTCCGGGCTGAGCTTGCGGCCGTAGGCCGGCGTGAAGCCTGCCTTGATCCATTCGCCGACCGGCTTGATCGTACCGGGCTCTCCGAGCGTGCAATCGAAGCTCGCGGGCGCGTGCACCTCGTAGGACCAGCGCCGGCCGGGCTGCCAGCCCTTGTCGACGAGCTGCTTCGCGGCGGAGGCGAGCGCATCCGGCACGGAATGGAAGATGTCGGCGCGGCCGGTGCCGTCGAGATCGACGCCGTGCTTGTAGAACTCGGAGGGCAGGAACTGGGTGAGCCCCATCGCGCCGCCCCAGGAGCTCTTCATGTCCTCGCGCTTGAAGCCGTCCTGCAGCATCTTCATCGCCAGCAGGAACTCGTTGCGGAACATGTCCTTGCGCTTGCCGGTATAAGCCTGGGTGGCGAGCACGCGCATCGCGTCGAGGCGATCCTTGGAGTGGCCGAAGTCGGTCTCGCGGCCCCAGATCGCGAGCAATACCGGCCCTGGCACGCCGAACTGCTTTTCGATCGTGGCGAGCGTCGGGGCGTATTGGGTACGCAGCTTCGCGCCTTCCGCGGCGAGGCGGGCCATGTTCGCCTCTTTGAGATAATCGGCGGGCGTCTGCACGAACTCGGCCTGCCCGCGCTGCGGCGCCTCGGGCCGCCCAGGGATCGCGAGATCGGGCAGCGACAGATCGGGCTCGAGCCCCTTGGTTGCGGCATCGAAGGTCGCCCGGCTGATCCCCATCGCCTGCGCATCCGCCCACGTGCCGGCAAGCCATTGCTGGAACGCGGCATCGGCGGCGAAGGCGGGATTCGCGGCACATGAGAACGAAACCAGCGCCGCGGCCACCATCCCTGGTGCAAACTTGCGGACGGACCTCCAGTGCATGTGCACCCCCAGATTTTTCGCGAACGTTCCGCGAATTGCGACGAATCGGAAACGGACCATGGCCGGTGAAAAAGGCATTAACAGCGCAATGTTTTCAACGGCGCCGCGCCGACTTATGGTTCGGCTGACACCTGACGCACAATGCCGGGCGAAATCATGGCCAAAATTACGGCGAAGGGCGGCGTGACGCTGCCGAAGAGTGTTCGCGATGCCGTTGGGCTCAAGCCCGGCGATGTGGTCGATGTCCAGGCCACATCTTCCGGCGGGGTCTACATCGAGAAACCCGGCGCGGCGAAACGATATCGAGAACGCGTCCGAGCGCTGGTGGAGCGACGGCCGATCCGCGACATCACCACCGAGGAATTCATGGAATTCAGCAGAGGGGAAATTCCCCCCGAAAGTCGGCGCAAGCGGGTCGGGAAAAAGTAGCCCGCATTGAGCGCAGTGAAATGCGGGGCTAACGCGCAACTTCTGCCGCCCCCGGTTTCGCTTGCGCTCAACCCGGGCAACAGCGCCTACCGCGAAAACTTCTTGTATTTCAGCCGGTGCGGAATGATGGAATCCGTCCCCAGCCGCCGCATCTTGTCGGCTTCGTAGTCCTGGAAGTTGCCCTCGAACCATTCGACGTGGCTCTCGCCCTCGAAGGCGAGGATGTGGGTCGCGATGCGGTCGAGGAACCAGCGGTCGTGGCTGATGATCACGGCGCAGCCGGCGAAATCCTCGAGCGCCTCTTCCAATGCGCGGAGGGTATCGATATCGAGGTCGTTGGTCGGCTCGTCGAGCAGGAGCACATTCGCGCCGGACTTGAGCATCTTGGCGAGGTGAACGCGGTTGCGCTCACCGCCCGAGAGCTGCCCGACCTTCTTCTGTTGGTCGCCGCCCTTGAAATTGAAGGCGCCGCAGTAGGCGCGCGAGTTGACCTCGCGCTTGCCGAGCTGGAGCTGGTCGAGCCCGCCGGAAATCTCCTCCCACACGGTCTTCTTGCCGTCGAGCGAGTCGCGCGATTGGTCGACATAGCCGAGGTGCACCAACTCCCCAATCGAGATGGCGCCTTTGTCGGGCTTCTCCTGCTCGGTGATCATGCGGAACAGCGTCGTCTTGCCGGCGCCGTTCGGGCCGATGATGCCGACGATGCCGCCCGCCGGCAGCTTGAAGGTGAGGTCGTCGATCAGCAGGTTGTCGCCGAAACCTTTGCTGAGATTCTCGAAGGTGACGACGTTCTGGCCGAGCCGCTCGGCGACCGGGATGACGATTTGCGCAGTAGTCGGCGCCTTGTCCGCCGCCTTGGCGAGCAGGTCCTCGTAGCGCTGGTAGCGCGCCTTCGATTTCGCCTGGCGGGCGCGCGGGCTCGCCGCGATCCACTCCTGCTCGCGGGCGAGCGTCTTCTGGCGGGATTCCTCCTCGCGGCCTTCCTGCTGCAGGCGCTTCTGCTTCTGCACCAGCCATGACGAATAGTTGCCCTCGTAGGGAATGCCGCGGCCGCGGTCGAGCTCGAGGATCCAGCCGGTGACGTTGTCGAGGAAGTAACGGTCGTGGGTGACGATCAGGATCGCGCCGGGATACTTGCGCAGATGCCCTTCCAGCCAGTTTACCGTCTCGGCGTCGAGATGGTTGGTCGGCTCGTCGAGCAACAGCAGCTCCGGCTGTTCGAGCAGAAGCTTGCACAGCGCGACCCGGCGCCGCTCGCCGCCCGAGAGATGGGTGACCTCGGCGTCGTCGGGCGGACAAACCAGCGCCTCCATCGCCTGGTCGACCTTGGAATCGAGGTCCCACAGGCCCTGGGCCTCGATCTCGTCCTGGAGCTTCGTCATCTCGTCGGCGGTCTCGTCCGAGTAGTTCATGGCGAGCTCGTTGTAGCGATCGAGCACGGCCTTCTGCGCCGCGACGCCCTCCATCACGTTCTCGCGGACGGTCTTGTCCGGATCGAGCTCCGGTTCCTGGGGCAAGTAGCCGACCCTCGCCCCCTCGGCCACCCAGCCATCGCCCGCGAACTCGGTGTCGATGCCGGCCATGATCCGCAACAGCGTGCTCTTGCCGGAGCCGTTGACGCCGAGGACGCCGATCTTGGCGTCGGGATAGAACGACAGATGGATGTTCTCCAGGACCTTCCGGTTGCCCGGATAGACCTTGGTGAGACCTTGCATATGGTAAATGAACTGTCGGGCCATTGCGCCCCTCTCCATTGCGCCCTTCTGGGCGTCGGCGGCGTCGGAAATGCGCGGCGCACCGCCGGGATTGCGTTTGCTTCACCAGGACGGTTTTCCGAATTTTCGCGCCTGGATGTTTTTCGGGAAGGGTCGGCGCTGATGTAGCGATGCCCGTTGCAAAGGGCAAGCGCCGATGCTGTGGCCGCCCGGCCCGCGAATTGTGTCGTTCCGATCACGGTGGCGGAGGAAACGACGCGGGACCAGCCAAATCGATCTCTTTTTACACGCGCTTTCTCCAAAATCCTGCCATAGCAGGGGTGTGAACCGGTGGCGGGTGGGGTTTCACCAACCCGGAGAGAGATCGAACAGCAACACTTGTAGAGAGTCGCTCCCATGGCGAAGGACAGAAAGCCGTTTGCGGTCGGCGCTGCGATCGCTGCGCTGTGGCGCTCTCTCACGGTCGACATGTTCGATGCCTACCGGCCCGAGCGCCACTACATGCGCGGCCCCGGCCCCAAGTGGCGCGCCAAGCGCGGCTTCGCCGACGGCACTGCGTGAAGTCCGGCTGAGTTCCTCCCGCAAATTCCTGCTGCACATCTCCTGCTGACCTCATCCTGAGGAGCGGCCGAAGGCCGCGTCTCGAAGGATGGCCCCATATGCTGCGGCCTGTGGCCGTCCTTCGAGACGCCGGCTGCGCCGGCTCCTCAGGACGAGTCTGAAAGAGGGATCGCGCCCTCCCCCAGCCCGGCTTGTCCGGTATCCGCCTCATGTGCCAAAGCTTTCGCGGTTCATGCGAAAGGCCGGGGCGGACCGCCGCGGCGGCGAGGGAAGGACTTTTGGGATGCGATACCGTTGTGCGGTGCTCGACGACTACCAGAACGTCGCGTTGAAGCTGGCGGACTGGTCCAAGATTGCCGCCGACGTCGACGTCACCGTCTTCAATGAGCACATCTCCCCCGCCGAGGCCGTGCATCGCGCGCTCGCCGACTTCGACATCGTATGCATGATGCGAGAGCGCACGCCGTTTCGCCGCAACACGATCGAGGCGCTGCCGAAGCTCAAGCTCCTGATCACCACCGGCGCCCGCAACCTGTCGATCGACATGGCGGCCGCCGCGGAGCGGGGCGTCACCGTCTGCGGCACCTCAAGCTTCGGCAACCCGACGACCGGCATCACCTTCGGCCTGATCCTCGAGCTCACCCGCCGGATCGGCTTCGAATGCGGTCGCCTCAAGGCGGGCGAGCCTTGGCAGGTGACGCTCGGGCCCGACGTCGAGGGCATGACGCTCGGCATCGTCGGCCTGGGCAAGCTCGGCGCGCGGGTCGCCGGCGTCGCCAAGGCGTTCGGCATGAAGGTCATCGCCTGGAGCACCAATCTCACGCCGGAGAAGTGCAAGGAGGTCGGCGTCGACTACGCCACCAAGGAGGAGCTGTTCGCAAAGTCGGACATCGTGACGATCCATGTCCAGCTCAGCGACCGCTCGCGTGGCCTCGTCGGGGCAAACGACATCGCGCTGATGAAGCCCTCCGCCTTCATCGTCAACACCGCGCGCGGCCCGATCATCGAGGAGAAGGCTTTGCTCGCCGCGCTGCGGGAACGCCGCATCGCCGGCGCCGGGCTCGACGTGTTCGACACCGAGCCGCTGCCGCTCGACCATCCATTCCGCAAGATGGACAACGTCGTCATCACGCCTCACCTCGGCTATGTCAGCCTGCAGAACTACCAGCACTACTTCCCCGACATCGTCGAAGACATCCGCGGCTTCATCGACGGCAAGCCGGTGCGGGTAATCACGAAGTAGGCGCGCGCTAGCCCTCTCCCGCTTTGCGCGGGGTTGGGAGGGGGAAGCTTGACTCTCCCCCTGCACGAACGCCGAAATCGTGCGCGAACGTCGAACCGTGCACAAACGCCGCAGCCCCCGCCCCGTCCCTCCTCTTCCAGCGGGAACGGGACAAGAAGCGTCGAAAAAACCGATGGGAGCGGCCCGCCCCTTGGGCTAAACAGGCGGCCGCGCTCACGCGATCCATGGAGGAGCAATAATGCGAGTTACTCGACGTGCCGGCGCCCTGTCGGCACTCGCCCTCATTGCCGCGCCCGGCGTCGTTGCCGACGCGGCATTCACCGCCGCAATGGCCCAGGGAGCAG
This sequence comes from uncultured Alphaproteobacteria bacterium, assembly GCA_963824905.1. Classification (GTDB taxonomy): domain Bacteria; phylum Pseudomonadota; class Alphaproteobacteria; order Rhizobiales; family Xanthobacteraceae; genus JAJPKK01. Next base: position 94,648 of record CAWGRH010000017.1, read on the forward strand.
GAAAACCCGTGACCACACCATCAGGCCTGCAGATCATCGACTCGAAGGTCGGCACCGGCGCGAGCCCGAAGGCCGGCCAGACCTGCGTCATGCACTACACCGGCTGGCTCTACGAGAACGGCGCCAAGGGCAAGAAATTCAACTCTTCCGTCGACCGCGGCGAGCCGTTCGAGTTTCCGATCGGCCGCGGCCAGGTGATCGCCGGCTGGGACGAAGGCGTCGCCAGCATGAAGGTCGGCGGCAAGCGCACGCTGATCATTCCGCCGGCGCTCGGCTACGGCGCCCGCGGCGCCGGCGGCGTCATCCCGCCCAATGCGACGCTGATCTTCGATGTCGAATTGCTCGGCGTGAAAGGCTAAAGTCCAGGGCGGCGGGGCCACGCGCCCGGTTTGGGCAGCCTCGCCGCACGCCCGACCGGGAACGACCGTTTCCGGCGCTGCAAAAAGCGAACTGCAAGACACGAGCTTGCAAAGACAAGCTCGCAAGATACGAACTGCAAAACCTGCTGGAGGAAACGCTTCATGATGAACCGACGCAATTTCCTGCTTGCCACCGCCGCCGGCGCGGCGACGCTCTCCGGCATCCCCGGCGCGCGCGCGGCGACCTATGACCTCGTCATCAAGGGCGGTCACGTCATCGATCCGTCGCTGCGCATCAGCGAGGTCCGCGACGTCGCGATTTCCGGCACGAAGATCGCCGCCGTCGAATCCAACATCACCGCCGACGCCACCGAGACGCTCGATGCGCGCGGCAAGTACGTCATGCCCGGCTTGATCGACATCCACTCTCACGCCGGCCGCGGCGGCGCGCCTATCGCGCTCTCCGACGGCGTCACCGGGTGGGTCGATGCGGGATCGTTCGGCACTGACGGCATCGAGCAGGCGATCGCCGCCGTGGCATCCGCGCCGAACAGGGCCCGCTTCCTCATCAACATCTCCCGGCTCGGCACCCATCCGACCGGCGAATTGAACGACATCAACAATGCTGATGTCGGCCTCACCCGCGGCATGATCGCAAAGCACCGCGACTACATCGTCGGCGTCAAGGCGCGCCTGTCGAAGAGCGTCGCCGGCGACAACGACCTCGAAGGGCTGCGGCGCGCGCAAGCCGCTGCCGGCCACCTGCCGGTGATGATCCACATCGGTCAGAGCGTTTCGCCGATGCGCGCGATCCTGCCGCTCCTCAAGCGCGGCGACATCGTCACCCACATGTACGCGCCGGCGCCGAACAGCATCTTCGACGACAAGGGCAAGGTGCTGCCCGAGGTGCTCGCTGCCAAACGCCGCGGCATCGTGTTCGACTTCGGAAACGGCGTCGCCGACCACTTCAACTGGGAGACGGTCGAGTTCGGCATGAAACAGGGCTTCTGGCCCGATACCTTCTCGACGGACTGGAACGCGATGTCGCGCACCACCGGCGTCGTCGACTTCCCGAACGTGATGTCGAAGTTCTTCATGTACGGCATGCCGCTCGAGCAGATCGTCGCGCGCGCCACGGTCGCTCCGGCGCGCGTATTTCCGGCGTTCCGCGACCGCGGAACGCTCAATGTCGGCGCGCCCGCCGACGTCGCGGTGCTCGAGCTCAAGGAAGGCAACTTCGAGTTCCTCGACAACTACAAGGGGACGCGCATCGGCAAGCAGCGACTGTTCCCGTTCGCGACGGTGATGGGCGGAAAGAAGGCGGCGCGGGCGTAACGACGAGCATTGTGTCGTTCATGCAGGAAGCGTGGTGTCCGGAAGGCTGATGGCTTTTCGGACACCTTCGAATTGCACAGAACCGCGATGCCTGAAGGCGGCGACGCAGCGTCGCCCTACGGCATTCAGAGCAAGCATCGGACATAAAATCAGCCGTGAAAGTCGGCCGCGCCTTGAGCCTGCCGGGAATCGTCCGGTCGTGGTAGGATTACCTCATGGACAAGCATGACATCATCGCCAGGCTGAAGGAGAACGAAGCCGCGCTGAGGGCGCAGGGCGTCGCCCATGCCGCCCTGTTCGGCTCTGTCGCGCGAGGCGACCATCGGCCCGACAGCGACATCGACATCATGATCGAGCTCGACCCCGCGGCGAGGGTGACGATGTTCGACTACGTTGACATCAAGGAGTATATTGAGAACCTGTTTCATGGGCCGGTCGACGTGGTGAACCGCGATGGCCTCAAACCCTATGTGCGGCCCCGCGCTGCCTCTGATGCGATCTATGCTTTCTGATGCCGCCAAAGACGCGCTTATCCACATCCGCTACTACATCGACCTGATCGGAGCTTTCGTCGAAGGCTACGATTATGCACGCTTTGCGGCCGACCTGCGCACCTTCCATGCCGTGACCTGGTGCCTTTAGATCATATCCGAAGCATCGAAGCGGCTGCCGCCGGACTTGAAAGCCCGGCATCCGACGATCCAGTGGCGGCAGATGGCCGCCGCCGGAAACAAGTATCGGCACGATTACGAGGACGTGGCGCACCAAGTCGTTTGGGCGACCGTTCAGGACGCCTTGCCGCCTTTGCGCGTGGTCGTTTCGGCCGAGTTGGCTCCTTATGAGTGACTGGCATGATTTACGACTGCCCGCGACGCCGGGGCGTTGCGGTCTCAAGAGGCGAAACGAGTAATGCGCCGCCTGCTCGGCATGTCACTCTGCCTCCGCCAGCACCCCTGCCCCAGCCCGCACCCCTGCCAGATGCGCATCGAGCTGCTCGAAGGTCCCCTCCCAGCCGATCGCCATGCCTTCGCGGAAGCTGTCGAACAGCTCGCATTCTTCCCTGGTGGCGCTGAGCGGCGTCCACTCAAGGGTGAACGCCGTGCGTCCGTCCTGCTCGGCGAAGCTGAACACCGAGAGCACTTCCATCGGCCAGCCCGGCACCATGGGATTGCGGGCGAGGACGCCGCTCTCGCTGCAGAAGCAGTTGATGAAGACGATCCGCTCGGGCGCGGCGATCTCGCGATAGACGCATTTCGCCCACATCACGCTGCCGTCGGGCACCTGCATCGCGTAGTGGTAGCAGCCACCCGGACGCAGATCGATTTGCCCGCGGGCGACCGGGAAGCCTTTCGGCCCCCACCAGGCTTTGAGGCGCTCAGCTTCAGTGAAGGCCTGCCACACCAGCGCGCGCGGCGCGTTAAAGGTGCGGGCGACCACGAACGGGGGGCTCGCGGGTTGCGAAAGAGGCTGGGCGGCTGGCATCGCGCGTTCTCCGATCGTTCGATACTGTCAACGCGCTGTCACATGCAATTCCCTTGCCGTATTTGGTCGCACCCGCAGGTTGCGCTGCACCATGTGCCGACGCGGATGCAACGCACTATTTCCGTCGCCCACTACTTCCCGTCGAAAGCATCCTGCAGGGCGCGGATGTCGAGCTTGTCCATGGCGAGCATGGCCTTCATCGCCCGATTCGATCTCTCGCGATCCGGGCTTTGCAGGAGCTTGCCGAGAACCGAGGGGATGATCTGCCAAGATAGACCGTATCGGTCGGTCAGCCAACCGCAGCGGTTGGGCCGGCCGGCGTCGCACAGCTTTTCCCACAGCGCGTCGACCTCTTCCTGTGTCTCGCAATTCACGAACAGCGAGATCGCCGGAGTGAACGTATAGAGCGGGCCGCCGTTCAGGGCATAGAACGGCTGCCCTTCGAGCTCGAAGGTGACGGACATGGCAGTGCCCTTCTGCCCAGGGCCGGCGTCGCCGTAGCGGCCGACACTCACGATCTTCGAGTTCTTGAACACCGAGACGTAGAAGTTCGCGGCCTCCTCGGCCTCTTTGTCGAACCACAGGAACGGGGTGATCTTCTGCATATTGTGCCTCTGAAAGAACGCGAACGGTGCCTCGATTGCGCAACGAGCCTTGTCCGATCGGGCGCTCAATTGCCGGCCGGCAAGGCTCGTTTCGCGTCGCGCGTGGATTTACGCAGCCGTGGCTGATTTGGCCGTCGTCTTCTCGCAGTTGATCATCCAGGGCGTACCGAACTGATCGACCAGCATGCCGAAGCGCGACGCCCAGAATGTCTCCTGGATCGGCATCGTGACCGTGCCGTTCTCGGAGAGCGCGGCGAAAAGGCGATCAGCCTGCGCCGGATCCGTGACGCCGATGTTGACGTTAAAGCCCTTCGGCTTCTCGTACCGGCCGTGCGGGGCATCGGAGCCCATCAGCAGCTTGTCGCCGAGCTGCATGCGCACATGGGCGACCTTGGACTTGACGTCCGCGGACATGTCGGAGCATCCGGGCATGTCGCCATACGACATCGTCATCAATATTTTGCCGCCAAGCACCTTCTCGTAGAACTTGAACGCCGCCGCGCAGTCGCCGTCGAAAGACAGATACGTGTTCAGATCCATGTCTTCTCTCCTGGTTCGACCCACCGCCCCCTCATCGAGGCGCAATCGTCGTACGCGGACCCGGAACTTGTTCCCCAAATCTCCGGCTCGCTCCCATAAGGACGAACGGCGTCCGGCCTATCCGACATCCTGAAGCGATTTTTTTGCGGCGCCCGGGCTCATGGGCGATCCGGATCGCCGGTTCCAGGCCCGCTGGTTCCGCTGGCGCCCTTGGCCAGCCGGTCGATCTGCATACGGATATGGGCGGCCTCGGCGACTGAATGGGCGCGGGAGATCGCCTCATCGAAGGCGACGCGCGCCTCTTCCTGGCGGCCAAGCTGCATCAGGAGCGCGCCCCTGACGCCGAAATAATAGAAATAGCCGGAGAGCTGTGGCGCCAGTGGCTCGATCATGGCGAGCGCGGGCGCCGCACCCCTGGTCTTGGAAACGGCGACGGCGCGGTTGAGCGTCACCACGGGTGAGGGCTGCATCCGCTCGAGGCTCCCATAGAGCACCTCGATCTCGCTCCAGTCGGTGTCCTGCGGCCGGGCCGCGCGCGCGTGGAGCGCGGCGATCGCCGCCTGGACCTGATAGGGCCCGGGGCGGCGGTGCCGCATCGCCTTGTCGAGGAGCGCCAGCCCCTCGGCGATCGCGCCGCGGTCCCATCGGCCCCGCTCCTGATCCTCGAGAAGGACGATGTTGCCCTCGGCGTCGAGCCGCGCGTCGCGCCTCGCGTGCTGCAGGAGCATGAGCGCCGTGAGCCCCATGACCTCGGGCTCGGATGGAAACAGCCGCAGCAGCAGCCGCGCGAGCCTGATCGCCTCCTCGCACAGCGGCGCGCGCACATGCGCCTCGCCGCCGGTCGCCGCATAGCCCTCGTTGAACATGAGGTAGATCGCGGCCGCGACCGCGGCGAGGCGCTCCGCGCGCTCGACGGCGCCGGGCACCTCATAGGGCACGCGCTCTTCGGCAATGCGGCGCTTGGCGCGGGTGATGCGCTGCTCCATCGCCGCTTCGCTCACCAGGAAGGCGCGCGCGATTTCCTTCACCGCGAGGCCAGAGACGATGCGCAGCGCGAGCGCGATCTGCTGGGTCGCCGGCAGCGCGGGATGGCAGCACACGAACAGAAGCCGCAGGATGTCGTCGCGATAGTGCGCCTCGTCGAGGCGCTCGGCGAGCGCGGCCTCGGCGTCGGCGGTGTCGGAAATGCTGTCCTCCTCGGGCAGCGGGACCTGCCGCGCGCTGCGGCGAAGCGAATCGACGGCGAAGTTGCGGCCGACCAGGATGAGCCAGGCCGCGGGATCGCGCGGCGGGCCGTTCTTCGGCCATGCGGAGAGCGCGCGCAGGCAGGCGTTCTGCACCGCCTCCTCGGCCGTATCGAGGTCGCGGAAATAGCGCAGCAGCGCGGCGACCGCGCGCGGACGCGCCGCGGCGAGCGCCGCCTCGATCCAGTCGAGATCGTTCACGTGCTGCTCTGCCCGGCCGGCGGGCTGCCCCGGCCGGCAGGAAAGAAGGCCCGCAGCGGCCTGATCTCGTACGCGCCGCCGGGATTGTGCTCGCCGAGTTCACGAGTAATTTCGATCGCCTCCTCGAGCGAGGCGCAATCGATGATGAAGAAGCCGAGGAGCTGCTCTTTCGTCTCGGCAAACGGGCCGTCGATGACGATGGGCGCGTCGCGGTCGCGGCGCAGCGTCGTCGCGGTCGTCGTCGGCATCAGTCGCGCCACCGGGCCCAGCTTGCCGGCCTTGGTCAATCGCTCCTGGACCACCGCGAGCTTTGCGATCACCGCGTCGTCCTCCTCCTTGGTCCAGGAGAACACGACCTCTTCGGAGTGATAGCAAAGCAGGGCATAAAGCATGTCGTTACTCCCAGGGGTGGACGTGACGAGGACGAACGGTCGGCCATGATTCCGACAACGAATTGCAAAATTGTGGGGGAACCGAAGCGGGCCAGCGGGGGCCGGTTCGCTCCGGTGTTATTTATGTCGATGACCATCAGGTTGTAACCAAGCCAATGCATTCATCTCCGATAGGGCACCTCGGGCATCTCGCCCGTCGCTGCCTCCCCGTTTTCCATGGCCCGGCGTTCACGCAATGGCGGCCGGAACGCCGACAACTGATTGGCTGCGCGCTCGTTTTCCTGATGGCGCTGGCGATCTGCGGCTCTGCAGAGTCACAGAAGGCAGCGCCCAAACCCAAGGCGCCCCCGCCTGCGGCCGCTGCGCCCGAGCCTCCCGGCCCGCCGCCGGAGCCTCCCGCGGAATGGGCAGCCGTCCCGGTGCCGACCGATGAGGTGCGGGCGTATCTATGGAAGGTGTATCAGCGCTCTCCCGCGAAAGCGGACGGGCACGGCGATTTCACCTGGAAGGACATTACTGCTGCCGCGCGCCTCGGTCTTTCCGTCGAGGAATATGTGATCGGCGGTATCGACCCGGACTTCCGCGAGGTGCTGTATGCCGCCGGGCATGCGATGGACGCCGCCGGCGTCGAGTGGACGATCCTCTCCGGTTTTCGCGACGACTTCAGGCAGAAAATGGCGTCAGGCCTCAAGGCCAAGGTCAACAACTCGTTTCACGGGGGAAGCCTGGCAACGGGCGGATACCGCCATGGCTGTGCGGTCGATCTCGCCAGCGCCGATCGGCTTGACGACAGCAAGGTGTGGCGGTGGGTGGACAAGAACGGCCGTGACCTCGCTCTCCATCGCCCGCTGAAGGCCGCCGACCCCGCACATATCATCCCGCAGCCGGGATGGCATGAGATCGGGATCATGCTGCGCAACCGACGGCTCGGGATTACTCCCGAGGTCGACGCTGTCCCGGAGTCCTTGGGCGACCTCGTGACGGTGGAGCAATATCTGTGCGTCCGCCCACTGCCCCTGCCACCGCCGCCGGAGTCTGCCAAGGGGACCGCATCAGACGCGGACGACGCTCACCCTGTAGCCGCAAACCGGACCGCCGGTCACCCAGCGCGGCACGACGGCAACGCCAAGGGGAATCCGCCGAAGCCGAATGGTCCTCATGAGACACAGGCCGTGCGGCCGGCCCGGACGACGCAGGCAGCACCGGGCACGCTGCGCGAGGACCGTGCGCGCCCGCAGTGACGCGCGGTCCCTGTCTGTTCGCCACAATTCGGCGCCGATCCCCGGGCAAAGCTCCGGATGGGGTAGCTTTTCACGGTCGGCCGGAGGGCTCACCGCCCAACGAAGCCCCCAACTAAGATCCAGCGGCTCAGCGTTTAACGGCCGGCCGGCTTTGTGATCGCGTTGCGAATCGAAACAACCAACCGGGGTGTGGTTGAACGCATGCGCTCATTTTCTTCTCGGCCGCACCGTCGGCGTTACCTGCTCGCTGGCCTGTCCGCTCTCCTCGCCGCGACGCTGACGGGAAAGGACGCCCTCTCGCAGGGCCGTCCCGGAGACGGGGCTCGCACCTCGGAGCCAGCCACGATGCAGGCTCCGGTCCGCGCCAACCCGGGCGCCTCGAACGTCCCGGACCCGGTCAAAGACTATCTCTGGGAGGTCTATCGGCGCTCCACCGTGAAGAAGGACGGCAGCGGCGAGTTCACCTGGAAGGACATCGATGCCGCCAAGCACGCCGGCCTTTCGATGGAGGACTATACGATCGGCGGCATCGATCCCGACTATCGCGAGCTTGTTTACGCTATCGGGAAGGCGATGGATGCCGCCGGCATCGAGTGGAGCATTCTGAGCGGCTATCGCGACGACTATCGGCAGAACCTCGCGTCCGGATTCAAATCTCACGGCGGCTACTCGTTTCACGGCGGCAGCACCGCGACGGGCGGATACGGCCATGGCTGCGCGATGGACATTTCGAGCCCGGACCGCATGTCCGATGACACTGTCTGGGCCTGGTTCGACCAGAACAGCAAGAACTATGGGCTCCGCCGCCCGTTGCCCGCGACCGATCCGGTCCACATTCAACCGCTGCTCGGACCGGCATGGCACGAAAAGGCTGCCGCGCTGAGGCATGCGCGTCTCGCGCGATCCGGCGACACCGATCCGATCGCCCACCCGACGAGCGCGGTGGACGCCGGTGTCACCGTGGAGCAATGGGGATGCGTCCGTCCGAAAGGCCAGGAAACCGCCCATTCGGAGGAGAAGGGTCATCGCAACTCGCGGCTCGCCGGAGACAAAGCAGGATCTCGCCACGGCAATTCCGCGCCGACGGAATCGACTTATAAGCCGGCGAGCGTCGGGCACACCGAGATCATCAAGCCCGCGCATCCCGACGCCAAGCACATGCCGCAGCACGCTGACGCAAAGTCGGCGCTTGCGCATGGCGACACCAAACCACTGGCTCAGCGCGCCGACGCCAAGCTTCCGCCCGGCCAGCCCAAGTCCACGGCGCAGCGCGCCGACGTCAAGCCGGCGCAACACGGCGAGACAAAGCGCACCGACCCCAAGCCGGCCGCGCGCAGCGACACCAAGCCGCCGTCCGCTCAGAACGACAAGGCAAACACGCGCGCGGGAACGACGAAGACCGGCACCGGGACTTGAGCTGCGCCTCGTTTTTTGTTGGTCGCTTTCGCTGTTTCGTCACTTCGGGCGGCTTAGGGAGGCCATGACGCCCATGAAGCCACGCTCCTCTTGTCGGGATCGCCGACGCAAACGCAGCGCCTTGACGACCCGCGATTAATATTCGACTTGTCGGTGCGATCTTGCTTGTTGGTCAGCGGACCGAGCGCGGCACGGCTCAGGACGCTCTTGCCGCCGTCGAAGCGACCATCAGGAAGGAGCCAAACGGCTGAACGCCTTCCTCGGCGCGGCAAAAGCGGCCGTCGCACTGGGCGACAAGGAGAAGGCGACGATGTACTACCAGAAGCTCGCGGCCCTTGCGAACAGTTCCGACGCCAACCGCGCCGACCTTGCCGCTGCGCTGGACTATCTCGCGAAGAATTGAGGATCAGAGGGGCGGGCGTAGGGCACTCTCCCGGCCCCAAGCGAACGACGCGGACTTACGCCCGCGCCGCCTGGTTTAAGGTCCGCCCGCAAGCGGACGCCTCATATCATTGCGGATACTTCGAGCGATCCACCGGCGCACCGCGCAGGATCACCTGGGAGATCTTGCGCGTGTTGGTGATGTCGTCGAGCGGGTTCGCGTCGAGCACGATGAAGTCGGCGTTCTTGCCGACTTCGAGCGTGCCGGTGTCGGCCAGCCTGAGGAACTCGGCCGCGCTCTTGGTCCCGGCCGTGATGACCTGCGCCGGGGTCATGCCGGCGGCCACCATGTCTGCCGCCTCCTCGTGGGGGCCCCAGGGGCGATTGCCATCCGTCCCCAGCACGATCTTGACTCCAGCCGCATTGATCTTTGCAAGGTTGCGGGCCTGAATGCCGTAGGCGCCCTGCGCCTTCGGGCGATCGGTGTTTCCTTCTTCGAGCTTGGCGTACTCCGCTGACGGGAGGCTTGATTTCAGCCAACTCAGATCCTGCTTGACGCCGCGGTCGGGCAGGTTCGGATTGACGACGAGGTTGGGCTTCGACTTGTAGAGCGCCAGCATTTCGTCATCGATGTCCTTGTCGCGTACGCTGTGCGCGAACGCGTCGACTCCTGCGCGAATGAGCCGCTTGCCGTCTTCCTCGTTGAAAATGTGCGCGGTCACCCGGAGGCCATTCTTGTGCGCCTCGTCGATCGCGGCCTCATATTGAGACGGAAGGACCTTGTCGACCTTGCCATCGCGGTCGTCGACCCAAACCTTGATGATGTTGACCTTGTGCGCCGCGTTGGTCTGTACCGCCTTGCGCGCCTCTTCGACGCTGTTGATCTCCAAGGTCGGTCGCCCCTCGTTCCGGCTGAGGCCTTTGCCGGCGCTCAGGAACCGCGCCATGCCGGGTGTGTCCTTGTCGCGAAGGTCGAGCACGTCGTAGCTGTCGGTGCCCATGCTCATCGCGGCCCCGACGCCGAAATAGGCGCGCTGCTTCAAGTCGCGCACGACCCCGTCGCGCGTCGGGCTCAGATGCACGTGGGTGTCGAGGAACATCGGCATCACGGTCTTGCCGGCGAGGTTGACCCGGTTGGCGCCGGCCGGTGCCGCCCCGCCGACCTGTGTGAGCTTCGTTCCGTCCACGACCAACGTCGTGTTGTCGAGAACGCGACCATCGCCGACGATGACGCGTGCACCTTCATAGGCCGTGACCTGCGCGCTCGCCTGACCGGCGACGCCGGCAAGGACGCCGAGCGCAACGGTTGCCGTCAGAGCCGCTGTTTTCAATCTACTCATTTTCTTTCCTCCCTGGTGAGCTCGAGGACCGCACTTTAGCGCGTCTCGGGCTCATGCAGGAGAGCAACGATGTCGCCCGGCCACCGACCAGCTGCCCCCGTCGCCGCCCTCTTCGCGCCGGGGGACGGCACCCGACCGGAGGAGACCTTACGCACGCTCGCGCCGATGCTTGTCCATCATGTTGATGGCGCGCCGCGCGGAGAGGATCGCGCCCTCCTGCCAGGCCCCGACGTGGCTCAAGTATTCGCCGGCGAAATAGAACGGGCCGTCGGGCTCGGCGAGGGTGGCGTAGTTCGGATCGCGGTCGGTCTGGTAGCGAGCGCCGATGCCGAGGCTGTAGGGGATATTCGACCACGCGATCGCCATCGGCTTCTCGAGCTCGTGGCCGCGCCCGGGATGCAAACCCTCGATCGATGCGCGGCTGAGCTCGAACTGCTCGGCGAGCGACTTCGTCGCGAGGTCGTCGACCGGGCCGCGGCTCACATAGCCGCCGAGCAGAATGCCCTTCTGCGAGAACATGCGGTCGCTCGGGTACCACACCAGGGCGGTCGGGCCCTTCACCCAGGAAATGCCGCCATAGATGTGGTCCTCCGTCTCCCAGAACCGGCGCGACTGCCAGGCGATCTTGATCGCGTTGCCATAGGGCACGGCGCGGATCGCGGCGGCGTGGCTGGATGCGAAGTCGTGGTCGATCGGTTCGAGCACCTTGAGCGGGATGGTCGACAGGCAATAGGCCGCCTCGACCACACCGCGCTTGCCGGAACGCTTGTCGGTGTAGGCGATGCTCACCCCGTCGTTGCGGCGCCTGATCGCGGTCACCTCGCTCTGCAGGCGCACCACCGAACCAAGCTTCTTTGCGAACGCCATCGGAATGCGGTCCATGCCGCCGACCGGCTGGAACATGGTCGCCTGGAAGTCGAAGCCCTCCTCGAACATCACGGCGCCCCACATGTCGATGTCGAGGAGCGTGCCGAGCGGCATCGGATCGCGCCGCTCGCCGGTCTCCTCGCCCGCCGCCGGCAGGCTCTTGTAGCCGGAGCGCGTCGAGCCCTTGAAGACGAGATCGGGCGAGAGGTCGCCATAGGTGCGCAGAAAGGCGAGCATGCGCTCCTTGTCGTGGGCGGAGAGCTCCTCGTCGAGCGCGCCGCGATTGATCGCCTTGCCGAGCAGCTCGGAGATTTCACCGCGCACGTCGTTGTGGGCCTGGCGCATCTCGATCGGCTTGCCGCCGTTCGCCGCCGGATTGTAGAGCCGCGCGTCGCGGCTGGTGTTGACCTCGACCTCGAGCGCGACCCCGAGTTCCCGGCAATAGCCGAGCACGGCCTGGTGGGCGCTCGGAATCCGGGCCGGTCCGGAATTCCAGTACATTTCGGGATCGAACTCGCAGAGCTGCCGGGTGCCGTCGGTCATGTCGATGCGGGTGCCGCGGCGGATGCTCCAGTTGCGTCCGCCGACGCGGTCGCGCGCCTCCAGCACCGTGCAGTCGTAGCCGGCCTTGCCGAGCTCATAGGCCGCCGAAAGCCCGGCGACACCGGCGCCGAGGATGACGACCTTGGTGCCGTGGCCCTCGCCCTTCTGCAATGTCAGCGCTTCCGCCACCGCGGCGGAACTCAACAGGCCCATAGCCTGCATTGACAGATAGGTCGCCCGGTAGCCGCCGACGCTGCCGACCTGACGCAGGAAGTCCCGACGCGTGCCGCTCATCTCGATCCTCGCAACCGCTGACGAACCTCGGAAGAACGCAAATACCATGCCTTGCACCACGGCCAAATGCGCAGGCTGTGCACGGCTGGATTTCGCTTTTTGAACCATTCCAACCGGGATAAGCTCATCGGTAAGCGCGAATGCGCCGAACTCTGGGGCAACAATATTTCGGACAAATCGGAGGAAACGTTCATGGCCAAGCACGATGAATCACGCCGTGCCTTCCTGGTCGGCGCAGCCGTCGGTGCCGGCGCGGTCGCCGGGACCAGCATGGTCTCGGACGCGCTCGCCCAGCAGCATCGCCAGCAGCACGCGGCGCCGGTCCAGGCGAAGAAGCCCGAGCCGAAGACCACGGGCGCGGTTCCCGCCGCCCATCCCCATGAGGGTGGCGAGGGCCATGGCGCCTTCCTCAACGACGAGAATGCGGCGACCGTCGCTGCCTTCGCCGAGCGGCTGATGCCGGGCGCACCGGGCAAGCCGGGCGCGCGCGATGCCGGCGTCCTCAACTACATCGATCTCGCGCTGGCCGGGGCCTATTCAGACCAGCAGGACTTCTACCGCCGCGGCCTCGCCGCGCTCGATGCCTATTGCAAGAAGACCTTCATGAAGCCGTTCGTCGAGCTGAGCCCCACCCAGCAGGACGAGGTCATCACCGCGCTCGAGCAGGGCAAGGCGAGCGAATTCACCTGGCCGACGGCGCAGGCGTTCTTCAACGCCATCCGCACCCACACCATGGAGGGCATGTTCGCCGACCCGATCTACGGCGGCAACAAGGACTTTGCCGGCTGGAAGCTCGTCGGCTTCCCCGGCGCGCAGCCCTACTTCACCGAGGCCGACATGCAGAGCAAACAGGCCTTCACCCGCGCACCGATCACCGGCCTGCAGGCCACGTCGCGAAAGGTGTGAGCCATGGCCACCGAAAAAACTGACGTCGTCATCGTCGGCGCCGGCGCCGTCGGTGGCATCGTCGCGGCCGAGCTCGGCAAGGCCGGGATGAAGGTCATCGCCCTCGAGCGCGGCCCTCGTCTCAAGACCGCCGACTTCGAGCCCCATGACGAGCTGCGCTACTTCCAGCGCAAGGACCTGCGGCCCGACGTCAAGCGCCAGCCGGTCACCTGGCGTCCCAATGCCAATGGGCGCGCCTTCCCGCTCGGGCAGCTCGACTACGGCAATCAGGCCGGCGGCGGCACCGTGCATTACGGCGCGGTGTCGTGGCGCCTGCACGAGGACGATTTCCAGGCCCGCACCAACACCATCGCGCGCTACGGCCTCTCGGCGCTGCCGGACGGCACGACGCTCGCCGACTGGCCGTTGAGCTATGCCGAGCTCGAGCCGTTCTACGATAAGGCCGAGCACGAGCTCGGCGTGTCGGGAAAGGCCGGCAATCTGCAGGGCAAAAAGGTCGACGGCGGCAATCCGTTCGAGGCGCCGCGCCAGCGCGATTATCCGCTGCCGCCGCTCAAGGTGGACCAATCCGGCGTGCTGTTCGAAGCGGGCGCCAAGAAGCTCGGCTATCACCCGTTCTCGACGCCGCGCGCGATCCTGTCGGAAGCCTATAACGGCCGGCCGGGCTGCACCTATTGCGGCTTCTGCCAGGGGTTCGGCTGCCATGTCGGCGCGAAGTCGAGCATCCTCGTGACCAAGCTGCCGGAGGCCGACGCCACCGGCAATTTCAAGCTGATCACCGGCGCCATGTGCCATCGCGTGAACAGCGACAAGAGCGGACGTGTGACCGGCGTCTCCTATTACGGGCCGGACGGCTCCGACAACACGGTCGAGGCGGAGATCGTCGTACTCGGCACCTTCGTCTACGACAACACGCGGCTGCTTGCTGTTGTCGAAGACCGAGAAGTTCCCGAACGGACTCGCCAATTCGAGCGGCCATGTCGGGCAAGCACTTCATGGCCCATGTGATGGCCGGCGTGTTCGCCGGCTTCGACGACCGCTACATCAACAACTTCATGGGGCCGAGCGCCCAGAAGCACACGATCGACGACTTCAACGCCGACAATTTCGATCATGCCGGCACGGGCTTCATCCGCGGCGCCCAGCTCTCGATCGGCACGCCGAACCTCGAAGGCGGCCCGCTCGCCTTCATGACCACGAAGCCCGCCGCCCGATGTGCCGCGATGGGGCGACGACCTACCGCGACCACCTCGTCAAGTATTACGCGAGGCACGGCGCGATGGTCGCCCAGACCGAGATGCTGCCTTACGCCGGGCACATGATCGATCTCGATCCCAATGTGCGCGACGCCTGGGGCATGCCGGCACCGCGCGTGACCTTCGACTGGCGCCAGCCCAACGAGCTCGCCCGCGTCGAGTTCATGATGAAGAAGCTCGAGGACATCGGCCACGCGATGGGCGCGCAGAAGGTGTGGCGGAACGCGCTGCTGCCGGGCTTGCCCGGTGCGCATCACGAGGGCGGGACCCGCATGGGCAACGATCCCAATACCTCGGTGGTGAACAAGTACGGCCAGACCTGGGACATCCCGAACCTGTTCGTCATCGGCTCGTCGACCTTCCCGTCGATGAGCGGCTTCAACCCGACGCTGACGATCCAGGCGCTCGCCTACATGAGCGCCGACGCGATCGCCAACAAATACAAGAAGAGCCCGGGCGCGCTGCTGTAGGCGCACTTTCCCTCGCCGACTCGGTCTTCTCCCTCCCCGTCTTCGGGGAGGACGGGGTGGGGTCCGCGAGCGAAGCGAGCCAGGGAAAGAAAGCGAAGCGAGCCAAGGAAGCAAGAACCCCACCCTACCCTCCCCGAAGGCGGGGAGGGAAAGTGAAGAACAAACGATCGCTTGGGAGGAGACACCAATGGCCACACAAAAGACCGACGTCGTCATCGTCGGTGCCGGCGCCGTCGGCGGCATCATGGCGGCGGAGCTCGGCAAGGCCGGCATGAAGGTGATCGCGCTCGAACGCGGACCGCGGCTTTCGACCGCCGATTTCGCGCCCCATGACGAGCTGCGCTACTTCCAGCGGCTCGACCTGCGGCCCAATCCGAAGCGCCAGCCGGTGACGTGGCGCGTCAACGCCAACGCGCGCGCGAACATGCTGCCGAAGCTCGACTACGGCTTTCAGGCCGGCGGCGGCACGGTGCATTACGGCTCGGTGTCGTGGCGCCTGCACGAGGACGACTTCCGCGCCCGCTCGCACACGATCGAGCGCTACGGCATCAGCGCGATCCCCGAAGGCTCGACGCTCGCCGACTGGCCGGTGAACTACTCCGAGCTCGAGCCCTATTACGACAAGGCCGAATACGAGCTCGGCGTCTCGGGCCAGGCCGGCAATCTGCAGGGCAGGAAGATCGACGGCGGCAATCCCTTCGAGGCGCCGCGCCAGCGCCCCTATCCGCTGCCGCCGCTGCGCATGGAGCAGGCGGCCGTGCTGTTCGAGGCCGGCGCCAAGAAGCTCGGCTATCACCCGTTCTCGACACCGCGGGCGATCATCTCCGAGGCCTATAACGGCCGCCCGGGCTGCACTTATTGCGGCTTCTGCCAGGGCTTCGGCTGCCATGTCGGCGCGAAGTCGAGCATCCTCGTCACCAAGCTGCCCGAGGCCGACAAGACCGGCAACTTCACCCTCATCAGCGGCGCGATGTGCCACCGCGTCAACAGCGACAACAGCGGCAAGGTGACCGGCGTTTCCTATTACGGGCCGGACGGCTCCGACAACACGATCGAGGCGGAGATCGTGGTTCTCGGCACCTTCGTCTACGACAACACGCGGCTCCTGCTCCTGTCGAAGACCGAGAAATTCCCCAACGGCCTCGCCAACTCGCGCGGCCACGTCGGCAAGCATTTCATGACGCATGTCGGCGGCCGGGTGTTCGCAACCTTCGACGACCGCTACGTCAACAACTTCATGGGGCCGAGCGCGCAGAAGCACACGATCGACGACTGGAACGGCGACAACTTCGATCACGGCGGCCTTGGCTTCATTCAGGGCGCCCAGATCTCGGTCACCGAGGCCGACATCGAGGGCGGCCCGATCGCGGCCGCCATGAGCATGCCGCCGCCTCCCGGAACCCCGCGCTGGGGCGCCGCCTATCGCGACTTCATCGCCAACAACTTCAGGCGGTACGTCGGCGTCGCCGCGCAGATGGAGAATTTGCCCTACGCCGACCAGACGATCGATCTCGATCCGAACGTGCGTGACCAGTTCGGCCTGCAGGCACCGCGGCTGACCTACGACTGGCGCAAGCCCAACGAGGTCGCGCGTATGGAGTTTCTCTACAAGAAGCTCGAGGAGATCGCCCGCGCCATGGGTGCGAGCCGGCAATGGCGCATCGCGATGTCGCCGGGCACGCCGGGCGGACACCACGAGGGCGGGACCCGCATGGGCAACGACCCCAACACCTCGGTGGTCAACAAATACGGGCAGACCTGGGACATCCCCAACCTGTTCGTGGTTGGCTCGTCGACCTTCCCGTCGATGAGCGGCTTCAACCCGACGCTGACCATCCAGGCCCTCGCCTACATGAGCGCGGATGCGATCGCGAACAAATACCGGAAGAGCCCGGGTGCATTGCTGTAGGACTGCTCACGCCCGGCTTTGGGGACAGCCGGGCCGGGCTCCGGCTGGAACTTTTGATGCGTCGCGCGATCGTTAAGGGGACGAGCGGGTTGTGATCGACTGCCACTGCAAATTCCGCCAGAATTCGCCCGTGGCAGTCGGCGCACCGAGGCCATCGCGGGCGAAACGGGATCGTGCATGAACATATCCGAGCCATTTATCCGCCGCCCCATCGCGACCGCCCTGCTGATGGCCGCGATCGCCTTCGTGGGGTTGGTCTCGTTCCCTTTCTTGCCTGTTGCACCGCTGCCGCAGGTGGATTTTCCCACCATTCGGGTGGATGCAACGTTGCAGGGTGCGAGCGCCGAGACCATGGCAACATCCGTTGCCGCGCCGCTGGAGCGCCAATTTGGGCAAATTCCCGGGGTCGCGCAGCTGACCTCGATGAGTGCGCTTAACGGAACCACGATTACGATTCAATTCGATCTCGATCGCAACATCGACTCCGCGGCGCAGGACGTTCAGGCCGCGATTACGGCCGCCAGCAGGACGCTGCCGCAGCAAATGACGGCGCCGCCCAGCTACAAGAAGGTGAATCCCGCCGATTCGCCGGTAATGATACTGACGGCGCGCTCCGAGACGTTGCCGCTCTATATCGTCGACGATTATGTGGATAATTTCCTCGCGCAGCAGATTTCCCAGGTCCGCGGCGTCGCGCAGAGCCAACTCAGCGGCGAACAAAAGCCTTCGATCCGCATCCAGGTCGATCCCGCGAAGCTCGCCTCGGCCGGCGTGACCCTGGAAGACGTCCGCAGCACTCTGATAACGTCGACGACGATTGCCGCAAAGGGTACGATCAACGAAGAAAACAAAAGCTTCACCATTGCAGCGAACGATCAGATCATCGACGCCGCGCCGTTCAACGACATCATCATTGCTTATCGCAATGGCGGCCCCATCCGGGTGCGGGACGTTGGCGAAGCCATAGCGGCGCAATCCGACATGACCGTGCAGGGCTACGAGAATGGCCACCGCGCCGTTCTTCTTTATGTCTACAAGCAGCCCGGCGCCAACGTCATCGAAATTGTCGACAAGATCAAGGAGATGCTGCCTCGCCTGAAGGCGAACATCCCACCCTCGATCGACGTCGACATTCTGCTCGATCGCACGACGACGATTCGGGCTTCAGTCGCGGATGTGGAATTCACACTCGTAATTACGATCGTTCTGGTAATCCTTGTCGTTTTGCTGTTCTTGCGCAACTTCTGGGCCACATTCATTCCCGCCATAACGGTGCCGCTTGCCATCCTCGGCTCGTTTGCTTCGATGTACCTGCTCAATTTCAGTATCGACAATCTGTCCCTGATGGCGCTCACGATTGCGATCGGTTTTGTGGTCGACGATGCCATCGTCGTGGTCGAGAATATCCACCGCCATATCGAAAATGGCGAGGCGCCTTACGAGGCCGCACTCAAGGGTTCGAGCGAAATCGGCTTCACGGTTATTACAATCAGCTGCGCGCTGATTGCCGTTTTCATTCCGCTCCTGCTGATGGGGGGAATCATCGGCCGGCTGTTTCGCGAGTTCGCCTTGACGGTGACGGCATCGATCGCCGTGTCGGCATTGGTGTCGCTGACACTCGCGCCTATGCTGTGCTCGCGTTTCATGCGGCCCGCGTCGCATGACCATGGGGTCGTCTACCGGTTCATCGAGAGCATCTTCGATGCGATGCTGGCCTTCTACCAGCGCACCCTCGACGTAGTACTTCGCCACCAGCCAATCACGCTCGGCGTCTTTTTCGTCACCATGACGATCACGGGCTACATGATGGTGACGATCCCCAAGGGATTTTTTCCGATCCAGGACATCGGCCTGATCAATGGAATATCCGAGGGAGCGCAAGATACCTCGCCGCAGCAATTGATGCGGCTGCACCAGGAACTCGGCGAGGTGCTCTCGAAGGACCCCGCGATCGAGTCATTCGGATCGACGGTGGGATCGACCACCAGCGCGAAGACCGCGAACAACGGGAATTTCACCATCGTGCTCAAACCGCGCGAGGAGCGCGATGTCACGGCGTCGCAGGTAATCGATCGCTTGCGGCCGCAGCTGGCTAAAATCGTCGGCGTCAACCTGTTTCTTCAGCCCGCCCAGGACATCACGGTCGGCGGCCGCATCTCCCGCGCTGCTTTTCAATACACATTGCAGGATCCGAACGTTGCTGAACTGAATGAGTGGTCGAAAAAGCTGTTGGACAAGATGCGGACCTTGCCGCAGCTCACCGACGTCGCCAGCGATCTGTTGGCCGAAGCGCCGCAGCTCAAGGTGACGATCAATCGCGACCTGGCCGCGCGGTTCGGTATTTCACCGCAGGCCATCGACGACACGCTCAACGACGCCTATGGACAACGCCAGATCACCCAATATTTCACGCAGCTCAATACCTACTGGGTGATCCTGGAGATACCTCCGGAACTCCAGCATAATCGAGCGTCGCTCGACCGCATTTATGTGAAATCTCCCGTCACGGGCGCCGCGGTGCCGTTATCCACGCTCGTCGACATGGACTCTCAGAAAATTGGGCCGCTATCCGTCAATCATCAACTCCAATTTCCCGCAGCGACATTGTCATTCAATTTGCGCGCCGGCGTTGCGCTGGGCGAGGCAGTCGACGCGATCAGCAAGGCGGTGCAGGAAATCGGTGTGCCCAGCTCCGTGATCGGAACGTTCCAGGGTAACGCCCAGGCATTTCAGTCATCGCTGTCGAGCGAGCCGGCGTTGGTCGCCGCCGCGCTGGTCGTCGTCTACATTATTCTCGGGATGCTGTATGAGAGCTTCATCCATCCGCTGACGATTTTGTCGACTCTCCCGTCGGCAGGTATCGGGGCCCTGCTGGCACTTCAGCTCGGGCATATGGATCTGTCGGTCATCGGCATCATCGGCCTCATTCTGCTGATCGGCATCGTCAAGAAGAACGGCATCATGATGGTGGACTTCGCCATCGTGGCGGAGCGCGATCGCAACATGCCGCCGGCTGCGGCCATTCGTGAAGCTTGCCTGTTGCGGTTCCGTCCGATCCTGATGACGACGGCAGCCGCTATGCTGGCTGGCGTTCCCATGATGTTCGGCGATGGTACCGGGTCGGAAATGCGCAAGCCATTAGGCTATTCCATGGTGGGCGGATTGGCTCTCAGCCAGATCCTGACGCTGTACACGACCCCGGTCGTCTATCTCTACCTCGCGCGCCTGCAAGTCTGGATGCGGGGCAAGACGAGCCAGCAGACGCCTCAAGCCGCGGAAATCCGCACTGTCGCCGCGGAGTGAGCGCGCGCTCGAAAAGCGTCGACCCGCGAGCGCGCCTAGCTAAACGCCGCCCACTCCTTCGCCGTGATGCGGGCGACCACGACCGCGCCACCATGGCCGTCGGGCTTCACGATCGCAGCGTCGCCGAAGCCGATCTGCACGCCGAGCCCGGCTTTCACGTTGGGGAAGTGGGTGATCAGGACCGTGTTGGTCCCTGTCGCCGGCTCGGTCGCGATCAGCTGCTTCATCAGCTCGACGCGCTGCGGCCACGGCGGCGGCACCGGGGTCCCGGGCGCCGGCACGAAAGCCTCCAGCAGTAGCGCATCCGACGGCTCGGCCTTGCCGAAGGCGAGGCGCCCCATTTCCACCGCACGGCAATAGGTGCTCGCGATCACCTTGCCGACTGGCACCTCGGCCTTCCTGAAGGCCTCGCCGATCGCCTGCGCCTGCCGCTTGCCGACTTCGTTGAGCATGAGTTGCCCCCCGCAGTTCGAAAGGTCGAGCGGCGAGGCGTCCTTGGTGTCCGCGCTTTCGTTGGTCCGACCGTGACGGATGACGACCACGTAGCCCCCCTTCTTCATATCCTCGAGCACGTCGCGCATCGCCGACTGCGCCGACGAAGGCACAGCGGTCAGCGCGAGAACGAACCCCGACAACGCGATGAACAATAGACGCCGCAGCATGATCGATCCTCCCGACCGCGTTTAAATTTCCACCTGGCCGCCGAGCTCGATGACCCGGTTGGGCGGGATGCGGAAGAACTCCGTCGCGGGCTGCGCGTTGCGTTGCATCGCGGCGAATACCGCCCGCCGGATGCGGCCGAAGCGCGATCCCCGCTCCGCGACGATGGTAACCCGTCCGACGAAGAACGAGGTCTCCATCATATCGAACTTAAGCCCTTCCGGCCCGCAGCGCGCCAGCGCGCGCGGCACGTTCGGGCTCTGCATGAAGCCGTAATTGGCGACCACCGCGTGGAAATCGTCGGCCAGATGGGTGACCTCCACGCGTTGCGCCGCAGGGACGCGCGGGATGTTCCGCGTCACCACGTGCAGCAGCACGATGCGCTTATGCAGCACCTTGTTGTGCTTGAAATTGTGGAGCAGCGGCACCGGCACGACGTCGGTGCGGCTCGTCAAGTAGACCGCCGTTCCTGCGACGCGCATCTTCTCGTGCGTACTCTTGATGAAACCGTCGAGCGGCAGCGTGTCGCGCTCGAGCCGGCGCTCCAGAAGAGTGCGACCCTGCCGCCACGTCGACATGGCGAAGAACAGGAGGCCGGCAACGACGAGCGGCACCCAGCCGCCTTCGAAAAACTTCATCAGGTTCGCAGCGACGAACGACAGGTCGACGATGGCGAACAGGCCGGCGACGGCGACCGCGAGCCACAGGCTCCATCCCCATACCTCGCGCATGGTGAGGAAGATCAGGATCGTGGTCAGGAACATGGTGAGCGACACCGCGATGCCGAAGGCGGCGGCAAGGTTGTCCGAGGAACGGAAGGCGAGCGTCAAGCCGAGCGTGAGCGCCATCAGCACCCAGTTGACGAAGCCGACATAGATCTGGCCGTAGCCCTCCGACGAGGTCTGGGTGATGTGCAGGCGCGGGCACAGGCCGAGCTGGATCGCCTGCCGCGTCATCGAGAAGGTGCCGCTGATGATCGCCTGGCTGGCGATGATGGTCGCCGCCGTGGCGAGCGCGACGAGCGGCACCTGCAGCGGCGCCGGACACAGCGCAAAGAACGGATTGGCGTCGGTCGCGGCCGTCCCGTCGATCACGATCGCCGCCTGGCCGGCATAGTTGAGAAGGAGCGTCGGCAGCACGAGGCCGTACCACGCGACCCTGATCGGAAACGGACCGAAATGGCCCATGTCGGCGTAGAGCGCTTCGGCGCCGGTCGCGCACAGGAAGACGCCGCCGAGGACCATGAAGCCGGTCATCCCGTGAGTGAACAGGTAGCCGAGCCCGTAACGCGGATCGATCGCCGCCAGCACGCCGGGATGGTGCAGGATGCCGTGAATGCCGAGTACGCCGATGGTGAGGAACCACAGCGTCATGATCGGCCCGAACAGCCGGCCGATCCGCCCGCTGCCCAGGGGCTGCAGGCCGAACACGCCGATGAGAACGAGCACCGAGAGCGGCAGCACATAGGGGGCGAATTGGGGAACCGGCGTCTTGATCCCTTCGAGCGCGCTCAGCACCGAGATCGCCGGCGTGATGGCGCCGTCGCCATAGAGCAGCGCCGCGCCCAGAATGCCGATCGAGATGATGCCGACGCGCTCGCCGTGCTTGATGCCGAGGAGCGACATCAGCGCGAGAATACCGCCCTCGCCGTCGTTGTCGGCGCGCATGATGATCGCGACGTATTTGATCGACGTGGTGATGATGAGCGTCCACACGATGAGGGAGAGCATGCCGAGCGCGACGTCGGGCGCGGCGGAGCCGCCCGCCCAATCGAGCGCCGTCTTGAAGGTGTAGAGCGGGCTCGTGCCGATGTCGCCGAAGACGACGCCGAGTGCGCCGAGCGCCATCGCGGCGAGGCCGCCGGTCTCCGCTCTGGAATCCGCTGGCTCGGCCGCGATGGTCAACGCGTGCTACCTGTGGGCGATGCCGTCGGTCGGCTCAGGCTCGCGCGCCGCCGATCCGATGCCGATTTTCCTTCAGGTCGACCGAGGCGGCAAGCCGACACTTCGTCTTAAAGCGTCTTAAATCGCCGACCGGCGCGCCGCCGGGATCGGCCGGATTGACGTTTCCTCCAGCACCCTGGCAGTTGTCGCCGACGACCGTTCTGTGACACCATCGAAGTGGCGGATTCGCTTTAGGTTTCAACTCACCATGCCGCGTCGGAAATTTGCCTGGGCCGACCTCCCCGACGACCAATTGCTCGAGCTTCGCCTGAAGGATCTCAAGGTCACCGTCGGCGGCACGTGGCTCGAGAACTGCATGTACAGCCTCCATGCGGAGCTGGACGAGCGCGGTATCGTGGCGACGGCCCCATGCCTGGATCTCGAGCGAGTGGTTCAGCCCGGAAAATACGCCGGGCATCGCGATCCCGTTCTATCTCGCCCACGAGCGCCTGATGCAGCTCGAACGGAAGATGATCATCGACGTCGAGGGCGGCACCTGGTCGGAATGCATGCGAATTCTTCGCCATGAAGCCGGCCATGTGATGCAGCACTCCTATCAGCTGCAGCGACGTCGCCAATGGCAGAAGCTGTTCGGCCGGTCTTCGCAACGCTATCCGCGCTATTACCGGCCGAATCCGGCGAGCAGAAATTTCGTCCAGCATCTGCGGCTGTGGTACGCGCAGAGCCATCCGGATGAGGATTTCGCCGAGACGTTCGCGGTGTGGCTGCGGCCTCGCTCGAACTGGCGGACGCGCTACGCCGGATGGCCGGCGCTCAAGAAGCTCGAATACGTCGACGAGCTGATGACGGAAATCGCCGGGCAGCCGCCGCTGCTCACCGGCCGGGAGCGGGTCGACCCCATCGACAGCCTCACCGAGACGCTCGGCGAGCACTACCGAAAAAAGCAGGCGCTCTACGCCTTCGATACGCCGACGACCTACGACCGCGATCTGCTGCGGCTGTTCTCCGCCGACCCGCGGCACCGCCGGTCGCAGGCGGCTTCGACGTTCATCAGGCGCAATCGCGCGAAAATCCGACAGCTGGTGTCGAAGTGGACGGGCGAGTATCAGCTCACGCTCGATGCCGTCCTCGACGACATGGTGGCCCGGTGTCGCGAGCTCGATCTGCGTGCGGTCGGCCGCAAGCATACGCTGATCGTCGAGTTCGCGGTGCTTTTGACGGCGAAGACCATGCATGCGCTGTTCGGCCCGTCGCAGCGTAAATGGATCGCGCTATGAAACGGCTTCGCATCCTCGTGCTCATGGACCCGCGTCTGATCCCTCCGGAATTCGACGGACGGATACACCGAGCAGCAGATCAACGTATGGAAGACCGAGTACGACGTCGTCAGCACCCTGCGTACCGCGGGGCACGAGGTTCGGCCGCTCGGCGTTTATGACGAGCTCAAGCTGATCCGCGACGAGATCGAGGGCTGGAAGCCGCACGTGGTGTTCTCGCTGCTCGAGCACTTTCACGGCGATGTCATGTACGACCAGAACGTCGCGAGCCTTCTCGAATTGATGCGCATCCCGTATACCGGCTGCAAGTCGCGCGGCCTCGTGCTGGCGCGTGGCAAGGACCTCTCCAAGACGCTCGTCCATTATCACCGGATCTCGGTGCCCGCCTTCGCGGTGTTTCCGATGGGCCGCAAGGTCCGGCGGCCGCCGCGCCTCGCCTTGCCGCTGATCGTCAAGAGCGTGAGCGAGGACGCCTCTATCGCCATCTCGCAGGCCTCCGTCGTCGATAGCGACGAGAAGCTCGCGGAGCGCGTCGCCTTCATCCACCAGCGCGTCGGCACCGCGGCCATCGCGGAGCAATACATCGAGGGACGCGAGTTCTATGTCGGGGTGCTCGGCAACGACCGGCTCCGCGTGCTGCCGGTGTGGGAGCTGGAGTTCAGCAACATGGCCGCGGGCGCGTGGCACATCGCGACCGAGAAGGTAAAGCACGATCCCGGCTACCAGGAACGCCGCGGCATATTGCAGGGACCGGCCCAGGACCTTCCGCCGGACCTGTATGCTCGGATCCAGCGAACGGCGAAGCGGATCTACCGGACGCTGGAGCTCGACGGCTATGCCCGCATCGATTTCCGCCTCGCCGCCGACGGTACGCTTTATTTCCTCGAAGCAAATCCCAATCCCGAAATCGCGGAAAGCCAGGAATTCGCGACCGCCGCTTTGCACGACGGCATCTCCTACCCGGAGCTGCTGCACCGGATCGTGGCGCTCGGCATGCAGCGGGCAGCGGCGATATCCGCAAACTGAGGGCCGATGCTTCTTCGCCGCTAATGCCCTTCATTCGCCCCCGAAAGTGGCGCTCCCCGCGAGCCGCCGCACCAGCACCACCACGACGACCGCGATCGCGACGACGGTGAGCGCGAGGACGGCGACGTTGGAAAACCGCGCCTCCTGCCACATCTCCAGCATGGTCACCGAGACGGTCTCGTTGCCGGGCACGTAAAGAAAGATCGAGGAGGACAGCTCGCGGATCATCGAAACGAACATCAGGAGCCACCCCGCGAACACGCCGCGCCGCACCAGCGGAAACAGGACGTCGCGAAAGGCCGCGATGCGCCCTGCCCCGCACGCGGCGGCCGCGCGCTCGAACTCGATGCTGAGTTGGCGAAACGATCCGGTGACGGTGCGCACGCCGTAAGGCAGGTAATGCGTCACATAGGCGACGAAGAGAATCGCCAGCGTCCCATAGAGCACGAATGGCGGGTTGATGTAGGCCCACAGCACCGCGACCGCCATCACCGGCCCGGGCATCGCGAGCGGGATCGCGCTCACGAAATCAAGCGCGTGGCTGATCACAGGGCGCGCGGTGGTGATGATATAGCCGACGATCAGCGTGAGCAGCGCTGCCGCCGTGGCGCCGCCGACCGCCAGCATCAGGCTGTTGGCGAGCCCCTGCCGCACCGGAAGCTCGGGGTCGAAGGTCGCGACGACATTGGCGAGGGTGAGGTTCGCCGGCGTCGGAGGCCGCCCCCATTGGGTGATGAAGGCGGCGTAGAGCAGCACCAGATACGGCACCACGACAGTGAGCGCGATATAGGCGAGCGCATAGGCGAGCGTGACGTAGCGCCACCGGCCGAGCCGCACCAGCCGCGGCGGCTGCGCCTTGCCGGAAACCGTGGTGAAGCGGCGCCCGCCGCCGAGGAGGCGCGCCTGCAACACGAGGCAGAGCGCGGTAATCGACATCAGCGCGGTCGCGAGCAAGGCCGCAACCTCGTAGCGCGGCGGGATGTAGCTCACCGCCTGATAATAGATGTAGGTCGTCACCGTGTAGATGCCGGATGGCGCGCCGAGCACGCCCGGGATAGCGAACTCCTCGAGCGCGCGCGTCAGCACGAGAATCCCCGCGGACAGGATGGCCGGCAGGCCGAGCGGGATCAGCACGTGCCACAAAGTCCGGCCGATCCCGGCACCGCAGATGAGCGAGGCGTCCTCGAGGCTCGCATCCATCCGCGACACCACCGCCTTGACGGTGAGAAACACGTAGGGGCTGAGATAGAGCGCCATCACGAAGATGACGCCGGCGAGGCTGTAGATGTTGAGCACCGGCGCGGTGGCGCCGAGCGTGCGCGCGACGACGTTGATCACGCCGGTGCGTGGCGCCGCCAGCAGCGACCACGCCACCGCGCCGATGAGTGGCGGAGTAATGAACGGGATGAGCGCGGCGATCTCGATCACGCCCTTGAGCGGGGTGTCGGTGCGCGCGGTGATCCACACCAGCGGCAGCGCCAGCACGAAGGCAAGCGGCACAGTGCCGGCGACGAGCCACAGCGTGTTCGTGACCGCGCGGGCGAGGCCCGGCAGCTCCCACAGCTCGGAGAGCGCCGCGACGAAACCGTGCTCGCCATAGGAAAAGCTGCCGTAGAACAGCCAGCCGACCGGATAGAGCACGAGGAAGAAGAGGATCGCGCTCGCGACGATCATGATGATCGCGGCGGGATCGTCGAGCCGGAGCCGCGCGAGGCGCCGGCGGACCGGCGTATCGCCGGCCGAGGCGGCCGGCAGCGACAGCGTGCCTCCGCTCATGGCACGCCTCTGCTCATCGAGTCTGGCGGCCCGTCGCGTCGCCGATGAAGACGCAGCGCAACGGATCGATCTCGAGCACGACCTCCTCGCCGACCTTGAGGAGGTCCGCGCCGACCTGCTGCACCTCGACCATTCGCCCAGGGCCGATCTCGACGTGATACTGCGACAGGTTGCCGAGATAGACCGTGGCGCCGATGCGGCCACGCACGCCTTGCAGCGACGCGCCTGCCGGCTTGAGGGCGATAGCCTCGGGCCGGATCGACAGCGCGCCGCGCGCCTGCGGCGCCGCATTGCCGGACATGCGGCAGCCGAGCGTCTCGCCGATCCCGTCGATCTTCACACGCGCGATCGGCTGGGCGGCATCGACCACCACCGCGTCGAACACATTGGCCTTGCCGATGAAACGCGCAACCCGCACGTCGGCCGGCTCCTCGTAGAGCGCGCGTGGCGAGCCGACCTGGAGTACTTCGCCCTCCCCCATGACGACGATGGTGTCGGACAGGCTCATCGCCTCCGCCTGATCGTGGGTGACGTAGATCGCAGTGACGCCGATCGCGCGGTGGATGTCCTTGAGCTCCGCTCGCATCTCCTCGCGCAGCTGGGCATCGAGGTTCGACAGCGGCTCGTCGAACAGCAGGATCTGCGGCGCATAGGCGATCGCTCGCGCGAGCGCGACGCGCTGCTGCTGGCCGCCCGAGAGCTCGTGCGGATAGCGGTCGCCGACGGCATCGAGCCGCACCTGCTGCAAGGCCCGTGCGACCTTGCGGTCGCGCTCGGCGCGCCCCACGTGCCGCATCTTCAGGCCGTAGGCGACGTTCTGCGCCACCGTCATGTGCGGCCACACGGCGTAGCTCTGGAACACCATGCCGAGGTCGCGCTTGTTGGACGGCACAGCGTAACCGGTCGCCGCATCGGCGATGAGACGGTCACCGAAGCGGATCGCGCCGCCGTCGGGCTCGAGAAAGCCGGCGATCAGGTTGAGCATCGTGGTCTTGCCGCAGCCGGACGGTCCCAGCACCGATGTCATCTTGCCGTCGGGGAATTCGATCGAGACGCCGCGCACTGCCGGCCTCGATCCGAAGCTCTTGCACAGTCCGTCCAGGCGTACGCTTGCCACGTCTTCTCCCGATCGTCTTTTCGAGCCGGCGCTTCGTTCTCGCGCCGCCGGGCGCGAGGGCGCAGTCCGGCACTGCGTGGGCGCTCTCGTTCGATCCTACGCGGTATTGCCGGGCTGCGCGCGGAGCATTTTGATGCGCAGCTCCAGGGTGCGGCGCCGGTTCTCGCGGGCAAGCTTCTCCGCCGCGTCGGCGTCGCGGCGCTTGATCGCCGCGAACAGGTCCGCGCAATAGGCCGCCGCCTCCTTGGGACGCCCGGGCTGGGTCAGCGTGGTGCCGTCGAACTGGCGGATCTGCTCCTGGAGATGGCGCAGCAGGCGATAGATCGTGTCGTTGCGGGCGGCACGGAAGACCACGAGCTGGAAGTCGCCGGTCAGCGCCCGCATGCGCTTCAGGTTCGCCGCGCCACACGCCTTGATCTCGTCGACGATCGCACCCAGATTGGCGAGCTCGATGGTACCCGCGTTCTCCGCGGCGAGCCGCGCCGCCATGCCTTCCAGCGCCTCGCGGGTGTAGTAGATCTCCAGGAGCTCCTGCTCTCCGATCGATTTGACCGTGAGCACATTGCCGGGCTGCACGGTGACGAGCGATTCCGCCTGCAGCTTGCGCAGGGCTTCGCGCACCGGCGTCTTGCTCACCCCGAGCTGGCCCGCGAGATCGTCGGCGCGCAGCCGCGTGCCGGGCTTGAGCGTGTTGGTGACGATCGCCTCGCGCAGCACCGCATAGGCGGTCTCCGCCGCGTTGCCGACATTCGTCATCTTGTCGATGATCGCTTCGAGCTCGGCCATAGGCTCAGTTCCGCGCTCAGTCGCGCCCGGACTCGATCCGCTTGCTGACGCTCAGGCTCTGGGCGCCCGCCGTCGGGCACCACATGCTTTTTCCGCCCGCGCCGCCGGCGACGACCACGATCAGGTCGCGCGGCTCGTTGATGATCGGCACCATGGCGTTGTCGTCGCGCCTGTCGACCCAGGCCGGGAAGAACGGCCCCTTGGACTTGCCGCGATTCTTGGCGAGGCCCCAAGGCTGGCGCGCCATCTCGAACAATGCCTTCTGCACATCGAGCTTGGTCCAGCCGGCGGCGGCGACGTGCTGGGCGTTCTCGACGCCGAACACCAGCACCGGATGGCCCTGCGAATAGAGATTGTTGCCGCCGAGCGTCGCCATCGAGTCGGCGAAGGTGCGCATGATCTCGATCGGGTCGGTCTGCACGTTCTCCGTCATGCTGTGCGGGGCTTCCGCATTCACCACGGTGACGACGCTGTCTTGCGCGTCGAAACCGCGCTCGACATGAAGCGGCTCCCAGGGATTGGCGTCCTGGTGCTCGGCGATGCAGAAGGTGTACTTGCCGGGATGGCCGTGCTGGCAGAAGTCGACCTGCGCCGGCACCGCGCCGCCGAGATTGACCAGCGCCAGCCGCAGCGCGCGCCCGATGGTGGCGTTGGCGCGCCATCCCGGACCGAACACGCCGTTGCCGTAGTTGAGCCCGATCTCCTTGATCACCGGCCCGTTGACGATGACGAGCGGCGCGCCCGCATGGGTCGTGGTCTGGCGATGGGCGAGGCCGTAGGGCTTCTCCAGCACGGCCGAAACGGCGGCGACGACCACCGGCAGATAGGCCGGCAGGCACCCCGCCATCACGGCGTTGACGGCGATGCTGCGGAGCGTCGCAACGCCCATGGCGGGCGGAACGATGCCGACCACCTCGTCGGGGTCGCGCCACGGCATGCCGGCGAGCATCTTCTCGACCCGTGCCGGCGTCGGCGGAATGATCGGCAGGCCGTCGGTCCAACCCTGGGCGTAGAAGTGATCGTTGACGGCCTCCAGGTCGTCCGGGAGGTCCATCACTGCGGCCTTGAGGTCGGGGCGGTCCAGCATGAGAGTCCTTCCGGAAATGAGACGCGGCGTCAGCCGCGGGGGACGGCGTGCTCGGGCAACGGAAATGTCTTCGCCTCGTATTCCTGCCTGACCGCGTCGGCCGGGCTGGTGAGAAGGCGCACGCATTCGGCGGCGGCATCGATGCCCTTGCGGCCGATCTTTCCCTCGTCCGCCTCCCCGATCGGGTGCGGCAGCATGACGATCGCGAGCCCGTCATGGCCGTGACCGCGGGCGACGATCTGGCCGAGCGGGCAGAACGAGCGGCTGATCAGCGCCACCGTGGGGACGCCGGCCTTCTCGAGATTCACGGCATCGATCACGCTCCACGGCGACGACGAGCCGCAATGACCGACCCCGCTGACGGCCACATCGGTCTCCGCCGCCATCTCGTCGATGAAGGGCGCGCCCTTGGCGGGGAAACCCTTGCGCCAGAACTTGATGTCGGTGACGCCATGATCGCGCCGCAGGGTCTCTGCGAGCGCATCGAGCACGATGTCGGAGAACTCCTTGCCGTTGTCGAGCAGCCCGACGCGCAGGCCGGCGAGCGACTTTGGACGGTCCGCCGGCTCGAGCGCTGCGGCACTGCGTCCGCCGGTCGGGAACAGCACGGTCTGCATCGGCGCCATCGCGGTCCTCCTCTTTGGCTGCGACTTTTGTCGCGACTGCGCAACCGAGATTTGTTATAACGCGGTATACCAAATTATACGCTCGGCGTAAAGAGCGCCCTGCGGCGGCTCATGCCGGCGCGGCGGATCCGCGCAGACAGCCCGTCAACGCCGAAACCTTGTCGAAGGCCTCGACGTTCTTCAGTCCCTCGATGGCCACCGACGTCGCTGCAGAGTCCAGGCATGCCCGCGCGCAGTCGCGGAACTTGATGCCGAGCTCGGCGTCGGTCATCGGCACCTCCGGGTTGCCCTTGGAAATGTCGACCTGCCGCTCGCGCACACTGCCGTCGCGGAACTTGATGCTCACATGCACCGGCCTGCTGCCCATCTTCCAGCTCCGCTCGATGCCGTCATGGGTGTACATGCGCACACGTTTTGTCAGGCTGCGGGCGCGCCCGTCGCGCACCAGCGCGTCGGTGAAGGTGTCGAAGCCGATGGAATCGTCGAGCACTGCGCGCGCGATGGTGTAAGGCATCGAGAACTTCGCCTCGAGCCCGGTGTCGGGAACGAGGTAGCAGAGCTTGTCGTAGGTGTATTTCGTCACCCCCGCGTCGATGCCTTCGATGGCATCGGCATCGATCGGCGCCTCGCGCTTGAGCGCATGAACGGCGTCGATCGCGGGATGCAGCGCGACCCCGCACGGGTACGGCTTGATCACGACGCCGCGCACCACGAGCTCGTAGGCGCGGCCGAGCTCCTCGAGCGGCGTCATGTCCGCCGGCAGCCCGCGCGAATAGACCTC
The DNA here is from genome assembly GCA_963824905.1 of uncultured Alphaproteobacteria bacterium. Taxonomy (GTDB): domain Bacteria; phylum Pseudomonadota; class Alphaproteobacteria; order Rhizobiales; family Xanthobacteraceae; genus JAJPKK01. Next base: position 125,772 of record CAWGRH010000017.1, read on the forward strand.
GTGGAAGCTGCGCGGCCCGTCGAACGGATGCGGCACCGAGGTGAACCCCGCCTTCGCCCACAGCGCCGCCTCGACGGCGTTTCGCGCCGCGAGCCCGGCGTGCAGCGGCTTGCACATGGTGCCGAAATTGCTGACGTTGCCGCTCGTCATCGAATAGACGGTGCCGAGCGCATGCCCGGTCTTTTCCGCGTCGAGGCCAAGAAGCTTGCAGCAGGCGGCGGTCGCGCCGAAGGCGCCGATGGTGCCGGTCGCGTGCCAGCCGCCGTCGAGCGAATGCCGCGGCTGGGTGGTGCGGCCGAGCTTCGCCATCACCTCGAAGCCGACGACGTAGGCGTGCAGCACGTCGCGGCCCGACGCGCCGAGGAGTTCTCCGAGTGCAAAGGTCGCCGGCACCAGCGAGACGCTCGGATGTCCGATCAGCCCCCAGGTGACGTCGTCATAGTCGAGAGCATGGGCTGCGGTGCCGTTGACGAGGGCGGCATCGTGCGCGGAGGTACGGAAGTCGTGGCCCCACACCGTCGCCTGCCCGGCACCGGCGGTGGTGCGCGCCCATTGCGCCGGGATCATCCCGCCCGGCTGGCGCGCGCCGGCAAGCGCCACGCCGACGCAATCGAGCATCGCGCCCTTGGCGACCGCGAGTGCCTTCGGCGGAATGTCCTCGAAGCGCGAGCCGACGATGAAGTCGATGACGTGAGCGGTGTTCTTCATGTGTGCCGTCGCGGAGGGCGCCATCAGCGCGCCTGGAAGTATTTGAAATAGAGATCGAGCAGCTGGCCCTTCTCGGCCGCCGCCTTTTCCCAGTCGAAGGTCGCGAGCTTGATGGAATCGAGAGCCGGCTTGCCCGGGGGCGCCCCGACATCCTTGCGTCCCGACCACGTGGAGATCAGGGTCGAGACCATGCGCTGACCGTCCTGCGACAGCAGGTATTGCGCGAGCGCCAGCGCGTTCTCGCTGTTCGGGCTCCCCTTCACGAGTCCGAGCGGCGCCGGCACCATCAGCGTGCCGTCGGCGACCCAGGTCACATCGACCGGCTTGCCGGCGTTCCTGAAGGTGATGGCGTCGTATTCCGACACCGGCGCGATGTCGCGCTCACCGGTCGCGACCGCTTCGCGGGTGGCGCTGCCGTCGCCGGCGACGAAGACATCGTTCTTGGCGAACTGCTCGAGCCACCCCGCGCCGTACATCTTCCACATGCCGTAGAGATGCGAGAACGACGAGCCGGCGCGCGTCGGATCGGAGATCGCGATGCGGCCCTTCCATTTGGGATCGGCGAACTCCTTCCAGGTCGCCGGCACGTTGTCCTTTTTCACCAGCGTGGTGTTGTACATCGGCGCGATGCCGGTCGCGCGCAGCGCCACCCAGCCGGCATTGGCGTCGAAGAAGCCGTCGCGGTAGTCCTTGGTGAGGTCCGGCGCGGCGAGGCGCTTGTCGAGCCAGCCCTTCTGGGCGAAATACTCGAACCCGCCGGGATCGGCGCCGTGAATGAGGTCCGCGCCGATCCGGCCGGCCTGCCGCTCGGCGATGAAGCGCCGCACCGTTTCGACCGACCCGGCGCGAACGAACTCGACCTTCAGGTTGGGGAAGTGCTCCTTGAGCGCGGCGACGAGCTTTGCCGCCGCGCTGGTCGCGATCGACACATAGATGCGCACCGTGCCGCTGCGCGGATCGACGGCGCCGCCTTCCGCAGCGAAGCACGCGTTCGCCGCGAGCAGCAATGCTGCCGCGAGCGCCGCCGCCAGGTTCCTCCCGATACGCTCAATCCGGCTTGTCGCCATGTTGGCCGTTTCTTTCGCAACCAGCCCGGGTCATGGTATATCGTGGTATACCGTCGGGATCAATGGTCGCCTTGTCGCGGTCGACGTGGCACCAAGCCCGCGCGGATGCTCGCACGCGGGTCATTCCGGGGGGCGCTTCTTCGCGCCAACTCGGAATCCAGGCTTTGGCGGGTAACCGCTCGGCCGTTCTGGATTCCGGGTTCGCCGCTGCGCGGCGCCCCGGAATGACCCACTAAGAGGCCCAGAGGTAACGTTCTTCGAGCCGTTCATGTAGAGTGCGCCAAAGATAGAAGGCCATCTGGGAGGCGTCGTGAGAGGTCTTTGCCTCATTCTGCTGCTGACGCTGACATGGACCGGAGCCGCGGCGGCTCAGGACCGCGCAGCGTTTCTCGCCGGCACGACGATCCATTGCCCGGGCTGCGACCTCGCCGGCGCGCATCTCGATCGGCGCGACCTCACCGGCGCCAACCTCGCCGGCGCAAAGCTCGAGGGCGCGACCTTCTCACGCACGATTTTCCGCGGCGCGAACCTCGCCGGCGCCGCACTCGCCGGCGCCAACCTCAAGCGGCACGATCTTTCCGGCGCCAACCTCACCGGCGCCGATCTCCGCGACGCGAGCTTTCACCGCGCGAACCTGCGCGGCGCGAACCTCTCCGAGGCCGACCTTGCCGGCGCGAATCTCAATCTCGCGAACCTCACCGCGGCGAAGCTCGCAGGGGCCAAGCTGGTGCAGGCGATGCTGTTCCAGAGCGAGGCGAGCGGCGCCGACTTCACGCGCGCCGACCTCACCGCCGCGCTGATGGGAAGCGCAAAGCTCACCGTCGCCAAGCTCGACGGCGCGACGCTCGCCTTCGCCGACCTGTGGGAGGCGCGGCTCACCAATGCGAGCCTGCGCAACGCCACCCTCACCGAAGCGAACCTGCATGCGGCGAGCCTGATGCGCGCGGACATGAGCGGCATCGTCGCCGACCGGACCGAGCTTGTCCGCGCGAACCTCTCCGGCGCCAAGCTCAATGGCGCGACGCTGCACGGCGCCGATCTGTTCCAGGCCGATCTCGTCGAGGCCGATCTTTCCGGCGCCGACCTCGGGGCGTCGCGGCTCCTCGCGGCGAAGCTCTTCAATACCAATCAGACCGACACGAAGTTTGCCGGCGCGGTCATGCCGGACAACAGCATCCACCCGTGACGGCCCCGCGAGCGTAACGACGGCCGCGTCGAACGCGTGTCGCTCGGTTTATCGACGCGTGCGAACCACGGTGATATCGTCGCTGCCGCAGACGACAAAAAAATGGGAGGATCACATGACGAAACGGAGCCTTGCCACCCTTCTGGCCGGCACCGCGATCTTGCTTTGCGGGTCGGCGCAGGCTGCGGAGGTCACCTATCAGCGCCTGCTGAACGCTGCATCCGAGCCGCAGAACTGGCTGATGCGGATGGGCAATTACAGCAACTGGAACTACTCGCCGCTCAAGACCATCAACCGGGGTAATGTCGGGCAGCTCAAGGTCAAGTTCATGGCCTCGCTCGGCGATCCCAACCATCCGAACAAGGCCACCGAGTACTTCACGCCGCTGGTCGAGGACGGCTTCATGTATGTCGGCAACCAGTGGCAACAGTACTGGAAGTACGACGTGCGCAACGAGAAGCCGACCGTGGTGTGGAAGTTCGACGCCAAGGTGCAGGGCGGCGGCCGCAGTCCCCACAGCGTCGCACTGCTCGGCAACAACATGTACCTTGCCACCAATAGCAGCACCAACAGTCCGCGCCTCGTCGCGCTCGACAAGGATTCCGGGCAGGTGGTGTTCGACGTCAACACCACCCAGGCCGACGTGCTGCCCAACCAGGGACACTCGGCGGCGCCGCTCGCGGTCAAGAACATGATCGTCCTCGGCCAGGCCAACCGCAACGAGAACGGCCGCGGCTATCTCGCCGCTTACGCCGCCGATACCGGAAAGATGATCTGGCGCTTCCTCACCGTGCCCAATCCCGGCGATCCCGGCTCCGAGACCTGGGCCGACAAGCGCACCATCCCGACCGGCGGCGGCGCGGTGTGGACCGAGCCGTCCTACGATCCGCAGACCAACCTCATCTATGTCGGCACGGCGAACCCGGTCCACATGTTCGATCCGCAGGGGCGGCCGGGAGACAACCTCTACACCAACTCGATCATCGCCATCGACGCCGACACCGGGAAGCTCAAGTGGTACTTCCAGACGGTGCCGAACGAATCCTGGGACTACGACGCCGTCGCCATCACCCAGCTCTACGACACCACGATCGGCGGCGAGATGCGCAAGGTGTTGGGGCAGACCAACCGCAACGGCTTCTTCTACACGCTCGACCGCACCAACGGTCAGTTCATCCTCGGCAAGCCCTTCACCACCGTGAACTGGACCACCGGCCTCGACGCCAAGACCGGCAAGCCGCTCGACTACGATGCGACCAAGACCGTGCAGGACTATGCCGGCCTCGCCGTGCGCTACGGCAAGAAGGCGATCGACGTGCGTCCCGCTCACTACGGCATGCCGACGCTGATGCCGAACACCTACGATCCGACACGCGGGCTCGTCTATTTCAATGCGATGATCGGCGAGGCGAACTACTTCAACTCGCGGCCCGCCGATCCGGAGAAGGGAATCGCCGGCACCGGCTTCCGCGAAATCTTCTGCGGCGCTCACACCAAGGACAACGCCGTCGAGCCGATCGAGCGCAGCGTGCGCAATCCCAATTGCAAGGTGAGCCACGGCCTGCTCGGCGGCATCGACGTGCACACCGGGGAAACGGTAAAGAAGCTCGAATCCTACTATCCCGCCTATTCGGGCGTGCTCGGCACCGCCGGCGATCTCCTGTTCATGGGCGACATCATGGGCAAGATCGCCGCCTACGATAAGGACAGCATGAAGGAGCTGTGGAGCTTCGAGACCGGCACCGCCTTCGCCGGCGCCCCGATGACCTATTCGGTCGACGGCAAGCAGTACATCGCACTCATCCTCGGCGGCCGGCTCGAGCGCGACGAAGGCTCCTTTCCGGAGGCGGCCGCGCTCGGGCAGAACGTGATCCTGATGGTGTTCGGCCTGTGATGCGCTGCGCGGTGCTTGCTCTGGCGATGTTCTTCGCCGGCGCGGGCACCGCGCCGGCTCAATCGCCGGCTTCACAAATCTGGGACGTCAAGCCGGGCACCCCTGTCGGCGAGTTGCCGGACGAGGCGTTCGTCGATCCTGCCTGCGGCACCAATGGCGGGCCGCCCGGCCTCCAGCTCGGCACGTTCGAGAACTTCGCGAAGTGCCGCGCGGAGGCGAGCGGGCTTCGCGAAATCTGGTTCCGCTACGACGACGAGCTCGAATACATCGCCCGCGCCGCGCGCGATGCCGATGCCATCGCGCGCAGCAACGCCATGGTCGTGCTCGGCCAGCCGGTAATCCTGTCGCTGCTCGTCGACCCAAAAGGCCTCGTGCAGGGCTACCGCATCATCACCGATCCCCACGCCGAGGAAGAGCTGCGCATGAACGCCTACACCATCGCCGTCGCGTTCAAGGCGCGCTTCGGCGCCGACGGCTGGGCCTGCGAGGACTTGGCGCCCGGCACCGGCGAGACGCCGATCGCCGGCCTCTTCGTCAAGGAGCGCTGCCGCAAGACGGAGGAAGGCCAGAACGTCGTGGTGGAGAGCCGCTACTACTACAAGCCCGGCCAGGGGCTGATCGACCCCAACACCGGGGTGCCCACGGTCAATCAGTTCGAAAGCTCGGCGCGCATGGACGCGGTCACGGCCAGCGCGCCCGCTAATGCCCGATGAACTTTGCCCCGAGAAAATCGACCAGCGCCTCGATCTCGGCGGCGCTGAGCACCGGCGTCGTGGTGATCTCTGCCGGCGCCGGACCGAGGGGGAAGCCGTAGCAGTCGCGCTTTGTGTAGGCGTCGTCGAGCCAGGACGGCATCGCAGTGCCGGGGAGCCCGCAGCTGATCGTTTCGACAAGGGCGGCGCGATCGAGCCGCGTCTCGCGCAAGCTCGGGCCGGCCGGGAACTCGCCGCCGTCTCCACCCTGTCCGTTGGAGCCATGGCATTGCACACATCCCGCTTTGTCCCAAGCCGCCTCCCCGGCCGCGACCCGATCCTGGGCGAAGACGGGCGCGCATAGCGCGAAGTTGCAAGCAGCAACGAGGGAAAGCGGGAAAACCGGCAACAACCGAGCGGCGGGCTGGCGATTCCACAGCTTGCGAGGAGGCCGCCGAGGATCGTCTGAGGTCATGTCCGTCCACCTTTGCTGCTGAAGGGCCGGCAGTCTGCCGACGCAAGCCGATCAGTCAATGGCAAGGTTTGCGGCGGCTCAAAATCGGCAACGAAAGCAACAGGGCCGCGGAATCAACGCGCCAGCCCGATCCACCGGCAAAAGCCGAGGCTATACGAATGCATGGATAGCCTTTGGTAAGCTCATTGTGCTTCATAAAGAGCCGGCGCGGGCCAGTCGCGTTGGGGGACGGGGCAAGGAGGGTTGCATGAAGGCCTTGCTCTCCACCACTCGCGTGCTGTCCGCGGTCACGCTTGCGGCTGTCGGGTTCGCGACAGCCGTGCTGGTCGCTATTGTCCTCACGGCCTCCCCAGGATTCGCGGCCGACGCCGCGATCCCTCCGAATTTTGTGACGCCCGAATTTCAGGGAGGCGTCGCCCCTAATCGTCTCGACGTCTACGACTTGCGGCGCGAAATGGCGCGGGAAGCGGAACACGATCGCATCCGCACCCGGCTCGGCGACCCCCTGCGCTGGTGCGGGCCCGCCGGCGTGCCCGGGCGTCCAGGCCTGCTGATCGTCTGCCGCTGAACGCGACGCTCGCGGCGCAGCGCACAAAGAGGGCGCCGGGTCGCGTCCCCTGACGCCCCTGCCCTGCGGCTTTTTGGGCGCGATGTCCCGACGCCGCATCCCCAGCCGAGCCGCGGCCGAGGGCTTCCAAAACGGCACGGCGCAATTATCTTCGCCGGGTTGCACTCCCGCCCGAAAGGCCCCCCGAATGTCGGCAACCCACGGCTTTGAGCTCATCCGCGAACATGACGTGCCGGAGATCAACTCCAGGGCGCGGCTCTATCGTCACGCGGCAACCGGAGCGGAGCTGCTCTCCCTCGTCAACAGCGACGAGAACAAGGTGTTCGGGGTGAGCTTCGCGACCCCGCCGACCGACTCTACCGGCGTCGCCCATATTCTCGAGCATTCGGTGCTGTGCGGATCGCGCAAGTACCCGATCAAGGAGCCGTTCGTCGAGCTGATGAAGAGCTCGCTCAACACCTTCCTCAACGCGATGACCTTCCCGGACAAGACCTGCTATCCGGTGGCGAGCCAGAACGTCCAGGATTTCTACAACCTGATCGACGTCTATCTCGACGCGGTGTTCCACCCGCGCCTCACCCCGCAGATCTTCGAGCAGGAAGGCTGGCACTACGAGCTCGATTCGCCCGAGGCACCGCTGATCTACAAGGGCGTCGTCTTCAACGAGATGAAGGGGGCCTATTCCTCGCCCGATAGCATGATGCGCGAGCTGTCGCAGCGCTCGCTCTATCCGGACATCACCTACGGCCTCGACTCCGGCGGCGACCCCAAGCACATTCCCGATCTGAGCTATGACGAGTTCAAGGCGTTCCACGCGCGCCACTATCATCCCTCGAACGCGAAGTTCTTCTTCTACGGCGACGACGACCCCGAGGAGCGGCTGCGGATGCTCGGCACTCGCCTCAAGGAGTTCGCCCCGATCGAGGTCGAGTTTGACGTGCCGCTGCAGCCACGCTTTCCGGAGCCGAAGCGCCTGACGCGGACCTACGCGGCGAGCAACGAGGACCGTCCGCCCGGCGACGAGGCGCCCCGCGAGACCATGCTCACGGTCAACTGGATGCTCGACGAGCCGACCGACATCGAGACCGCGCTCGGCTTCGACATCCTGGAGCACATTCTGATCGGCACCGCCGCGGCGCCGCTCTACAAGGCGCTGATCGATTCCGGGCTCGGGGAGGCGCTCGCCGGCAACGGCCTCGACGACAGCCTGCGCCAGCCGATGTTCTCGATCGGCCTCAAGGGCATCGACGCCGCCGACGCCGACAAGGTCGAGCGCCTGATCCTCGACACCATGGCGACGCTCGCCGCCAAGGGCATCGACGCCGCCACCCTCGAGGCGGCGCTCAATACCGTCGAATTCCATCTGCGCGAGAACAACACCGGCGCCTTCCCGCGCGGCATCGTGTTCATGCTGCGGTCGCTCCGCTCCTGGCTGCACGGGCGCGATCCGCTCTCGCCGTTGGCATTCGCTGCCCCGCTCGCCGCGATCAAGGCGAAGATCGCCGCCGGCGAACCCTATTTCGAGAACCTCATGCGCCGGCAATTCGTAGAGAGCCGGCATCGCACCGTCATGATCCTCAAGCCCGACCGGGATCAGGCCGAGCGCGAGGCGAAGGAGGAAGACGCACGGCTCGCCAAGGTGCGCGCCGGGATGAGCAAAAAGGACGTCGAGGCGGCGATCGAAGCGACCCACGCGCTCAAGCGCATCCAGGAGACGCCCGATTCTCCCCAGGCGCTCGCCACCATCCCGACCCTGAAGATCTCCGACCTGCCCAAGCACAACAAGACAATCCCCATCGAGGTCCTGGACCTCAAGGGAACGCAGGTGCTCTATCACGACCTCTTCACAAACGGGATCATCTATATCGACGTCGGTTTCGACCTGCATACGCTGCCGGCGGACCTCCTTCCCTACGTGTCGCTGTTCGGCCGTGCGCTGCTCGAGACCGGCGTCGGCAACGAGGATTTCGTCCGCCTGTCGCAGCGCATCGGCCGCTCGACCGGCGGCATCCGGCCCCTGCGCTGGACTTCGGCGGTGCCCGGCCGCCCAGACTGCGCAGCCTGGTTCAACCTGCGCGGCAAGGCGCTCCCTGAACAGACGGGCGAGCTGTTGTCGATCATGCGTGACATCCTCACGCGCGCGCGCCTCGACAACCGCGAACGCTTCCAGCAGCTCGCGCTCGAAGAGAAGGCGGCGGTCGAGTCGCGGCTCGTCCCCGGCGGTTCGAGCTATGTCGACGGACGGCTGCGTGCCAACTTCTTCGAGTCCGACTGGGCCGACGAACAGATGGGCGGCATCAGCTATCTGTTCTTCCTGCGCAAGCTCGTCGACGACATCGACACCGGCTGGGACGGCGTCCATGCCGCGCTCGAACGCATCCGCACGACCCTTCTCGATCGGTCCATCATGTTGTGCAACGTCACTGCCGATGCGGCGGACTGGCATCGCATCGAGCCGCAGCTCGGCGAATTCCTCGCCGCCATGCCGCACGGTGCAGCGAAGCGGGCGCCGTGGCACGTCGCCGACACCCCACGCGCCGAAGGCCTCGTGATCCCGGCGAAGGTCAACTATGTCGGCAAGGGCGCCGACCTCTATCGCGCCGGGGTCAAGCCGAACGGCAGCCACATCGTGGCGCGCCGCTACCTGCGCACCAGCTATCTGTGGGACAAGATCCGGGTGCAGGGCGGCGCCTATGGCGGCCACTGCATGTTCGACCGCTTCTCCGGCGGTTTTACCTTCGTGTCGTACCGCGACCCCAACCTGCTGGCGTCGCTCGGCGTCTACGACCGCACCGGCGATTTCCTGCGCAAGACGAGCCTCGATCATGCCGAGCTCACGCGCAACATCATCGGTACCATCGGCGAGGTCGACAGCTATCGGCTGCCCGACGCCAAGGGCTTCGCCTCGATGCAGCGCTACCTGATCGGGGACACCGACGCGAACCGCCAACGCATGCGCGAGGAGATTCTCGGCACCACCGTCGCGGACCTGCGCCATTTCGCCGAGGCGATGGACGATGTCGCCGCTCACGGCCGGGTCGCCGTGCTCGGTTCCGAGCAGGCGATCGCGGATGCCAACAAGGAGCGGCCGGGATTCCTGACGGTCTGTCGCGTGCTGTGAGGCGCTTGGCGCCTTGCGTTAACGTAACCGATCGAAATGCGGCCGCGCGGACGCGCCGCGCCGTCGTGGTGCGATAGGCTCGGGCGCCGCCGGCCGCATGGCGGCGCACGACACGGAGCCGTTTCATGCTTGATCCCGGCGCGGCGCCGACGGCGCGCTCGGCGCGCACCGAGCCGGAAAATGCCCGGCCGGGCGCTGCCCTTTTCGTGTTCACACCGACCGCGCACCCCTGCGGCGTCGAGACCTTTACGCGCGCCATGGTCGAAGCGCTGCGCGAACCGCCCGGACGTTACGCTGCCCTCGCGATCTCGGGGGAATGGCGCGATGTTCCCGCCGAGATCGCCGCGGTCGCCCGAAGCCGGCAGGTCGTCTTCAATTTCCCGCTCAACGCGTGGAAGAAGCTCGTCGTGCAGCCGCTGCTGCTGCTCGTCGCGGCTGTTCTGTGCCGCCGGCGCGTGAGCATCTTTCTCCACGAGTGGACGGCGCTGCATCCGCTGCGTCGCCTCGTGCTGGCGCCCTTCGTCGTTCTCGCCCGCACCATCATCGTGGTGTCGCCCTTTGTGGAGGATCAGCTCGCGGCGGACCGATGGCTCGGCTGGACCGCGCGGAAGTGTCGCCTCGTTCCTCATCCCGTGACCGTTCTCCGGCCCGACGCGCTGCGCGCCACGGCGCGGGTGGAAAGCCTCGCCCGCGCCGCTGCAAACCACGATCTCGTCATCGGCACCTTCGGCTCGATCTATGAGGGCAAGGCATCGACGGCGCTGCTCGACGTCGCGGCGCGCCTGCGCCAAGCGGGCCACCGTCCGCTGCTCGTCTATGTCGGCAGCTTCACGCGCTCGCTCGATAACTACGAGACCGAGTTCCGCAGCGCCGTTCGCCAGCGTGGCCTCGAGGACGACGTGATCGTCACGGGCTACATCGAGGACACCGACGAGCTGTTCGCGCTCTTTGAGCAGATCGGCGTGTTCCTGTTCCTGTTTCCGGAAGGCCTGACGGCGCGGCGCTCCAGCGTCATCACCACCCTGCAATCGAACCGGCCGGTCGTGGTCACCGCGCCGCAGTCGATGGCGGAGTTCGACCACCATGCCGGGTGGACCGAGACGATCGCGAGCGGTGCGATGTCATTCCTGCCGGCCGATGCCGACGTCGCACAAATTTGCGATGCGGTGCTCGCGGCGGCACGCCGGCGCGACGCGGTGCCCGTGTTCGACGCCAACGCCTGGTGGAAGCTCACCACCGACGCCACCCGCGCCAT
>CAWGRH010000018.1:0-37366 GCA_963824905.1 uncultured Alphaproteobacteria bacterium
GCGATCTCTGGCCGCAGATGGGCGAACTCGGGCTACACGGCATCACCGTCGAGGAAGAATGGGGTGGCTCCGGCCTCGGCTATCTCGCCCACTGCGTCGCCATGGAAGAGGTGTCGCGGGCTTCGGCTTCGGTCGGCCTGTCCTATGGCGCCCATTCGAACCTGTGCGTGAACCAGATCAGGCGCAACGGCTCCGACGAGCAGAAGCGAAGATACCTTCCCAAGCTCATCTCGGGCGCCCATGTCGGCGCGCTCGCCATGTCAGAGCCGAATGCCGGCTCCGACGTGGTGTCGATGCGCACCCGCGCCGACCGCAAGGGCGACCGCTATGTCCTCAACGGAGCCAAGATGTGGATTACTAACGGGCCTGTCGCCGACACCATGGTGGTCTACGCCAAGACGGACCGCACGGCCGGCGCGCGAGGGATCACCGCCTTCATCGTCGAGAAGGGCTTTCCGGGCTTTCAGCCGGCCCAGAAGCTCGACAAGCTCGGGATGCGCGGATCCGACACCAGCGAGATCGTCTTCACGGACTGTGAGGTGCCGAAGAAAACGTGCTCGGCGCGGTGGGCAACGGCGTCAACGTGCTGATGTCGGGGCTCGATTACGAACGCCTGGTGCTCGCGGGCGGTCCGCTCGGCATCATGCAGGCCTGCCTCGACCTCGTCATTCCCTATGTGCATGAGCGCCAGCAATTCGGCCAGCCGATCGGGCGGTTTCAGCTGATCCAGGCGAAGCTTGCGGACATGTACGTCACCGGGAATGCGGCGCGGGCCTATGTCTATGCAGTGGCGCGCGCCTGCGACGACGGCCGGGTCACCCGCGAGGACGCCGCCGGCGCCATCCTCTATGCCGCCGAGCGCGCCACCTGGATGACGCTCGAGACGATCCAGTGCCTCGGCGGCAACGGATATATCAACGATTTTCCGGCCGGCCGGCTCCTTCGCGACGCCAAGCTCTATGAGATCGGCGCCGGCACCAGCGAAATCCGCCGCATGCTGATCGGCCGCGAGCTCTACGAGAAGTCGCGCTAGCCCCCCGCACCCAAACCCGCGGACGCGGCATTTGGGTGCCTTCTCCCAGGGTGCGCACTCCATTGCGCCGCCTGCGCATCAGAGCGGCTGCCCAGGTCGCCTCGGCCTCGAGGCGAGACCTGCTGAAAAGCCTCGAATAAGGGCTCGCGCCGGAGCGCGCCGCGCGAGGTCGAGCGGCACGGCGCCGCAACTTCCGTCGCAATGCGGGAAGCATTTGATTTGTCATGCGTCTGTCATCAACGCGCGGGAGAACGTTCTGCCACCGCAACAGGGGATAGTGCGATGACGGACTTGGCCTTACCCGGATCGATCGAGCCTGCCGCAAAGCGGCCGAATCTCGACAAGGGTTTCAATCCGCTGACGATGATCTTGTTCGCGGATCCTTGCCGGCGGATTGCTCTATGTCGCCTACAGCCTCTATGCCGACGTCGACGCGGCCGGCACCACGATCACGGCCTATGCTGCCGTTCCTGCTGCTGTTCGTCGCGCTGCTGATCGCGCTCGGCTTCGAGTTCGTGAACGGCTTCCACGACACCGCCAACGCGGTCGCGACCGTCATCTACACCCACTCGCTGCCGGCCAATGTCGCGGTGGTCTGGTCGGGCTTCTTCAACTTCCTCGGCGTGCTGCTGTCGACCGGCGCGGTCGCCTTCGGCATCATCTCGCTGCTGCCGGTCGAGCTGATCCTGCAGGTCGGCTGCAGCGCCGGCTTCGCCATGGTGTTCGCGCTGCTGATCGCCGCGATCATCTGGAACCTCGGCACCTGGTAGCTCGGCCTGCCGGCCTCGAGCTCGCACACGCTGATCGGCTCGATCATCGGCGTCGGCGTCGCCAACGCGCTGATGCGCGGCCGCGACGGCACCTCGCGGCGTCGACTGGGGCAAGGCGACCGACATCGGCAAGGCGCTGCTGCTCTCGCCGCTCGTCGGCTTCGTCTGCGCCGCCGTGCTGCTGCTGCTCATGAAGTTCCTGATCCGCAAGCCCGAGCTCTACACACGCGCCGAAGGGCGATGCGCCGCCGCCGTGGTGGATCCGCGGCCTGCTGATCCTCACCTGCACCGGCGTGTCAGCTTCGCGCACGGCTCGAACGACGGACAGAAGGGCATGGGCCTGATCATGCTGATCCTGATCGGCACGGTGCCGACGGCCTACGCGCTCAACCGCGCCTGCCGCCGAGCCAGATGTACGCCGTTTCGTCAAGACCTCGAACGCAGCGGCGCAAGGTCGTCGAGGCGAAGGCGGCGGGCTACAACGTCATCGGCGATCCGCGGCCGGCGGTGACGACCTACGTCGCGCACGCATCAGATCAGCGAAGGGACCTTCCCCTCGCTCGCGGCGCTGATGCGCGGACATCGCCAAGCAGGTGACCGAGTACGGCTCGCTGGCCAAGATCCCGGCGGCCGCGGTCGGCAACACCCGCAACGACATGTATCTCGCCTCGGAGGCGATCCGCTTCCTCATGAAGGACAAGGAAGCCGACCTCGCCGACGGACGACGTCGCGACGCTCAACGCCTACAAGGAGCTCGCTCGACGCCGCGACCAAGTTCATCCCGATCTGGGTGAAGGTTGCGGTCGCGATCGCGCTCGGGCTCGGCACCATGATCGGCTGGAAGCGCATCGTCGTCACCGTCGGCGAGAAGATCGGCAAGACGCACCTGACCTACGCGCAGGGCGCGGCGGCCGAGCTCGTCGCCGTCGGCACGATCTTCGCGGCCGACTCCTACGGCCTGCCGGTGTCGACCACCCACGTGCTCTCGTCGGGCGTCGCCGGCACCATGGCGGCGAACGGCTCCGGCCTGCAGATGTCGACGGTGCGCAACATCGCGCTCGCCTGGGTGCTCACCCTGCCGGCGGCGATGATGCTCTCCGGGTTCCTCTATTTCGTGTTCAGCAGGATTTTCTGACGCCACAGCATGACGTGTACTTCAGGCGGCCGGGTCTTTCCCGGCCGCTTTTTTATGTGCGCGGCGCCGAGCGAACACGAGCCCGTCGCAGCTTCACGATATGTTCACTTGTAGCGAGCGGTCTCCTGCGCGACATCTTTGCGCCCGACAGATGGCCGATAGAGAGATTCATCGGCTTGGCGGCGAGGGTTCGCGGGTCATCCAGTGGCCGCGCGATTTCGCCGCGAAAGCTCGGGGGCCGAAGCAGGAGGAACGACAATGACGGACACACGCGTTTTTCGTGGATGGTCAGGAACCGCAGGCCGCGCCGTCGCGGTGACGGTGGTCGCGCTCGGTTTGGCTTCCGTGCTCGGCCGGCTTCCCGTGGACGCGGCCGAACCGGCGGCCGTGATCCCCGCGCCCGCCTCGGATGCGACGGCCCCTTCAGGCGACGGCCTCCAGACCATCGTGCTTGCCGGCGGGTGCTTCTGGGGCATCCAGGCGGTCTACCAGCACGTCGACGGCGTGCATAACGCGGTATCCGGCTATGCCGGCGGGAACGTCGCCAATCCGAGCTATGAGCAGGTGAGCAGCGGGCGCACCGGCCACGCCGAGGCGGTGCAGGTGACGTATGATCCGCACAAGGTCTCGCTCGGCAAGATCCTCCAGATCTACTTCTCCGTTGCGCATGACCCGACCCAGCTCAACCGCCAGGGTCCCGATGTCGGCACCCAGTACCGCTCGGCGATCTTCTATTCCGACGAGGCTCAGAAGAAAGTCGCGCAGGCCTATATCGCCCAGCTCGGCGGCGCCGACGTGTTCCGTCGTCCGATCGTGACGCGGCTCGACCCGCTGGCGAAGTTCTATCCCGCCGAGGCGTATCATCAGGATTACGCGCTCACCCACCCCTACAGCCCCTACATCAGGTACAACGACCTGCCCAAGGTCGATAACCTGGAGAAGCTGTTTGCGGACGTCTATCGCGAGAAGCCGGTGACGGTCGCTTCGGTGGGCGGCAAATCCTGAGGCGACACAAGTCCTGAACGGGCGCGAAGAGGAAACCGCATGTTGACCCGCGTCACCCAGAAGCGCGCGCTCGGCACCACCGAGGTCTCGGCGCTCGGCTTCGGCTGCATGTCGCTCTCGAACGTCTATGGCGCGAGCGACGACAATGCGAGCGTCGCGCTCATCCGCGAGGCGCTCGATCTCGGCGTGACCATGCTCGACACCTCCGACATGTACGGCTTCGGCCACAACGAGGAGGTGGTCGGCCGCGCCATCGCGGGACGGCGCGCTGAGGTCTTCCTCGCGACGAAGTTCGGCAATCTCGGCGGCCGCGGCGGCAAGGTCGCGGACGGGCGGCCGGAATTCGTGCTCAGCTCTTGCGACCTGAGCCTCAAGCGCCTCGGCGTCGACGTGATCGACCTCTACTACCAGCACCGCATCGACCCGGCGGTGCCGATCGAGGACACCGTCGGCGCGATGGCGCAGCTCGTCACGCAGGGCAAGGTGCGCTTCCTGGGCCTGAGCGAGGCGGCGCCGGAGACCATCCGGCGCGCCCACAAGGTTCACAAGAATCGCGGCTGTGCAGAACGAATATTCGCTGCTCTATCGCGTCGAGGCGGAGGAGACGCTTCGCACGACGCGCGAGCTCGGCATCGCCTTCGTCGCGTACGCGCCGCTCGGCCGCGGCATGCTGACCGCGAAGATCGAAGACCCCTCGACGCTCGCGGACAACGACTCGCGCCGGCGACACCCGCGCTATGCCGAGGGCAATCTCGCCCACAACGTTGCGCTGGTTCACCGCATCGAGGCGATCGCGCAGCGCAAGGGCTGCACCCCCGGCCAGCTCGCGCTCGCCTGGCTGCTCGCCCAGGGGCCCGACGTCATTCCGATCCCGGGCACCAAGCGCAAGGAGCGGCTCCTCGAAAACCTCGGCGCGCTCGCAGTCAGCCTGACGCAAGAGCGACGTCGAGGAGATATCGAACGCAATCCCGGCGGGCGCGGCGGCAGGCACGCGCTACCCGGAGCAACAGATGAAGAGCCTCTATCTCTAAAGCGTTTTGGACAGACGAGCTCATCAGCCGTCATCTCCGGACTCGACCTGACTTGACCGGCGATCTCGATAATGTCGCACGGCTCTGCCTTGTTGAGCGGGACGGCGGATGCAGGTCTGACGGCGGAGAAATTCAGGCGCGCCTGCTCGCCGACCGCTGACGGAAAGCCGGCGTCGGCTCATGGCCTCGTTCATAGGCACCTGAATTGGTGTACCTTTCCAACTTGCAGCGCCGAGCTAGCTTCGCGTCGGCAGATATTGCTCGACAACGGACGGGAAGGGAGGGGGATATGAACCAATTCTGGTCAGCGTTGCTGGCAGTAGCGGCTGTGACGGCCTCGTGCGGGAGCAGTGCAGCGCGGCCCTTCAATGATCCGCGTTCACAATCCAACGATGCAATCGATCAGGCCTCGGTAGATGAGCCGCGAGATCAGGCCTGCTACGCCCGGCAACTCGCCTCGACCGGTGGCGCGATGCCGCGTCATCCCCATACGCTTGCCGTTCGCTGGGTCGGTTACTCGAATTTCGAGCTGGTCTACGATGGTCACATTCTGCTTTTGGATGCTTATTACGACCGCGGCAGCATCTTTCCAGCCTTAGGCGTCAATGCGTCGGACGTGAAAAGAGCCGACGCGATACTGATCGGACACGGTCATTTCGATCATATGTCGGACGCGGCGTCGATTGGAGCGAGGACGGGCGCGACCGTAGTGGGCGCGCCGGTTACC
Organism: uncultured Alphaproteobacteria bacterium; assembly: GCA_963824905.1. Classification (GTDB taxonomy): domain Bacteria; phylum Pseudomonadota; class Alphaproteobacteria; order Rhizobiales; family Xanthobacteraceae; genus JAJPKK01. The sequence continues at coordinate 5,702 of CAWGRH010000018.1, forward strand.
ACAGAGAAACTTGCCACTCAACCGATCGACCAAAAGCAAGTAAAGACCGTAACCGGCCGAGGCGGCGAAATTCTTAAATTTGCGGGCTTCACTGTCGAACCAATCCTTGGTCGACATGGTCAGCCGCCAGCTGAAATCGTGGGTCCTATCGACGCCGCACTCAAGCAGGTGAGCAAACCCTTGAGTCAGACCGCGATTGCCGAGCAAACCGAAATCAGGCAACGCGGTACCTCCGATCCGCGCGTCATTACGGAGGGAACGATCGCATATCTGATTACGCTCGATGATGGCTTTCGTATCATGTACCGCGACAGCGGTGGTGTTATCACCGAGCAAGAAAAGAATGCGATGCAGCGCATTGGGCGCGTCGATCTCGCGCTGGCTGCTGTCGCGGCCACCTACCTCAACACGTTGACGGCCGAGCTGGCACTCGAGCAAGTGCGAGTATACAAGCCCGACGTGTTCATGCCGGCCCATCACGATGCGCCGAACACCGGCCTGTGGCGCGCCATCGAACCAGTCAGCGAGGCGCTCAAGGCAGCGAACCCAGAAATTATTACGGTATCGACGTCGTATCGGGAACCCGTCTGCTTCAACACCGAGTTCAATGTGCTGCACCGCCCCTGATCACGGAACATCTCGGCATGGTTGATTTGGATGGCCGCGGGGTCGAGAGATTGGCCCATCTTCACCTCGCTGTGCCGATGATAAGCGATGCGCACAGAGCGAAGTGTCGCAAGCCCAGAGAGATACCCGTGACCGCCCCCTTCGTCGAAGCCAACGGCGCCCGCATTCCCGCGATCGGCCTCGGGACCTGGGATTTGCGCGAGCGCACCTGTGTGCGCATGGTCGAGCATGCGCTGCGCCTGGGCTACCGCATGATCGACACCGCCGAGATGTACGGCAACGAGCGCGAGGTCGGCGAGGGGATCCGCGGCTCGGGCGTCCCGCGCGACCAGGTTTTCGTCACCACGAAGGTGTGGCCGGACCATCTCGCGCCGCGCGAGTTCGAGCGCGCCACCAAGGAAAGCCTCGCCAAGCTCAAGCTCTCGGAGGTCGATCTCCTGCTGATCCACTGGCCGAACCCGCGCATTCCGCTTGCCGACACCATCGGCGCGCTGTGCCGGATGAAGCGCGAAGGCTGCACGAAAAATGTCGGCGTCTCCAATTTCACCGTGGAGCTCCTGGAGCAGGCGGTGAAGCTTACGACCGAGCCGCTGGTGACCGACCAGATCGAATGGCATCCGTTCATAGATCAGTCGAAGGTCATCGAGGCGTGTGGTCGGCACGGCCTCGCGGTCACGGCCTACAGCCCGCTCGGACGGGGCAGGGTGCTTTCCGACAAGACCTTGGGCAGGATCGGCGCCGGGCACGGCAAGACCGCGGGGCAGGTGGGACTGCGCTATCTCGTCCAGCGCGGCGCGATCGTCATTCCCCGCTCGTCGCGGCCGCGAGGGCCTGGCGGCGAATTTTGCGATCTTCGACTTCGCGCTGACGCCGGCCGAGATGGCGGAGATCGCCCGGCTCGCCCATCCGCGCGGGCGGATCGTCGATTGGTCCGGCGCGCCCGACTGGGATTGAGCGCTGCAACCTGCGTCGTCATCGCCGGGCTTGACCCGGCGATCCCGATAATCGGGGACGGCCGTGCCAAGGTTATCGGGGTCGCCGGGACAAGCCCGGCGATGACCATTTCTTAGGGACCGAGCCTGGTAGGACGAAATCGCTCAGCTTTCGGCAATTTTTTCGAGATAGCTGTAGTGGATCGTTTGAAGTTGCTTCCGCTCGTCGAACTTCACGCGCATTCCGTTCGCCGACACCTTTCCGACGACCACGCCCTCGTGGCGCGCATATTTGGGATGCCGTGCGAGTGCGCGCTCGCTCATGCGGACGCGGTCACCGAGTGCGAGCGCAGAATTGGACTCGACCATGCCTGACATCGCAGTTCTCCCCATCAATGCGCTTCGACCGGCCCTGCCACCCGCTGCGGCTTGCGCAGCAGGAAGATCGCGGCGAGGCTGATGATCAGCCCCATCCCGACGATCCAGAACGCGTCGCTGTAGGCCATCACATAGGCCTCGCGGCGGACCTGCGCCGCGATCAGGTTCAGCGCTTGCGCGCGCGCCGCAATGGGGTCGATCACATGCGCCTGCATGGCGACGACCATCGCGCCGAGCCGCTGCTGCGTGAGCATCGCGTTCTGCGTCATCGCCTCGGCAAGCACCGAGAAGTGGAAGTGCTCGCGCCGCTCGATCATGGTCGAGAGGGTCGCGATGCCGATCGACCCGCCGAGGTTGCGCATCATGTTGGAAAGCGCGGAGGCGTCGGCGGTGTCGCGCGGCGCGAGGCCGGCGGTCGAGATCTGGCTGAGCGGCACCGTGAACAGCGGCTGGCCGGCGGCGCGCAGAAGCTGCGGCAGGATGAGCTGGTCCATGCCGACGTCGTGGGTGAGGTCGACGTTGATGAAGCAGCTTGCCGCGAACAACAGCGTACCGGTGATGATGAGGATGCGCGGATCGAACCGCTTCATGAAGAACGGCATCGCCGGAAACAGCACGAGCTGCGGCAGCCCGCTCCACATCACGACGTAGCCGATCTGCTCGGCGTTGTAGCCCTGGATTTGCGCGCAATAGACCGGGATGACGTAGATCGAGCCGAACGACACCGCGCCGAGCACGGTCATCAACAGGCAGCCGCCGCCGACCGAGCGGTTGCCGAGCACGCGCAGATTGATGAAGGGTTTCGCCGCCATGAATTCGCGGACGATGAAGCCGGCGATGCCGATGACGGCAAGCCACGCCGCCTGGACGATGACCGGCGAGCCGAACCAGTCCTTGCGCTGCCCTTCCTCGAGGATGAAGGTCAGCGCCGGAAGGCCGAGCGCCATCAGGCCGATGCCGATCCAGTCGCCCTTTGGGAGCTCCGCGAGCTTCATCGGCGCCTTGGGCAGCGCATAGAGCTGAAGAGCGAGCGCGAGCGGGCCGGGCAGCAGGTTGAGATAGAAGATGTAGTGCCACGACAGGTTATCGGTGAGCCAGCCGCCGATGGTGGGACCGATCGCCGGGGCAAACGTCGCGGTGAGGCCGAAAAAGGCGATGCCGACGCCCTGCTGCGATTTCGGCAGCCGCGTGCGCACGATGGTGATGGCGGTCGGGATCAGCACGCCACCGGTGAAACCTTGACCGGCGCGGAAGAAGATCATCTCGGTGAGGCTCGTCGAGAGCGCGCAGGCGATCGAGAAGCCGATGAACAGCGGCGGTGTTGACCGCGAGATAGCGGCGCAGCCCGAAGATCGACCCGAGCCAGCCGGTCAGCGGAATGACGATGATCTCGGCCATGAGATAGGCGGTCGAGATCCAGCTCCCTTCCTCCGGCGAGGCGCCGAGCGCGCCCTGGATGTCGGAGAGCGAGGAGTTGGTGATCTGGATGTCGAGAATGGCGGTAAAGGCACCGAGGATCGCCGCCGCGACGGCGAGCCAGTCGGTGAGCGAAGCTTTCTGTTCCGCAGTCGCGTCGGACATCGATCGCACTCGAAATATTGCGCCTGAAGGTGCCTCCTCGCGTCCGGTGGGGCAGGGCGCGAGGAGAGGGGGCGGGTCAGTGAAGCTCGGCCACGCCGACTAAACGCGGCACGGGCGTGAGATGCTCCCGCGTCTCCACCGTCGCTTCGACGGAGAGGCCGGGACGCAACTGCGCCAGCAGGGGATCGTCGGCGAGGCGGATCCTCACGGGAATGCGCTGCACGACCTTGGTGAAGTTGCCGGTCGCGTTCTCCGGCGGCAGCAGCGCGAACTGGGCGCCGGTGCCCGGCGAGAAGCTCTCGACCTTGCCGCGGAACTCGTGATTGCCGAAGGCATCGACGGTGAAGGTGACCGGCTGACCCTGGGTCATCCGGCCGATCTGCGTCTCCTTGAAATTGGCGAGGAGGTAGATGTCGCGTCCCATCGGGACGACGGTCAGAAGGTTGACGCCGGCCTGGACGAGCTGGCCGACGCGGACCGAGCGGTCTCCGACGACGCCGTCGATCGGCGCCCGGACCGTGGTGTAGCTCAGGTTGAGCTTCGCCTGGTCGAGCTTCGCCTGCGCGCCGGCGATGGTCGCGATGGCGCTCTTCGCGAGCGCCTCGTAGGTGATCACCTGCTTCTCCGCCGCGATGAGGGCGGAGCGGCTCTTGGCGAGCGTGCCCTGACGCTGGAGCAGGTCGGAGCGCGTCTGCTGCGCCCGTTGCGTCGTGCCGGCGCCGCGGTTGAGCAGGTCCTCCGATCGCGCGGCTTCCTGCTGCGCGAAGGTAAGGGCGGCTTCGGCATTCATGATGTCGGCCCGCGAGGTCTCGACCTGCGCCTGCTGCTGCACGACGGCGGCCTTGTATCCCTCGAACTGGGCCACCGACTTGTCGAGATCGGCCTGGGCTTCGGCGATCGCGACCTTGTAGTCGGCATCGTCGATGGTCGCGATCACGTCGCCCGCCTTGACCGGCTGGTTGTCGGCGATGAGCACCGCCGAGACGAACCCCGCCACCTTGGGGGCGACGGTGACCTTGTCGGCCTGCAGGAACGCGTTGTCGGTCGTCTCCTGGAAGCGGCCGACCGTCCACCAATGCCACCCATAATAGCCGCCGGCGGTAAGGCCGGCGAGGACGGCGCCGGCGAGCAGGAGCTTGCCTCTCCGCCTGGCCGGTGGCGCAGAAGCCGTGGCGGTGGCCGCAGCGGGCGCGCCTTGTGGCGCGGGAGCCTTGCTGATGGGCAGTGGAATAGGCTCGGAGGAGGGGCCGCGCGGCTTTGCCCCCTCGTGATCAGCCCCCCGATCGAGGCTGACCAGCTTCAACCCCTGACGGTCCGAAGACGTCACTTCCATTTCCCCAATCCCCATTGAACGAAACGGTACCGTTCCGTTATAGGAAGGTTGACCGGGGAACGCAAGTGTTGTCTGGCCGTGACCTATGAAATTTTGCCCGGTCTGGATGACCGGCATCGACGAGAGCGCGGATCGGAACATCGCCTTGGCCACCTCGCCCACGGACAAAGCCCGGCGCCACTCCGGCGGCCGGCCCTCCCACGACGAAGCGATCAAACGCGACGAGCGCCTGATCGCGATCGCGGCGTCGATGTTCATGGAGCGCGGCTTCGAGGGGACGAGCATCGATGCGGTGGCGGAAGCCGCCGGCGTCGGCAAGGCGACGCTCTATGCCCGCTACAAGGACAAAGGCGAGCTGTTCGCCGCCGTCCTGCAGCGCAAGATCGACCGCTGGCTCGCCCTGAACGAGACGGACGAGGAGGCGACCGGCTCCGTCGAGGACGTGCTCCTCGCGCTCGCCCGCCGGACGGTCGCGGGCGCGCTTACGCCGGAAGCCGTCGCCATCAACCGCATCGTGATGGCGCAATCGGCGCGCTTCCCCAACCTCGCCAAGCTCGTTCACGAGCAGGGCTGGCAGCGCAGCAACGCGGCCGTGGCGGCGCTGCTCGACCGCTTCGCCAAGGCCGGGCAGATCGAGGTCGAGGATACGAGCGTCGCCGCGGATCTCTTCCTGAGCCTCGTCATCGGCCGCCAGACCCGCATGGCCATGCTCGGAATCGAAACCGATTCCGAGCAGGTCGACCAGCGGGTGCAGGCGGCGGTGAAGCTCTTTCTCGACGGCGTGAGGCCGCGGGTGGCGGAGTGAACTCCGTGAAGTGTCATCGAAGGAACTAGGCGCTTCTCGTAGGATGGGTTGAGCCCTTGCGAAACCCATCGCCCCGCGGCAACGGCCATGACGAACGATCGCCGCAACTTCGTTCCGGACGGCTGCCGGTGCTTCGCCGTCAATCTCGCCGAACGAAAGTCACGGCTTGTCACCGATTACGTCGACTTCCTGCCGGGCGCCTTTCGCTATGCCCGCGCGCGATATCGGGATGAACGCGTTGCGGCTGATACGACCACGTTCGGGGAGAGATCATGGGTTTCGCAAGGGCTCAACCCATCCTACGCGCTACTTGCTGTCTTCGCGGAGGGAAGGGGTAGGGTGCCGAGTTGTCCGCTCGGGCAAGCTTGAACGGGCCGCAAGAAAGAGCATCTCCTTTGCACGCATTGCTCGCGACTCCATCGGATGACACTTGCGCGCGGCCCGGTCCCGCTTCCAGCCGCGGTGCGGTGTGCTATGCTCGTGATCATCCGACGCAGGGCCGCGATCGATGAGGTGGTTCAGATCGAACGCCGGTAGAGGTGCCTGGCTGGCGTTGTTCGCCCTGGCCTGCCAGTTCGTATTCACCTTCGGCCATGTTCATCTCACCGCCATCGGTGTCGCCGATACGGCGGCGATTTCCGCGGGCGCCCTGAGCAGCGCGGTGGACGGCCCGGCGTCCCCGCGGCAAAGGGCGCCGTCCGGTCTCACCCAGGATTTCTGCGCACTTTGCAATAACATCAGCGTGGCGGGCGCGCTGGTATTGCCGGCGCCGCCTGCGATCATTCTGCCAAGCCCGTTCATTCTCCGAGCGCAATGGACGCCGACCGCGGCTCACGCGGTGGCGCGCGCACATGTTTATTTCGACGCCCGCGGTCCTCCACACGCCTGACCAACCGCGCTGAACGGCTGCATCGCCGGATTCATCGCCTCCATGCGCCGTTCCCGACGCGGTGCGCGCGACCCTGGCCATTGCGCCGGGCCGCGCGCCATCGACGACGCGCGTGAGCGAGCTCGGACGCCGCGACCGCGCATCCCCGTCAATTCAGGCGCTGGAGTGTTCGATGAGGAGCGCTGTCTTTTTCGTCTCGGGACTCGCCATTGTTTTCCTGGCGAGTGCCGTGCAGACCTTCGGCACGAATTGGCTTGGCCAATCGTGTCCGTATCCCGGACCATGTTTTCGCCCCGAATGGCTTTCGCTAGGCATTGTGCTGGCCGCCGGTGCGTACATCGCGTGGAAGAGAGATGGCCGACGCAACTGACGAAACCCTGCGAGCGTCACCTTTCACAATGGCAGTTTGCAGAGGTGTCACTGTACAGCCACAGGGAACCAGGATTCGGCGCCCTTCGGGTTCTCGCGTGACACACCCTCTGCTACGCTAAAGGTACCGAGTGATGAGGCGTGTTTGGCTGATGCGTTGGTTCCGATCGCACAAGCTCGATGTTGCCGCGCTGGCGCTGTTTGCGCTGGCGTGTCAATTCGTGCTGTCGTTCGGCCACGTCCATCTCGATCGTACCGCGGGCTTTTCGACTGGTCGATCGATTGCGGCCGCTGTCGGTTCGGCGATCGCAGCGCCTGCGGGCAAGGTCACGCTCGCCGACGTACCGGCCCCGCCGAAAGAAAAGAATCCGGATAGCCTCGGCGACGACTTCTGCGCCATCTGCGCCAACATCAGCTTGGCCGCAGCGATCGTCCTTCCGGTTGTCCTGCTGCTTCTGCTCGGAACTGCAAGTTCCGAAAGATTGATTTGGTATTTTGCGGCGACGCGCGCCGCATCGACCGTTCACGTCCATTTCGACGCCCGCGGTCCCCCTGCTGCCTGACGCGATCACCTGAGTTGGCCGCGCCTGCCCGATGATCGGGCGGCGGCGGAAGCTCACGGTAACGGGCGTTTTTCGCCCTCGCGAAGCGCGATTTCGATCGCGCGGATCACGCAGCAAATCCTAGGGGCTTTGAAAATGAATCCGTCCTTTCGTACACGCCTGCGCGTGGGCGCGTCGGCGATCACGATGATCGCCGCATGGAACGCCGCAATCGCTCAGGAACCGAACGCACCACCGCCTGTCTCGCCGAACAACGCGCCGGCGACTCCATCCGCACCGCAGACGCAGCCGAGTACGACACCGAGCGCCGCGCCGCCAAGCGATGCAACGCCGATACCGCAGATCACGGTGACGGCGCCGAAGGAAACCCCGAGCGCGCCGACGAGACCGGCGACGACGGCGTCACGGCAAGGAGGTCCCGCAGCGCCGGTGCGGGCTGCACCCGCACGAACGGCACCGGTGCAGACGGCTGTCCCTGCGCAGACGGCTGCTCAGATTGCTGCAGCCCGGGAAGCCGCCGCCACCCGCGCCTTTACGCAACAAGTCGAGAAGGCCAACCAGGTCCGCGACAACATCATGCCGAAGACCGGAACGGACGTCACGACGGTCACGCACCAGGACATCAGCAACGCTCCGGGCGGAGCCAATCAGTCGGTCAGCGACATTCTCGTGACGCAGTTTCCCGGCGTGTCGCAGGATTCGACCTCGAGCGGCGACTATCACGTGCGCAACGAGCACGCCAACGTGCAGTTCCGCATCAACGGCATCATCCTTCCCGACGGCGTGTCTGGCTTCGGGCAGTTCCTCGAAACGAGCTTCATCGGCAGGATGGCGCTCCTCACCGGTGCCCTACCGGCGCAATACGGACTGCACAACACCGCGGTCCTGGACATCACGTCGAAGGATTTCACCACCAACCCGAACAGCGGGTCGGTCGGTGTCTATGGCGGCAGCAACGGCACCATCACGCCGACGTTCGAATATGGCGGGAAGGTCGGCAACACCGAGTATTTCTTCGCCGCCCGCGAATTTCAGAATTTTCTCGGCCTCGAAAACCCGACCGGAAACGGCACCGCGCTTCACGATTTCAACACGCGTGGCGGCTTCTTCGGCTACACGTCGACTTTCCTCGACGAGTCGACGCGCATCAGCACGATCACCGGCGCCCAGACCATCAAATACCAAATCCCGACCAATCCGGGCCAGCCGGCGTTTCCAGGTCTGTTTCCGATCTATGGCGCCCCGGCCGACGGCGGCGATTCCGCCAAGATCAACGAGGTGCAGTACGAAAAGAGCGCCTATGGCGTGGTCGCCTGGCAGAAATCGCTCGGCGACATCGACATGCAGCTCGCCTACTTCTCTCGATACAACAGCCTGCTGTTCGTTCCGGACATCTACGGCGATATCCTCTTCAACGGTCTCGCCTCGAACGTCGTCCGCACCTCGTTCATGAACGGACTGCAGGGAGACAACGCCTACAAGGTCAACGATGCGCACACTCTCCGTTTCGGATTCAATTCGAGCGTAGAGCAGGCCACTGTCCGCACCATCGCGACGGTCGAACCTTGTTGCGACGCCGCCGGCAACGCCACCGGAGGCCCGTACAGTTTTACCGATCCGAGCACCAAGACCGGCTATCTCGCCGGCGTCTACCTGCAGGACGAGTGGCGGATCACGCGGAACCTGACGCTCAACTGGGGCGCGCGCTTCGACCAGATGTGGCAATACGTCGACAAGCACCAGCTCAGCCCGCGCGCCAATTTCGTCTACACGCCCATGCCGGGCACCACACTGCACTGGGGTTATGCGCAGTACTTTACGCCGCCGCTCCTGACCCTCGAAGCGCAGGCGAACGTGGCGCTGTACGAGGGCACGACGGGCGCGCCGCCGTCGAACGCACAGAACCCGATCCTGCCGGAGCGCTCGCAAGTGGTCGATGCCGGCATCGTCCAGCAGCTGTTGCCCGCGTGTCCTGCGACCGCGTCAGGCGCAGTCCTGAGCAAGGAGCCGTTGGCCTTGGTGCCGGCACTCAACTGTCCGAGCCTCGAGGTCGGCATGGACGGCTACTACAAGCGGGCGAAGGACCTCCTCGACGACGGGCAGTTCGGCGCCGCCTACATCCTCACCGCGTTCAACTACGACAAGGCCGAGGTGTGGGGCGTCGAATGGAAGGCGAAATTCGTCCAAGGCCCATTCACCGCCTACGGCAATTTCTCCTGGGGTCGCGAGACCGCGAATACCGTCGTCTCCAACCAGAGCCTGTTCGCGCCCGATGAGCTCGCACTACCTCGCCACCCACTGGATCAACACCGACCACTCGCAGCTGCTGAGCGCCAACGCCGGTTTGTCCTACCTGTTCTCGGACGGCACCCGCGCGAGCCTGAACATGATTTACGGCAGCGGTCTGCGGGCAGGCGACTTCAATACCGACCATGTTCCCGCATACACGGTGTTCAATTTCGGCCTCAAACGCGAAATCTGGGCGCATGGTCTGTTCGACAAGCCGATCGAAGGTCGCTTCGACGTCGTCAACATCTTCGACCGAATCTACGAACATCCGCGAGCGGTAGCGGCATCGGCGTGTTCGCGCCGCAATTTGGTCCACGGCGCGGCTACTACGCCGGCCTGTCCCAGCAACTCTGATGTGCGCTCTCGGAAAGGTGACTCAAATGAGAAAGCTTCTTCTTGCCGGATTGGCACTGGGCGCGCTGGCCACCTCCGCCTTCGCGGCCGATCTTGCTCCTCTCCCCATGGCCCCTCCCGTGCTGAGCTGGACGGGCTTCTATGTCGGCGGCAACGTCGGATGGGCCGGGTCGACGGATGCCGTTACCAACCTCGGGACCGATAGCGGCACCGGCGGTTTCGGAACGGCTCTGCTCAACGGTGGCATACCCGGCATCGTCAACCTGAACGAGACCGGCGTCATCGGGGGCGGCCAGGTCGGCTACAACTGGCAGGTCGCGCCGACGTGGGTGGTCGGCATCGAGGCGGACTTCCAGGGGACCAATGCGAAGGGCAGCAACGCCTTCGCTTTCCTCGGCGCGCCGCCGATTCTTCCGGTCACCACCACGTACACGCGCGAGCTCGACTGGCTCGGCACCCTGCGTGGGCGGGTCGGCTATCTCTGGTTTCCGGGCCTGATGTTCTACGGCACGGGCGGCCTCGCTTACGGCGAGAACAAGATCGGAGTAGCGGCCGCATGCCCGGATTGGACGCCGGCGTGCAGCACGCAAGGCGGCACGGCCCACCAAAGCTCCAACACGTCGGCCGGCTTTGCGTTGGGTGCTGGTGCCGAGTGGAGGTTTGCACCGGCATGGACGCTGCGGGGCGAGTACCTCTACGTCGAGTTCGGCCGCTTCAGCAACACCATCTCGTACAGCTACCCGGGCAACACCAGCACGCTGACGAGCACGATACGCGAGCGCGACAACATCGCGCGCGTCGCTCTCAACTACCTCATCGGCTACTGAGGGGGGAACGAAAATGAGAAACCTTCTTTTATCTGGCATCGCTCTCAGCGTGCTGGCGACGCCCCTCATGGCGGCCGATCTCGCTCCGAGCTTCAAGGTGCCCATCCCGGTTTATACCTGGACCGGCTGCTACATTGGCGGCGACATAGGCGGCGGATTCGCCAATCAGGGCGTCCTCAACTCATCTCAGTTGCCCATTCCGCTGCTCGGCGCGCAAGACACCGTCAACACCACGGCCACCGGCGATACCGTCATCGGCGGCGGTCATGCCGGGTGCAATTACCAGTGGGCTCCCGCCCTGGTGATCGGCGTCGAGGCCGATTTCAGCGGGGCCAGTCTCAACGCGTACGCGAACGCGCAGAGCACGTTCGCCGGCGTGGGGGCTCCGGGCGGCGGCATCAATTGGGCGACGCATCTCGACTCGATCGCAACTGTGCGCGGACGTATCGGCTATGCGTGGACGCCCAACACGCTTCTTTATATGACCGCCGGTGGCGCCTGGGGGCGGACCAGTTTCTCCTCGACCGACATCTTCATCTCCGGCTGCCCGGCTTGTGCGACGACCTCGTTCAGCAACACGAGCGCGGGTGTGGTCCTCGGCGGCGGCATGGAATGGGCGCCTTGGAGCAACAACTGGATCGTCCGCGCCGAGTACCTTTGGTACAGCCTCGGCGGCGCGTCGGGGAGCGGGTTCGTGCCCGGCATTACGACTCCGGCGACGAACGTCACGTGGAGCAGCCTGAACCTGTCCTCGGGCCGCGTCGGCCTGAGCTACAAGTTCTGATCGCCGGCGCATGGTGTTCGGAAATCAACGCAATGGGCGTCAATTTGGAAAACAAAGGAGACCGTCGATGTCTCGCAGTATGAAGACGAAATGGGCGGCTTTCGCGGTATTCATGGCGGCGCTGAGCGCATCGGCAGCCGCGGCTGATCTGCAGGCCGTGCCGCAACGCTACGTGCCCGTGACCAACTGGACCGGCGTTTACATCGGCGGACATGCCGGCGGCGCGTTCGGCGGAGAAGATGCGAGCAACCCGGCGGTCGGAACGCCGGTGACCTACTCGACAAATCCGAGTGGCTTTCTCGGCGGCGTGCAGGCCGGCTACAACTATCAGTTCTCCCCGAGCTTTCTCGTCGGCGCAGAGGCCGACATGTCCTGGTCCGCGGCGAGCGGCAACTACAATTTCATAACGACGACGGCGGCGGCCACCACCGCCAGCGGCATCTTCAACAGTAACCAGAATTGGTACGGCACCGCCGCCGGCCGCTTGGGATATGTCATCGGCAACTACACGCTGTACGCCAAGGGCGGCGGCGCGTGGATGAACGTTGACTACAGCCTCGCGGTCACCGGACCGTTCGCCGGCGGCTCCGCCAATCTGACCCGCTCGGGTTACGTCGCCGGTGGTGGCGCGGAATGGATGTTCTATCCGGGCTGGTCGGCCAAGGTCGAATACAATTACCTCGATTTCGGCAGCAGCTTCGTGCCGCTCGGCGTCGTCGGGGCGACCGTCAATTCTCATCTCTCGACATTCAAGGTGGGAGTGGATTGGCATCCGGGCTGGTTCTAGCGCGCCGACCGTTAACGCAAGCCATTCAGCCGACGTGATCCACAAGCTTTGTTCGCTGGCGCGCGTTTGGAATGCGGACCTGGCGGCGGTCTGAAGCCGCCAACAAACAGGGGGCGTCAAAAATTGGAATGCATAGGTGATGAGCGGAATGTGTAAGCGATCTTCGAAGCTCCAACAGGCGCACCGCGTCCTGTTTCCCGGCAGCATGATGCGTGCATGTGTTGCTGCGCTGTTCTGCTGCGTCTTGCTGGGTCCGATCACTCATGCCCGGGCGCAGGGTGTCGGTGAGCCGGCGCCATCGGCCTCGACATCGACGCCCGTACCCGACAGCGCACCATCGCCCGCGCCACCCCTTAGCGACACTCCGCTGCAAGCGCAGCCCGCCGTGCCGCCGCCGGTCGACATCGTGCCGGCGCTGCTGCCGCGCGATCTCACGCCGTGGGGCATGTTCATGTCCGCCGACATCATCGTGAAGGCGGTGATGATCGGCCTTGTCTTCGCCTCGGTGCTGACCTGGACCATCTGGCTCGTCAAGACCGTGGCGCTCGCCATCGCTCGCCGCAGGCTCGCGCGCGCCCACGACGTGCTGGAGACGACGCGCACGCTCGGCGAGGCCGCGCAACCCGCGAGCCAGGCGAGCCCGCAGGTCGCGCTCCTGATTTCTGCGGTCGAGAGCGAGCTGCGCCGCTCGCCCGACCGGCGCGATGTCGATGGCCTCAAGGAACGTATCGCGGCGCGGTTCGAACGCGTCGAGGCGAGCGTCGGCCGACGGATGCTGCGGGGCACCAGCGTCCTCGCTACCATCGGCGCGACGGCGCCCTTCGTCGGCCTGTTCGGCACGGTGTGGGGCATCATGAACAGCTTCATCGGCATCTCGAAGCTGCACACCACGAATCTCGCGGTGGTGGCGCCGGGCATCGCCGAAGCGTTGCTCGCCACCGCCTTCGGACTCGCCGCGGCAATTCCCGCGGTGGTGATCTACAACATGTTCTCGCGCTCCATCGCGCAGTATCGGGCGCTCTACGCCGACACCAGCGTCGAGATCATGACGCTGGTGAGCCGTGAGCTCGTGCACCGTTATCCGGCGGCGGCGCCGGCTGCGGAGTAGATCCCATGGGCTCCGCATCGCAGGCGGCGGGGCGCGGTATCGGCGTCATCGGCGGTCTCTTCGGTCTTGATCGCGCCGAGACCGCGCGCTGGGCCGCGTGTTTCATCGTGGTGGCCGGCTTCCACGCCATGGCCGCGCTGAGCTTCGTGCGATCGCGGCAGTCGTCGGATTTCGAGGCCGGCGCGCCCGTCGTCATGCTCGAGCTTCCCGAGGCACCGGCGGCCGCGACCGCGCCGCCGAGCGATCTCGCGCCCGGGCCGCCCGAGATGGAGACGGAGGCGACGCCGCCACCCAAGGAGGAAACCAAGCCACCCGAAGAGGAGGCGGAGGTCGCGCTGCCCACTCCCGAGCCGCCCAAGCCGCAGCCGCCGGTCGAGCAGCGCGAGGCGACTGCGACTCCATCCGTCGAGCTGCCGCCATCCACCTCGGCGCCCCCCACGCCGGGCGCCGAGGTTCAAACACCTGCCGCAATGATCCGTTGGCAGAGCGCGCTCGCCGCCCATCTTGAACGCTTCAAGCGCTATCCGGCTGCGGCTCGTGCGCATCATGAGCAGGGCATCGCGACGGTCGCCTTCACCATCGATCACGACGGGCACCTGCTGCGCAGCTCGATCGTGCAGAGCTCGGGATCGCCTGCGCTCGACCAGGAGACGCTGGATATGCTGGCGCGGTCGCAGCCGATGCCGAAGCCTCCCGGCAACACCCCGGACCGCGCCCTGTCCTTTGTCGTGCCCATACGCTTCAACATCAGGTAGCCAAGCGCGGGGCGCCGAATTCCATCCCGTCAGCCGGTTGCCACCGGCGCCGACCCACGGATGCACTGACGGCAGGCGACGCGTCAGGTTGACGGGCCTCCTTCGAGATGCCGCCTGGCGGGCTCCTCAAGAACGACATCGTCGAATAGATTTCAGGCATTCTCGGGTTTACCGAACGGCCCGCGCCCCCGCTTCTCGAAACCGGCGGCACCTGCTATCCCGGCGGCCATTCCGGGCCGGCTCCAATGAACGAGGTCAGCGATGAATTCCGCCGTGTTCGACGTCCTGCGCAAGGTCACGACCGCCACCATCACCACCATGCTGCTCAAGAAGGGCATCCGGCGCTGCTGGATGAACGGACCCAAGCCGCTGGTGCCGGGCGGCGAGCGGCTGATCGGGCCCGCCTTCACGCTGCGCTTCGTGCCGGCGCGCGAGGATCTCGCGACGCCGGAAAGCTGGTCGAAGCCGATCTCGACCCGCGGCGCCATCGAAGCCATGCCGGAGGGCGTCATCGTGGTCGCCGATGCCATGGGCGTTCCCGGCGCCGGCATCTTCGGCGACATCCTCTGTGCCCGCATGAAGAAGCGCAACGTCACCGCGCTCGTCACCGACGGGGCGATGCGGGACAAAGTGGGCGTGCTCGCGAGCGGGCTGCCGGTGTGGTGCGCGGGCGTTGCGGCGCCGGCCTCCGTCAACGGGCTCACTTTCGTCGGCTGGAACGAGCCGATCGGCTGCGGCGGCGTCGCCGTGTTTCCGGAGGACTGGATCGTGGTCGACGATGACGGCGCGGTGGTGATCCCCAAGGACCTCCTCGAGTTCGTCGCGCACGAAGGGGCCGAGCACGAGCTCTACGAGAGCTGGGTGTTCACCGAGGTCGAGAAGGGCGTGAAGCTGCCCGGCCTCTATCCGCCCAACGACGAGGCCAAGGCGCGTTACCAGGACTGGCGGCGCAGCCTCGAATGAGGGCGGCTGCCGCTGTGTGCGACTACGGCTGAGCGATGTTCTTCGTCGTCTCCAAGCTGCTGGCGTTCTTCGAGGAGCCGTCGAACGTCGTCATTCTGGCCGGCATTGTCGGCCTCATCCTCACGCGCACCCGCTATGCGCGCTGGGGCTGGCGGCTTGCGGCCGCCGCGCTGGTGCTGATTGCGCTGATCGGCTTTCTGCCGGTCGGCCGCGCGCTCACCATCGCGCTCGAGAACCGGTTTCCGCGCTGGGAGGAGGCCGGACCGCCGCCCGCCGGGATCATCGTGCTCGGCGGCGCGGTCAGTGCATACCGGTTGGCGACCCGGGGCGAGGTCGGCCTCACCGACGCGGCGGAACGCATTCTCGTCGTCCCCGAGCTCGCGCGAAAATTCCCCGACGCGAAGATCGTTTACAGCGGCGGCGATCCCGGCCTGTTCACGAAGCACGGCAGCGAGGCAGCCGTGATCCCCGCGCTGTTCGAAAAGCTCGGCGTTCCTCCGGATCGGATCACCCTCGAGAGCCGCTCCCGCAACACCGCGGAGAACGCCGTTTATTCGAAGGCGCTCGTCGCGCCGAAGCCGGGCGAGCGCTGGCTCCTCGTCACCTCCGCGATGCACATGCCACGCGCGATCGGCGCCTTCCGCGAGGCCGGATTTCCGGTCGAAGCCTATCCGGTCGACTACAAGACCAACGGTTGGCAGGACCTCGGCAGCCTCGTCGGCAGCCTCTCGGCGGGATTGCGCCAGACCGACACTGCGCTTCACGAATGGATCGGGCTCATCGCCTATCGCCTCACGGGGAAGTCGTCGGCGCTGCTCCCGGCACCCCGGCTGGCGCCTTCTCCGCCACTTCCGCCGTGAGCGCACGCTGGGCGCCGGACGCGAACTGGCGCCGCCACAGCACGACGACGATGGCGGTGGTCGAGATGAAGAGCGGCCACGGGCCGACCAGCCAGCCGAGGTAGCCGAGCGCGAAGAAGAACGCGCGCTGGCCGCGATTGAAGTGCCTCCCCGCGGATTCAAAAAGCCTGGTCGTGCGCAGCACGTGGCATTCGGCTTCCTTCGTGGTGCGCTCGCTTGCCGGCGGCATCGCGCCGAGCATGATGGCGACGTAGTTGTAGAGCCGATACGCCCAGGCGAACTTGAAGAACGCATAGACCAGGATGAGGATCAGGCCCGCCGCCTTGATCTCCCACTGCGCCGAGGTCGGCGGCTCGCCGACCTGCAGATTCTCGATCACAACGTGGATTTCGTTGGTCGCGCGAAGCATGGTGAGACCGCCACCGATCGCGATCAGCGAGGTCGAGGCGAAGAATGCGGTGCCGTTCTGCAGCGCCGCCATGATCTGGGCATCGAACATGCGCAACTCGCGGCCGAGCGCGCGGCGCATCCAGATATCGCGGTAATCGTGCATGCGGGCATTGAGCCCGGTGCCGCTGCCCGGACCCCATTCGACCGCGATCGCATAGCCGCCCCAGGCTAAGAGGAAGTACGCGAGCGCGGCGACGTCGAGCGGAGGCAGGATGTGCATCGGCGGTCTCCGGCGAATCGAATCCCGGGCTACGCGGGCCGCCGCAATGCTGCCGCGCGCGGGCGCGATGCGCAACACGGGGCTTGATCCCGGGCTTGACCGCGCCTGCTCCTCTGCCACATTGCGGTGCAACGGGAGTGATGCATGGCGCAGAACATCACGCAGCACGTCGAAGACATGGTAGCCGCGGCGGAGCGCGAGATCGAGACGTTGCCGGCGGCGGAAGCGATCAAGCTCCACGGCAGCCCCGGCGTCACCTTCGTCGACCTGCGCGACATCCGCGAGCTCGACCGCGAGGGCAGGGTGCCCGGCGCTTTCCATTGTCCGCGCGGCATGCTGGAGTTCTGGCTCGACCCCGCGAGCAAATACCACAAGCCGGTATTCGCCGGCGACGGCAAGTTCGTGTTCTTCTGCGCAGCCGGCTCCCGCTCGGCGCTCGCGACGCAAACAGCGCAGCGGATGGGGCTCAAGCCGGTCGCCCATATCGGCGGCGGCTTCGGCGCCTGGCGCAGCGCCGGCGGTCCGATCGAGACGGCCGCGAAGCCCAAGACGTAGCGCGAGGCTCGACCGATGGCCCTCCGACTCATTCTCGGCAACAAGAACTATTCGTCGTGGTCGTTCCGGCCATGGCTCGCGCTCAAGGTCGCCGGCATTCCCTTCGAGGAGACGGTGCTGCCGATCTACATCCCCGGTGCGCGCGAGAAGATCCTCGAGCACTCGCCGTCCGGAAAGGTGCCGGTGCTGATCGACGGTGCGGTTCATGTGTGGGAATCGCTCGCGATCATCGAATACGCGGCGGAGAAATTTCCGGGCGCCGGCTTGTGGCCGCAACAACGCGAGGCGCGCGCACACGCCCGCGCGGTCGCGAACGAGATGCATGGCGGATTTCTCCCCTTGCGCCGTGCTTGCCCGATGAACATGCGCCGCGAGCCGGGCGCGATCGAGCTTTCCCCGGACGTGCTCGCCAACGTCGCGCGCATCGACGAAATCTGGACCGACTGCCGCACCAGCTACCGTGGCCCGTTCCTGTTCGGTGCGTTCGGAGCGGCGGATGCGATGTTCGCGCCGGTGGTGTCGCGGCTGCACACCTATGCGGTCGCGGTCGGGCCGGTCGCGCGCGCCTACATGGACGCGGTGATGGCGCTGCCGGCCTGGGGCGAATGGCAGGCGGCCGCCGCGCAGGAGCGCTGGGTGCTGCCGGAATTCGAGATCGGGTAGCGAAGTCGCATATTGGTCACAAAGCAACCATAGGTTTTGGCGGGGGATGAATTCCTGCCATTCTGTGGAAGCCGATAATGCGATTTCGTTTTGTTGCCGATTTCGCCGGCGGTGCGCTGTGCGGTGCCGGTTCTTTTCTCGACGTTCATCGCGTGCGGCACGGCGCTCGCCCAGCAGCCAGCGAAACCGAAAGCGGTCGCGCCGCCGGCCAAGCCCGCTGCCGCCGACAATGGCAAGTGCATCGGCGTTCTCTCGGCGATCGGCGATTCGATCAACCTGCAGAAGATCGGTTTCACCGTGTTCGGCAACGAGTTGAACAAGGTGCCCGTCAACTCCTGGCAGATCGACAATCTCGTGGTCAGCAAGATCAGTGCGTACCTGAGCAAGAGCTGGTCGGTTCGACCCATCAGCTATCCGAAGGGCGCGTTCGCGACGCTCGAGCAGGATCACGGGCTTTTCTACAACCTCGACGCCGAGTTCACCGAAATCATCCGCCGCGTGACGTCATCCACGAAATGCGATCACTACGTCGTCGTGCTCAAAGGCAGCAGCGGATACGGCACGAGCAATCAATCACTTTACGGCCTCGGAGTTCCTCGAGACCGGCGGTCCATCATGGCGACGGACTACCTGTTCGCGTTGTACGTCATCAGAGTTTATGACGGTCAGACGATGGCCATGCTGGGCCAACAACGCGCGACCTTCGACGAGAACCATTTCTCCGCCATTCACGGCCCGTTCCGCCAGCTCTACACCAATTTCACCTTTCCGCAGCCGGGCACGATGCCGGGTCCGGCGGTGCGGGATGGATTGCGATCGCTCGTCGAGAAGAGCCTTGATGTGACGATGCCGCAGGTACTGCGCGTGCAATAGCCGCGCCCCGCTACACCACCGGTGACCGCCCCCCGTCGACGTTGATCGCCGTGCCGGTGATGTAGGCGGCGGCGTCGGAGGCGAGGAAGCAGGCGAGGTTCGCGAATTCCTGCGCGGTGCCGACGCGGCCGAGCGGGATCTCCTTGCCCATGTCGGCGAGGACATCGGCGAGCGGGCGGTTCATCGCCTCGGCGCGGCGCACCCACTGGTCGCTCTCGATCAGCCCGACCAGCATCGCATTGACGAGGATGCCGTGCGGCGCGCCTTCGCCGGCGAGCACCTTGGTGAGCGCGAGGCCGGCGGCGCGCGACACCGAGGTCGGCGCACTCGCGGCGCGCGGCGCCTTGGCGCCGATGTTGAGCACATTGATGATGCGCCCGAAGCGCTGCTTCTTCATGTGCGGCCAGGCGAGCCGGGCAAGGCGGATCGCGGCGAACAGCTTGAGGTCGAGGTCCTCCTGCCACTGCGCGTCGGTCACCTCCTCGAATGGCTTGGCGTTCGACATGCCCGCGTTGTTGACGAGAATATCGACCGGGCCGAGCGCCGCGGTGACCTCGGCAAAGCCGCGGGCGATGTCGTGGGCGCTGGCGACGTCGCACACCACCGGCAGCACCCGCTGTCCGGGCTTGGCGCCGATCGCAGCCACCGCGTCGTCGAGCGGTCCCTTGCGACGCGCCATGATGGCGACGTCGGCGCCCGAGGCCGCGAACTCCTTGGCGATCGCGAGCCCGAGGCCGAGGCTCCCGCCGGTCACCAGCGCCTTGTGGCCTTTGAGGGAAATTTCCATGCGATGTGCGCCTTCGTGGTTCGGAGATTGCGCAAGAAAACTAGCGCATTTTCCGAAGAGATGGACCCACCCGCCGTCATCGCCGGGCTTGACCCGGCGATCCCGATATCATGGCACGGTCGTGCCTCGTTAAGCGGGATGGCCGGGTCAACCCGGCCATGACGGATTTCTCTACAGCTCACGCCACCGCGGTCGGCGCCAGCGCGTCGATGTCGGTCACGACGTCGATCACTGCCGGCCGGTCGGCGGCGAGCGCCTGTGCGAGCGCTGCGGGGAAGCCCGAGGCGTGCTCGACGCGGATGCCGAGCGCGCCCATGTCCTCGGCGATGCGGGCGAAGTTCATCTTGTTGAAAGTCCACAGCGAGCGGCCGCCGTCGGTCTGGGTGCCGCCGTAAACGCGGTCGAAGCCGCGCTTCGACTGGTTACCGCCGCCGTTGTTGTTGACGACGGTCACCGCGTTGATCTTCCAGCGCACCGCCGTCTCGAGCTCGCCGATGTGATACCAGAAGCCGGCGTCGCCGGTGAAGGTCACCACCGGCCGCTCCGGAGCGCCGCATTTCGCGCCGAGGCCGGCCGGGAACGCCCAGCCGAGATGCCCGGCACTGCGCATATAGCTCTGGCGCGGGCTCTTGAGATCGTACATGCCGCCCATCCACATGCCGGCGTGGCCGGTGTCGACGACGACGATGGCATCGTCCGGCACGTGCAGCGACAGCTCGTGGCAGATGCGCTCGGGGCGGATCGGCACCGCGTCGGAGGTCAACGCCGCGGCGTACTTCTCGCGCCAGTCGGCGCAGATTTTCGCAGCCTCCGCGATCCATGGCTTGCGCTTGCCGGCACTCGCACGGTCCGCGGTGGCGATCATGCGGGCGAGCGTGACCTTCACGTCGCCGTTGACTGCGGTGAGAAGCGGATAGTTGCGGCCGAGCGCCTCCGGGTCGATGTCGATCTCGATCGTCGGCGTGCCGATCGGCGGCACCGCCCAGAAATGGGTGGTCATGCCGCCGGTCTCGCTGCCGATGAAGAACACGAGGTCGGCGCGGTTGACGATGCGGTTCGCGCTCTCTCGGGAATAGGTGCCGACGACACCGACGCAGAGCGGATGATTGCCGGGAATGGTGTCCTTGCCGTTGAGCGACGTCGCGACCGGAATCTGCAGCGCCTCGGCGAGCGCGACCACCTCGGCCTGCGCCCCCGACGCCCGCACGCCGCCACCTGCGACGATTACCGGCCGCTCGGCTCCTTGAAGATGCGCGAGTGCTGCGAGCACGCTCGCCTGGTCCGGCTCCGGACGGAACGGCGGCACGTGTGAGAACTGCGGCTCGCACAAGGGCTCCATCTCCGCCTCCTCGGCGTCGACCTGGCCCTCGTTGCCGCGGAACTGGAGATGCACCGGGCCCGGCGTGCCGGAGACGGCGACGCGGAACGCCTGGCGCAGCATGTCGGGGAAGCGCCCGACGTCATCGACGGTGGCGTTGAACTTGGTCACCGGCTCGAATGCCGGCATGTCGTCGATCTCCTGATAGACCTTGCGAAACTTGGTGCGCGGCTCGCGCCCGCCGGTCATGGCGATGACCGGAGAATGGGCGAGCCAGGCATCGCGCAGGCCGGCCGCGAGATTGAGCGCGCCGATCACCTGGGCCATACAGATGCCGGGCTTGCCGGTCGCGCGCGCGTAACCGTCGGCCATGTAGGCGGCGGACTTCTCGCCGTGGACATGAAGGCGCTTGATGTCGGAGCGGCGCTCCATCTCGACGAAGCTGCGGCGCAGCACGGCGGGCACGTGAAACACGTGGGTGACGCCGTAGTCCCGGAGCATGTCGGCGACGCATTCGGCGCCGAGCATCTTTCTTCGGTTATGTCCAAGCATGTGGGGTCCTTGAGCTTCGTCGAGAGGGGTGTGCCCGCGCGGGGCGAGGTCAGGGCGGGTCGTGTCGCACGGCATTCTCCCGGCGGTGCATGAAAGTGACCGAGGCGAAGGCGCCGACCCACGAGCCCAACCCCGCAAACGCGACGTAGATCGGGTTGGAGGTGTAGCTGATCACCGCAAAGGCGGAGAGCAGATACCAGGTCGCGCTCCAATTCGCGGCGCGAAACCGGTGGCGATGGAGCACCGCCGAGGTGAAGAACACGTAAGCCGCGTCGGTGATGGCGGTCGAGGCGGCGACGCCGAGTGCGATGAGTGGATTGATGGTGAGGTCCATGGGGGCTCCGGGAATTGGGGGTTACCGGAATTCAGATGGCACCGGCACGTCATGGCCGGGCTCGTCCCGGCCACCCCGATCGATGTGGCACGGCGTGCCTCACTGGAGCGGGTCGCCGGGAACAGCCCGGCGATGACGGTCGTAGGGTAGGCTGCCGCTTCGGTACCAACAGAAGCCTGATTGCTGACTTTGGCGGGGGAGGGTGGGGAGGGGGAAGCTGCCGCGTGGATTTGTCGAACGCATGTTGGAAACTGCGGGCCGGAATCGCGCCGTCATCGTGTGCCGCCCGGCCGCGTTCCCCCTCCCTGACCCTCCCCCGCAAGCGGGGGAGGGGACGACGCGCCGATCGCGCACGAGACGGCTCACTTGATCGCGAGCGGGTTGACCGGCGAGCCGACCGCGCCGGTGATGGGTATCGCCGGGGCGACGAACATGAACTCGTAGGTCTTGTCGTCCATGCAGTCCTTCGCAAGCTCGGCGACGTTGAAGATTTCACCCATGGTGATGCCCATGATCGGGATGGTGATCCAGTGCCAGGGCTGGTTGATGCCGGCTTCGCTCTCGTTGGGGCGCACCTCGCAGCCCCAGGTGTCGCTCGCGATCGCCGCGATCTCGCTTCTGTGCACCCATTCCAGCGTCTCGAACGAGAAGCCCGGCGCATCGCCGCCGGGATAACCGTCCCAGCTGCCGACGCGCAGGCAGCGCTCCATCTGGCCGGTGCGCACGATGACGAAATCGCCTCGCTTGATGGTGACGCCTTGCGCCTTCGCGGTCTTGTCGAGATCGGTCGAGGTGATGGCGTAGCCGTCCTCGAGCTCCTCCTTGCCAAGGGCGCGCGGCACGTCGAGGAAGACACCGCGGCCGACCATCTTGTTCTTGGTCTTCTCGATGCCGCACTTCTGCGCGCCGGCGGTGGTCACCTCGCGACAGTCGTAGCCGTTCCACATGTAGTTTTCGTAGAAGATGTGGCCGAGCCCGTCCCACTGGGTGCCGGATTGCAGCGGCATCACGACGATGTCGTCGGAGGCGCGGATGCCGCGCTTGTCGAGCACGCCGGAATAGGCGTCGGTGCCGGTGCGCAGCATGAGATGCAGCGGATTGATGCGCCCCATCGGCGGGTAGTTGGTCTTGCCGCCCTGAGGACCGAACTGATCGAAGTTGAGCGCGAGCGAGATCACCTTGCCCTTCTTCACGAGCTTCGCCGCGGCGATGATGTCCTCTGCGCTCGTGTAGTTGAGCGTGCCGATCTCGTCTTCCGGCCCCCACTTGCCCCAGTTCTTGTACTTCTCCGCCGCGTCGCGAAGGTCCTGGCGGGTGAACTTGCGCTGAGCCATGGGGCGTCCTTTTTCGAAGCGATGAGAAGCGCCCGGCAGGGAAGGGGCGCGCCGAGCGCCTTCCTATAGCGCCTCGTTTCGAGTGCGTCAGCCCCGCGCTGCCGATCCCCGGTGTTGCCGATACCGCCGCGTTGCGACGCATCGTCTCGGTATCGAGCCGCACGCCGCGGTGATAGCATTGCGGCCGAACCGGACGTCGCTCAGTCCGGACGAGGAGGACGCCATGCATGGAATGGTCCGCGGTGTCGCCGCCGGTTGCGCGTTCCTGTTGTCGATCGCGCTGCTTTCGGTCGCGGGGCAGATCGCGCAGGCTCAGGACGCAAACTATCCCAATCATCCCGTCCGCATCATCGTGCCGTTCGCGCCGGGCGGCCCGCCCGACGTGATCGCGCGCCTCATTGCGCAGAAGCTTTCCGAGCGCTGGGGCCAGCAGGTCTATGTCGAGAATCACGCCGGCGCCGGCGGCAACACCGGCACCGTGACCGCGGCGCGCGCCATGCCGGACGGCTATACGCTTTACATGATGAGCACCGGCTTCATGGTGAACCCGAGCCTTTATGTCAAAAACGTCGGCTACGATCCGATCAAGGATTTCGTGCCGGTGACGCTTGCGGCCACTTCGCCCAACGTCCTGTTCGTTCACCCGAGCGTGCCTGCGAAAAGCGTGAAGGAGCTCATCGCGCTGATCAAGTCGAGCCCCGGCAAGTACAGCTATGCGCAGCCCTCGACGGGGTCGACGCCGCATCTCTCCGGCGAGCTTCTCAAGCTGCAATACGGGCTCGATCTCGTCACCGTGCCGTTCAACGGCGCCTCGCTTGCGGTGAATTCGACCCTCGCCGGCCACACTCCGATCGCCTTCACGGCACTGCCGCCGGCCATCGCCAATATCAAGGAAGGCAACCTCCGCGGGCTCGCGGTGACGGCGGCGAAGCGCTCGCCCGCGCTCCCCGACGTGCCGACCATGGCGGAGGCCGGCATCCCCGACCAGGAGGCGGTGACCATCAATGGCCTCCTCGCGCCGGTGGGTACGCCCGACGACATCGTCGCGCGCATCAACCGCGACACCATCGCTGCGCTGGCGTCGTCCGACGTGAGGGATCGCCTTTCCGCCCTCGGCTTCGAACCGGCGTCCTCGACACCGGCCGAGTTCGGCGCCCGCATCAAACAAGAGATCGCCAAGTGGGACAAAGTGGTGCGTGCCGCAAACATCAGGATCGAGTAGTTACCTTTCCCTCCCCGCTTCGGGGAGGGCAGGGTGGGGATCTTGGTTAGGCTCGCTTGGGCGCTCGCGGACCCCACCCCGACCTCCACTATCGGCTCGGCCACCCTCGCCCGAAGCGGGAGAAGCGATGACGCAAACTGAACCGGAGACACATGATGAAGAATGCGCGATTTGGCTGGGCTGTCGTCGGTGGCATCGCCGCGGCGCTGACAGTGCTGGCCGCTCCGGCCACGGTGCAGGCGCAGAACGCCGGCAACTACCCCGAGAAGCCGGTACGCATCATCGTGCCGTTCGCGCCGGCCGGGCCGACCGACGTGGTGGCGCGGCTCATCGCGCAGAAGCTCTCCGAGCGGCTCGGCAAGCAGTTCTACATCGACAACATCGTCGGCGCTGGCGGCAACAACGGCATGGGGCAGGCGGCGCGGGCGCCTGCCGACGGTTACACGATCCTGTTCGCGTCCTCGAGCTACGTCGTCAATCCGAGCCTCTACCCGAAAATTCCCTACGATCCGTTCAAGGACTTCCAGCCGATCACCGTGGCTGGCGACGCGCCGAACGCTCTTCTTGTCAATCCGATGGTGCCGGCGAAGACCGTCGCGGAGCTCGTCGACTACATCAGGAAAAACCCGGGCAAGGTTTCCTACGCCTCCGCCGGCACCGGCACCACGCCGCATCTCTCCGGCGAATTGTTCCGGCTCACGCTCAAGCTCGACATCGTCCATGTGCCGTTCAGCGGCGCCGGCCCGGCGATCCAGGCGCTCGCCGGCGATCACACGCCGATGGCGTTCACGTCGCTACCGCCGGCGATCCCGCTGATCAACGAGGGCAAGATCCGCGCGCTCGCGGTCGCCGCGGCAAAGCGTGCGGCGGCGCTTCCCAACGTGCCGACGCTCGCCGAGGCCGGGCTGCCCGACCAGGAGGCCGACACCATGCAGGCGGTGCTGGTGCCGGCGGGAACGCCGCGGCCGATCGTCGACCTGCTCTACCGCGAGATCAAGGCGATCGTCGCGTTGCCCGACATCAAGGAGCGCTTCGAAACGCTCGGCCTCGAGCCAATCGCCAACACGCCGGAGGAGCTTTCCGCGCAGATCAAGGCCGAGATCGCGAAGTGGGGCAAGGTCATCCGCGACGCCAACATCAAGATGGAGTGAGGTTGGGCAGGGGATCGCGGGCGGCCAGCGCAGAGCCGTAGGGTGGGCAAAGCGAAGCGTGCCCACGTCTGAGCGGACCGCGCGTTCCGACCGCGTGGGCACGGCGCTGCGCGCCTTTGCCCACCCTACGCGCCGGACATCAAGACGAGGTCTCATAGGATCGCACGGGTCGTCGCTCGCCAGGAAAATCTTCGGCGCGCGACCGCCGCGTTGCGCTACAAGTGCCCGCATGCGCATCCTCGGCATCCGCGAAACCGCGATCCCGCTCAAATCGGACCTCACCAATTCGAGCTTCGACTTTACGGAGATGACGACATCGATCGTCGCCGTCCTCACCGACGTGGTGCGCGACGGTAAATCGGTCACCGGCTTCGCCTTCAACTCGACGGGGCGCTATGCCTGCGGCGCCCAGATGCGCGAGCGCTTCATCCCGCGCATTCTGAGCGCCGACCCGGCTTCGCTCCTCGACGACAACGGCAACATCGATCCCGCCCGCGTGCTTGCGGTGATGTGCCGGCGCGAGAAGATCGGCGGCGATGCCGAGCGCTCGATCGCCATCGGCACCATCGAGGTCGCGGTGTGGGACGCGGTGGCGAAGATCGCACGCGTGCCGCTCCACCGCCTGCTCGCCGACCGCTACAGCGGCGGCCGGGTGCCGGAAAAAGTATTCTGCTATGTCGGCGGCGGCTGGTACCGGCCGGGGCAGACCGTCGCCGATCTCCAGGACGAGATGCGCCGCCATCTCGATGCCGGCTACACCATGGTCAAGATGAAGGTCGGCGGGCTGCCCGTCGATGAGGACTGCCGGCGCATCGAATTGGTGCTGAAGGTGCTGGGGAACGAGGTGCGGCTCGCCGTCGACGCCAACGGCAAGTTCGCACGCGACGAGGCGCTCGCTTATGCCAAGGCGTTGCGGCCGTTCGGGCTCAAATGGTTCGAGGAGCCCTGCCATCCGCTCGACTACGCGCTCTATGCGGAGATCGCCGCGGCCTATGACGCGCCGCTCGCGACCGGCGAGAACCTCTATTCGACGCAGGATGTCGAGAACCTCGTGCGCTTCGGCGGCCTTCGTGCGGGCCGCGACTTCATCCAGGTCGATCCGCCCCAGGCCTACGGGATCGCGCAATACGGCGAGACCGTTGCGATGCTGGAGGGCCGGGGCTGGAGCCGCGAGCAGCTGTTTCCCCACGGTGGTAACCAGATGTCGCTCGCCATTGCTGCCGGCTTCGGCCTCGGCGGCGCGGAATCCTATCCCGGGGTGTTCGGGGCCTTCGGCGGTTTCGCGGATGATGCGACGGTGGAGGACGGCTTCCTGCCCTTGTCCGACCGCCCCGGCATCGGCTTCGAGGGGCAGGCCGCGCTCTATGCGCTGATGCGGCCGCTGGCGGAGTGAGTTCTCGTAGCCCGGATGAGCGGAGCGACATCCGGGGAGGGCGGTCGCCACGGGGGCGGCCCCGCATATCGCTCCGCTCATGCGGGCTACGGGCCACAGCTTTTTGGGAAGCCGAAGAACAACCTCATGGTGCTATTGCACCTGTGCGGCTTGCGAAATTGCGAGGGACACGTGCCACTTTCCCCGACCCACCGCATCGCGTTATGACGTGATTCTGCCGGCTGCGGCCGGGGAGGGGTGGATCGCATGCGCACCTGTCTCACCATCGTTCTTGCCGCTGGCGAAGGTACCCGCATGCGCGCGTCGCGGCCCAAGGTGCTGCACGAGATCGGTGGCCGGCCGCTGATCGCCCATGTGCTCGCGGCGGCGGGCGCCGCCGGCGGCGCCCAGGCGGTGGTGATCGGCCCGGCGCAGGACGCGGTCGCCGGCGCCGTGAAGGCCGTGCTGCCGTCCGCCGAGATGTTCGTGCAGGCAGAGCGGCGCGGCACCGCCCATGCGGTGCTCGCGGCCAAGGCGGCGCTGGCGCGGGGCGTCGACGATGTCCTCGTCGCCTTCGCCGATACCCCCCTCATCACGCCTGAGACCCTCAAGGCGCTGCGCGGCGCGCTGGCGAAGGGTGCGGCGGTCGCGGCGCTCGGCTTTCGTCCCGCCGATCCGACCGGCTACGGGCGCCTGATCGTCGCACCGGATGGCGCCCTCGTCGCCATCCGCGAGGAGAAGGATGCGAGCGCGCAGGAGCGCGCCATCCGTCTGTGTAACGCCGGGCTGATGGCGCTGCGCGGCGATTGCGCGCTCGCAATTCTCGAACGGATCGGGGATGACAACGCGAAGCGCGAGTTCTATCTGACCGATGTGGTCGAAATCGCCCGCAAGATGGGCCTGCCCACGGTGGCGCTCGAAACCGAGGAGGACGAGGTGCGCGGCGTCAATACCCAGGCCCAGCTCGCCGAGGCGGAGGATGTGCTGCAGCGCCGGCTGCGCGCAGCCGCCCACGAGGCGGGTGTCGCCATGACCGCGCCGGAGACCGTCTACTTCTCCGCCGACACCAGGCTCGGGCGCGACGTCGTCATCGAGCCCTATGTGGTGTTCGGTCCCGGCGTCACCGTTGAGGACGGCGCGCTGATCCGCTCGTTCTCCCATCTCGAAGGCGCGGTTGTCGGCCGCGGTGCCAAGGTCGGGCCGTATGCGCGGCTGCGTCCCGGCGCACGGCTCGAAGCCGATGTCCATGTCGGCAATTTCGTCGAGGTGAAGGAAGCGCGGCTCGGTGCGGGCTCAAAAGCGAACCACCTTTCGTATATCGGCGATGCCTCGGTGGGCGAAGGCACCAACATCGGCGCCGGCACCATCACCTGCAATTACGATGGCACCCACAAGCACCGCACCGAGATCGGCAGCCGCGCCTTCATCGGCACGAACTCCTCGCTTGTCGCTCCGGTGAAGATCGGCGACGGCGCCTATATCGGCAGCGGATCGGTCATCACCGACGACGTGCCGGCTGATGCGCTTGCGCTCGGCCGCGGCCGGCAGGTCATCAAGGAGGGCTGGGCGGCGCGCCTGCGCAGCCTCGTCGGGGCCGGCCGCAAATGAGAAGGCTGCCATGGCAGGCGCTCGCGCCATCCGCTAAGATGATCGGAAGCGACGCAATAAGTCGCGCATTTCTGAGTGTTTTTTCATGTTCTTCGGGGACAAGGGGAGGCGTCTCACAACGCACAAAGGGGCACGGCGAAGGTCGTCGTCCGGCGCAGGCCGGCCCGGGACCGGCGCGGACGGACAGGGTTTAAACTGGGGTTGGCTTCATGTGCGGAATCATCGGAATCCTCGGTCAGGCGCCGGTCGCGACGAGCATGGTCGATGCTTTGAAGCGCCTGGAATACCGCGGCTACGATTCGGCGGGCGTAGCGACGCTCGAGGCCGGCAGCCTTGCCCGCCGCCGCGCCGAGGGTAAGCTCCGCAACCTCGAGGTCAGGCTTTCCAAGGAGCCGCTCTCGGGCACCATCGGCATCGGCCACACCCGCTGGGCGACCCACGGCCGTCCGAACGAGATCAACGCCCATCCGCACGCGACCGACCGCGTCGCCGTCGTCCACAACGGCATCATCGAGAATTTCGCCGAGCTGCGCGCCGAGTTGCAGAGCCGCGGCGCCAAGTTCTTGACCGAGACCGACACCGAGGTCGTCGCTCATCTCGTCACCGACGAGATGGCGAAAGGCGCCGGCCCGATCACCGCGGTCGCGATGGCGCTGCCGCGGCTCAAGGGCGCCTTCGCGCTCGCGTTCCTGTTCTCGGGCGAGGAAGACCTGCTGATCGGAGCGCGCAAGGGCTCGCCGCTCGCCATCGGCTATGGCGACGGCGAGATGTATCTCGGCTCGGATGCCATCGCGCTCGCGCCGTTCACGAGCGAGATCAGCTATCTCGAGGACGGCGACTTCGTCGTGCTCACGCCGCGGCGGCGCTGCCATCAAGGACGTCACGGGCAAGGTGGTGACGCGGCCGGTGATCCGGAGCAGCGCCTCGGCGTTCCTGGTCGACAAGGGCAACCACCGCCACTTCATGGCGAAGGAGATCCACGAGCAGCCCGAGGTGGTCGGTCACACGCTCGCCCATTACGTCGACTTCGCCACCAACCGGATCAAGCTGCCGGGCAAGCTGCCGTTCGATTTCAGCACGATCGACCGGATCTCGATGTCGGCCTGCGGCACCGCGTACTACGCAGGGCTGATCGGGAAATACTGGTTCGAGCGCTTCGCGCGGCTGCCGGTCGAAATCGACATCGCCTCTGAGTTCCGCTACCGCGAGGCGCCGTTCAAGCCGGGCAATCTCGCGCTGTTCGTCTCCCAGTCGGGCGAGACCGCCGATACGCTGGCGACGCTGCGCTATGCGCGCGAGCAGAAGCAGCACATCGTCTCGATCGTCAACGTCGCGACCTCGACCATCGCCCGCGAGAGCGACGCGGTGATGCCGACGCTCGCGGGTCCGGAGATCGGCGTCGCCTCGACCAAGGCCTTCACCTGCCAGCTCACCGTGCTCGCCTGTCTCGCCATCGCCGCCGGCCGCGCCCGCGGCGTGATCGACGCGGACGAGGAGGTGGAGCTCGTCAAGGCGCTGACCGGGATACCGCGCCACATGGCGGCGGCGCTCGCGCTCGAGCCGGAGATCGAAAAGCTCGCCCGCGATCTCGCCAAGTGCCGCGACGTGCTCTATCTCGGCCGCGGCACCAGCTATCCGCTCGCGCTCGAAGGCGCGCTCAAGCTCAAGGAAATCTCCTACATCCACGCCGAGGGCTATGCCGCCGGCGAGCTCAAGCACGGGCCGATCGCGCTGATCGACGAGACCATGCCGGTGGTGGTGATCGCACCTCATGACCGGGTGTTCGACAAGACCGTGTCGAACATGCAGGAGGTCGCCGCCCGCGGCGGCCGCATCATCCTCGTCACCGATCCCAAGGGCGCCAAGGAAGCGACCGTCCAGTCGCTGGTGACGCTGACATTGCCCGAAATGCCGTCGACGGTGACGCCGCTCGTCTACGCCATCCCGGTGCAATTGATCGCCTACCACACCGCCGTTATCATGGGCACCGATGTCGATCAGCCACGAAACCTCGCGAAATCGGTGACGGTCGAATAAGCAGCGGCGCAAGGTCGCGCCGGTGTCGGAATGTAGGCTCCGAGCCCGCGGCCGGCATGGCGCATGCATGCATGAAATCATAGAGTTGAGGGCATGACCTCGATGAACAACTCTGGCGTGCCGCAATCCCCGCCCGGCGGGTCCGATAAACCGCCCGCGCATCACCACGGCTTCGGCAGCCGCATTCGCAACTATTTCCTCACCGGGCTCGTTGTTGCCGGGCCGGTCGCCATCACGATCTGGCTGACGTGGTCGTTCGTCAACTGGGTGGACAACCTCGTGCGCCCGTTCATTCCGGTCGCCTATCGGCCGGAAAGCTACCTGCGGGGTGTTCCCGGCACCGGACTTGTGATCGCGTTGATCGCGCTCACGCTTCTCGGCTTCCTCACGGCGAACCTCGTCGGCCGCACGCTGGTAGAGGCCGGCGAGCGCATCCTCGATCGCATGCCGCTGGTGCGCTCGATCTACAAGGGCCTCAAGCAGGTGTTCGAGACCCTGTTCTCGCAGTCCGGCTCGAGCTTCCGTAAGGTCGGTCTCGTCGAGTTTCCATCCCCCGGCATGTGGTCGCTGGTGTTCATGTCGCAGCCGCCGAGCTCGGAGATCACCTCGGTGCTGCCGAACAAGGACGAGCACGTCTCGGTGTTCATGCCCTGCACGCCGAATCCGACCACCGGCTTCTTCTTTTACGTCGCGCGCAGCGCCGTGATCGAGCTCGACATTCCGGTCGAGGCGGCGGCGAAGCTCATCATGTCCGCCGGCCTCATCCAGCCTGGCACCGGCGATGGCCCGAAGCGCCTCGCCGCGCTCGCGGAAGCCGCCAAGGCGGCGCAATTGCCGAAACCGGCTGCGGCCGTCGTTCCGGCGAAATGACTGTTCATTTGTGATTGGTCATTCCGGGGCGGTGCGCAGCACCGAACCCGGAATCCAGACGACCTGCATTGCGGGCTCAAGCGCCTCCCCACCACTGTCATTGCCCGGCTCGACC